>NZ_JBEXMY010000001.1:0-284212 GCF_040610805.1 Kribbella sp. NPDC003557
GGGCCGTCACCAGCTGGGGTTGGGTTTGCCGGGGCCGTCACCAGCTGGGGTTGGGTTTGCCGGGGCCGTCACCAGCTGGGGTTGGGTTTGCCGGGGCCGTCACCAGCTGGGGTTGGGTTTGCCGGGCCGTCACCTGCTGGGGTTGGGTTTGCCGGGCCGTCGCCTGTGGGGGTTGGGTTTGTTGGTCGGCCTTCAGGGCGTGGGAGACTCCTCTGGTGAAGTTGAGTGGGAGCGCTTGGTTCGGGTATGGCGTTGTGGTGGTTGTGACGTTCGTGGTGGGGTTCTTGGCGTTCGCCGTGTGGGTTCTGTCGAAAGTCTTCTGATCCGGGTGTGATCTGGCGACCTGGTCAGTGCGTCTCTTCAAGCAGACGCATCGACGAGAGGCTGCGATGAGAGATACCGAGGACTTCGAGGAGTTCGCGCGGGTGCAGATACCGCGGCTGTATCGGACTGCTTGGTTGCTGGCCGGGGATCGGCATCATGCCGAGGACCTGGTGCAGGAGACGCTGGCGAATCTGCTGAAAGCCTGGCAGCGGATCGACAGTCCGGGAGCCTATGCGCGGACCGCGCTGGTGCGGACCTATATCTCGCAGCGGCGGCGGAAGAGCTGGTCCGAGCGGCCGACCGCGGAATTGCCCGAGACGGTGGAGCGGGCCGGGGATCCTGAGCTGCGGATGGCTCTGCAGAGCGCGCTGGCCGAGCTGGCACCGCTGGATCGGGCCGTGTTGGTGCTGCGGTTCTTCGAAGATCGCAGCGTCGAACAAGTCGCGCTCGATCTCGGCAAGAAGACCAGTGCGATCACCACTCGCACCGCCCGCGCCCTGGACCGGCTCCGCGCAGTCCTCGGCGACGGCGCCGACCAGCTGATCGCGCACTGAAAGCTGAGGAGAACCATGAACACCCAACTCACCGACCTGATGCACCGAGCCACCGAGAACCTCGAGCCGGTCACACCCGACCTGCTCGAACGCAGCGTCGCCCACGGCCTCCGGCTGCGCCGCCGGCGTACGGCGCTGCGCACCGCGTCCGGTGCCGGCGCCGTCCTCGCAACCGCGGGCCTGATCGCCGGCGGGATCCACCTCGCCGGCTCCCCCACGAACACGGCCGTCGCGGGCTCGCCGGTGCCGTTGGCCACACCGTCGGCCAAGACGACCCCGACCGCCAAGCCGGCCGGGGCGAACCAGAAGCAGACGCTCGCGACACTGAAGACCCTGCTCACCGCGCCCGGACGGACACTCGCGAGCCCCGAGACCTGGGGCGACGGCGGCTTCGCCGGTGCGGCGTACGTCGTGGACGACGGGCACGGCGCCGCCCGGGTCGACGTCATGCTGTCCGGCGGAAACGAACAGAACCCGTGCGTCCCCGTCCGCCAGGGCTGCACCACGCTCTCCGACGGCTCGGTCCTGTACTCCTACAAGGAGTCGCCCGTGTACCCCGACGACCGCCAGGCGCAGAACAGCGTCATCAGCAACTACGTGATGCTGTACCGCCGCGACGGCCGCGTCATCAGCCTCACCAGCTACAACGGCCCCGCGGAGAAGGACAAGCAGCACACCCGCCCCAAGCCCATCCTCTCGGTCCAGGACCTCACCACCCTCGTCAAGAGCAAGGCCTGGAAGCTTCCCCCGGTCTCCACCACGAAGCCGTGGAAGGGCACCAAGGGCGCAAAGCCCACGAAGTAACCCCCGACGAGCCCATCGCGCCACCAGCCGCGATGGGCTCGTCGTTCAGCGGCTGATGGCGGGTGTGTAGAAGTCCCAGAGCGAAGCGTTCTGCGGGACGTACAGGCGGTAGCTGCGCGTCTTGTTCGGGTAGTACGTGTACGCCGCCTGCCCGGACGCGTTCGTGGTCACGTACTTCAGCCCCTTCCAGGTCGAGCTGCCGATCTCCTTGTACTGCAGCAGCACCTGCTTGCCGGGCCAGCGCACGAAGGCGTTGACCTTCGGGTTGTAGTACCCGACCGTCGCCAGAAACGCGGTCCGCGACCCCTTCCGCCCACCGATCAGCGTCGCCGAGGATCCGTACTTCGTGTACGACGAGGCGTTCGTCTGCGCGATGTCGTTGTAGTCCTGGTCGGACGCCCCGGTGCCGACCCACGTGGTCCGCCCGATCGGAGTGCTCAGCGCGTACATCGTGAGCGTCTCCGAGTAGGTGGAGTCGTCGAACCACAAGAACTCCGACCACGTCGATCCTGTGGTCGACCCCGTCCAGGTCGCATCCGACATCCCCGCCGCCTTGCAGTTCGCCGCGAGCGTGATCTTGAAGTTCGTGACCGCCGCCCGGATGCTGAACCGCGCCGGCATCACCATCGAACACGTCC
Organism: Kribbella sp. NPDC003557; assembly: GCF_040610805.1. Lineage (NCBI taxonomy): Bacteria > Bacillati > Actinomycetota > Actinomycetes > Propionibacteriales > Kribbellaceae > Kribbella > Kribbella sp. NPDC003557. Next base: position 2,321 of record NZ_JBEXMY010000001.1, read on the forward strand.
CGGCGGCGGCCGACTCCGCAACCGCGGGCTTCGCCGACGCCGTGGCCGGGAGCGACAGCAGACCGGCAGCCAGAGCACCGGCCGCAAGCAATGACTTGATACGCACGAGTTCCCCCTCAGATCGTGGCCGGACACCCCATCCAGCCAAGCCTGCTATCGCGTCCGAGGCCCGCGGCGTTACATCGTGTTACTTCGCGAGCAGGGTTCATGATCGGCAACAATGCAGCCAACACCGAAACCGCAACGTGTACGGGCTCCGCGGTCGGGAGCGTACGCAGCAGGGAGGAACCACCGTGCGCCACGAGGTCACCGCCTCCGACACCGCATTGGCCGTCGGCAGCGGCGATGTCGAGGTCCTCGCCACGCCACGCCTGATCACCTGGCTCGAGTACACGACCGCCCAGCTCGCGCTGAGCGCGCTCGGGCCCGGCCAGACCTCGGTCGGTACGGCGGTCCGCGTCCGCCACCGGCTCCCGACCCGCGTCGGCGACACGGTCGACATTGCCGCGGTCGGCCCCGAGGTGGACGGCCGCCACCTGCGCTTCCAGGTCCGCGCCACCAATTCGGCCGGGCAGCTCGTCGCCGATGGTGAGCTCGAGCGGGTTGTCGTCGACCGCGAGCGCTTCCTCGCGAATGTGCCCTAGACCTGCGGCTCGACGTACCAGCGCGGCAGCTCACCGGGCTCGAGACTCGTCGGATCGCCCGGCCGGGACAGTGTGAGGATCGCCTGCTGGATCTCCGGGCGGGCGTTCAGCGCGTCCTCGATCGCGTACAGCCGGGCGGCCACCTCGGACTCGACGTCGTTGCCGGTGACGTCGACCGCGGCGACCAGGAAGATCCGGTCGGCGCCGACCCATTCCATGTGCAGGAAGCTGATCCGCTCGATGTCCTCGTGCGCGAGCAGCGCGCGAAGCACCCGGTTGCGGGCCAGCGGAGTGACGGCCTCCCCGGTCAGGAAGTCCATGTTCCGGCTGATCAGGAACAGCGCGACACACCCCAGCAGGACACCGACCACGATCGAGCCGACCGCGTCCCAGACCGCGTTGCCGGTCAGCTGGTGCAGCAGGATCGCGAGCCCCGCGATCAGGATGCCGATCAGCGCGGACAGGTCCTCGACGAACACCGCCCGGAGCACCGGGTTCGACGTGAGCCGCACGTAGCGCCAGGGGCGCAGCATCCGCTCCAGCGCGCCGGCCTTGGTCTGCCGCAGCGCCTGCGCGAACGAGACCCCCTCGAGCACGAACGACACCCCGAGCACGGCATATGCCCAGCCGTACGACGTGGTCTCCGCCTCGCCGTGCTGCAGCGACTGGATGCCGTGCCACACCGAGACCGCCGCACCGACCGTGAACAGGCCGAACGCCGCGAACATCGACCAGATGTAGCCGACCCGCCCGTACCCGAGCGGGTGCAACCGGTCGGCGGGCTTCCGCGCCCGGCGCTCCCCCACGAGCAGGAACACCTCGTTGCCGGTGTCCGCCCAGGAGTGCGCTGCCTCGGCCGCCATCGAGGCGGATCCGGTGATCACTGCGACCACGGTCTTGGCGACAGCGATCAGCAGGTTGGCGGTGAGTGCGACCAGGACGGTCAGCAGGCTCTCGCCCCCGGTGGCGTCGTCGTCCGCGCTGCTCACAGTCAGACCTTACTCAGCTGACCGGCCGGATGATGCGTTGCTCGATCGCGCGTGCCACGGCGGCCGCGCGGGTGTCCACGTCCAGCTTCGTGTAGATGTGGGCCAGATGGGACTTGATCGTCGCCTCGCTGACATACAGCTTCTTGGCGAGGTCCCGGTTCGACTTGCCGGTGGCGAGCAGGCCGAGGATCTCCACCTCGCGCTCGGTCAGCGTCGGCCCGGAGCGTCGCACCAGCCGCGCCGCCACCGCCGGCGCGAGCACGGTCTCGCCGCGCGCGGTGCCACGGATCGCGCGGAACAGGTCCTCCGGCGGCGCGTCCTTCAGCAGGTATCCGGAGGCACCCGCGTCGATCGCGCTCATGATGTCGGCTTCGGTGTCGTACGTCGTCAGGACCAGCACGTACGGCGGCTCGGGCAGTGACCGGAGCCGCGCGGTCACCTCGGCGCCGCCCGGGCCGGGGCCGAGATTGAGATCCATCAGCACGACGTCCGGGTGCAGGCCCGCGACGAGTTGCTCGGCGCTGTGGGCGTCCGACGCCTCGCCGACGACCACCAGGTCGTCCTGCGCCTCGACGAGCGCGCGGACGCCGGCGCGCACGACGGGATGGTCGTCGACCAGCGCCACGCGAATCGCGGGTGCTCCGGCGTCGCCGGTCATGAATGCTCCGGCGTCGCCCGCAGCGGGATCGATGCGGCCAGCGCCGTACCGTCTCCCGGTTCGCTCTCCAGCACCAGCGTTCCTCCCAGTTGTCTCAGTCGTTCCCGGATTCCGGCCAGGCCGTGGCCGCGGTCGGAATCGATCTTGACATGAGATCGCGGAAGGCCCCGGCCGTTATCCACAACGTCGAGGACCACCGCGTCCGGGTGGTAGGTGAGCGTCACGACGGCCGTTTCCGCGTGCGCGTGTTCGAGGACATTGGCGAGCGCGCCGCGGGCCGTGCGCAGCAGTGCGGTCTCCACCTCCGAGTCGAGTGTCACCGGCGTTCCTTGCACCTGCACACGGACGTCGAGGGCACTGTGGGCCGCCAGTCGTTCGCAGGATCTGCGCAGCGCTTCCGGCAGACCTGCGGCCAGCTCGGCCGGTGCCAGGTCGCGGACCACCCTCCTGGCCTCGTCCAGCCCGTCGCGAGCCGTGGCGGCCGCTTGGGCCGCATGCTCGCGCGCGGCGGCCGGTTTGACGTCCCACTCGCTTTCAGCGGCCTGCAGCAGCAGGTTGATGCTCGAGAAGCCCTGCGCGACGCTGTCGTGGATCTCGCGTGACAGCCGGGCCCGCTCCGCCATGACTCCGGCCTGGTGCTGCGCGTCGGCCAGATCGCCTTGCGCCGCGTGCAATTCGTCCAGCAATGCCTGTCTGGCCAGTGCGTCCCGCTCCAGCGCCCGATAGGCGCCCACGGCAAGCACTGCGACGCAGACCGGGCCCAGCACGATGGTCGGGTCGAGCCGGTCGGTCATCCGGGTCCACTGGACCACAGTGACCACCACCATGCCTGCCACGACCAGACAGGCCGGGCGGAACGACAGGATGCGCAGGGCAACGAAGGACAGAGGCACCGCGCACCAGGCGAACGACGGCGCCAGCAGCACCAGCACGCACCACTCCACGACCAGCAGCGCCAGCCAAACCCGGCTGGGCAGCAACCGGTAGGCACCGTACGTCGCCAGCAGCACCACTGCGCCGATCAGCACCCAGGGCCCGCGGTCACCGAAGCCGTGGCCGGTCAGGTACCGGACCGCCGAGGCCAGCACGAGGACGACCAGTGCCGCGTGCAGTGCGGTCACCAGCCGCGTCGCGTGACTCAGGATCGACGGAGTGTGTGCAGTGGACATGTTCTGCCGATCGTAGGCCGGTCGGCCCCCGATCCGAATCATCCGTTCGGCTATCCATCGGTGGCCGAACACCCGTCGTACGGACGGGCCGGCAGGCGGAGGCTGGAAGCAGCTCGAATCCCCCGACCGTCCTGAGAGGTTCAGATGTCTGTCCGTTCGCTGTCCGCCACCCTCGCGCTGTCCGCCACCTTGCTCGGCGCCGGAGCCTCGGCGGCCTTCGCCTCCCCGGCGCACACCCGGCCGAGCACCTACGAGCTCCCCGGTGACCCCGGCGGCTCCAAGTTCGAGGGCATCGGCTACGACGCGCGCACCAAGAACTACTACGTGTCCGAGACCACCGGCGGCGAGATCCACCGCGGGCAGCTCCGGTCCGGCGAGGCGATCGAGTGGCTCAAGGGCGACGGCACCGACGGCCGCTGGACCGCCCGCGGCGTCAACGTCGACTCCCAGCGCCGGGTGTATGTCGCCGGCGGGCCGAACGGCATCGACCACCCGGGCGCGCCGGACCTGTGGGTGTACGACCGGGACGGGCAGCTGCTCGCCGCGCTGCGCACCGGCGTACCGAACGCGTTCTTGAACGACCTGGTGATCGGCCCGGACGGCGCGGCGTACTTCACGAACTCGAACGCTCCGCAGATCTTCCGGGTCGCCGAGCGGCACGGGCAGTGGACCGTCACCACCTGGGCCGACGCGACCGGGACGATCGCGACGACGACCGGCTTCAACCTCGGCGGGATCGTCCTGTCGCCGGATCGCAAGGCGCTGGTCGTGGCCCAGGGCAACGTCGGCAAGCTGTGGCGGTTCGACCTGCGGACCGCACAGGCCACCGCGGTCGACACCGCCGGCGCGGACCTCGTGAACGCCGACGGTCTCGTCCAGCAGGGCAACAGCCTCTGGGTCGTGCGCAACTTCTCGAAGGTGCTCAGCACGCTGCGGCTGTCCGCCGACGGCCGGACCGCGCGGCTGCAGTCCGCGACGCCGACCGACCCGGACCGGGTCCTGACCACCGCGAAGCTCGCCCAGGGACGGCTGCTGGTCGTCGACAGCAAGTTCGACGAGGCGACCGCGGTCCCGCCGTACCAGGTCATCACGCTCGATCCGCGCCGATGAACCGCCACCCGCTCGCTGTGGCCGCCGTCCTGATGATGGCGGCGGCCGCAGCGTGTTCCACTGAGACCAGCAGCAGCACACCTGAGACCAGTTCCAGTTCACCCTCGCCTTCCAGGAGCGCGTCTGTGCCATCCACCCTCGACAGCCAGCTGATCGCCGCCGCGTGGAAGAACGACGTGGCCGAGGCCAAGCGCCTGATCACCGCAGGCGCGAACGTGAACGCGGTCGACGACACCGTCCAGAGCGCGTTCCTGATCGCCGCGAGCGAGGGCTACTTGGAGCTGCTCGACCTCACGCTCGCTCACGGGGCTGACGTCCGCAGCCTCGACAGCTACCACGGCACGGCGCTCATCCGGGCAGCCGAGCGTGGTCACGCCGCCGTGGTCGGCCGGCTGATCAAGGCCGGCGTCGCGGTCAATCACGTGAACAACCTGGGCTGGACCGCGCTGCACGAGGCCGTGCTGCTCGGCAAGGGCACCCCGCAGTATGTCGACACCGTCCGGCTGCTGATCGCCGGCGGCGCCGATCGCGCCAAGCCCGCGGTCAACGACGGCGCCACACCGGTCCAGGCGGCGAAAGACCGTGGCCAGACAGCCGTCAGCGCAGTACTCGACACGGACCTCCAAGACACCCGCGCGGCCGCTGGCTCGCTCCTGTCCGCTGCGTCGTCCGGTGACGCGAACAGGGTCGCCGCAGCACTGGCCGCCGGTGCGCCCATCGAGTCACGCGACGACCACCGCCGCACCGCGCTGTTGCTCGCCGCTCTCAACGACCGTGTCGACGCCGCCCGGCTGCTCGTCCAACTCGGCGCGGACCCGGACGCCCAGGACGACCGGCAGGACTCTGCCTGGCTCGTGACCGGCGTCACCGGGAGCGTGGCAATGCTGGAGACCCTGCTGCCTGCGACCCCTGACCTGACCCTGCGGAACCGGTTCGGCGGCATCTCGGTCATCCCGGCCAGCGAGCGCGGCCACGTCGACTACGTCCGGCGGGTCGTCCAGACCAAGATCAACGTCAACCACGTGAACAACCTCGGCTGGACCGCCCTGCTGGAGGCGATCATCCTCGGCAAGGGCACGCAGCCGTGGCAGGAGATCGTGAAGATCCTCGTCGACGCCGGCGCCGATCCCAACCGCGCCGATGCCGACGGTGTCAGCCCGCTCCGGCACGCCGAGTCCCGCGGGCAGGACGAGATCGCCAAGACCCTCCGCGCCGCCGGAGCCCGCTAGCTGGGGCCCTCTACGGCGAGCGCGGCTGGAGGTCGCGGGTCAGGCAGCGGGACGGCAGCTCGAACCAGCGGAGGTGATCGAAATCGGTGTTGACCCGGCCCTCGGAGTCGACGCGGTCCTGCTGACAGGTGGACAGCAGGTCGCGGGCCTCCGCGAGGTAGTCGTCGAGCGCGGACTCCGGCGCCGTGTGGTCGTGCCGCGGATACCGGAGCTTGCCGTCGGCGTCGTAGCCGACCTGGGACAGCCGCATCGGCGGCTCGACCGGGCCGCGATGGTGCCGCCACAGGCCGTTCGCCGGGTCGAAGCGGTAGTCGCCGAGGAGCCGCCAGCCGTCCCGGGCGACGAGTTTGACGGCCTCGACGACGTACGCGAAGACCGCCTCGGAGATGAAGTAGTTGAAGTTGACCCGCACCCAGCCGGGCTTGATCCCCTCGCAGCCGTGCAGGATCTCGTGCTCGAACTCGTGCGACCGCTCCAAGTCGATCCCGAGCAAGGCATGCCCGTACGGGCCGGCGCACGAACAGCCGCCCCGGGACTGGATGCCGAACAGGTCGTTCAGCAGCGCGACCACGAAGTTGTGGTGCAGGTACCGTCCCGACGGCGCCTTGACCACGAACGACACGATCGACAGCCGCTCGGAGTCCAGGTTGCCGAGGATCTGCAGGTTCGGCTCCGTCGTCCAGGCCGCGACCGCGCGCCGCAGGTAGGCGTCCTCGTGCGCGCGGATCTCGTCGATCCCGACTGCCTGTTTCAGCTGGAAGGCCATCCCGGCGCGGATCGAGCCGATGATCGCCGGGGTCCCGCCCTCCTCGCGGTGCACCGGATCGTCCAGGTAGCGATGCTCGAGCGGGTTCACGTAGGCGACCGTGCCGCCACCCGGTACGTCGGGCACCCGGTTGCGGAGCAGCTCGCGCCGCGCGACCAGCACGCCGGGCGTGCCCGGGCCACCGATCAGCTTGTGCGGGCTGAGGAAGATCGCGTCCTTGTACGACAACGGGTCCTGCTCCCGCCCGCCGTACATGTCGATCTCGACGTACGGCGCCGCCGCGGCACAATCCCAGAACGAGAGCGCGCCGTAGCGATGCAGCAGCGCCGACAACCGCTGCGTGTTGCTGACGATGCCGGTCACGTTGCTCGCCGCCGAGAACGAGCCGATCTTCAGCGGCCGGTCGGCGTACTCCCGCAGCCGCGACTCCAGCTGGTCGATGTCGATGTGGCCGTCGGCGTCCTGGGAGATCACCACCACGTCGGCGATCGACTCGCGCCAGGGCAGCTCGTTCGAGTGGTGCTCGTAGGGGCCGATGAAGACGACCGGGCGCTCCTCGCGCGGGATCTGGTCGGTCAGGTGGTATCGGTCGTCGAGCTCGGCGGGGATCCGCAGGCCCATGATCCCGATCAGCTTGTCGATCGCGCCGGTCGCGCCCGAGCCGCAGAAGATCACCGCGGTCTCGTCGTCACCGCCGACGCTGGTGTGGATGATGCGCCGGGCGTCCTCGCGCAGCCGGGTCGTCTGCAGCCCGGTCCCGCTCGACTCGGTGTGCGTGTTCGCGTACCGCGGGAGCACCTCCTCGCGGATGAAATCCTCCAGGAACGTCAGCGCCCGCCCCGACGCGGTGTAGTCGGCGTACGTGACGCGCCGCGGACCGTACGGCCCCGGCATCACCTGGTCGTCACCGATCACCGACGCCCGGATCCGCCGCAGCAACGGCGACTCCGGCGGCATCTCCGCCTGCTCCCCCTGGATACCCATGTCTCAGAGTATGGCGTGGAAGTGACCTGCGTCTCGGTGATCACTGCGCGCCCCCTGGATAAGGTCGGTGCAGTCGACGGCGAGGAGTGGGGATGACGTTTTCCAGCGAGCTGTGGGACCGCGGGGCTGCCTCCGTGTACGACGAGATCGTGCGGCACCCGTTCATCACCGGACTCACCGACGGGACCCTCGACCACGACGCGTTCCGCTACTTCGTCGTCCAGGACAGCCACTACCTCCGCGCGTACTCGCGGGCCCTCAGCCTGGTCGCCGGACGGGCCCTGGACGAGGACGCGGTCAGCATGTTCGCCCTGCACGCCGCCAACGCGATAGCAGTCGAGCGAGAGCTCCACACGTCCCTGCTGGCGTCGCTGGGGCTGACCGCGGCAGATGTCGACGCGGCCGGCTCGGGGCCGACCACCACGGCGTACATGTCCTATCTGACCGCCGTGTGCGCCACGGGGACGTATGCCGAGGCGGTAGCGGCCGTGCTGCCCTGCTACTGGATCTACCGCGACGTGGGGCGGGAGCTGCTCAAGCGGTCCTCCCCCGATCCGGCGTACCGGAGGTGGATCGAGACGTACGGCTCGGAGGAGTTCGACGCCGTCGTCGAGTCGGTACTCGCCGTCACGGACGGACTGGACGTCGGGGCAGCCGAGCGGGAACGCTGTCATCAGCACTTCGCCATGACGTGCCGCTACGAATGGATGTTCTGGGACGCCGCGTACCACAAACTCGATTGGCCGGTGGGATGAAGGACTTCTACGACGTCGTCATCGTCGGCGGTGGGCACAACGGGCTCGTCGCGGCCGCATACCTGGCCCAGTCCGGGCTCTCCACCCTCATCCTCGAACAGCAGCCGCACACCGGCGGCGCGGCGGTCAGCGAACGGGTGTTCCCGGGCGTCGACGCCCGGCTGTCCCGCTACTCGTATTTGGTGAGTCTGCTGCCCGACAAGATCGTGGCCGACCTGGGCCTCGGCCTGGAGCTCCGGTCCAGGACAGTCGCGTCGTACACCCCGGTACGCCGTGACGGGCGCGACGTGGGTCTCATGGTCGAGCGACGCGAGGGCGCGGCCACCCGTGCCTCGTTCGCCGCGCTGACCGGCAGTGACGCGGAGTACGACGCGTGGGCGGCCTTCTACGGCGCGGTCGGGTCAGTGGCCGCCGCTGTCGCTCCCACTCTGCTGGAGCCGCTCCGGACGGCGGCTGACCTGCGATCCCGTGTCGACGGCGCACTGTGGGACGAGCTGGTCGAGCGGCCGCTCGGCGAGACCATCGAACGTCGCTTCGCCGACGACACCGTCCGCGGGGTCGTCGCGACGGACGCGGTCATCGGCACGTTCGCCGGGCTGCACGACGAGTCCCTGATCCAGAACCGTTGCTTCCTGTACCACCTGATCGGCAACGGCACCGGCGAGTGGCGGGTGCCGGTCGGCGGGATGGGCGCGGTCACCGACGCGCTGGCGGCCGCCGCACGACGCGCCGGCGCCGCACTGGTGACCGACGCGGCCGTCACCGCGGTCGAGGTCGACGGGACCCGCGGATCGGTCACGTGGCTCGGCGGTGACGGTGAGCGATCCGTCGACTGCACCTGGGTGCTCTCGAACGTCGCCCCCTCGACCCTGGCCACGCTGCGCGGTCAGACCGGTGTCGAGAAGCCGGAGGGGTCCCAGCTGAAGGTCAACCTGCTGCTGCGTCACCTCCCCGCACTCAAGTCGGGTGACGACCCGGCAAAGGCCTTCGCCGGCACGTTCCACATCGACGAGGACTACAGCCAGCTCGAGGCGGCGTACCGGTCCGCCGCGGGCGGCGAGCTGCCCGCCGTACCGCCCTCCGAGGTGTACTGCCACTCGCTGACCGACCCGTCGATCCTCTCCCCCGACCTGATTGCCTCCGGCCACCACACCCTGACCGTCTTCGGCGTGCACTTCCCCGCCCGTTTGTTTGCCTCCGACAACGATTCGGCGCGCGCTCTCGCCACCCGCCGCGTCCTGGCCGGCCTGGAGTCCCACCTGGCCGAACCGCTCGAGGACTGCATCGCCCGCGACGCCGACGGCAACCTGTGCATCGAGGCCAAGACGCCGTACGACATCGAGCAATCCGTCGGCATGCCCGGCGGCCACATCTTCCACGGCGACCTCCAATGGCCCTGGGCCACCGACCCCGCCGACGCCGGCCGCTGGGGCACCGAAACCGACGTCCCGAACCTCCTGATCTGCGGCTCCGGCGCCCGCCGAGGCGGCGCCGTCTCCGGCCTAGGCGGCCACAACGCAGCCATGACCATCCTCACCCGCTAACCGATTTCGCATCTCCCCGATCCCCCTGCTACGATCCTCTTCGTTCGAAGGCAACACCAAGCGCCGCTAGCTCAATTGGCAGAGCAGCTGACTCTTAATCAGCGGGTTCGGGGTTCGAGTCCCTGGCGGCGCACAAATGCCCTGGTCACGAAGGCGACCAGGGCTTTCGCTTATGCGGAACCCATGCCTTATCCCATGCTTTTGTGACTTACTGCACCCTGTGGGTGTCGGACAGACAGTTGGGCCCGAGCTAACGCTCCGCAAGTTCTCCCCCGTCGGAGCCGACCTCCGGCTCGGGCGGGGATACCGGGTCCCGGTCAGGCGTTCATGTACCCTGTTCGGCGGCAAGGGCGTCCGTTCTTGCCCCATCTTCTAGGGCTCCGGCTCTAGGACGCTAAGGAGCGAAGCATGCCCAGATTCGTGCATGTCCCCACAGAAGCAACTCCGCACCTCATCCGGCAGGCCTACGAAGCCGGCGGCCAGTACCAGTGGGCCCGGGAGGCATGGCGCAACTCGGAAGAGAGCGGCGCTGCCACCATCTTCTTCGGCATCGAGGACCAGGCCGCGGCCAGCCTCGGTGTACTCCGTCGGACCATCATGGACGACGGCTCCGGCATGGCGTCGGAGGACCTCCGGACCTTCCTCACGACGTTCGGTGGCGGCGGTAAGCCGATCGGCGTGGACGGCAACTTCGGGCAGGGATTCAAATCCTCCGTGCTGCCGTGGAACTCCTACGGCGTCGTCGTCATCAGCTACACGAAGGACGAGCCGGATGGCGCGATGCTGTGGATCTATCGCGACGGCAACGGGAACTACGCGCTGAAGGAATGGACCGTCGTCGACGAGGACGGCGAGTACGTCGGACAGCTCGACGTAGTGCAGCCATTTGATGATCCTGATCACGGCTGCGATTGGGGGGCAATCCGTCCGGACTGGATGACTACGGGGACCATCATGGTGCTCCTCGGCGGGGCTCCTGACAGCAACACGTGGATGGGGGACCAGGACCCGTCCCGCAACGAGACTGTCGACGGCCTTGTGCGGTACCTGAACGGGCGTCTCCTGACGGTCCCGAATCGCGGCGGCAAACCGATCGAAACTACGGTCGTGGATCTTTACCGGAAGGGAGCGACTGACCGCCGGGACACGAAGGACAAGACCGTCACCTTGCCGTCCGGGGACGCAATGGTCTGGCGCCCGCGTCGTATCTACGGGTTGCGGCACTACATCCCCAAGACTGCTGTCACCGGAACCGTGCAGGTCGATCAGCACGGTACGACGGCCGAGTGGTTCTACGTACCGGAGCCCGACTCTCCGGTTGCTGGTGGGTCGGACTACATCACTCAGCGTCCGGTCGTCACCGTTAACTATCAGGGCGAGGCGTACCACTCCGACGCCACGAAGGGTCGGTACCGCCAGTTCGGGATCACCGACGAGATCATGAGCCGGACCTGGCTGATCCTCCACCCGCCGGTGTACAGCGACAGTAAGCCCACTGAGTGGGGGGTTCTGACTCAGGCATCGCGCCACATCCTGATCTCGAAGGGCGGCCTCGAACTGCCTTGGGAGGATTGGGGTGACGCGTTCTACGGGTCATTCCCGGACAAGCTCGCAGAGGCTCGTGATGCTGCGCGCGCCAAGACGGCGAAGTCGTCCGACCCGAACATGTCGAAGCACCTCGCTCGGATCCTGGATCGCCTCAACCCGCGGTTCAAGGCTTCGCGCATCCTGTCGAGTGCTGCCGGGCGTCTGCTTGGGCACCCCACCGGCCAGATGGCGGGGTCGCCGGCCCATCAGGGCGGCACACGTGGCACCGGACCCGGTGTTGGCGGCGGCTCGGGCGGTACGACCGGAAGTCGACACATCCTCGCGCCTGCTGCAAGCGGGAGCATGACCGGAACGTCGCAGTCTGTGAAGGTCGGCTACCCGGCGTGCGGCTGGAAGAACTTCGATGCGGACGAAGCGAAGCACCTCGCGATGTTCGACCGAAACGACAGCCTTCCCCTCGACGGCGGCGCGAAGTCCAACGGCGTTGTCTGGCTCAACGCCAAGCATCCAGTGTTTGTCCAGGAGTTCAACTACTGGGCCGATCAGGTATGGCCTAAGGCTGACCCGGCCAAGGTCACCGAGCTGGTGAAGCGCGTCTATGGCGAAGAGGCCGTCGCGCATGTCGTTCACGCTCAGCGCTTGAGCGGACTAGTGGTTGCGAAGGGCGACGACGGGGCGCCGGTCCTTTTGGGTCGGGAAGACGTCGAAGATCTGCTCGCACCCACGCCGTTGTCCGCCGCATTGCTTGGCCTCGTCAACGTCGAGCAGCGCATTCTGACCCAAGGCGGCGGCCTCTTCGGAAGCCGCGCGAACAACTGAATCAGCCGGTCCTGACGCACCGAAGCCCTGGTCACGTACGTGACCAGGGCTTGGTGATGTGGGGCACGTGCTCTGATACCGCAAAGCACGATCAGCGCGACCCCGCCGATCTCATCCGTAGGTGGCAGCGGCGCTCGTCGGCTCACCGTGACCGAGCCGGTCGGCAACCTTGGGTGATCTGTTGAGAGCTGCCTCCAAAGCAGCCGCTGCTGCCGGGTTCTTCGCCTTCCGTCCCATGTAGACGTCCTGGGTCAGCGATGGCCGGGCGTGCCCGAGCTGGTCTGCGATCTGCCGGGCGCTCTGTCCGGCGTCGTCCAGAATGGTCGCGGTCGTCTTCCGGAACGAGTGCGAAGTGATCCACGCCAGGGCATCGGCCTGGCTCCCTTCGGCGGCGTCGGTCGCGAGCGTCAGCAGATCCAGCCGATCGCTGCCGCGCACTCGGTACAGGTCGAGCAGCTTCTCAGCGTCGGCCACGTTCAGTCGGACCCGCGCGGTCTCAACCAGGCTGACGCGCGACTGTGGCCAACTGAGCTTCGCCGCCGTGTCGGCCTGCGAGAGGCCGACCGCCCGTCGCGCCTTCCGGAGCCGAACCCCAAGATCCCGACGCGTCTCGCTGCCGATCGGTGAGCGCGCCTCTCGCAGATCCCGGCGTACGTTGGTCGGGTCGCGGTAGTCACCGTCCCGGTTGGCGAAGATCGGCTGATCCAATCGGCCGCCGTCCATCAGGCGCCGGCGGAGCATCGCGAGCCCCCACGCCGGCACTTTCAGCACCCGCTCCCCTGCCCTGGACTTCGTCCGGATCCGCACGAGCCCTTCACCCTTCACGCGGATGATCTGATGCGTGATCTCGACCTCGCTCGCAGCGAAGTTGACCTGGTGTCCCAGAACCGCCAATGACTCGCCGATCCGTACGCCCGTCGCGAGCATGAACGTTGAGAGGTCAGGCAAGTCGGCTGCGACCGCTCCCCGATCGGCACGCAACTGCTCGAACCATGCATCACGCTCCTCGTCCGTCAGGGCTCGCGCCTTGCGCTTCGATTCGCTCTCGATCGTGTCGACGTCTCTGATGGGGTTAAAGTCAAGTGCGCCGTACCGGGCGGAGAGACCAAGCGTGCCGGAGACGACGCTCCGACACGTCTTCGCGGTGGGCGGACCAACCTCCGTCTTGATCTTCGCGATCACTTTGTCCAACAGCGGCGTCGTCAGTTCTCCCAGGCGCACCTCCCCCAGCGCCGGGATCACGTGATTGTCGAGCTGACCCAGGCGAAGAACGACATGGAGGCGATCCTCCACCTTCAGCAGGCCGAACGCGTGGCCCCCGAAGCGATCCGCTACCACACCATCGCCCACGAACTGGTCCGCGAACTACTCCGCCGCTCCCGCAAACCCACCCCAGCCCTCACCGCCATCGCGACCCGAGCAGGAGTCCTAGATTGACCAGCAAGACCCTCTACATCATCGTCTGCGGCGCTCCCCTGGCATCCCGGACCGGTGACGGCGTACGAGCCGCCCGCGAACGTGGCTGGGAACCCTACGTCATCCCCACGTATGCGGCCGTCCCCTGGCTCGCAGCCCAGGATCTAGGGGATGCACCGGTCATCACCGGAAACCGCGCCCCAGACCAACCGAAGCGCATCCCACCGGCCGATGCCGTCGCCGTCGTGCCCATGACCTTCAACACCCTCAACGCTTGGGCCAACGGCACTGCAAACACCTATCCCTTCACCACGCTCTGCGCAGCCCTTGGCGCACGAACGCCAGCGGTCGCGGTGCCATTCGCGAAGCACGATCTCGCCGGACATCCGGCTTGGCCTTGCGTCTCTCGCGGTACTTCGATACGCGGGTGTGCGGATCTTGGACGCCCAAAGCGGATCGTTCGGATCTTTAGAACCGATCAGATCGGGAACTGGCTCTGCAGTCGCAGCAGAATTTGATTGGGCATGGGCCCTGTCTGCCGTTGAATAGATTAATTTCGAGTGGAAGCCAACTCGGGCCGCAGGAACACTCCGCGAGCCGGATGGATAGGAACTTGGAGCGAGCCTCTCTGAATTCCTGCCGTCGATGTTGAGGTGAGCGTCCACTTGACTGTGACTTCTCCCGATTCGCCAGGGATCTCATGCAGAAAGAAATGAAATGGCGTCGCAAGCGCTCGCTTCTCTGGACGAACCCTCCCCAATGTCAAGGTAATAGACGCTTCCTCGATCTCCAGATTCGGGTTGGGGATCGTTGGCGACTTGAATCCAATCCGTCCAATAGGACCCAGGCCAAGATCATTCATGATCATGCGGGACTTAGGCTTGGGGACCTCAGGCAGGTCTTTCAAGCCTTCTGGAATCTCGCCGGTCTCGAAGGCCGACCACGGACCATCGAATCGTAATGTCAATTCAACATCTTCCAAAATGAGCGGGCCCGGCGAGGTCACCGACAACTGAAGAATGCTGTGCTTTGAGCGAATTAAATTCAGGCGTTGAGCGTCGAAGAGACGATCCCGGCACTCTTCCAAATACCGGTCCACGACCTTCGTGTCGTAAACCATCATTCGGATGAACTTCACGCCGTCTGGGTCAGCCCCCCGCTGGCCACTCAGCACCGCGTCATGACGTTGAGTAATCCACGTATCGATATCTCCGAGGGACGGATCGATCACGAGCACACCCTCGCCCGGGCTGACGCTGCAACTCACGTCCAAGCCCGTAAGTTCAGGCACTCCGACACCGCGCACCAGACGATCACTAAGCATCTTCATCTCAGGGGCGTTCGCCGGACGACTCATCGCCTGGCTGCGAACGAAGACTGCGCCCTCTGCTGACTTTTCATAGGTCTTGCGCAACGTGTGGATTGGATCTCCCCAACGAGGCGGCTCAACGATGATCACAAGCACAGTCTTACCCTCGACCAAGACGTAATTTGGCGACCAAACCGGGCCGTCCGCGCCGAGGTATTTGATCAGCGCGCCCTCTAGGTCCGCGGGATCGATTGCCTCAGTTCCGTGAATGAATCCCGGTTCGACTCCAACAAGCAGGTACGCGAGCCCATCGCACGACGTTGACGCAACATCAGGCATCCGATTTGCGAAACTGAGAATCGCCCTAGCCGCCTTGAATGCTCCCTCAGCGTTCCTCAGATTGAGGTCAGACTTCCATTCGATCCACCAAGATTCATCCGTTGACAGGGCAGACTTCACGGCGTTGACCAGAGCAAGGAGGTCTCCGGGCCGGCGAAGAGCCTGGGCGGTGTCGACGTTGATAGCCATAGCGGGCGCCTTCTGTGCGGTCTGAGTGCGTCTGGACGATCTTCGCTCATCTCGGCCGCCCGTCCAACTTGATACCTCGCGCCCGTCAGGTTCGCGGCTACCACTTGCGCAGCATGTCCTCCTTGGCTCGCCACCACCACCGAACCCTCGTTGCTCGGCCTCCCCGCTCTGGCCGTATTTCCCATCGCCGTCCCGCGTTGTCTACGACCAAGAGCCACTCGACTCTCGCAGTGATTCCGTCCGTCGGGGACAGGTGCTCCGCCCGGTCTGGCGCCATGTGCTGAACATTGACCGTGAACGAGAGGTCTTCGGTCGCCTGAAGTGCCACAATCACATTCCCGTGAAAGGCCATCTGCGACTCGGTTCCCGGAGTAATCGTCCAGGCAACGACTCCGCCATGACTAGATCGTGGCTGCTCCAGGTCCTCGACCATCCAGCTTGACTCGGTCTTGTACGCAATCTTCACCACGCGCACGGGCAATTGCCCTGCATTGCGGATATGGGCGGTGACCGTGCCCTCCACCACAGGGTTGTCCCCCGGCCAACTGCGTTCGTGCTCGACCGTGGTCCAAGCGCCGACCAAATCGACCTGGGATCGCTCAGCGTTGGCTCGATCGCGCCTGAAGACGGTGAAGGCAAGGATCAGAGACAGCGCGCCCAGCCAGGCGGGGACGCTACCCAGTCCAACTTGCTCAAGTCCATAGCCCATGGTCAGTCTCGCGAGGATCAACTGGCGGGCCGACCCGCCGTTGCTTGGCCGCCTCGGCTGAGGGCGGCCACGTCGGCCGATCTCCAGAGCCTGTGTCGACCCGCTACCGGTCCACATGCTTTCCCCACGGGATTGGACGGGCAGCGGACCCGGCTGACCGGCGACAAGCCCGCTCCAATCGTTTTCGCCCAGGTCACGGACACAACCAGGTACCAACGAGCACCAAACAGCAGTCCTGTAAGGGAATCAGCGGGTTTCGGGGTTCGAATCCCTTGGCGCGCGCCAACACGAAGGTTCAGGCACACATCGCAATCTGATCCTGGGTCTTCGCCTTTTTTCGCGACCGCTCACCCCAGCGCCGTCGCCTACTTGGGATGCGGCGGCCGGCGCCTGAGTCAAGTCTCGGATGCATTCACGCCTCACCAAGGATGCTGATCCGCAGCGCCCCGTGTCTGCCAGAATTGTTCTAGCGGCCCAGCCCAGCCGCCCTCTCCTGAGACATGGCGGCCCGCTCGGCGTACCTTCAGCAGCTCCTGGCCCGAGCTGTTGCCGCATTCTCGCTCTCGATCAGAGGCCGCTCAGTCAGCCACAGCTCAGCTCTAGGTCCGGATGGTGCGGCGTGGCGGCATTGAAGCAGCAGCAATCAATGGTCGCCGTCCTCGGAATCGAATTCCTCCAAGTCTGGAAACAATGCAGGAGCGAGCCCCAGCCCCGCACGCAGTCGCTCCCTCCACTTGGTCTGATCCTCACGAAACGAATCATGGCGCGCCAAGATACCATCGCCTGCCAGAACCGCATCGAACACAATATACATCGAATTTCCAACAAGATTCCGGACAAATTTGGCTGCATAGGATAAGGATTCCTCGGTTGTTGGACCTCCATGAGCCAACGCATCTCTCACTCGCGCCAGTCGAGCGGCGCGAGTTACCCAATCGTCACGCAGCAACGATATCCAGGCTTGAGACTGACTGGGATCCGATAGTCTCCTGCGGAGAACTCGGAGACCACGAGCAGCGACCGTATGCGACTCGTTCAGTCTCTCAATTTCTTCCATTTGAGAGACTGCTTCTACGTAATTGAAATACGTCATCTTGTGACCATGCTTGACGATCTTTCGTTCGATCGCCCGCTTGGCTTCAGCCGTAGATTGTTCATCACGAGCTAGCCTGCTTGAATAGATGCCGCTTTCAACTGAGCGTTTAATTGCGCCCAGCAATTCGCCCCGCACATTGGACCACAGAAGATACCGCCTGACATAACTGTCCCAGTCTGCCAACTGAACATGGGGAGCGATCGAATCAAGCACCCGCACGCCTACCAAAACAGCGCCTGCGTCGTGCCCCGTGCTCGCCTCTCGCCACCACTTCAAAGTTTCTGACCATTTGCGAACATCGCTATCGCGAAACCGAGATGGGCCGCCAGCACGGCTAGAGATCTCTTCAATCTCATCGACTACGGCATCCATACTTGGCATCACATCTAGCTCTGGACGCGCCTCATGGAAACCCATTGATCCGCCAACTAGGCGACCATCGATGGCGTGCAAATGGCCGTCGAGCCGCGTCCAATTGTGGCGCCGACCCGACCGATACTTGGCCAGATCTACGATCGCATCCACAATCTCACCAGCGACTCGCGGAGCATTGCTCAAACTTTGTCGGCCGAGATCCATGCGTGTTAGTACGAACTCGTCTTCTTCCGGGAACTTGGTGATACTCCAAATCGATTCTCGATCTTTTAATTCGTCCGGCAACTCAATCCAGGGTAAGGAAGATTCCATTTTGGCGACATCAACCAACCATGGCCCATGGTACATAGTTAAATCACCCAACTGGGTTTGCATACCATCAATCGTCGCCTTCGTGAAGGCATGCCATATGACATGATGATGGACGCTCGGCTCTTGCATGATGAGCCGTTCCACCAAATGCAGACGCTCGCCGATACTTAGATTTGCGCGCGATGGACGCCCACGCACTTGTGGTTCATGGATGTCTCCAAGTTCAAGCATAGCTAGGTGAACCTGGAGTCCATCATCTACCAGCACGCCACACATACTCTGCGAGAGGCCATATTGGCTTCGCCCGCCTGATTTTGCGATATTCCAAAATAGAGATCGAATAGCTACACAGCTTTCGACAGTGGCGTTACTGTCTTGGAATCGGGCCAAAACATCAAGCCACGCGGCATAGAGACTCGCACGCTCTCCGATTTGCCTGAGTAAAGCTACAAGATGCGAGCGTAGGACGGCGCGATCTTCCGCTACTGAGACAGGCCCTCGATCACATTCCGTCCGCACTAGCTGGAGATGGGGCTCAAGAGCTCTTCTGAGGTGCGGACCTAGATCGTCTACGGCCAGGACGAGCTCCCTCAGAACTGAAGCCCATCCCGTGCGGTGATGACGCGGCTCGAATCGGCGATGATCGCTAAGCCACTCGAGCATCTCCTCTGCAGCCAGCGTGATGTCAAGTCTCCGGCGCACGGGATAGGGGTTATTGAAGTGATGCCATCGCAGCACATCGGAGCACTCCGACAGCACCTCCTCGTCCGGCTGCTCGCTAGTTGATTCCATCTCACGATGCCCTTCCTCATCAGCCCACGTTGCGCATCTGCCTACCCGCTTGGGTCAGCGTCCCTGACCGGCCTCAGCCGAGCGCCCAGACAGCGAGCGCACAATCTTCCCAGGAGCCCATCCCTTTGCCCACACAATTGGTCGGGCAGCAACGAGCACCGTCAGGCGACTACGAACTGCCGTGCGTGAGTTTCAGGCGTGGAGGTGGCCGGGCGTAGCAGCAACGAGGACGGCGCTGACCGATCGGGTGGGAATCAGCGGGTTTGGGGTTCGAGTCCCTGGCGGCGCACAACAGCCCAGGTCACGCGAGTGTCCTGGGCTTCTTGCTGTCCGGTGCACACCACTTACGCACCACTTTCCCGATTCGCCGGGCCGAACTAGGCCGCCGGCTCTCCGTCCAGGCCTTCATCTGATCGTGACTGTGCGTCACATCACATCAGTTCGCATCGTTGCCGACTTCGCGGGTTCTGCCCCTGGCCGACGTTGAGCCTCCAACAACCCCATCGGTTGGAGGCATGACATGGCAAGACCACCGCTACCGATCGGAACCTGGGGCGAAATCTCGACGTGGGTCGTGCAGATTGACGCCAGGGGCAAAGCCGTCAAGCACAAGTCGCAGGCCAGGTTCCGCGATCACGACGGCCACCTCCGGCCGGTCTCTGCGTACGGCACGAGCAAGACTGCCGCTGAGCGTGCCCTCCTGAAGAAGCTCCAGGATCGGGCGAAGACGGGCCAGCACGCCGGCGAGCTGACCGCGATGCACAAGATGAACGTCCTCATCGATTTGTTCGAGGCGAAGTTCAAGGAGTGGGTCAAGGACGGCAAGCGGTCACCCTCCTCGCTCGACAACTATCAGGGCGCCATCAAGAACCACATCCGCCCTGCCCTCGGCGAGCTCCGCATCGGCGAGGCCACCACCCCACGGATCGACACAGTCGTCGCCCACATCAAGCAACGCGCAGGCGCCGCACGAGCCAAGACCTGCCGCTCCATCCTGTCCGGAATGATGAAACTCGCCGTCCGCTACGGCGCCATCACCGTCAACCCGGTCCGCGAGATCGAGACCATCGAAGCCCAGCCGAAGAACCCACCGCGAGCCCTGACCAGCGACGAGGTCACCCTGCTCCGGCGAAGCCTCGCCGCGGACGGACGAGCCGTCGAGGCCGACCTCCCCGACCTGACCACCTTCATGCTCTGCACCGGCGTCCGCATCGGCGAAGCCCTCGCCGTCCACTGGCACCAGGTCGACCTCGAAGCCGGCACCGCCGAGATCACCCACACCATCGTCCGCGTCAAAGGCCAAGGCCTCCTCCGTAAGGGCACCAAGTCACGAGCAGGCGAACGCCTCCTCCACCTGCCGAACTGGGCCCTCGCCGTCCTCCGCGCCCGGCACGCCGCCGGCATCCGCGCCCGCCACGCCACCGGCATCCGCCTCGACGGCCCCGTCTTCCCCGACACCCACGGCGGCTACCGCGACCCCTCCAACACCCGCCGAGCCCTCCGCACCGCCCTCTCCCCCGTCGGCAGCACCGCCCGCCGCGACCTAGGCCTCACCCTCCGAGCCCTCCGCCGCGAAACCGGCCTGACCCGCAAACAAGTCGCCGACCACCTCAACTGGCCCCAAACCAGAGTCGAACTCATCGAAACCGGCCGCATCACAGTCGACCACCAACTCGTCCAAACCCTCGTCGCCACCTACGGCATCGACCTCGACCACCGCCACGCCCTCCGCACCCAGGTCCACGACGCCACCCAGCCCGCCGAATCCGACAAACTCGCCTGGATCCGCTCCCACGCCCTCCGCAAAACCACCGCCACCGCCCTCGACCAAGCCGGCCACACCGCCCGCCAAATCGCCGACCAACTCGGCCAAGCCAGAGTCTCCATCACCCAAGACATCTACCTGGGCCGCCAATCCGCCAACCCCGCCGCCGCCCAAGCGCTAGAACGCGTGTTTGACGAGCCCGAGATGCCGTGAACCGCCTACGTGGCTCAATCCCACGCCGCGAACCACCACATCTTCACCGAGGATCCGCCGTATCGCTCTTCTGCGCCCCGATCCTCGTGCGCGCCGGCGGCGGTGCAGGGAGCACAGGTCGACGCGGGGCGAGGGACTTCTACTCGGCCAGCCGATCAGAGGAACCGTGACCGTGTCTGTTCGGTGGTTGGATGCGGTCGAGGAAGTCACGGACCAGCGGGATGACCTCATCGAGGTGGGTCTCCAGTAGCCAGTGTCCGCCGTCGAACAGGTGCAGCTCGGCGTTGGGGTGGTCGCGGTGGTAGGCGTGGGCCGAGTTCTCGGGCATGTAGCCGTCGTGTCGTCCCCACACGATCAGCGTCGGGGGCTGGTGCTCGCGGAGATAGGCCTGCTGGCGTTCGAACCAGCGCAGCGTCTTGGGCTGATCCTCGAGCAGTCGAACCAGGTTCGCGATCCGCTCCGGCGTGCCCATCAGCGACCAATGCAAAGTCCAGAGATCCGGCGGGATTCGATCGGCCACGTGCTGGGGCAGGCCTCCGGCGAACTCGTCGCGGAAGCCGTCAAGGCTGACGTGAGCGGCGATTCCGCGCCGCGACTCCGGTCCGGGGTTGGCCCAGAGTTCGCGCAGTCCGTCGTACTTGGGTCCGAACGCGTCTTCGTAGATGTCGCCGTTCTGGATGATCAGGCCGGCGACCCTGTCTGGTGCGTTCATCGCGAGTCGCAGTCCGAACTGCGAGCCGTAGTCGTGCAGCCAGATCGCGTAGCTTTCCAGTTCGAGTCTTTCGACGAAGTGGGACAGGAACTCGGCGTAGTCGTCGAAGGTGTAACCGAACTCCGCAGGGTCGGGGGTAGCGCTGTAGCCGAATCCCGGCAGGTCGGGAGCGATGACCCGCCACCGGTCGCTCAGGGCGGTGAGCAGGTGCCGGTAGACGAACGACGAGCCCGGATAGCCGTGCGGCAGCAGCAGGATGGGTGCGTCGTCCGGGCCGGACTGTCGGTAGAAGGTCTCGATTCCGGCAACCTCGGTGGTCAGGTGTCTCATCATTCCTCGGTTCCCTTCCTTGGAATTTAGATGAGTCTCGAAGCAGAACCGTGTCTGAATGGAGTGCGAACTGCACGGGTCCGAGGCTGGCAGCTTGGCGCCGGCCCGGCGAGATAGCTCCTGCGTCGAGGTTTGCGGCTGGGGAACACAGAATGTGCCGGCACGCATCAGGAGGTGGGGGGCGTTCTGAGTAGCAGCGCGACCACCGGTTGCCGTGCATCGGGCCTCGGTGAGACGTCCACCGGGGCACGGTTGGTCCGGTCGCGGAGTAACTACCTCACTACGAGCGACTCGCCGCACACCGCCTGGTCAGCGGTGAACGCCGGCCTGTAGCAGGGAGTCTGCGTCGTGCTCCACGGTTGTGACGTCGGCCCTACTCCGGATTGCAAGGGCCGCGAGATGGCCCGTCTGCCCGGCAAGTTCGTACAGGCTGATCCCCTTTGGTCCAGTACCTGAAGAGGTCCTCGGTAGACGTCAGCCGGCGATGCTCCGTCGGAGTCAGAACCAACCGGGCCATGCTCTCGAGCTCGACGGCGCGGAGTTCCTCGTCGTCGAGTCCGACAGGCGCGACGGTCCCCACGGCGACACCGATGAGGTCACCCGAATTGTGAGCCGACACCTCCCAGCCAGGACCAGGCCCGGCTGCCCGGACCTTGCCGTGCGGCTGGTCGCGGTCGGGACAGGTTCGATCGAGCTCGACGCCGCCCGGGGCGCAGTGCAGTTCGCGGGCCAGGGTCAATCGCGTCACGGCGACGCCCAGTTGAAGCGCAGCCGGTCGTCCCGCGTCCGGTAGGCGGCCGCCCGGATCTGCTCCGGCGGCGCCAGCAGTCCGGCGGTTGCCGCGTCGAGGGACTCCGTCTCCTGCGAGAGCCGTACCCACCGTACGTCGACAGCGGGCGCATTCATGCGCCTCGCTGTAGCGGCGGCTGACCCCGGACTCCTTGCCGTGGGTGTCGGATGAGGTCACACTCGCGGTGGGGATGTTCACCGCTGGGGGCGTGGACTGCGCGTGTGGGGGGGTGGGTGCAATGGCTCGTATTCGAGACCGGTTCGGTCGTTCGGCCAAAGCGTTGGGGATTCTGCTGACGCTTGCCCTGGCCGCGGTGGGTCTGGTGGCGACATCGAGCCCGGCTGTCGCGGCCACACCGGCCCATGTCCAAAGCCGGGCGAAGGAAGTCTCCACCGGCACGGTCAACAGCCTGGCGTTCTCGGCCGCCAACACGGGCGGGAACCTGATCGTTGTCTACCTGATCTGGAACACGAGCGCGTCGGTCACGATGTCCGACAGCAGAGGCAATGCGTACGCCGCCGTCGCGCCGGTGACGCGGTGGAACAACAACACCTGGAGTTCGCAGGTGTTCTACGCCAAGAACATCGGAGCCGGCGCGAACACCGTGCGGGCCACATTCTCGGCCGCGATCACCGCTTGGGCGGACATGTACATCCACGAGTACTCGGGCTTGGACAAGGCCAACCCGCTCGACGTGTCGTCGGCCGCGGTCGGTACGACCTCCGCGATGAACAGCGGGACGGCTACGACTACCAACGCGTCGGATCTGATCTTCGGTGCCGGCGCATCCGCCGGTACCGTGACAGCGGTCGGTGCCGGCTTCACTTCCCGGCGTAGCAACTTCGGCAACCGCACCGAGGACAAGGTCGTCAGTACGGCAGGACCGTACAACGCCACCGCCACCCAGAACGGCGCCTCCTGGGTCATGCACATGGCGGCCTTCAAGAGCGACTCCACGCCCGCCGACACCACACCGCCGACGGTCGCCATCACGTCACCGGCCAATCTGGCCACGGTCAACGACATCGTCACGGTGTCAGCCGATGCCGCCGACAACGATCGCGTCGCGGGTGTGCAGTTCTTCGTCGACGGTACGGCCTCCGGGTCCGAGGACACGGCATCGCCGTACGCACTGACGTGGGACAGCCGGACGGTCGGCAACGGCGCGCACACCCTCACGGCCCGGGCCCGCGATGCGTCCGGCAACACGACGACGTCGGCGGCGGTGAACGTCAACGTCACCAACACGAACTACTTCCAGAACGAGATCCTCGCGACCGGATTCGACCTGCCGACGACGTTCGAGTTCCTGCCCGACGGGCGCATGCTGGTTGCCGAGCTCCAGGGCAAGATCAAGGTGCTGCCGCCGCCGTACACGACGCCGAGTGCGACGCTGTTCCTGCAGATCACGAACATCGGCCAGGCCGGCGTCCAGCAAGGCATCTACGACCTCGTCCTCGACCCCGCCTTCACCACGAACCACTATTACTACGTCTTCTACACACTTGGTTCGCCGAACCACGACCGCGTCTCCCGGTTCACCGCGAACGCGAACCTGACCGGCACGGTGGCCGGCAGCGAGTTCGTGCTGTACGAGGATCCGCAGGACGCGAACGCGGAACATCACGGCGGCGCGCTGAACTTCGCGAACGACGGCAAGCTGCTGTTCACCACCGGCGAGCACTTCGTCCCGTCGGCCGCCCCGCTGCTCACCAGCCCGCGCGGCAAGGTGCACCGGATCAACACCGACGGCACCGCGCCGACCGACAATCCGTTCTACGACGGCACCGGGCCGAACATCGACACGATCTGGGCCCGCGGCCTACGCAACCCGTTCCGGGCCTACTACGACCCGCCGACCGGCCGACTGTTCATCGGCGATGTCGGCGGCAACGATCCGGCCACCTCGAAGGAAGAGATCGAGCTCGGTGCACGCGGCGCCGACTACGGCTGGCCCGCCACCGAAGGTCCCTGCCCGGCACCCTGCACGAGCCCGCTGCTGTGGTACCCGCACGCAGGCCGCGACGCCGCAGTCACCGGCGGCTTCGTCTACCACGGCACCGCGTTCCCACCGGCGTACCGTGGTGCCTACTTCTACGCCGACTACGCGCAGAACTGGATCCGCGGCCTCACCCTGGACGCGAACGGCGCGGTCTCCGGGACCTTCAACTTCGAGCCCGCCGACGGCTCGGTCGACGGACCGTACGGCGACATCGTCTACCTGGCCGAGGGACCCGACGGCGCCTTGTACTACGCGGACCTGGGCTACTCCGACGAGAGCGGCCAGTTCGGCGTGAGCAAGATCCGCCGGATCAAGTACGTGCAGAACAACCAGGCACCGGTCGTCAACGCCGCGGCCACGCCGACGTCAGGTCCGACGCCGCTGGACGTGTCGTTCTCCAGTGCAGGCTCGTCCGATCCCGAGGGCCAACCGCTCACCTACTCGTGGGACTTCGGCGACGGTGCGAGCTCGACCGAGGCCAACCCGACGCACACCTACACGACCGCGGGGGCGTATCAGGTCCGGCTGACCGTCTCCGACGGGGTGAACAGCTCGCTCTCGACACCCGTCGCCATCAGCGCCGGAAGCGTCCCGACGGCAACTATCCTCTCGCCCGCCGACGGCGCCCGGTTCCGGGCCGGGGACGTGATCACGTACGGCGGCCAAGGCACCGACCCCGACGACGGCACGCTGCCCGCGAGCGCCTTCACCTGGAACATCGACTTCCTGCACGACGGCCACGTCCACCCTGGTACGCCGATCACCGGCGTGACCGGCGGAACCTTCACCATCCCCACGAGCGGACACGACTTCACCGGAAACACCCGGTACCGCATCACCTTGACGGTTCGCGACTCGACCGGTCTGACCTCGACGCAGTCGGTCGTCATCTGGCCGGAGAAGGTGAACCTGAGCTTCGACACGGTACCGACAGGGCGCACGCTCTACCTCGACGGCATCGCGCGTACGACGCCCTTCGTCGCCGACACGCTGGTCGGGTACAACCACACCGTCGAGGCCCGCAACCAGACCAGCGGCAACACGTCGTACACGTTCGCGTCGTGGTCCGACGGCGGCGGGCAGCAACATACGATCACCGTGCCCGCTACCGCACAGACCTACGTGGCGACCTACACCGCGACCCAGCTGCCGACCGGGCTGGTCGGCGCGTGGGGCTTCAACGAGACGTCAGGTACGACGGTCAACGACTCGTCCGGCAGTGGGAACAACGGGACAATGTCCGGCGCGGGCGTCACCAGGTCCACGGCCGGCAAGTACGGCGGCGCCATGTCCTTCAACGGCTCAGCCGGCAACGTGACCGTGCCGAACGCCGCCTCGCTCAGCCTCAGCTCCAGCTACACGCTCGAGGCCTGGGTCAACCCGACCGCGCTGAGCAACTACCAGACGATCCTGATCAAGGAGGTGACCGGCGGCTGCGGCTACTGGCTGCAGACGACCGGCAACCAGATCGCCAGTGGGTTCGCCAACGGCGGATGCCGGGAGTTCGTCAGCACGACGCCGACTGTTCCGCTCAACCAGTGGTCACACGTCGCAGCGGTCTTCAACGACACCGCGAACACCTACACGCTCTACCTGAACGGCACAGCGATCCTGACCGCGACGCAGACCCTCGCACCCGTCCCGAACACACAGGCACTGGTGTTCGGCCAGTCCGCCTGCACCAGCTGCGGCGGCGAACGCTGGCGCGGCCTGATCGACGACATTCGCATCTACAACCGGCCGCTGAGCACCGCCGAGATCCAGACCGACATGACAACCGCCATCCCCTGACCTCCCAGCATGGGTGAAGCCTCGGATCGATGCTCAAACTCGATCATCCGCATCCTTGCCAACTTCACCGCCCGCCGAGACCTGCGCCTCCGCCTACGAGGGCGAGCTCGAGCGCTGCGGCGCGCGCCGTGGTTGCGCTCTGGTCAGGGGAGGTCGATGAGTTGGTCTCCGAGGGGAGTGCGTTCGTAGATAACGGTGCGGCCGCTGCGCCGGGCGCGGACGAGGCCTTTCGCGGCCATCGTGCGTAAGGCCTGGTTCGCGGCCGATGGGGACACGCCGAACCTGGCGGCCAGCGCGGTGGTCGTCTGACCGTTGCCGAGTGCGCGGAGATAGCGCTGACGGTGCTCGCTGAGGAGGCCGGCCGGGACCGAGGCGGTGGCGGCATCGCCCCACATCGACTGCTGGTTGGCGGCTCGGTACATCACCATCGGGTCCGAGTCCCCGAGCGGCGTCGAACTGCTCAACGTGAACAGGCACGGCGTGAGGAACAGCGGCCGGCCGCGGGTGTGGAGGACGAGGTCGTCGTGACCGTTCCCCAGGATGTGCGCCGTGACCGACGTCGCGTCCGCGTGCACGCCGGGGCCGCAGCCGTTCAGGGTGGCGATCACGCCGTCCGCGGCCAATGACCGGGCCCGGCGCGCGACATCGGCGTCGAGCGTCGCCCGCATCCGCGGCCAGTGCGGCCGGAACGCCACGTGCCAGTACGTCGCGAGCGCGTCCGCCAGCCGGTGACCGAAGGATCGCCCGGCCGATCCGAGCCGGCGCGGGATCCCGCCGACCGCGAACTCGATGTCGGATCCCAGCGTCCGGAGATCCTGGTCCCGCAGGTAGGCGAGTTGCGCCTCGATGGTCAGCGGTACCCCGAGGCGGGGGTTGAACAGGTCCGGCGTGTCGAAGTTCGGCCCGATCAGTCCGCTCAGCACGTCGATCGGCAGTTGGTCGCGGACCCGGCACACCGCGGCGTACCAGGGGGCCTGGAGCGGGTAGGCGCCCGGTGCCCGCAGCGCGCGCAGCGAGTTGCCGAGCTCGGTGAGCGGCGAGACGGCGAAGCGCACCAGTCCGTAGTCTCCCGGCTCCAGCTGGTAGCGCGCCATCGCTGATTCTAAGCACGATCGAAACCGAACGTGCGCGAAGATCGTCCGATGGCCATGGAGTACGAACAGGACCGCTTGGAGCGTGTGAAACAGGTCCGGGAGCAGCTGGCACCTGTGCTCGGTGCGGGGGTGGCCAGTCGCATCAAGGCGTACAAAACGGCACGCTGTACGTCGAGGCGACCCTGTCGTCCGCCTTCCTGGCCTGGCTCATCGACAGTGTCCTGGTGAACGGTACGGCGATCGCGCTGGGCACCCTCTACTACGTCCGCTCGACCGACCCGAACAAGGGCGCCGGGGCGGGAGTGATCGCGATCGCGCTGATCGTCGTCCTGCCACTGCTCTACGGCTGGTTCTACGCCGACGGCCGCGGAATCGGCGCGCTGCTGACCGGTACTCGCCTGGTCCGGGTCAAGGACGGCAGCCGGGTCGGAGTCGCCAAGGCCGGCTGGGCGATGCTGATCCGCACCCTGCTCATGCCACTCGCCTTCTGGGCCGCGGTCGGCGGCAGCGGCGGCCAGGACGAGGTCGTCCGCAGCAGCATCGACATCACGGCCACCGATCAGCTGCGGATGACCCCTTTCCAGAGCGTCGCGTGACTCCGCACCCGGTGGTGGCCGGGTGCGGGGTCCGTGATGGTTCAGCTGGTGCGGTTGTAGATCGCGGTGCCCGGGCAGGCGGTGTAGCCGAGGCGGGTCGCGCAGCCCGTGTACTGGCTGGAACCGTTCCACCAGGTCCAGCCGCCGATCGTGCGGCCGTTCAGCCACGTGTAGGTGCCGTTGTAGTTGGCGTCGTACGTCCGCAGGCTCCAATGCACGTGATCACCTGACGCGTATCCGCCGGCGCAGACGTCCCGGCCGATGGTGCCGAGCAGGGCACTCGTACCGATCGGGGTCGCGTTGTAGTAGGTGGCGTTGTACATGTGGTAGTAGTCCGTCGAGAAGCCGTTCGGGTGGATCACCCGCGTCCAGCCGCCGCCGGCACCGCACATCGACGTCGCCGTACCGTCTCGCGACGAGCGCACCCGGCCGCTGGCGTTGCCGCCGGAGAAGTCCAGGCTGCTCCAGTGCCCGGTCGCGCCGTCGCTGGCGTGCGGCCCGCCGGTGAGCGTCATGTAGTAGTCCGGCATCCACGGCAGCAACAACCCACCGGTGTTCGCCGTCGTCGTCATAGTGGTCGCAGCTTGGTGGTTCGCGTACGCCGTCATCGTGCGACGCTCGGCTGCGCCGACGAGCGGGGACGACGCGACGTACTCGGCGAACTCGCTGTCGCCCTCGATCCCGGCGACCCAGCTGCCGCCTGTGTAGCGGGCGATGTACAGCCAGCCTTCCGGCGTGGCCTCCGCGGTGGCGGGCGCCTCGACGTACGCGACGCCGCGAGCCCAGCCCGGTGCCGCCGACCGGACGTCGACGACGACCTTCCGGCCCTGGGCGCCAAACTTGCCTAGGGCAACGGCTGGTGCGAGACCCCGTCCGTCGTGGGTCCTGCCGAGCGCATCGGCTGCTACCGCGTCGACCAGCGACTGCCGGGAGGCACCGAGAGGAGCGGCGACCGCGGCGGGCACCTTGGCGGTGACACCGGTCAGAGTGGGCTTCCCGACGTCGTCGGGTGTCGCGAGGGCGACCGGCGCGGTGACGACGACACTCGCTGC
The DNA here is from genome assembly GCF_040610805.1 of Kribbella sp. NPDC003557. Classification (NCBI taxonomy): domain Bacteria; kingdom Bacillati; phylum Actinomycetota; class Actinomycetes; order Propionibacteriales; family Kribbellaceae; genus Kribbella; species Kribbella sp. NPDC003557. Next base: position 31,418 of record NZ_JBEXMY010000001.1, read on the forward strand.
GGCGGCCACGACGACGGCGATTCTCAGGGACAGTTTCGAGGGCATGGGCGGTGACCCTTCTGGTCGAACTATCGAGTGCCGCGAGTGTGACAGCACACACCAGCCATCGCGGCATGTTGAAGCCAAACCCTTCATCCCACTGAGCGCGGCCGGCGAGCACAGCTTCGCCACCGTCGCAGTGATGAAGGCTGAGCCTTCACGGTGCGACGTGGTGCGCGACGATGTCGTATCGTCGAGCGTCGTGGCACCGTCGGCGTACCCTCCGCTCCCCTGGCAGCTTCCGCCGGCGGCGGAGCGGCTGCTCGGCGAGTTCCGTCGTACCGGATCGTTCGAACTGCGGACGTCTCGCAAGGCGATCACCGCGATCGTGGCCTGTGCGGTGCCGTTCGTCGCGATGATCGGCTACTCCTTCACCAGTCCGAACCCGACCATGCCGATCGTGGTCGGTGCCGTGTTCGGGGCGCCACTGCTCGGCGTCGCGCTCTGGATCGCGTGGCTCCTGGTCCCCACGGTGCGGGTGGTCGTGGACGGCGACGGATTGGTTGTCCGGGGCAACCGGGTGACGTGGGACGAGATCTCCGAGTTCCGCGTCGGCGTCGTGCAGAGCCGCGCGACGTACACCTTCGTCGCTGTCGAACGAACCGGCCCGGACGGGCACCCGGTGCGCCCGGTAGATCTCCCGCTTCTGCTCAGCCCCGACGCGGCCACGGTCAAGGCTGCTCTCGACGTCCTGCTCACCGAGCGGCACGACAACGCGCGAGGCATCCCCGGGAGGATCCAGCGGTGGCCCAACCACCCGTGACACGGACGGCGCCGTACGACGACCGACCACTCAGGTCGCGGATCAGGTCGGGGCAGGTGTCGGCGTTTCGCCGTGCGGTCCGGCGGGGCGACTACGGGCCGACCGTCGCCCGGGCGGCCGCGCCGGACGCGCTCACCCTGGTGTGGCGGTTCAGCGTCGTGCTGTCCGTCCTGACCTCGATCGCGACACCGATCGCCTTGTTCGCCCATGCCCGGAACCCGATGCGGTTCGCCTCACGGTCAGGCGTCAGCAAACCTCTGTAGCCGGTGGCACACTGCCGAGATGGACGCAGGGATAACAGTTGTGGGGTCGGGGCAGGCCAGTGCGCCGCCCGATGTGTTGCGGATGTCGTTGGCGGTCGGATACCAGGCCGGCGACGTGGCGACCGCTGTCGCCGAGGTGGCCGAGCGTACCGACGCTGTGATGGCAGCTTTGCGGGCCGAAGGTGTGGACACGTCCGCGATCAGGACGACCGAAGTCGAGGTCTCCCAGCACTACCGGGAGCCGGGGCGGCCGCAGATGTACGGCGCGGCCCATCTGCTGACCGTGACGAGCCGGGATCTGCTCGGCTTCGGGCGGTTGCTCAACGTGGCTGTGGAGGCGGCCGGAAACAGTCTCGACCTGCACGCCGTCCGGTTCGACGTCGGCGACAAGGCCGCGCTGTTGACGAAGGCTCGGGCGTTGGCCTTTCGGCAGGCGCGGGAGAAGGCCGAGGAGTTGGCCGAACTGGCCGGGCGCAACCTCGGCGCGGTCACCGGGATCTCGGAGACCTACAGCCACCACGGCTTCCATGAGCAGGCTCTGAACGCCCAGGCCGGGTTCGAGTCCGAAATTCACATCACCCCCGGAGACACGAAGCTCGAGGTCTCGCTCGAGGTTCACTTCGCGTGGTCCTGAGCACAGGTGATGCAGGTGCGGGCCGCGGGTCTGACTTGAAGGCGGGCGAGCGGGATGGGTTGGGTGCAGTTCTCGCAAGTGCCGTAGGTGCCGACTGAGAGTCGGTCGAACGCGGCCTCGATTTCCGCCAGCTGCTGCTGGACCTGTTGCACAAGCGATGTGACCTGGGACCTCTCGAAGGCGATCGTCGCACCCTCAGGGTCGTGTTCGTCGTCGGCGTTGGAGTCTCGTGACGCGGCGACCACCTCGTGAAAGTCGCCCGTAAGGCTCGCAAGCCGTTGGAGCGCTTCTCGTCGTTGCGCCTCCAGCAGGTCGCGAGCTTCCTCCACTTGTCCATCGTGGCACAGCGTGTGGTCGTCAGGCTCCTGCCTAGGCGACGGCCGGCCGGCAGGTTGCCAGCCGTGCCGCGGCGGCCTCGTCCTGCTGGTCGAGCTTGCAGCGGTAGAAGTCGTACGCCGCCTGCCTGCTCATGCCCGAAGCGGTACCCACCTGGCTCCAGCTGGAGCCTTCCTCCCGCCCCGGTCACCCGGGGCGGCTTGGGCCGGGGGAAACAGAGGCTTCAACTGAAACGTCGTGAGCTGGCCGCATCCGGTGCCGGCAGCCATGCCCTGGCCCGCGAGGGCCTCCCGTCGCTCGGCTTCGCGCCGGAGTGCGCGGCGCGCCCGTCGACGCGACCGTCCTACGGCCGGTCCTTGTCTACCGCCTCGGTCGAGCTCCACGGCCGGATCAACTGCTGGATCCCCCGTTGGCTTGACCGACGCTTCCCGCCGGTCGAGGCAGCTGTGCGGTGGTCGCTCCACGGCCGATGACCAGCACGAAGACGGACCAGACGAGCAGGGACAAGGCCTCCAGGACGATGGCCGGGGCCCAGAACGGGACGTGCAGTGCTTCGCTGGCCGCGTACACCATTCCGGACAGTGGGATCGCGCCCGCGATGAACATCCGGATGACGCTGTTGACCCGGCCGGCCACCTCCGACGGGATCACGTCCTGGCGGAAGGTGATCGAGGCGACGTTGCTCAGGCCGGCCGCGAACTCGACCACGCCGAAGCACAGCACCTGGAGCCAGACCGACGGCGCGCCGGTCAGGACGAAGAACGCGGCCCCGAGGAGCAGTTGGCAGACGAGGATCCGGATCGGCGCCGACCAACGCCGCGGCAGGCGGGATCCCAGCCGCGACCCGAGCGCACCGACCAGCAGGCTGCCGGCGAGCACGACAGAGATCACCGTCGGATCGACATCACGATCGCCGAACAGCGTGACGAGCACCGAGGCCAACGACCCGATCGCCAGGTTCGACAGCGCCATCGTTCCCACCAGGAAAGCCAGGTCACGCTGCTTCAGCCAGGTGAAGCCGACGAGCAAGTCAGCGATCAGAGTCTGCGGCTCGGCCTCGACCGGCAGGCGAGGGAGCAGGTAGCCGACCGCGGCGGCGAGCAGATAGCAGGCGGCGACCACTCCGAGCGCGAACTTCTGCCCTGCACCGCCGAGGCTCACACCGCCGACGAGAAAGCCTGCCAGCTTGGCCAGGTCGACAGCGAATGCGAGTTTCGAAACCGCCTCCGGCCGGTTTTCTTTGGCGACCAGTGCCGGCACCAGGACGAATTGCCCGGAAATCGAGCTGGCCACACCACCCAATCCGGACAGGAAGACCGCCAGCGAAAGAACGACCGTGTTGTGCGTCGAGAGCGATACGACGGCAGCGCACGCGAACTGCAGCATCATCGCCGCGACATACAGGGTACGCCGGTCATAGCGATCGATCAGCGCGCCGATCAGCGGAGAAACCGCGTAGGCGACACCGCGGAGCGAAATCGCGACGATCGACCAGGCCACCGAGCCGGTGTTTTGCAGAACCGCCAGCGGGACGACCAGCAGCAGACCGTAGTCCGCGAGCTTCGCGAGCACCGACGAACCCACCAGCAGTCGAAAGTTCCGACGTTCCTCGGATTGATCGGCGGGTCTCACGATCCCCGGACTCCTCGAGCTTCGGCAGCGGACGGACCGCCAACCTTAAACGCTTCAGGCCGGAACGTCACGACATGAACCGCGCACCGAAAGGCGACACGCTCACATCCCGACGGCATCGCCGACCGTGCGCTATCGTCCGCTCGTTCACGCCAATCCCCAACAGATCGGTGAGGTATGCCGTCATCCCGCCATCTCCAACTGACGGCCGGCCAGGAACGCCAGTGGACGCTGTCGCGCCACGGGTTCGGCGGACAAGGCGCGACCGATCTCGAACAGGCGGCCACCCAGCACATGGGGCTCCACGCCGCCCGGCTGCTGACGCCGTTCGTGACCCTGCACGCGCGGAACGAGTCGTTCGTTCCCGAGCACCTCCAGCAGGCGCTGGCACCCCAGGGGCACCTCGTCAAGCTCCGCTGCATGCGGCGCACCCTGCACATCCTGACGCCGGAGGACGCGGTCGTCGCCCACGTCGCAACGCTTCCTCAACGGCGGGGCGCGTACCTGGCCGAGCTTCGGCGGCGTGGCCTGTCCACGGCGGCTTGGAAGCGCCACCGGGCCACGGTGCTCGAGGTACTGGCAGTCAGCCCGACGGAGTACCGCGCGCTCGTCGCGGCCGTGTCCGGGGCGTACCGCGTCCGCGGCGGCAGCAAGGTGGCGAAGGAGCTGGCTGTCCTGGCCGTCAAGTCGTTGTGGGAGGACGGCGCACTCTCCGCGTTCAACGAATCGACGTCCATGCACCACGAGGTGAAGGTTTTCCTGCGCGCCGAACATCATCGCCCGGATACCGAACTCGTCAATCCGTCCCTTTCGTACCAGGACGCGATTCGACGCTTGATCCTTCGATACTTCGAGTGTTACGGTCCCGCAACCTTTCGTGATTTCGTCTGGTGGAGCGGGGTGAGAATGTCGGACGCGAGAGCAGCGCTGGATGCATGTTTGCCACTATTGACATCGGCAAAGCTTGATTCTCACGATTCCATCATGTATTTGCGCGCGGACGACGAAGACGCCCTGCGTCGAACTCCCGAAATCTCCCCGACGCACACAGCTTTGACGGCGTACGAAGATCCGAGTCTCAAGGGGTATCACGAGTCGCGCCGGCGTTATGTCGCGGACGATGCGTACGATTCGCTTTTCAATTCGATCGGCGAAGCCCGCGGCTCGGTGCTGGTCGGCGGCTCGACCGCAGCGATTTGGACCTGGGACCGCAGGCACGGCCGCGTCGATGTCGACGTCGTCAGGCAGCTGCCCAAGCGCTCGCGCGACGCCATCGCCGATGTGACCGCCGGCGCCGAGCAATTCCTCCGACTGCACGCCGTAGAAAGGTGACCGCTTCTTCATGACCGCGACGACGTCTGGCTTCACGATCCTGAGTGCGGCGGCTGGTTCCGGCAAGTCCGGCCTGTCAGTCGGCTTTGCGCGGATCCTGCGCTCCCGCGGGTTGGAGGTGCAGGCGTTCAAGCCGGTCAGCGTGGTCAACCTCGCCGATGTGGCCTGCCCGGAGCCGGACCTCTGGCGGCGCGGCGCGTTCTACAACTGCAACGCGGCCGACCGGCCGGTCTCCTGGTGGAACGCACCGGTCGTGGTGGTGCCCGCCGCAGACGAGCAGGCCGGTGAGATCTTCGTCGGCGGCTCGCCTGTCGGTGAGGTGCCGATCGCCAGCGCCGACCAGATCGACTTCTCCGCCGTCCCGGCCACGCTGCGGAAGCAGGCTGTGGAGGCGATCGAGCTGGGGTTTCGGGAGTGCACCAGGCACAGCGACGTCGTCCTCCAGGAGGGCGCGGGCGGAACCGGCGCCATCGCCCCGGAGGACGATCTGGCGAACTTCTTCGCCTGCCGCGTTTCGCAGCTCCCCGCCGTACTCGTTGCGAAGGCCGGCAAGGTTGGACAGGTCCCTGCTCTGGTGGGCGCGCACCACATCGCACGTGCCGCCGGCCTGCCGGTCGCCGGGTTCATCCTCAACCAGGTCCTCCGCGAGGAGCAGCTGCCCGAGATACGCCATCGCGTCGAGAGCTCGACCGGCCTCGCCTTCTTCGGGTCGATGCCGAACGTCGGGTTCCCGGAGGGCTTCGACGGGTCGCTGGCAGCTCAACGCGCACTCGATGACCACTGGGGTGAGCTGCTGCTGGCCACCGGTACGGGACAACGAGTGCTGCACCGCTTCGGCATCGGCCGCGAGGTGAGCGAAGCCGTCTGACCGAGTGCTGAAGCACGACAACACCCGAGCGATCGAGGCTGGTGTCCGCCAACGCCTGCCTGATCACGGGATCGCTCGGTACGTGCAAACGACGAGACAATGGGGTGAGGCGTCATGGCGAGAGTTGTGCTCGTGTATCCGGAGGTCTACGACCTGGCACGGTTCAAGGAGAAGCGCAAGGAGTTCCCACCGTTCGGGGTCCTCTACCTCGCCGCGGTCGCGGAGCTCGAAGGACACGAGGTGACCATCGAGAAGGTCTCCCCGTCCCACACCCGGCTCGACTTCACCGGCGCGGATCTGGTCGCGTTCTCGGTGCCGTCATCGGCCACTTACGGGATCGCCAAGGAAGCTCGCTTCAACAGCACGTACGACGGCGACCCGATCATCGCGGTCGGCGGTGTACATCCGAACTTCTACCCGGAACAGACCGTCGTCGACTTCGCGGCCGACGTCGTGGGCGTCGGCGAAGGCGAGGACACCTTCCTGGACCTTCTCGCCGTCCGGGATCGCAGACGACTCGTCGACGTGCCCGGGCTGATCGTGAACACCAAGGACGGTTTGGTCAGAACGGCGATGCGGCCGATGATCAAGGACATCGACCATCTCCCGCTGCCCGCGCGGCATCTGCTCGACGTCGACGACCTGGTGATGGCCGACCGGCTGTCCAACACCGACCTGCAGATGGCACACATCATGCTGAGCCGTGGCTGCCCGTTCCCGTGCCGCTTCTGTGCGGCCGCGCAGACCCGGATGCAGTACCGGTCCGGAGCGAGCGCCCGCCACGAGCTGATCCACCTCAAGGAGACGTACGGCGTCGAAGGGTTCGCCGTCGTCGACGACAACTTCATCGTCAACAAGCGCAAGGTCGCCGACGTCTGCGAGTCGATCAAGGACCTGTCGCTGACCTGGTCCGCGCTGTCCCGGGTCGACACCGTCGACGAGCCGCTGCTGCATTCGATGCGTGGCTCCGGCTGCATCGAGATCAAGTTCGGCATGGAGTCGGGCAGCGAACGCATGCTCAAGGCGATGGGCAAGCGGATCAAGCAGGACCAGATCAGGAACGCCGTCCGGACCGCCCACGAGGCCGGCATCAACGTCAAGCTCTTCCTCATCCACGGTTACCCCGGTGAGAACCGTGAGTCGACCCACGAAACGATGCGCATGCTCGAGGAGCTCGCGCCCATGGTGACCCGGGTGGCGCTGTTCAGGTTCGTGCCGCTCCCCGGAACGTACGTCTACAACAATCCTCTCGAGTTCGGCCTGCGCGGGACCGACAAAGCACCCGACTGGAACGGTGACTGGGGCAAATACCACATCCACCACAACGACGACCACTGGTGGGGCACGGACGCCGAGTTCACCGAACTGACGTCGTCCTACGCGGAACTGCGGTCGCTCGTCGACGCGACCTGGCCCGAGCGGTTCGACGCCCCAGCCTCGACAGCGACGGTCAGCGCATGACCTCCGAGCCGCAAGGAAGGGACCGAGTGGCAGTCCACGACCTGGAGCCCGGCGTCTACCTGGTGCTGTCCGACCCACAGCACCAGTTCCCTACAGTCTCGCGCCCGTCCCAGCCCTTCGTCGTACTGCGACTCGAGGTCGGCGACTCCACAGCGACGACGGGAAAATCCGTCCAACTCGACTCGTCGCGCCCGATCGCAACGGCCGTGTGGGCTCTCCAAGGCGGCCAGGTGTCCACCGCCGCGGACGGTCTGCGGGTGCCGGTCTGGAGCGGAGCAGGCCTGCACCCTGAGCTCCTGTCGCTGCTCGGAGCGTCTCGTACTGTCGTTCGAGATGCGCCCCTCGTGCCCGTGCCCCTCCTTCTGCTCGATCTGCGGCCCGGATGCTGCAGCTACTTTGCCTGCACACGGATCCGGCGGTCAGGGTCGAGCTGGGTGCGCCTGGGCGAGCACGAGGGCGCAGCGCTCGAGGAGATCGTGCAGCCCGGGCTCGAACTGCTGGCCGAGGTACGGCGGGAGATCTCGAGCGAGATGCACCAGTTCACGAACTTTCACAAGGACATCGAGATCGAGGTGAAGCTCACCGTCGCGACCGAGACATCGCCCGCGGCGATCGCCGACCATTTCGTCGGTCTGGTCGAGCGCAACGGCCTGCCGGGGTTCGTGTCCGACCTCGGGAACGAGATGCAGCGCTGGGAGTACAACCAGACAACCTTCGAGATCCTGTCTCCTGATCATGAGACGGGCTACATGGGATTCGTGCGTCAGCCCGACGGGACGTACGTGATCCGGCACAAGACGTTCCCGCGCGACACGCTGCGCCGCCGCGAGGTGTTCCACCACGGGGTGCGGTCCGGCCCCGAGGAGTTCGAGACCTACTTGGCCGAGGCCTTTCCCGAGCTGCGGTTCCGGCGGCTGCCGGAACTCTCCCGGAGCCGCTTCGACGTGAACCTCGAGTCGACGGCCACGGGGCATTTCTTCGGTATCGAAACGGACGAGGTCGTGGCCGACGGCCAGGTGATGCGCCAGGTCGAGATGGAGTACCACAAGTCCCGCCGGATTCCCTGTGTGAGTCCCGACGACATCGAGTCCGAGTTGTTCCGGCTGCAGGACCTCGTACTCGCGGAGCTGAAGTCGATCGGTATCGAGGCGGATGCAGGATACCGGTCCAAGCTGACGTTCCTCCGAGACATCGTCGACCGATGACGTCCGCCGACACCAGCTGGCTCCCTCGGGACCGCATCGCACAACTCCCGGCCGCCGATCGGCGCCGGACGCTGGTCGCGCAGTTCTGCGAGACGATCTCGGCACCCGGCTTTCCGTGCTTCTTCGCCCGGCAGGCCCTGACCAGTGAACAGATCGTCTTCGCGTATGCGGCCGGGTCCTCCGATCACGTGCTGAACGACTGTACGCTCGCACTCCGGCGCCTGGCGGCACGCATCCGCCACGCGCCGGAGCTGACCGGCGTACTCCTGGTCGACGTCGCCGACTGCCGGACCATTGACGAGGACGAAGCGTTCGCCGGCAAGCTGCTCAGGCACCTGATCGCGGCGAGCGCGACGCGATGGCCGAGCGACGCTCCGCGGGACCCGTCCGATCCACACTGGACGCTCTGGATCGACGGCGTGGGATTCTTCCTCAACATCAGCACGCCCCGGCACACGCGACGTCGTAGCCGGAACGTCGGCGATGCCATCGCCGTCATCGCGCAGGCCCGCGCGACCTTCGACGCCCCGGCTCCCAGCGATCCGCGGGTCCGGGGCAACATCCGCCGGCGAATCAGGGAATACGATTCCGTGCCGGTGCACGGTGCGCTCGGCCGGTACGGCAGCCCGGGGACCCGTGAGATCGACCAGTACTTTCTGGGAGACGGGGACAGCTGTGCCGGATCGAGAGCCGCACACGCCGAGTCTGAAAGCGCTCAGCGATGAGGTGGAGCACGGCGAGCTGGCGCACACGCTCCTCATCGCCGGAAGGCTCGACATCGATATCGAACAGGAGCTCAGACTAAAGTGGCTGTCCCGGGTCCGCAGCTGAGGTCAGCGCTCGTCGTCGTCGGTCCTTCCGCGGGCATCGCGCGCGCCGCGGTGCGGGGATCCGAGTCAGTCATCCTCGTGGGCCCGAACGTCGGACGGCTCACCGGTCACCTTCGGCCGCAGGTCGACGAACTGTTCAGCTGCGACTACTCCGACGAGGCGACGCTGCACGCCTTGGCGGACGTCTGGACGAAGGCCGGCGACCGGATCAGCGGTGTCGTCTCGTTGACCGAGGAAGGCCTGATGCCCGCGGCGAAGCTCGCCGCCCATCTGGGTGTTCCTGGGCTTCGGACGACGGCCGTCCACGCGACCCGGGACAAGCTGCGGATGCGATCCATCCTGGCCGCCGAGTGCCCCCACCTGACTGTCCGAGCGGTCGCTGCGAACGAGGTCGACCAAGCACTCGAACTCCTGTCCGAAGTCGGCACCGTCGTACTCAAACCCGCCGACGGGACAGCCAGCCGCGACGTTCAACTGCTGTCGAGTCCGGCTGAGCTCCTGGCGGCGGCCGAAGGCCTGAAGGGCTTCATCGTCGAGGAGCACGTCAGCGGCGTAGAGGTCAGCATCGAGTCGCTGAGCTCGAACGGCCGGCACGACATTGTCGCGATTGCCGAGAAGCGCGTTTCGGACAACTTCGTGGAGCTCGCACATCTGATGCCGCCCGTCTCCTTGAGTGCCGATCAGGTCAGGGCAGTCCACGGTGCCGTCCACGAAGCGCTGACCGCACTGGGCATTACCGATGGTCCGGCTCACACCGAGGTCATGGTCGGCGCCGGCGGAGTGACTGTCATCGAGTCGCACACCCGCCCCGGCGGTGACGGCATCGCCGACCTGGTCGAGCTGACCACCGGGATCGACTGGCGCCTGGCCTGTACGACGTGGCCGCTGGGCGATCGGCTGCCCGATCCCGTGCCCACTGCTGCTGCCGCAGCTGTCGTCTTCTTCACCGCGCCGCCGGGGGTCGTGCGGGAGATCCGCTCGGAGCCACCTGTGCTTCCCGGAGTCGAGTTCGAGGGCTGGTTCGTCGACGTCGCACCGGGGGACCTCGTCGGTCCGCTGCGGAGCTCGAAAGATCGCCTCGGAGCCGCCCGCCTGACTGCCGGCTCCACGGACGCCTGCGTGGCCGCCGTCGACGCATTGCTCGCCATGGACGTCGTCGTGACCGACGGGCGGCCGTCATGACGGTGTTGATGCTCAACCGGCACACGTTGTCGTGGGCCGCAGGTGCGGACGGCGAGTACATCCCGCGGCCGCCCGGCGCTCGGTGTCTGATCACCAGGACGTTCGGCGGCGGCCTGAACGGTTTCGATCCGGCGGCCTTTCCGGACGTGACGGTCTGCGACATGCTCGATCCCACGAGGCTCGAGGCGATCGTCGCCTGGGCCGCAGCCACCCGTTCCGCCGAGTACATCGTGGCGTTGCACGAGAAAGATCTCCTGCTGGCTGCTCGGGTACGTGCTCGGCACGGGCTTCCCGGGCCGACGGAGGCGGAGACGTGGCCGTTCCGGGACAAGGTCGCGATGAAGGACCGGCTCCGGGCGGCGGGATACTCGAGCATCCCGCAGTACATCGATTCGAGCGCATTCACCACCGTCGGTCAGCTGCCCTGGCGCGGAACGCAACTCGTCGTCAAGGCCCGCCGCGGACTCGGTGCATCAGAGGTACGGATAGTGCCGTGGAGCACCTCGGCCGTCCTCGCCGCGCACTCCGAGCTGCGCCTCGCCGCGGCGGACTGCGAGATCGAGGAGTACATCGACGCTCCGATGTTCCATTGCGACAGCGTCGTCGAGGGCGGACGGATCACGTTCGCGTCTGCCTCACGCTATTTGCGCAATCCGGGCAGCTTCAGCACGTCCGATCACCTGGGCAACGTCACACTGCGCCCAAACGATCCGCCTCGAGCCGAGCTGCTCGAGCACAACGCGAAGGTGATCGCCGCGCTGGGTCTGCGGAACGGGGTAACCCATATCGAGTTCTTCGCCAACGAGGAGCGTGGTGTCGTGTTCTGCGAGGCAGCAGCCCGCCCCGGAGGTGGCGGGATCGACGAGTGCGTCCGCCGTACGACGGGCGTCAACCTCGTCCGCGCCGCCGTACGGCTGCAGGCCGGCGAGACAGCACTCGACGCTCCGCCTGTCGCTCGGCCCGAGACAGTCTGTGGAGTGATCGGGCTGCTGTCCGACGAGTACCCGCCGAGCCTGGAGGACGAGCTCCGACGCCGTGTCCCGGGACTGGTGAGCTACACCGCCACCCCCGCGGCCCTGCCCGGCGGAATCCGCCACGCGACCGACTATCGCCACCGCGTGGTGATCACCGCCACTTCACAGGAAGAGTTCGACCACTACCGCGCCACCACCCTCGCCACTCACCAAGAACTCGTGCCGGCCGCGGTGACGTAAATACTTGGCGGGCCAACGCTCATCCGGCCTCCTCGGCGGTCTGGCCACGGGTGAAGGGGTTCGAGAACAGCGTCTCCTCGAAATCGGTGAGGGCCAGGCGGACCGCTCCCACGGCGGCTGCGCTCTCGCCGAGGGGTGAGACGACGACGCGGGGTTCGAACATGCAGACTCGGGCGAGTCTCGAGCGGATCGCGTCCGCCGCGATGTCGCCGGCGACGATCACGCCGCCGCCGACGACCACCACCTCGGGGTCGACGGTGATCACGAGCCCTTCGGTGGCCGCGGCGAACTCATCCGCGAAGTCGACGACCGCCTGGCGGGCGTCGGTCTCTCCTCGCTGTGCCGCCTCGAAGACCGTCAGCGGGTCGATCCCGAGCATTTCGTCACGCGGGAGCGTATCGACCCCGACGCCGGTGAAGCTCACGAGCTTGCGGTAGGCATCGACCAACTGGCGGCCGGACTCCGGCGGAATCTCCCCCGCGGCCCCGTGATGCCCCAGCGGTGAGACACCGTCGATGAGGTACGACGAGCCGATGCGTCGCCCCACGTGGAGATACACAGCACTACTGCAACCCACCGCCGCGCCGGCCCAGTACTCGGCGAGGACGGCAGCGCGCATGTCGTTCGCGACGCGCACGGGGACGGGGAGGAACGCACCCAGCAACTCGCCGATGCTGTGCCCCTCCATCTGCGGGATGGTGGAGCGCACCACCTGACCGTCGGCGCTCGCGATGCCGACCGTCGCGGCGGCCGCGGCGAGGATCTGCGCGGGGTCCCGATCGGCCAGGCGCAGCGCTTCCGTGATCGCCGTGCGTGCAGCAGCGCTGCGCTCCGCCGCGCTCGCGCCATCGGCCACCGGATAGTCCGCGCGCCCGATCACCCGTCCCGCCAGATCGGCGACGAGCGCTCGCACCCAATGCCGGGCGAGATCGACCCCGACCACACAGCCGGCCTGGGAGTCGAACGCTATCGTCCGAGCGGGACGGCCGGCCGAACGACGGCCTGGCGTCGCGGGTCTCGGTGCCGCAGCAGCCAGCCACCCCTGCTCGACCAGAGCGTCCACGACATCCTCAGCGGTCGGACGCGAGATGCCGACCGCCTGCGCGATCTCGGTCACCGTGTACCGGTCGCCCGCCGTGACCTCGCCGGCCGTACCGCTCGCCTGCGCGGCGTAGAGCAGCCGCAGCACGGCGGCGACGTTCAGCTTGCGCAACGTGGACGGGTCCCCCGCGTGCCCGGCACCGACACCCTTGACCGACATACACAATCTCATTTCTGAATGGCTTCAACGCTCACGATCAGCCCAAGAATAGAGCAAAGAGCGAAGGGTTGACAGCACCTCAGCCCGTTGCCAGACTACTTCAACCGCCCATTATGAAACTTTTTTGGATAACCGTCGCGCAACGTGTCGCATCGGCGGGCACGCCGCAACCCCCACTCGAGAAATGAGACATCCGTGCGTACACAACGGCGTACAACGCGGTCCCTGGTCCTGGGCGCCCTTGCCGCGGCTGCCCTCGCGCTCACCGGCTGCACGGCCGGTGCGCCCGCCTCGTCCGATTCCGGCGACGACGTCACTCTGACCTTCCTCGTCTCGGAGTCCCCGAACCTGACCCCGCAGTACTGGGACGCCGCGATCGCCCGGGCGTCGAAGGCGGTCCCCGGCGTCACGATCAAGAAGGTCGTCGGCGAGAACACCCCGGCGTACGCACAGCAACTGTTCGCGTCGGGTCAGGCGCCCGACCTCTTCGCCGCCGGTATCGCGAACGGCCTCGCGCAGCAGGGCAAACTCGCCGAGTACAGCCGCGACGAGCTGACGGCCGCCGGCATCACGGACTTCACCTCCGGCACCATCAACGGCAAGTTCTACGGCATCCCCACCGGCGCACAGGCGATTCCGCTCGTCTACTACAACAAGGACCTGTTCAAGAAGGCCGGTATCACCGCCCCGCCGAAGACCTACGCCGAGCTGCTCGAGGACTGCGCGAAGCTGAAGGCTGCCGGTGTCTCCCCGTTCGAGATCGGCGGTGGCGGCAAGGACACCTGGGCGACGTCGTTCGCGCTGAACGCCACCGTCTCGGCCGACGTCCAGGTCGCCGATCCGGCATGGTTCCTCAAGCGCGAGAAGGGCGAGGTGAAGTTCACCGATCCGGAGTTCGTCGGCGCCGCGGCGAAGGTCGCGAAGATCGTGACGGACGGCTTCGCCGATCCGAACGGCATGACCCGGACCTACGCCGACCTCGAGCAGGCGTTCCTCGCCGGCAAGGCGGCGATGTACCCGATGGGATCGTGGTTCACCGCCGCGGCCGACGGCAAGAAGCTGACCAACATCGGCGTGTTCGGCTGGCCCGGTGACGACGGCAAGCCTGCCTACCCGGTCGTCACGGGCGCGGGCATGAACGTGAACGCGGGTTCGAAGAACGTCGATCTGGCCAAGAAGTGGGCACTGGCGTTCGCGACCGACAAGGAGAATCTCGACGCCTCCGTGATCACCGACGGCGCGATCGTAACAGTGAAGGACTACACGATCCCCGCCGGTGTGGGTGTGCTCTACAAGGAGATGGCGGCCGGCTACGACGCGGCCGTCGCCGAGAAGGCGACCGTCCCGGCCTGGGGCAACATCACCGGCGACGGCGCGCTCCCGCCGGGCTTCAACGACAAGCTGATCGCGGCCGGCGTCGACCTTCTGACGGGCAAGACAACGCCCGAGAAGTTCGCGAAGTACCTCGACGAGCAGTACACCGCCGCGCAGAAGTAGGCGAAGAGCGCCATGAGCACGCACACGAAGCGCCGGATGATCCCGCGCAATCCTCTCCATTTCCTCTTGTTCGCACTGCCCGGCGCCGCGCTCTACGCGGTGTTCGTGCTCTGGCCGCTGCTGGTCGCGTTCGGGTCGAGCCTGACGAACGAGGACGCCTACCGGGTCAGCACCTCGTTCGTCTGGTTCGAGAACTACGCGCGGCTGTTCTCCGATCCGGCGTACCTGCAGACCCTGGGCAACACCGTGATCCTCACCGTCATCTGCATCATCGTGCCGAACGCGCTCGGGCTCGGGATCGCGATCCTGCTCGACCGGAGCGGATGGGTCTTCAACGCGATGCGCGCGGTGTTCTTCGTGCCGGTCATCCTCTCCTCCGTCGTCGTGGCGGTGATCTGGCAACTGCTGCTCAAGGACGACGGCCTGATCAACTCAGCACTGCACTCCTTCATACCCAACCCGCCTGGCTGGCTGTCCGATCCCTCCCTCGCTCTGTACAGCGTGGGCGCGATCGTCGCGTGGCAGTCCGTCGGCGTGTGCGTCGTGCTGTACCTCGCAGGGCTGCAGAGCGTCCCCAAGGAACTCCTGGAAGCGGCGTCCATCGACGGCGCCGGCCCGGTGCGCCAGTTCAGGGCCGTGACGTGGCCGCTGCTGGCGCCCTCGGTCACCATCATGACCGTGCTGTCGATGATCGGCGGCTTCAAGATCTACGACCAGGTGAAGGTGATGACCAACGGCGGGCCCGGCGTCGGCGCGACGTCGACCCTCGCGTTCGACGTCGTGCACACCGGCCTCGACGCGGGTGCCGTGGGGTACGCCGCCGCCAAGGCCGCCGTCATGTTCCTCATCATCGCCGTGATCTCGCTGTTCTCGATCCGGCTCATGCGCAAACGGGAGGTGGACCTGTGACCACCGCGGAGTCGACCGATGTCGTCGAAGGCACCACCGAGAACACCACCGAAGGCAGCACAGCAGACACCACGGGCCGCGCCCGTCGCCGCAGGCGTCGTCGGCGCGGCGTGGAGGCGAGCGGCGCCGGACCGGTCCACACCGGGATCGCGCTGGTCGTGACCGCGATCTTCATCTACCCGATCTACCTCGTCGTGCTGAACGCTTTCAAGACGCAGGACGACATCTACAAGTACCCCGGGCTGCCCGTGCTGCCGCTGACGGTGCAGAACTTCGTCGACGTCTTCACGCGTCCCGACGCGCTGTTCTGGACCGGCCTGGTCAACAGCATCCAGATCACCGTGATCGGCACCCTGGTCTCCACCGTCGTCGCCGCGATGATGGCGCACTACATGGTGCGTTCGTCGAGCTGGTTCGCGAAGCTGCTGTGGATCACCATCCCGCTCGGGCTGATGATCCCCCAGGCGACGACTCTGCTGCCGCTGCTGCGCATGCTGCGGGACTTCGGGCTGATCGGCTCGGTGTTCGGCCTGATCATCGTGTACGTCGCGGGGAACCTGCCCTTCGGAGTGCTGGTCTTCACGGGGTTCATGCGGACCATCCCGAAGGGCATCGAGGAGGCCGCCGCCATCGACGGCGCCGGGCCGATCCGCACGTTCTGGGCGATCGTGTTCCCGCTGCTGCGGCCGGCGGGAGCGAGTGTCGTGATCTTCCTCGCGGTCGGGCTGTGGAACGACTTCATCACTCCGCTGATCATCCTCGGACCGGCCAGCGGAAGCACGGTCACGGTCGGCATGTACCGCCAGATCAGCGAACACGTGTCGAACTACGGCGCCGTGTTCGCCTACATGGTGCTCGCCACGATCCCGATCGTCATCCTGTTCGTCTTCTTGCAGAAGTACTTCGTGAAGGGACTGCTCAGTGGCGCAGCAAAGGGATGACGCCGGCGTGCGCGGCCCGCGGGACATCCGCCTGGCCGTCGTCGGCGCCGGAATGCGTGGGCAGGCGTACGCGGCGGAGGCCGCCGAGCTCCCGGGCGTCGAGGTGGTCGCAGTAGCTGAGCGGAACCCGGCAACGCTCGCCCGCTTCACCGGCCTCTTCCCGGACGCGCAGGCGTTCGACGACTGGCGCGATCTCGCCGCGCTGCCGCGCCTCGCCGACGCCGTCATCGTCGCGCTTCCCGACGAGTACCACCGCGACGCGAGCGTGGCCTTCGCCGAGGCCGGCTACGACATCCTCCTGGAGAAGCCGATCGCGACCAGCCCGGAGGACTGCGACGACATCGAGAACGCCGCGAAGACCAACGGCGTCAGCATCACCGTGTGCCATGTGCTGCGGTACACGGCGTACACGAAGAAGTTGCGCCGGCTCCTCGATGCCGGCGCGATCGGCGAGGTCCTGCAGATCGAGCATCTCGAGCCGATCGGTCATCTCCACTTCGCGCACTCGTTCGTCCGCGGGAACTGGGCCCGCTCCGTCACCAGCCACAGCCTGCTGCTCGCGAAGTCGTGCCACGACATCGACTGGCTGCTGCACATCATGGGACGCCCGGTGCGGCGCGTGACGTCCTTCGGCTCGCTCGGGTACTTCCGCCCCGAATCACAGCCGTCCGGCGCGTCCGATCGCTGCGTGACCTGTGCGGTGGAGTCCTCGTGCGCGTTTTCCGCCGTACGGTTCTATCGCAGCGGGCTGAACAACCCCGGGTCCGCCGAGGAGTACAACGCCCTGGTCATGGCGGGTGAGGTAACCCCTGATGCGATCGACCGTGCTCTGGAAACCGGCCCCTGGGGGCGGTGTGCGTACCTCTGCGACAACGACGTGGTCGACCACCAGACCGTGCAGCTCGAGTTCAGCGACGGACGCCTCGCGAGCTTCAGCCTCTCCGCCTTCACCGAGGGCAGCAACCGCAAAACCCGCCTGTTCGGCACCGCCGGGCAGATCACCGGCGACGGGCGGATGATCAGCGTCTACGACTTCCGCACGCTGGAGACGACGGTGTACGACACCGACGAACTCGGCTTCGACGCCGCGGCGGGTCACGGCGGCGGCGACCGGCAGCTGGTCGAGACGTTCGTCGCCGCACTGCGGGACGACTCCCCCGGCCAACTCAGCACGAGCATCACCGAGAGCATGGCCAGCCACCGCGTGGTGTTCGCCGCCGAGAAAGCCCGCCGCACCGGCACCGTCATATCCCTGGCTCCTGCCGACGCGTGATCCAGCGCTAGACGCCGACACCACCCTGAGACGCGCGGTTGGGGAGCGGTCGCCGCAGACGCACGGACAAGGCCGTGACGAAGGTGAACTGGATGGCTGTGCCGATCACGAGGCGAATCGGGAGACTGTCCGCCTGCGGAAGCCCGTCCACGGTCAACACCAGGACCGGGGCTGCGTAGCACGCCCAGCCCCATCCTCGGTCTCGTGCATGGGCGAAACGACGTGCGAGAACGACATTCGCAACGATCCACGCTTGTGCCATCGCGAAGCCGACTTCGTGCAGGACGCCGTGCCAACTGACCTGCTCGGGCGCTCCGGCGGGTGCACCAGGCGGGAACCCAGCGCCCGGATCGGTAGTGAACAGCCCCGCGATGATCAGTCCGACTCCCGTGACACCGAACAGGAGCGGCACCCAGGTACCGCCTCGCCCGTCCCCGATCGTACGTCGGACACCGGCCGCGAACGCCACGAAGAGACTTCCGCAGACGACGAAGTTGAGGACCTGCACCCACCCCTTGTCTCCGAGCGCCAAGAGACTGAGAGGGTGCTTGGTCAGGTCGAAGCCATCGCGGGTCAACGCCTGGATCAGCCAAACAGCGAGAAACAACGGTCCCGCGACGTCACGGACGCTTTGTGCGCCTCTCGACGGAGACGTCGGACCTGCCTTTCCACGCCGGACACCGGACCGGGCGGCAGATTCAGGGCGCAGTGATCGGGGGTGATGGCCCCGAGGCATCGTCAGACATCTCGGGGCCACCAGACCTACTGATTCACGACGTTCACAGTCGCGGTCGCCTTCGCCGCGGTGCCCGGTACCGCACCGTGCACTGCGAACCAGCCTGGCGTGGCGACCATGTCCGGGGTCACGCGATCCCAAGTCACATCGACCTGTCCAGTGGTTCCGTCGCTGTACACGGCGCTGGTCTGCGCCGGCAGGTCAGGCAGTTCACCAACCTTCGTGTCGACGGTGACCGATGTGAAGTCGACGACGGACTTCGGCTTCTGTCCTGCGTACACGCCGAACTCGGCCAGACCGGATTCCGCGCCGCTCGGGTTGTCGTAGGCGTTGTCGGGATCGATCGTGAACTTCACCCAGCTCGTCGTCACCGGAGCGTCGAACCTCACGATGTTGTCCGGCTGCCCGTCCCACTGGATGCCGGTCACCCGCTTGCTGCCACCGTCCCACTCCAGGACGCCTTCCACGATCTGGTTGACGTCATGGCCGCGGTCGACGAGGTTGACGTGGTCGATCGTGACCGGCGCCGGGAACTGCAGCTTGATCCACGGGCTGCGGTCGGTCTGTTTGGCCGCCCAGGAGGTTGCCTTGTTCCCGTCCGTCGCCTTCGGTCCCAGATAGCGGTCGTCCTGGCTGTTGCCGTCCGGTACGCCGTTGCGGTCGCGGACGGAGGAAACCGTCACGGTTGCCGCACTCGCGATGTTGTCGGACAGCGCCGTGATCGCGACCGGGTTCGACTCGACCGGTACGCCGTCCAGCGTCACGACGGCCTTCGCGGTGGCCTGGAACGCACTGGCGATCGGCTCCTTCAGCACGATCGTGTTACTGCCAGGCACCGCCTGCAGCCTGCTGTCGCTGAGAACGTACTCGGTCTTCGCCTTCGACAGGTTCGCCTTCTCGCCGGTGTTCAGGGTGCCCTCGACCGTGCCGACGACCGGCTCGTTCGCCGTGACCGAGCTGTTGCTGAGGGCCAGTTTTACCTGCTTCAGGAAGTCCGGGAACGACATCCGGCCGGCCGCGTCCACGTCGACGTAGAAGTAGTCCTCGGCCCGGTATCCGGCCAGCTCCGCCGACACGGTGATCCGTGCCCTTCCGGCCGCACCGGACGTCAGCACCCGATCGGCGCCTACGCCCACCACCGACGGATTGTCGCTGGTGATCGTCAGCTCGGCGTCCGTCAGGTCGAGAGGTGCACCCAGGAACGACGAGCCCTTCACCTCGATCGTCGCCGTCCGGCCGTCCGGCCCGGCCTGAGGCTGGAGCTCAATACTGCCGAGGGCGGTCAGGTCCCGCAGTGAGTACACCCGGACGTCCAGTACGTCGACCGGACTGCCACCTTGCCCGCCGCCGGGGAACGAGACCCTGACATAGCGGGCGTGCACGCTGGGCTTGGTGGGATCGACCGGGTAGTTGTAGTACAGACCGTCCTGCTCCCAGCCGTACAGGGTGGTGTCGCTGCCCGGAACGGCGAGTGTGTTACGGGCGGTCGGCAGGCCGCCGCCGGACACCGTGTTCGTCTCGTTGCCGGCGGTCCAGTGCTCGCCGTCCTCGCTGTACTCGATCTTCACCTTCTTCGGCACGTTGTAGTACGTGACGTTGTCGGCGTCGGGCATGTGGTGATTGAAGAAGACGTTCACCCGCGACAGATCCTGCATCTTGCCCAGGTCGTAGGTGATGGCCGCGTTCTCGTCGCCGGCCGGGGCCGTCCACTTCGCCAGGTTGCCGCCGGTCGCGTCGTTGACCGTGCCGTCGGACAGGAGCTTGGCGTGAGCGTTGTCGGTGGTCACCTTCGGCGTGATACCCGCCGCCACGTCGGAGTCCGGGACCAGCGTGATGTAGTTGCGCGTCGAGGTGTAGGTCTTCCCGTCCACCGTCAGGTCGGCCCAGTAGCTGTACATCGTCGGCGCGGGCACCTTGCCGGTGAAGCGCATCTTCCTGCCCTCGACAACGAAAGGCGACCGGTCGGCCGGGATCTCCGTGACCGTGATCCTGCCCGCGGAGTTGTCCCGCCGGCCGTCCACCGTCGCGTAGTGGAACTTCACGTTCGACGCGTCGAGGACATCGACGTCGCCGCCCTTGCGGGTGTAACCCTTGAACGCCACCGGGACGTCCTTGTCGGTGCCGAACTGCCCCCAGAACTGGGCGCCGTTCGTCAGCAGGTTCACGCCGACCAGTGGAAGAGCGGCGGAGATCGCCCGGTTCCGGACCTCGACCGGGTAGGTGTCCGTCATGACCTGCGGGCTGTTGACACCGTCGTCGTACGTCGCCGTCACGGTGATGGTCGCCGTACCGTCGCCGATCGGCCGGACCATACCGGTCGCCGCGCTCACGGTCGCCACCTGCGG
This sequence comes from Kribbella sp. NPDC003557, assembly GCF_040610805.1. Classification (NCBI taxonomy): domain Bacteria; kingdom Bacillati; phylum Actinomycetota; class Actinomycetes; order Propionibacteriales; family Kribbellaceae; genus Kribbella; species Kribbella sp. NPDC003557. The sequence goes on from NZ_JBEXMY010000001.1 coordinate 52,139, forward strand.
GTTGCTGCTCGTGTACTTGAGCTTCGCGGGAGCAAACACGTTCGTGTAGTCGTTCATATAGCTCTCGGCCCGCAACTGGAGATTGTCCGGCGCCGTCTGGCTGCTGAAGAGCTTGACACTGGTCATCTTGTACGCCCGGACCGGGTTCGCGGTGCGGATCTTGATGATGGTGTCGATGGGATCCGCGGTGACGTCGGAGGTGTCGATCGAGACGTAGTACTTGCCGTTCGACGTCTCGGTGGTGAACGGCAGCGAGCTGCCCTTGTTCAGCCACTGCACCTGCTGGACCGGGTGGTCGAAGGGGCCGATATGGCTCATCGCTGCCTGGCCGGTGAAGCCCGTCTTCGCCGTCCCCCGAATCTGGTTCCTGACCATGTGCAGGTACACGTCCTGGTCGCGGGACATCGCATACCCCCAGTCCGGCCCCTGACCGTGCGCGATCGCCTTCTGCGGGTCGGTGTACCAGCCGGGCTTGAGCGTGTAGTCCATCGTGTACGGCGTGGTGCCGTACAGCGACTCACGCAGATCGGGCCCGCGCCGGTTGTCCATCCACCGCACGATCGACGACCGCATGTCCGCCAGCTGCTGCGACGACACCGGCACCATCGAGAAGATGTTGGTGTTGTCCAGGTTGCTGCTCAGGTTGTCCATACCGCGCGTCACGGTGATGGAGGAGTCGTAGTTCATGACGTAGCCGTGGCCGTACTGGTTGATCAGCTCTTTCGTGGCCTCGGCCCAGTCGTCGCGTTCGTTGCCCTTGGCGTACTGCGTCCACACGTCGAGCGCGGTCGTGTAGGGGTCGTTCCACTCCTCGTGCGCGACCTTCCGGCCCTGTGGCTTGATCCCGTTGATCCAGCCACCGTTGGTGTAAGGCTCGCTGTTCCAGAACGGGCGCTCGTGCAGCGTGATGTCCTGGTCGCCGGTCTGAGCGTTCGGGTTCGCGTCGATCAGCACCCGGTCGTTGTAGTTGCGCGCGGAACTCCAGGCGACGTCCGGGTTGGAGTAGCTCTCGGGCCCCCCGTCGGCGAAGACGTACCAGGGGTCGTACCGCGCCACCAGATTCTGGATATCGCTCTCGAGGATCTGGGAGCCTTCGTACAACGACGACACGTAGACGCCGAACTTCAGGCCGTAGCGTTCGGCGGCCTGTTTCGCCTGCTCCACACGGTCCTTGACGTGCCAACTGCCGTCCGCCGACTGGTACAGGGCGTTGTACTTGAACAGCTTGTTGGAATTGTTCGGCGTCAGGTTCGCGTTCGGCGAGGGCCAGTAGTAGATGGTGTTCTGCAGGCTCTCGGTGGAGAGCATGGTCATGCCCATCTCTTTGGCGGTCTGGGCCCACTCGTCGTAGTTGAAGTTCGGGTCGTACAGGTTCGGCATCGTGCCGGTAGTGTGCGACAGCGCCGCCATCTTGCCGTCGATGAACCAGTCGACCGGGTTCTTCTTCACCGTGATCGTGTACGGCTTCGTGGTCGTGGCACCCGCCGCGTCCGTGGCCTTCACCGTGAAGGTGTAGTCCTTCTGCGAGGCGCCGTTGGCGCCGTCCGCGACCTTGCCGTCGATGTGGCCGTCGGACGCCAGCGTCAGGCCGGGCGGCAGTTGGCCGGCGTCGATCGTCCAGGAGTAACCCGGGCTTCCGCCCGCTGCTTGGAACGTGAACGGAGCCGCCTGCGGGGCGATGCCGGAGGTGTTGCGGTTGCCGTCGATCGTCGCGACCATGCCGACGTACGGGTTCTCGTCGTACGCGTACGGCAGTGTGTTCGAGGGGTAGTCGTTGGCGGGAACATCGGCGTTGCGCGCGGCGAAGGCCTGTCGGTCCACGGACAAGCCCTTGGTGACGATGCTGAGCTGGTTGCCGGCCGCGTTCGGCCCGGTCACGGAGTAGGTCAGGCCCGGTACGACGTTGCCAGCGTTGTCGCCGATCCGCGTGTAGAAGCCGAGGAAGTTCTTGTTCTTGCCGGGGTTCTTGTGCTGGATCTCGATGACCAGCTTGTTCCAGCCCTGGTTCAGCTGGACCGGGTACTTCGTGCCGGACTTGCTGACCCGGCTCGGGACCTGGGTCTGCTGCCCGACCGGAGCGTCGTTGGCGAACAGCCGGTACAGGCCCGATCCGCCGACCTGCCACTGCACGGCCTGCGCGGTGGGGCTGTAGACGTAGCCGGCGGCCCCGACCCACTTGTCGACCGTGGGCTGCCCCTGCTTGACGTCGAAGTAGCCCATCAAGTCGTTGTAGTCGTCGTAGTTCCGGTTGAAGATCCGGTCGTCGAAGTACTGCCAGCTGGATGTGTCCTTGCCGATCGCGTCCGCGTCGGCGTAGGGGCCTGACACCACCCATTGGTTCAGGTACGGCGCGGTTCCGCCCGTCTGTGCCGCCTGGGCTTGCGGCTGGGCCAGGACGCCCGCAGCCAGACCGAGCGCGGTCACGGCCGCGAGCACGCCGTACCGCATACTGCGCAATCTTTTCACGCTACCTCCTTCGAATTGGCGGAGCTGAATGCTGGTGGAGCGAACCGCGCGGTCACTCGTAGCCGATGCCGGGCGCGGTAGGAGCGCGGACGAGGCCGTCCGGGCCGACGGTTGGTTCGCGGACGATCGGGTTCGTGTGGACGAGGGACTCGTAGTACGAGGTGTTCGGGATCGCCATGCACAAGTGGGCGTTGACGATGTCCGAGCCGTGCACCTCGGCGCGCAACTGGAAGCTGTCGGCCAGGTGCGCGATCCGCATCGCTCCGGTGATTCCGCCCTTGTACTGTGCGCTGGTCCGGACGTACCCCGCGGCACCGGCGGCGATGAAGTCCGCGACGTTCAGGTGCGCGCCGTCGGAGGTCTCGGCGACCAGCAGCGGTACGTCGACACGCTCGGCGAGCCGCTGGTACGCCGTGACGCCGAACTCGCGCATCGGCTCCTCGTACCAGGTGTAGCCGACCTCCGACAGTGCCCTGCCGACGTACACAGCGTCGGTCAGGTCGAAGCCGGCCGACCCGTCGTACATCAGCGGAACGTCGTCGCCGACGTGGGCCCGCAGCTTCTGGCACAGGTCGGCGTCCGCGCGCGCATCGCCCCAGGCGTGCAGCTTGATCGCCTTGTAGCCGGCCTCGAGGCATTGGTCGGCGACGTCGAGGTACTCCTCCACCGACGAGAACGTCACGGTGCTCGCATAGGCGGGGATGGCGTCGCGGAACGTCCCGAGCAACTGGTGCACCGGAAGTCCCGCGGCCTTCCCGGCGAGGTCCCACAACGCGACGTCGACCAGGCCGAGCGCGTAGATCGGCAGTTCCTCGATCCGGTCCAGCTCCCAGAGGCGATGCCACAGGAGCTCCCGCCAGAGCGGATCCGCACCGATCAGATCGGCGCGGATCCGGCGGTCGACGAGGTCGGCCACGATGCGTCCGCGGCGAGTCCGCGCCTCGCCGGTCAGTCCCTCGTCGGTGTGGATCCGCAGGATGCCGCCGACGACCGGCCCCTCCGACCCCGGCAGCCCGGCGCGCCACCGGAACGGCGGCTGCGCCGGCAGGTCGACCAGGTCCAGGGTCACGTCTGTGATTCGCATGTCGTCCTTCAGATCGGGAAGAGCGGTACCCGCCGCAGTCAAATGCTTCTGATCCATTTGGTCAAAGCCTGGTCAGTAGAGCAGATCCATAGGGTTGACGCAATACATCGCGCTGGACATACTCGACCCACTCCGAACGCCTGCAACAGCGGCGAATTCGCGCCCAGCCCGACGACTTCCCGAGGGACTCATCCCTTACTTCACGTCACGAAGAATCAGATACATGCCGATCAGGAGGCCGCCCAATGAGCCGCAGAAGAACCGCATCGCTAGCAGCGCTGGCGGCGATCCTCGCCGCGTCGTTCCTCGTCCCACCGAAGTTGACGGCCTCCGCGCAGCAGGTGGGCGGTCGCGCCCCGTTCATCAACTCGTGGCTCGTCGCGGGTCCGTTCGACGCGCCGGTCGCCGACAAGCTGTACGAGTGCGAGGTCCCCGAGCAGGTGAATTTCGCCCAGCGGGCGTCGTCGATCACAGCGTCTTCGGCAACGCTGGCAGTGAATCCCGTGTCCAACCTGGTCGACGGGAGCACCAGCAAGCAGTGGGTGACGGAGAACGACTCGAGCCCCTGGGTGCAGTTCGCCTGGAGCACCCCGATCTCCCTCAACGAGGTCAGGATCGCCCAGTGGGGCGACGGCCGGCACGTGAACACCTGGTACCACCTCACCTTCACCCTCGCGGACGGCAGCTCCGTCGCGTCGGGCCAGGTGAACAGCACCTCCTCCAGCCCGGCCTCGCCGACGGCGTACTCCGCGGATCCCGGACTCACGAAGGTGGTCGGGATGAAGATCGAGATCGACAAGGGACGTACGCCGTACCCGTCGATCACCGGGATCTCCGAGGTCGAGGTCTACAACCGGCCGGTGCCGGTCGACGGGAGGACCCCGATCTCGCCGAAGCCGGGCGACACCTTCGGCGCCGGGGGTGAGCACCACGACTGGGAGTACTTCGACGACCGGCTCTACAACCGCAACTACGACGACTACCAGGACCTGTACGGGTACTACACGGTCAAGAAGGGCGTCGACACGCGCAACAAGTACGTCTACGCGAGCAGCTACGTCTACAGCCCGGAGGCCAAGGACGCGTACTTCGACGTCGGCGCGAGCGGCTCGTACCGGATCTACGTGAACGACCGCTGCCTGACACCGCCGAGCACGCCTGTCGAGGTGCAGAAGGACCTGACGAAGCAGGCGGTGCATCTGCGGCCGGGCTGGAACAAGCTGCTGATCCAGATCAGGCACACCTACACCGAGGACGTGAACGCGAACGGCGTGCCGATCGCGAAGGACCAGAACGTCGCCTACCTCGGGTTCTACGGAAGGGTCGCCGACCAGAGCGGCAACCCGGTCAGCGGACTGACGAGCTCGGTGGCCGGGCCGGGGTCCGCCCTGCAGATCGTCTCGGGCGGTCTGTCGACCGACGACGCGGTCCAGGGGCCGTTCCCGCGCAACACCATGCCGACCGGGTACCGGGAATGGCCGTATGTGTGGAACAAGTCCACGTCGACCGCGAACCACGGGGTCGCGGCTTCGGCGTTCCAGTTCATGGCCGGCGGCGGCTCGCCGGGCTACACCTGGAAGGTCGTCGACGGCCGGCTGCCGGACGGACTGGAGCTCACCCCCGACGGCACGATCGCGGACGGTCTCGTCAACGGGAAGCCGGATCTCAACAGCACAAAGGGCATCATCAGCGGTGCCGCCGCGACCGGCGACTACAACTTCACCGTCCAGGTCACCGACAGCGCCGGTAGCAGCGCGACGAAGACCTTCACGACGACGGTGAAGGAACGGCCGAACAAGTGGTTCGAGGAGGGCCGCGTCAGCGCGCTGACGCACGCCACCCCGACGTACAACTACTTCGTCGACCCGAACTACTCGGTTGATCTCTGGGCCGCGCGAGCCAAGCGCGAAGGGCACTCACTGGTCTCCGTCGAGGCCCTGCAGCAGAACTACTTCTGGCCGTCGAAGTTCGCCGACCCGAAGCACAGCAGGCAGCTCTACCTGCCGAAAGACAAGAACGGCCAGGTGGTCGACGGTCTGAAGCAGTACGAGCAGGCCGTGAAGCGGTACGGGATGAAGTTCGGGCTGTACTACGCCACCGAGGGCGGCGGGCTGCAGCACTACTCCACCGACGTGTTCGTGCAGAACGTCGAGGACCTGATCGGGCGCTACGACCCGGCGTACCTGTACTTCGACGGTCCGCAGGCGATGCCGAACGCGAACTACGACGTGATGTACAGCGCGGTACGGGATCACAGCAACGACATCGTCATCGACTCGAACGCCTGGGGTCAGGAGTACGGCGACCCGGACCTGCGTACCGGCGAGGCATCCGGCATCTATTCCAACGCGTCCGCGAACCACCTGGTCAAACGGACACCGATGGAGCCGTGGAAGATGATCCGCACCAAGAACCAGGTGTCGCCGTACTACGGCCAGCGCGACGACTTCCGCCAGGTCACCCAAGAGATGATCATGAACGCCGGCCGCGGTTACGTCGACAACAACGACCAGTCCGTGATCGACAGCCGGGGCCCGAACTGGGACTCCCCCACGGTGATCGCCACCAGATACCCGAAGGGCGTGCAGGAGTTCATCGACGTCCGGCAGAACCTGACCGACTGGTTCGCTCCCGCCGGCCTTCCCGAGCGGCACGAAGCGACCACCGGCACGACGCCGTACTTCCTGGCGGGGTACGGCTACGAGGACGACGGTCGCGGCAACTACGAGAAGTTCGCCTTCCCGAAGAGCACGACCGGGCCGCAGTGGGGCTACGCCACCGGGCGCGACAACAACATCTACTTGCACGTCGTGAAGGGACCGGACGGCAAGAAGGGCTTCGGCGCGATCCCCGGCCGGACGCTCACCATCAGCCCGGTCAAGGATCGGGTGACCTCGGTGACCTGGCTGAACCGGAACCTCCCGGTGACCTCGTTCAGCCAGACCGGCGACAGCCTGACGATCGACCTCGGTAACGTCGAGGAGGACCCGGTCGACTCGATCGTCAAGGTCGTCACCGACAACCCGGCGCGGACGTACAAGCTCACGAACGTCGTCGCCACCGGGGAACAACTCTCACCACGGGTCCTGCGGATCCGGCCCGAGGGCTACATGACGTACCCGGCGCTGAAGGCCGGCCTCTCCGCGGTCCGCTACACGAGCGCGGATCCCGGTATCGCGAAGGTCGTGCCCTCCGGTGTCGTGACGGGCGTCTCGAACGGCACTACGACGATCACCGTCACGGGCACTCACGAAGGCGTCACCAAGTCGGACAGCTTGAAGGTGTCGGTCACGGACGGCGTCGTCCGGGTCGGCGAGGACATGATCGGCGCGTCCCTCCTGGTCGGCGGCAAGGAGACGTACGGCGAGTTCGGCCTGAACGACGGACTCTCGTACCAGCTCGAAGGCCGCTCCGCCAAGGGCGGCGCGATCGGGCTCGACGCCGCCGAGGTCACCTGGCACGGCGGGATCGTGGACCTGGCCGGCGGCGACAAGTACACGCCGGTCGCGATCACGGAGGGCGGCTTCACCTTCGGGAACAATAAGATCGTCACCCCGCAGGTCGACCGCCTGACCAGAGGAGTCGTCTGGGCGGACGTCACCGTGAACGGCAAGACCGTGACGAGCAACAGGGTCTTCCTCGACCTGCAGCCCTATCGCAACCTGGCTGCTGCCGCGGAGGTCACCGCCGGCAACGACCAGGACGCGGCAGCGAGGTTGATCGACGGAAAGACCATCGACGCCACGCATTTCGACAGCGCGAAGTGGTCTGTCGCGGCCGGTACGCCGACGTGGCTCCAGTTCAAGCTGCCCGCGAAGGCCGAGCTGTCCAACCTGCAGCTGACCTTCAACACGCTCGATCAGCGGTATCTGAACACTCCCAAGACGATCACCATCCAGACCAGCGTCGACGGAGCGAGCTGGACCGACGTCAGCACGATCAACGGACCGACCGGACAGGCGTACTTCGGCGCCTACAACCAGTACCCGCTGAACGCGCAGGCGCAGTACGTCAGGTTGGCCTTCGACGGCGGAGCGAACGGGTCGGCGATCGACCTGCTCGAGGTCGCGGTCAACGGTAGGTAGCTCAACAGCCGTGGACGAGCATCGCCTGGCCGCCGGTCAGGCGGTGCCGTCCGCCGGGAACACCCGGCTGTGGATCTCCTGCTTGAACTGCTCGAGCGTCGTGTCGATGTGCTCGATCATCAGGGCCACCGCCTGCTGCTCGTCGCCCGCTCCGATGGCCGCCGCGATCGCCGCGTGCTGCTCCGCCGCCACCACGGTCGAGCCACCCGCGACACCGGCCAGGCCGATCACGCTGACCTGCCGCTGCAGCCGCTGCACCGAGTCGACACTCGCCGACAAGAACATGTTGGACGACGCGTCGCCGATCGCGCCGTGGAACTTCTCGTCCGCCCGGTTGAACGCCTCGAGGTCCCCCTGTGCCGCGGCGTCCGCGGTGAGCCGGGCCGCCTCGCGCAGTGCCTTGACCTGAGCCGGCGTGGCCCGCTGCGCGGCGAGCTCGGTCGTCTTGGTCTCCACGAACCGGCGGAACTCGAAGATCTCCTCGACCTGTCCGAGATCCGTCGGCAGGAAATGCACCAACGACTCCCGCCACAGCGCGGCTTCCGGCTCCGCCACATAGATCCCGCGGCCCATCTGCACCGAGATCCGCCCGAGCGCGGAGAGAATCTTGACCGCCTCCCGGACGATGGTCCGGGACATCCCCACTGCCTCCGCGAGATCCTTCTCGGTCGGCAGCCGATCACCGGGCTCCAGCCGAGCCTTGACGATGTACTCCAGGATCCGCTCGGCCGCGATCTCGTACCCAGGACGGTATCCGCGGTCCGCAGCCCCCTGCTGCTCCGCAGACGACAACCGCTCGGACCGGCCCGGCATCACATCCCCATTCTCCCGCTGACACACCGGATCCCAAGACTACTGCTCGTCCGAGACCTTGCGGACGAAGGCTTCGGTGGAGTCGAGGGGGCGGCCGGATTCGTCGGTGACGGTCAGCTTGCGGAGTGGTTTCTTGGTCTTGGTGTCGAGGAGGACCGAGTGGGGTTCGGTGGGTTCGAAGAGGTGGTCTTCGCCCCATTGCCGCAGGCTGACCAGGATGACGAACAGGTCGCGGCCCTTCTGGGTCAGGGCGTACTCGTGGTACGCCGTTCCGTCGGCAGCCGGGAGTACTTCGAGGATGCCGTGCGCGACGAGTTCACGCAGCCGTGACGACAGGATGTTCTTGGCGAGACCGAGGTTGCGCTGGAACTCGCCGAAGCGGGTGATGCCGTCGAAGGCGTCCCGGACGATGAGCAGGGACCAGCGATCGCCGATCACGTCGACGGCCCGCGCGACCGGGCACTCAGCTCCCTCATGCCTCACACGCTGCGGCATCAACTTTCCTTCCACCGAACCCTGAGCAAGTGGTTGCAAGTATAAACCAGATCCCCTACGCTCCAGATCTGGTTTCAAGGTGAAACCAGATTGCGAGCAAGGAGGCCCTGCCATGACGACACAGGCGCAGCACGAGGCGGATCCGAGGGTGAGCCCGGTGCGGGTCGCGGTCGTGCAGTTCGAGCCGCGCGTCGGCGTCGAGAACCTGAAGGCCAACGCGCTGGCGGTGGAGGAGCGACTGACGGCCGCCGCCGACGCGGGAGCCGGCCTGATCGTGCTCCCCGAGCTCGCGACGACCGGCTACGTGTTCGAGTCGCGGGAGGAGGCGTATGCCCACGCCGAGTCGGTGCCCGACGGGCCGACCGTGGAGATGTTCGCCCGGATCGCCGCCGCCCGGAACCTGTACATCGTCGGCTGCGTGGTCGAGCAGGTCGGCGCGAAGCTCTACGACACCGCCGTGCTGGTCGGCCCCGAGGGCTACATCGGCCGGTACCGCAAGACGCATCTGTGGAACACCGAGAAGCTGTGGTTCACCCCGGGCGACGAGGGTTTCGCGGTGTTCGACACGAAGATCGGGCGGATCGGCCTGCTCGTGTGCTGGGACATCTGGTTCCCGGAGACCGCGCGAATCGTGGCGCAGATGGGCGCCGACATCATCTGTATCCCGACCGGCTGGGTGTGGACGCCGCCGCCGCTGTACGACGCGAGCGGGGTCTGCATGGCGGCGTACCTGACGATCACCGCGGCCCACGCCAACAACGTCTTCATCGCCACCGCGGACCGGATCGGTCAGGAGCGCGGCGCGGGATTCATGGGCAACTCGCTGATCGCCGGGACGAACGGCTGGCCGATCGACCGGATCGCCGGCCCGGACGAGGACACGATCATCTACGCCGACGTCGACCTGACCGCCGCCCGGACGGCGCCGATCTGGAACCAGCTCAACGATCTGCATCGGGATCGCCGCACCGATCTGTACGACCAGATGCTCGGCTACAGCGACCGCGCTCCGCTGCCGAGGTGACTCCATGACAACAGTCCGCAGTACGACGGGCCTCACGGGCTCGCGCCGGACCGCTGTCTGGGCCGCATCCGCCTGCGTCGCGCTCCTGGCGCTCGCCGGCTGGACCTTCGCGCTGCTCTCCCACGACGCGCATCCGTGGAACGGCGACTACAGCCGGCCCAGCGGATTCGCGTCATGGCTGATGGGGTCGATCAGCGAACCCCAGTACTACGCCGTTGCCCCTGCCGGCGCGCTGCTGCTGATCGGGGGCCTGGTCGGCCACGTCGCGCACCGGATGTCGTGGCGATGGCAGGGCTTCGTCCAGGCATGCGGCTCCGGTCTGTGGCCGTGGGCCGCCGGGAGCGCGCTGCTCAGCCTGGTGCTCGGCAACGTCATCTGGGGATGGACCCTCGCCTCCGGAGGCTGGCAGCCGCTGTTCGTGCCGCTGGTCTCCGTGGCTCCGGCCATCGTCGTCCTCTACGGACCGGGCCGGAGGATCGCGCTCTCGGCGGCCGTCCTCGGCGCCGTCCTCACGCCGCCGGCATCGATCCTCGCCGTCAGATACATCTGCGTACCCCTCGATCTCCCGCCGGTCGTTGGCGCCACCACCGGTATGTGGGTCGGTGCCGCCGTCGCGTTCTGGATCTGCGGCCGGCTCAGCTGGATGCCACCGGCCGGAGCCTGGCGCGCCCAGCAGCGAGCCCAGCCGGGTACGGTAAGCGGTCGGCTCTGGGTCCCGCGCCGCGCCTTGGCGGACTTCTCCGAGGCGCAGTTCTTCGGCAACGAATGGGCCAGCGCGACCCTGCTCGCCGGTGCGATCGTCGCGCACGTGATCAGCCCGTCCAGTACGTCGTACGGATCCGGCCTCTTCACCGCGGTACTCGCGAGCCAGGTGATCACCGCGCTAGCCGGGGTCCTGATCTGGCGCCGACGCTGGGAACGGTACGGCTTCTACCCGACCTTCGTGCCGGTCGTCTCCGTGGCACCGGCCACCGTCCTTGCCTTCGGTGGGACGATCCAGGCGGTCCTGGCCGGAGCGCTGCTGGGTGCGCTGATCGCTCCGCCGGTCGCAGCCGCGATCTCGGCGCGGCTGCCGAACACCGTCCATCCTTTCGTCGGCAATGTCGCATCGATGAGCGTCTGTACTGCGCTGATCGTGCCTGCCCTTCGCCTCTTCCCAGGATTCGCATGACGACCGCCACCGAACTTGCCAGGGCACTGCGCCGCCGTGAAACCTCGGCGACAGCCGTCGCCGAGGCAGCACTACGCCGCAGTCACGAACTGAACCCCGACCTCAACGCGTTCGCGCTCATCGACGACGAAGGCGCTCGCGCCGCCGCGCGGCTGGCCGACGAACAACTTGCTCAGGGCATCGACCTGGGCCCGCTGCACGGCGTACCCGTGGCCGTCAAGGACATCATCGACATGGCCGGTCTGCCCACCACCTGTGGATCGGCCACCTCCTTCGGGGCCACCGCCACCGAGGACGCCGAGGTCGTCCGGCGCCTGCGCGCTGCCGGGGCCGTGATCATCGGCAAGACCACGCTGCACGAGTTCGCGTACGGCGCCACCGGCGACCGGTCCGTGCACGGCCCGTCCCGCAATCCCGACGATCCCCGCCGGATGTCCGGAGGAAGCAGCGGCGGCAGCGCGGTCGCAGTGGCCGCCGGCATGGTGCCACTGGCGCTCGGGACGGACACCGCCGGATCCGTCCGCGTACCGGCCGCGCTGTGCGGTGTGGTCGGCTTCAAGCCGGCGTACGACGCCCTTCCGACCGCCGGGACGTATCCGTTGGCGCCCAGCCTTGACCACGTTGGTCTCTTCGCGGCGACGGCTGAAGACGCCCTCGCCGGCTACGGAGCCATCAGCGGCCGGCCGAGCGAACCGTGGACCGGCAGCTTCTCGGTCGGATGGATACCGCCGCGGTCGATCGCCGTGACCGATCCGCGCATCGAAGACCTCACCATGCAGCTCGTTGATCAGGCCTTCGGTATCGCAGTGGTCGAGGGCCTTCCCAAGTGGGACCTGTTCGACGTGTTCTCGACACTCCAGGGCAGCGAAGCGTTCCGCGTGCACGAGCACCATCTCGACGCGGACGCCGACATCATCGATCCCGAGGTGCTTGCGCGACTCACCAAGGGTCGCGCGATCCCTGATCGGCTCTACGCCGAGGCCAACGAGGCGCGACGTGAACTCGCACAAGTCGTCGACGACCTGCTGTCGACGTACGACGTGCTCGCGCTGCCGACGGCGCCGATCGTGGCACCGGCGATCAACGAACGCACAGTGACAGTCGCCGGCACGGACCTCGAGGTGCGCTCAGCTCTGCTCTCCTTGACCAGCCCCTGGAACATGACCGGCTCGCCCGCGATCAGCGTGCCCGCGGGCCGGGTCGACGGGCTGCCGGTCGCCGTACAACTCATCACCGCACCGGGCAACGAGGGACTTCTCTTCGCTGCCGCGGACAAGCTCACCAGGTAGCTCACCAGGTAGAAAGGAACACCCATGCCGTCGATCCAGGTCGATCTGCCGCTGACCGCCGACGCAGCGACGAAACGCGCGTTCGCGCAACGTATCGGGGACATCTACGGGGAGATCATGCAGATCGGCAGGGATCTCCTCACCGTCTCCATCCACGACGTCGGCACCGGCGGGGTGTGGCGATGCCACGAGTCGGGCGCGCCCACCCCGTCGGGCCTGATCATGTGCGACATCCGGAACGGCCGTCCTCCGGAGACCAGGGCGCGGCTGGCGCAGTCGCTCATCGACGCCTGCGTGGAGACGTTCGACCTCGACGCCGTGTGGATGAAAGTCGAGTTCACCCAGCACGACGGCGACGAGATGTACCACCCGCACCTGGGCGGCTTCAACACCGACTGGACCGGCGACGAACGCTCACGTCGTCGCGCCGGGGTTGTCGAGCCACGCGACGACGTCGAGCTCGACGCGGAACGGCGGGAAGAGTTGCGCGCCGATCGTCGTACGGGCGGGGCGTAGGTCGGGGAACTCCTCGGTCCACACTTCGTTGTACGCGGCGAAGTGCTCGAGGTCGGACTGGTAGGCGGTGACCTTGAGGATCTGGTGCGGTTCGGCGCCGGCCTCGGCCAGTACCCGCCGGACGTTGCCGAAGGCCGCCCGCGCCTCGGCGTGAAACGTGTCGGTGACAGGGCACCAGCTCTCGTCAACGCCTACCTGACCTGACAACACCAAAAGATTGCCGTGCCTGCGGTACGACGGGGCGGGCGGCGGCGTGATTGCGCTCTGCGAGTTCACGCGCGGCGCCGTGGGTCGAACGGGGCCAGATCGGGGACGGCTGTGCCGGTCGTGATCTGGTCGGCCAGGAGCTTGCCGGTGATGGGGCCCAGCGTGACGCCCCACATGCCGTGACCGCCCGCAACGTGTACGCCCGGAACGTTGGACCGACCGATCACCGGCAGCCCGTCCGGCGTGAGTGGTCGGGGTCCGACCCATGGCTCGCGTACGTCGGTCCAGTCGGCGCCGTCGATCAGCGGGCGGATCGAACGCAGGATCGTGTCGAGGCGATGACTGTCGTACGGCGCGTCCCGGTCGGCGATCTCCATCGTGCCGGCGACGCGGACCCGCTCCCCGTACGGCGTGAGCGTGACGCGGACGCCGGGCAGATAGACCGGGCCCGCAAGCGATTCGGCCAGCCGGACGCTGCACGAATAGCCTCGCCCGGCCTGAACCGGCACCCGGAGGCCAAGGCGGCGCCCCAGTTCCGGAAGCCACGCCCCCGTGGCCAGTACGACGGCATCTGCCCTATATGGCGGCCGAGTCCACGTGTCCACCTGCAGCTCGCCGGGCCCGAACCCGACCGCGCGCACCAGAGCGCCCTCGACGATCTCACCGCCCCGCTCGCGCACCGAGTCGGCGAGCGCGTCGAGAAACAGGCCCGGTGCAAGGAACCGCTGGCCCTCCACGTGCAGGACCTGCGTGATCCGATCCGAGAACGGCGCCTCGTGCCCGGCAGCGATCCGGTGCGACACGTCCTGCCCGGCCGCGCGAGCAGCAGCAAGCTCGTGCTCGAGACCGGCACTGTCCTCGCCGGCGGTGAACCCGATCCGGATGCTCCGCTCATGGACCTCCAGCGGTACGCCGCCCTTGGCGAGCTCGTCGAACGCGTCGAGGCTGTCCACGGCCAACCGACTCAGCGCGGCCATCCCGCGCCGCCACCGCGGCCCGGTCGCGTTCCGGGCGAAGCCGGCCAGGAACGCGAGCGTCGTACCGGACGGCCGCCCGCGCAGCGTGACCGGCGATCCCCGGGTGAGCAGACCCTGGACACCTTCGCGCAGCAGCGCCGGCTCCGGGAGCGGCGCCACCATCGCGGGCGTGAGGTAACCGGCGTTGCCCCACGACGCACCGGCGCCGACCCCCGACCGTTCGAGAACGGTGACGTCCGCGCCGTGCTCCTGCAAGAACCACGCACACGACAGCCCGACGACTCCGGCTCCCACGACCACAACGCGTCGAGGTGAGGACGGTACGGTCATATCCACTCCTGACATGAGTCGTGCTGCCCGGTCGGTGCGACCGATCAGCGCCACACGTTCTCCGCCACCCGCAGGAAGTTGCCGCCGAGAATCCCCTCGACGGCCTCCGGCGGATAGCCGCGGTCCACCAGGGCATCCGTGATGGCGGGCAGGCGCTCCGGCTCGATGAAATTCACGTGATCCCACTGCGCGTAGCTCGGCGGGAACAGGTCGGGGTTCTCGGCGAGCTCGGCATCGGCACCGCCGAAGCAGAAGTCCAGCCCCAGCCCCACGTGCTGCCATCCGACGACCTCGACGGCATGGTCGAGGTGCCGCACGATCGCCTCGGTACTCGCATCGTTGGCGCCCAGAAAGATGCCCACACCGTTGATCCCGACGACGCCGCCGGTGGCCGCACACGCGAGCATCTGGTCGTCCCACACGTTGCGTTCGTGGTCGTGCACCGCACGCGCCGCCGTGTGGGAGAGCACGACCGGCGCGGCCGAGGTCTCGAAGATGTCCATCGACGTGCGGTAGGAACAGTGCGCGGCATCGACCACCATCCCCACCCGGTTCATCTCGGCAACGACCTGACTGCCGAACTCCGTCAGGCCGCCGTCGACCTCGTCGTGACAGCCCGAGCCCGCGGCGTTGCGATGGTTGTAGGTCAGCAACATGGTGCGTACACCGAGGTCGTAGTAGGTCTGCACCAGATCGACGCGCCCACCCAGCGGGCGGGTGTCCTCCAGGTCGAACGCGACAGCCAGCCGTCCGGAGGCCTTCGCCGTGCGTACGTCGTCGACCGAGCGCGCCAAGAGGTAGCGGCCGGGATTCGCCAAGATCTGCCGGCGGAACCCGGACAGCACCCGGATCGTGTCCGCGACGTCGTGCGGGGCGTAGCCGACGTTCACCGACACGTACGAAGCCCCCGCCTCGGCGTAGCGCCACAGCTCGTCGACATCGGTGTCCGGATCGAGCGGGAGGCAGCAGTGCTGCTCCCACACGACGGCCCGCGCATATCGGGCCGCGGATCCGAGCGTCGCCTCTTCCTGCGCCATGGTCCTCCCTTGTACCGACTTGTACCGAAGTCCGACCCCGGCCGTCAGTGCGTTCCGTTCGTACAGGCAGGACAACCGGGCAGTCGCGCACCATGGTGGAGGAACTTCTTGTGGTGGGCCTCTTCCTCGAGCGGAGGACGAAGGTCCGCGGTCAGCAGCGGCTGCTCCGGGAGCGCGTCGAGATTCACCACTGCGCCGTCCTTGATGACGGCGTGGATGCTCTGGTAGTTCTTGGCGCCCTGCAAGGGATCCTCGTCGAGCACCACCATGTCGGCGATCTTGCCCGCCTCGAGGGTTCCGAGATCGTCGTCGACCTGGTAGGCCTTCGCGATGTTGCGTGTCGCCGCGTGCAGCAACGCCATCGGCGACAGGCCCTTCTCCTCCATGGCGCGAAGCCAGACGAAATGCCCCGTCGCCAGCCGCCCCAGGCCCTCGTCCTCCGGCAATCCGTTCCACGTGCCCTTGATCAGCGGCTCGTTCATCACTTCCGGAGCGAGGATCCCGCCGTCGTTCGCGAGCAGGATCGTCGCCCCGGCGCTGATGAGATTGCGGGCGTTGGCATCCGAGGCCTTCCACATCGTCCATTCGAAGTCCGAGACGGAGTCCTTCAGGATCTTCAGGCCGCTGTCGGTCAACGGAAAGACGACGGCGCCGCAGTCGCCCTGGGCGAGGAGTTCGAGGGTCTCGCGCGGGATCTCGGTGGGCCCGGTCGCGTTGCAGTGCTGTACGAGATCACAGCCGGCGTCGATCGCCATCCGCAAGCCCTCGACCGAAGAGGTGTGGGCCTGCGCGGTCAGCCCGGCCCGATGCGCTTCCTCGACGATGACGCGCTGCGTCCGCTCCGAGAACTGGATGAACGCGCCGGCCGAGGTCCCGCCGTGCTCGTTCGACGCGTACTTGACGAAGTCGATCCCACGCTCGATGTACGTGCGCACCTCCGCGCCGACCTCCTCGGGGGTCAGCCACATCAGATGCCGGCCGGTGTTCTCGACCCACGTCGCATTCACCCGGTCGACGAAATGCGCGCTTCCCACGCCGGGGATCCGCCGGTCGAAATCATCGGAGAACGGGCCGTCGAACCCGACGATGTTGCCGGCGCAGCGGATCCGGCTGCCCGCGACGAGACCCCGATCGATCCGGTCCCGGACGGCCATCAGTGCACGGCGCGGGCCCCAGGTGTCGAAGACCGTGGTCAGGCCGCTCTTCAGGGCGACCTGGGCGGCCTCGGTGATCAGGTCCTCGTGGCGGTCCTCGTACCGGACGAGCGTCTCGAAGAGGACGTTGACCAGGAGATGCACATTGGCGTTCATCAGTCCTGGGATGATGAACTTCCCGCTGAAGTCGACGACTTCGGCGTCCGCCGGGGTCGGCAGGTCAGCCGGCCGGCCGATCGCCACGATACGGCCGTTCGCCACCAAGATCGCGCGATCGTCGACACCCTTGTCGGACACGCCGTCGATGACGGTCGCACCGGTCAGCAGCAGTGGCATCGTCTTCCTTCCTGATCGGCTGCCTCCGGTTCTCCGGACGCAGCGGGTCGAATGGTCGTACGGCGGTCAGGAGCGGCCGTCGGCGTGTTCGGCCGTCGATCGGCTGACCTTGGGGATGAAGCGGAGCCCGGTATGAATGCCGCGCGGTCGTCCGTGCGCGGCGGGGAGATCGGCGAGGAGGCTGAGCCGGCCGTAGAAGCCTGTGGTGGTTCGCGTATCGGCGCCCTCGGGCACGAAGAGGCCGGGGGCGGCTGGTACGTAGGTGACGGTGGACGAGCGAGGCATCCCGTAGGCATCCAGGATGCGCTCCAGCTCCTCGTCGTAGAACGGGACAGCCGTCCGGACGAGCAGCTTGCCGTCGCGGACTTCGATGTTCTTGTCGACGTGAAACGCGGCGTACTCACCGGCTATTGCGGGGTCTGTCGCCGTCTGACCCCCGGTGAACAACGCGGAGGCCTGCCGCCCGGTGAGGTGCTCGATGACGGTCGTGTGCAGCGTGTCGTTGAGCAGTGCGTTGGGGCCGCTGACGAAAGTGACGATGACGGCGTCGTGTTCGGGGACGATGCAGAAGCTCGACGCGCCGCCCGGTGAACCGCCACCGTGCCACGCCGCCGTCGTACCGGCAATCGGATCCAGCCACCAGCCGAGGCCGATCGGCGGCGCCGAGGGCAGCCCGAGATCGAAGGTCGGGGTCAGCATCGCCGCGGCGAGCTCCTGCGACAGCACGCGCCGGCCAGAAGGGGCCACGCCACCGGCGAGGTGCATGCGGCCGAATGCCAACATGTCGGCGACCGTCACGATTGGCGTCGCGCCCGCCCCGGCCGCGGACTCGGGCAGGGTGAACAGCGACGTGGCCCGCAGCGACCCCGGATCGTCGGAGGCGAGCGCGCCGATAGCGGTGGGCCGCAGGAACGCCTGGGTCTGGACCGCGGTGGCATCGCGCATGCCGCAGGGGTCGAAGAGCTCGGCCTGGATCGCCCTCTCGTACGGGAGCCCTGTCTGCTTCTCGATGATCCGTGCGGCGAGTACGAATCCGGGGTTCGAGTAGTGCAGGCCCGTGCCAGGCTCGAACAGGCAGCCGAAGGCGGGCAACCGGGCGACGTACGACCGGGTGGCGTCGCGTCCCCGGACCGCGGCGGGCATCAGGTCGTCGGCGTCGATGCCGTTGGTGTGGTTGAGCAGCATCCGCACCGTGATGGCCTCGGCGGTCCCGGCCTCCGCGAGGGTGAACTCGGGAAGGTACCGGTGGACTGGTGCGTCGAGGTCGACGGCGCCGGCCTCCACCAGCCGCAACAGGGCGGTCGTGGTCAGCACCTTGGTGACCGAGCCGAGCAACCATCCGGTGTCCGTCGTGAACTCCTGCCCGGTGTTGAGGTTCGCGGTCCCGTGCGCGAGCGTGAACTGGTCACCGCCCACCGCGACGCCGATCACGGCCCCGGCGACGCCGGTCGCGGCGGACTGAGCCGCGAGGATGTCGGCGATGCAAGCACGCAAGGAGACCAGATCGGCCACAGCGAGTTCCTTCGGATCGGCTGACGAGGCACATCGGGGTAGGAACGACAGACTGTCAGCTCATCCTGGTCCGGGCACGCGCAAGACGTCGAGTCTGCTGCTTCGGAACTCGACAGTTGTCAATCGGCGGCTGTGATCAAGTCCGTCCCAGCAGTCGCGCCACTTTGATGCCGAGATGAAGAACCAACCGCTGCTCACCGTCGGAAAGGTCGAAACCGGTCAGCTGTTCGATCCGGCGGATCCTGTTGTAGACGCTGGCTCGGTGCAGACCGAGCTGCTCCGCGACCACTCGTGAGTCGCCGGCGCGGTCGAGGAACAGCTCGGCCGTGACGAGCAGTGCCGGGTCGGGAGACAGCAGCGCATCGATGGCAGGCAGCACCTTCAGCGCGTCCAGTTGCTCCAGCGGCTGGGACGCGAGCAGTCCGTAGATGCCAAGCGCGTCGTACGCCGCAACCGGCCGAAAGGTGGGAACGACATCGGCCACCCTGATCGCCACGAGAGCCTGCTGACAGGAAATCCCGGCATCCGCGAAGCGTTGCGTCGCTCCACCGACGCCTGCCACCACCGCACGCCAGCGGTCGCCCGCGCCGAGCCGATCCTCCACAGCGGAGCGGAGGTCGTGGGGCACCCGCGGGAACCGCTCGAGGGTGGATTGCGGAAGGATGAGGACAGCGTGGCGCGGCCGCACAAGAGACAAGCACTCCCTCGGCGGAAGCGTGCTCACCGTGGAATGGAGCGCGGCGCTGAGCGCCAGTCGATCCCCCTCATGAACCTCGTGGCCGGCTGTGGGCAGCGGCTGTACGACGACGGCCACGACACCACCGCGAGACGCGAAGAATCCGCCCTCGATCAGCCCGTCGGCCGCCAGCTGCTGCGCCTCCGCGTCAGGCGACAGGAGATCCCTGACCAGCTCACCGACGCGAGCATCCCGGAGCTCGTCGATGACCCGCTCCCGGAACAGCACCTCCCCCGCGTCGCCGGCGGCAACCGTTGCGACCGCGAGGTCCTGATCGGAGAGGCTCTGATCGGCGTCGATCAGCCAGAGATAGCCGAACTGCAAGCCCTGGTGCCGCACCGGGATGGCCACCCGCGGGAGCAGGCCCAGCTCCGCGTCCGGCGGCAGGCGGACAGGGCCGGACGCCTGGCCGAGCCGGAAACGACGCAACCAGGCCAGCCCCTCGGGCGGCGCTTCCCGGGTCAGGATCACCCGCGCACGCATGTCGTCGATCGCACCGACCTGTGCGCTGTACGCGAGCAGGCGGAAGCTCGTGTCGTCCACGGCCACCGCCCGCCCCACCCGTCGCGCCAACGAGTCCACGACCCGTTGCAGCTCATCGCTCACGCTTCCGTCACCCGATCCCATCAGGTCGTGGACGCGACAAACGTCGCACTGCGATGGTGGCACACACGACGCCATACGCATGCCCTGCCACGTCCCGTCAGTGTCGGCCAGTCCGGCCGCCTTACGCGCACAACGCGTTCTGCCGGTAAGACAGCACGGCGCGATCGACGCTGACCAGAGACGCCACGACGGTACGGCGTGGCGCGGAGCTCTGGAGAGAGGCGCGACTCGATGCACGACGTGGCACCGGTGATCAATCTGCCCCGCCGGGACCGAGGGCTCGCACTGGCGTTCGCCTCCGCGGTGATCGCTCTGCTGGCGACGTTCGCCGCGGTGGGGTCGACGATCCCGCTCTTCAACATCTATCGCGCCGAGGAAGGGTTCACCAACGCCGACATCTCGCTGACCGTCGTCGCCTACTCCGCCGCGACGCTCAGCACACTGCTCTTCCTGGGACGACTGTCCAATCACGTGGGCCGACGACCGCTCGCGATCGCCGGCCTGGGACTGCTCGTGCTGGCTTGCCTGCTGCTCCTGAGCGTGCACGCCATCGGCATCCTGGTCGCCGGCCGGCTCCTGATGGGCCTCGGCGCCGGACTGGGCAGCAGCACCCTCACCGCCTACATCGTCGACGCCGCGCCGACCCGGCCTGCCTGGCTGGCTTCCGTTGCCTCGAGCCAGACAGTCATGCTCGGTCTGGCTGTCGGGGCCATCGCGTCCGGCGCCTTGGTCCAGTTCGGGCCCTGGCCACGTGACCTCATCTACCTGGTGGTCATCTGCCTGCTCCTGCTGTCTGTTGCGCTCGTAGCGGTCAGCCCGGAGACCGTGGGTCCAACGCCGGGTGGTTGGCGATCGCTGCGCCCGAGCGTTCGGCTACCGGTCCGGGGCAGGCACCTGGTACCTGTCGCGGCCGCCGTGTTCCTGGCGACCTGGGCGACCGGCGCCTTCTACCAAGCCTTTGTACCGGCACTGGTCGAGGATCAGCTCCACACCAGCAACTCACTCGTCCTCGGGCTGGTGTTCGCCGCGTACATGGGCCCCAGCGCTCTGGGCGCTCCCCTCGGCGGCCGGTTCTCACCGGCAACGGCGCAACGCCTCGGCATGGTCAGCTTCCTGGTCGGGTGGATCGGCATCATCACGGCTGTCGCCACTGGAACGCTCATGCTGTTCATCGCCGCAACCGTCGTCGCAGGCGCCAGTCAGGGCATCGCCATCAGCGCAGCCACCAGAGGGCTGCTGTACGGCAGCACCCTGTCCGACCGGGCACCGATCTTTGCCGTGGTGTATCTGCTCAGCTACAGCGGCGCGACCGTTCCCAGCCTCGTCTCCGCCCGGCTCTCCGGCATCTTCTCGGTGCCGCACATCTCCCTCGGGTACGGTGGACTCGCCCTCGTCGCCACGCTGTTCACCGTCCTCGCCGCACGTAATCCGCAGATCCATGCTGTGAAAGGCTGAGTTGATGAGCAACGAAGAACAGGTGTCGGTGGCCGAGGAGCTGATCGACAACACCGAGCAAGGGCGCTTCGAGCTCTACCGCGGTGGCGATCTGGTCGGCTGGCTCTACTACACCCACCTGCGGCCGAACCGGTACGCCCTGCTGCACACCGAGGTCGACCCGAGTCATCAGCACCAGGGCGTGGCCGGCGCCATGGTACGGCGGGTGCTCGACGAGGTCCGCACCCGCGAGGGCACGGTCACCGCGATCTGCCCGTTCGTGGCCGACTACTTCTCGCGTCCGACGGCCGATGCCGATCTGCTCGACCCGAAGCATCCGGGCTACCCCGACCGTGCCACCGCCGAGGCGGCCCAAGCGAAGTCCGCCCAGCGGCCGACGTCATAAAGAGGTCCGACCGGTCCACTTCCGAGCCTGTCGACTCGCGTGACTTCCCAGCCTTCTTCGAGGGTGGCCGTGATGCGGCCATCCTTGAGAGGACGATATAGTCCTCTTGGCGCAGCACAGAGGGAGTGGCGATGACTGATCAGATTGTTCGGCCCGACGGAACGGGCTTCCACCTTGCCGGTGGCGAGCTGTCCGTGACCGACCCGGACGCGCGCACAGCGCACAGCACTCCGCCGGTCGACGTCAGCGTTACCGCGGGCTTGTTCGGCAACGCCGACGTGGACCTGACCCTGGCCAGCTGGAGCCGCACGCGGACGGACGATCCCGACAGCGTGCAACCGGAAGAAGGGCGCCTGGTCCTGCCGTTGCGGACACAGCCGGTGATGCTCAACTCGCTTCCGAGCAAAGTGCGGGTGCAACTGCGGACCGGAGCAGACCATCACGAAACCGACGGCGCCTGGCAGCTCGCCCTGCACTTCCGCAACCAGGCGGGATCGAGCCTGACCTGGCACGCCGATCTCCCCCTCGAGGCGTTCGGCGCAGGCTGGCTGGCTCCGTTGGCCGACCTGCTGACCATCGACGACGCGCAGGCCGTCGCGCAGTCGTCCTCGTCCCCGACCCTCACTCTGGTCCATCACGCGGACGACGAGTACTACGAGCTCCTCGTCGACGGTCAACAGGCCGGACTCCTCGTCTATCACCTGATCGGCTCGCACCTGTCCATTACCCACACCGTCATCGAACCGACGTACCGCGGACGCGGACTGTCGTGGGAGCTGGTCGGCCGCGCTCTCGACGACATCCGCACGCGGTCCGTGACGGTGTCGAACTACTGCGCGGTCGTCAGCCGCTTCCTCGGGAAGAACCCGCAGTACGCCGATGTCCTCGGAGCTCCGCGGCCCTGAGTACGGGTGAAGGAACGCGCGGGCGGCTACTTCTTGCCGGGCGTCTTGGCGTACGCCCGGACCGAGTTCATCGCCAGGTCGAGCGCGACCTGCATCGGTTCGGCGTCACGGGCGGCCTGGGCGAGAACGTACCCACCCTGGAGGGCCGCCATGATTCCCGTCGCCAGGGCCTGTGGATCAGCGGCGTCGGACAGCGTGCCGTTCGACTTCATCCGCTCGAGCGCTCCGGCCAGCAGCGAGATCCAGGACGTCAGGTGCGCCTCGAGATCGATGCGCGCCGCCTCGTCCTGGTCGGAGAGCTCGGTCGACAACGAGCCGAGTTCACAGCCGCGCGCCCCGCGGCGGGCCGTGACGCGCTGCAGAATGGCCCGGCACCAGCGATCGAGTCCGCTGAACGAGTCGACCCTGCGGAGATACTGCTCCTCACGCTCGAGGATCCGGCCGCCCCGCAGCGCGATCACGGCCTGGACCAGGGCACTCTTGTCGCTGAAATGCCGGTAGAACTGCGACTTGCTCGTCCCGCTCGCCGCGGTCACCTCGTCGAGCGTGGTCGCCGCGGCACCCTTCAGTGACATCAGCTCGTCGGCAGCAGCGACGATCCGCGCCCGCGTGGCCGCACCACGGGCGGTCAGCCGGCGATCGACCTCGTTCACTGTCTCGGGCACGCACCGAGCTTATCGGTCCCGGCAACGACTGGTCGGCCGTCAGGGCAGGATGCGCAGCGGTGACCTCGCTCGACGGTAAGTATCGCCACCGGACCCGACACCAACCCTCCTGAGAAGCCGGCACGCTGCCGGCCGGTCGGCGGGAGGACGGATGGGCGAGGTCAGTCGGGAGTATTACGGCAGTTACAGCGTGGACGACGAGGACCAGCTCCAGTCCTCCGACACCCTCGACGAGCGCGGGGTCGCCGACCTGCTCGACGAGGGGTACTCACCGCCGGAGAAGTGGTCGGCAGGTGAGGGCTTCGGGACTACAGCGGAGGAAGCGTTGCGGGGTGAGACCTTCGAGCAACGGCTTGCCCAGGAGGAGCCGGACATCGACCCGTACGCCGACCCTTCGGAGTATGTCGACGGCCCGGAGGTCGGCCGGGTTCGCGCCGGTCGTCTCGTAGCTCCCGACGAGGGGTCCCCTGTCGATCTCGAGGAGGAGCTCATCGCGTCCGACGCCGGGATCGACGCAGGCGCGGCAAGCGCCGAAGAAGCCGCGATCCACGTCGTGGACGACGAGCCGCTGGAGCTCGATGAGGTCGACTGACCGGCGTACGGAGGACTGCGGAGCGATGCGAACCCTGTTGAACGACTCTGAGCGTGACCTGGTCGTGGCCGAGAACGACGAGCTGCGCCGGTACGAGCTAGACCTCGCGGGAACGACAGTAGGGACCCTCGACTTCCGTGTCCTCGGGTCGCGGCGGGTCCTCGGGCATACGGAGATCGCAGAGGATCAGCGAGGCCGTGGACTCGCTACAACGCTGATCAAGGCAGTTCTCGGCGACCTCATCGCCGCGGGTGTCCAGGTCACGAACTACTGTCCGGCGGTCCAGCGATTCCTGCACAGTAATCCGGAGTACGACGTGGTGCTCGACCGGTCGCATCGTGCGGGCGGAGGGCAACAACCGGATCGTTCCGCGCCACTGCGCGATGTCGTGCATGCCCAGCACTCGAGACTCAGGGAGCTTGCGGCGCGTTCTCAGGATCCGCGCGTCGACGGATTCGAGAGGCGTCGTGTCACGGACCAGTTCGCGGCTGTCGCCGCACAGCATGCCGCGGCCGTCGCCGATGTCCTGCTGAGCGCGGCGCGGACGACGTCCGCCGAGGACGCCGCGGTTCTGCTCGACAACCTCCGGCAGTTCGAGCAGGCGCTGCGGGTACTCAAGGGCAGGGCGTACGGCGACGCGCGCTTCCTGGATCTCAGCGCAGCCGAGACGTGGCAAGAGGTGGAGCGTCTATTGACCGAGCACGAATCGTCGGCGACGAGGATCGTGGCCGGCCTCGAGCGGACTCGCGGTTCCGGGGACGCCACCGAGCTGGCGCGAGCCTTGGTGAAACGGCAGTGGAGCTCTCCGACCAGACCGCATCCCAACTCGCCGCATTCCGGAGTCGCCGGACGTGTCGCGCGCCGGCTCTGGCGGATCGCCGACTCGACGTGGGACGAGCTGGAGGGCCGCGGGCTGCCGGCTGAGCCGACGGAGCACGCCAATCAGCATTCAGCCTTCTCCCATTACCTCTTCGGAACCGCCGACGACGCCGACCCGAGTCGGCCGTCCTCGACGCCCACCTACGGCTCAGGTCCCGGTGGAACGAGTGCGGAGTGCCGATGACGAGTTTTCGGACCGTGACTGCGGGTGGATTGGAGGTCTTCTATCGCGAAGCGGGGAAGCCGGGCGCACCGAAGCTCCTGTTGCTGGGTGGATTCCCGTCCTCGTCCCATCAGTTCCGGGACCTGATGCCGGCCCTCGCCGACAGGTTCCACCTGGTCGCGATCGACTGTCCGGGCTTCGGGAACACCGAGATGCCCGACCCCGCCGGTTGGGACTACACCTTCGATCACCTCGCGGAGATCGTCGACGAGGCGTTGCTCGCCATCGACTTCACCGGACCGATGGGGCTGTACATGCAGGACCACGGCGGACCGATCGGCAACCGGCTGATCTCGCTGCACCCGGACTGGCTGCGGTGGCAGGTCATCCAGAACTCCAACATGTACGACGAGGGGTTCGCGGAGATCTGGGACGGGATGCGGCACGCCCTGTGGATCGACCGCACCGCTGCGAACGAAGCACCAGTCGACGCCTTGCTCCGACCGGAGACGGTCAAGGCGATCTATCTCACCGGCCATGCCGATCCGACCAGGATCAGCCCGGACAACTGGAACCTGGATCTGTACTTCCTGGCCCGGCCGAACGCGCGCCGGGTCCAACTGGAGCTCTTCCACGACTACCGGACGAACGCCGCGCAGTACCCCGCC
The DNA here is from genome assembly GCF_040610805.1 of Kribbella sp. NPDC003557. Lineage (NCBI taxonomy): Bacteria > Bacillati > Actinomycetota > Actinomycetes > Propionibacteriales > Kribbellaceae > Kribbella > Kribbella sp. NPDC003557. The sequence continues at coordinate 77,689 of NZ_JBEXMY010000001.1, forward strand.
TGGCAACGGCGGCTGCGCCGCGACCAGCCCAGAACGCTGATCTTCTGGGGTCAGGGCGACCTCTTCTTCACCCCGGCCGGCGGCGAGGCCTACCTGCGCGATCTCCCGGACGCGCGACTGGTCCGCCTCGACTCCGGGCACTTCGCGCTCGAGGACTGCCTGCAGGAGATCGTTGACGGCATCAACAGTTTCTACGACGAGACCGTCAGGTAAGGCCGAGGTACGTCGCGTTCGACACCACGCGCGTGATCGTCGGGTAGAGCTCAGACCGCCTGCCGCTCGTGCAGGTAGCCGGCGTCGACCAGCGTGGCGCGCAGCTTGCGGCGGGCGTCGTACATCATCTTGTAGATCGCGTTGTGGGTCGCGCCGAGCTGATCGGCGAGCACGTCGGTCGGCATACCGTTCAGCACCAGCGCGACGAAAACCGTCCGTTGCTTCGCCGTCAGGCTCTCGTCGACGGCGCGACGTACGGCGGTCATCAGGTCCCGGCTCTCGGCCTGCGCCTCCGGTTCGATCCCCAGCCGCGCGGGCAGGCGGTCCCAGTCCTCCTCGTCGAACGCGACACCGGACCGCTGCCAGAAGTGCCGGTTGACCTTCGCCGCCACGTCGAAGATCACGAACTTGTACGCCCAGGTGGTGAACTTGCAGTCGCCGCGGAACGTCTCGACCTTGCCGCAGATCGCCAGCAGCGCGTCGGCGGCGGCCTGGTGCGCGATGTCGTCCAGCTCCGGCCCGGCGAGTCGCATCCTCGCCGCCCGGCGGCCGGCTTCCGCTCTCGCGGCGCGCAGGAGGACGTCGTACAACCGTCGGCTCGCGAGCTCGCGCCGATCGCCACTGCTGCTCAGGTCACGAACCCAGGCGCGGTTCTCCCGGGCTACCTCGGCGGAGACGGACGACAACTCGGAAACCTCCGGCGACTAACGGAACGCTCAACCAACTAGATGGACGATACCGTCCATTATTGAGCGCGTCCAGCCAGCTATTGCTGGTACTCTGTGCTCAACAACTGGTCTATGTCGTCCCATTTCTCCGGGCGACCTACGCATCCGAGGAGTCCCATGGACGAACTCGCAGTACTGCGGGACGAGATCCGGAACGACGCGTCGAACGCCTGGGCGGCGGAGCGTGGGTACGAACCGATCTACTCCGCGTCGCCTCGGGCGAGGATCGTCGTCATCGGCCAGGCGCCCGGCCGGCAGGCTCAGGAGACTCGGATCCCGTGGAACGACGCCAGCGGGGTCAAACTCCGGCAGTGGCTGGGAGTCACCGATGCCCAGTTCTACGACCCGGACACGATCGCCCTGCTGCCGATGGACTTCTACTACCCGGGCAAGGGCGCGCACGGCGACCTCCCGCCACGCCCGGACTTCGCGCCGCGCTGGCACCCGCGGATCCTGCAGGCGATGCCCGGACTTCGCCTCACCGTCCTGATCGGGAGCTACGCCCAGAAGCACTACCTGGGAACCGGCGCCGGGAAGAACCTCACCGAAACCGTCCGCGCCTATCGCGAGTACCTGCCCGACCGCATCCCGCTCGTCCACCCCTCACCCTTGAACTTCAGGTGGCAGGCCAGGAACCCGTGGTTCGAGACGGACGTGATACCCGCCCTACAGACCCTCGTCGCAGCCGCCGTCCAGCCGATCGTTCGAGATGGCGGTCAGTAGGCCGTCGGTGGCTTCCGCGCAGGATTCGCAGGCTGTCAGGTGGGCCGCTGCTCCGGGGTACCGGTCGGCAGGGTCGGTTCCCGCCGCGAGTTGCTCGGCGTAGAGGTGCAGGACGGCCCGCGTCTCGTCGCAGCCGACGTCGCGCGGGTCGGTGGCAAGGAACCGCTCCAGCTCTGCCCGCCCCCCGCTCATGACCCTTCGTCACCTCTACCTGTGATCAGTAGCCCCAGCCGGATATTCGTTAGTGATCGGCTGGTCGCGGATCTTACGCCTCCGGGCGGCGTAAGACGGCCAGGGTGTGGTGTCGCCAACGCTTGTGAACCGAAAATGCCTTGTGGGCGAAGGCCGAGCGCTAGGAGGTGCCTGATGAGGGCGATTGTGGTGACGGACCAGGCCGCGGGAACGGCCGGGATGACCCTGGCGGAGCGTCCTGAGCCGTCGGCGGCGATCAACGACGTCGTCGTCGAGGTCCATGCGTCGGGCTACGTACCGACCGAGCTGGACTGGCCGTCGACCTGGACCGATCGGGCCGGCCGTGACCGAGCGCCCTCGGTCCCCGGGCACGAGCTGGCCGGGGTGGTCGCATCGCTCGGGTACGGCACGACGGGCCTGTCGGTGGGCCAGCGCGTGTTCGGCCTCGCCGACTGGCATCGGGACGGGACACTGGCGGAGCACGTCGCGATCGAGGCACGCAATGTCGCACCGCTCCCCGGCGACGTCGACTTCACCGTCGGAGCGAGCCTGCCGATCTCTGGACTGACCGCGTGGCAGGGGCTGTTCCAGCACGGCCGTCTTCAGGCCGGGCAGAGCGTACTCGCGCACGGCGCGGCCGGCGCGGTCGGCACGATGGTGACCCAGCTCGCCCGCGAGGCCGGCGCGTACGTCATCGGTACCGGGCGCGCCGCCGACCGGGAGAAGGCGCTGGAGTACGGCGCCCAGGAGTTCGTCGACCTCGCCAACGACTCGCTCGACGACATCGGTCGCGTCGATCTGGTGTTCGACGTCATCGGCGGCGACGTCCAGAAGAGCTCCGCGGCCCTGGTCAAGACCGGAGGGACGCTGGTGACCATCGTGGGGCCGCCCGAGGCGCGGCCCGCGGACGGGCCGGCGATCGACTTCGTCGTCGAGGCCGATCGCGCGCAGCTGATCGAGATCGTCCGGCGGGTGCGGGACGGCCGGCTGCGGACCAACATCGGGACCGTCGCGTCCCTGGACGACGCGCTCGCCGCGTTCAACCCGACCGAGCGGCTCAAGGGAAAGACGATCATCCGCGTGCGATGACCGGCGGCAACGGTGCTGGAGAACGGCTCGGTCCGTTCTCCAGCACCGTTGAACGATCTCAGGGAGCGATCTCCAGCCTGGCGATGAGGCCGTCGGCCAGGGTGAAGCGGTAGATGATGTCCACGACGCCGCCGGGGAAGTCGCCCTCCAGGTGGTTGGTGACGACGTACTGGCTGTCGTCGAACTTCTCGACGTGGCTGATCTCGACGGTGTAGGTGTACTCGCTGGCCTCGGCCTCCCGCCACCGGTGGATCTCGTCGTGACCGGTGTAGGTGGTGCCGTCGTCGTCCACGACCGTGGCGCCGGCCGCGAAGGCCGACAGCAGATCGTGAGCATTCGCCTTGCGCTGAGGATCAGCCTCACGCAGAAACTTCACGATCGCCACCGGCAGATGCTTCGCCATCTCGGCAGCACTCGGGTCGGACGGGTGCTGAATAGTCATCGGTTGCCTTTCTAGGTTGTCGGGCCACGCGCACCAGGTCAGTCGCCGTAGTAGCGCTGTTCCTTCCACGGGTCTCCGTAGTTGTGGTAGCCGAACATCTCCCAGAAGCCGGGCTGGTCCGCTTGGCGTAGCTCCAGGCCGCGGATCCACTTCGCGCTCTTCCAGAAGTACAGGTGCGGTACGAGCAGTCGCGCCGGCCCGCCGTGTTCCGGTGCGAGGGGGCGCCCGTCGTACTCGTCGACGATCCAGGCTCGTCCACCGCGCAGGTCGGCCAGCGGCACGTTGGTGGTGTAGCCGCCGTCGGAGAAGGCGAGGGCGTACGACGCCTGCGTCGGCGTCGCGTCGAGGAAGGTGTCGAGCGAGACGCCCGACCAGGTCATGTCGAGCTTCGTCCACTTCGTCACGCAGTGGATGTCGACGGTGAACGTCTCGTGCGGCAAGGCCTGGACTTCGGCCCACGACCACGACACCGGGCTCTCGACAGCTCCCTGGATCGTGAAGCTCCACGCGTCCAGGGGCGTGGACGGGGTCGGCCCGGCCGACAGCACCGGGAAGTCCCGCGTCACGTACTGGCCGGGCGGTACTCGCGAGGAGTCCGCAGCGCGCCGGCCGACGAACCCCCTGGTCACAGCCATCAGGCCTCCTCACCGAGGTGCCCGCGCAACAGCCGCTTCTCCAGCGTCGCGACGGCCGCCCGGTCGTTCGGATTGTTCAGCGGTGGCAACTGCACCGAATTGGCAACGGATTCCCTGGACATACCTCCCCAGTGTCACGGTCACCGCCGCACCTTTCCTCGCGACTATCGGTAACCCTCCGTAGGCGGGTCGGCTCGGTCGAGGGCGCGGCCGTACAGGGGTGAGCGCGCGCCGAACCAGGCGTCCAGTGCGGCGTCGTCGCCGAGTGCGCCGAACGGCGTGGCGGTGCGTTCGATCATTCGGAGCAGCGCGCGCAGGCGCCTGCAGCATTCACACATCCGGTCTCCCTCCCCGCTGGTTGTATCGGGCAACGAGACCCCGGCGTTTCAGAATCGGCTGGACCGGCGGTACGCCGAGGGGGATTGACCGGTGTGGTTGCTGAAGACGCGGCTCAGGTAGAAGGCGCTGCGGTAGCCGGAGCGCTCGGCGACGGTCTGCAGGGTGTCGTCGGTCTCGGCCAGGAGTTCGCGCGCCTTCTGGAGCCGGCGGTCCCGGAGGAAGCCGACCGGTGTGACGCCGAGCACAGCCTTGAAGCGGCGGGAGAGCTGCGCCGGGCTGATCTCGAGGATCGCCGCCAGGTCGGTGAGGGACAGATCCGGCGAGGTGAAGTGGTCGAGGAGGTACGTCGTGGCGCGGCCGACCAGCGCGTCGTCGTGGCCGTCGCGCCGGGCGCGCCGCGTCATCAGGATGAGGTCGGTGACGACGTGCGCGGCGATCACGTCGGCCTGGGCGTCGGCCGGCTCCAGCATCGCCAGGTCCGCGCGGAGCCGGTCGAGATCCGGGACGCGGGTGCGGCCGACGGGCGGCTCCAGGTCGGTGTCGAAGCGGGCGTGGAAGAACGCCGTCGGCCGCAGCATCCGGCGCCGCAGCGTCGCTCCGGGCGGGCACACGACGATGTCGCCGAACCTCGCCTCCCCCGCGGGACGACCGCTGATCTCGAACGCGAAGGCCCCGGTCCGCGGCAGCAGGAGGCACCACGTGGCGTACGTGTCGAGGCTCAGGCTGAACTCGTCGCGCGCCGCCGCGAGCACGTGACCATCCAGGACCAGCACGGCAAAAAAGTACATGGAGACGCTCGATCACGCCATGTTCGCGGGTATCCGGGCCGCGCGACAGTACATGCCATGACGATGACGGCCGACATTTGTGTGTACGGAGGAACGCCCGCGGGCTGCGTCGCCGCGATGACGGCGTACGACGAGGGCGCGTCGGTGATCCTGATCGAACCCGGCCGATGGCTCGGCGGGATGCTCGGCGCCGGGATCAAGCCCCGCCAGGACTGCCCGGTCCCGGCGGCCGTCGGCGGGCTGACCCGCGACGCGGTCTTCGGCTTCGGCGACAACCCGCGCGACGTAGTGCGCGCCTTCCACGACTGGATCGGGGCCGCGGACATCACGGTCGTCTTCGAGCACCGGGTTCGCTCGGTGACGCGCGACGGCACCCGCATCACGGCGATCCAGCTCGAGACGTCCCAGCCGGATCAGTGGGGCGTCCCCCTGCCGGCGGGCGAGTCGGTCCCGGACCTCGAGATCAGCGCGGCCGTCTTCCTCGACGCGTCGTACGAGGGCGACCTGATGGCGCGCGCCGGCGTCCCGTACCGCACCGGTCGGGAATCGCAGGACGCCTTCCACGAGGACCTCGCCGGCGTCCGCCCGGTCACGAACTGGACCCCGATCGACCCGTACGTCGACGGCGAGCTCCTGCCGCTCCTCGACAGCGACCACGGACTGCCGGTCGGCGCGGCCGACGACTACACCCAGGCGTACAACTTCCGCTTCTACGTCACCACCGACCCGGCACACCGCGCCGAGATCACCCCACCCGCCGACTACGCCGCCGCCGACTACGAGCTGGTACGGCGGTACGTCGAGCACCTGGCCGGCGACCTGGAGGCGCTGCGCGGGATCTTCCCCGGCTGGCTCAACTCGGGCGAGTACAACTACCAGCGCGCATCCCTGATCACGAATGCCCCGCTCGGCGTGAGCCGCGAGTACCAGGACGGCGACTGGGACGCGCGGTCCCGGATCTGGCGCCGGCACATCGACTACCTGCGCGGACTCCACCACTTCCTCTCGACCGACCCCTCCGTGCCGGAGGCCTTCCGCAAGGAGACGGCCGCGTACGGGCTCGACAAGAGCCTCTTCCCCGACACCGACGGCTGGCCGCCACAGCTGTACGTACGAGTGGCCCGGCGACTCGACGGCATCTACACGCTGACCCACGCCGACGTGGTCAACCGGACCGACCCCGAGGACAGCATCGGGCTCGCGCTGTTCGGCGTGGACGTCTACCCGGTACGGCGCATTCCGCACCGCGACCCGGAGACCGGGCAGTGGGGTGTCGCGACCGAAGGCGACATGTTCATCGGTGGCCACCTCGGCACCGGTCGCCCGTACCCGGTGCCGTACCGCGCGATCACCCCGAAGCAGACCGACTGCGGAAACCTGCTGGTCCCGGTCTGCCTGTCCGCCACGCACATCGCGTACGCCGCGACCCGCATGGAGCCTGTCTTCTGCGTCCTCGCCGAGTCCGCCGCGGTCGCCGCGGTCCAGGCGCTGCGCGAGCAGACCGACGTACAGCTGATCGACGCCGCGAAGCTGCGCACACGGATCGGCCGGCGCGGCCAGGTCACCACGTGGGGGACGCATGCCTGACGGGCCCGCGTTCGGCGTCAACTACGTGCCGCGCGACCAGTGGTGGAACGCGTGGGTCGACTTCGACGAGACGTCCGTCGCCGACGACCTGAGCGCGATCGCGGCGCTCGGTTGCGACCACGTGCGCGTTCAGTGCCTCTGGCCGGTGTTCCAGCCGTTCCCCACGGCGGTCTCGCCGACAGCGCTCCGGCGGTTGTCGACGGTGCTGGATCGCGCGTACGACGCGGGGCTGGACGTCTGGGTCACCGTGCTCAACGGGTTCCTCAGCGGCTGGGTGTTCCGCCCGGCCTGGATGCACGACCGGAACGTCTTCACCGACCCGCTGGCGATCGCCGGGGCGACGGCCTTGCTCGACGCGGTCGCCGAGGTCGTCGCCGCCCACCCGGCCGGCGCGGGGATCGACCTCGGCAACGAGCCGAACATGCTCGTCGGCAGCGAGCGGGAGCCGGTGACCACCGCGGATCTCGACGGCTGGGCCCGGACGATGATCGCCGCGGTCCGCTCGGCCGCGCCCGGCCTGCCCGTGGTACTCGGCGCCGATCATCAGCCGTGGACGACCGGCAAGATCGGCTTCAGCCGGAGTCTCCTCGCCGACGAGCTCGACGTGACGACAGTGCATGCCTGGCCCTACTTCAGCGGCTTCCTCGGTCACTTCGGCGAGCGCGACGACATGTCGTGGACGATCGGCGCCTACCTCGCGCAGGTAGCGGCCGCGCACCAGACGGCACCGCGCCCGATCTGGATCCAGGAGATCGGCGTCGCACCCGAATGGGTGTCCGAGGTCGACGTCGAGTACGCCGCCGAGCGGCTGATCCGGCACGCGCTGTCCGTACCCGCTGTGACCGGTCTGTCCTGGTGGGCCTCGCACGACATCCGGCCCGAGTACGCCGGCTTCAACTCGGTCGAGTACGAGCTCGGCCTGCTCGACGTCCACAACCGGGTGAAGCCCGTCGGCCGCCGCTTCGCCGACGTCGTCGCCGAGCTTCGGCGTACGCACGCGCCGCGGGCCGTGGCGGAGGGGGTCGCACTGCCGGCGGGCGCACCGGCCGACCTGGAGTTCGCGGACCGGTGGGCGAAGAACTGGGTGGACGGTCCACCTCGGGTGACGCTGAGCCGTTGACACCCGGCCGGTGCCGCAGCAAGGTGTGCGAAAGCGGTTTCGCATCCCTAAGGAGCCGGCATGAAACGCACTGTCGCCGTCGTCCTCGGCGTCCTCCTCCTCTGTTTCGGCAGCAGCACCCCCGCGCACGCCGCCGTCCTCACACTCACGCCCATCACCCTCGGCAACGTCTTCACCGACGGTCAGCAGGTGAAGATCGGTCTCGCCACCGACGCCGCGTCGGTCACCTGGTCGGCCGCCGACGTCAACGGCACCGTCGTCGCGACCGGCAGCCAGGCCGCGGCCTCCACGCTGCAGGTGTCCGTCACCACCCGTGGCTGGTACCAGCTGACGGTCCAGGCGGGTACGACGACCGCCCGGACCACGTTCGCGATCCTCAGCCCACTCAGTACGTCGGCGGTCGCCGGCCTCACCACCAACCGGATCGGCGACTTCGAGAATGCCAGCGAGGGCTGGACGTTCTACCCCGGCAGCGAGTACCCCGGCGCGACCGGAAGCTTCGCGCTCAGTACCGCGGACAACCACTCGGGCACGGCATCTGGCAAGCTGGCCGGCGACTTCAGCGCGGGCGGCGCGTACGTCAGCGTCAGCCGTCCGCTCCCCTCGGTGAGCGCCACGAGCGTCAGCTTCTGGGCCAAGTCGCCGAACCTGAGCTTCCTCACCTTCCGCCTGACCGACTCGACCGGGCAGGTCCACCAGCAGCGTCTGACGTTGTCGGGGGCAACTGGCTGGCAGCCGGTGGCCGTCACCCGGTTCGACGGCGGCAAGCAGTACGTGCACTTCGGCGGCGCGAACGACGGTGTCTGGCACGCCCCTGCCAAGGCCGTAGAGGTCGTGCTCGACAAGGCCGCGATCCCGGGGGCGACGAGCGGCAGCGTCACCCTCGACGACTTCACGCTCAACGCGCCGGCGGCCAAGCCGACGACCCCGCTCGGCAACTACGAGAGCGCGGCCGAAGGCTGGTCGTTCTACCCGGGGAGTGAGTTCCCCGGTGCGACGGGGAGCCTCATTTACGACACCGCCGGGCCGCAGTCGGGTGGTCAGTCCGCCAAGCTGTCCGCCGACTTCTCCGGCGGCGGGAACTACGTCGCGCTCCAGCGCACGTTCGTACCGGTCGACCTGCAGTCGCTCAGCCTGTGGGCCAGGACCAGTCAGGTCTCCGCGATCGGACTCCGCCTGACCGACTCGACCGGCCAGGTCCACCAGCAGCGCCTGACGCTGTCGGGCTCGACCGCGTGGCAGCAGCTCACCGTCACCCGGTTCGACGGCGGCTCGGCGTACCTGCACTTCGGCGGCGCCGACGACGGCGTCTGGCACGGCCCGGCGAAGGCGATCACGCTGACGCTGGACAAAGCCCTGATCTCTGGCGGCGGTACGACGGCCGCGCTCAACGTCGACGCCGTCACCGCGACAACGGCGCCGACGCTCCAAGGTGCCGGCACGCACTTCAACTTCAGCTGGAACCCCGACCTCGTGCCGCTCATCACCCAGGCCGGTGCGCGCGGCGGCCGGGACGAGGCCGACTGGGCCGGCGCCGAGACCGCACTCGGCGTCTACAGCTTCCCGGCGAAGGTCACCAGCTACCTGCAGTCCTGGCAGTCCAACGGCATCGATCCGCTGCTGATCGCCGACTACGGCAACTGCCTGTACGACTGCCCGGACCAGAAGTTCAACGCGCCGTACACCGACGCCGGACGAGCCGGATTCGCCAACTACGCGGACGCCCTCGCCACCCGGTACCCGCAGGTGAAGAACATCGCGGTCTGGAACGAGTGGGACATGAACGCGGCCGGCCCGTCGAACTTCACCCCCGACAGCTACCTGGCGTTGCTCAAGGCCACCTACACGAAGCTGAAGGCGAACCACCCCGGCCTCACCGTGGTCGGCGGCGGCGACAACGACGTGAACCAGCAGGCCTGGTTCCAGGCGTTCTGCCAGCTGGGCGGGCTCAAGTACCTCGACGTCGTCTCCATCCACCCGTACAACTTCCTGGGCGCCCCGGACAGCCTCGGCGCGAAACTCGACCAGATCCGGGCGACGATCCGGCAGTACAACGGCGGCGTCGACAAGCCGATCTGGATCACCGAGGCCGGCTGGTACACCTCCGGCGGCCAGGCACCGGTGAGTGAGCCCACGCAGGCCATGTACCTGGCCCGCGAGATGCTCGACGTGCCCGGGCACGACATCGACCGGTTCTACGCGTACGACTTCAAGAACGACGGCATCGACCCGACGGCCGAGCAGCAGAACTACGGTCTGGTGCACCACGAGAGCGACGCGCTCGGCAAGTACACCCCCAAGCCGGCGTACGTCGCCTACGCCACCGCGGCGCGTCAGCTCCGCGGGGCGACGTTCCTGGGCAAAGAGAACCCGGGCAACGGGCTGATCGACCAGGTGTACGCGGCCAACGACGGTACGCCGTTCCGCGCGATCTGGGCCACGAGTGGGTCGAACACCACCGTCACCGTCAATGCCACCGGCCCGATCCAGGTCACCAGCCTCTACGGCCTGCCGGCCACATTGACCCCGAACGGCAACGGTCAAGTAACGCTGACGGTCGGCGTCTGGCCGACCTACGTCTCCGGATCGGGCGTGACGTCGATAACTGCGCCGTAGGTGTAACGGCGACCCCTGCCGCAACGATGTGGTGGTTGCTGCCCAGCTCGCCGGCCCCCCGTCCGGCGAGCTGGGCCATCTCAGCGCGAGCTCGAGTTGTTCGAGACATTCCCGAAGGGCAAGATTCCATGAAACTGCAGCGCTTTGCGCTCGCACTGGCCGGCGCCGGGCTGATCGCCGCGGCCGCCGCCTCCGCTCCGGCCGCCGCCACCGGCCAGGCCGACCCCAAGCCGCGCTTCTTCAGCAAGTCCGGCCTGGCCAAGACGATGTCGACCTCGGCTACCAGCGAGGCCTGCGGCACCGCGGTCGGCGTACCCACCGCCGCGGGCACCATGCAGGAGATCGACGTGACGGCCGGCAAGCCGCCGACGTCCTTCTCCTGGGACCCGTTCAAGTACGTGGGCAGCCGCGCTGACGCGACGTGGTACGCGGCGTTCAACGCCACGGGCACCCAGTTCTACTTCTACGGGCTGCTGCTGCAGGGCGGGAACCTGTACCGGCACACGACGTACCTGCCGGCGGACGAGACCAAGCCGTGGGTGCCCACCTTCAAGAAGGTCGGACCGGGCTGGACGACGTTCAAGTCGATCGCCACGTCGAACTACAGCGTCGCCGCCCCGCGGCACGCGTACCTGTACGGCCTGAACACCAACGGCAGCCTGTACCGGTACCAGATGGTCGGCACCAGCTTCCGTGGCCTCGGCCCGATCCCGGGCTTCCGCGGCTTCAAGGCGATGACGGTGCTCAGCGAGACCGCGACGTACGACACGCTGCTGATGACCACCACGGCCGGCGCGCTGTGGACGGCCCACATCCCGGTCGCGGCCGGAGCCAAGCCGGTCATGAAGCTGATCCGCTCGTCCGGCTTCGCGGCGTACGAGTCCATCGTCGTCGACGGTTGCGGTGAGCGCGGCGGCTCGCTCGTCACCGGCGTGGACCACGACACCCAGTCGGCGTACCTGTACGCGATGAGCAAGGCGAACGGCTCGGCCACCGCGCTCACGTCGTACGGCAAGATCCCCGGCGTCTTCAACGGCGTCAGCCACGTCCTGCTCACCACGCACTACGACCAGCTGGTCGGCGAGTAACCCCTCGCAACCCCTCAGGGGCGCCGCGCACCCGCGCGGCGCCCCTTCATGTCGTCCTGGGACACGCGGTGACGAGCGGGGCCGCTGTCGTCAGTCGGATGATCGAGTACGAGCTGGGCGGCAGCTCCAGGCGGTGATCCTCGTCCAGCTTGGACTCCTCCGAGTGGGGTGCGACCCGGTCAGGGGCCGCGAGGGTGTTCATGGTCAGTGGGTCGCCTGTGTGCAGCTGGTCGACGCGTACGACGTCGGTCGCCAGCGCCTGGCCGAGGTCGATGGAAAGCTGGACGGGGTTGTCGCGGTCCCGGTTGACCACCGACAGCCAGACGGTCGAGCCGCCGGGATCGGCCGAGGCGCTGACATCGAGGGCCGGGACGTCGATCGGTGCGCGTTCCAAGGTCTCCCCCGGGACGGTGCTGCATGAGACATCCCCGGCCAGTGCGATTCGCCCGCTGTGGTGGCGTTGCATCCATAACGGCCAATAGACCGTCTCGCGTACGACCTCCTCGTCGGTGACGACCAGGGCACCGACAACGTTGATGGTCTGCGCGAAGTTCGCGAGCGTGACCGAGTCCGCCTGGCGCTGCAGGACGTTGAGGAACGACGCGACCGCAAGTGCGTCGACCGTGCGGTAGCGGGTCTCCCCCGGTCGCCACTTGGGGCTCATCTCGAACCGGGTCGCGTCGGCACAGTTCCACTCGGTGAAGGCCAGCTCGGGCTTCGGCGTGCCGGGCTTCTCCCGAGCCACCAGGTCCACGAGCCCTTGGATCGCGACGATCGCGCTCTCCGTGCGGTACGGCCCGCTGAGCACCCGCGCGTAGTCACCGTCGTCGGCGGTCGGGTCGAAAGGCCAATAGGTGTGCAGGGTCAGGTAGTCGATGTGCTCCCACGCCTCGCGCAGCAGGGCGAGATTCCAGTCGACCGCCTGGGTCGGCTCGAAGCAGCCGATGGCCAGCACCTTCAAGTCCGGGTCGAGCCGCTTGATCGCCTTGGCCCATTCCCGGCAGCGGACGGCGTTCTCCTGCGGCCCGACCTGGCCGAGCTCCCACGAGCCCCACTCCTCGTTGCCGATCTGCCAGTACCGGACGCCGAACGGCTCGTCGTACCCGTGGGAGCGTCGCAGATTCGCCCAGACGGAGTCCCCGGTCCCGTTGCAGTACTCGATCCAGGCGAGCGCCTCGCGCAACGACCCGGTCCCGGTCGTCAAGTTGATCTGCGGCTCGGCGCCGATCCGCCGGCAGTACGCCACGAACTCCGCGGTCCCGAACCCGTTGCCGACGTCGTACCCGAAGTGCCAGTCGACGGTGCGCTCACGCCGGGCGCCGACGCCGCGCTCCCATTCGTACGATGTCCCGGTGCAGCCGCCCGGCCAGCGGACGACGGGTGCGCGGAGCTCAGCGATCGCGTCGACGATCGGGCGGCGCAGGCCGGACGCGTCCGCCTGCGGGTGTCCGGGGTTGTGCAGCGCCTCGTCGGCCACCCACCGGCGGCGGGACAGGAACTGCCCGTAGATCTCCGGGCGGATCGTCCCGCTCACCGTGCCGCGCAGCCTGAACGTCGCATGCTTCATCGAGCCGCATCCCTCCGCCGGAGTATTTATCTTCCAGTCGAAGATAAATAGCCGGACCGCCGGTGTCAACGGGGCGGTCAGTTGGACCGGGCCCGTCTGCGGTGTTACAACCGAGGGCATGACGGAGCCCACGGGCAAGTCGCGCTCGACCCAGCTGGGTGACCTGCGGCAACAGAACTACTCGACGATCATGCGCGAGCTGATGCGGTCCGGTCCGACCGCGCGCACCGACCTCGCCACGACCATCGGGATGTCCACCGGTTCGGTGACCAGGCTGACCGGCGCCCTGGTCCGGGCCGGTCTGCTCGCCGAGGTCGCGGAGCCGGCGCAGCGCGGCAAGGGCCGCCCGAAGGTCCCGGTCGCGATCGACGGATCGACGTACGGCGTGGTCGGCGTGCACTTCGGGCTGTACCGGGTCAACACCTGCGTGATCGACCTGCGCGGGCAACTCGTCGCCGAGCTGCACACCACCGAACGCACCACGCGTCTCGACGCGCTCGTCCGCAGCGCCGCTCGTTCGGTGCGCAAGCTGGTCGACGGCAGCGGGCTGACGATCCTCGGCGTCGGAGCGAGCACCGGCGGCTGGGTGGACAGCTCGATCGGTCGTGTGGTGAACCAGCCGATCCTGAGCTGGCAGAACGTGCCGCTGGCCAAGGCCCTCCAGGACGCCGCCGGGCTGCCGGTGCTGATCGACTCGCAGGTCCGGGCGCTCGCGCTGGCCGAGCACTGGTTCGGCGCCGCGGCCGGGGTGGACGACTTCATCCACCTGTTCGTCGGCAACGTCGTCGGCGCCGGGTTCGTCTTCAACGGCTCGCCGTACCGCGGGGCGCACTCGGCCGCGGGTGGGCTCGACCATCTGCCGGTCCCCGGCCGGGCAGGCGAGGCGTGCGTCTGCGGCAGCCGGAACTGCTTCGCCGTCGTCGGCGGGGACCTCGAGGTCGCCCGCCGGGCCCGCGCGGCCGGTCTGATCGGCGACGACGACGAGGTGTACGACGTGTTCAGGCTCGCGGCGTCCGGCGACGCCCGGGCCCGGCGACTGCTCCAGGAGCGGGCCGCGCTGGTCGGCAAGGCGACCGCGACCCTGATCGAGATCCTCGATCCCGAGCTGGTCGTGATCGGCGGCGGGATCAGCGCGCCGGTCGACCACGTGTCGGTGCTCGGCGACTCCGCCCTGAAGGAGCTCGAGGTCGCTCGCGGCGGCAATACCGCGGTGCGGATCGTGCCGAGTGCGTTCGGCCCGCACGCGTTGGGCATCGCCGCCGGAGCGATCATGCTGGACGCGGTCTACCGCTCCCCCGAGGCCTTCGTCCCGGCACTCACCGCACCCGTCGCCTAGTACGTCAACTCGATCAGGCTTGCCGAGTGCGGCGGCAGTTCGGCGTCGACCGTCCTGCCCTTCGGAGCAAGGGTTCTCGTCGTCGGCTGGACCGGCTGCGCCTGGTCGTTGTTGTACGCCGTGATGTCTTCGTCGGTCACCGTCGTCTGCCGGGCAGACCTCGCCGCGCCGGCATCGACCGTGATCGGCACGGTCTTGTCGAGACTTCGGTTGACCACCAGCAACCGTGCTCCTTCCTTCGTGCGCGTCGCGGCTGCCACGACGGCCGTGTAGTTCTGACCGGCAAGCACCGGGTTGCCGGTCACCGTCACCTTCCGCGGCGCCGCGCCGATCATGCCGGCGGCGAGCGTCAGCGACATCGAGCGCCCGGTGATCCCGAAGCCCGGTGGTGAGGCCAGGATGTTGCCCCAGTCCCGTTTCGCCGGGTCGGCGTTCGGCCCGCCGTTGAGGTTCGAGTTGATCGACAGCCGGACGCCGTTGGCGATCTGGCCGATCAGCATGGTCGTCTCGTACACGTTGTGCATCTGCATCGCCGCGAAGTTGTTCGGCGTACTCACGCCGGTCGGGCCGTTCCGGCTGATCGTTCCGTACTCCGTGACGGTCAGCACCGGCCGCTCGCGCGCGTCCGGGAAGTGCTGCGCGATCCGCCGTCGGAGGTCCGCGAGCTCGTCGGTCGGCACATCGCTGGCGTTCATCAGCTGCTGGTAGAGCTCCGTGGAGTCGAAGGCGCCGTCGGCGTCACCGCCCGCCTGGTCGGTGTAGGAGTGGATCCCGACACAGTCGTACGGACGGTTGCCCATGGCATCGACGAACTCGGGCTTGCCCCACCCGGCGCAGACCGTGATCGCCGGATCGACCGCCTTCATCGCGCGGACGAAGTCGAGGAAACCGTCCTGCCGGCCGGTGGTGTACTCGATGCCGAGCCCGGCCCCCGCCGCCGGGATCGCGCCGTGCGTCCCGTCCCCGAACGTGATCGTGCCGTCGGCCTTCCCGATCTCATAGACCTGGTCGGCCGGACCGCTCCCCGCCAGCGAGTCGACGCGCGTCCACCGCACGCCACCCACGGTCAGCACCGGCTCCGCGATCGGTCCGGACGCGGGCGTCGCGTCCGCGGGCAGAGCGATCGGGTTGTAGCGCGTGCGGTACGTCTGATGCGCGGTGCCCGTACCTGTCTTACGGTTGACCAGGTCGCAGCCGCTGAACAGTCCGTCGTCGTCCTGGTACGTCGTCGACGCCGCCGTCTGCCGGCTCCACCCACCCTCGATGAACTGCGTGACCCGGGTCTGCAGGTCCTGGTCGCGCCAGTACCGCTGCCCGTCGAGGAACGGCTCGTTGCCGTACTCCCAGACCTTGATGCCGTACGGCGCCGCATGCCCGTTCGCCGCGCGCACCTCGGCCCAGTCGACGCCTCCTGCGGGGTTGGTCGCCGTACCGTCGCTCGGCGAGTTCATGTACTCGACGTAGTCCGCCGCGTCCTGCGCGGTCTGGTTGATCGACGGGACCATCACCATCGTGGTCGCGCCGATCGCCGAGACCAGCTTCTCCTCCTCGTCCGGGCCGAAGCCGTTGCGGGCGCCGGCCAGGTTGCCGAAGCGGACGGCCGCGAACCCGCCCGAGGTCTGGCAGCCACGCCGGGCGAGCGGACCGATCGCCTTCTTGAAGTCGAAGAAGTTCGCCACCGTTCCGCCCGGATAGCGGATCAGCTTCAGCCTGGCGGCCTCGGCCGCGGCGGTGAAGCCGGCCGCCGGGCCGTGCGTCGCGGGATCCCAGGCGCCCAACTCGTCGTCGATCCAGCGGGCGTTGGCGCCGAAGATCTCCGGGGCGATCTTCGGCGCCGGAACACCGTCGGCCATCACGAGCGGCGCATTGTCGACGCGAATGCCGACCCGGTCGTCCGGCCGCGCCCCGGCCGATGCCGCTCCTGGTGTCAGTCCGGCCGCGACCAGCGCGATCGCGATCGCCGCAGTTCTCTTCCGCATGGTCGTACCTCCTGGAATCAGGCGGGCTGGTTCGGCATCGTGGCGCGGGCCGCGAGGACGTCGGCGTACGGGATCACGCCGGCTTCGTCGGCCCAGCGCTGCCAGCGGTTCGACAACTCCTGCACGCGGTCCGGCTGGTCAGCGGCCAGGTCGGTGCTCTCGCTGCGATCGGTGGCGAGGTCGTACAGCTCCCACGGGCCTTCGAACTCCCGGACGAGCTTCCAGCGGCCGGAGCGGATCGCCGCGTTGCCGATGTGCTCCCAGAACAGGTCGTGCTCCACCGGCGCGCCGCCGCGCAGCAGGTCGAGCATGCTCACGCCCGGCAGCGCCGGGATCGGCTCACCGCCACGCCGGTCCGTCCGCGGTACGTCGGTTGCCTCGAGCAACGTCGGCGCGATGTCGGTCAGCTGGTGCGGTGCGTCGAGGACGCCGCCGGTCAGGCCGCCCGCGGGCCAGGACACGATCAGCGGCGTCGCGATACCGCCCTCGTGCACCCAGCGCTTGTACAGGCGGAACGGCGTGTTGGACAGATTCGCCCACGCCTGGCCGTAGCTCGTGTACGTGTCGGCGGTACCGGGCCGGATGTCGGGCGAGTTGCCGACCTTCATCGGCGTACCGTCGGGGGCGCTCGGCGGGATGATCAGGTGGTGCCGCCGGAACTGGGCCGCGCCCTCGGGATCGCTGCGCAGTTCCTCCGCGCAGCCGCCGTTGTCGGACAGGAACACCACCATCGTGTTCTCCCGCTGACCGGTCTCGTCGAGCGCCTCGAGGATCGTCCCGACCGCGCGGTCCATGGCCCGGACCTGGGCGGCGTACGCCTCCATCCGTTCGAGCTGCCACTTCTGCTCCGGCTCGTCCGCCCACGCGGGAACGGCCGGATCGCGGCGGTCGAGCGTCGCGTCCGCCGCGCAGATCCCGGCGTCCACCTGGCGTTGCCGGCGGCGCGTGCGCAGGACGTCCCAACCTTCGTCGAACAGGCCGCGGGTCTCGGCCAGGTCCGACTCCTTCGCGTGCAGTGGCCAGTGCGGCGCGGTGAAGGCGACGTACCCGAAGAACGGCTGCTCACCGTCCGCCGCGTCCCGGATCGCCGTCGCGGCATGCGCACCGATCTCGTCGGTGTAGTAGAAGTCCGGCCCGAGATCGGACAGCGGTACGGGCGTCTCGCCGTCGTGCAGCGTCGTGGTCTGGAAGTAGCTCCCGGCCCCGCTGATGGTTCCCCAGAAGCGCTCGAAGCCCCGTCGCGTCGGCCAGCTGTCCGCGGGCTGCTCGCGCTCGTTGGACAGATGCCACTTGCCGGTCATGTGCGTGTGGTAGCCGGCCGCCCGGAACGTCTCGGCGAGCGTCGCGCAGCGCTGGGTCAGGCTGCCGGGGTACCCGCCGGGGCCGTCGTTGTTCACCAGTTCGGCGACGCCGGTCTGGTGCGGGTGGAGCCCGGTCAGCAGCGACGCGCGGGAGGGACTGCAGCGGGCGGTGTTGTAGAAGTTCGTCAGCCGCGCCCCGTGCTCGCCGAGGCCGTCGATGTTCGGCGTGCCGATCTCGCCGCCGTAGCAGCCGATGTCGGAGTACCCCATGTCGTCGACCAGGATGATCAGGACGTTCGGTCGCGCAGTTCCCATGAAACCCCTCGTTCTTCCGTCGTTGTGCGTTCAGGCCCAGCTCGGCAGCAGCGCGAGCAGGCCGCCGTCGACCGGCAGGGCGACGCCGGTGACCGCTCGCGAGTCCGGGCCGAGGAGGAAGGCCACCACGTGCGCCACGTCCTCGGCGGTGACGAACCGGCGCAGCGGATGGTTGGCCAGCAGCTCCTCCGCTCGCGCCCGATCGGACCAGCGGTCCTTGTTCCGGGACACCGGGACGAAGCCCGGAAGTACTGCGTTGCAACGCACCCCGCGCGGGCCCCACTCGACGGCGCTCGCGCGGACCAGCGCGTCCAGCGCCGCCTTGCCGACCGCGTAGGCCGCCATCCCGGGGCCGGCGCGCTGCGCGTGCACGCTCGACAGGTGGACGATCGACAGCTCGTCCGATGCCACCCCGACCACCGCCGTACTCCAAGCCCAGGCCGCGGCGACCTGGACGTCGAACACGCTCGTCAGGGCTGCCGGCTCGAGGTCCTCGAGTCGTCCGCGCTGCTCGGCCAGCGTTGCCGTCACCAGACCGCTCGGCGTACCGAGACTCGTCGCGACGGCGAGCGCCTGCCGGATCACACTCTCGTCCCGTACGTCGCCGGCCACCCACTCGATCGAGCCCGGATCCAGGCCGGCCGGCCGTTCGACGAGATCGACCCCGACCACCGCCCAGCCGTGCTTCGCGAGTGTCGTGGCGACCGCGGAGCCGATCCCGCCACCCGCACCGGTGACCAGCGCGACCTGCCGGCCCGTGCTCATCCCTTCAGTCCTGACGTCGCGACACCGTCGACGATCTTGCGCTGGAAGGTGACGAACAGGACGAGCGGCGGCACCAGCGCAAGGGTGCTCATGGCAAGCATCGGGCCCCACGACGAGTCGCCCGTCGAGTCGAGGAACTGGCGCAGCCCGAGCGGGACGGTGAACAACTGGACGTCGTTGAGGTAGATGAGCTGCTTGAAGAAGTCGTTGTAGGTCCAGATGAAGGTGAAGATGACCGTGGTCACCAGCGCGGGCCGCAGCAGCGGGAACACGATGTAGCGGTAGGTCTTCCACGGCGAGCAGCCGTCCAGCCGCGCGGCCTCGTCCAGCTCCCGCGGCAGCGACCGGATGAACTGCACCATCAGCAGCACGAAGAACGCGTCGACGGCGAAGAAGTGCGGCACGAACAACGGGTAGAACGTGTTCACCCAGCCCAGCTTGTTGAACAAGATGTACTGCGGGACCAGCGTGACGTGGGTCGGCAGCATCAGCGTCACCAGCATCGTCGCGTAGGCGATCCGGCGGCCGATGAAGTTCAGCCGTGCGAACGCGTACGCGGCCAGGCTGCAGGAGATGACGTTGCCGATGATCGCGGCCACCGAGATGAACAGCGAGTTCTCGATGAAGATGCTGAAGGCGGTCGACACCCCCTTCCAGCCCTCGGCGTAGTTCGACGGCTCGAAGTGCCGCGGGACCAGGCCGGGCTGGGAGAAGATCTCGTCGGTCGGCTTGAAGGAGCTCGCCACCATCCACACCAGCGGATAGAGCATGACGAGCGTGACGACGATCAGTGCGAAGTGCGCGAGCAGCCGCTTCGGTTCAGTTCTCATAGTGCACCCAGAACTTGCTGAAGAAGAAGTTGACCGCCACCACGGCGCCGGCCAGCAGCACCAGCATCCAGGCCATCGCCGCGGCGTAGCCCATGTCGAAGTTCACGAATCCCTCCTGGTAGAGGTACAGGGAGTAGAAGAGCGTCGAGTCGGCCGGGCCGCCCGAGCCGTCGCTGATGATGAACGCCGGTGCGAACGCCTGGAACGACCGGATCAGCTGCAGCGTGAGGTTGAAGAACAGGATCGGGCTCAGCAGCGGCATCGTGATGCTCCAGAACTGCCGGCCCCGGCTCGCGCCGTCGACCTGCGCGGCCTCGTAGAACTCGCGCGGGATCTGCCGCAGGCCGGCCAGGAAGATCACCATCGGGGCGCCGAACTGCCACACCTCGAGGGCGATCAAGGTGCCCAGCGCGGTGTGCGGTTCGGAGATCCAGGACGGGCCGTGGATCCCGACGAGCGCCAGGATCTGGTTGACCAGGCCGTCGCCGTTGAACACCTTGCGCCACAGCACCGCGATCGCGACGCTGCCGCCGAACAGCGACGGCAGGTAGATCGCCGACCGGTAGAAGTCCAGGCCGCGCAGCCCGCGGTTGAGCACGACCGCGACCGCGAGCGCGAAGCACAGGCTCAGCGGCGTACCGACGACGACGTAGATCGCGGTCACCTTGAGGGACTGGACGAACAGCGGGTCCTCGCCGAGCATCCGGCGGAAGTTGCCGCCGCCGATCCACTTCGGCGCCGACAGCAGGTCGTACTTGGTGAACGCGAGGTACAGCGACATCAGCATCGGGCCGGCGGTGAAGGCCAGGAAGCCGATCAGCCACGGCGCCAGGAAGGCCAGCGCCCAGCCGTTCTGGTACCGGGTCCGGCGTCTGCGATCACCGCGGATCGACGGATACGTGATCGCCACGGATCACTCCTTTCCTGCTCGGGTCCTGCTCGGGCTCCTGCTCGGGATCGAGGTGTGGGAGGCCGCCGATGCCCGGTCCGGCCGGCCGGAGGGTCCCGTCGGCGACGGCCTCGGGCGGTTCCAGGAGGCCGGCGCGATCGGCCTCGCCGCGGGCGAGCTCGAGCCACGTCGCCGGACCGCCGAGCGCGGCGAGCTGCGCGGCGTGCGCGGTGCCCACCGGGCCGCTCGGGTTGTGGAAGGTCAGCTGCGTACCGGCGACCGCCTCCGCGATCCGCGCGACACCTGGCGGGCCGCCCGCGTGCTTGGGGTCGACCAGCCAGTACCGGAACGCACCGTCGGCGCATGCCGCGGCCGCCGTCTCCGGGCTCCAGATGTGCTCGCCCGTGGCCAACGGGAGTCCAGCGGCCGCTGCGCGCTCGATGGCAGATCGATCGCCCACGGGAACGAGGTCCTCGACCCAGTACAGCCCGAGCGGCGCCAGCTCCCGGACGACGGCCGGCAGCAGATCGGCCGGCACCAGGTGGTGACAGTCCACCATCAGGTGCACGTCGCGCGGAAGCACGTCCCGCACCCGTCCGACCAGCGACAGGCCCTCCGCGATCAGCCGGCTGCCCGACAGACCGGCGGCGTGGTTGTCCAGGAACGGCGCCACCTTCACCGCCCGGTATCCGTCGCCCGCCGCCCGGAGCGCTTCGGCCACGATCGTGTCCGGGCCGTCCGCGCCGAACGTGCGATTGAGATTCGCGTACAGCCGCACGGGCCGCGGCTCGCCGAGACCCAGTGACGCCGACAACGCCCGGCCTTCGAGCCGTGCGAGCAGATCCGCGAAGGCGGCCTCGTACCCGCCGAGAACCGTCGACCACAAGAAGGCGTCCTGCGCAGCTCTCATCGCGCCGAGCCGGCGACGCAGCTCGGTCCTTGCCTGCTGCAACGATCGTCCGACGACAGCGGAGTGCACCGATCGAGCAGCCGTCAGGAGCGTGCCGGGCGGTGCCCCGTCGGACAGTTCGCCGACGCCGCGGACGCCGTCGGCCTGCACCTCGACCATCACCCAGGTGCTGCGTCGCGAGGCGCGGTGCGACCAGACCCGGGCGGCGTCGACGGACGTGTCGGAGTCGATCAAGCCGGTCACCCGTACCGCAGCTCGAGCAGACCGGGCACGAACTCCGACGGCGCGGTGTAGATCCGGTCGAGGATCACACTGGCCGCCGACACCGCCACACCATCGGTGCCGAAGGCACTCAACCGCACCACCGAGTCCACGTCGACCGGACGCTTGTCGCGCAGGTACGCGCGGGCGCCGCGCCGGACCGCGGTCAGGTACTCCGGCGCGTCCACGACACCGCCGCTGACGACGACCAGCGCCGGATCGAGCATGTCGACGAGCGCGCCGGCCGCCGTACCGACAAGTTCCGCGCGGGCGATCAGCAGCTCGTCGGCCCGGACATCGTCGTTCCTGGCACGCTGGATCAGGTGCTCCAGCGTGCCACGATTGCTGATCAAACCGGCGCTGCGGGCTCGGGCCAGGACGGCCAGGTCACTCGCCGCTACGTGCAGACAGTCGTGGCGTCCACAACTGCAGAGTTCGTCGGCCGGTGTGCCGACCGACAGATGATCGACACTGCCTGCGGCGGCCCGTGACCCGCGGAACACCCGGCCGCCGAGAACGAAACCCGCGCCGACCACGTTGCCCACGAACAGGCTGACCAGATCGTCGACCTCCTGGGCGCCGCCGAACCAGCGTTCGGCCATCGCCAGCGAGCGGAAGCTGGAGTCCACCTCGGCGGGCAATCCCAGCCCGCTCGACAGCGCGTCACGCAGCGGTACGTCGTGCCAGCGCAGGACCCGGTGGTCACGAACCAGCCCGGCCTCGCGGTCGACCCAGCCGCCGGTGCTCGCGCCGATCCCCAGGACCCGCCCCGGTGTCCGGGCGATCAGCTCCCGGATGCCCTCGACGGCTTGGGCGACCAGCGGCCCGAATCCGCGCCGTCGGTGCGGTAGCCGGCTCTCGGCGAGCAGCCGGCCGCGCAGGTCGAGCAGGCACGCCGTCGTACGCCGCAGCCCGAAGTGGACGCCGGCCACTCTGAACGACCGGTCGTCGATCACCATCGGCGTCCGGGGACGTCCCGGCACGCCGTGCTCCTGCTCGGCGGGGAGTTCGCGCAGGACACCCGCCGAGCAGAGCAGGCTGGTGAGCCGCGTGACCGTGCCGGTGGCCATGCCGGTGAGACTCGACAGTTCCGACCGCGCGATCGGGCCACGCTGCATCGCCGTCCGCAGGATCGCCGAGCAGTTCCGCTCCCGCAGGTCGTACTGCTGGGCGGAGCGCAGGACCCCCACGGCGACAGCGGTCACTTGAGTGCGGCCTGCGCATCGGAGAAGAACTTCGTCACGGCCTGCGCGACCGTGCTCTTCCCGAAACCCACGACCTGGTTGACGTTCGGCAGCGAGGTCTGCAGGAGCTTGCTGGCGCCGGGCGGGTACATCTGCAGCGCTGCCGGTCCCTGCGACGCGACGAGGGCGTAGTTGTCCAGCACCAGCTTGTTCAGCCCGGTCGCGGACGTGCTGACCGTCTTGCGGATGTCCTCCGGGATCGGCACGCCGCGGGCCAGCCCCATCGCGGTCGCGGCCTCGGGGTTGCTGGTCAGGAACTTCAACATCGAGACGGCGCCCTCGATGTTCTTCGACTTCGGCGAGATCGCGAACCAGCCGGCCGGGATGATGTTGGTGCCGGGCTGCGAGCCCGCGCCGCCGGACGGGAAGGTGCCGAGGCTCAACGCGTCCTTCGTCAGGCTCTGCATCGACGGCAGCCCGCGGGACGTCGCCGTCCCGGTGTACGCCGCCTTGCCGACCGTCACCGGGTCGTTCTGGAATCCGGTCGCGGCCGCCGTCACGGCCATCGGGACGGCGGATCCGTTGCCGCGCAGGTCCTGCCACAGCTGCAGCCACGCGGCCAGGTCGTCCTCGCCGAAGCCCAGCGCGCTGCCGTCCCCGAACAGCGCCTTGCCCCTGCCACGCAGGAAGGATTCCAGGGCGATCGGGCTGCCGCCGAGGTCCGCCGTACCGGCGAGCTTGTGACCGCTCTTGCCCCAGACCTCACCCATCGTCGACTTGTACTGGTCGAGGGTCCAGTCGGTGCCCGGCGCCGCGAGGCCGAGAGCCTTCAGCTTGGTCGTGTTGACGATGATCGCCGGCTGGGTCGCGGCACCGAGCAGCGCGAAGTAGTACTTGCCGTCCGCCTTGGTCGTGGTGGCCACGTAGTCGGGCATCGAGTCGAGCCCGAGGTCGTCCTTGTACTGGTCCAGCGGCTGTACGGCCTGCCGCTTGATGTACTCCATCAGGTACGGCAGGTGGATCTGGAACACGTCCGGCGGGTTGCCGCCGGCCACCCGGGTCGCGAGCTTGTCGTAGTAGCCGGAGAAGCCGGAGTACTGCGGGTTGACCTTCGAGGCGCCCTCGGACTTCTGGTAAAGGTCGAGCGCCGCGATCAGCTTCTTGTTCTGATCGCCCTCGCCCCAGAACATGAACTCCAGCGTCGAACTGGACCCGCCGCCCGACGACGAGCCGCCGAGGCCGCGCGAACACGAGGACAGCGCCGCGGCGCCGGCCGCCGCCGCTCCGAACTGCAGGAGCGTCCGGCGGGAGACCTGGGGACCTGGGAACGACGTCATGATGTGCCTTTCGCTGTCGATGCGAGTGGGGCGCGGACCAGCGCCGCGGCGGCCGGCAGCACGTCGGCCACCTCGTCCGCGACCAGTCCGGCCAGCCGGGCGACCACCGGTGCCGCCTCGGGTGTTGCCGCGATGTTGCGTTGCTCGTGGGGATCGTCGACCAGGTCGTAGAGCTCGGCCTCGTCATGGGACCGGAAGACGTAGCGATGACCGGCCGTCCGGACGGAGACGTTGAGGCTGTCTCTCGGCCACTGCCAGTCCCGTGCGTGGAACGGCGAGCCGTCACCGCCCGGGTGCCCGTCGTGCAGCATCGTCTCGGCCGTCACGTAGTCACGGATCGGCGCGGCCGACGCATCGCCGAGCATGCCGGCGAAGGAGCGGCCGTCGTGCTCCTCGTGCCAGGGCACGCCGGCCACCTCGCACAAGGTCGGGCCGATGTCGCACAGCGAGACGAAGTTGGCGTTCCTGGACTGCCGGCCGTCGGGATGACGGACGATCAGCGGGACGCGGAGGTCTTCCTCGTAGTGCAGCCAGTGGCCCTTCTCCATCAGCCGGTGCGCGCCCATCATGTCGCCGTGGTCCGAGGTGAACACCACCACCGTCCGGTCCCACTCCCCCGCGTCCTCCAGGTACTGCCGGATCCGCCCGAGCTGGGCGTCGACGAGCGCGCAGAGACCGAGGTAGTGGCTGGTGACCTCGATCCAGTCCTGTTCGGAGAGGTGCTCGAAGTCCCGCGCGAAGTGCGACTCCCGCACCTCACGCGGTGTGCTCGCGGTGCCGCCGGCCCAGCTCTCCGGCAGCCGCACCTGGTCGCGATCGATGATCCGGTCGTACGGACTCGGGACCGACATCGGGAAGTGCGGCGCGTTGAACGAGCACACGGCCAGCCAGGGCGTGTCCGCCGGGCGCTGCTCGAGGCTGTCGAGGAACCGGTCGCACTGCCACGTCTCGAGGTAGGCGTCGAGCGGAAGACTCGACGTCGCGTACGGCCGCTCGGCCAGGGCGGCGAGGTCCCGCGCGGTCAGGTTCTCGATGTGCTTCGCGTCGAAGGTGTAGCCCTGACCGGCGGCCCACGTCCGGTACTCCTCGATGTAGCGGCCACGGTCCTGCCCGTTCAGTACGGCGGGAATCGCGCTGCTGCTCGCCCAGCCCATCCGGTCGGGCGTCGTCCCGGGCACGTGCCATTTCCCGTTGTAGTGCGTGTAGTACCCGGCGTCGGCGAACGACCGGGCGAACCCGGCCGAGCGCAGCCGCGGCTCGATCGGGCGCCAGTTCCCGAGTACGCCATGGTGCCGCGGCATCAGCCCGGTCCACAGACTCGTCCGGGCCGGGCAGCACAGCGGGAACGGCGTGTAGCAGGCGTCGAACACGGTCGACTCACCCGCCAGTTCGTCGAGCCACGGGGTCCGCGCGGCCGGGTTGCCGGTGCAGCCCATCGTGTTCCAGCTCTGCTCGTCGGCCATCACGACCAGCACGTTCACGGGGCGCGTCACGCTGTCGGTCACCTGCTTCCGATCGCTCTCAACCCATTTACTTCAAGCTGAAGTTAATTGGGCGCCCAGAGGCTGTCAACCGCCTGCAGCCTATTAACTTCAAGCGGAAGCAAATGTCTGGCGCTACCGGAGCGGCTCAGGCCTACCCACCTGATTGATAATCTGCTGTTATGAATCAGGCGGTATTTGGTCTTTGTGTCGGGAAAACCTCCCGATCTAGCGTGAAGGCATGACGATGGATCTCAAGCAGCTGCGGTACTTCGACGCCGTGGCCGAGACCTGTCATTTCAGCCAGGCCGCCGAGCGGTTGCACGTCGCCCAGCCGGCGCTGTCCCAGGCGATCCGTCGTCTGGAGGCCGAGCTAGGCGTCCTGCTGTTCACCCGCACGACCCGGCAGGTCCAGCTCACGCCGGCCGGCGAGTTCTTCCACCGTGAGACCCGGCGCATCCTCGGGGACCTCGAGGCGAGCGTGCTCGGCGCGCAGAGCATCGCCCACGGCCGCCGCGGCCTGCTGCGGGTCGGGTTCACCGGGACCAGCGCGTTCACCCAGCTCGCCCGCCTGTCCCGGATGGTCCGCGCGGCCCTGCCCGGCGTCGTCCTCGAGGTGCAGGCCGACCTGCTCACGCCGGCCCAGGTCGAGCGGCTGCTCGACGGCCGCCTCGACCTCGGCGTACTGCGTGGGCCGGTCGTCGAGCCCGGCATCGAGACCCGGACGCTGACGCGCGAGCCGCTGGTCGTCGCGCTCCCCGCCGACCACCGCCTGGTCCCGGAGCCGGCCCTGGACGTCGTCGACCTCGCCGCCGAGGAGTTCGTCGGGTACGCCGACGCGCGGTCGGCCGTCAACGAGGCCGTCGTCGCCACCTGCCGGCGGGCGGGATTCTCGCCTACCGTGACGCATCGGGCACCCGGCACAGCCGCCCTTCTCGCGCTGGTCGCGGCCAACCTCGGTGTCGCGCTCGTGCCGGAGTCCGTGCGCAGCATGCAGCTCACCGGCGTGGTGTTCCGCGACGTCCTGGACCCGACCACCATCGACCTCTCCCTGGCCTGGCCCGCCGGCCACGCCTCGCCCCTGGTCTCCGCGGCGCTCGACGTGCTCGAACGCGAAGGCTTCTACGACCTGAACCCGGCCTGAGCCGCCCTGACCCCGAGGACAGCCATGAAGATCACCGCCATCGACGCGATCCCGTTCCGCATCCCGTACCGCAAGCCGCTGCGCTTCGCCAGCGGCGAGATTCACGTCGCCGAGCACGTCCTGGTCCGGGTGCACACCGACGACGGTGTGGTGGGCGTCGCCGAGGCGCCGCCGCGCCCGTTCACGTACGGCGAGACCCAGCGCGGCGTGATCGCGGTGATCGAGACGATCTTCGCGCCCCAGGTGGTGGGACTCGCGCTCACCGACCGCGAACGGACGGCCGCGCTGCTCGGGCGCACGGTCGGCAACCCGACCGCCAAGGCCGCGATCGACATGGCGGTCTGGGACGCCCTGGGCCGCACCCTCGACCTGCCCGTGTCGGAGCTGCTCGGCGGCTACACCGACCGGATGCGTGTCTCGCACATGCTCGGCTTCGACGAGCCGGCCGCGATGGTCGAGGAGGCCACCCGGATGCGCGAGGTGCACGGCATCACGACGTTCAAGGTCAAGGTCGGCCGCCGCCCGGCCGCGCTCGACGTCGCCGTCGTCCGCGCGCTGCGCGAAGGCCTCGGCCCGGACATCGTGCTGTACGTCGACGGCAACCGCGGCTGGACGCCGTCGGAGTCGGCGCGCGCCATGCGGCAGATGGCCGACCTCGACCTGGCCTTCGCCGAGGAGCTGAGCCCTGCCGACGACGTCCTCGGGCGGCGCTGGCTGGTCGGGCAACTCGACGTACCGTTCATCGCCGACGAGTCCGCCACCACGCCCGCGGAGGTGACCCGGGAGGTCCTCGGCGGCTCGGCCACCGCGATCTCGGTCAAGACCGCGCGGACCGGCTTCACCGGATCCCAGCGGGTCCTGCACCTCGCCGAGGGCCTCGGGCTGGAAGTTGTCATGGGCAACCAGATCGACGGGCAGCTCGGCTCGATCTGCAGCGTCGCGTTCGGCGCCGCCCACCAGCGCAGCAGCCTGCACGCCGGCGAACTCTCGAACTTCCTCGACATGAGCGACGACCTGCTCACCGAACCGCTGCGGATCGAGAACGGCGAACTCGCGCTCCGGCCGGGCCCCGGCCTCGGCGTCGACATCGACGAGGACAAGCTTCGCCGCTACCGCACCGACTGAACAGGTCGACAGGCTCGCGCGTCGCATCCTCGACGCCGTAGACCGCCTACGGGTGGGTACAGGGTGGGCGAGGTGGTGCAGATGTACGACGTGTTGGTGCTGGTCGAAGAAGAGATCAGCGCGGCGGATGCCAAGGTGCTGGTGGAGTTGTACGCCGGTACGGCGGACCCGGTGAAGTTCCACGTGCTGGTTCCGTGCGAGAACGCGAAAGCCCAGGTCGAGGCCTCCCTGACCGGGCTCGCCGGGTCCGACCTGTTCGGGATGCCGAGCCAGCGGTACGCGTTCCGGCCCGACGAGGACGTCCGGCGGGCCGCGGACGACGCGCAGCGAGCGGTCGACGCCCAGGCGACCGCGGCCCTCGATCGCAGCCTCGGGCGTTTGCGGTCCTACGACCGGGACGCGGACGGCATCATCACCCACCGGCACCCGGTCGACGAGCTCGTCGACTACATCCCGCGCGTGCACGGGCAGGAGGTCGTCGTCCTCACCCGCCCGCACGTCATCGCCGAACTCCTCCACGTCGACTGGTCCGCCCAGGCCCGCCGCCACCTCGGCGTACCGGTCCTGCACGTCCTCGAACAGCAACCTACGGAGTGACCATGATCTGCGCGGCGTTCGCCTTCAGCGAGGCGTTCGCCCAGCGCAGCTGACGCAGCGTCTGCGGATGGCAGGTCCTGGTCAGCTCGAGCAGCTCGTTGTCCTTCAGCGCCTGTGCGGTCTGGGCCAGGACCTCCCAGTCGAGCGACACACCGGCGGCCTTGCGGTGGATCTCCCGCAGATCCCTGAGCAGCAGCAACGCCGCGTCGTGCTGCCCGCCGAGCAGCTCCGCGCCCATATGCCGAGCGGCCGCCAGCAGACCCGCTTCCTCGTGCGGCTCCGGGTCCAGCCGGACGTCGTAGTTCTCACCGTGTTTCGCGAGTGCCCGGACGTGGTCCTGGGACCAGACCGCGAGATCCCGGCCGAGATAGAAGATGTCGTGGTCCGGCTTGTGCCGGCTCGAAGCGTGCAACAGCTCCGCCGCCAGATCGCTCTCGGCACGATGCAGCTCACGCAGCGCCAGGCCCACCTTGTTCGTCATCGATCGCTTCCCTCCGCGGTCAGGTCGTCCACGACGACCGCGTCCGCGCCGCCGCGCGTGGGCGGAACCCGGCCGGTGACAGGCCTCGACGCCGTCGTGGTCGGCGCCGGGGACGGCCCGTCACCGACGGCGATCCGCTCGGCCCGGGCCGCCGCGCACTTGAACAACGGTTGCTTCGAGCACGGATCCCAGTCGGTGACGGTCAGTTCGTTCGCCGCCCGCCCGGTGTGTCCGTCCGCCAGATCCCAGTCCCCGTAGTGGAACGGCAGGAACAGCGTGGACGGCCGGATGCCGCTGATCCGCAGCCGGGCCTGCACCTGTCCGCGCGCCGTGGAGATCCGGAGCAGGTCGCCCTCGTCCCATCCGTTCAGCTCCGCGTCGTACGCCGACAGCTCCACCCAGACGTCCGGCGCTGCGTCACGCAACTGCGGAACGCGGCCCGTCTTCGTCCGGGTGTGGAAGTGGTACAGCGTCCGCCCGGTGGTCAGCAGGTACGGGTACTCCGGCGACGCCGGCTCGTGCGGACGCAGGTACTCCGCGGCCTTCAGGACCGCCTTGCCGGACGGATTCATCGCCTGGTACTCGACCGGGTCCAACGGCGCGCCCGTGACCAGATCCTTGCCGTAGCTCTCGCAGTACGACGGGGAGCTCCAGAACTCACCGTCGACGTAGATCCGCTCGGTCCCGTCCGGACGGTCCTCGGTGCACGGCCACTGGATCCCGCTCCCGCCCCGCAGCTTCGCGTAGCTCAGCCCGCTGTAGTCGCATGGACGTCCCGCGCTGCACGCCTTCCACCCCTCGAACGCGCCCTCGGCGTCCGACCACTTCACCAGCGGCTGTCCGTCCTTGTCCCGCAGGTCGAGCCGGTGCGCGTAGTCGATGAAGATGTCCAGGTCCGCACGCGCCGTGCCCGGCGGCTCGACCGCCTTCTCGGACAGGTGCACCGTCCGGTCGGCGTTGGTGAACGTCCCCGTCTTCTCGCCCCACGTCGCGGCCGGCAGCACCACGTCGGCCAGCCGCGCGGTCTCGGACAGGAAGATGTCCTGGACGACGAGGAACAGCCGCTCCTGCGTGAGGATGTCGCGGATCCGGCGCAGCTCGGGCAACGAGACCGCGGGATTGGTCCCACTGACGTAGAGGAATCGGATCGAGCCGTCCTCGACGTACCGCAGCATCTGCATCAGGTGCGTCGGCTCGGAGTAGTGCGGAATCTGCTCCGGCTCGATGTTCCAGACCCGGGCCAGGTCGGCGACCTGCTCGTCGTTCGCCCAGTTCCGGAAGCCCGGCAGGTCGCCGTCCGCGCCGCACTCGCGGGTGTTCTCCGCCGTCGGCTGGCCGTTCATCTGCAGGATCCCGCAGCCCGGCCGGCCGAGCATTCCGCGGATCAGGTTGACGTTGTTGACCTGGACGGCGGCCGCGGTCGCCTGATGGGACTGGTAGAACCCTTGCAGGACGGTCGACAGCAGGCGCTCCGCCGTACCGAGCAGGCGGGCCGCGTCGCGGATGTCACCGGGCGCCACGTCGCAGATCCCGGCGGCCCATCGCGGATCGCAGTCCGCGACCTGCTTCGCGAGTTCGTCGTACCCGACCGTGTTCCGGTCGACGTAGTCGCGGTCGATCCAGTCGTTGGCGATGATCTCGTGCAGCAGTGCGTTCATCAGCGCGACGTTCGTCCCGGGCTTCGGCGCCAGATGGATCGTCGCGGCGTCGGCCACCGGCGTCCGGCGCGGATCCACGCACAGCACCCGCGGCGGGTTCGGGCCGGCGAGCCGGTCGAGGATCCGGGTCCACAGCACCGTCTGGGTCTCCGCCATGTTGTGCCCGTACAGTGCGATGACGTCGGCGTGATCGATATCGGTGTACGAGCCGGGCTGGCCGTCACACGCGAACGACTCCTTCAGCGCGGCCGCCGCGGTCGCCGTACACAGCCTGGTGTTGCCGTCCAGGTGGTTGGTGCCGATGCCGCCGTGGCCGATCAGGGCGAGCGTGTAGTACTCCTCCAGGAACAGCTGGCCGGTCGTGTAGAAGCCGACCGAGCTCGGACCGCGTTCGGCGAGCAGTTCCTTCGTGCGCCCGGCGACGGCTGCCATCGCGGTGTCCCAGTCGGTCCCCACGAGCTGCCCGTCGCGGCGGATCAACGGCGTCGTCAGCCGATCGGGCGAGTGGTTGGCCTGGTAGCCGAACAGGTCCTTCGGCCCGAGCCGGCCGTGGTTCACCCGGTCGGCGGCCCGCCCCCGGACGCCGACGATCCGGCCGTCCTTCACCGCGATGTCGAGGCCGTCGCCGTTGGAGTGCAGGATCGTTGCCGACTGCACCCAGTCGTCGACGTCCGCCGGCTCCAGTCCGTCGTCCAGGCGCAGATCGACCCGCTGCGGCCAGTCCTCCCCCCGCCCGTACGGCGTCCGTGTCCCCCAAGGCTCCGCGATCCGGTCGATCCGTCCCATCTCCGGCCGGTGCCCCCGGGTGCCGACGGCAAACCGGCGGCCGGTGCCGGGTTCAGGTGCGCGTGCGCGGGTACCCGGAGGGAGTCCTGGTCGCGGTACAACCCGCTGCCGCAGCCCACCGGGACGGACACGGACAGGGCCCACACATGGCACCGAGCAGTCCAGTCACAGTTTCCTCGCGTCGTACCGAATCCCGCCGGTTGGAGCAGTTGCTCCGGAACGCACACGCCGCGCGGGGACGACGGCGGGACGACCTCCTCGACGAAGCCGTCGTCGCCGGCCTCCCGCTGGCCCGGACGCTGGCCCGGCGGTTCCGCGGCCGCGGAGTGGACGCCGAGGATCTCGAGCAGATCGCCGTCGAGCACCTGATCAGGGCCGTGCGCAACTACCAGCCGAGCGACGGCTCGGACTTCCGGTCGTACGCCGTGCCGACGATCCGCGGCGGGATCCGGCACCACTTCCGGGACAACGCGTGGGCGATCAAACTCCCGCGCCGGCTGCAGGAGGTCCAGGCCCGGGTGAACAGCGTCCAGACCGCGCTGGCGGTCGACCTCGGGCACTGGCCGACGTACGCCGAACTCGCGGAGGCGACCGGCATCGACGCCGCCGAGATCCGGGCGGCGGAGCAGGCGCGGGGCTGTTTCCAGCCGACCTCGTTGGACGCCGAGCGGGCGTCGGAGGGCAGCTGGAACCTCGGTGGGCAGATCGCCGACCCGCGCAACACCTACGAGCTGGTCGACCAGGTGCATTCGCTGTGGCCGGTGGTCAACGAACTGCCCGAGCGCGATCGGCTGATCCTGCGCAGGCGTTTCGTCGACCACCTGACCCAGGCGGAGATCGGCGCCGAACTCGGTGTCAGCCAGATGCAGGTCTCCCGGCGCCTCCGCACGATCATGGGCCGCCTGCAACTAGCACTGTCGGCCTAGCAGCCTCCCGGCGGCTGCCCGGGCACCGGTCTCGCCGGGGCCCGGCCGCCACCAGGGCGGTCGGTGCGGCTAGCGGCCGACGGCCTTGGCGAGCTCGGCCTTGCTCATCGAGGAGCGGCCCTTGATGTTCTTCTGCTTCGCCTCGTTGTAGAGCTGTTCCTTCGTCCGGCCCTTCGACCCGCTGTGCGACCGCAGACCACCACGGCGCCCCGACGAGATGTCGTGGGTCGACGACCGGCTCTTCTCCTTCGCCTCACCGGAGCGGGCCCGTTCCTTGTTCACGGTGCGCGCCGCGATCTCCTCGGCGGTGTCCTCGCTGCGGCCGCGTTCCTTCAGGCCCGCCTTGATGTGCTCGTACTGCCGTTCACGCTTACGGCTCGATCCTGCCGGCATGGTGGTCACACTCCCTTCCGCCCGTCCGGTACCCGGCGTCGGCGCCGGACAAGCAGGCGCATGGAGTGCGCCCCGACGGGCACCGGAGCGTCATCACGTCGGCTCGCAAGGAGGCAGACATGACTACCATCCCCAACCCGCCAGGCCCGGTCCCCCCACTGCCCGATCCGGACCGCCCCGGCGGCGACGATCCCGATCTGAACCCGTTCCCGGAGCCCGAACCGGATCCCGACGAGGACCCGGACGAGCAACTCCCCCGCAATTCCTGAACCCCTACTGCCGGTGGTGCTCCCTCTCCGAGGGAGCACTCCGCTGTTGCATGTCGATCCGGCGCGTCCGCAGCAGGAAGAACGTGCCGCCGGCGACCAGTACGACGACGATCCCGGCGCCCACCACAACCCAGACCGCCTTGTCGTAGTCGTCAGGACTCGAGTCGGCCGAGCCCGGAGGATCAGCCGCCGGCGAGTTCGTCGACCCGACCGTCGGCGACGGCCCCGGATCCGCGCCGTACGCCTGCACCGGGACGGCAACCGCCAGCCCGAGCGCCACTGTCCCGAACGCCGAACGCAACACTTTCCTGCCCATTGATTCCCGGTGCCCGGCCCCCAGACCCACAAAACCGCCGTCAGCCGGCCCGCTTGAACCGGTGCGACCGGGTCCGCTGCCGTTGCCAGGGCAACGCGCGGCTCGTCGCCGACCGGGCCCCCGACCGGCACGGCGACCGGTACGGCGTGAATCGCGCCACCGTAGGATCCGCCGAAACCCGCCGCGGCCGCTCCTGATCAAGCTGTTCGTCCATGTCCGTCACCTTCTCCACCACCCGGTACCCGCCCCGAATCCGCGACGTCCGGTGACGTACGGCGGGCACCGCACTGCGTGTGAAGGCCGGACCACGTGACTCCCGTCGGGAGTGGTCAGCGGGATTCGGAGATCTCGCTGACCGTCCGGCCGGCGCGGCCCGGGGCCGCCTGGATGACGTCGGCCTGCGCCAGCATGCCGACCAGGTCGTGGCCGTCGATGACCGGGAGCCGGACGTCAGCCGCAGCGGCGGGCTGGTGGAGTGGTCCAGCTGGTGAGGAGGGTGTCGGCGAAGAGGTTGTCGAGGGTGAGGGCGCAGTGGGCGCCGAAGAGGACGTCGGGGAGGGCGTCGGGGTGTTGGCGGACGTAGTTGCCGCACAGGTCGTGGGCCGCGATCTGTTCGTGGACCGCGTCGGCCTCGACGTGCTCGGTGAAGTAGCGGGCCTGGTCCTCGGACGCCCCGAGGCGGATGGCTCCGGTCGCGTACTGGCGGTTCGGCAGGGTCGAGGTCATCTCGAGCGCGGCGAGGTGGCCGAGGAGCGCGCCGGTCCAGCGGCAGTGGATCGCGAACAGCGACATCACGTTCGACAGCGCCAGCGTGACCGCCGGTACGTCGGGCACGTAGCGGCCGTACGTGTCGTCGAGGCCGAGCCAGCGCATCGTCGTACGGAACAGCTCCGAATGCATCCGCTCGGGCCGGCCGCCGCCGTACTCGTCCGCCTCGATCTCGACCAGCGCCGCCTTCGCCGCGCCCTCCAGCCGCGGGATGCCGAAGCTGTGCGGATCGGCCTCCTTGAGCTGGTACACGGACCGGTTCAGCACGAACTCGCGGAACTGCTCACGCGTCGCGTGCCGGCGCAGGTACGGCGCGAACCGCGGACCGTCGGTGCTGTCGGCGCTGTCGATCAAGGCCCGCAACTGTTCCGCGACCGGCCGCTGGTCCGGTGAGACCCCGCAGGTCGCCTGCAACCAGTCGATCCACGGCCGCTCCAGCCGGGTCCGGAACGCGATGACCGCGGAATCCCACTGCCGCTCGGCGTCCACGCCGTCGAAGCCGCGATACTGCAGCTCGTAGGCGACCCACAGCGCCAGCTGCAGGTCGTCGTCGGCGTACGGAAGTTCGCGGACACCGACCTCGGGAACGTCGCCGCTCGTGGTGTCGCTGTGTGTGAGTCTGTCGTTCAGCCAGGCGGTGAGCGGCCCGCGCGGCGGTGGTAGCTGCATGAGGGACCGGTACCCGCCGGATAACCATGGGTACCGCGACACCATGACCGAGATCCGTGCCTACCCGGAAGGCCCGCTGCTGGTCCGCGGCGACTTCGAGCTCCTGGACGAGAACGGCGCCCCGCTCTCCACACCCCGCCGAACCATCGCCCTCTGCCGCTGCGGCCGCACCAGCATCCCACCCCTCTGCGACGGTACCCACACCCTCACCC
The DNA here is from genome assembly GCF_040610805.1 of Kribbella sp. NPDC003557. Taxonomy (NCBI): domain Bacteria; kingdom Bacillati; phylum Actinomycetota; class Actinomycetes; order Propionibacteriales; family Kribbellaceae; genus Kribbella; species Kribbella sp. NPDC003557. Next base: position 112,748 of record NZ_JBEXMY010000001.1, read on the forward strand.
GAAAGCCGCCGCACTCTCCCGACTGAACACCTCCGCCAGCCAGGGCACGGTCCTGTCCGGGCCGAGTGCCCGAAGATGTTCCACGGGCGGATGGGCGAGCACTGCCCGTACGTCATCGAGGCCTTCCGCCGCGTAGGGCTCCGCGGCGTCGATCAGGTCGTGCAGGCAGCGGCTGGTCGGGCGGGATGCGCCGGTGCGGAGGTCGAGCAGCTCGCCGCGGACGCCGTACCGCAACGCGGCCCAGCGGTTCTCCGCGATTCGCCAGGTCGGTGCTGGGGGCAACAACTCGCCGAGGTGGTGCAGAGCGGCCAGCCGGGCGGCGAGGGCGTACACGAACTGGACGATGGCGTACGTCCACTCCGATACGACCTGTACGTCGAGCACGCGCAGCTCGAGCGTGCCGTAACGCAGGTGTGGGCGGAGCTCCCACCACCACTCGGACTCCCGCCCGCGAACCGCCCAGCCGAGGTCGTCGGCGTACTGCTCCCACGACGCGATGACCGGCGGCACACCCTGACGCGGCAGCTCGGCGGCGATCACCGGCCGGACCGAGCACAACCCGGTGTCCCGCCCACCGGCGAAGGGCGCGGCACCGGCCAGCGCGGCCAGTTCCGGCAGGAGGTCTCGCAGCGCGTGATAGACGCCCAGCGTGCAGTCGGCGTCGCCGAAGGCCAGATGGATCTGCACCGACGACACCAGTTGCCGCCCGATCGACTCGCCGTACCGGGATGCCAGTGCCTGCGCGCGATCGGTCGGCGCGAGCGTGACCGGGAGGTCTGCCAGCGGGTGGACCGGCGCGGCGATCGGAACCACCTCCGCACCGCAGGCGGCCGCGATCCGGGCGCGACCCCAGCGCAGCTCGTCGACCGCGTCCGCAGGGTTCGCGTGCACCGAGGTCGCGATCTCGACCTGGCACGCCGGCAGCTCCTGTTTCACCCTGGGGTCGCCGATCTCCGCCACCACACCGGCGGCCTCCGCGGGCGCCCAGCTTCCCCGCCGTACGAGCAGGATCTCTTCCTCGAGCCCGACTGTTCCGGCGGCGGTTCCGTCGAACACCGAGCGGAGGCGTTCAGGACCTACCCGCTCGGTGTGCATCGGTCGGCTCAGCGCAGTGGTACGTCGGTGACGACCGCGTAGTGGTCCGACGGTGGGCGGCCGTGGTCCTCGTTGTAGCCGACGAGACGGGTTTTGTGGGAGGCCAGTCCGTCGTTGGCGAGGATGTAGTCGATGCGGTTGTCCTCGAGCCATTCGCCGTGCCCGAGATACGGGTTGCGGGAGCTGTACGTCGCACCGTCGTGGCCGTTGGGCTGCCAGCAGTCGTCGAGTACGGCCAGCAGTGGTTTGAGCTCCGGTCGGTCGGGCGGCGCGTTCAGGTCGCCGGCCACGACCACCTCGTCACCGCCCGCACTGAGCTCGGACACCAGCGCGGCCAGCGACTCGGCCTGTGCGAGGCGCTCGCGTTCGTGGTTCTCCTCCCAGTCCAGGCAGCTCGTGATGAAGTGCAGGCTCTGCGTACCCAGGCGGATCTCCGCCCGGAGCGCGACGGTGCCCTCCGACAGGCTGTGCTGCTCGACCTCACGCAAGGGAAAGCGGCTCAGGATGCCCAGTCCGAGACGTACGTCGGGGTCGGGGTCCCGCGGCATGCGGGACGGAGCGAACGCCGGCGACATGCCCAGCTCGAACCCCAGCTGATGGGTCTGCGAGCGGCCGTCGGCACGCCAGGTTTCCTGCAGTGCAACGAAATCCGGTCGTTGCGCCCGTACCGTTTCGGAGATCGCCCGCTGCCGGCGCAGCCACCGGTCGCCGAACCGTCCCCAGACGTTCCACGTCATGAACCTCACGACTGTCTCACCCTTTCGTCCTCCTCCGCCGGTACCCGCGGATCCGGCCGCCACGCAACGGTGTGCGCAGGCATGCCGGTACGCCGGTCCCGGCCGAGTACGGAGACAGGTGAACATGTCCAGGCGGCCGGCCTCGCACAGTGCAGGGAGCTTGCGGGGGGTGAATGCTCAACCGGCTGCGAAGTCGACCGCCCTCCCAGTCAGTCTCCCACCGTGCGGCAACCTCGAACGAAACCGAACGAAACCGTTCGCATTCCGGAGGCTGTCTAGGGTTGCGCCGGCCGCTCAGGCCTTGGACTGCTTCTCGGCGAGGAGTTTGAGCCGACGCAGGCTTTCCGCGTTGCGCGGGTGCAGCGCCACGTCCGCGACGGCCGTCGGCAGCAAGGAGATCGGTCCGCTGGTCGCCTTCTCGGTCATCACCAGCCGGCAGCCGGTCGGGGTCTCGGTCGCGACGAACTCGACCTCCCCGTGGCCTGCCGGCCACACCCGGACCTGCAGTTTCAGTCGCCGCGCGGGCTCGTACTCCAAGGCCGTCGTGGTGTCGTCGATCACCAGCGGCCAGGCGCCCACCGAGTGGTGGATCCGCCCGCCGGCCTCGGGCCACGGCGCGTCGACGTCCCGGATCCGGGACGCGCCGACCACCCACGCGGCGTACGACCAGCCGTCGGTCAGGATCGCGAACACGTCGTCGACGCTCGCGTCGATCAGGCACTCGTTCTCGCTCACGAACGACCCGGTACCCCGCCGAACACTTCGCCACGCTGAGCAACCAGGAGTACCGGGCCCGCGCGGAGGGAACCGGCGCGCCATGAAGATCGGCGTACTGGACATCGGATCGACCACCGCGCAACTCCAGGTGACGGAGGCGGTTCCGGGCGCGCCCCCGCTCCCCACTCATGCTTTCAAGCAGCGCATCCTGCTCGGCGAGGCGCTGCAGCCGGACGGCTCGATCGCCGATGACGGCATCGACCGGGTGATCGACGGTGTGCGGATGGCGGCGACCGTCGCCCGTGACCTCCAGGTCGACCGGCTGTACGCGTTCGCCACGTCCGCGATCCGCGACGCCACGAACGCCGGCGACATCGCGGCCCGGCTCAGCTCCGAGACCGGCGTCCAGCCGCGGTTCCTCAGCGGCGAGGACGAGGCGCGGCTGACCTACCTGGCCGTACGCCGGTGGTACGGCTGGTCGGCGGGCCGGTTGCTGGTGCTGGACATCGGCGGCGGCTCGATGGAGATCGCGCTCGGCCGTGACGCGCAGCCCGATGTGGCCGTCTCGCTGCCGCTGGGCGCCGGTCGTCTCACCCGGACCTTCCTGCCCGACGACCCACCGAGCCTGGCTCAGCTGCACGAGCTGCGCCACTACGTACGTACTACCTTGCGTCAGGTCTCCGACCGCTTGCTGTGGGAGGGCGACCCGAAGCAGGTCATCGGCAGTTCGAAGACCTTCAAGCAGCTGGCCCGGCTGGCCGGCGCCCCGCCGCAGCGGCGCGGCCCGTTCGTGCGCCGTTCGCTGACCCGGAAGGACGTACGCCGCTGGCTGCCGCGGCTGGCCGCCATGTCCAGCGCGGACCGGGCCCGTCTGCGCGGCATCTCGCAGTACCGCGCCCGGCAGAGTCTGGCCGGCGCCGTGATCGCGAACGCGGCGATGACGACCCTCGACATCAAGAACCTCGTGGTCTCGCCCTGGGCGCTGCGCGAAGGCATCCTGTTGCACCACCTCGAAACCATCACGGACCAGGAACATCCGTTGGCGGTCGAGTCCCTGCAGCCGGTGACCGCCCTCGCTCCGGCGCCGGCCGTGGTGGCAGCGATCAAGCGGTGAGGCCTACTCGCGCCGGTCCTGGTCCAGGACCTTGTTCACCGCGCGTTCCAGCTTGACCCGGATCTCCTCGTCGGACAGATCGTCGCCGACGCGGTCCACGGTGCCCGCGATCGTGCGGCCGTGCTCGTACTGCTCGACGACGCGCGGATCGACGTACGACGCCCGCGCCACGGCCGGTGTGTTGCCCAGGTGCTCGGAGACCTCCTCGAGCATGTCCTTCACCGCCGCGTTCAGCGCCTTCTTCGTGGTCGGCGGATCCGCCGCGGCCAGGTCGACCGCGGCGTGCACGGTCGCGGTCCAGGTCCGCAGGTCCTTCACGGTGAAGTCCTCGCCGACCAGCTCCTGGAACCGGTCGTTGATCATCCCGGCGTCGAGCTCGTGGTACTCGCCGTCCTCGCGATACACCAGCAGCCGGTCCTTCCCGTGCCGGGCGCGTTTCAGCGATCGCACCGCCGCGACCAGGTTGTCGTCGTCCAGCTCGAGCGTGCGCCGCTGCCCGCCCTTCGCACGGAAGTCGAACACCAGCTTCCCGTGGCTGAGCCGGACGTCGTCGCGCAGCAAGGTGGCCGCGCCCCGGCTGCCGTACTCCTCGGCGTACTGCGTGTTGCCCGTCCGGAAGACGCCGTAGTCGAGCATCCGCAACGCGACCGCGAGAACCCGTTGCCGTTGCAGCCCCTTCGCGCACAGGTCCTCGTCGACCGCCTCCCGGAAGGCGGGCAGCTTGCGCGCCAACTGCCGGACCCGGTCGTGCTTGTCCGCGTCCTGCGCCGTCCGCCAGTCGTCGTGGTACAGGTACTGCCGGCGCCCGGCCTCGTCCGTCCCGACGGCCTGGATGTGCCCGTTCGGAAAGGGGCAGATCCACACGTCCTCCCAGGCCGGCGGGATCGCCAGCGTCCGGATCCGCTCCACCACGTCGGTGTCCTCGATACCGTTGCCGTCAGCATCGAGATAGCTGAATCCACGCCCGCGCCGCCGACGGCTGAACCCCGCTTCGTCCGGATGACTGCGCCGCAACCGCATGCCCGCTCAGCCCCCGGCCGATCGCTGCCGGCCGGGCACCCGGACGCGCAGCCAGCGGTAGCCGTGGCCTGTCAGCCGGACCGACCGGCCGGAGGCGGGCTCGTAGTCGGTGTCGGCGAGCAGGTCGGAGCGCGCGTCGTACGGGATGTCGACCTGGAGTTCCTCGGTGGACAGGTTCGCCAGCATCAGCACGGAGTCCTCGGCGCGGTGGTGTACGACGCCGAAGACCGGGCGCTGCCGCAACGACAGCGCCTCGCAGTGGCCCGACGGGCAGTCGCCCAGTTCCCGCCGGGTGCGGGCCAGTTGCGCCACCTTGCTCAACTGCGAGTCGGGCCGCAGCTCCTGGTCGGCGACGTTGACGCGAACGTACCCGTACGGGCCGCCCTCGACGGCCTCGGGGCGGACCGTCTCGGGCGGCGCCTTGCTGAAGCCGCCGTTCGGGCCCGATGTCCACTGCATCGGCGTCCGCACCGCCGCCCGGTCCGGCAGGGACAGGTCCTCGCCCATCCCGATCTCCTCGCCGTACCGGATCACCGGTGCCCCCGGCAACGACTGGACGATCGCGTGGGCCAGCACGGTCCGGCGGACGTCGCCGAGCATCGGGGCCAGCCGGCGACGGATCCCGCGGCCGAACGCACGCATCTCCGCGGCCGGAGCGAACGCGGCCATCACCTCGTCACGCTCGGACGGTGACAGCCGGTCCAGGTCCAGCTCGTCGTGGTTGCGCAGCCAGTTGACGTACGTGCATCCGTCGGGAGGTTTCGGTTGCGCACGCAACGCGCGGACCAGCGGCTCGGCGTCCCGGCGGGCGAGCGCGAGGAACAGCAGGTTGTTCGTCCAGAAGTCCAGCACCGCGTGCAGACGCCGGGCGTCGCCGAAGTAGTCGTCGTACTCCTCGGGCGGCGCGTCCACCTCGCCCATCAGCGGCGCATCGCCGGCCGCGGCGGCGAGTTCGGTGAGGAACCAGTAGCCGTCGTCGCGCTCGTCGGTCAGCGCCGCCTGGCGGACCATGTACGGCACCGCGTCGACCCGGAACCCGTCGACGCCCCGGTCCAGCCAGTACCGGATGATCCGGGCGATCTCCGCCCGCACCGCGGGACGGCCGACGTCCAGATCGGCCTGGTGCCGGTAGAACGCGTGCCGGTAGTACAGCCCGGCGTGCTCGTCGTACGCCCAGATCGAGTTCTCCACACCGGGAAACACCGGCTCGCGGACGACCGGGTCGTCGCGCGGCTCGGCGGCCCACACGTAGTAGTCGCGGTACGGCGACCCCGGGTCGTCACGTGCCTCCCGGAACCACGGGTGCCGCACCGACGTGTGCTGCACGACGAGCTCGACCAGAATTCGCAGGTCCAGCTCGTGACAGCGTTCGACGAGCTCGTCGAACGCGCCGATCGGGCCGAAGCGGGCGGAGACGCCGCAGTGGTCCACGACGTCGTACCCGGCGTCCAGGTACGGCGACACGTAGAACGGCTGCAGCCAGACGGTGTCCGCGCCGACGGCCCGGACGTGATCCAGCTTCCGGACGATCCCCTCGAGATCCCCCACACCGTCCCCGTCGGCGTCGAAGAACGTCGCCGGGTCCAGCTGATAGATCACCCGCCCGTCGAGTCGCATACCCCGCCGGTACCCGTCTGCCACGCACCGGACGCGCGGCTCACGGGTTGAGCAGCACCTTCACCATGTCGTCGGCCTTCTGCTGGAAGGACTCGTACGCCGCCGGGCCGTCCGCGAGCGGCAGGTGATGGGAGGCGAACGTGTCGACGTGCAGCGGGTCGTCGTCGGTGAGCAGCGGAAGGATCTGGCCGCTCCAGCGCCGGACGTTGGCCTGCCCCATCCGGAGCTGGATCTGCTTGTCGAAGATCGTCAGCATCGGCATCGGGTCGGCCATCCCGCCGTACACCCCGACCAGCGAGATCGTCCCGCCGCGCCGCACGATGTCGATCGCCAGCAGCAGCGCGGCCATCTGGTCGACGCCGGCCTTCTGCATGAACTTGCGCTGGATCGCGTCCGGCAACAGCCCCGCCGCCTGCTGCGCGACGCGCGCGACCGGCGACCCGTGGGCCTCCATCCCGACGGCGTCGATCACCGAGTCCGGGCCCCGGCCGTCGGTGAGGTCGCGGATCGTGTCCGCCAGGTCGTCGGAGTAGGCGAGCGTCTCCACGCCGTACGCCGTCGCGCGCTCCAGCCGCTCGGGGACCAGGTCGACGCCGATCACCCGGTGACCGCGGTGCATCGCGACCCGGCAGGCCATGTCGCCGATCGGTCCCAGCCCCAGCACCACGACCGTGCCGTCCGGCGGGATCCCGGCGTACTCGACCGCCTGCCAGGCCGTCGGGAGCACGTCGGACAGGTAGACGAAGCGGTCGTCCGGCGGGCCGTCGGGCACCTTGATCGGGCCGTACTGCGCCTGCGGCACCCGGAGGTACTCCGCCTGCCCGCCCGGCACCTGCCCGTACAACTTGGTGTAGCCGAACAGCGCCGCACCCATCCCCTGGTTACGGACCTGCGTGGTCTCGCATTGCGTCTGGAGGCCCTGCACGCACATGAAGCACGAGCCGCAGGCGATCTGGAACGGTACGACGACCCGGTCGCCGGCCCGCAGGCCGCCCACCTCGGGACCGGTCTCCTGCACGATCCCGATCACCTCGTGACCGAGCACGTCGCCGACGTCCAGGAACGGGCCCATCACCTCGTACAGGTGCAGGTCCGACCCGCAGATCCCGCTGGACGTCACCTTCACGATCGCGTCGGTCGGTTCCTCGATCCGCGGATCCGGAACTTCGCCGTACCCGATCGACCGCTTTCCCTGCCACGTCAGTGCTCTCATACGAGTTCCGGTGCCACACCCGCGCTGCTTGAAAACGGACGCGTAGTGATCGCGGGAGGCGGGCACTGGTTGTCCATGGCGCATATTTCGCAGGAACGAAGGGCGCCCCGTTCGGCTCGGGCGCCGCAGCTCAGGTACGTACGCACGGTGGAGTGTGCCGCCGACCGCCTCTGGAACCTCATCACGCGGCCGGAGCTGCTCAGCGGATGGCTCGGGCAGACGGTGCTGAGTGATACACAGCACGGGGGCTTCACGATCGCGACGGGCGCGCACGTCCAGCACACCGGAATCGTGACGACGTGCGCTCCGCCGCACTACCTCCAGGCCGCGTTCAACAATCCGCCGCACCACCCCAGCACGGTTCTCGTGGACGTCGTGCCGGCCGCCCACGGATACAGCCATCTGATCCTGACCCACGGCGGTATCCACCCGGGCATGCTGCACACCTACGACGTCCTCTGGACCGAGGCCCTCGGCCGCCTGGAGAAGGTGGCCGGGGGCTGACGGCTCACGCCTTGCCGGGCAGGAACTCCTGCACCTTGGACTTGAAGCCCTCCTTGATGACGGAGGCCCGGTCACTGTCCCCGCGGACGATCGACTCCAGCGCCTTCTCCATCTGGTCCCAGGTGGCGTGCGGCGGGATCGGCGGCACCGCGGGGTCGGTGCGGAACTCGACCACGCACGGCCGGTCCGCGCGCAGCGCCTCGTCCCAGGCCGGGCCGACTTCCTCGGGTTTCTCGGCCGTGATCCCGTGCAGGCCGAGCAGCTTCACGTAGCCGGCGTACGGGAAGTCCGGCAGCTCCTGCGACGGCAGGAACTGCGGCGATCCGCCCATCGCCCGCAGCTCCCACGTCACCTGGTTCAGGTCGTTGTTGTGCAGGACGGCGACCACCAGCCGCGGATCCGCCCACTCCTGCCAGTACTTCGCGATCGTGATCAGCTCGTTGATCCCGTTCATCTGCATCGCGCCGTCGCCGACCAGCGCGTAGCAAGGCCGGTCCGGCAGCCCGAACTTCGCGCCGATCACGTACGGCACGCCGGGCCCCATCGTCGCCAGCGTCCCGGACAGCGATCCGCGCATGTCCCCGCGGATCTTGAGGTGCCGGGCGTACCAGTTCGCCGCCGATCCCGAATCGGCCGCCAGGATCGCGTCCGCCGGCAACCGCCCGGACAGTTCGTGGAACACCAGCTCCGGGTTGATCGGATCCGCGGACGTGTGCGCGCGCCGCTCCATCACCTCCCACCAGCGGGTGACGTTGCTCTCGATCCCGGACCGCCAGGACCGGTCCTCCTTGCGGTGCACGAGCGGGATCAGCGCCCGCAGCGTCCGGGCGGCGTCGCCGACCAGGTTCACCTCGAACGGGTACCGCATCCCGATCATCGTCGGATCGAGGTCGATCTGGATCGCCCGCGCCGTCCCGAACTCCGGCAGGAACTGGCTGTACGGGAAGTTCGACCCCACCACCAGCAGCGTGTCGCAGTCCGTCATCAGCTCGTACGACGGCCGCGTGCCGAGCAGTCCGATCGACCCGGTCACCCAGAGCAGATCATCGGGCAGAACATCCTTGCCCAGCAGGGCTTTCGCGACACCGGCGCCGGTCAGGTCCGCGAGCTCCGTCACCTCGTCCGCCGCTCCGCGCGCACCCTGGCCGACCAGGATCGCCACCCGGTCGCCAGCGTTCAGGATCTCCGCCGCCCGGTCGAGCTGCTCCGCGTCCGGGACGGGCGCCGACCAGGTCTGGTCCATGCTCGACGGGACCATCTTGAAGGCGTGCGACGGCGCCGTGTACTCGAGCTCCTGCAGGTCCGACGGGATGATCAGCGTGGTCACCGTACGGCGGGCCGCCGCGATCCGGATCGCCCGGTCGAGCACGTTCGGGAGCTGCTCCGCGACCATCACCGTCTCGCAGTACTCGGACGCGACGTCCTTGAACAGCGTGTGCAGGTCGACTTCCTGCTGATAGCTGCCGCCCATCGCGCTGCGCGCCGTCTGGCCGACGATCGCCACCACCGGGACGTGGTCGAGCTTCGCGTCGTACAACCCGTTCAGCAGGTGGATCGCGCCCGGGCCGCTGGTCGCGGCACACACGCCGACGCGGCCGGTGAACTTCGCGTAGCCGACGGCCTCGAACGCGGCCATCTCCTCGTGCCGGGCCTGGATGAAGCGCGGCTCGTTCTCCGCCTTCTGCCACGCCGAGAGCAGCCCGTTGATGCCGTCCCCGGCGTACCCGAAGACCTGCTCGACACCCCAGTCCCGCAGTCGCTGGAGTACGTAGTCACCAACTGTCGTGCTCATGTCACTCCTCCCGACGGCTTGTCCGCATCCGCCCGCCGGTACCCGGGCGCCCTGCGGACAAACGGGTTCTCAGGCCCGCAGCAGGGGTTGTGCGTCGTGCTCGGTGATCGTGACTTCGTCGGGGCTGAGGACTGCCAGGGACGCCAGATGGCCGTTTCGATCGGCGAGGTCGTGCAGCTGGATGCCGGCCGTGATCGGATCGCGCTCGGTCCAGGCGAGCAGACGCGGCGGTTCGGTCGGGGCGGTGACGGTGATCAGGTTGAGTGGTTGCCGCAGGCCGTCCTCGGTCGCCTTCACCACGGCCTCCTTGCGGGTCCAGAACCTGATGAAGTCCGCTGCCGTGCGCACCTGCCGCTCCTCCGACGGCGTGAGCACCAGCGGCGCCACGGCGGCCTCGACGGCGCGGATCTGCTCGACGTCCAGGCCGAGCGGCGCAATGGTGCCGACGGCAACCCCGATGAGATCGCCCGAGTGCGAGACCGACACCTCCCAACCGGGCCGTGGTCCCGCCACCCGGACCTTGCCGTGCGGCCGCCCACAGTCAGGACATGTCCGATCGAGCCGGATCTCGTCGGCGCGGCAATCCATCTCGGCCGCCAAGGCGAGCCGCGTGACGGCAACCCCGACCTGGAAGCGCAGCCGATCGTCCGTCAGCCGGTAGGCCGCGGCACGGGTCCGCTCCTCAGCTTCGAGCAGGCGAGCCGTCGCCGCATCGAGCGCCTCGTCCACCTGCGACAGCCGCACCCACCACACTCGGACGGCGGGCGTACTCATGCGCCTCACTGTAGCGAGGCCGGAAGCGCACGAGCCGCCCGTCAGAGACCTCTCGTCATCCGCCGCTCTTGCCGAAGACCTCGACCTCGTACAGGGAGTAGCCGTACGACGTGCCGCGGGCGGTCCCGTACACGCGCAGGTAGCGGCCCTGGCCGGTCAGGTTCGACCACTCGTCCGTGCCGCCGTTGCCGGCGGTCTCGGTGGCGAGCCTGGTCCAGGTGGAGCCGTCGGCGGAGATCTCGACCCGGTAGGCCTTGGCGTACGCCGCCTCCCAGCTCAGCCGGACCTTCGAGACCGTCGCACCCGCCGCGAGGTCGACCCGGATCCACTGCGGGTCGGACCCTTCGGCGCTCGCCCAGCGGGTGGACGCGTTGCCGTCCACCGCACGATCGGCGGTCAGGGTCGAGTCCTCGACCGAGGAGGCCGTCGCCGGCCGGCTCTTCGAGATCAGCGCGTCGGCCGGCTCCGGATCGGTGCCCGGGTCGGGATCGGAGTCGATGCGGAACGGCTCGCCGTACACGGCCCAGCTCAACGGTGTGTTCAGGTCGAGGTTGCCGTTGTCGAGGAAGACGCGCTGCGCGGTGTCGACCCGGCTGGTGTCCTCGTGCGCGGCCTCCTTCTTCATCTCCACGACGCGCGCGTCGAGGAACGCGTTCAGGTACTCGACCTCGTCGCCGCCGTCGGCCGGCGTGTCGGCGTGCGACCTGGCGTCGGCGCGAATGCTCTGCAGGCCTTCCTCGCCGTGCATGACGATCGCGTCGTAGTAGGCGAACTGACCGAGCGTCCGCAGCCCGTCGCCCTTGGCCTGGGCGACGGCCGGGTCGAAGTAGACCCGGTCACGCTCGTGCTCCTGCGCGGCCTGGAACTCCGGCGTCGCGGCCGCCTCCTTCCAGGCGCCGGTGAAGCCGGGATCGAGACCCTCGTGCGAGTCGCTGCCGTCGACCTCCCGGAGCGCGGGCAGATACTCGGCGAGCGGGTTGTCCGGGACCTGGTCGGTGTAGTACTCGACGAGCTCGAGCATGTCGTGCGTTCCCGAGCAGAAGCCGATGATGCCGGCCGTGTAGCCGCGGCCGTCGTCGATGTCCTCGATGTAGCCGAACTGGTCCCGCCAGTCCAGCGACGAGTTCTCCGCCGAGGACACGATCTGCTGGGCGATCTCCTTCTTCACCGGGTCGTCCAGGTCCGCCGCCACGGCCGCGTGACCGGCACCGAGGAACACGGTGGCCGGTACGGCGGCGAGGGCGAGGGCTGTCACGATCCGGCCGACGGCCCGCAGGGGCGGTCCGGACCACGTCTTCCGCGCATGGGTACGCATGCTCTGCTCTCCTTCTTCCGGGTGGGCTGAGCCCAGTCAGGGAGGGTGCGCCAACTGTTAGGAAGGTTTCCTAATCGTGCATTGATAGCGCGCCGACCCCTCCGCCCGCAAGAGGAAGAGTGCCAGATTACGACAAAACGAGCATCAGAAACTACTAATCCGCCGCATACGCCTCGAATTCGTACAGCGAGTAGCCGTACTGCGTGGCCCGGTCGACGCCCTGCAGACGGACGTAGCGAGCGCTCGCGTCGAGCCACACCGTGTCGGTTCCACCGTCCCCGTCGGTCACCTCGGCCGCGGTCGTCCAGGTGCTCGCGTCGCCGGAGACCTGGATCGTGTACGCCGTGCCGTACGCCGCCTCCCAGCGCAGCACGAGCTTGCCGAGGTGCGTCGCCGTCCCGAGGTCGACCTGGAACCACGACGCGTCGTCGTAGCCGGACGCCCAGCGCGTGGCGGTGTCGCCGTCGACGGCCAGGCCCGCACCGAACGACGTCCCGGGTTCGATGCTTGAGGCAACGGCCGGGCGATGCAGCGCCACGTTCACAGTGCCGGTGCGCGGCCGGACCGCGACGCGCAGGACGGCCTCGAAGGTGCTCGCACCGGACGTGAAAGTGACCGGGATGTCCACGTCGGCGACGGCCGCGCCGGCGGGCGGCGTCAGCTTCACGGTCACGGACCGGGTGAAGCCGCGTTTCACCGCGACCGCCGTACTGGCCGGGTCGACCGTCCACCCGGCCGGCGCGGCGACGGCGAGGGTGCCGCTCACGTCGACGCCGCGCTCGGCCGCGATGTCGACCACGACGCTCGACGTCTCGCCCCGGACCACGTCGACCCGGTTCTCGTCCACGCGCACCGCCGCGAGCGGCGTGTCCGTCCACAGCGGCACGATCTCGGCCACCGCCGGCGTACCGCTCTTCCACACCAGCCGGACCGCCTCGGCCTTCAGGTCACTCACGGGCACCTCGGCGTACGCCGACGCCACGGAACCGACCTTCTGCCAGGCGCCGCCGACCTGGACCTCGACGTCCGCGGATCCGACGGCCGCCGACTGCTGGAGAACGGTGAGACCCGCCAGTTCCCGCGGTGCCGACAGGCCCACGGTCAACGCATCACCGGCAGCAGGCGCCGCGACCGGCACGAAGGCGGTCTCCAGGTTCCCGTCCACCGCCCGCTGGTACGACGATCCCGGCGCCGGGGCCGGCGTACCACTGGCGGTCAGCGTCGTCTGGCGTCCGCCGATCGTCTCGACCGAGAACTCGCGGACCACCAGCCAGAAGTCGCTCGCCGACAACGAGCGGTAGCGGACGTAGCGCGCCGTCGTCCCGGCCGGGGCGGTGGCTCGCACCTCGGCCGTGGTCGCGCGGGTCAGCTCCGTCCACCGCGTGCCGTCGAGCGAGTACTCCAACACTCCCGAGTGGATGTAGTCGTTCGGGCTGGACGCCTTGCCCATCAGCACCGCGATCGCGCCGATCGTCGCCGGCGCGCCGAGGTCGACGCGGATCTCGGAGCCCGGCGCCGGGGCACCGCTGCTCCAGAAGAACGTGTCCGGGTCCCCGTCGACCATCCGGGCCGGCACGTTGTCCTGATAGGTGCCCAGGTTCGTCGTCGCCGTCCGCCCGGGCTGTACGCCGAGCCAGCGGTCGTGGACCCGGCCGGTCTCGGCGATCAGCTCGTCGACCACCCGTTCACCGATCCGCGGATAGGTCCCGCTGTGCGGCAGCCGGCTGTCGCGGATCGCCTTGGCCTCGGTCACGAGACCGCTCAGCTGCTGTCTCGCGGTCCACGCGGTCGCACCGTCCCCGGCGTCCAGGGCCGCGAGCAGGTCGAGCGCGCGCTGCATCGCCCGTCCCCACAACTCCGTTGCCTTCAGCCACGATTCGGCCTCGTCGGCGAACGCCGGATCGACGACACCGGACCTGATCGTGGCCGGCGCCGCGACGACCGCGTCGACCTTCGGCCGGAGGGCGGCGATCGCCTGGGCGCGCTGCCCGGTCCGCCACAGCTGCCAGAACTGCTCGACCGCGGCCCCGAACACCGGCGCACTCTCCGGATGCAGCGTGCCGTCGTAGGTGTTGAGGTCGGCGAACACCTGCAGCGCGGCGATCGTCGCCGGGTCGCCGCCGGCCCGCTCGGCCAGGGCGCGGCGGTGCGACGCCTGCTCGTCGTACGTCGCCGGGTTCCAGCCGAGCTCGGCGAACGAGTACAGGGCGATCTTGCTCACCGCCGCCTGGTTCATCGGGTTCGAGATGACCCCGGCGACGTGATCGGCGATGGCCGGCTCCCGCCCGCTGTACGGCGCCAGCAGCAGCCGCCCGGCGGCGTAGTCGTTGACCGGGTAGTTGTCCCAGATCAGGATGTCGTGGCCGAACACCGCCTTCGCCTGGGCCGCCTGCGCCGCCGTGATCGTCCGCGGCACCACGCCGATGCCGGTCCAGTGCACGACGACGTCGGAGTCCAGCTGCTCCCGCAAGGCCTTCTTGTACGGCGTTTCGCTGACGTTGTAGTACTCGGTCGGGACCATCTGCAGCGGCGCGACGTCCGGCTTGGTCTCCACCCATTCGCGCTGCACGCGGTTCAGCAGCTCACTCTGCGCCCGGCCGGCGGCGCCGCCCCCGGTGCCGTACTTCGCCTTGTCCGCGTCGCAGTGCCAGGTGTTGTAGTCGATGTCGTCGAGCGGCACGTTGAACGACCGGGCACCCACGGCGTACAGCGCCTGGAACTTCGCGATCAGGGCCTGGAAGTCGGCGTCCGAGGTGTAGCAGATCGACAGGCCCGGCGAGAGCGCGAAGGTGAAGTCGACCTTGTTCTGCCGGGCGCGGGTGACGAGCTCGGCGAGCTGCGCGAGCTTGTCCGCCGGATAGGGGTCGCGCCACTGCTCCCGGTGGTACGGGTCGTCCTTCGGTGCGTACTCGTAGGTGTTCATCCGATGGTCGCCGAGGTAGCTGAGCTCGTCGAGGCGGTCCGCGTGTGACCAGGGCGTGCCGTAGAAGCCTTCGATCGCGCCGCGGTACCGCATCGTCGGCCAGTCCCGGATCGCCACGCCGGGCATCCAGTCGGCGCCGGCACGGGTCTGGATCAGCTGCGCGAGGGACTGCGCGGCATAGTACGTGCCGTCGGCGTCGATACCGTCGAGCACGACATGACCGCGATCGTCGCGGTCGCGCCCGGCCGCGAGGACGTACCCCTCGACGGGCAGCCCGGTGCTGTCCGGCACCCGCAGGGCGCGGAGTACCGACGCGTCCCGGCCGAGCCAGATCGTCACCGGCGTCCGGGGATCGGTGCCGTTCGTGGTCCGTACGGTCGTCACGCCTGCCCGCGTCAGGGCCTGGCGGACGACGCGCTCGGCGTCCGCGTCCGACCGTGCGGTGCGGACCAGCCCGACGACCGGGGTGATCGGGAAGCCGTCGGTGCGTTCCACGAGCTGTTGCGGCTCGGGAGAGACCGCGGCCGGTGTGGGACCGGCGACGCCCGCATCGCCGGCGGCTCCGGCGTGCTGTGGCAGGAGGGCGAGCGGGGCGAGAAGGGCGAAAACACTGACAGCAGACCGGAGCAGGCGCATCGAGTCTCCTCAAGCGGGCGGTTGAGGACAGTTAGCCAGTGCGCAGAACTGCTCGTCAAGGGATCGAGGGAGGCAGATTTGGGCACTTTGGGATGGCGGGCCCGAGGCACGCCGGTCCGGATGGACGGCCGGGGCGGGCTACGGTTTCCTGAGGTGGTGAGCACCCAGCCTTCAGTGCGGCGGCTGACCCGCCGGAAGCGAGCGGGCATCGTCGCGACCTGGACGGCCTTCACCCTGATGGCACTCGGCATGATCGCCGGCGGCGTTGCCCTGCTGGTCCTGGGCGTTCACCGGGTCGACGCGATCGGCGAACTGACCCACCAGGAACCCGCCGAACACGTCCGCAACATCCTGATCTTCCTGCTGTCCGGCACCCTCATCCTGGGCACCCCGGCCGCCTACCTCTGCTACGCCCGCGAGGACCTGTCGTAGGCGACCCGCGCGCAGACGGTGGTCGCAGCCCTGGGCGGTTGACTCGGCTGACCCCCTCGGGCGGTCGACTGCTTTAAGCTGCGCGATCATGGGGTCCTCGGTGGCGGATGGTGGCGACCAGTCGCGGTTACGGCAGCTGAACGAGCGGGCGGTGCTGGCGTCGGTGCGGGCTGCCGGGGAGTTGCGGGTCGCGCAGATCGTGGAGCACAGCGGGCTCGGCCGGACGGCGGTCGAAGAGGTGCTGGCGAGTCTGGTGACGCGGCGATGGCTGGTCGAGGAGAGCCCGGCGATCCGTGGACGCGGGCGCCCGGCGCGCAGCTACCGGTTCCGGGCCGAGGCCGGGTACGTCGTGGGCCTGGACATCGGCGCGTTCTCGATCCGCGGGGTGCTGACCGATCTCGACGGGCGGATGCTCGCCGACGTACGGCGCTCCGTCACCCCGGAAACGCCACGCCGGAAGCGACTGGCCACGGCGGACCGGGTGATCGACGACTGCGCAGGCGCCGCCGGCGTCCCGGTGTCGCGCGTGTGGGCCATCGGCGCGGGCACCACCGGCCTGGTCGACGCGGCCGGCACCGTCGTCCGGGCCAACGCGATCCCGGACTGGGCCGGCACCGACCTCGCCGGCCACTTCCAGGCGCAGCTCGTTCTCGTCGACAACGACAGCCAGCTCGCGGCGCTGGCCGAGTTGCGCCGCGGCGGCGCTGATCACGCGTCGGACATGGTGTTCCTGCACGCGGGCCGCCGTACCGGGCTGGCGCTGGTGCTCGACGGGCAGTTGCGGCGCGGCGCGTACGGCGCGGCGGCGGACATGTCGGCATTGCGCGGCGTTGCCTGGGAGGCGGCGCTCGAGCACCTGCACGCCGTCGTACCGGAGGAGATTCCCGCGGTGGACAAGGCCGAACGCGCCTTCGCCGCCGCCCGCGACGGGAACAGCGCCGCCCGGGCCGCCGTACGGAAGTACGCCCGGGCGACGGCCGTGGCCGCCGCGACGGCGATCGCGATCGTCGACCCACGGCTGCTCGTGCTCGGCGGGGCGTTCTCGCAGGCGGCCGACGTTCTCATGGAGCCGCTCACCGCGGAGCTCGAGCGGATCTGCCCGCGGGTCCCGGAGTTGCACGCGTCGTCCCTCGGTGCGTTGTGCGTGGCACTCGGCGCCGCCAGCCTCGCGCAGGACGCGATCGACGAGCGTCTGCTCGCGCCGAGCCGCGGCCCACTCCCCCGGTTGTCCGCTCGCAGCCTCTGACGACCAGGTTGGCCGATTGTTCATCCGGCCGTTGACGCATGTCCGGTCCGGCAGCTAATAATGTCGCCAACAGGCAATAATGCGCAGTAACGCGCATCCCTCCCGCCAGGAAGCAGGTTTGCCGTGAACAGTCGGATCCGCCGCCGGACGTTCCTCACCGCCACCGGTGCGGTCGCCACCGCCACCGCGGTCGGTGACGTCGCGTACGCCACGCCGCACGCACTCGACGACACCTCGGAGTACGTCGACGTACAACTGCTGAACATCACCGACTTCCACGGCTACCTGCAGCCGACGACGCCCAGCCAGGGCAGCGTGATCACGGGTGCCGGCGGCGTGCAGGTGACCGTCGGCGGCGCCGGGTACATGGCGACGCACCTGAAGCGGCTCCGTGAGGGGCAGCGGAACTCGATCTTCTTCTCCTCCGGCGACAACTTCAACGGCTGGCCGTTCGAGGTCGACGCGCACGCCAACGAGCCGACCATCGAGGCGCTGAACGCGTTGGGCCTGCAGTTCAGCACCGTCGGCAACCACGAGCTCGACCACTCGGTCGAGTTCCTCGTCGACCACATGGAGCGCGGCAAGCCGTACCCGGTCAGCGGGCGCGACGACAACTTCGTCGACTCGACCGGCCGGCGTTTCCAGGGCGCGAACTTCCGCTTCTACACCGCGAACATCGTGCACGCGGACACCGGCAGGACGATCGTGCCGCCGTACAACATCGAGTGGGTCGACGCGGGGAACGGCCGGAAGCTGCCGATCGCGTTCATCCACCTGACCCTGGTGGGCAGCGAGACCGGCTCCACGTCGTACCAGCCCGGGCTGCGGTCGCTGTCCGACCTCGAGCAGGCGAACAAGCTGGCCGCCCAGCTGAAGAAGCGCGGCGTCAACGCGATCGTCATCAACATCCACGACGGCGGCGTCGCCGGGAACGACTACAACGCGGGCACGAACCCGTCCGGCCCGGTGTTCCAGCTCGCCGCGAACGCGTCGCCGGACATCTGCGCGATCGTCACCGGACACTGGCACTGCCGGTTCAACATGATGGTTCCGGACCCGAACGGCGTACCGCGGCCGGTCGTCGAGGCCGGCAACCACGGGTCGCTGATCAACGAGATCAACCTCAAGCTGGACCCGCGCACCAGCGAGGTCGTCCGGGAGCTCACCCGGTCGACGAACCACGCGAACTCCCGCGACGTACCGCTCGACGAGGAACTGCAGTACATCGCCGACTACTGGACCGCGCAGGGCAAGAAGCGCTACGCCACGCCGCTCGCACGGGTCACCGCCGACTTCACGCGGACGCTGAACGCGTCGGGCGAGGGCACGATGGGCAACCTGGCGGCAGACTTCGCCTACTGGGACGCGAACCAGCACCGCGACGGACGCGCCGACCTGGCCCTGATCTCGGTCAAGCCGGTCTCCGGATCGAACGCGCTGACCGGCGACCTGTTGTTCGCCAAGGGCACCAACGCGTCCGATGTCGACGGCACGGTGCTGTTCGGCGAGGCCTGGGGCGCTTTCGGGTACGGCAACCCGATCCTGACCGTGACGCTGCCGGGCACCCAGCTGCACGCGGCCTTCGAGGCGCAGTGGGTGCCGCAGGCCGACGGGACCGAGAAGTTCGCGCCGTTCGCCGTGTCGCACAACGTCAGCTACAGCTACGACAAGACCAAGCCGATCGGTCAGCGCGTCGATCCCGCGACGGTGCTGATCGACGGGAAGCCGCTCGACCCCGACCGCGACTACCGGGTCGCCGCGCTGGCCTACACCCTGATCGGCGGCGACGGGACCACCGTGTTCAAGGGTTTCACCGACCCGGTCCGCAACGACCGCGACCACGAAGGGTTCATCTCCTACCTTCGCGCCCACCCGGTGCTCACGCCCGCACCGCTCGGCCGCGCGCGCCCGGTGAGCTAGGCTGCGATCCGAGATGATCTGAAACTCGGATGATACGAGAGCGGAAGTATGCCGAAGCGCAGTGCCGAGATCCGGTCCGCGTTGCGGGACCTGCGGGTCCAGCTCGCGCTGCTGAACCATCACGTCGGCTACCAGCTGTCCCTGAAGGACGTCGAGCTGGACTGCCTCGACGTGCTCGCCCGGGACGGGGCGCTCACCCCGAGCGTCCTGGCCCGGCGCGCCGGCATCCACCCAGCCACGATGACCGGCATCCTCGACCGGCTCGAGCGCGGCGGCTGGATCGTCCGCGACCGTGACCAGGCCGACCGCCGGCGGGTGACCGTCAGCGTCGTGAAGGAACGCGCCGCGGAGGTCTACCAGCTGTACCGCGGGATGAACGGCGCGGTCGACCGGATCTGCGCCGGCTACTCCGAGGATGAGCTCGACGTGATCGCCGGCTTCCTGCGCCGCTGCGCGGAAGCCGGCGAGACGTCCACCGAGAAGCTCGCCGCGCACTAAGCGCTCACGCCGCTGACTGGAAGCGCTCTCGGAATCTGGAACTGAGCCTGTCATCAGTTTCGGCGCGCAACCGCACAGACGGTTGACGGAGAGCTAGTGGTCCGACACGATCGGTGGACACACCGAACTGGAAGCGCTCCCGGAGTACCCGCCCCCATCTCGTGACAGGAGCAGCAGATGCGATGGATCCTCAGAGGCCTGGTCGCGGCCGGCCTCACACTCGCCGCCGTCGTCCCGGCCCACCAGGGCGCCGGCGCCGCCACCACCGGCAACCCCGTCCAGCTGACCAGCGGGTTCTACGTCGACCCGAACTCGAACCCGGCCGTCTGGGTCCGGAACAACTCCGGCGACAGCCGCCGCACCGCGATCCAGAACTCGATCGCGTCCAAGCCGATGGCGCGCTGGTTCGGCAACTGGAGCAACCCGATCGGCACCGCGGTCGGGAGCTTCGTCGGCGCCGCCGACGCCGCGGACAAGCTGCCCGTGCTGGTCGCCTACAACATCCCCGGCCGTGACGCCTGCGGCGGGCACTCGGGCGGCGGCGCCGGTACGCCGGCGGCGTACCGGGCCTGGATCCACGACTTCGCCGTTGCCGTTGGCAACCGACCGGCGGTGGTCGTGATCGAGCCCGACGCGCTCGGCGACTTCAACTGTATGAACGCGGACCAGATCGCCGAGCGCAACGGGATGCTCAGCTACGCCGTCCAGCAGTTCAAGGACCTGGCGCCGAACGCGTGGGCGTACCTGGACGGCGGCAACGCCGGCTGGGTGGCCGCCGACGTGATGGCTCAGCGGCTCAACGGCGCGGGCCTGGCGAACGCGCACGGCTTCGCGCTCAACGTCTCGAACTACTACACCACCGCGCAGACGGTCAGCTACGGCAACGCGGTCAACAGCCAACTGTCGGCGTCGAAGCCGTTCGTGGTCGACACCAGCCGGAACGGCAACGGTGCGGGCAGCGACTGGTGCAACCCGCCCGGCCGCAAGCTCGGCGTCACCGCTCAGACCGGCGGCGGGGCGGAGATGCTGCTGTGGATCAAGGTCCCCGGAGACTCTGACGGCAACTGCGGCATCGGCCCCGGCATCCCGGCCGGCACGTTCAGCCCGGACCTCGCCGTGCACCTGATCAACGGGAACTAGCGCGCAGACTGGGCTCGCGGTCGTCGATGATGCGCAGGCCGCTGACAAGACCGGACAGACCTGGGTGCGTCTTCGGGCGCCACGCGAAGACGAGCGCGGCGAACTGAACGCGAGCAGCATCGCCCCGAACCTGAGCTCACCGCGCCGCCGGTAACTGCGGTACACGAACGGCGTCAGCAGGACCAGCGCGAGGACGACACCACCGAACACGGCCAGCACGGCCGGAAGGACACGGGACACCCTTCGAACCCTAGAAGTCAGCTAACTTCAGTCAGCCGCCGGACACGCTCCGGGGTCAGATCGATTCTCTGAGGCTGTCACGTCTCGTAATCGCGGGTGTATGAATACGTGATGACAGCGGCGTCCGTGGAGGTCCGGCGGGAGAGTGTTCGCAGCAGCGGGCTCGACGCGACGATGCAGTTGCTGAACCAGATCTACCCGAACCGGACGCGCCTGGTCGGCAGGCACCCGGACAGCGGCTCGCTCGCGCTCAGTACGGCGGACTGCGGCGGCGTCGGCGCCGACCGGTGCCGGATGCAGATGCGGTTCGACGCCGCCACCGACCCGTGGCGGGACCTCAACGCGATCTGGCTGATCAAGGGCCGGCTCGGGATCGACGACCACACCCTCACGGCGGGCGACAGCTTCCTGTACTCGATCAAGGACGCCATGCGGTTCCGGTCGCAGCCGCTGGAGCTGGTCGTGATCCGAATCGGGCAGGAGGACGTCGCCCGCGCGGCGGCGCGGCACTTCGGCGTCGTACCGAAGGATCTCTGGCCGGCCGGCGGACGGCCGGTGTCGCGGGCGATGAACACCCATTGGCAGGTGCTCAGCGGGTTCGTCCGGCAGACCCTGGCCGCGGCACCGTCGGTCGCCGAGCATCCGCTGGTCGCCGGGCAGCTGGTCGAGTACGTCGCCTCGTCGATGCTCGCGGCCTTCCCGAACGCCACGATGCAGTTGTCGCACGCGCCGTCGCCGGGAGCCGTCGGTACGGCGACCCTGCGCCGCGCGGTCGCGTTCGTGGACGCCAACGCCGAGCGGCCGATCACGGTCGAGGACATCGCGGCGGCCGCCGGGACCGGTGCCCGCGCGCTGCAGTACGCGTTCCGCCGGCACCTCGGCTGCACACCCCGCGAATACCTGCGCCGCGTGCG
Source organism: Kribbella sp. NPDC003557 (assembly GCF_040610805.1). NCBI lineage: Bacteria > Bacillati > Actinomycetota > Actinomycetes > Propionibacteriales > Kribbellaceae > Kribbella > Kribbella sp. NPDC003557. The sequence continues at coordinate 134,595 of NZ_JBEXMY010000001.1, forward strand.
GCTGGAGCGGGCGCATCGCGAGCTCCAGGACGCTGGACCGGGCGAGACGGTCGCCGGGATCGCGCTCCGCTGGGGATTCACGTCGACCGGGTGGTTCACCCGGCACTACCGGGACGCCTACGGGCGATCGCCAGGTGCGACGCTGCGCGAGAGGAGCTGACGGCGCGCGGTCAGCATCGTGGCGATCTCGTGCCGGTACACCGGCCGGGCCACGTCGCAGGTGTGGGTGAGCCGCCGAGTGCGTAGCAGCTGCTGGATGTCGTCGACGTCCATCCCGAGCGCGCTCGCCGCCGTCGACAAGGTCAGCCAGCCGCGGCGCAGCACCACCAGCACCTCGACGTCGTTGCGCCGCAGCGGCAGCTCCTTGCCACGCGCCGCCAGCAGTCCGGCCGCGATCAGCCGCCGTACGCCGGTCTGCCCGAGGCCGAGCAGGACGCCTGCTTCCGCCACGGACATCCACTGGTCGAGACCGCACCGGACCACGTCCGACAGCAGCAGCCGGCGGTGCGTACGGGACCGCGCCGGCAGATGCCCCGCCCGGACCAGCCCCGCGACGCGCTGCGGCGGTACCGCGAGCAGGACCGCGGCCTGCGCGGTCGTGATCAGCGGGTCGTCGACCATCACCGGCTCACCGAGCAAGTCGGCCAGCCGGGCTCGATACTCCTGGGCCAGTCCCTCCATCGCCGCCCTCCCCCAGCGTGCCGTCGGCGAGAAACCACGCTCTGCGACCGATTCATCCACGTCCGGAGCCGCCACGCCAGCAACCGTTGCGGCTACCGGCGCGCGACTTCGCATTCCGGCGGTTTCAGGCGCCTGGCGGGCCTGGCTTGATCTGCAGACCGGGACGGCGGCGGTGCACGGTCAGGTACGACAGGCCCGCGGCGCCCGCGGTGAGGTCCCGGCCGGATCCGTGCGGCAGCCAGACCAGGTTGCCGGCAGCAACGTGTTGCGGACCGTCCGCCGTACCGAAGATCCCGTCGCCCGCGACGACCACCAGGACGACGTCGAGATCCGGCTCGAGATGGGTGCCGATGTGCCCGCCGGCCGGCAGGTGGACCAGGTTGGCGTCGAGCTGCCGCTCCGGCTCCGCCAGCTTCCAGCGTGCACCGGTCCCGAGCGAGGGATCAGCCGCGAGCGCGTGCAGATCCGCCAGGACGCGCGGTACGGGCTGGTTCATGCCCGCCACCCTAGTCCGGGGCAGACTCTGAGGATGCTGAAGAGGTGGGTGACGAACCCCGGTGCGGCGGGGTGGATCGCGCCGGGGATGCGGGAGTCGGCGCTCGAGTTCCATCGGAGCATGCCGGGGTACGCCGTGACGCCGCTCGTCGAGGCGCCTGGGGTTGCCGAGGCGCTCGGGGTCGGGAGTCTGTGGGTGAAGGACGAGTCGGATCGGTTCGGGCTGCCGGCCTTCAAAGTGCTCGGGGCTTCGTGGGCGGTCAACAAGGCGCTAGGCCCGGCGCGGACCTTCGCGGAGCTGGCAGCGCTAGTCGCCGGGCGACGGATCACGCTGGTGACCGCGACGGACGGCAACCACGGGCGGGCGCTCGCGTATCTCGCGCGGCTGCTCGGGCTGAGGTCGCGCATCTACGTCCCGGCCGGGCTGCCGGCGGACCCGGTGCAGGCTATCCGCGACGAGGGTGCGGATGTCGTGGACACGGGCCTGACCTACGACGACACGGTGCGGGCCGCCGCGGCGAGCGTCCGGGACGGTGACGTCCTGATCCAGGACACCGCCTGGCCCGGGTACGAGGAGGTGCCGCGCTGGATCGTCGCCGGGTACTCGACGCTGTTCGCGGAGCTCGACGCGCAGCATCCGGGCGAGATCGGGCTCGTCGTGATCCCGACCGGCGTCGGCTCGCTCCTCCAGGCCGCGATCGAGCACTACCGCACCCCGGGCCGCCGTACGTCGGTCCTCGCCGTCGAACCGGTCACCGCCGCCTGCGTCACCGAATCCCTCGCCGCCGGCCACCCGGTCACCGTCGACACCTCGTCCCCCACGATCATGGCCGGCCTCAACTGCGGCACCGTGTCCACCATCGCCTGGCCCACCATCCGCAACGGCCTCGACGCCGCCACCACCGTCACCGACACCGAAACCCGCGCCGCCCAGTCCCTCCTCCGCTCCCACCACATCCCCACCGGCCCCTGCGGAGCCGCCACCCTCGCCGCCCTCCGAACCGCCGACCACCTCCACCCCTCAACCACCGTCGTCCTCGTCAACACCGAACGCTGAACCCCCGGCACCGCCTGACCGTCGGTGATCGCAGGTGGGGGGTTTTCTGCAGATTTGATCAGATTTCTCTTGCCGTGGGTGCGGCGCCCGGGGTGAGATTGGCAGATGACGGAAACGCGACCCGCCGACGCGGCGGAGGGGCGGGATTTCTCGTACCGCCCGTTCATCTGGCTGGCGGTCGCGACATTCTCGATGGGGATCGACGGGTATGTGCTGGCCGGGCTGCTGCCGCAGATCTCCGGCGATCTCGAGGTCACGCCGGCGGCCGCGGGTCAGTTGATGTCGGTGTTCGCATTCACCGCCGCACTCGCCGGCCCCGTCCTCGGCACGCTGACGTCGCGGTGGGAGCGCCGGACGACGATCGTGCTGTCGCTCGCGGTGTTCGTGCTCGGCAACCTGGTCGTCGGGCTCGCGGCGAACTACCCGATGGCGCTCGGCGGCCGGGTGCTGGCCGCGCTGGGCGGCAGCCTGCTGAACGCCGCGGTCACCGGGTACGTGATCGCGCTGACGCCGGTGCGGCATCACGGCAAGGCGCTGTCGTTCGTGCTCGGCGGGTGGATGACCGCGACCGCGCTCGGCGTACCGATCGGGTTGGTGCTCGGGCAGTCCAGTTGGCGGTTCCCGATGATCCTGGTCGCCGTGGTCGGCACGATCGCCCTGCTCGGCATCATGCTCCGGCTGCCGCAACTGCATCTCCCGGGCGGGACGCTCGTCGAACGCCTCCGCCCGCTCGGCCGGCCGCGACTGGTCGCCGGCCTGCTCGTCACCACAGGCATCCTGTGCAGCAGCTACGCCTGTTTCACGTACGCGACACTGATCCTCGGGCCGCACTTCCACGCCGAGTGGGCGATCATCCTGATCATGTTCGGGTACGGCGTCTCGAGCATGGCCGGCAACGCGGTCACCGGACGGCTGGTCGACAAGTTCACCGCGCTCCGGGTCCTGAGCGTCGTCCTCGTCGGGCTGCTGCTGAACGCCGTCCTCGGCATGATCGCGCTGATGTTCGCGCCGGCCGTGGTCGCGGCGGTCTGGGGTCTGATCTGGTTCTTCTCGGCCGGGGTCGGCAACGGCGGCGCGGCGGTGCCGCAGCAGGCCCGGCTGGCGTCGATGGCGCCCGACTCGGCCGCGATCGTGATGGCGCTCAACGGCAGCGCGATCTCGCTCGGCTCGGCACTCGGCAGCGGTCTGGGCGGTGTCGCGCTGACCGCGGGCGCCGCGCCCAACGGCCTGCTCGGCGTCTCGGCCGTCGTGCTGGCGCTCACCGTCGGGTTGCACGTCCTCGTCACTCGCTGGTCGCGGTAGTTCCGTAGGATTCGGTCATGGCCGAAAAACTGCGGATCGTGCTGGCGGCGACGCCGTCGTACCGGGAGATGGTGTTCACGCCGGAGAGTGCGGCGCGGCTGGAGGCGCTCGGGGAGGTCGTCGTCCTGGGCGATCCGGGCGACGCGGACGCGTTGACGGCGGCGCTGCCCGGGGCCGACGTACTGATCACGTCGTGGGGTGCGACGCCGCTCACCGCGGCGGTGCTCGACCACGCCGACCGGCTGCGACTGATCGCGCACAGTGCGTCGTCGGTGAAGCACTTCGTCACCGAGGAGGTGTTCCGGCGCGGACTGCGGATCACGCAGGCGGGACAGGCGATGGCCGAGCCGGTCGCCGAGGTGTCGCTGGCGTTCACGCTGAGCCTGCTGCACCGCATCCAGCGGTTCGACCACGCGATGCACGACGGCGCGTGGCGCGACGCCGTACCAGCGCAGCACGGGCTCACGGCGTCGCGGATCGGCGTCGTCGGCGCGTCCCGGACCGGTGTCGAGTACATCCGGATGCTCGTCGCACTGCGAGCCGCCGAGGTCGTCGTGCACGACCCGTACCTCACCGACGAGCGCGCGGCCGAGCTCGGCGTCCGTCGTACGTCGCTGGACGACCTGTTGCGCACCAGCCGCGTCGTCGCTCTGCACGCGCCGACGTTGCCCGAGACACACCACATGATCGGCGCGCGCGAACTCGCGCTGATGCCGGACGGCGCCGCGCTGGTCAACACCGCCCGCTCCTGGCTGGTCGACACGGCCGCGCTGCTCGAGGAGCTCCGCAGCGGAAGGATCGACGCCGCGCTCGACGTTTTCGACGAGGAGCCGCTGCCGGCCGACGACCCGTTCCGCGGACTGCCCAACGTCCTGCTCACGCCGCACCAGGCCGCGGCCACCGTCGAGTGCTACTTCGAGATGGGCGAGATCACCGTCAGCGAGATCGAACGCCACGCGGCCGGCCGCCCGCTCCGGTACGAGCTGACCGAGGCCGCGCTGGCACGGATGGGCTGATCAGCAGGTCGCCGTCGACGCCGTGCGGAGGGCCTGGCGGTGCAGGCGGTCGAGGTGATGGTGAGCCGCGGTGGTCGCGTTGGCGATCGCGAGGGAGATGTCGCAGCGGAGACCGGCCCGGCGGAGGTCCTCGACGCGGACCAGTTCGGTGAGGAGCTGGGTGGTGAGCGCGTCGAGCTCCTCCCGGATCACGTTCAGGTCAGGGCCGGTCGTCGGCGCCTTGCCGGGGTGGGCGGCCCAGTAGGCGAGCAGGCCGCGCTGCACCACCTTGCTGGCCTCGATCTGGGCGCGGAAGAACGCCGCGGTCGAGTCCGGGTCGATGCCGAGCTGGACGGCGGACGCGCGAACCGAGTCCAGGATCTGCTGCTCGCGGACCGGGTCGTCGACCGGCTTGCCGCTGAAGTACTTCGAGGCCGCGACGTCGTCGCCGACCAGGATTCGCTGGACGACCAGCTCGGTCAGACCGCCGAACGTCGGCGCCGGCTCGTGCACTCCCCCGAGTTGCACGGCCGGCGCGGCGTCGGCGGGCGGCATCAGCAGTGCCGACGTACCGAGCGTGGTTGCCGCCACGGCCGCGGTGATCAGCTTCCGAAGCATTCGTTCCACCTTTCGCGATGACAGTTCGGAACGGGTCGGGACTGTACGCCGCGGTGGGTGCACGCCGGCTCCCATCCGGAGCGGCGGCGGCGCCGAACCCCGTACATGCACAGGTTTCTCGGAGCAGTCGGTGGTGTGGTCGCGGCGGGTACGGCGCTCGCGGCCGGATATCTCGTCGCGGACCTGACCGGCGGACCGTGGCCGGTCGACGCGGTCGGCGTCCAGGTCATCGACTGGTCCCCCGGGCCGGTCAAGGACTGGGCCGTCCGCAGTCTCGGGACCGCTGACCGCCCACTCCTCCGCGTCGGCATCTGCGCGACCCTCGCGATCGTCGCCGCCATCGCCGGCCTGATCGGCGCCCGCGGCCGGCGGCGGACCGCGGTCGGGATCGCCGGCGGTGTGGGCCTGGTCGGCCTGGCCTTCGCCGTCGTGAGCCGGTCGTCGGCCGGGAACCTGACCGATCGGTTGCTACCGGCAACCGTCACGCTGGTCGTCGCCATCTCCACGATGTGGCTGGTGGTCCGCCGCTTCGACACCACTGCTGTCAGTCGGGCAGCCACGACGGCGGCGGAGGAGACGGCCGGGCAGCCCACAGGTCAGCCTGCGGAGCGGACGGCAGAGCAGCCCGCGGAGCAGATGGCAGGGCAGCCCGCGGAGGTGCCGGCGGCACAGCCGGTGGGGTTTGATCGGCGGCGGTTCTTGCTGACTGTGTCGGCATTGGCCGCGGCGGGGGTGGTGAGTGCCGGGGCTACGCGGTTCGTCGGCGGGTCCGGGAACGAACTGCGGGCGCGGGTCCGGGTTCCTCGACCGACCGACGCCGCGGGGCCGCTGCGCGCGAGTGTCGACGTACCGGGCATCAGCCCGTTCACGACGCCGAACAGCAAGTTCTACCGCGTGGACACGTTGCTGCAAGTGCCGCGGATCGACCCGCGGGACTGGGAACTCCGCGTCCACGGACTTGTCGACAAAGAGCTCCGGATCTCGTTCGACCAGCTGCTACAGCGTCGACTGGTCGAGCGCGACATCACCCTGACCTGCGTGTCCAACGAGGTCGGCGGGCCGTACGTCGGAAACGCCCGCTGGATCGGCGTACCGATCGCGGACGTACTGCGCGAAGCCGGCGTCCGCGACGGCGCCGACGCGGTGAAGTCGACCAGCGTGGACGGGCTCACCATCGGCACCCCGCTGTCCGCGCTCACCGACGGCCGGGACGCGATCTTCGCCGTCGCGATGAACGGCGAACCGTTGCCGTTCGAGCACGGCTTCCCGGTCCGGATGGTCGTGCCGGGGCTGTACGGATACGTGTCCGCGACCAAGTGGATCGTCGACTTCGAGGTCACCAGGTTCCAGGACTTCAGCGCGTACTGGACGGACCGCGGCTGGTCGGTCGAGGCGCCGATCAAGACGTCCGCGCGGATCGACGTACCGAAGGGCTTCGCGACCGTGAAGGCCGGACCCGCGATCGCGGCCGGGGTCGCGTGGGCGCAGCACCGCGGCATCCGCAAGGTCGAGGTCCAGGTCGACAACGGACCGTGGCAGCCCGCACAGCTCGCGCCCGTCGACGGCCCGGACACCTGGCGGCAGTGGACGTTCCGCTGGAACGCCACCCCCGGCACGCACAAGCTCACCGTCCGCGCGACCGACGCGACCGGCGAACTCCAGACCGATCGCCCGGCCCCGCCGCGCCCGAACGGCTCGAGCGGACTGCACAACACGGTCGTGATGGTCGAGTGACCCATCCGGCCCGCGACCTGCTCCGAAGTACAGCTGTCAGCACTCTCCCCAGGAAAGAGATCACCTCATGTCCAAGCACCTCACCCGCGCCGGTCTCGCCCTCAGCGCACTGGCTCTCGCAATGACCGCATCCGCCTGTGGAGGTGACGACAACGGCAGCGCCTCCGGCGGTACGACGACCAGCACGAGCAGCAGCGCACCGGCGACCAGCGACACCCCGTCCATGAGCAACGCGGCCGACGGCCTGGTCGGGCCGGGCTGCGCCGACTACGCGAAGGCGAACCCGTCGGGCGCCGGCTCGATCGACGGGATGGCGGCCGCACCGGTGGCCACGGCGGCGTCCGGCAACCCGTTGCTGACGACCTTGGTCGCCGCGGTCTCCGGCAAGCTGAACCCGAAGGTCGACCTGGTCTCGACGCTGAACGGCGGCGAGTTCACCGTCTTCGCGCCGGTCGACACCGCGTTCGCGAAGATCCCCGCCGCGACCGTGAACACGCTGAAGACGAACGACGCGCTGCTGACCAAGATTCTCACGTACCACGTGGTCGCCGGTCAGCTCGACCCGATGGCGGTCGTCGGCAAGCACCCGACCGTGGAGAAGCAGGACGTCACGGTGAGCGGCTCGGGCGACGCGCTCAAGGTAAACGGCGCCAACGTGATCTGCGGCGGCGTGAAGACGGCGAACGCTACCGTGTATCTCATCGACACCGTCCTGATGCCCCCGGCAAGCTGACCGTGACCGGACCGACTTCATTGCCTTGGCCCGCCGGATCGCACCCGCGATCCGGCGCGGTCGGCGACGGCGACCTCCTGACGCTGACCGCGACCGGCGACACGGCCGCGTTCAGCGCGCTCTACGACCGCGTCGCCCCCTCGGTGTTCGGCCTGGTCCGGCGGATCCTCCGCAACCCGGCCCAGTCCGAGGAAGTGACCCAGGAGGTCATGATCGACGTCTGGCGGACCGCGAGCCGGTACGACGCCGGCCGCGGCTCCGCGCACTCCTGGATCCTCACCATCGCGCACCGCCGCGCAGTCGACCGGGTGCGCTCCGAACAGGCCGCCGCCGACCGCACCGAGCAGGTCGGCGCCCGGACCGCGGAAGTCGAGTTCGACCAGGTGGCGGACACCGTCAGCACCCGTCTCGAGGCCGAGCAGGTCCGGCGCTGCCTCGACGCGCTGACCGAACTGCAACGCGAATCCATCGAACTGGCGTACTACAACGGCTACACCTACCCGGAGGTCGCCCAGCAACTCGGCGCCAAGCTTCCGACCATCAAGGCGAGAATGCGCGACGGCCTGATCCGGCTCCGCGACTGCCTCGGAACCACCAGGGGGCAAGGATCATGACGGAACCCGATGTGCACACCCTCACCGGCCCGTACGTCCTCGACGCGCTGCCCGACGACGAGCGGGTCCGCTTCGAGGCACACCTCGCCGAATGCAGCTTCTGCATGACGGAGGTCGCCGAACTCCGCGCGGCCGCGGTCAAACTGGCCACCCAGGTCTCGGATCCGCCGCCGCCCGCGTTGAAGGCGAACGTGATGGCGGCGATCGAGCACGTCCGCCAGTTGCCCCCGGTCGTCGACGGTGAGGCGGCGACTCCCGCCGTACCGCGCAGGTTCGGTCGCCGGTCGGTGCTCGCGCTCGCCGCCGCGGCCCTCGCGGTCGCGCTCAGCGGCGGCGTGGCGGTCGACCAGTACCGGGACCGGCAGGCCGCGGAACGCGCCAACCAGCAGGTGGCGGCCGTTCTGGCCCAGTCCGACGCGCGGACCGTTCACGGGGCGGTCCAGGGCGGCGGTCAGGCCACGGTCGTCGTGTCGGCCCAGGCCGACAAGTCGGTCGTCGTACTGCGGGACCTCCCGAAGCTGCCCGACGACAAGACCTGGCAGTTGTGGATGATCGACCAGGGCAAGACCGCGCACTCGGTCGGCCTCGCCGCCGGCGACCTCACCCAGGTCGTCAACGGCTCGACCGCCGGGATGGCAGCCTTCGGCCTCACCGTCGAACCGTCGGGCGGATCGCCGACACCGACGCTGCCGGCGGCGTCGTTGATCGCGTTGACCTAGTAGCCTCCCGGGCATGGAGCAGGCGGCGGCCGAGGTACGGGAGCGGGTTCGGGCGAGCTTCGACCGCCAGGGGTTGATGGCGCATCTCGGGGCGCGGATCGCGCACATCGGGCCGGGCGAGGTGCACATCGTGCTCCCGAGCCGGCCCGAGGTGACGCAGCAGCACGGCTACTTCCACGCCGGCGCGACCAGCGCGATCGCCGACAGCGCCGGCGGGTACGCGGCCTTCACGCTGTTCCCGGAGGGCACGTCGGTGCTCACGGTCGAGTTCAAGATCAACCTCCTGGCGCCGGCGGAGGGCGACCACCTACAGGCCGTAGGCACAGTCATCAAACCCGGCCGCACCCTCACCATCTGCCACCTGGAAGTCTTCGCCGTCACCCCCACGACCCGCACCCTGGTAGCCGCCGGCCAACAAACCCTCATCCAAATAGAATCCCGCCCCGAACGCTGACCGATCGAAGAAGGACAGGCAACGGCGAGTTATTCAGAGCTTTCAAGAGAAGAAGAACAGAGAAGATAGAGGGTTATTCAGAAGGTGGGATGACCTGAAGACAGGAAAGAACAGGGAAAGGTAAGAGAAATATAGAGTGGTTGGCCTGGTGAGAGTTGGCCGATCGGCCGCCGGTTCGGCGTGGCAGATACACATCGACCCGCCGCGATAGAAGAATTGGAGTTACCAGGCTCTGAAACTTCATGCAGGTGGGTCGATACTGTATGATTCTCCGCTCGGGCTCGATCGCGACGAGATCGCTGAGTTGGTCGGGCGGGTCTTCGAGGTCCTCGACGGCCGGCCGCGGATGCCGGGCCGCCCGCCGAGTTTGGGGTTGTACCGGCAGGTGGTGCTGGTACTGATGTACCTGCGGCAGAACGTGAGCCAGAGCGTGCTCGCGGACTTGTACGGCGTCAGTCAGCCGACGGTCTCGCGGATCTGTCGCTCGGTGATGCCACTGCTGGATCAGGTGCTATGCCTGCACGAACCCGAGCCGACCAGCGTGTTGGCCAACCGTGAGGTCATCGTCGACGGGACCCTCGTGCCGACCGGGAACCGGGCGCAGTGCAAGCACAACTACTCCAGCAAACGGCTGCGGCAGGGCCTGACCATCCAGGTCGCCGCCGACGCCGACGGCACCCTGCTCGCCGTCTCGGCGCCGGTCGCCGGTGGCCGCCACGACCGGCGCGCGATCACCGAGTGCGGCGGGGAGGCCGTGCTGAACAACTACACCTGGATCGCCGACGCACCCGCAGGTCCGCCGTCGAACGCGCCATCGGCCACCTCAAGAACTGGAAAATACTCACAGACGGCTACCGCGGCCGACTCACCGAACTACCCAATATCATCCGCACCACCAGCAGCCTTGAGTTCCACCGCCTCGGATGGTGACTTCTGAATAGCCCTCAGAGAGAAAAGAAGTTATACGGTGATGGCTGGCTTCAGTGACCAGCCGGAGGTTTGTCTGTCCGACGTCGACGTGCCAGAACGTGCATCGAACCCCCCACCGTGAGAGAAGAATTGAAGTTCCCCCGCTTCAACAACCCCACACAGGTGGTTCGAGGCGGTATCGGTCTGCACTCGGGCGCGATCGCGACGAGATCACCGAGTTGGTCAGGAGGGTCTTCGGGGTCGTCGAGGACTGGGGCTGTACGGGCAGGTCGTTCTGGTACTGGAGTATCTGCGGTAGAGCGTGCCTCAGACGGTCCTGGCGGACCTGGACAATGTCAGTCAGCCGACGGTATCCAGACGGTCTCGGATCTACCGGCTGATCGTGCCGCCGCTCGATCAAGTGCTCTGCCTGCACGAACCCGAGTTGACCAGCGTGTTCACCAACCACGACGTGCTGGTCAGCGGGACCTTCGCGCGACCGGGAACCGCGCGGTCAGCCGCCGAACTTCTCCAGCGAGAGCTCGACAAGGCCGGAACATACAGTTCGCCCGCCGACGAGGCAGCTGAGACGTCGACATCTTCAAGCGGATTGAAGACTCGGAGGTGGTAGCCGCAGCGCTCCGACGGCAGTGCGCCCGACAGCCTGCGTTCTCGTCCCGTAGCAGGTCGGCGGAGTGCGGAGCGTAGCTGGGTTGGTGTGCATGGTGCAGCGGACGGAGCGGATGCCGCCGTACGCGGCGGAGGACGCCCAGCCTGCAGGATGCGAAGGTGTTTACTGGGGTGTGGGCCCACGAAAAGCCCACAAAATAAGGAGATTCCGGCTCGGAAACTGTCGGTGGCACCGTCTAGTGTCGAGGACATGGAACCTCTTGGCGGGCGGCCGGCGTGGTCGATGGGCGGCAGCGAACTGCTGTCCACCCTCGACACGCTCGAGTCCGAGCTCGCCCGCCTGGAGTCCTACCGGCTGAGCGTCATCGCCGCCATCGAAACCACCGGGTACGCCGAAGAACTCGGAGCCCGCGACACCGCCGAACTCCTGCGCTTCCGCTACCGCCTGGACGCACCGACCGCCCGCCGCACCCTCCGCCTCACCCAATCCGCCACCCACTACCCGACCGTGTCCACCGCCCTCGAACGCACCGCCTCCTCGGCCACCACCGCCGCACCCGACACCAACCAGTCCGACGACAGCGGGTCGGACGACAGTGAATCCGCGGACGGCGGATCGGACGTGAGCGGAGACGGTGGGTGGTTGCTGCGTCCGGCGCAGGCGGCCGCGATCGTGTTCGGACTCGACCGGGTGAGGTCCCGGGTCCCGGTGGAGCACCTGGACGCGGCCGCGGAACAGCTGGTCGGGCTCGCCGGCCACCTGTCACCCGGCGAACTGCGCACCGCCGCGAAGGAGATCGCCGACCTGCTGGACTCCGACGGTCCGGAGCCCGAAGAACATAAGGCCTACGCCCGGGAGTCCCTGACACTGTCGGCCGCGGACAACGGGGTGAAGCTCACCGGGTTCCTGGCATGCGAGAACGCCGAACTCCTGCGCGCCGTCGTGCACGCCGGCGCCCGCCCGCACAAGACCGTCGACGGCGAACCCGACCCGAGACCCCGCGACAAACGCCAGGCCGACGCCCTGTCCACCGCCCTCAGCATCGCCGCCGCCGCATGGGACACCACGCGACCCACCACAACCACCGCAGCAACCGCAGCACCCACCGGACCTACGGCGGCGGCCACGACCGCCCCGGGCAGCGTGGGCAGTACGGATAACACGGGCAGTGCTGGCAGTACGGGCAGCGCTGCCAGTGCTGGCAGTACGGGCGGAGCGGGCAGGGCTGGCGGAGTGGGCAATGCCGGCAGCGTGGGGAAGGATCGCCAGGTGGCCGGGTACGGCGCGAAGGCGACCATCACCGTCACGATCGACTTCGAAGACCTGAAGGCCGCGACCGCGGACGCGATCGGGCGCACCGTCTACAGCGGCGGACTGTCCGCGGCCACGATCCGGCGGCTGGCCTGTGACGCGAACATCATCCCGCTGGTGCTCGGCTCGAACTCCGAACCCCTCGACGTCGGGCGCCGCGAACGCCTGGTCACCAAGGCGATGCGGCGCGCCCTGGACGCCCGCGACCGCGGCTGCGTGGTCTGCGGTGCCCCGCCGATCATGTGCGACGCCCACCACCTGCTCTCCTGGATCGACGGCGGCGACACCAAAATCTCCAACCTGGCCCTGCTCTGCCGCCGCCACCACACCGACGTCCACCGCGGCCACTGGCACATCACCATCACCAACGGCGCCGTCCACGTCACCCGCCCCACCTGGGCCGAACCCCCGCCCACCGTCACCCCAGCACAACACCCGACCCCACCGGATACCCGACCCCGCGGTACGGCCCCGCCGGAGGCTCAGCCACGCCGTACGGCACCGCCGGACACCCAGCCACCCGGTACGGCGCCGCAGGACGCCCAGCCACGTCGTACTGCACCGGACGCTCAGTCACGTCGTACGGCATGGGCGGGCGCTGAGCCACGCCGTACTGCACAGCCGGAGGCTCAGCCACGTCGTACAGCACCGCCGGACGCACAGCCACGTCGTACGGCGCCGCAAGACGCCCAGCCACGCGGTACGGCGTCCCATGGCGCTGAGCCAGGCGGTACGGCATCGCCGGGCGCTGAGCCAGGCGGTATGGCATCGCCGGACACCCGGCCACGCCGTACGGCACTGCCGGACACCCAGCCACGCCGTACGGCACCGCCGGACGCCCAGCCGGCCGGCCGCGGGACGCGCTCGCGGGAGGCTGAGCCCGCCGAACCCGCCGAACCCGCCGAGGCCAGCGAGGGCGCCGAGGTCGTCGAGGGCGTGCTGTGGGCGGCCGAGGAGGGCGGGGTGGGGGGCAGCGCCGATCGGTCGCGGTGGCGGGCCGACGTGGCTGTGCTCCGGCAAGCGGTCGACTTCGCAGCCATCGGCTGAGGTCGGACAAACACGACGACCTTCTGCCCGCGGACCTGCGGGCAGGAGGCTGTCGTGCTGCGGTGCGTCAGGAGACGGTGGGAACCTTCTTGAAGCGGGCGGAAGGGGTGACCGCCGGAGCCGGCGACCACTCACAAGCTCCTGTCAGTCTCTTGTCTGAAAGGCCTGCTTGAGCCTTCTGAATCGCCCTCACAAGAGAGACAGCTCGGCTGACGTGGATGGGTTCGGTCCGCGGCAGGCGGAGAGCCCGCCGTCGGCGCTGCGGTGGTGGTGGGATTTCGGCGATGCTGGGGGGATGGAGTATGTGTCCAGGGTGCCTCGGTCGCCGTTGGGTGGGGTGGTTGATGATCTCTACTACCTGGAAGGCGCGGCGCCGTATGCGCGGCTGATGTTGCCGCCGAGTCCGTCGGCGTTGTTGATCGTCAATCTTGGGGCGCCGTTCCGGATTCGGGCCGGGGCGGAGGTCGAGATGGGCGAGTATGCGGACGGGTGTGTGGTCAGCATGCCTACGGGCGCGTTCGAGTTCAGCTACCCGGCCTGGACCCGGTCCGTCGGTGTGCACTTGAAGCCGTGGGGGTTGGCGCCGTTCATGTCGGTGCCTGCGGCTGAGTTGTGTGATCGGCCGGTGACGCTCGAGCAGGTATGGGGTCGGCGCGCTGTCGCTGAGCTGCGGGACCGGCTGGCGTCGGCGGGCGGGCCGCAGGAGATGCTGACGCTGCTCGAGGAGGAGCTGATGCGGCGGCTGTGTGAGACCGCCGGGCTGGGGCTGGTCCGTCATACGAGCAAGGTGATCGCAGGGGCCGGCGGGGCGGTGGCGATCGGCGACCTGAGTGTGGCGGCCGGGGTCAGCAGTACTCATCTGGCGCAGCGGTTCAAGGAGCTCATCGGCGTCACACCGAAGCGGCTGGCCCGCACGTACCGCTTCACGGCGACGGTGTTCGCGATCGACCCCGCCGGACCGGTCGACTGGGGTGACCTCGCCGCTCGCGCGGGGTACTTCGACCAGGCCCATTTCGGCCACGAGTTCCGGGCGTTCACCGGGCTCACGCCGAGCCGGTACCTCGAAGTCCGGCGGCGGTTCCTGCGCGAGCATCCCGGTCACGCGCTGGACGGCTGGCCGCTGCCGGCCGATTGATTTCTTACAAGAGCGGCACGCCACGGGACGCTAATTTTGGAGAAACCAAAGCAGAGGAGGTCCCCGTGGGCAAGGTGGTCATGTACAGCTCGGTGTCGGTGGACGGCTTCATCGCGGACGAGAATGACCAGCCCGGACCGCTGTTCGACTGGCTGACCAGCGGCGACGTGCCGTTGGACGAGAGCGGCGTGGTGAAGGTGTCGCAGGTGTCCTACGACTACACCCGCGCGTACTGGGACCAGATCGGAGTGACGATCGCCGGCCGCCACGTCTTCGACCTGACGGACGGCTGGGACGGGGAGCCGCCGGCCGGGGTCGACCACGTGGTCGTCGTGACGCACCGCCCGGCACCGGAGGGCTGGGACCCCGAGGCGCCGTTCCACTTCGTCGACGGGGTCGAGGCAGCCGTTACCAAAGCGCAGGAGCTCGCCGGTGACCGCATCGTCGAGGTCGCTGCCGGTGACGTCGGTGGGCAGGCGCTTGCCGCGGGCCTGGTCGACGAGGTGCGCATGGACGTCGTACCCGTGGTGCTCGGGTCCGGCAAGCGCTACTTCGGGCCGGTCGACGGGCAGCACCTGCTCGAGGATCCCGACGTGCTTCAGGGCAACCGCGTGCTTCACCTGCGCTACCGCGTGCGCCGCTGACCGACCTGAGCGGATACCCGTCTTCATCGGACCGATGAGTTCGGGGTTCGGCGGCGGTCTGTAGAGGTGTGAAAGAGACTGCTGAGCAGAAATGGGTACTCGGGCTGGCCTCGGTCGGCTCCGTTGTGGTGGCGTTGGACGTTCTGGTGGTGGCTGCGGCGTTGACCACGATCCGGGGGGAGTTCGGGGCGTCGGCCGCGCAGCTGGAGTGGACGGTCAACGCCTACGGGCTGAGTTTTGCGATGCTTCTGATGACGGCCGCCGCGATCGGTGACCGTCTGGGCCGGCGACGGACGTACGCCGCGGGGCTGGCCGTGTTCACCGCCGCGTCCGTCGCGTGCGCGCTGGCCTCGTCCTTGCCGTTGCTGATCGCGGCCCGGGCCGTGCAGGGGGTCGGCGCGGCGATGGTGATGCCGCTGGCGATGGGGCTGCTCGGGGCGGCGTTCCCGCCGGAGCGGCGTGGCCGGGCGATCGGCGTGTTCAGCGGCGTGACCGGGATCGCCGTCCTCGGTGGGCCGCTGATCGGCGGCGCGGTCACCGAGGGGCTGTCGTGGCAGTGGATCTTCTGGATCAACGTGCCGATCGGCGTAGTCGCGATCGTGCTGGTGCTGACCAAGATCCCGGAGAGCACCGGCCCGGCGCGACGGCTCGATCTCGTCGGCGCGGTGCTGATCAGCCTCGCCGTGCTCGGCCTGGTCTGGGGTACGGTGCGCGGCGAGCCGGCCGGCTGGACGAGTGCCGAGGTCCTCGGCGCGTTCGCGGCCGGGCTGGTGATGCTGGCGGCGTTCGCGTGGTGGGAGCGGCGGACGGACCACGCGATGGTGCCGCTCGCGTTCTTCCGGAACCGCACGTTCACCGCCGCGAACTCGGCCGGCTTCTTCCTCAGCGCGGCGTTGTTCAGCGCGGTCTTCTTCCTGTCGCAGTACATGCAGGCCGCGCTCGGATCGGCGCCGTTGAAGGCCGGCCTGCAACTCCTGCCGTGGACCGCGACCTTGTTCGTGGTCGGCCCGATCGCCGGCCGGCTGGTCGACCGCGTCGGCGAGCGCCCGCTGGTGGTGATCGGTATGGCGCTGCAGACCGCGGGCATGTTCTGGGTCAGTCGCGGCACCGACCACTACGGGGAGCTGATCGTGCCGCTGATCGTCACCGGTTGCGGGATCTCACTCGCGATGCCCGCGGCGCAGAGTGCGGCGATGGCCGCGCTGCCCCGGGAGGCGGTCGGCATCGCGTCTGGGATCTACAGCATGAACCGGCAGCTCGGCGGCGCGGCCGGGGTGGCCGTGCTCGGTTCGGTGTTCACCGCCGCGGGCGGCTACACCGGTGACGGCTTCGCCCGGGCGCTCGCGGGGTGCGGCGTACTGTCGTTGCTCGGGGCCGTCTCGGGGCTGGCCGTCGCCGCCCGCCGCAGCGCCGAAGTCGTGCCGGAGAAGGTGGCGGAAGGAGTCCGATGAACCTCGAGGAGGAGTTCGCGCAGTACCGGGGTGAGCTGGTGGCGCACTGCTACCGGATGCTCGGGTCGCTGCACGACGCCGAGGACGCCGTCCAGGAGACGTACCTGCGCGCCTGGCGTGGTCACGCGGACTTCGAGCACCGGTCGTCGGTCCGGACCTGGCTGTACCGGATCGCCACCAACGTGTGCCTGAACCTCCTGCAGCACAGCAGCCGGCGGGTCGTCCCGTCGGCGCTGGGCGCCCCCGGCAACGATCCGGACGAGCTGCACGGCCAGGCGCTGGAGGTGCCGTGGCTGGAGCCGTTCCCGGACCGGTTGCTCGGCGCCGACCCGGCGACGGTGGTCGGCGACCGCGCGAGCCTGCGGCTGGCGATGGTCGCCGCGATGCAGCACCTGCCGCCGCGGCAACGCGCCGTACTGATCCTGCGCGAGGTGCTCACCTGGCCGGCCGCTGAGGTCGCGTCGTTGCTCGACACAACGACCGCCGCGGTGAACAGCTCGCTGCAGCGGGCGCGGGCCGAGCTCGCCCGGCTGCGGCCGCGGGAGGACGACCTGAGTGAGCCGCACGAGCCGGTACGACGGGCCTTGCTCGACCAGTTCCAGGCGGCGATGGAGAGCAAGGATCTCGTCGTGCTGGAAGGGCTGTTCAGCGCGGACGCGCGGTGGGAGATGCCGCCGATCCTGACCTGGTTCAGCGGGCGTACCGACGTCCTGCGGCTGCTCGACTCGAAGCTGCGGCCGGGCCCGGGCCGACGTGTCCTGGTCGAGACCTCGGCGAACGGGCAGCCCGCGTTCGCGCTCTACATCCGCGGCACGGACGACCAGTTCCACGCGCACTCGATCAAGGTCCTGACCTGCACCGAGGACGCGATCACGGCCGTGCTCGCGTTCCACCAACCTGCTTTGTTCCCGGCCTTCGGGCTGCCCCTGATTCATGGGAGATCTTGATGTCGTCAGCAACAACCCTGCGGAAGCTGCACGTTCCCGGCACACCACTCGTCGTCCCGAACGCCTGGGACGCGGCATCGGCCCGTCTGGTCGAGGAGGCCGGCTTCGCCGCGGTCGCGACCAGCAGCAACGCGACGGCCGCGGTCCTCGGGTACGACGACGGCGAGCACGCGCCGGTCGACGACGTACTGGCGGCCGCCACGCGGATCGCGCGGTCGGTGTGCGTGCCGGTCACGGTCGACTTCGAACGCGGCTACCGGCTGGCTCCGGCCGAGCTCGTGGAGCGTTTCGTCGCGACCGGAGCCGTCGGACTCAACCTGGAGGACTCCGACCCGGCGACCGGCGCGATGATCGATCCCGCTGCGCAGGCGGACTTCCTGGGCGCCGTGCGGGCCGCTGCCGGCGACGCGCTGGTGATCAACGCCCGGATCGACACCTTCCTCCGCCGGGCCGGTACGGCGGGCGAGCAGGTGGACAGCGCCCTCGAACGGGGCGATCGCTACCTGACCGCGGGCGCGGACTGCGTCTACCCGATCGGCGTCACCGACCTCGACGTGATCGCAACACTGACGACACAGATCGACGGCCCGGTGAACGTCAGCTACGGGCAGGGCGCGAACTCCGTCGCGGACTACGCCGCGCGGGGCGCCGCCCGGGTCAGCTTCGGCCCGATGTTCCAGCGGCACCTCTACGCGACGTTCGCGGGAACGGTCCTCCCGGCCCTCGGCAAGGACCGGAATCCGTTCACTGCATGAGGTCCGAAACCTCCTCGGCGCGGATGCGGCCGCGGTCCGGCGTCGCGGCGGAACGAGCCGCGACCCGGGCCGCGGACGGATCCGCGGGCCGGCGGTGATGCCAGTCGGTGACGGCCTGGTACGCCGCGGCGACGGCGAGCAGACGCTCCTCGCCGAACGGCTTGCCGCCGAGGATCGTCCCGATCGGTACGCCGGTCGTGGTGAAGCCGATCGGCAGCGCCAACTCGGGAAGGCCGAGCGCGTCGAACGGTGTCGGGGAGGTCTGCACCACGACGTCACACTGCTCGAACAGGTCGTCGAGGACCCGCTCCAGCAGCAACACCTTGGCGCGCTGACCGATCAGGAACTCGTTCGCTCCGAGCAGCGCGCCCTGCAGCCAGCCCGTCACGGAGACCCCGAAGCCTCGGAGGTCCGACCGCAGCATCGGCAGGAACGGCTCGCTCCGCTCGGGAAGGCGGACGTTGTTGAAGGCCGCGTTCGTCAGCAGGTCCCACTCGTCCGGCATCGTCACATCGACGACCGACAGGCCGTCGATCCCCTCAAGGACGCCGAGTGCGGCCGTGCGCGCCGCCGCGGTCTCCGACGTACCGCTGGTGAACCCGGGGATCACACCGATCCGGGTCCGCCAGCGCGCCCGGACGCTTCGGCCCTGCCGTACCGGCGTCGCCGCAGCCACCAGGTCCGGCACCGGCGGAAGCCCCTGTGTTCTAGGGTCTTCCGGGTCCTCGCCGGCCATCGCGGTCAGCATGATCGCGGCATCCATCGCGTCCCGCGCCAGCGGTCCCGGATGGTCGCGGGTGTAGCTCAGCGGCACGATGCCGTGCAGCGAGACCCGGCCCATCGTGGGCTTCAGGCCGGTCAGGTTCTGCGCGTTCGACGGGGCGGTGATCGAGCCGCCGGTCTGGGTCCCGACCGCCGACGTCGCCAGCCGGGCCGCGACGGCGGTCGCCGAGCCGGACGACGAGCCGCCGGGATCGGTGCCGGGGTCGTTCGGCGTCCACGCGTTCACGGTCGTGATCCGCCCGTCGGGCGTCGTCGCCCGGGTGGTTGCCAGCGGCCCCATCTGGGTCTTGCCGAGCACGATCCCGCCGGCCGCGGTCAGCCGCCGTACGGCGGTCGCGTCGTACGGCGGCACGAAGTCGGCGAACAGGTACGAGTTGGCGGTCGTGGTGACGCCACGCGTGTAGTAGTTGTCCTTGATCGCCAACGGGATGCCGTGCAGCGCACCGCCGCGGGTCCGGCCGAGCGCACGGGCCCGCGCGAGTGCCTCGTCGGCGAGCACCAAGTTGAACGCCTGGTAAGTGGGGTCGAACGCCTTGATCCTGTCCAGGCAGATCTCCACGAGCTGTTCGGGCTTCAGCTTTCCCTTGCGGATCAAGGTGGCGGCTTCGGCGATCGTCAACTCGCTGAGATCCGTGGACCGAGCCGGTACGTCGACCAGCGACGCCGTGCGGGACGGCGCCGGCGCGGCGTGCGCGACCGTTGGCAGCGCCACCGATCCGATCGCGGTGGCGGCGGCCAGCGCACTCGCGCGGTGCAGGAACGACCGCCGGTCGACCTGGCTGTCCTGGGGCGCGCTCATCAGGCCTCCCGGGCGACGTCGATGGACGGGTAGAGCTTCGGCGGCGCGGCCTGCTGGGCGAGCCGTGCGTCCGCGGCGAAGCTGTACGAACTCAACGGCAGCACGGTGGTGCGCATGAAGCTCCGAAGGCTTGCGAGCACGGAGTCGCGGCCCGGACTGCCGGTGTCCGGATCCGGCACGCTCCCGGCCGGCAACTGCTCGAGATCGATTCCGATGGAGGCCAGACGCGCCCGGATCATCACATCCAGTTCGGCGTCGGTCGGCTGACTGAGACTCACGAGTCCCCTCCCGGTCGTGGCGGCAACCTGTCAGCCCTGTTATGTCATCTTCAACTACTTCGCAGGTTTCGCCGCGATGACCACGGTGTTGCGGCCCCCGGCGTGTGGGATCCGGGCGATCGGGTAATGGCGGCTGGGTAGTGGAAGGCAACCATCGAGAGAACGGGGAAACCACGATGGGTATGTTCGACAACATGAAGGACAAGGCCGGCGACCTGGTCGACGAGCACGGCGACAAGGTCGACGAGGGCCTGGACAAGGCCGGTGACTTCGCCGACGAGAAGACCGGCGGCAAGTACGGCGACAAGATCGACCAGGGCACCGACATGGCCCGGGACCAGCTGGACAACCTCGACGGCCAGAACGACGACCTTCGGGACAACGAGTCCTGAGCTGGTTCTGAGCCCTTTCCGGCGCAGTGGTACGCCCGCGCGGCCGCGGATCCCACCGCGGCCGCCCGGCGTGCCGCGAACGTCACCCTGGTCGATGCTCTTGGCAACAATTCCCTGAGAGCCCGCTGAGCGTTCGCCGGCAGGCGCTGCGGGCGACCGGCCGGTCGCAAGCGGTGAGAAACGCCGACGGGGGTTCGGATTCCGGGGAGCAGGACGTACGCTGCCTCTAGCAAGGGGTGGATGGGGCTGCAGGGGGGGAACTGCATGATGCTGGATTTTTGCCTGCGCTCGGGGACGAGAAGCCGATGACGCCGCTACGGCGGATTCTGGTGTGGATCTCTGGCGCCTCGGCGGGGCTCGGCGCCGCCCTGGCCGCGACGATCCCGTTCGAGAGCGCGGAGCTGATCGACATCTCCCGCCGCGGCGGTACGCCGGGGGCGGCGCACCACGTCGCGGTGGATCTCGCCGATCCGGACTCCTGGCCGGTCGTCGACAAGGACTTCCGGCAGCGGGTCGAGGCCAGTCAGCCGGAACTGGTGGTCTTCATCCACAACGCCGGGACGCTGACGCCGCTCGGCTCGGCGGATCATGTCGACACCGAGCAATACACCCGTAACGTGCTGCTGAACTCGGCGGCCGCGCAGGTGCTCGGCCACTCGTTCCTGAGCGCGGTGTCCGGCCGGGACTGTGAACAGCACCTGATCATGGTGTCGTCGGGTGCCGCGAGCCGGCCGCACGAGGGCGAGTCCAGCTACTGCGCGGGCAAGGCGGCGATCGACCAATGGGTCCGCACGGTCGGACTCGAGCAACAGCACCGCACTCCCGGCTGCCGGGTCGTCTCGGTGTCACCCGGCTCGGTCGACACCGCCATGCAGGCCGAACTGCGCGCGGCCAGTCCGCTCGAGGTCCCGGTGTCGAGCCGCTTCCGCGAGATGCAGGCGCTCGGGCAACTCTCCAAACCCGAGACGGTGGCGCGGTCCATCTGGTCCTTGCTCGACCGCGACCTCGACAGCGGCGCCGTCCTGCACGTCCGCGACCTGACCTAGAGCGCGCTCCGCGCCAGCCGATGGACCTGCTCCCGCGTCGCCGGGTACAGCTCGGTGAAGGTCTGCAACAGACTCGCGTACGTCGATGCCGTCGCCGGATCGGGCGCCACCACGTGATCCGGTCTGGTCCAGTCGGTGTCCGGTGGGACCGCGCCGATCCCGATCGCGGCCAGCAGCGCATCGCCGTACGACGCCCCGATCGTCTGCCGGGGAACGACCTGCTCGATCCCGGCGACATCGCTGACGATCTGCGCCCACAGGCCGCCCTGCGTTCCGCCGCCGACGGCGACGATCCGGTCGGCCGGCCCGAAGATGTCCAGGATCTGCCGCACCCCGCAGGCGATGCCTTCGTACGCCGCGCGCAGCAGATGACCGCGGCCGTGCCGGAGCGTGAGGCCGGCGATCACGCCGCGGGCCAGTGGGTCGTAGATCGGGGTCCGCTCGCCGCTGAAGTACGGCAGCAGGACGAGTCCCTCGCTGCCCGCGGGGACGGCGGCCGCTTCCTCGAGCAATGTCTCGAACGGCGCACCGCCGGTCAGGTCCTGCAGCCAGGTCGTCACCGTCCCGGAGGTGGCCATCCCGGCGGCCAGCGTGTGTGACCCGCGTTCGACCCCGGACGTCGTCCACAGACCGCGCACGCTCGTCGGGCCGGGCAGCACTTGGACGAAGAACATCGTCGAGCCGTACATCAGCATCAGGTCGCCCGGCCGTCGTACACCGACACTGAACGCCTCGGCCCACGCATCGACGGTCCCTGCGACGACCGGGGTGCCCTCGGGCAGGCCGGTCCGCTCCGCGGCGTCCCACCGTACGACGCCCACCTGGTCGGACGGCCACACCAGACGCGGCAGCGCGAGACCTGGCAGCACGGCTTCCACCCAGTCGGTCGCCCAGTCCTGCCGGCGGACGTCGTAGAACGGGTCGCACTGGCTGGCCGTGTGGTGGTCGAGCACCCATTCACCGGTCAGCCGCGCGACGACGTACGTGTGTGCGCTGAACCAGCGGTCCTGCGGCCGCCACGCGTCACCGGCGTGCCGCCGCAACCAGGCCAGCTTGGGCCCGATCGCCTGGCTGGACAGGTCTTTCCCGCATCGTTCGAGGATCGCGTCCGCGCCGAGCCGGTCGGTGATCTCGGCGATCTCGCGGGTCGAGCGGGTGTCGACGCCGTACAGGATCGCCGGGCGGCGCGGCCGCAGGTCGTCGTCGGTCTGGACGACGCACGGCCCGAGACCGGAGACGCAGACGGCCGCGACATCCGTCGTGTCCAGCTCGGCGAGCACCTCGACGACGTCGCCCCACCAGTCGCGTTCGGCGTCCATCTCGGCCCAGCCCGGCTGCGGCAGGCTCGGGGCGTGGTCGCGGCGGGCGACCGCCACGACCTCCCCGTCGAGCGTGCTCAGGACAGCCTTCGTGCTGCCGGTACCGATGTCGACGCCGATGACGAAGCTCATCCGGCAATTGTCCAGGTGTACGGGACCCCCGCGGTGAGAGACACCTCCTCGCGGCGCTCGCCGTGGCGAAGGGTGACGGTGGTGCCCCGATCGGCGGTCAGTACGGCGTGGGCCGCGTCCGGGGACCAGGTGAGGTCGACGCGCACGCCGCCGCGGGCGCGCAGGCCGGTGATCGCGCCCTCCGGCCAGGCGTCCGGCAGCGCGGGGAAGATCTCCAGCTCACCGGTGTGGCTCTGCAGCAGCATCTCCGCGATCCCGGCGGTCGCGCCGAAGTTCCCGTCGATCTGGAACGGCGGATGCGCGCAGAACAGGTTCGCATACAGGCCGGAGCCGTCACCCACGTAGTCGGTGACCGAATCGGATGCCGGAGTCAGCAGCTCACGGACCAGGCGGTGTGCGGCCGCGCCGTCGCGAAGCCTTGCCCACAACGAGATCCGCCAGGCCAGCGACCAGCCGGTGCTCTTGTCGCCCCGCAGCTCCAGCGTGCGGGCGGCGGCCGCGGCGAGCTCCGGCGTACCGTCCGGAGTGATCTGGTCACCGGGGTGCAGGCCGATCAGGTGGGACGTGTGGCGGTGCTGCGGCTCGGCCTCGGCGAAGTCCGTCAGCCACTCCTGCAGCTGTCCGCGGCTGCCGATCCGCGGGTCGGGGATGCGCTTGCGGGCGGCCATCAGGTCCTCGACGAGCGGGTCGGTCAGATCGAGCGCGGTCGCGGTCTGCGCGCAGCGGTCGAACAGGTCCGCGATCAGCGACAGGTCCATCGTCGACGAGGTCGTGACCGACGCGGACTCGCCGTCGGCGCCGACGTACTCGTTCTCCGGCGACGTCGACGGCGCGGTCCCCAGCGTGCCGTCCGGGAGTTCGAACAGCCAGTCGAGGCAGAACTCGGCGGCCCCGCGCAGCACCGGCCAGGCGTCGCGGAGGTACTCGCGATCGCCGGTGAACGCGTAGTGGTCCCACAGGTGACGGCACAGCCAGACGCCGGCCATCGGCCAGTTCGACCACTTCGGGTTGCCGTCGACGGGCGCGGTCCAGCACCAGGCGTCGGCGTTGTGGTGCGCTGTCCAGCCCTTGGCACCGTAGAGGTTCTCGGCCGTACGACGTCCCGCTTCGGCCAGGTTCGCGACGTACGTGAGGAGGGGCTCGTGGCACTCGGACAGCGACGTGGTCTCGGCCGGCCAGTAGTTCATCTCGGTGTTGATGTTGACCGTGTAGTTGCTGCTCCACGGCGGTTGCAGGTACTCGTTCCAGATCCCCTGCAGGTTGGTCGGCAGGCCGCCGGGGCGGGAGCTGGAGATCATCAGGTAGCGCCCGAAGTTGTAGATCAGCGCGGCCAGGCCGGGATCGTCGCCCGCGGTCATCAGCCGCTGGTCCGTGGTCAGGTCGACGGCCGAGGGCAGCGTGAGGACCGAACGCCGGAACAGGCCCTGGTAGTCGGCGACGTGCTCTTCGCTCGCTTCGGTGCCGCGGGCGAGAGCGGCGCGGACGGCGGAGTCGGCGGCCTCGCGACACTCCTCGCGGGTGTGGGTCGGCGCGACGAGCGGTCCTTCGTAGCCCGTGGCTGTGGAGAGCACGACGTACAGCTCGGTCGCGTCGCTGACGGTCAGCGCGTCATCGGTCGCCGTGATGGTTCCGTCGGTGTGCGCCCGCAGTACGACGGCCGCGTTCATTCCCCGGTCGTCGCCGTCGGAGTACTGGATCGGGTCGGCGGCGTCGCCGTGCGGCGGGGCCACCGACGACGGGCAGGTGGCGAGCAGTGCCAGCCCGTTGTCGCCGACGGCTTCGGTGGTCGAGCGGAGCTGCGAGGTGAGGCTGAGCGTCACCGTGAGCGGTCGCGCGGCGCCCAGACGTAGGATCAATGCCTGGGCCGGCGCGCTGACGAAGACCTCCTGCCAGACCTCCGCGCCGTCCACTTCGTACTCGGCCCGCGCGACCGCGGTGTCCAGGTCGAGCCGCCGCCGGTAGTTCGTGACGGCACCGGCCGGCCGGTGGTCCAGCAGCAGGTCGCCGAGCGGCAGGTACGCCTGCGAGTGACCGCTGTGGAACACGTGCGCGAGCTCCTCGGCCGCGCGGACGTCGCCCCTGGCCAGCGCGGCTCGGAGTCGCTCGACCGCGGCCGCGCCGACCTCGCCGGCCGGTGTCGCGAGCCGGCGGGTCGTCTCGGGACTGCCCGACCACAGCGTCTCGTCGTTCAGCGCGATCCGGTCGTGCTCGGTGCCGCCGAACCACATCGCGCCGATCCGGCCGTTCCCCAGCGGCAGCGCCGCCAGCCAGTCCGCCGCGGGAGCGTCGTAGGTGAGCTCCGTGGCGGCCGCAGTCATCCGATCTCTCATACGGGAGATCCTCCCCCGCCCGCGGATCGCTACGCGACCTGGGGTCCGGCTGGTGGTCAAGCCACAGTCAGGTCACCGTCAGGCCGCCTCGGCGAACTGGGTCGCGTAGAGATCGGCGTACAGCCCGCCCCGGGCGAGCAGTTCGTCGTGCGTGCCGCGCTCCTGGATGCGGCCGTCGTCGAGGACGAGGATGACGTCGGCGTTGCGGATCGTCGACAGGCGGTGCGCGATGACGAGTGACGTCCGGCCGACCAGCGCGTTCGCGAGCGCGGTCTGGACGGCGGCCTCGGACTCGGAGTCAAGGTGCGCGGTTGCCTCGTCGAGGATCACGATCGACGGCGACTTCAGCAGCAGCCGGGCGATCGCCAGGCGCTGCCGTTCGCCGCCGGACAACCGGTAGCCGCGGTCGCCGACCACGGTGTCCAGACCGTCCGGGAGGCTGTCGACGAGGGCCGCGATCTGCGCCGCCCCGAGCGCCGCGTGCAGCTCGTCGTCGCTGGCGTCCGGGCGGGCCAGCTGCAGGTTGGCGCGGATCGTGTCGTGATACATGTGCGAGTCCTGCGTGACCACTCCGATCGCCGCGCGCAGCGAGGTCTGCGTGACCTCCCGTACGTCGTGACCGCCGACCAGGACCGCGCCGCCGGTGGCGTCGTACATCCGGGAGACGAGCGACGACAGCGTGGACTTGCCGGCGCCGGACGGGCCGACCACGGCGACCAGTTGCCCCGGCTCGACGGTGAACGTGACGTCCTTCAGCACCTCTTCACCGGTCTCGGCCGAGAGTGTTGCGACCGACTCGAGCGAGGCGAGCGACACCTCCTCGGCGGACGGGTAGTGGAAGGACACGTGGTCGAACTCGATCGACGGCTCCGCGGTCGGCGGCAGCGTCCTGGCATCCTTGCGGTCGGCCACCATCGGCGGCAGGTCGAGCACCTCGAGCACGCGCTCGAAGCTGACCAGCGTGGTCATCACGTCGACCTGGATGTTGGACAGCGCGGTCAGCGGGCCGTACAGCCGGTTCAGGTACGCCGTCAGCGCGACGACCGTGCCGATCCCGAGCATCCCCTCGACGGCGAAGACCCCGCCGACGCCGTACACGAGCGCGACCGCAAGGGCGGCGACGAGTGTCAGCGAGACGCGGAAGACCCCGGCGTACATCGACGTGGTGACGCCGATGTCGCGGACCCGGGCGGCCTTGCCGGCGAAGTCGCGGGAGGCGTCCTCGGTCCGGCCGAACACCTTGGCGAGCACCGCACCGGCGACGTTGAAGCGCTCGGTCATGGTCTGCGCCATGGTGGCGTTCAGCTTGTAGGTCTCCGCTGTTGCCTCGCGCAACTTCCCGGCGAGCAGCCGGGCGGGGACGACGAACAGCGGCAGCACGACGAGCGCGAGCAGTGTGATCTGCCACGACATCACGAACATCGCGCCGAGCACGAGCGCGACGCTGAGCAGGTTGCTGACGACATTGGAGAGCGTGGAGGTGAACGCCTGCTGGGCGCCGAGGACGTCGCCGTTCAGGCGCTGGATGAGCGCGCCGGTCTGCGTCCGGCTGAAGAACGCGACGGGCAGTTGCTGGACGTGGTCGAACACGGCGGTGCGGAGGTCGTAGACGAGCCCTTCGCCGATCCGCGCGGAGAACCAGCGCTCGGCGAGGGTGATCGCACTGTTCGCGACCGCGAGCAGCGCGACGACGAGAGCGAGCCAGACGACGACCTGGGCGTGGCCCGGCACGATGCCGCGGTCGATGATCGCGCGGAACAGCAGCGGGGTGACCGCGCCGGTGCCGGCGTCGAACGCGACCAGGACCAGGAAGACGGCCAGATAGCCGCGGTAGGGACGGGCGAACCCGAGGATCCGGCGGAGTGTTCCCGCCGACAGTTTGTGATGCCGGACGGAGGAGTCCTTCAACAGCGACCGCATCGCACGCCCGCCGCCGCCTCCCCCGCCCGGAAAGCCGGAGATCTGCGACATGCGATTCCTTCCAGTCAGGGACCAAGATATACTGAGGTTAACTCACTATGAGTCAAACTCACAACTATCCCGGTTTGTTCCCCTCCGGGGAAGAAGGACCACTAGGCTCTGTTCATGCATGCGCCTGAGGACGCGGCCGAGCAGATTGCCGGACTGCTGGACGGGATCGTTCGCCGACAGCGGCGGGCGTCCCGGGAGGGGTTCGGCGAGAGCGTCACGCACGGGCAGTTCCGGGTGCTGCGGACGCTCGATCACGCGGGCGAGGCGCTGCGGCTGAGCGAGCTCGCGGCGCGGCTGGGGATCGTGCCGCGGTCCGCGACCTCGGTCGTGGACGACCTGGAGGCGGCGGGCCTGGTGGCGCGGCAGCCGGATCCACACGACCGGCGCGCCACCCTGGTGGACCTCACACCCGACGGCCGCAAGATCCTGACCACCCTGCGCGAGAAACGCCGCGACGTCATGGTCACCCAACTCGCCCGCCTGACCCCCGCCGAACAACAAACCCTGGCAGGACTCCTCCAGCGCCTCGCCGAGGACTGACCGCCCGGCGCGGGCCGGGATCGCCTACTTTCAGTGGCCGGCGGCAAGTGCTCGCGCGCCGGCGAGCTCGAACAGGAAGGTGTTGACCGGGGTCGGGACGCCCGCTTCGCCGCCGAGGCGGACGACGGCGCCGGTCCAGGCGTCGAGTTCGGAAGGCCGGCCGGCGATCAGGTCGCGCTGGAGCGACGTGGTGCCGTCGGCGGGGAGCTGGTCGATCCAGGCCAGCGTCCGGGGTACGACGTCCGCGGCGAGCCGGATGCCGCGGGCGCGTGCGACGTCGCGGATCTCGGTGATCGCTTCGGTGAGCAGCCGGCGGGTGGCGGGGTGGGTGCGGAGCACGCCGTACCCGGCGCCGGTCGCCGTCCCGAGGCCGCCGCCCGGGACCACGGACAGGAACTTGGT
This sequence comes from Kribbella sp. NPDC003557, assembly GCF_040610805.1. Lineage (NCBI taxonomy): Bacteria > Bacillati > Actinomycetota > Actinomycetes > Propionibacteriales > Kribbellaceae > Kribbella > Kribbella sp. NPDC003557. Next base: position 162,819 of record NZ_JBEXMY010000001.1, read on the forward strand.
CCACAGCGCCGCCCAGATGTCGTCCGGGACGTTTGCCTGCAGTCCCGCGGCGACGACCGCGTCCCGCAGCCGATCGGTCCGCGGCGTGACCTGGTTGTCCCATTCGCCGAAGTTCAGCTTCCCGTTGCCGAGATGCCGGATGACGCCCGGGCTCTCGACGTACGCGATCACTTCGGCGGCACCGGGGAGCACGGCGTCCTGGCCGTAGACCTCCGCGACCTGGTCGGGCGCCTCGACGCCGTTCTGCACCGTGACGATCGCCGTGTCCGCACCGACCAGCGGCCGGATCGCGGCGATCGCGTCGGGCAGCTGCCACGTCTTCACGCAGACCAGCACGTAGTCCACCGGACCGATCTCCGCCGGATCGCTCGTCGCCCGCACCGGCAGCCGCAGGTCACCGGCCGGGCTCAGCACCGCGAGCCCGTCGGCGTTGACGGCTTCCAGGTGCTTGCCGCGCGCGACGAACGCCACGTCCTGCCCGGCCGCTGCCAGTCGCGCGCCGAAATAGCCGCCCACCCCGCCCGCGCCGACGATCCCGATCCTCACAACCCACTCCCTCTGTCCGATTCAACTGGTAACCGTAGCGCGCGGTGGATTGAGAGGTTCGCGCAATCGACCGCGCCCGGCCCGTCCGGGCTGGTTGATTGTCCGCATGCGTACACCGACGACCACCCCCGCCCAGGCGGCCGAGCTGATCCGGCGCGACCAGGACCTGTTGCTGAGCCGGACCGAAGGATTGAGCGAGTCCGAGCTGCGCGCGCCGTACGACGTGACCGCCGGGCCGCTCGGGGACTTCTGCGACTCGCTGCACGACCTGGTCGCGCACGTGCTGATGTGGGACGAGATCACACTCGCCGTCCTGCGCGACGCCCGGGCGGGCCGGCTGCACTGGAGCCTCGATCCGCGCTGGGAGACCGCCGAGATCGGGCGCGCGCTGAACCTCGGCGGCGTCGAGGCGGGCCGGCGGATCTCCTCCGAACTGGTCCTGCACCGGTTCCGCGGCGTCGGCGCCGCGCTCGTCGACGAGATCTCGCAGTACGACGACGGCACCTGGCTCGATCCGTCGACGGGTGCAGGTTTCGACGGCGGGATCGGGGCGCTGGCGGAGTACGTGTCGACGACACCGGACGGCATCCTGTTCGCGCACGCGGCCCGCCACCTGGCGCTGGTGAGCGCATGACCCACGAACTCGTCGACAGCCCGCTGTACGGGCCCGAGACCGACGCGCTGCGGAAGCTGCTCGCCGACCAGCCGGATCATCCGGATCTCGATCCGTACGAGGCGCTGCTGCTCGATCGGGAGGAGCTGCCCGACGCGGCCGTGGCCGGCGACCCTGACCCCCGGGCCGCCGTCGAGGACATCACGATCGCGCTGCCCGGCCGGACGCTGCAGGCCCGGATCTACCGGCCGTCGCCCCGGCCCCGCCCGGTCCTGCTCTGGTTGCACGGCGGTGGATTCGTCGGCGGGGACCTGCGGGACATCGAGTTCGCGACCTCCGGGATCGCCGTCGGCGGCAACGTCACGGTGGTCTCGCTCAACTACCGCCTCGCACCCGAGAACCCCTGTCCCGCGGGACTCCAGGACGTCAGCGACACGCTCACCTGGATCCGCGAGAACGTCGCCGGCGACGGGCGGATCGCCGTCGGTGGCCAGAGTGCGGGCGGCGCACTGGCCGCCGGTGCGTGCCAGCTCGCACGCGACGCGGGTGCGCCACTCCCCGACCGGCAGATCCTGTGCTACCCGGTCCTGGACCTACATCCGCACTCCGACTGGCACGAGTGGTACTTCGGAGAGCGCGACATCCCGCCGGGCGCCGTACCGTTGCGGGCCGCGACACTTGCGGGACTCCCGCCGGCGCTCGTCCTCGCGGCCGGGCGGGACTGGCTGCGCGACGACGCGCTCACGTACGCCGCTCGCCTGGAGCAGGACGGCGTACCGACGCGGCTGGTCGAGTACGCGGACACGATGCACGCGTTCCTGAACTTTCCGGCGGCGCTGTCCGCCGGGAGACACGCGGTCGAGCTGATCGCGGCGGACCTGCGGGCGACCTTCGCCTAGCGTTCGGCTAATGGTCGGCGCGGTGGGTGAAGAACCGGGCCGGGTTGCCGGCGGCGCGCGGGTTCGACGCCAGCCAGGTGGCGAACGAGTCGGGGTGGCGGCGCTCGAGTTCGTCCAGATAGGCACGCCGTACGTCGACCATGGCCTGGCGCCGGTCCGCGCTCATCGCGCGCTGCAGCTGGTTGAAGCTGCGCCGCCAGGCCAGGCACAGCTCCTCGTCGCTCAGCTCGCCGACACTGCGGACGACGGCGGTCAGGTACTTCGGCATCGGCCACTGCGCGGCCGGATCGGCGTCGGCGCGGACCGCCTTCAGCTGCCGGTTCGATGCCTTGGGCAACCGGATCGGCCGCCGCGGCAGCACCCGGGCCGGCCGCTCCACCCGGCCGGATCGCAACCAGCCGACGACCGGCGGAGAGACCCCGACGATCAGCAGGAGCAGGAGCGCGGCGCGCGCACCGGTCGCCGCGGCGTACCCGCAGATCGCGAGCAGGCACAGCCCACCGAGCACCGCTCCCCGGGGCACCACGTGGAGCAGGTCCGAGGACGGCAGGTCGCGGCCCAGACCGATACTGAGGAAGACCGCCCCGGTGGTGAACGCGGCGACCACGAACGCCGCCAGGTTGGTCGCCGGTGAGACGAACACCAGCGAGGTCAGCACTCCGATCGCGGCCAGCACCACCACGGCTGCCCGCCAGATCCGCAGATATCGCAGCTCGGCATCCACCATGCTCACCCAGTGCCCTATCGCCCGGCCCTGCAACCGGAGTCCTCAGGCCAGTGTGACTCGTTTCAGGGCTGCAATGAAGGCTGTTGTGGCCGGCGGATCGGGCGGTTCGCCGTACGTCGCGAGCAGGATCCGCCGGACGACCGGCAGCTCGGTGGACTGCACCCCGTCGGCGAGGTGCGAGCGCAGCGCCAGGGCGGGCGAGGTGGTGACGCCGAGGCCGGCACGGACGAGCGCCTGCTTGACGATCACGTCGTCGCTGGTGAACGCGATCCGCGGCGTGAACCCGGCGTCGGCGCAGTGCCGCAGCAGCTCGCGACGGCAGTTCACGCAGCCGGCGATCCAGTCCGAGTCACGGTGGTCGGTCAGGGTTTCGCCGGTCCGGCGGCTCAGCAGGTGGATCGGGTCGTCGCGCAGGTACGTGTAGCGGATGCCGTCGTCCGGCTGCTCGTCGTCGTACCGGAACACGATCGCCAGATCGATCTCCCCCGCCCGCAACTGCCGGACGGCGACCCGCGGGTGGGCATCGGTGAGTTCGAGCCGCAGGTCGGGGAACTCACGGCGGAGCTCGGCCGCGGCCGGCGGCACGAGTTCGCTGAGCGCCGAGGTGAACGCGCCGACCCGCACCCGGCCGGAGCGCAGGCCGACGAGGGCGGCGAGCTCCGCGTCGGCGGCGTCGACGCGACCGACGATCTCGGCGGCCCGGCGGGCGAGCACCTCGCCTTCCGGGGTGAGCCGGATGCCACGGCCGGCCTTCTGGACCAGCTTCGCCCCGGTCGCGGCCTCCAGCCGGGCGAGGTGATGGCTGACGGTGGGCTGCGTGTAGTGCAGCGCCGCGGCAGCCGCGGTCACCGAACCGTGCGCGGCCACCGCGGCCAGCACCCGCAGCCGGACGAGATCGAGCATGTATCGATGCTATCTATCCATCCGCCGCCGAATTGGCATTGGACGCATGAATCGTCTCGGGGCCACGCTGGTGACCATGACCGGCACAGTGATCTGGCACATGACGATGTCTCTCGACGGCTTCATCGGCGACCGCGACGACAACCTCGACTGGGCGTCGCACGCGGACGGCGGGCCGTCCGCTCTCGGCGCGGAAGTGATCGCGAGCTGCGGCGCGTTCCTGTGCGGCGGCAAGCGGGTCGACGTGGTCGGCGAGAACCGGCCGTACGGCGGGGCGTGGCACGGCCCGATCCTCATCTACACCCACAAGGACCCGGCGACGAACCCGATCCCGGAGTTCACCTACGTCTCGGGTGACATCCGCGACGTGGTGGCGGACGGGCTGCGGGCGGCGGCCGGCCGCGACCTCGTGGTCACCGGCGGCACGGTGCCCCGGCTGGCGCTCGACGCCGGCCTGGTCGACGAGATCGTCCTGCACGTCGTCCCCGTCCTGCTGGGCGAGGGCGTCCGCTTCTACGACAGCCCCGGTGTCGAGCCGACCCGGCTGAAGCTCCGCACGGCCGAGAACCTGAACTTCCGGTTCGAGATCGTGAAGTGATGCAACCGGTTGCATTATCGTGGCCGCATGGCAACACGTACCGGGGTCACCATCCGCGACGTCGCGACCGCCGCCGAGGTGTCGCGGTCGACGGTCTCGCGGGCCTTCACCAGGCCGCAGCTGCTCAGCCCGGAGACCGTCGAGCACGTCCGCGCGGTCGCGGCCCGGCTCGGGTACGTCGGGAACCAGGCCGCGCGGGCGCTGTCGACCGGGCGGTTCGGGAACATCGCGGTCGTCGTCCCGGACATCGCGAACCCGTTCTTCCCGCCGCTGGTGCGGAGCCTGCAGCTCGCCGCCGAGACGGCCGATCTCGCGGTGTTCCTCGGCGACTCCGACGAGTCGGCGGAGCGGGAGGCCAAGCTGATCGCCCGGCTCGCGCCGCAGGTCGAGGGGTTCGTGCTCGCGTCACCGCGCCTGTCCGAGGAGCTGATCCGCGGTCTGGCCGCGACCCGTCCCGTCGTCCTGGTGAACCGTGACCTGGACGGCATCCCACGGGTGCTGATCGACTCGTCGGGCGGGATGACCGAGGCCGTGCTGCTGCTGAAGAAGCTCGGCCACGAGCGACTCGCGTACCTGGCCGGTCCGCGCGACTCATGGTCGGACCAGCAGCGCCGGGAGACGCTGCTCCAGACGTCCGCGAAGGCAGGGCTGACGGTCGAGATCATCGAGGTCGGGCGGCCGACGTACACGGCCGGGCGGGACTCGGTCTCGGCGCTCGTCCGGTCCGGGGCGACGGCGGCCATCGCGTTCGACGACGTGGTCTCGCAGGGCGTGCTGGCCGGTCTCGAGGTGCGCGGCATCTCGGTGCCGGCGGACTTCAGCCTGGTCGGCTGCGACGACACCCTCGCGCCGCTCACCACCCCCGCACTGACCAGCGTCTCGGCCGGCGCGGCCACCGCCGGTACGGCGGCCGCGAAGCTGCTCGTCGACCTGCTGGAGGCCACCGAGCCGGGCGCCGGGTGCGTGACGATCGCGACCCACCTGGTCACCCGCGCGACGACCGCGCCGGCTCCGCAACCCACACCGCAACCCACGCCGAAACCCACGCCGTGACGCGTTGACGTGCAACCGGTTGCATGCTGGAATCACGGCTATGACGCGAATCGCGATCGCCGGCGCCGCCCATCCGCACGTGGCCTATGCGACCGCCGAGGTCGACCAGGTCGCCGGGTTCGAGCTGGTCGCGGTGGCGGACCCGTCGCCCGGGACCGCCGAGCGCTGGGCCACGCCGTACGACGCCAAGGTCTTCACCGATCACCGGCAGATGCTGCGCGACACCGAGCCCGACGTCGTGATGGTCGCCGGGATCTACGGCGACCGCGGTCAGGTGGTGGTCGATGCTCTCGAGGCCGGCTGCCAGGTGATCGCGGACAAGCCGCTGTGTACGACGCTCGAGGACCTCGACGCGATCGCCGCGGCCGCGCGCCGCACCGGCCGTCACGTGACCCTGCTGCTCGAGAAGCGGTACTACCCCGTCACCCTCGCCGCGCTCGGGATCGCGGGCCGGCTCGGCACGATCCACGGCGTCACGTCGTCCGGACCGCACAAGCTGAACCGCCCGACCCGTCCGGCCTGGTTCTTCGAGCGCGAGCGGTACGGCGGGCTCCTGAACGATCTCGCGGTCCACGACATCGACGCCGCCCTGCTCTTCACCGGCCTGACCGGCGGGACCGTCAGCGGCGCCGTCGTGGACAGCTCGTACGGCGTGGCGACGCTGAGCGGGCCGGGTGCGGTCATCACCGCCGGGGTGGACTGGATGAATCCGGCCGGCTCGCCGGTGCACGGTGACTACCGGATGAAGCTCGTCGGCACCGAAGGCACCGCGGAGCTGCTCTGGGCGCGCAACCGCCTCGTGCTCACGACGACCGAGCTGGAGCCGCACGACGTACCGCTGCCGGCCGGCTTCCGGCCCGCCGAGCTGCCCCTGCAGGCGCTTGCTGCGGGCAACGAACCGGACATCACGACGGAGCGGAGCCTGCTCGTCACCCGGATCGCACTGCTTGCCCAGCAGTCAGCAGAAACCGATGGAACCCCTCTGTCCTGGACGACCGACTGAAAGAGGTCCTATGCGTTTCGCCCTGATCGGTGCCGGTGTGATCGGCGCCGTGCACGCCCGCCTCATCGATGCCCTCGGCGACGAAGCCGTCCTGGCCGCCGTCGTGGACAAGGATCTCGACCGCGCCGGACAACTGGTCGAGCAGTACGGCGGTCACGCCTACGCGACACCGGCCGAGGCCTACGCCGCCGAGGAGATCGACGCGGTCGGCATCTGCCTGCCCAGCGCACTGCACGCCGACGTCGCCGTCGAGGCGCTGCGCGCGGGCAAGCACGTGGTCGTCGAGAAGCCGGTCGACATCACGCTGGCCGCCGCGGACCGGCTGATCGACGCGCACCGGGAGACCGGCCTGACCGTCGCGGTGATCAGCCAGCGCCGGTTCCAGCCTCCGGTCGCGCAGATCCGGGCCGCGATCGACAGCGGCGCACTCGGCCGCGTGACGTCCGGGATCGCCGAGTCCGCGTTCTTCCGGCCGCAGTCGTACTACGACGGCGACGACTGGCGCGGCACCCTCGCGGTCGACGGCGGCGGCGCCCTGATGAACCAGGGCATCCACGCACTCGACCTGCTGGTCTGGATGCTCGGCCGCCCGGTCCGGGTGAGCGCGCAGACCGGACGCCTCGCGCACGAGGGCATCGAGGTCGAGGATCTCGCCGGGGCGTCGATCGTCTTCGAGAGCGGCGCGATCGGCCTGATGCTCGCCAGTACGGCGGCGTACCCGGGCCGTCCGGTGCGGCTGACGATCCACGGCGACCAAGGGACGGCGGTCCTGGACGACGACGAGCTCGCGTACTTCGCCGCCGCGGATGCCGCGGCCCCCGAAGCGCCGGCGCTGGAAGGGCCGGACGGCTGGGGTCCGACCGAGCTCGCGCACCTCGCGCAGTACCGCGACTTCATCGCCGCCGTCCGCGACGGCCGTCCGCCGACGGTGACGCTGGAGGCCGGGCGGCGGTCGCTGGCGACCGTACTCGCCGTCTACGAGTCCGCCCGCTCCGGGCAGCCGGTCGATCTGAAGGAGAACTGATCCATGCCGCTGCGCGTCGCCCTCGTCGGCACCGAGAACAGCCACGCCGACCACATCGTCGAGCACCTGAACGTCGACCCTGTTGCGGACACGGCGCGCATCGTCGCGCTGGTCGGCGCGGACGACGAACGCAACCGCAAGCTCGCTGCGACCGGCGGCGTCACCCAGGTGGTGCCGACGTCGGCGGAGTTGCTCGGCAGCGTCGACGCGCTGATCGTCACCAACCGGGACGGTGCGCTGCACGCCGAGCACGCCGTACCGTTCCTGGAGGCCGGCATCCCCGTGTGGGTGGACAAGCCGCTGGCCGCGAGTACGGCGGATGCGCGGGCGATCCTGGACGCGGCGCGGCGTGGTGGCGCGGCGGTGACGTCGTACTCCGCGGTGCGGTGGGTCGCGGACGCCGATGCACTCGCGGCCGCCGAGGTGGGTGAGCTCCAGGCCGTCACGGTCACCGGACCGGCCGATCCGGACAGCGAGTACAGCGGGATCTTCTTCTACGGGATCCACGCGGCCGACCTGGCGCAGCGACTCGCGCCCGGCGAGCCGGGGCCGGTCACCGTCGAGCGGGTCGGCTCCACCGTCGTCGTGCGCTACCTGTGCGGCGGGGTGCTCGTGACCCTGCAACTCGTGAAGCCGACGGACGACGGGCGGGTGCCGTTCCACGCCGAGATCGTCGGGCGCACCGGGCTGGTGAGTCACGACGTACGGCTGGACTCGGAGTACGTCGTCCCTGGTCTGAAGGTGTTCCTCGACATGCTCGAGACCGGTGAGCGACCGCTCGACGACGCCACCATGCTCGCCCCGATCACCGTGCTGGAACAGGTGTGAGGCGCCTCGTCGCGGTCCTCGCACTGGTGCTCGCCGGCGGGTCGGTGACGCCTGCCGCGGCCGAGGTCGGTACGCCGGAGATCACCATCGACACGCCCGTCGACAGCGCCGGTCAGGTCACCGTCCACGGCCGGTACAGCGACGTGTCGGGGATCCAGTTGGTCGTCGACGCGCAGCGGACCGTGCCGGTGACGATGGACACGGCGACCGGCACGTGGAGTGCGACGGTCGATCTCCGTGGCGTGGACGGGACGGTCGGTCTCGCGGCGCACGGGAAGAACCTGCAGACGCTGTACAACCAGTGGTCGCCGTTCATCTCGGTGGACGTGCACAACCCTGGTGCGGCGAAGCCGAAGGTCGCGATCACCTCGCCGGAGATGGGCGCGGCGATCGGCGGGACGCGGTTCGCGGCGACGATCGCGGTGGACTCGCGTCGCCCGCTGCGACGGGTCGAGGCCCGTGTGAACGGCGGCGCCTGGCGGATCGCTCAGCCGGTGGCGGGTGGCTATCGGGTGCACCTCGACGCCGCGAAGGGGTTCGCCGGTCTGGAGGCACGCGCGGTCGACGTCACCGGGCAGGTCGGGCTGTCGCCCAGCACGTACGTCGCGGTTGGCGGCGCAGTGCGTCCGGCCCAGCAGCGATACTCCCAAGACCGGGCGATGTGGCTGTGGGAGCAGGACTCGTACCCGGCCGTCTTCGACAGCGCGGCGCGGGACCGGCTCGGCCGGGTCATGGACGACACCACGACGTTCGGCTCGGATCCGGTGCGGACGGTGTACGTCGGCGTCGCGGCGTACCAGGGCCGGGACATGCTGCGGGACTCGCGCGGCCGGGTCGCGGCGTTCGTCCGGTGGGCGCGCGGGCGCGGGTACCACGTGCAGGCGGTGATCGCGGGCGGCACGGTTCCGCCGTACCTGGGTGCGTTGCCGCAGTACCAGCACATCGCGGTGAGTGAGTTCACCAAGGTGCTCGACTACAACCTCGCCGTACCCGCCGATGCCCGGTTCGACGGGGTGAACGTGGACATCGAGCCGTATCTGTTGCCGCAGTGGAAGGAGCCCGGCACGACGCTGCCGACAGTGTGGCTCGATCTGCTGGAGCAGTTCATGCGATTGCGCGATGCGTCCGGTCAGCAGCTGCTCGTCGGGCCCGCGATCCCGTTCTGGTTCGACAGCTCGGACTGCTGTACGGCGATCACGTGGCACGGGAAGACCGCGCCGCTGAGCGACCACGTGCAGGACCTCACCGACTACGTCTCACTCATGGACTACACCGAGACCGCGACCGGGATCGTGGCCCGCGCCGCCCACGAGATCGCGTACGGCGAGCCGCTGTCGGTCGTCATCGGGGTGGAGAGCAAGGACCTGTCCGGGACCGGCGATCCGGAGACCGTGACCTTCTACGAGGAAGGTCGCACCTACATGGAAGCCGAGCTGGACAAGGTGTACGCGGCTGAGACCTCTGCCTCGTTCGCGGGTATCGCGATGCACCACTACGGCAGCCTGCTCCTGCTGCCGTCCGTCTGGGGCGAGGGCGGCGTCTATTACCCTCACACGACCGGGAGCCGCACCGTTCCATAGGTATGAACAGGTACGAGCGACGAGTGGCCGGAGCCGACTGGGACGCCGTGGCGGCGGAGGTGGACGACCTCGGTTGTGCCCTGCTGCCACAGCTGCTGACGCCGGCCGAGTGTGCGCGGATCGCCGGGCTGTACGACGACGTCCAGCGGTTCCGGGCGACGATCGACATGGCACGGCACCGGTTCGGCGAGGGGCAGTACCGGTACTTCGACCGGCCGTTCCCCGAGGCGGTGGAGTCGTTGCGGCAGGCGCTGTATCCGCGGCTGCTGCCGATCGCGCGCGAGTGGTACGCGAAGCTCGGCCGGGAGGCGGAATGGCCGGACACGCTCGACGAGTGGCTGGACGCGTGCCATCGGGCCGGCCAGGAACGACCTACGCCGATCCTCCTGCGGTACGGCGCGGGCGACTGGAACGCACTGCACCGGGACCTGTACGGCGACAAGGTGTTCCCGCTGCAGGTCGTCATCAACCTGAACGACCCGGGCGTCGACCACACCGGCGGCGAGTTCCTACTGGTCGAGCAGCGGCCGCGGGCGCAGTCGCGGGGTACGTCGACGCTGATCCCGCAGGGCCAGGGGCTGGTCTTCACGACCCGCGACCGGCCGGTGAAGTCGGCGCGCGGCTGGTCGGCCGCGCCCGTCCGGCACGGTGTGTCCGCGATCCGCTCAGGACAGCGCCATACGCTCGGACTCGTCTTCCACGACGCTAAATAGAACTGCAGATGTCCCACGCGGACCGGCGGAGGAAGGCCGCGGTTTCGTCGTCGAGACCTTTCACCGGGGCGTCGATGCCGACCGGGTCCTCGGCGAGGAGGGCGATCAGGAAGACGCACGCCGCGAGATAACTGCCGGCGAGCGCCGGGTGACTGTTGTCCGCGTCGTGGAGTGCGGGTTCGTCGTGCTCGGCGAGGAAGCGTTCCCAGATCATCCCGACCGGGACGAGCGTCGCACCCAGCTCGGCCGCGGCGCCGCCGTACGCGTCGGTCAGCGCCCGCTGGGTCTCCGGCGCGTTCCGCCGCGCCCAGGTCAGGTACAGCGCCGTCCGCGCACCGGCGGCGCTGATCGCCGCGTCGAAGTCACGGGCGCTCTCGCGGAAGCGGTCCGGGCTCTTGATCGGCAGCGTGCTCTGCTCCTGGAGCACCACGGTGTCGTACCCGCCGTTCGCGATCTCGTCGAGCGCCTTGCCGGCGTTGAGATGCTGCCGCAGGGACGCGCCGCCGGCCGAGATCAGCTTGTGTTCGATCGTGGTTCCCCGCGCGGCGGCCAGGCCCTTCAGCAGGCCGGGCAGGTTGTTCCGGGAGGTGAAGCTGTTACCGACGAAGAGGATCCGCACGACACGGACGCTACTACTCCCCCGGCCATTTTCAGCCCTGAATCGGTTTGACCGGCGGCCCGACCCGCTGTTGGGTTGCGGGGTGAGCGAGCTTCGGATCGTGCCGGTCAGCGACGAGCAGACCCTGCTGGACTGGCAGCGGGTACACAACGAGATCATCCCGACGGCGCCGCTGTCGGTGGCGGAGATCCGCGAGCGGGTGACCCGGAACGTGCTCGAGGTGGCCTACGACGGCGACGTCCTCGTCGGGTGTTCCACAGTCCGCCCGCCGTCGGACGAGACCCCGGCCGCGGTGGTGATCGCCCGGGTGCTCCTGGCGTACCGGCGGCGCGGGTTCGGTACGGCGATCTACGAGCACTGCCTGGAGCGTGGACGATCGCTGGCTGATCGGATCGAGACGCACATTCTGGCCAGCAACGAGGACGGCCTTCGGTTCGCGAAGGCGCACGGTTTCGTCGAGGTGGAGACGTACCTGCTGCCGGGCGACACCATTCCGTTCGTCGAACTACGGTTGTGATCATGCGTTTTTCTGTCAACATCCCGAACTTCGGGGATTTCGCGGACGCCCGGACCGTCGCGCGGGTGGCGACGGCCGCCGAGCAGGCCGGGTGGGACGGGCTGTTCCTCTGGGACCATGTGGTGCACAGCAAGGAGCGGCGGCGCGGGCAGCCGTTCGGCGACCCGTGGATGCTGATGACCGCGGCCGCGCTGGCGACGTCGCGGATCAAGCTCGGTCCGCTGGTCACGCCGGTCGCGCGGCGGCGGCCCGAGCAGCTCGCCCGGCAGGTCGCCACGCTCGACGGGCTGAGCGGCGGCCGGGTGATCTTCGGCGCGGGGCTCGGCGGGCCGATCGACGACGAGTTCGGCAGCTTCGGCGACGAGACCGACCCGAAGGTGCTGGCCTCGAAGCTGGACGAGGGCCTCGACCTGCTGGCGGCGTACTGGTCCGGTGACCGCGTGAACCACGCCGGCGAGCACTACCGCGCCGACGACGTGGAGCTGCTGCCCGCCTCGGTCCAGCGCCCGCGGCCGCCGGTCTGGATCGCCGGGTACTGGCCGCGCAAGGCCCCGATGCGCCGCGCGGCGCGCTGGGACGGCGCCGTACCGCTGTTCAAGACCGCCAACCACGGCGAGGCCCCGCCGGTCGACGAGCTGCGCGACCTGGTCACGTTCGTGAACGAGCAGCGCGCGGACCTGGGCACGCCGTACGACGTGATCGTCGGCGGCATCAGCCCGGCCGACCCGGTCCGCTCCCGCGCCCTGATCGAGCCGCTCGCCGAGGCGGGCGCGACCTGGTGGGACGAGCGCCAGCTCATCACCGGCACCGACTTCTACCGCCTCGATCCCGTCCTGCGGCGGATCGAGCAGGGACCGCCGAGCCTCGGATAGGCAGCTTCGCGCCCGGAGCAGCGAACTAAGCTGGCGGGCATGAGCGACGAGCATCCGTCCTGCTGTGCGCCTGCCCGGACCGGGGTCCCGCTGGACCTCCCGGTCCGGTCCTCCGTGCCGAGCGCGGCCGGTGAGCACGGGATCGAGCAGATCGCGCTCGGCGGCGGCTCGTTCGCGATGGGGAACAGCAACGGCGACGAGAACGCCGGTGACGGTGAGACGCCGGTGCACCAGGTCGAGGTGGCGCCGTTCAGCATCGACGCGACCAGCGTGACGAACGCCGACTTCGCCCGCTTCGCCGACGCGACCGGCTACCGGACCGAGGCCGAGACCTTCGGGTACTCCGCGGTGTTCCACCTCGCGCTGGCCGCCGAGCCGGACGAAGTGATGGGCCCGGCGTCCGGCACCCCGTGGTGGGCCGGCGTCCGCGGCGCCGACTGGCGGCACCCGGGCGGTTCGCGATCCGATCTCGACGGGCTCGACGACCATCCCGTCACCCACGTGAGCTGGAACGACGCGGTCGCGTACTGCAAGTGGGCCGGCCGCCGGCTGCCGACCGAGGCCCAGTGGGAGTACGCCGCCCGCGGCGGTCTCGAAGGCGCCCGCTACCCGTGGGGCGACGAGCTGCTCGGCGACGACGGCGCGTGGCCGTGCAACATCTGGCAGGGCGAGTTCCCGCGGGCGAACACCGAGGAGGACGGCTACCTGACGACCGCCCCGGTGCGCACCTTCGAGCCGAACGGCTACGGCCTGTGGCAGATGGTCGGGAACGTCTGGGAGTGGTGCGAGGACTGGTTCGGCCCGCGCTACTACAAGTTCTCCCCGGCGGAGAACCCGCACGGCCCGTCGCTCGGCGCGGCGCGGGTGATGCGCGGCGGCTCGTACCTGTGCCACGACTCGTACTGCAATCGCTACCGCAACGCCGCCCGCTCGTCGAACACCCCGGAGTCGTCGATGGGCAACGCCGGCTTCCGCACCGTCAGTCCGTAACCGGGAGCTCTTCGGCGGCTCGCAGGCCCGGCGTCGTGCCGGCGACCGCAGCGACGGCCGCGACACACAGCAAGGCTCCGGACGCGAGCGAGACGACGGGTGAGGTCAGCTGTGCGACGACGCCGCCACGGAGGTTGCCGAGATCAGGGCCGGCCTGGCCGACGATCTGCTCGGCGGCGCTGACCCGGCCGAGCAGCTCGGTCGGTGTGTGCAGCTGGACGATCGTGCTCCGCGAGACGACCGCGACGGTGTCCGCGGCGCCCGCGACCGCGAGGCAGGCCAAGGCCGGCCAGGCGGACGGCGAGAACGCGAACAACAGCAGCGCGATCCCCCATCCGGCCGAACCGCACAGCATCACCAGGCCGTGCCGCGGCAGCCGGGTGAACGACCCGGAGAACAACGACGCGGCCACCCCGCCGACGGCGATCGCGGTCAGGAACAACCCGAGCGTCCGCGGATTGTTGCCGAACCGCTCCGCGTTGATCACCGGGAACAGGCTGATCGGCATCGACAGCACGGTCGCGGCCAGGTCGGTGATCAACGCGCCCCGGATCACCGGTGTCGCGGCGATGAACGTCAGGCCGTCCCACACCCCACGCAGTCCGGGCTTCGCGGTGGCCGTGATCCGCAGGCGCGGCAGCCCGAGGACGCCGTACAGCGCGGCGAGGAAGCTCAGCGCGTCGACCAGGTAGCAGACGCCGACACCCCAGGTGCCGACGATCACGCCGCCGAGCGCCGGGCCGAGCAGCATCGCGCCCTGGAACCCGATCCGGTTGAGCGCCAGCCCGGCCGCCAGCTGGTCCCGCGACAGCAGCTGCGGCAACACCGTGCGCGCGACAGGTCCGGCGGTCGCGCCGAACGACGCCTGGACGGCGACCAGCGCCAGCAGTACCCCGACCGGGACCCGGCCGATCACCAACTGACTCGCCATGACGGTTGCGGTGAGCAACTGCGCGATCGTGGTGACCAGGTAGATCCGGCGCCGCTCGAACCGGTCGACGAGCGTGCCGGCGAACAGGCCGAGCACGATCAGCGGCACCGCCTGCGCCAGCCCGACCGCGCCGGTCCAGGCCGGGCTCGCGGTCTGGTCCCACACCTGGAACATCACCGCGACGAAGGTCAACTGACCGCCGAACGCCGACAGCACCTGGCCGATCCACAACCGCCGGTACGTCAGCACGCGCAGCGGGCCGAGATCGATGAGCGCCCGCTTCACCGCAGCTTCTCCGTGATGCGGTCGTGGAAGCTCTTCCGGGCCAGCGCCGCCTCGACGTCGCGGACCACCTGACTCATCGGATACGGCAGCTCCGCCTCGAGCTCGGCGATCGCGGCCTCGGTGGCCCGCCACTCGGCGGCCAGCAGTTCGACGAGCTTCTTCGACTTGGCGGTCAGCGTGACCTGCTTGCTCCGCGCGTCCGCCCCCGGCACGGTCCGCACCAGGCCTGCGGCGCGCATCCCGGCCACCTTCTGACTGAGCGCCGAGTGCGTCCGCCCGATCGCGTCGGCGAGCTCGGTGATCGTCATCGGTCCCCTGAGGTGCAGCTGGAGCAGCTCCCGCACGTAGGTCGGCTTCAGCCCTTTGATGTCGCGATCGGTGTAGATCCGCCCGATCTCGGCATCCATCCTCCCCAGCAACTCGTGCAGCGGCCGCCACAAACTCTGCTCCGTCGGATCCTCCATGGCGCCGATCATAACAGCACTTATATAAGTGCTGTTACTTTTGCTTCCGGAACCGTCGAGCGGCGGCGCGCGATCCGGGCGGCGGCCGGCCCGGCGGTGAGGAGGCTGATCGCGGCGACGGTCGCGAAGCCGTAGCGGGTGTCGGAGCGGCCGGTCACGACCGAGGTGACCAGCATGACGACGACGGTCGCGGCCAGCCCGTACCCGTTGGCCAGTCCGAACGCGCGCCCGACCCGCGACTCGTCCACCGACGTCATCAGCAGCGCCCGCGTCGCGATCCGCGCCTGCCCGAACAGGAAGGCACCCAGCGGCACGAGCGCCATCAGCACCGGTACGCCGAAGAGCGGCTGGAGCGCGAACAACGACGTACAGATCAGCAGAGCGCCGATCGCGAGTCTCAGGTCACCGAAGCGGGCGGCGGATCGGCGGTAGACGGCCGCGGCGAGCAGGAACCCGGCTCCGCCCAACGCATCCACCACGCCGAGCAGGGCCGGGCCGCGGTGCCACTCCCCGATCAGCAGGACCGGCAGCAGGGCGTTGAAGACCGTCACGACAACGAGACCTTGCCCGAACAGGACGGCCAGCGGCGCGAGCGGGATCCCTGAGCGCGTCGCGGCGCGAGTGGCTGCCGGCGGCAACTCTTCCGGCCGGCGAGCGGTTCCCGCCAGATACACCAGTACGGCGGACAGCGCGAAGGTCAGGGCGTTGAACGCGAAGAGCGGCTCCGGACCGAAGTACTGGAGGGCGACTCCCCCGACACACGCGGACAGCAGCATGCCGCACTGGAGGGCGATCTCGTAGTGCGCGTTGAAGCGGCGCAGGTGTGTGGCCGGCACCCGCTCGCGGATGAGCGCCGCGCTCGCCGGCGTGAACTGGGCGGCGATGACGGCCAAGGCGAAGTTGGTCGCGTAGACGAGCGGTTGCTGGGACACCCCGAGCGCGAGACCGAGCGGGAGAGCCAGCGCGGCCACCGCGCCGGCGAGATCACAGCCGACCCACAGGTGGCGCCGGTCGAAGCGGTCGGCGAGGCGGCCGAAGTACGGCGACAGCACAGCCTGCGGCACCGCGACCGCGATGAACAGCCAGCCGACATCGAGCATCGAGCCCTGCGCGCGGACCAGCAGCAGCGCGGCGCCGAGCAGTTGGATGTTGTTGCCGAGGGAGGTGATGAAGGCTGCCGGCAGCAGCAGCTGGGGTCGAGAAATCACCCGGCCGACAGTGCCAGCAAACCCTGACAATCCATGTCAGCGATCTTCCCGCCGCTCCAGTTGAGCACATCCAACTCAGGGGCTGTCCCCCGAACTGGAGGGTTGCCCGCTGGAAATTCGAGGGGGCAACCCTCCAGGTGAGTGGGCAAGCTAGGTCAAGGACGGGCTCGTGGCTTTCGGGATCAGGAGTTTGGCGGGGGTGGTCAGGCCGACGGACCAGACGTCCAGGGTGTTGTCGGAGTTGCGGATCGGGTAGAGGAGGGTGGCGTTGCCCTGCCAGAGCGGCTGATCGTCGATCGGGCGGTCCTCGGCGGGGTGGGTGATGCGGCGGGTGGTGAGGTCCAGGACGGCCAGGCGCCAGGTGCCGTCGGGGTTCTTCTGCTTGTAGGCGATCCGGCGGCCGTCGGGTGAGAGGGACGGGCACTCGACGTTCTCGGCGATCGCGGTGCCGCGGTACGCGCGGTAGTCGGCCTCGATCAGGTACGTCCTGCCCTTGCTCGCCATCGTCACGTAGAAACGGTTGCCGTCGGCGCCGAAGGTGATGCCCCAGTAGTTGACGTCCGACGCGAAGTAGCGCTTCCCGCCGACGAAGACCGCGAGCTCCTCGATCGTTTTCACCAGCCGCCCGGTGTCCACCTCGTACAGTCCGGTGCGGGTCGAGAACCCGCTGGCGGCGTACGAGTCGCCGGTGACGAACATCGTCCAGTTCACGATCCGTCCGTCCGGCGAGACCCGCGCCCGGCTCGGCGTACCGGGCAGGGTCTCGCGGTGGCGCTCGCGGAGGTCGGCGTCGAGCACGATCATCTCGGTCAGCGCGGGGAGCGAGTTCGGCTTCAGCCGCAGGCAGATCGCGGTTCCGTGTGCGGCGGCGAACCGGTCGCAGTGCAGCTCCCCTACCCGCCGGGCGGTCCCTGGGTCGTCCGTGGGTACGGCGGCCAGTTTGCCGGTGTCCGGTCCGTCGGCGAGGTTGCGGAAGTACAGCGTCCTGCCGTCGAGCCGCATCGGTTGCCCCGTGACGACCGGTACGGCGTTCTCGGCGGCGCCGCCGTCGCGGGCGTGAGCGACGTAGGTGATCGCGCCGCCGAGGAGGGCGAGGATGCCGATCGCGGTGACGAGTAGCCGGCGCTTCATCGGCGTACCTCCAGTGGTTTGAGGACGGCCGCCGCCAGCGTGACCGCCAGCAGGCCGGCGGTGAAGGTCAGCAGCGCGGGGCGGAGGTCCCAGAGGGTCCAGAGCAGGCCGACGGTGACGGCGGCGGCCATGCGGGCCAGCGCCTGACCGGTCTGCAGTACGGCGAGCCCGCTCGCACGGAGGTGCTCCGGGAGGAGCGGGCCGACCGCGGCCGGCAGCACGCCATCAGTCGCGGCATAAAAGCCGCCGTGCAACACAAGCACCAGCCACCAG
Source organism: Kribbella sp. NPDC003557 (assembly GCF_040610805.1). Classification (NCBI taxonomy): domain Bacteria; kingdom Bacillati; phylum Actinomycetota; class Actinomycetes; order Propionibacteriales; family Kribbellaceae; genus Kribbella; species Kribbella sp. NPDC003557. The sequence goes on from NZ_JBEXMY010000001.1 coordinate 180,596, forward strand.
TTGCCGACCGGGCCGGCCACGAGGAGCAACGCGATCACCAGCGCAAGATGCCCGCCGATGAAGACCTTCCACCGCCCGACCCGATCACCCAGCCGACCAAGCGGAATCGCAAGCAACAGAAAGGTCCCAGCAGTCCCCAACGGCAGCAACGGAAACAGCCCAGCATCAATATCCCAACGACGCTGCACCGCAAGGTAGACAAACGAGTCGGTAATCGTGAACAACCCCAACGCAGCCGCCCACAAACAACACTTCCGAAACTCGGCGTCCCCCAGCAAACCCACCACCGAGCCCGCCCTCCGGGCGGGCGGGAGGGACGGAGCAACGCCCGCGGCCGGCGACGCGTTCGGCACCCCGGTGGCAGAGACCGGGGCAGGCACGCCCGTGGCGGCACGGGACGCAGGCAGGCCAGCGGCAGCTGGCGCCTCCGGCGCCCCGGCGGCGGTAGGCACGCCCTTGGCGGGAGCTGACGGCTGGTGGTCTTGGACGAAGGTAGTCAGGAGGAGGACGGCGGAGGTGGCCAGGGCGAAGCTGGTGACGAAGATTGCGTTGTAGTTGTTGAGGCTGGACCAGAGGACGAGGGTTGCGGCCAAGGGGCCCAGGAAGGCTCCTACGGTGTCCAGGGCTCGATGTACGCCGAAGGATTGGCCCATGGTCGACGGCTCGCTGCTCAGGGAGATCAGGGCGTCCCGGGGTGCTGTGCGGATTCCCTTGCCGGCGCGGTCCGCGGCCAGGACCGCGCCGATCGCGGGGACCGAGGACCCGGCGGCGAGGAAGCCGAGTTTCGCGACCGCGGAGAGGGCGTAGCCGACGCCGGCGACGGCCTTCAACCGTCGCCAGCGGTCGGCCACATGTCCGCCGGCCAGCCGCAGTACGGCGGTGGCCCCGGCGTACAGGCCGTCGAGCAGGCCGAACTGCAGCGGGTTCAGCCCGAGCCCGAAGACCAGGTACATCGGCAGGATCGCGGTCACCATCTCGGCCGACACGTCGGTCACCAGGCTGACGATGCCCAAGGCAACGACATTCCCGGGGACCCGGCGCAGCGGCGCCCGCAGCGGGCCGACGGATGCCAGGTACATCAGTGGCAGCTGTACGTCGGGCTGCTGTCGAGCACGTCGCCGTCCAGCCCGACCAGCTGGGTGGCGAACGTGCTGTCGGTCATCGACAGCTTCAGCACCCCGAAGTCCGAGATGATCTTGGCGGTGGCCGGATGCGCGGCGTGCACCGGGTACAGCGGCGCGCCGCCCATACCGCCGATGATCTGCACCGGCCCGTTCGCGTCCTTGTCGCCGTCCGCGTTCTGCGGCACGAAGCGCTCGTAGTGGTGGTCGTGGCCGTTCAGCACCAGGTCGGTCTTCGCCGACACGAGCGTCTGCCAGAGCGGATCGGCGTCCGCGTTGTCGCCGTGGTCACCGGAGCTGAACCGCGGGTGGTGGTAGTACGCGGCGATGCAGCCCTTGGTGTTGTTCGCGAGGTCCTGCTTCAGCCAGGTGAGCTGCGCCGGCTCGGCCAGCCCTTCTTCCTTGACGAAGTCGTTCGAGTCGAGGGCGACGAAGTGCCAGTTGCCGAGGTTCCAGCTGTAGTAGTTCTTGCCCTGCGGCGTCGCGATCGACCCGAAGTAGTCGTGGTATCCCTCGAACGGCGTGTCGTCGTAGGTCTCGTGGTTGCCCGGGATCGGGTGCGTGATGGCCTTGAACTTCCCCCAGGTCTTCGCGTAGTAGTTCTGGAAGTCCGACAGGTGCGCGTCGTCGTACTGGTTGTCGCCCATCGTGATCACCGCGGCCGGGTTCATCGCCTGAACCAGGTTGGCGGTCTTCGGGTGGATGCAGTCGGAGTCGGACGCCGTGCAGCGGTCCGCGATGTCCCCCGCCGCCGCGAGCACGAAGCTCCCGGTGCCGCCGGCGCTGGTGGTCACCGTGATCGGCGCGCTCGCCGCGGACACGTTCCCGGCCAGGTCGCGGGCGCGCACCGAGTACGTGTACGCCGTGTTCGCGGTCAGCCCCGTGTCGTTGTACTGCGTGCCCGGCGTCGTCGCGACCACCGTGCCGCCGCGCAGAACGTCGTACCCGCTGACGCCCACGTTGTCGCTCGAGCCGGTCCAACTGAGGGCCACGGAAGTCCCCGTGACGCCGGTGCTCTTCAGACCGGACGGAACAGTCGGCGCCTGGGTGTCGCCGCTCGAGTCGGCCGTGCCGTAGACCTGGATCTCCCAGAGCGAGTACCCGTACGACGTGCCGCGCTTGGTGCCGACGAGCCGCACGTACCGGCCGTGCGCCTGCAGGCCGGTCAGGTCGTCGGTCGCACCGTTGCCATCCGCAACTTCCTTGACCGTGGTGAAGTCGGTCCCGTTGTCGGAGACCTCGATCCGGTACGCCTTCGCGTACGCGGCCTCCCAGTTCAGCTTGACCCGGCCGACCGCGGCCGGCTGACCGAGGTCGACGCGGATCCACTGCGGATCGACGCCTTCGGCGCTGGCCCAGCGGGTCGACGTACTGCCGTCGACCGCCTTCGCAGCGGTCAGGGTGTCGTCCTCGACGCTCGAGGCGAGCACGGGTCTGCCCTGCGACAGCAGGGTGTCGGCGTTCATCCGGGCGCTGGCGGCAGAGCCGCCCAGCGCGGCGAGCAGGCCGACGGGTAACACCAGCGCGAGCATGCGCAGTCTCATGAGATCCCTCCGGGGGCGCGGAGCCAGAATTGTTAGGAAGGTTACCTAACAGCTAATGGTAGGTAAAGGGGTCAATTTTGTTATATGCACTGAGTGCATCAAATCTACTCAGAAGATTCATTGGACGGATGAGTGCCGCGATGGTTGGCTCGAGAGCATGGATATGCGCACGTTGGGACGAGCAGGAATCGAGGTCAGCCCGGTCGGGTTCGGGTGCTGGGCGATCGGCGGGCCGTTCAGCAACCCCGCCGGTGAACCGCTCGGCTGGGGCGAGGTCGACGACGAGGAGTCGGTGCGGGCGATCCGCCGGGCGGTCGAGCTCGGCGTGACGTTCTTCGACACCGCGGACGTGTACGGCGCCGGCCACAGCGAGCGCGTCCTCGGCCGGGCCCTCGACGGGATCCGCGACCAGGTGGTGATCGCCACCAAGTGGGGCAACACGTTCGACGAGTCGACCCGGGTCATGCACCACCAGGACAGCACCCCGGAGTACGTCCACAAGGCCGTGCGGGCGTCCCTCGAGCGACTGGGCACCGACTACCTGGATCTGTACCAGTTGCACTTCGACACCACCGACGAGATCGCGCTGCCGCTGCGCGAGGCCTGCGAGGAACTGGTCCGCGAAGGGCTGATCCGCGGCTACGCCTGGAGCACCGACACGGTGCACAGCGCGGAGCTCTTCGCGCAGGGCGAGCACTGCACCGCGGTCCAGCACGAGGCGAGCGTGCTGCACGACGCGCCGGACTTCTTCGCGCTGTGCGAGCGCGAGGACCTGGCCAGCATCAACCGGACGCCGCTGGGCATGGGGATCCTCGGCCGCCGGGACGCGAACAGGCCGGCCACCGGCGCGGACATCCGCACGCTGCCGCCGTCCTGGCTGCGGTACTTCGACGACGGCGGCGTACCGGCGCCGGAGTGGTGGGACAAGGTGTCCGCGATCCGCGACGTCCTGGAGAGCGACGGCCGGACCTTGGCGCAGGGCGCGCTCGCCTGGCTGTGGGCACGCAGCCCGCGGACCGTGCCGATCCCCGGCTTCCGGACCGTCGCGCAGGCCGAGGAGAACGCCCGCGCGATGGAGTTCGGCCCGCTGACCGAGGACCAACTGTCCGAGGTCGCCAAGCTGCTGGTCTGACGCACTGCCGAGCTGACTGACGAGGCCCCGCGGATCGCGGGGCCTTGTCAGTCTGGATGTTTATCGATATACCTACTGGCGTGCGGCGACAGTGGATCTCAGGCCGACGGCTTCGTCGTGCCACGCAGGACGAGCTGCGCGGGTACGACGAGTTCCTTCGGCTCGCCGCCCGGGCTGCCGAGCTGTGCCGTCAGCAGCCTGGTGATCGCGTCGGCCATCTCGTCGTGGCCGGGATTGACCGTGGACAGCGACGGCACCAGGAACGCCGCCTCGTCGATGTCGTCGAAGCCGACCACCTGGATGTCGTCCGGCACCCGCAGTCCGGCGTCGGCGAGCGCCCGCAGCGCACCCATGGCCACCACGTCGGTCAGCGCGAACACCGCGTCGAACGCGATGCCGCGGTCGCGCAGCGCCCGGATCGCGTCGTACCCGTCCCGCAGGCCGTACGAGCAGCGCACGTTCAGCTCCGGATCGACCGGTACGCCGGCCTCGGTGTGCGCCAGCAGGTAGCCCTCGGCGCGGAGCGCGGGCATGGTCGCGGAGCCGCCGGGATCGCCGCCGATCATCGCGACCCGGTGCGCGCCGGTCGCGAGCAGGTGCGCGACGGCCTGGCGGGCGCCGTCGACGTTGTCCATCATCACGTGGTCGAAGCGCGACGGCAGCGCCCGCTCCCCGATCATCACCACCGGCGCGTCGGTGCGGAGCTGGCCCAGCTCGGCCGGGTCGATGTCGACTACGCTGAGGATCAGCCCGTCGTACATCCGCAGCCGCGAGAACGCGACCGCGTCCAGCTCGCCCTCCCGGCTGGCGCCGGTGCGTTCGGTCACGATCCGCAGGCCGTGCGCGTCGAACCGGTCGGCGAGGCGGCCGGCCAGCTGCGCGAAGTACGGGCGCTCCAGCTCGGGCACGGCCAGGCCGACGACGCCGGTGCGGCCGGCGCGCAGGTGCCGGGCCGCCAGGTTCACCTGGTACCCGAGCTCGCCGATCGCCGCCAGCACCCGCTCCCGGGTCTCCGGCCCGACCCGCGGCCGGCCGTTGATCACGTTCGACACCGTCATCGTCGACACCCCGGCGTACCGGGCGACATCGGCCATCGTCACCACGCCAGACGGCTTGCCCATGCGGCCAACTGTAAAGAACGAGGAGGGCTCCATGCCTGAAGCACGGGTCGTGATCGACCTCGACGTCCCCGGACCGACGATCAACCGGCACCTGTACGGCCACTTCGCCGAGCATCTCGGCCGGTGCATCTACGGCGGCTTCTACGTCGGCGAGGACTCGAACATCCCCAACGAGGGCGGGATCCGGCTGGACGTCGTCGAGGCGCTCCGGGCGCTGAACATCCCGAACCTGCGCTGGCCGGGTGGCTGCTTCGCGGACGAGTACCACTGGAAGGACGGCATCGGCCCGAAGGCGGACCGGCCGTCGATGGTGAACACGCACTGGGGCAACGTCGAGGAGAACAACCACTTCGGCACCCACGAGTTCATGGCGCTGTGCGAACTGCTCGGCGCGGCGCCGTACGTCAACGGGAACGTGGGCAGCGGGACCGTGCGCGAGATGAGCGAATGGGTCGAGTACCTGACCCGTGACGGCGACAGCCCGATGGTGCGGCTGCGGAAGGCGAACGGGCGCGACGAGCCGTGGCGGGTGCCGTTCTGGGGCATCGGCAACGAGGCGTGGGGCTGCGGCGGCAACCTGCGCGCCGAGGCGTACGCCGACCTGGCGCGGCAGTACGCCACGTTCCTGAAGGACCACGGCGACAACAAGCTGTACCGGATCGCGGCGGGCGCGTCGGACGACGACCTGGCCTGGACCGAGGCGCTGCTGAAGGCGGTCAGCTGCCTGGGCTGCGGGCGGGACCCGAAGAACATCTTCCAGGCGATCTCGATCCACTACTACACGGTCGCCGGGACCTGGGACCACAAGGGCAGCGCGACCGAGTTCGGCCTGGAGGACTACTACCGGACGCTGGCCAAGGCGCAGGACATCGAGCGGGTCATCCGCGCGCACTCGGCGCTGATGGACGCGTACGACCCGGAGCGCAAGATCGGCCTGGTGCTGGACGAGTGGGGCACCTGGTGGGACGTGGAGCCGGGCACGAACCCCGGATTCCTGTACCAGCAGAACGCGATGCGGGACGCCCTCGTGGCGAGCCTGCACTTCGACGTGTTCCACCGGCACGCGGAGCGGCTGGTGATGGCGAACATCGCGCAGACCGTCAACGTTCTGCAGGCGATGCTGCTCACCGACGACGACGGTGGGCTGGTGCGGACGCCGACGTACCACGTCTTCGAGATGAACAAGGCACACCAGGACGCGCAGGCGCTGCCGGTGCACGTGGTCGAGGGCCGCACCTACGATCTCGACGGTACGGCGATGCAGCTGGTCTCGGCGTCGGCGTCGGTGAAGGACGGGCGGGCGCTGGTGTCGCTCAGCAACCTCGATCCGGAGGCGGCGCTCGACGTCGTCCTCGACCTGCGCGGCGCGTCGTCGTGGGAGTCGTCGGGACGGTTGCTGACGGCATCGAAGCCGCAGACGCACAACACCGTCGCCGCACCGGACGCGGTGGCCCCGGTTCCGCTCGAGGTGGAACCGGAGCCGCGCGGCCTGCGGGTGACGCTGCCGCCGCACTCGTTCGCGACGGTCAGCTTGACCTTGTGACCGGGATCTGGAACTCGTGCACCCAGTTCGCCGGGTTGTCCATGTCGAACTGGAGCGTGACCTCCCGGGCGTAGCCCTGGCTGCGGTAGCCGTTGTCCTCGATCCAGCGGGCCAGCGTCTGCATGCTGCGATCGGCTTCCATCATGTCGCCCTGGTGGACGATCGTGGCGGCCTGGGCGAGCTCCGGGAGCTCGAGGATGTCGACGTCCGCCGCCGTACCCTTGCCGACGGGTACGGCGGCATGGACGCGGATCGTCTCGTTGCCGGCGTCCTCGTAGTAGGCGACCGGCGACCCGCACGGGTCGACGCCGGCCGCGCCGAGGCGTTCGAAGAGCTGGCCGAACAGCGGCTGGAGCACCGGGCCGATGTCCGCACCGTCGTAGCTCGGTGAGATCGCGGACAGTTCGGCGACCCGGGTCGCGGCAATGTGTTTCAGGACGACGTCGTCGGTGGACATGTGACCTTCCCTCTCGATGAGCCGGAGCCTCGCCTCGACGCTCGTCAGCCGGGCCGCACTGCGGGCCAGCTCGTCCTCGAGCTGGGCCTGCCGCAGCCGCAGCATGCCGCGCAGCTCCTCCGCCGACAGCTTGGCGTCGACGATCTCACCGACCTGCTGCAGGCTGAAGCCGAGATCCTTGAGCGCGACGATCCGGTTCAGCCGGCTGAACTGGTCGGCCGAGTAGTACCGGTACCCGGTCGCCTGGTCGACCACGGCCGGCCGCAGCAACCCGAGCGCGTCGTAGTGCCGCAACATCCGCGCGGACACCTGCCCGAACGCCGCGAAGTCTCCGATGGTGAACATGCAGCCACCTTCCGGCTTGACACGGTGTGAAGGTCAAGAAGTCTCCCGACGGTACCGTCCGGGGGTCGATCCGGTCGCCTCCCGGAAGGCGCGGGAGAACGCCGACTCCGACCGGTAGCCGACCCGGCCGGCCACCGTCGCGACGGTCAGGTCCCGGTCGGTCAGCAGGTCGGCCGCGACCATCATCCGCAGCCCGGTCACGAACGCGGCGACCGGGGTCGCGGTCTGCCGGCCGAAGTGCCGGACGAAGGTTGCCCTGGACATCGAAGCCGTCGCGGCGAGGCGCTCGAGCGTCCAGTCGGCGCCCGGATCCCGCAGCACCGCCTCGACCGTCGCCGCGATCCGCGGATCGGCGATCGCGGTCCACGACGGGCTGCCGGACAGCCCGTCGCGGCGCAGGATCATCGCGAACAGCGCGGCGCACAGCGCGTCCAGGACCGCCGCCGTACCGGGCCCCTCGTCGAGGGCCTCGGCACGCATCAGCACGGCGAGCGTACGGACCGGCCCCTCGGCCTCGTCGAACGACACCACGAGCGGATCCGGCAGGCTCCGCAGCAGCAGGACGCCGGCGCCGGACGCGACCGTGTAGTTGCTGGGCGAGGGCAAGCGCTCCACCGCCGACCGGGTCGCCGTACCGCGGACGCTGTTCATGTCACCGCCGCTGGCGACCGTCGGGCTGACCGAGCGGGAGGCGCGGGCAGCCGGGCACCGGATCAAGGTCGCGATGGAGAAGGTGGCCGACATCGTGGCGATGCCGCGGGCGTACATCGTCGAGGAGACCCGCGGGGCGATGAAGTTCGTCCTCGACGCGGACACCGACGAGATCCTCGGCGCCGCACTGCTCAGCGTCGACGCGCAGGAGCTGATCAACACGGTCGCGCTGGCGATGCGGCACCACGTGACCGCGACCGAGCTGCGCACCGCGATCTACACGCACCCGTCGTCGACGGAGGCGATGAACGAGGTGCTCGGCACGATCGTCCGCACCTGAGCCGGCCGGCCCGGCGCGAACGGTCAGGAGGTGACGCGGGTGCGGCGGTCGCGGATCGCGGTCAGCGAGACGGCGGTGACGAGCAGGGCGACGCCGCCGGCGCCGAAGCCGGCGACCAGGGTGCCGCGGCTGCCGAGGCGGGCGTCGCACTGCATCGGCGTGATGCCCTTGTCGGGCTGGAAGACCGATCCGCAGGCGTCCCCGCCGGCGTGCACCGGCCGGACGGCGAGCACCACCCCGACGATCAGCAGGACCGCTCCCACCGCGCCGAGGACCTTGGTCAGCACCGGCCGCCCTCTCGGGTCAGCGGGCGTGCGGCAGCCAGGACCGACCGCGGACGGCGGTTCAGCTCGCACCTACGCACACTCACGCTCCCTGGCAGCTCGGTAAGATTTGATCAAATCTAACGCAGCTAGCAGGCAGCCCTGAAGTCGGGCTGCGCCGGCTGCTGGAATCTTCACCCAGTTCTAACGCTCTCCGGGCCGCGCCGGTTCAGTAATCCAGCAAGGTGACCAGTGAGCCGCTCGCGCGACCGTGGGCGACGTCCGCGAGGGCGCGATCGACGGCGTCGAACGGGACGACCGTCGTGTGGGCCGTCACCGGCAGGCGGGCGATCAGGCGGAACAGCTCCTCGCCGTCGCGACGCGTGTTGGAGGTGACGCTGCGCAGGTCGCGCTCGTGGAACAGGTACCGCTCGTAGTTCAGCGCCGGTACGTCCGACAGGTAGATACCGGCGACCGCCGCGGTCCCGCCCGGCTTCAGCGCCTCCAGCGCGTACGGGACGACGTCGCCGGCCGGAGCGAACACGATCGCCGAGTCCAGCGGCACCGGCGGCCGGTCCGCGGTCTCGCCGACGAACGCGGCACCCAACTCCCGGGCGAGCGCGCGGTTGCCCTCGCCGCGGGTCATCACGAACAGCTCCGCTCCCTGGGCCAGCGCGAGCTGCGCGGTGAGATGGGCGCTCGACCCGAACCCGTAGATCCCCAGCCGGCCGCCGGGCGGCAGGTTCGCGCGGAGCAACGAGCGGTAGCCGATGATCCCGGCGCACAGCCACGGCGCGAGCTCCGCCGCGGGACGGTCGGCCGGCAGCGCGTACGCGTAGTCCTCGGGCACCACGGCGTATTCCGCGAAGCCCCCGTCGGCGTCCCAGCCCGTGTACGTCGACCGCGGGCAGAGGTTCTCGGCGCCTTGCCGGCAGAACTCGCACACGCCGCAGGTCCCGCGCAGCCAGGCGATCCCGACGCGGTCCCCGATCGCGAACCGAGTCGCCGCCGGCCGCCGGTCGTCGGCAGCGCCGCTTGCGACCACCGTGCCGACGGCTTGGTGCCCGGGGACGACGCCGGGACGCTTCGGCTCGAGGTCACCCTCGGTCAGATGCAGGTCCGTCCGGCAGATCCCGCACGCCTCTACCTTCACCAGGACCTCACCGGCGGCAGGCTCCGGGACGGTACGACGCATCTGCTTCAGCGGAGCGCCGTCGATCGGTCCGGGACGATCCACTGCCCACACCCGCATCTGATCCATACGTCCATCATGCGACTCGCTGCAGCGCCCGCTCACGACGCTCGGCGACCCTGGAGCCGGACTCCCGCCGGGCCATCCGCCGCAGTACGACGGGGGCGACCAGCAATCCGGCGACGGCCCACAGGCCGAGCACGGCGGCCGTCTCCAGGTGCCGCCACGACTCGCCGACCTCGACCACGGCCGCCGCATCGGGCAGCAGCGCGGATCGCATGCCCAGGCCCATCCAATAGACCGGCGTGAGCTGGCCGACGACCGCGAGCCAGCCGGGCAGCGCGGCGAGCGGGTAGAAGATGCCCGACACCGCGATCAGGCCGAGCATCGGCAACTGGATCAGGCCCTGGGACCGGGCGGTGGTGAAGACCGAGCCGAGGATCGCGCCGATCGGCAGGGTCGCGACCAGGCCGAGCGCCAGGACCCAGACCAGCGTGAACCAGTGCGCCGACCCGAGCGTCAGCCCGTCGACGAGCACCAGGCCCGGGATCAGCAGGATCGCGAGGTCCACGACGAGCCCGCCCGCGACCGACACGACCTTGCCGACGAGGTAGCAGACCGTACCGTTCGGTATGGCCTTCGCCCGCAGCAGCGTGCCGTCCTCGCGATCGGCGGTGAGCTGCTGACTCATGCTGACCATGCCCATCGCGGCGTTCATCCCGAGGATGCTGGGCAGCGCGAGCGCACCGAGCAGGAACCCGGTGGAGCCGAAGTCGCGATGCCGGAGGAAGAACAGTGCGCCCAGCATCAGCACCGGCCAGAGGAAGTGACTGACCAACTCGGGGCCGTTGGTGAACGACTGCCGCAGCTCGATCAGTCCACGCTGCCAACCGGATTTCATGCCTGCTCCCGGACGAGGGTGAGGTAGGTGTCTTCGAGGGAGGCCCGGCGTACCTCGAGGTCGCGGACCGCATCGCCGTAGGTCGCGAACAGCCGCCGGACGAATCCGGTCGCGTCGGAGGCCGACTCGCGGAACGGCCTGCCGTCGACGGTCCAGCGGACCTCGTCCTCCCCCGCGATCAGCTCGGTGAGCTGCGCGATCGTGCCGGCCGCGATGACGCGCCCGGCGCTGAGGACGACGATCCGCTGCGCGAGCTTGCTCGCCTCGTCGAGGTCGTGCGTGGTGAGCAGGACCGTCGTACCCTGCTCGGCGGCCAGCCGGCGGACCAGGTCGTGGAACTCCGCCCGGGCCTGCGGATCGAAGCCGGTCGTGGGTTCGTCGAGGAACAGGACGTCGGGGCGGCCAACGATCCCGATCGCGACGTCGAGCCGCCGGCGCTGCCCGCCGGACAGCGTCCTGACCTTCTGCCCGGCGGACGCGGTCAGGCCGACGGCGGCGAGCAGTTCGTCGGTCGGCCACGGGCGCGGCGCGGCCGGTGTCGCGTACGGCGCGTAGTACGTGCCGAGGTGGTGCAGCAACTCACGGACCCGCCAGTTGCCGTGATCGCGCCAGGACTGCAGCACGATCCCGATCCGCGCGCGCCAGCGCTCGTCGGCCGCGGCCGGATCGGCGCCGAGCACCTCGACCCGGACCGCCGACCGGAGCCGGAAGCCTTCGAGGATCTCGATCGTCGTGGTCTTCCCCGCGCCGTTCGGCCCCAGCAGCGCCAGCACCTCGCCGGGCCGCGCGTCGAACGACACGTCCTGCAGGACCTCGCGGTCGCCGTACCGCATCCGGAGGCCGTCCACTGTCATCACCATGCGCCGCAAGCTACGTTGCGTTCACTCGACCGGCAATCATGTCTCGCGATCATGCGGTCGAGAAACCCTGTGATTCATGGCATTCTGTGCAATGAGATTGCGAGAGAACGCAATCCGTTGCAATGACCTGACAGTGAATGCGTGGAGGACGCCGATGCCCGGAGGCAGGCTGAGTCACCAGGACCGGCTGGACATCGCGGCGGGCCTGGCCGACGGTCTCGGGTACGCCGAGATCGCGCGGGTCCTGCAACGGCCGACGTCGACCGTCAGCCGGGAGGTCGCCCGCAACGGCGGCCCCGGCGGATACCGGGCCGACCACGCGCACTACGCCACCGCGACCCGGGCCCGGCGGCGGCGCCCCGTCGCGAACGGCGGGGCGGCAGCGGCGCGAGCGGTCGAGCCGCGGCAGGCGTACGTCGAGAGGTTCGCGACGATGATGGTCGACGGCGGGCTGCCGCGGATGGCCTCGCGGGTGCTCGCACTGCTCTATACGTCCGACTCGCGCACACTGACGGCCGCCGACCTCGTCCGCCTGCTGAAGGTCAGCCCGGCGTCGATCTCGAAGGCGATCGGCTACCTCGAGCGGGTCGGGATGGTGTACCGCGAGCCTGACCCGGTGCGGCGGCTCCAGCATTACGTGATCGCCGAGGACGTGTGGCTGAAGGCGTGGGAGGTGAGCGCCCGGACCAACCACAACTGGGCGGAAACCGCGGCTGAGGGTGTCGAGCTGGTCGGGCGCGACACCCCGGCGGGCGAACGGCTCACGCAGATGGCGGAGTTCTTCGAGCGGCTGAGCGAGGACATGTCGGGCGGCGCCGGCTTCCAGGACTGCCTGGCGGTGCTGGCCGTTCTCTGGCAGGCGGATCGCGCGCCGGACGTGGCGAGCCGGCTCGGTTGGCCGGTCGAGCGGGTCGTCGATGCTGCTACTTATGCGCTGAAGGCCTCAGGGCAGGATGGTGCGGAGCAGACGACGGGTCAGGCCGCCGTCGGCGAGGCCTAGCTCGACCAGGTCGTCGAAGACGTGCTGGTCGGCCGCGGCAGCCCGGATCCCGGCGTCGAGGATCCGGTCCGACCGGCTGAGCTGGGCGACCAGTGCGGTGTCGCGCAGATGCCGGGACAGCAGCCGCGACGTGCAGCGACGGTACGGCGTCCCCGCGTCCGAGCTGCCCGCGCGCAGGGCGTCGGCGATCGCGCGCCCGGCGAGCAGTCCGGTCGCGACCGCGTAATAGATGCCCTCCCCCGTCATCGGGTTGATCAGCCCGGCCGCGTCGCCGGCAAGCAGCACCGGCCCGCCGCGCGGCCGCCACGACCAGCCGGCGAGCGGGAGATGGTGGCCCCACCACGACTCCCCGCCCTCGGTCGCTCCCGGAAGCAGCTTGTCCAGATGGTCCAGCAGGTCGGTACGCGTCGGCCGGGCGCCGGCCAGGAGTTCGCCGTACCCGACGTTCGACCAGCCGTCGCCACGGTCGAAGGACCACGCGTACGACGGCTGCCGCCCCGGCCCGTACGCGATCACCTGGCTCGCCGCCCGGTCCGGCGGCGTCGGCGCGTATCCGCGGATCGCGAGTGCCACCGGCCCCGCCTTCAGCCCGAGCTCCCGCCGTACGACGGAATGCGCGCCGTCGGCTCCGACCACGAAGCGGGCGTCCAGGTCGTCGACGCCGACCGACCCGGGCCGGATCGCGAGGCCGCGGACCCGGCGGCGGACGAACTGCGCACCGGCCGTCCGCGCGGCCTCGACTAGCCGCTGGTCGAAGACGGTGCGCGGAACGACCCAGGTCGGCCGGGACAGCTCGCGGTCCACTCCGACAGCACCCCGGTTCAGCACGAACCGCCGGACCGGGGTCCAGTCGTCGAGGATCCCGGTGACCCCGACACCGGCCAGCAGGTCGAGCACGTGCGGGGCGATACCGTCACCGCAGGCCTTGTCCCGGGGGAACTCGTGCCGGTCGAGCAACAGAACCGACAAGCTCGGATCCGCGGCCAGCGCCCCGAGCGCTGCCGAGGCCCCCGCCGGCCCGGCTCCCACCACTACCAGATCCCACACAGACAGCCTCCCCTGATCCGGCCCCAGTCTCGCAGTTCCGGGCCGCGCCCGCGCGCCGGGCGGATGCTGCCAGGGCCTAGGTGCCGGGGCGGCGGCCTGGTTTGTTGGCGCGGCGCGGCGTGGCGCGGCGGACACGTGGAGTGTGGGATCCCACGGGTCCGGCGGCGGTGACCGGGCGGGCCTCGTCGAGGTCGACGATCTTCGGCGGCGGCGGAACGAAGACCGGGATCGTCTCCTCCTCGTCGACGGGAACGGGGGCCGGCTGGACCGGCGGGGCCGGCGCGGCGCGCGCGGCCGACTCCTTGCTGACCCGCGGCCGTACGGCGACCGCCGGCGCGGCGAGCGGGCTGCGGGCCGGGCGGCGATGCGGCAGCCGCGTCCGCATCTCGATGCCGAGCGCATCGATCAGCTTGCGGCAGGCAACGATCGCGATCGCGACCGCGAACACCGTGCAGCCGGCGAACAGCACCGACTGGCCGCCGGCCGCCCAGTTCGACGGGTCGGTCCGGCTCATCGCGGCGATCATCGCGACGACGATCGCGTTGGTGATGCCGAAGGCAACGGCCACGCCGACGGTCCGCAGCAGCACCCGCCGCTCGAGCCCGACATCGTCGGCCGCCGCGACCAGACCGGCGATCAGTCCGGCCAACACCGGCACTGTATAGACAAGTGCGAGTGTGAGTCCGGGACTGGCGACCAGATAGAAGACGTCGAACACCAGCGCGGTGCCGGTCAGTGCGGCCGCGAAGCACACCACCATCGGCGGATACGCGCGCACGACCGCGACCGCGTCCGCGGGCACGGTGACGAACATCCGCAAGGCCAACCGCAACGACTCATCCCCTCGTCTTCCACCCATTGTGCAGGTACCCGGCACCGTCGGTGAGACTCAACGGCCAGCGAGTCGCCTGCGAGATGTGAACGAGGAAGGGCGACGCCGGTCCGTCGCAGTTGTGTCGACGACGGACCGGCGGAACCTGGAATCCGTGCTGCTGCTGACAGCCGCCGGCTAAGCGGCGGCCTGGAGCGGGGTCAGCTTCTTGCGGAGGTCGTCGAGGATCCGGCGCAGGACCCGGGAGACCTGCATCTGGCTGACGCCGATGTCCTCGCCGATCTCGGACTGGGTCCAGCCCTCGACGAACCGCAGTTGCAGGATGCGGCGGTCGCGCTCACCGAGATCGGCGAGCACCGGCTGCAGCATCTCGACCGTCTCCAGCTGGTCGATACTCGCGTCCTCGTCGTCCGCGACCACGTCGGCGAGCGTGAGCTCGGCGTCCGCCTCGGCGGGGCGGTCCAGCGACAGAACGTTGAAGCACCCGCGCGCGGCGAGCGCCTGCTCGACCTCCGTCACCTCGACCTCGAGGTGATCGGCCAGCTCGGCCGGTGTGGGTTCGCGGTTCAGCTGCTGCTCCAGCTCCGGCAGCTTGGTCGCGATCGTGCCTTGCATCTCCTGCAGCCGGCGTGGGATCCGCACCGTCCAGGCGCAGTCGCGGAAGTACCGCTTGACCTCGCCGCGGATGGTGGGGATCGCGAACCCGATGAACGGGGTGTCGGCCTCCAGCCGGTAGTGATGGGCGGCTTTCACCAGCCCCAGATACGCGACCTGCTCCAGGTCGTCGGCCTCGGCGCCCCGGCCGCGGAAGCGGCGCGCGATGCCCTTGGCCATTTCGAGGTTGAGTTCGACGACCTGTTCGAGGATGTCCTGACGCTCGACCTCGTCGGTACTGGCAGCTCGCCGTTCCATCAGTTCCCGGGTAGCTGCTTCGCGGGCGGCCCGATCGACGGGTGCTCCGCTGCGGGAGGACTCCCGCTCGATGGTGTTGGTGACCATTTGGTATGACCTCGCGACTGTCTCGTCACGGCGTGGCACTTCGCTGAACCACGGTCATGCCTGCAATCAGAGTCGTACCCAGGCTGCAGCGGCTCAAACGGTCACCAATGGCGACCGAATCGGTGATCGAACGCTCGTTTCAGGGCGCCACGATCACAGGACGTAAGGGAGCGGACACGTGGGCCCAAAGCGTGTACGATGCAAATGCAAGGCCAAATGCACGTGCATATGCCAAGGACGTACGGAAGGTGCAGCTGATGACTGCGATCTACAACGGCATGCCCGGCGACTCGAACAGCGAGCTGATCTGGCGCAAGAGCCAGCGCAGCGGCCCGAACGGCAACTGTGTCGAGGTAGCGAAGCTCGCGGACGGCGGTGTGGCGGTGCGCAACTCGCGCTTCACCGACGGCCCGGCGCTGGTGTTCACGAAGGCAGAGATCGAGGCGTTCCTCGGCGGCGTTCAGGATGGCGAGTTCGGCTACCTGATCTGAGCAGGACCCAGCACTACAGAGCAGTACCAGGGCACGACCCGGCACCACAGAAGCAAGGGCCCCTTCGCCAGGCGAGTGACGAAGGGGCCCTTTCCTGTGCCCGGAGAACGGCGGGTCCGGCGGCCGGCCCGGCAGGAGCCCCGCGGCCGGCCCGGCAATGTAAGAAGACGGACAAAAACGCCAGGACCGACTCTCCGGCGAGAGTCGGTCCTGGCGTGCCCGAGGGGCGGGTACGGACTACTGAACGGTCAGCGGCCAGAGCTGCTCGCTCGGCAGCTCGGAAGCCTTCCCGGTCGCCGCATTGTCAACGGTGATTCGCAATCCGGTGAACTTCGGCGTCATCACCCGCTGGTACCGCGAGGCGCGGTCCGGCTCGGCGACATACTCGGCGATCAGGTGGTCACCCAGCCAGATCCGCACCATCTTCCGTCCTCCTGTTGCTCTGTCGGTGGTCATGGGGCCAGGCTCACGATCGGATCGCCGTCGAGTTGGCGGACGCCGCGCAACCAGCCCTCGAAGGCCCAACGCTGTTGCTCGGGGCAACGCGCGACCAGGTCCTGGATCTCCCGCTCCGTCAGCTCCTCGGGCGCACGGCCGCCGGCCATCGCGGCGGACTGCTCCACAACTTCACTGTGGTCGTCGTTCATCGACTCGGGTTCCCCAACCAGTCATGCCAACGGGGGGGCCGTCGGCGCTCTGTAGGACCGGCCTGCCGGTTCACGCGATGTCACTTTTCGCGAGATCCAGCTCACCTTCCGTGCATGAAGCAATCATGGCGTCGGCACGCGACGAATGCAAGCGCCCGATGCACGTGCATCCGCACGTTTTCCATTTCGAGACCAGATTGGGGCGGTTCACGCCTGAACGCGGCCGGATCAGCCGTCGGCGAACAGTGTTCGACGGCGCGCCGGCACGCTATTATGTACTGACAAAAGCGCCTGACCTTGCATCGGCTACTCTTACGCTCCGTGATCGCCGGTGCGGAATCGACGCTCTTTTGTAAGAACTTCGGCAGATCAGCGCTCCGGCGTGCGATGATGTGCGTCTGCGGGTGAGGTTGCCGATGGAGACCGCTGGGGCCGCTGGGAGGTGGGTGTGACCGAGTCGGGCGCGCAGAGCGGACCGACCGCGCTGCGCATCATTCTCGGCGGGCATCTTCGCCGGATGCGGGTGGCAGCAGGGATCAGCAGGTCCGACGCGGGGTGGGAGATCCGGTCGTCGGAGTCGAAGGTCAGCCGGATGGAGCTCGGCCGGGTCGGCCTGAAGGAGCGCGACGTCCGCGACCTCCTGACGCTGTACGGCGTCGACGACGAGGAAGAGCGTGAACGCCTCCTCGCGCTCACCCGGGAGGCGAACAACCCCGGCTGGTGGCACCGCTACGGCGACGTGCTGCCGAGCTGGTTCCACTCCTACCTGGATCTCGAGGCCGCGGCGCAGCTGATCCGTGTCTACGAGCTGCAGTTCGTCCCGGGCCTGCTGCAGACGCCCGACTACATCCGCGCGGTGATCCAGCTCGGCCGCGGACTGATCCCGGCCGAGGAGGTCGAGCGCCGCGTCGCGCTGCGCACCGGCCGGCAGAGCGTCCTGACCCGCCCGGACCCGGTGCGGATCTGGGCGGTCGTCGACGAGGCGGTGCTGCGCCGGCCGATCGGCGGCGTGAAGGCCATGGTCCAGCAGCTCGACTTCCTGATCGAGTCGTCGCAGTTCCCGAACGTCACGCTCCAGGTGATGCCGTTCGACGTCGGCGGCCACGCGGCCACCGGCGGCGCGTACAGCATCCTGCGTTTCCCGGAGCAGGACCTGCCCGACATGGTCTACATCGAGCACCTCAGCAGCGCGCTGTACCTCGACAAGCTCGAGGACCTCGACCAGTACACGGCCACCATGGAAGCCCTGTGCGTCGCCGCACCGCCGCCGAACAAGACCCGCGACATCCTGACCAACATCAAGAAGGACTTCGAGGCCTGACGCTTCGGTCCCGGGGTCAGCTGTTGTCGGTCAGCCAGGTGATCAGAGGCTTCGTGGCACGCCAGTCGGCCCGGACCTGGGCGGCCAGGTCCGCGGTGTGGATGACGGGCTCGAAGCCGTAGCTCTTGCTGACCGTCAGGGACTTGTGGCGGAGCAGGTCGATCCGGGGATGATCCGGGTCGTAGCCGCGGGGGCTGGTCTTGAGCTTGTCACCGCCGACCGTCCAGCCGGCCTTCGTCAGCTTGGCGAGGAGCTTCTCCAGCTGCTTCCCGCGACGGTCGTCGTCGATGGCGGTGCGGACCCGGGCCAGGCGCTCCGACGACGCCTCGTAGAAACCGGCCGCGACCCGGACGCCGGGTGCGGACACCTGCACGTACCACCCGGTGGACGGCGCGACGTCGATGAAGGCGCCCTGGTGGGTCTTGTACGGCGTCTTGTCCTTGGCGAAGCGCACGTCCCGGTACGGCCGGAACAGCTTCGCCGTGCCGAACTCCTCCTCGAGCTCCGCCAGCAGCGCGGCCATCGGGGCCCGCACCGACTCCTCGTAGACCTGCTTGTGCTCCGTCCAGAAGCTCTTGGTGTTGTCCATCTCGAGATCGTCGTAGAAGTCCAGCGCCGCAGCCGGAAACCCGGTAAAACTCATGCGGTAACGATAGTTCAGCCCGTGAAGAAGGCGCGGATGTCGATGGCCAGGAGATCGGGGACTTCGAGGGCGGCGAAATGGCCGCCGTGGGGGTAGCTGGTCCAGCGGACGATGTTGTCGGTGACGGCGGCCTTGTGGCGTAGCGGGATGAAGTTCTCGTGGGCGAGGTCGAGCAGGGCGGTCGGTGTCCGTGACGGCTCGGGCGGTTGACCCCAGTACGACGCGTGCGCGCGCTCGTAGTAGATCGCGCCGGCCGAGCCCGCGGTCCTGGTCAGCCAGTAGAGCATGACGTTGGTGAGCAGCAGGTCCCGGTCGATCGGCGCATCCGACCAGGTCGCGAACTTCTCCGCGATCCACGCCAGCTGCCCTACCGGCGAATCGGTCAGCGCGTACGCCAGTGTCTGCGGCCGGGTCGACTGCAGGTCGGCGTACCCCTGCTGCTCGGACGCGAACTCCTGCTGCCGTCGCCACGACGCCCAGGTGCGCTCGCGCTCGGCGGCGTCCAGCGGCGCGAGCTCCGCCGGCATCGGCTCGGAGGTGGCGCCCGCGCCGGGAATCAGGTTGAGGTGTACGCCGAGCACGCGCTCGGGGTCGATCCGCCCGACCTCGCGGGAGATCGCCGCACCCCAGTCGCCGCCCTGCACGCCGTACCGCTGGTACCCGAGCCGCGTCATCAGTTCGGTCCACGCCCGCGCGACCCGCTTGAACTCCCATCCGGGCTCGGGCGTCGGGCCGGACAGCGTGAAGCCCGGGACGGTCGGGAGGATCAGGTGGAAGTCGCTCAGCAGCGGCGCGACGGACGTGAACTCGACGATCGATCCCGGCCAGCCGTGCGTGAGCACGAGCGGGATCGCGTCCGGCGACGACGAGCGGAGATGGGCGAAGTGCACCAGCGCCCCGTCGATGACGGCCGTGTACTGCGGCCACTCGTTCAGCCGCGCCTCAGCGGCCCGCCAGTCGTACTCGTCCCGCCAGTAGCCGGCCAGCTCCCGCAGGTACTCCAGCGGTACGCCGCGCGACCAGCCGACGCCCGGTAGCTCCGACGGCCAGCGCACCAGGTCGAGCCGTTGCCGCAGGTCGTCCAGCTCGCTGTCCGGCACGTCCAGCCGGAAGGGTTCGATCGTCACACCCGGCACCCTGACGCACCCGGGCACGGACGCGCACCTGATTTCAGGCGCTGACCTTCTCCTGCGCGCGGTCGTGGATGACCTTGACTGCGACGGCACCGAGCAGGCAGAGCACACCGGCGCTGATCACGACCGTCGTCAGTGTGCTGGCGCCGCTCAGCGCGTTGTCGCAGGCCATCGGAGTGATCCCACCGGCCGGCTGGAACGCCGAACCGCAGTCGGTCCCGCTCGCCGAGACCGACCGGAACCCGAGCAGCGCGCCGCCGAGCAGCAGCACCAGCCCGGCGACGCCGAGAATCTTGTTCAGCGAGATCACGGCGAGACCGGCTCCGCTGATCGCGGGCAGGCCGACGGCATGCCCCATGAGCCCCGTTGCACTTCGTTCACTCCTGACTTCGTCGGACCACCCGGGTTCGACGGTACGGTCCGGCCCGCGATCGCCACACCCGAGCAGCCGGTCAGCACTGATTCTTCACACAGTCCTTACTCAGGACATGACCGGCTGTGACGGTGATCTCAGATCAAACGGAGGTGACTCTCAACCGAGACGTTCCTCCAAATGAACGGTGATCTCGTCCCCGGGCTGCTTGCCGAGCAGGGTTCGCAGCTCGCCCTTGACGGGCAATTTGTGCGTACCGTCACCGAGCGCCATGAACGAACTCTCGAACGGGTGGCCGTCCATCGTGCCGCGCACCTTGACCAGTCCGCGGGTCCCGAAGTACGCGGCCGAATCCGGCATCTGCAGGTAGGTCCAGCCGCCCTTGGCGTCGCTCTTCAGCAGCGGCGCGGTGAAGGTCTTGTCCAGCTTTCCGGTCTTCTTGCTCATCGTGAGCTCCTCTCTACACCCCTCGGTAGAGACTGCGGACGCGGTTTCGACATCCGCGGCCAACTTATTCTGGACGACGTGCAGATCACGATCCGCCGGGCCGGGCGGGACGACGTACCGGCCGTGCTGGCGCTCCTCGACGGCGCGACCGAGTGGCTGGTCGCGCGCGGGCGGACCGACCAGTGGGGTACGGCCCCGCATTCGACGAGCCCCCGGCGGGTCGAGCAGATCACCGGCTTCGCCGCCGACGGCGGGCTCTGGGTGGGTACGACGGACGGCCGGGTGATCGGGGCCCTGGCCGTCGGCGCCGCGCTCGACTACGTGCCGCCGGCTACCGAGCCGGAGCTGTACGTGCGGCTGCTGGTGACCGATCGCGCGTCCGCCGGGCAGAACCTCGGCGGCACGCTGCTCGACCACGCGCGCGACCTGGCCCGCGAGGCGGGTGTGCGGCTGCTGCGGGTGGACTGCTTCGCCGGCGGTGACGGGGCGCTGGTCCGGTACTACGAGAAGCAGGGCTTCACGCGCGACATCGCGTTCGCCGTACCGCGGGTCAATGATGTGGATTGGCCGGGTCAGGTGCTGGTCCAGCACCTGTGACCGCGCGGTGGACCGTCCCGTGCGCGTCGCTGCAGTGCTCCGGGCTGCCCGCGTCGGCGTGGTCGACCTGGAGCGTGGAGTGTGTCAGATGGTGGCGCTCGGCAAGCAACTGCTCGATCCGGACCCGGATCTGGTGACAGTCGAGGCCCTCGGCGACCAGGATGTGCGCGGACGCCGCCGGCTCGCCGGACGTGATCTCCCAGACGTGCAGGTCGTGCACCTCGACCACACCCTGAACGGCGCACAGCTCGACGCCGAGCGCCTGCGGGTCGATCGCGGTCGGCGCGGCCTCGAGGAAGATCCGGCCCGAGTCCCGGACCAGTGCGACGCCGGCCTTCAGCATCAGCACGGCGACCACGAACGCCGCGATCGCGTCCGCGCGGGCGAAGCCGGTCAGCAGGACGACCAGACCGGCGATCGCGGTGGCGACGAACGCGAACAGGTCGTTGAGGATGTGCTGGAACGCGCCCTCGACGTTCAGGCTGGAGCGGTTCGCCTTGCTGATCAGCCAGGTGGCGAACAGGTTCACGACGATGCCGACGACGCCGGTGATCAGGACGAGGGCGCCCTTCACCTCGGGCGGGTGGATCAGCCGGCTGACCGCCTCGTACACGAAGTACACCGCGAGCAGCAGCAGCGTGATGCCGTTGGCCTGCGCGGACAGGATCTCGACCCGCTTGAAGCCGTAGGTGAAGCCGCCCGCCGGCGGTTTGGCCGCGAGCCGGATCGCCAGCAGGGCGAGTGCGATGGCGATCGCGTCGGTGAGCATGTGCGCGGCGTCGGTGACGAGCGCGAGCGAACCGGCCGCGACGCCGACGATCACCTCGGCGATCATGAAGCCGACGATCAGCGCGAGCGCGCCGCTCAGCAGCTTCCGGTCCGCCGACGCGTCCACCCCATGGCCGTGGCCGTGGCCGTGGCCGTGGCCGTGGCCGGCGCTCACGCCTCCGCCCTTTCGGGGTGGATGGCGTCGGTGTGCTCGGTGTGCGCGACCGCGAGGTCCAGCAGCATCCGCACGTGGGCGTCGTCGAGCCGGTAGAACGCGTTCCGCCCGTCCCGGCGGACGGCGACCACGCGGTGTGCCCGCAGCAGCCGGAGCGCGTGCGACGTCGCCGACTCGCTCAGGCCGGTGATCGCGGCGAGATCGCAGACGCACAGCTCCCCGTCGAGCAGCGCGACGAGCAGCTTCAGCCGCCGCGGATCGCCGAGCAGCCCGAACACGTCGGCGGTGTCGACGATGTCCTCCTCGCCAGGCATCCTGGCGTTGACACTCGCCACCCGCTCCGGGTCGACGAGCCGCACATGACAGGCGTCGAGCTGCACATCTGCAGAACTCTTCATATATTCACGGTAGGCCACGACCCCACCCACCGGCAACATCTGTTGCTGGAAGGTGGGGCGCGCCCTGCGTCGGCTCAGGCCAGCGACACCAGGTCGAGGTAGTCGTCGGACCACAGGTCCTCGGTGGCGTCGGGGAGGATCAGGACGCGGTCGGGGCGGAGGGCCTCGATCGCGCCTTCGTCGTGGGTGACCATCACGATCGCGCCGGGGTAGCTGCCGACCGCGCCGAGCACCTCGTCCCGGGAGGCCGGGTCGAGGTTGTTGGTCGGCTCGTCGAGCAGCAGCACGTTCGCGCTCGAGTGGACCAGGCCGGCCAGCGCCAACCGGGTCTTCTCGCCGCCGGACAGGACGCCGGCCGGCTTGTCCACGTCGTCACCGCTGAACAGGAACGAGCCGAGCACATTGCGGACCTCGCCGTCGGTCAGCCCGGGCGCGACCGACGCCAGGTTCTGCCGTACGGTGCCGGCCAGGTCCAGCGTGTCGTGCTCCTGCGCGAAGTACCCGAGCCGCAGCCCGTGACCTGGTACGACGCGGCCGGCGTCCGGCTGTTCGCGACCCGCGAGGAGCCGGAGCAGCGTGGTCTTGCCGGCACCGTTCAGCCCGAGTATGACGACCCTGCTCCCCCGGTCCACGGCCAGGTCCACGCCGTCCAGCACCCGCAGCGCGCCGTACGACTTCTCAAGACCGACCGCGGACAACGGCGTACGGCCCGACGGCGCCGGGGCCGGGAGGCGGATCTTGGCGACCCGCGCGGCCCGGCGTACCGGTTCGAGGCCGCCGAGCAGCTTGTCCGCCCGGCGGGCCATGTTCCGCGCCGCGACCGCCGTGTTCGCACCGGCCTGCATCTTCGCCGCCTGGGCGTGCAGGACCGCGGCCTTGCGCTCGGCGACCGCACGCTCGCGCTGCCGGCGCCGCTCGTCCACGTCCAGCTGCTCGAGGTACCTCGTCCAGCCGGTGTTGTGGATGTCGACCGTCAGTCGCTGCGGGTCCAGGTGGAAGACCCGGTTGACCGTTGCCTTGAGCAACTCACGGTCGTGGCTGATGACGATCAGGCCACCGGGGTAGGCCAGCAGGAGCTGCCGCAGCCACAGCACCGAGTCCGCGTCGAGGTGGTTGGTCGGCTCGTCGAGCAGCAGTACGTCGTGCTGCGCGAAAAGGATCCGCGCCAGCTCCACGCGCCGGCGCTGACCACCGGACAGCTCACCGATCGGCTGCTCGAGCGCACGGTTGGGCAGCCCGACGCCGGCCGCCAGCCGGGCCGCCTCCGCCTCGGCCGCGTACCCGCCGCCGGCCTGGAACGCGGCTTCGGCGCGCGCGTACGCCGCCATCGCCCGCTCTTGGGCCGCACCCGTGGCGGTGCTCATCGCAGCCTCGGCCGCGCGCAGTTCCCGGACGGCGACGTCGAGGCCGCGCGCGGACAGGATGCGTGCGGTGACGGTGATCGCGGGATCGGCCGCGCGCGGATCCTGCGGCAGGTAGCCGATCGATCCGGTCACGGCGATCTGTCCCGTCGCGGGACGGACCTCGCCGGCCAGGGTCTTCATCAGAGTGGTCTTGCCGGCGCCGTTGCGGCCGACGAGCCCGACGCGGTCGCCCGCACCGACAGTGAACGACAGCTCGGCCAGCAGCACCTGTGCACCGACCCGAATATCTACACCGCGAACGGTGATCATGGTGGTTACTCTCCGTGGTAGCTAGTGGACGCACCTCACCTGCAGAAGCGGGTGCGCCGGCTAGACACAGAGGCAAGTAGCCATCCGCCCACGGTAGCCGGGGCGGCCGGGAGCCGTCAGCTGATTTTCGCGGGCAGCTCGACGACGAAGCGCGCGCCGCCGCCCGGACGGTCGGTGACCTGGATGGTGCCGTGGTGCCACTCGACGTGCCGGGCGACGATCGCCAGGCCGAGTCCCACCCCGCGGCCGCGGCTCGACATCTCACCGCGGCCGAACCGCTCGAAGATCCGGGTCCGGTCCTCCACGGCGATACCGGGCCCGGCGTCGTCGACGGTGATCACGACCCCCAGCCCGCCCGCCGCGACGCCGACACCCTTGCAGCCGCCGGCGTGGTCCTCGGCGTTCTCGACCAGGTTCGCGATCACCCGCTCGAGCCGGCGCTTGTCGGCCTGCAGGGTGAGCCCCTCGGCCTCCGGTTCGACGTCGGTCACCTCGCGTCCGGCCGCCGCGTCGGCCGCGGCCCGGACCAGGTCGGCGATCCGCACGATCTCGCGGCTCCCCCGGTCGCCGCCGTCGTCGCGGGAGATCTCCAGCAGGTCGATCACCAGCCGCCGGAACCGGTCCAGGTCGTCGCCGAGCAGCTCCACCGGCTCCCGGACGGCGGCCGGCAACTCGGCGCGGTGGTTCTGGATCAGCTGCATCGAGTTCAGCATCGTCATCAACGGCGTCCGCAGCTCGTGGCTGACGTCGCCGGCGAACCGGGCGTCGGCGGCCACCCGGCGTTCCAGTGCCGCCGCGGTCTGGTTGAACGATCGCGCCAGTCCGCCGAGGTCCTTGTCGTTCTCGGCCTGCAGCCGCGCGTCCAGCTTGCCGCGCGCGACGTGGTCCGCGGCCCGGGTCAGTTCGGCCAGCGGCCGCAGGGCGAGCGTGCTCGCCAGCCGCCCGACCGCGAGCCCGAGCAGCGCGGTCGCGATCGCCGCCGCGATCAGCGTGATCTTCATCCTGTCCAGCGTGGCGTCCAGGCTGGTCAGCGGATGCCATTCGAAGAACGCGTCGCCCTGCCGCCCGATCGGTACACCGACCGCGAGCACCGGCTGGCCGCCCACCTCGATCCGGCGCTGCACGACGTTGCCGCCGATCGCGTCCTGGATCATGTCCGGCGGCAGGTCGGACGGCTTCCCGGTCAGCGAGTACCAGTGGTCCTCGAGGTAGAGCATCGACGCCGCCGCGTCGGTGGACGGCAGGCTGTTCATCAGCTCCATCACCGACACGCCCTTCTGCAGCGCCGGGCTGTCGCACTCGACCCGCTCGTGACTGGGCCGGCACGGCTCCGGCGGACCGAACAGCCCGTACCGCAAGGCCGCGCCGTTGTCCGCCGTGATCGTCTCCGCCGCCGCCTCGCGCTGCTCGACCAGATAGTCCGACACGACGTTCCAGGTCACCACCGACAGCACGGTCGACAACCCGAGCGCCAGCATCCCGTACGCGAGCATCACGCGCCCACGAAGACTGAACCGCCCCAGCAAGGTCAGCTCACCAGTCGGTAGCCCAGACCGCGGGCGGTGACGAGGTGTTTCGGGCTCGCCGGGTCGCGTTCGACCTTCAGGCGCAGCCGCCGGATGTGGACGTCGACGATCCGGCTGTCGCCGAAGTACCCGTAGCCCCAGACCTTCGACAGCAACTGCTCACGGCTCAGCACCTTGCCCTCGGCACCGGCCAGCTCGGCGAGCAGCTTGAACTCGGTCCGGGTCAGCGGCAGCACCTCGCCGTCCCGCGTCACCTCGGCGCCCGGTACGTCGATGCGCAGGTCGCCGACCTCGACCAGGTCGGACTGCCGGGCGTTGGCCGGCTCGACCCGCCGCAGCAGGGCCCGGATCCGGGCGGACAGCTCCTTCGCGACGAGCGGTTTCGTCACGTAGTCGTCGGCGCCCGCCTCCAGCCCGGCGACCACGTCGTGACTGTCGGTCCGCGCGGTCACCATGATCACCGGCACGTCGCTGGCGCGCCGGATCTCCCGGCACACCGTGAAACCGTCGCGGTCCGGCAGCATCAGATCCAGCAGCACCACGTCCGGGGGTTCCCGGCGCAGCGCGGCCAGAGCGTCGTACCCGTTGGCCGCCTCGGCGACCTGGTACCCCTCGTCCTCCAGGGCGAGCCGCAGGACCCGCCGGATCCGCGGTTCGTCGTCGACCAGCAGCAAGCTGTGTGCCACGCGACCAGTGTCGCTCATCACCGGGCCGGAGCCTGATGACAGCTGTCATGAATCCGTCATGTTCGCGCGGGGCCCGCTTGACGTCCTGATGACGGTTGCGTGACCCCGGATCCGGACCGCTCCGGGAGTCCTAGCTTCGGCGCTATCGAGTCCCGGAGGAGGACCAATGGCCAGAAGACGGCTGGCGGCAGTATCCCTTGCCGCCGCGGCGAGCCTGATCGCGCTCGCCGCTTGCAGCAACGGCGGCGGAACGGCGTCCGGATCCGGAGGCGGATCCGCCGGCACCGCGGTCACCGGCGGCACCCTGAACCTGCTCGGGGCGGGCGACGTCGACTACATGGATCCCAATGTCAGCTACTACTCCGTCGGGTACCTGAACCTGCGGATGTGGAGCCGTCAGCTGTTCACCTACCCGGCCGATCCGAACGGCAAGAACACCTCGCCGGTCGCCGACCTGGCCACCGACATCCCGACCCAGGCGAACGGCGGGATCAGCGCGGACGGCAAGACGTACACGATCAAGCTCCGGCCGAACGCGAAGTGGGACACCTCCCCGGCCCGCCCGGTGACCGCCGCGGACATGGTGCTGGGCGTGAAGCGGACCGCCAACCCGCAGCAGCCGTTCGGCGGTATCCCGGACTACGCCGACCTGATCGTCGGGTTCAAGGCGTTCGCCGACGGGTTCGCCAAGGTGCCGAAGACGGTCGCGGCGATCAAGGCGTACATCGACAAGACCCCGCTGCCCGGCGTGGAGGCCAAGGACCCCGGCACGGTCGTGTTCCACCTGACCCAGCCGGCGACGTACTTCGTCGACATGCTCACCCTGCCGGCCTTCTCGCCGGCGCCGGTCGAGTCGCTCAACTACCTCCCGGCCAGCACCGAGCTCGGCAACCACTTCCCGTCCGACGGCCCGTACAAGGTCGACTCGTGGGTGCCGACCAAGTCGATCACGTACTCCCGCAACCCCGCCTGGGACGCGGCGTCGGACCCGGTCCGCAAGGCGTACGTCGACAAGATCGTGGTGAACGAGACCGTCACCCAGGACTCGGTCCAGCAGCAACTGCAGACCGGTACGCCGGCCGCCGACATGGAGTTCGACGTCGCGCCGCCGCCGTCCCAGCTGCCCGCGCTGCAGGCCAAGAAGGACCCGAACCTGACCATCGGCGACACCGCGAGCTCGAACCCGTACGTCATCTACAACACCGTCTCGCCGAACAACAACAAGGCGCTGCAGAACCCGAAGGTGCGGCAGGCGATCAGCTACGCGATCAACCGCGACCACATCCTGCAGGTGCTCGGCGGCAAGACGCTCAACCCGCCGCTGACCCACGTCCTGCCCGACGTGATCGTCGGCTCGAAGCAGATCGACCCGTACCCGTACGACCCGGACAAGGCCAAGCAGCTGCTGGCCGAGGCCGGCTACCCGCACCTGACGCTGAAGTTCCTCTACCGCAACGCCACCGAGGGCAGCAGCAAGACCTTCCAGACGGTCCAGCAGGACCTGACCAAGGCCGGCATCACGGTGGTCGGCGTACCGTCGCCGAACGCGGACTTCTACGTGAAGTACCTGCAGGTGCCGGATGTCGCGCGGCGCGGGGTCTGGGACGTGTCGCTGGCCGGCTGGGGCGCCGACTGGTACGGGAACGCGGCGCTGTCGTTCTTCAACCCGCTGTTCTCCGGTGAGCCGTCGTACCCGCCGGTGGGCTCCAACTTCGGGCTCTACAACGACCCGGAGACCAACAGCCTGATCAAGCAGGCGGCGACCGCGGCGACCCAGGACCAGGCGGCCGAGCTGTGGGCCAAGGCCGACGCGCGGGTGATGGACCAGGCGGCGTTCTACCCGCTGACCAACGGCAAGCAGGCGAACTACCACGCCGCGCAGGTCCACAACGCCGTCTACGTCCCGTCGATGCAGAACTACGACCCGACGAACGTGTGGCTGTCCAAGGACAAGCAGGGCGGCTGAACCTCATGGCCCTGCTTGAAGTAAGGGACCTCAGGGTCTCCTTCGACACCCCGGACGGTACCGTCCGTGCCGTCCGGGGGTTGTCGTTCGACGTGGAAGCCGGGCAGACGCTCGCCGTGGTCGGCGAGTCCGGGTCCGGCAAGAGCGTCGCCACCCAGACCATCACCGGCCTCACCCGCGGCGCGACCGTCTCCGGTACGGCGTACTTCGACGGCACCGACCTGATCACCGCGGAGCAGGCCACGCTCCGGCGGCTCCGCGGCGCGCGGATCGGGATGATCTTCCAGGATCCGCTGTCCAGCCTGCATCCGCAGTACCGGATCGGCTGGCAGATCGTGGAGATGATCCGCGCGCACGACCTGGAGATCAGCAAGCAGGCGGCCCGGAAACGGGCCGCCGACCTGCTCACGCTGGTCGGGATCCCGCGGGCGGCGGAGCGGATCGACGACTACCCGCACCAGTTCTCCGGCGGGATGCGGCAGCGGGTGATGATCGCGATGGCGATGGCCCTCGACCCGGCGCTGCTGATCGCGGACGAGCCGACCACGGCGCTGGACGTGACCGTGCAGGCCCAGGTGCTGAACGTGATGCGCCGGCTGCAGGAGCAGTTCGGGACGGCGATCATCCTGATCACCCACGACCTCGGTGTGGTCGCGGAGATGGCCGACGACGTGGTGGTGATGTACGCCGGCGCGGTGATGGAACGCGCGCCGCGCCGGGACATCTTCTACCGCAACCACCACCCGTACACGCAGGGTCTGCTCGCGTCGCTGCCCGCGCGCAGCGGTGACCGGCTGACACCGATCGCGGGCACACCGCCCAGCCTGATCAGCCTGCCGAAGGGCTGCCCGTTCGCGGCCCGGTGCCCCCACGTGTTCGAGAAGTGCTCGGAGACGCCGCCGCTGACCGACGTGGGCGGCGACCCGCGGCACCAGTCCGCCTGCTGGCTCCCCCACAACGTGAACGAGGCGGTGGCGTCATGAACGAAGTGCTGCTGAAGGTCGACGACGTCCGGAAGGAGTTCCCGACGTCGTCGAAGGAGGTCGTGCAGGCCGTCGCCGGCGTCTCGCTGGAGGTCCGCAAGGGCGAGACGCTCGGGCTGGTCGGCGAGACCGGCTGCGGGAAGTCGTCACTCGCCCGCTGCATGGCACACCTGTACGACGTCACGTCGGGGTC
The DNA here is from genome assembly GCF_040610805.1 of Kribbella sp. NPDC003557. Taxonomy (NCBI): domain Bacteria; kingdom Bacillati; phylum Actinomycetota; class Actinomycetes; order Propionibacteriales; family Kribbellaceae; genus Kribbella; species Kribbella sp. NPDC003557. Next base: position 209,964 of record NZ_JBEXMY010000001.1, read on the forward strand.
GGTGTGGTTCGAGGGCCAGGAGATCAGCAAGCTCTCGCGGAAGGCGATGCGGCCGCTGCGCCGCGACGTCCAGGTGATCTTCCAGGACCCGTACGGCTCGCTGAACCCGCGCCGCCGGGTCGGATCCATCATCGGCGACCCGTTCGCCGTCCACAACATTGCCTCCGGCAACGAGCGGAAGAAGAAGGTGCAGGAACTGATGGAGCTGGTCGGGCTGAACCCCGAGCACTACAACCGGTTCCCGGCCGAGTTCTCCGGCGGCCAGCGACAGCGGATCGGTGTCGCGCGAGCGCTGGCGCTGCGGCCGAAACTGGTGATCTGCGACGAGCCGGTGTCGGCGCTCGACGTGTCGATCCAGGCGCAAATCATCAACCTGCTGTCGGACCTGCAGCAGGAGTTCGACCTGACGTACGTGTTCATCTCGCACGACCTGTCCGTGGTCCGGCACGTGAGCGACCGGATCGCGGTCATGTACCTGGGCAAGATCGTCGAGCTGGCGCCGACCGGCGAGTTGTTCGGGCAGACCCGGCATCCGTACACCAGGGCGCTGCTGTCGGCCCTGCCGGTGGCGGACCCGGACACCGCCGACAGTCGCGAGCAGATCATCCTCGGCGGCGACATCCCGTCCGCGACGAACCCGCCGTCCGGGTGCCGGTTCCACACCCGCTGCCCGAAGGCCCGACTGGACTGCGCGGCCGAGGAGCCGGTGCTCGAGCCGGTCCTGGACGACAAGCCGGAGCATCGCACCGCGTGCTTCTACCCGTTGACGGTGGGCGAGGACCTCTCCACCGCCGTACCCGATCTGAAGGCATCATGACAGCCGCCATCGAGATGGTCGACGTCGTCGACGAGCCTCAGGTGATCGAGGGTCGGAGCCCGTTCTCGCTCGCGATGCGGCGGCTGCGCAAGGACAAGGTGGCGATGATCTCGCTCGCCGTCATCGTGCTGATCGTGCTGATGGCGATCTTCGCGCCGGTGTTCGCGGCCGTCACCGGGCACCCGCCGAACGAGCAGTACCGCGACATCGGGCTGACCCCGGACGGCCTGCCCCGCGGGCCGAACGGCACGTTCTGGCTGGGCACCGACGACCTCGGCCGCGACGTCCTGGTCCGGATCGCGTACGGCGCCCGCATCTCGCTGCTCGTCGGCGTGATCGCGACCGCCATCACGGTCGTCATCGGTGTCGTGCTCGGACTCGCGGCAGGGTTCCTCGGGGGGATCACCGACACGGTCCTGGCCCGGCTGATCGACGTGGTGCTGTCCGTACCGTTCCTGCTGGTCGCGATCGCGCTGGTGTCGGTGACCGGGCCGAGCCTGACCGTCACGGTGCTGGTGATCGGCTGCTTCAGCTGGGCGTCGGTCGCCCGGATCGTGCGCGGCCAGGTGCTGTCGCTGCGGGAACGCGAGTTCGTCGAGGCGGCCCGTTCGCTCGGCGCCGGCGACACCCGGATCATGTTCGTCGACGTCCTGCCGAACGTGATCGCGCCGGTGATCGTCTACACGACGCTGCTGATCCCGGTGGTGATCGTGACCCAGGCGACGTTGTCGTTCCTCGGGCTCGGCCTGCCGCCGCCGACGGCGGACTGGGGCGGGATGATCAGCGAGTCGCAGAACTACTACACGACCGCGTGGTGGTTCATCCTGTTCCCCGGTCTGGCGCTGCTGATCACGACGCTCGCCTTCAACCTGTTCGGCGACGGCGTCCGGGACGCCTTCGACCCGCGCGCAGATCGGACCTGACATGGCCATGTTCCTGATTCGCCGGATCGGTCACGGGGTCCTGGTCCTGTGGCTGATCAGCCTCGCGGTGTTCGGGCTGTTCTTCGTTGCTCCGAGCAACGTGGCGCAGACGCTCGCGGGCCGGCAGGCGACGCCGGAGACGATCGCGCTGATCAAGCACCGGCTCGGTCTCGACCTGCCGGTCTGGAAGCAGTACCTGCACTTCCTCGGCAACGCGGTGCAGGGCAACCTGGGGTACGACTACTACCACCAGGTGGCGGTCACGCACATCATCGGGCAGGCGCTGCCGATCACGGTGTCGCTGGCGCTCGGGGCCGCCGTGCTGTGGCTGGCGCTGGGGGTGTTCAACGGGGTCCTGTCGGCGACGCATCCGCGCTCGCTGGCCGATCGCGGGTTGACGTTGTTCTCGTTGTTCTTCTACTCGTTCCCGTCGTTCCTGCTGGGCCTGTTGCTGTTGTACTTCCTGTACTTCCGGCTCACGCTGAGCGGTTTCAACTGGTTCCCGGCCGGCGGGTACTCGCCGCTCACCGGCGGGTTCGGGCCGTGGTTCCAGCACCTGCTGCTGCCCTGGATCGCGCTCGCCTTGCTGCTGGCGGCAACGTATACCCGGCTGACCCGCGGCTCGATGCTGGACGTGCTCGGCGAGGACTACATCCGGACCGCGCGGTCGAAGGGGATCCGGGAGAGCCGGGTGATCGTGCGGCACGGCCTGCGCAGCGCGCTGACGCCGGTGGTCACGCAGTTCGGCATCGACCTCGGGCAGCTGATCGGCGGCGTGGTCGTCATCGAAACCGTGTTCAGCCTGCCCGGGCTGGGCCAGACCGCGATCGTCGCGATCAACCAGCAGGACCTGCCGGTGATCATCGGCATCGTCCTGTTCGCCTCGGCCGCGGTGGTGGTCGCCAACATCCTGGTCGACATCGCCTACGCGGTCCTCGACCCCCGGGTCAGGCTGCACTAGGGGTCTTTCAGCACGAAGGGAGAGTCCTTGGTCTCTACGAGCGGGCCGGAGGCGGACGGACGGTGGTGCTGAACGGATCCGCTACTCGGTGAGGAGGATCTCATGGGTGCGGCAATCGCGATTCCACTGCTGACGATCATCCTGATCTCGCTCGGCTACGCACTGTGGGCGCTGTTCCACGCCGGCACCGAGGCGTTCACCTTCGCCAAGTCGGCACGCCGCCACGGCTCCGGTGAGACCGCGGCCCACTACGACCCCGGAGACCACAAGCACGTCTCCACCAAACCACCTGAGGGGTACTGACTACTCTCCTTCGGTACGTTGTCCGCGTGATCGCTGTTTATGGCGCGGGTGGTATCGGGTGTTACGTCGGCGGGCGGCTGGCCGCCGCGGGCGCGCCGGTGACGTTCGTCGGGCGGCCGCGGGTCGCGGCTGAGCTGGCCGCGAACGGGTTGCGGCTGACCGACTATCTCGGCGCGGACCTGCGGGTGCCGGACGTGCGGTTCGAGACGACGCCGGCAGGCGCCGCCGGGGCGGAGCTGGTGCTGGTGACCGTGAAATCGGCGGCGACCGAGGGCGCGGCGGACGAGCTGGCCGAGGTGCTCACGCCGGGGACCGTGGTGGTCAGCTTCCAGAACGGCGTGCGGAACGGTGAGCTGCTGCGGTCCCGGTTGACCGAGCAGGTGGTGATCACCGGCATGGTCCCGTTCAACGTGCTGAACCGCGGCGCGGGCGTGTTCCACCAGGGCACCGAGGGCGCGCTCGACGTCCAGCGGGACGCCGCGCTCGCGCCGTACCTGAGCGCTTTCGAGCGGGCCGGGCTGCCGCTCACGCAGCACGACGACATCCTCCCGGTGCAGTGGGCGAAGCTCCTGCTGAACCTCAACAACCCGATCAACGCGCTGTCGGACCTGCCGCTCCGCGACGAACTCTCGCAGCGCTCGTACCGCCGCTGCCTGGCCGCGGCGCAGGCCGAGACCCTCGGGATCCTCGACGCCGCCGGGATCCGGCCGGCGCAACTGCTGGCGATCCCGATGCACCGCTTCCCCGCCGTCCTCCGGCTGCCCGACTTCCTGTTCCGGCGGCTCGCGAGCAAGGTGCTCGCCGTCGACCCGCTCGCCCGGACGTCGATGTGGGAGGACCTCGAAGCCGGGCGGCCGACCGAGATCGACTACCTGAACGGCGAGGTCGTCCGCCTCGCGCGATCCGTCGGCCGGGCCGCGCCGGTCAACGAGCGGCTGGTGGACCTGATCCACGCCGCCGAGACCGACCGCCGGTCCTGGTCAGGTCCCGACCTGCTCCGGGAACTCCAGCGGTAGCCCGGCCCGCACGTTGACGCTGACCGTCCGGTACATGAAGCCGAGGTGCTCGTTCAGCCGCCGCATGTTCGCGTTGCCCTGCTGCGTCCAGGTGTAGATCTCGGTGATGCCGTGCTCGGCCGCCCACGCCATACTCGACCGCTTCAGCGTCGACGCCACCGCCTTGCCCCGCCACTCCGGACGGACGGCGGTGTAGGCGACCTCGGCGCGCTCGGGCCTGTCGGTGTCGAGCATCAACCCGGCGACACCGATCACCTGGTCGCCGGCCACCGCCAGGAACATCGCGGCCGGGTCGTTGATCCACTCCGTCGCCCACTCCTCCGCCGTCACGTCCAGCGGGGCCGTGGTGTCGAGGTCCGGGAGCGTCGGGACGGCGACCTGCTCGTACGCCGCGGCCCACAGCTCGGGGCGATCCGAGACCTGCACGACGGCGTACTCCGTCGGCGGGTCCGGCCAGGGCTCGTCGGCGATCCGGCGTACCTGCTCCACCTGGCGGAGGTACTCGGTGTAGCCGAAACGCTTCGCGAACTCGAGCGAGCCGTCGTCGTCGATGCTGCAGCCGGCGACCGTGAAGCCTTGCGCCGTCGCATGCTCGGTCAGCCTCCGGAGCAAGGCGGTGCCGATCCCCCGCCGGCGTGCCTCCGGACGGACCCGCGCGATCACCGAGGCGCGGTCGGCTTCGTTCGAGCGGTCCGAGACGCCGTGCGCGGCGACCTCGCCGTTTAGCTCCGCGACGAGGAACAGCCGCTGCGGCGTCTCGGCCTTGCGGAGCTCGGCGATGCTCGGCGCGCGCTCGTCCGGCAGTACGGCGAGGCGTACCTGACGCCAGGCCTCGTAGTCGGCGTCGGTCTCGACGGGCCTGATCCGGATCACCCGGTCATTAGGCTCCACCCGGCTCACGCCCTGCCATCCAATTTCATATTGCGAGACCAGCTCTCTCGTATGATGAACACGTGGATGTTGCGGTGATCGGTGGGAGTGTGGCGGGGCTGCAGGCCGCGTTGACGTTGGGGCGGGCCCGGCGGCAGGTGGTGGTGTTCGACGACGGGCAGGCCCGGAACCGGGCGGCGTCGCACGTGCACAACTTCCTCGGCGCGGAGGACCTCACACCGGACGAGCTGCTGGCGGTGGGGCGGCGGCAGCTCGCGACGTACGACGTCGCCGTGCGGGATGCGCGGGTCGAGGACGTCGAGGTGGTCGAGGACGGTTTCGTGGTCGGCGGTGAACGGGTGCGGGCCGTCGTCCTGGCGACCGGGTTGTCGGACGAACTGCCCGACGTACCGGGCGTCGCGGACGGGTGGGGACAGACGGTCGTGGCGTGTCCGCACTGCCACGGGTGGGAGGTCCGCGATCAGCCGTTGGTGCAGCTGGGGATGCGTGGTGCGCCGGAGCGATCTGTGGCACGGGCGTTGCTGCTGAGCCGGTGGAGCGACGACGTGACGCTGTGCACGGACGGGGACGAGCTGACCGCGTCCCAGCTGGATGAGCTGAAGCCGGCAGGTGTGGACGTGCGCACCGAGCGGGTGGCCGAGGTACGCGCCGACGTATCAGTGGCGCTGACGGGTGGCGCGGTGTTGGCGGCGCAGCGGGTCTTCGTCGTCGTACGCCAGCATCAGCAGAGTGATCTGGCCGAGCGGCTGGGGTGCCAGATCGCGGACGGTGCGGTCGTGACGGACGAGGGCGGGCGGACGACGATGCCCGGGATCTACGCGGTCGGTACGGCGGCCGGTCCGGCGTTGCTCGCGATCGGCGCGGCAGGTCACGCGAGCACGGCGGCGGTCGCCGTCCACGCCGATCTGCTAGAGCTGGATCTGGGCAGCCGGCGGTAGCCGGGCCGGGTCGGCCACCGGCCACTCGACCGGCGATCCCGGGAGCTCGTCGAGTTGCAGCAGGCACCACGGCGAGAGCTCCGGGAGGTCGCGGAGCTCGTGCCATTCGGCCCACCGGTAGTCCGCGACCTCGGCCGGGTTCGGCGTCGGGTCGCCGGTCCACCACACCCGGTAGACCGGGCAGATCTCGTTCTCGACCACGCCGGTCGGCATCTCGGCCCGGTACCGGAACTCCGGCAGCACCAGCTCCGTGGTGTCCACGACGATGCCCAGCTCGTCCGCGAGCCGGCGCCGGACCGCCAGCTCGGGCGGCTCGCCGGGGAGTGGGTGCCCGCAGCAACTATTGGTCCAGACGCCCGGCCAGGTCGGCTTGCCGAACGCCCGCCGGGTCAGCAGCACCCGCCCGGCCGTGTCGACCACGTAGCTGGAGAACGCCAGATGCAGCGGCGTCGCCGCGTGGTGGACCGTCGCCTTCGCCTCGGTCCCGACCGCACGCCCGCTCTCGTCCACCAGCACAACCCGCTCGTCGATCACAGGGCCGAGCCTAATCCGATTCCGGGGGGCCGTCGGCGGCTGTTAGCCTGGGAGTGTGACCAAGCACTGCGTGACCTATCGACCGGCTCTGGGAGGGGCCGGCCTTCGGTAGTACCCCGCAGACGCTCCACCCAGAGCCTCCGAGGCAGGAACCGTCCGGTTCCTGCCTCTTTCCGTTTGCCGGAGGCACTGGTGCACGGGTGCCTCGTCCCGAGAGGAACCCTCATGAACGCTGTCATCGACCGGTTACGCCGGACCACCGACCTGATCGTCGGCGAGGACGACCTGCGCGAGCGGCTGGAATCCGGCCGGCCGCTGCGGATCAAGTACGGCGTCGACTGCACCGCGCCCGACCTGCACCTCGGCCACGCGGTGAATCTGTGGATGATGCGCCAACTGCAGGACCTCGGGCACCGGGTGGTGTTCCTGCTCGGCGACCTCACCACCCGCGTCGGCGACCCGACCGGCCGCTCCGAGACCCGGCCGGTGCTCACCCCCGCGCAGATCGACGCGAACGCCGCGTCGTTCCTCGAACAGGTCTCGCTGGTCCTGCGCACCGACGCCGACGTGTTCGAGGTACGGCGGAACTCCGAGTGGTACGACGCGATGCCGGTCGCGGAACTGCTCAGCCTGTTCGCCCAGGTCACGCAGGCGCAGCTGATGAGCCGGGACATGTTCCGCGACCGGGTCGCCGCCGGGCGGGAGATCGCCGTGCACGAGCTGGTGTACCCGGTGCTGCAGGGCTACGACAGCTTCGCGATGCGCAGCGACCTGACGATCGTGGGATCGGACCAGCTGTTCAACGAGCAGCTCGGACGGCACTTCCAGCAGCGGCTGGGCGCGCCGCCGCAGGCGGTGATCACGACCACGATCACGCCCGGCATCGACGGGCGGGCCAAGCAGTCGAAGTCGCTGAACAACTACATCGGGCTGACCGACAGCCCGCGGGACAAGTTCGGGAAGGTGATGAGCATCCCGGACTCGCTGATCGAGGCGTACGCGCGGGTCTACACCGAGCTGCCGCCGGACACGGTCGACGCCCTCGCGGACGCCACCGGTCCGGCGGCCCGGGACGCCAAGCTCCGGCTGGCAGCCGCGATCGTCACCCGGTACCACGGCGCCGGCACCGCCCGGTCCGAGCTGGACGCCTTCCGTCACACGTTTTCCGAGCGTTCCGAACCGGCGGAGATGCCCGAGCTGGTCGTCACCGCCGACCGGACGACCGCGTTCGACCTGCTCCGCGCGGCCCGCCCCGGCGACAGCAACTCCGACCTGCGCCGGCTGCTCCGCCAGGGCGCGGTGACGATCGACGGCGTCCGGACCGACGACCCCACCGCCCCCGTCGACCTCGGCACCGGCGTCGTCCTGAAGTCCGGCGCTCGCACGTGGCACCGGATCAGGCCAGAGTAGGCGGGTGGAGATCAGGACAGTAGAAGCCTTGGTCAGCGTCGGCGACCGCTATGCCGGGCGGGCGCCGGCGTTCGAGGTCGAGCCGGCCTGGTGAGCCGAGGTCGAGGTGATCACCCGTCACCTCGACGACCTGCTCGGCGTTCGCACGCTGGTACTCCGGCTGGTCCACGCGGACGAGGCCGTCATCGGTCGCGGCGGCCGGGTCGTCTACCACGTGCAGGCGCTGGACGAGCCGCGCCCCGGCGTCCTCGACACCTCACCGCTGCCGGAGTGGGAGTCGCTCGTCGCGCCGAACCCGCTGCGGTCGACGTGGGCGGAGGTCGACGGCCCGAGCCGGATCATCGAGTGGGCCGGCGGCATCCTCGGGGCGCGCGACGCCGTCCAGGTGAAGACGTGGAACCTGTCCTGCCTGATCCGCTTTCCGGGGGCGTGGGCCAAGGCGACCCCCCGGTTCTGCGGTGTCGACGCGGACATCATCCAGCACGTCCACCGGTACGACGCGACGCTCGCACCGGCCGTGCTCGGTCAGTCGCCGGACGACCGGTGGTCGCTGCTGGCCCATGCCCCGGGCATCGACTGCTGGGAGCCGGACCAGGCGACGGTCGACAGCGTGGTGAGTCGCTGGGTGACCGCACAGGCCGCCCTGGCAGCCGAGGCCGGCGAGCTCGCGACGCCCAGCGTGCTGCCGCACGACCTCGCCGCCGGCATCGCGCGGTTACTGCCTCGCGTCGACCTCGACGCCGACGAACTGGCCGCCCTGGACCGGTTGATCGCCGGGCTCCCCGATGTCATCGACGAGCTCGACGCGGCCGGCCTGCCGATCACGCTGGTGCACGGCGACTTCCACCCGGGCAACTGGCGCTCGGACGGGACGAACCGCACGATCGTCGACTGGGCCGACGCGTTCGTCGGCCACCCCGCGATCGACATCAAACGCCTGCAGGACTTCCTGCCCGAGGACCGGCGTGACCACCCCGCCGAGGTCTGGTCGCGGGCTTGGCAGCGTGAGGTCCCGGGATCCGAGCCGCTGCGTGCGCTGCGGCCGATGAGTGTGCTGAGCCCACTGACCTACGCGCTGACCTACCAACGGTTCCTCGACAACATCGAACCTGATGAGCGCGTCTATCACGCGGACGACCCCGCATTCTGTCTGCGCGCGGCCCTGCAGGCGTGGCAGGCTGTGCGGATCGATGCGAGAGGGTGGGGTTCATGACCGTTCTGGTGACCGGTGCGACCGGGAACGCCGGTGGTGCGGTGGTGGAGGCGCTGGCGGCCGCAGGGCTCCCTGCGCGGGCGCTGATCCGGTCGGAGCGCGAGCTGCCGAAGGGGATCGAGCCGGCGTACGGCGACCTGAACCGGCCGGAAACCTTCGTGGACGCGTTGTCCGGGGTGACCGGCATCTTCCTGCTGAGCGGGTACGAACGGCTCGACGAACTGCTCTCGAACGCCGTCCGGGCGGGGGTGCGGAAAGTCGTCGTACTGTCGAGCAGTTCGCTCGACGGCGACGTCACGAACGCGGTTGCCGCGTATCACCACGCGACCGAGGAAGCAGTACGGGCGTCAGGGCCGGCCTGGACGTTCCTGCGGCCGAACTCGTTCATGTCCAACACGCTGCGCTGGCGGAACCAGCTCGCCGCCGGTGACGAGGTGCGGGTCCAGTTCCCCGACGTACCGGTGTCCACGATCCATCCACGAGACATCGGCGACGTCGCGGTGCGGGCATTGCAGGGCGAGCACGACGGCGAGGTCCTGCGGCTCACCGGGCCGGTCGCGCTGACACCGGTCGAGCAGGTCGCGATCCTCGCCGACGCCCTCGACCGGCCGCTGACGGCGTACCCGATGAGTCGTGCGGAGACCCACGAGGCACTGTTCGGATCGATGCCGGAGCCCTACGCGCGGGCCATCGAGTCGTTCTTCGGCGACGGCACCATCGACGAGACCACCGTCAACGGCACCGTCGCCGAGGTCACCGGCCGGCCGCCCCGCACACTCCAGTCCTGGGCGCAGGAAAACGCTGCACTTTTCGGCTAGCCGAGCGCCTGCAGGTACTCGGCGGTCGTGCAGCTCGTGCCGATCCGGGGGAACACGTACGAGACCGCGAAGTTGTGCGCGTGGTCGTCGAGGCCGGTCATCGCGTCGGTGACGAAGAACGTCTCGTAGCCGAGGTCGGAGGCGGCCCGGCCGGTGGACTCGACGCCGAAGTTCGTCGCGATACCGGCCAGGACCACGTTCGCGATGCCGCGGGACTGGAGCTCGGCGTCGAGCGGTGAGCGGCCGAAGGCGCCGATCGTCTGTTTGACGATCTCCAGGTCGCCCTCCTGCGGGACGGCCTCCGGGGCGAACTCGCTGCCCTCCGGTTGCACGTCCACACCGGGCCGCTCGACCCGGACGTTCACCACCAGTCCGCCGGCCGACCGTGTCGCCGCGGCCAGTGCCACGGATCGCTCGAGCACGACCGGCCCGCCCAGCGGCGCGGTGTCCAGAGCGATGATCCGTGGCATCAGGTCGATCAGGATCAGTGCGGTACGACGAGACTCCAAGGGATTCACGGGGCGAGCCTAAGGTCCAGCAGATCCACGCCGACCAGGTAGCCGGTTGCCGCCGCGTTCTTGCCGGTCAGTGTCACCGCGAACTGGTGAGCCCCGGCCGTCAACGGGACACTGCCCAGGGCCACGGTCTGCGTGCCGACCCCGGCGGCCTGGTAGCCGTCGAAGCCGACCGCGGCGTTCCCGTCGACCTGTACGTCGACGATCCCGTAGTCGGCCGCCTTCGTCAGCACGGCGGACAGCTCGTACGTGCCGGTCGTCGCGACGGTGAACCCGAACACGGTCTTGTCGCCGGCCTTCGTCCCGTGGATCCACGCCTGCGCGCCGCCGGACCAGCTGACCCCGCAGCAGTTGCCCTGCGGGTCGACCGCGACGGACGACGAGACGGGCGGCAGCATCGCCTCACCCTCGACCCGCAGCGTCCTCCCGCTGGTCCCTTGCGCGGCCGCCGACTTCGGTCCGGTGTTCCCGGCCAGATCCACCGCCGACACCCGGTACGTCCACGTCTCCCCCAGCCCCAAGCCGCGGTGCAGGAACCCGGGGAGCGGGCTCGTCCCCAGCAGTTTCTCGGTCCCGCCGGCGACGGCGCCGTACACGTTGTAGCGCGCGATCCCGCTCTCGTCGGCGACGTCGTTCCAGGTCACGTCGATCGCGTTGTCGGCCCGCCCGGTGGCCTTCACCTGGTCGACCGCGCCGGGCGCCCGGCGGTCGTCGTACGGCGCGGTGAGCGACTGGACGACGTACGACGACGCGGTCCACGCCGGGCCGGTCGGCCGGAGCTCGATGGTCAGGCGGCTCCTGCCCGAGGTGATTGCCGCAGGCAGCTGATAGTTGTCGTCGAGCCAGCGTTGGTGGGTGTTGCCGAGTGGTTGCAGCCAGGTGCCCGCATCCTTGCCGTTGACAATCACCTGCGCCGATTGACCGGGACTGTTCTGGTCACTGGTCCGGCGCAGCGTGACGCCTCGGTTGGCCGGGTCCGTCGCGACGGTGAAGCGGATCGGCTGAGTGCTGGAACGGACCTGGTCAGTCAGGGTGATGTTGTCGTGGTCGCCTTCGTACACCGAGCTCAGGTCGGTCTGCGTGCCGTTGTCGGCGTAGCCGTGCTGCTGACGGCTGGTCGCCGAGCCGACGTCGAGGCGGTCGGTCTCGCGGGCGCCGAACTTCGCCGAGGTGTACAGGAAGGCCGTCGAGCCGTAGATCGCCGGGTGGTCGTCCTGCTGGCCGTGCTCGATACCGAAGTCGAGCTGGTTCTCGAACGCGACCGAGTCGGTGATGTGCAGCCGCCACGCGCCGTCGCACTCGTTGGTGCAGAACCCGGCACGGACCTCGTGCGCGGAGTTGCCGTGGAACGGGGTGGAATAGGTGCCGGCGTTGAAGTACCAGCCGGACTCGTAGTAGTCCTCGGTCCCGGTGCCGTGGATGGCCGGCGTCCGCTCGCCGTCGACGTACACCCGCTCGTCGCCCTCCAGGTAGCCGCGGGTGTTGCCGCCGGCAAGCAGTCCCTCCATGGTCTGCGAGACGCCGACGAACTTGCCGCGGCCGGCCACGTCGGCGAACGTCCAGTCGCTGCCCTGCGTGGTCTCGCCACGCGTCGAGATCGCGGTAAAGTAGCCGATCTTCCCGGTCGCCAGGTCGACGGCCTTGCCGCCGTCGCGCGCCGATGTCACCTCAGCCTGCCCCTTGAGCTGGTACGCCGTGGTGTTGACCAGCGTGACCGTCGCGCGGGCGGCGTGCGGCATCGGCCACCAGGAGGAGTACCAGCCGTCGGGGTCCATGGCGAAGAAGAGCGAACGGACCGGGTTCTCGCCGAGACCGGAGCCGAAGAACTCGCCGAGCGGCGCGTCGACCCGCTTCCGGCCGTCGATCGTGACCTGCACGCGGACACCCGCCAGCAGCGTGTCGGACGGCTTGACCCGGGCGGCGTCCTCGTCCGTGGCGGCGTACGCCATCGCGTGCTCGCCGCTCCAGTTCTGCTGCGTGATCGAGTACCCGTGGGCCTGCTCGTCGGCGACGTGCTTCGGGCCGACGTCGAGCCTGTCGGTGCGCTTCACCTGGCCGCCGACGGTCGAGTCCGCCCAGTACAGGAACTCGTTGAAGTCGAGGTCGGACGACACGAACTGGTTGGTGATCGTGATCTGCGACTTGCCTGCGGTCAGGGCGGCCGGGAGGTCGACGGACTGGTCGTGCCACTGCGCGCCCTGTGCCTTGAGCGGCGCCCACTCACCGGCCGGTGCGCCGTCGACGAGGATCTTCGCGCGCTGGTTGCCGATCCGCAGATCCATCCGGCGGGTCAGCTTCACTCCGGTGTTCGCCGGATCGACCTTCAGCGTGAACGTGCTGCCGCCGAGGAACGCGCGGCCGTCGTCGGCGAAGCTCTTCAGGTCGAGACCGACGACGTCGGGCAGCTTCAGCCGAAGCGCGCTTACCTCACCCGCGCCACGGGTGTCTGCCAGCGTGACCTGCCGGCCGGGAGCAAGGCTCAGCGCGGTGCTCGTGGTCCGCGCGTCCGGTCGCGCGGGCTTCGGGTCCTTCGTGCCTGCAGCGTTGAGGAGCGCGAGGACGTCCTCGGCCTTGTCGCCGGGATCGAAGGTCCGGACGCCGTTCGCGTCCGGGAACTGGCGGTAGTCGACGTGGTAGAAGTACGGATTCGTCTGCGTGGTGATCCGCATCGAGGAGCGGTACGGCATCGGGACCCGGAGGTAGACGCCGCCGCTGGTCTGGACGCCGTTCGCGACCAGCGGGTAGCTGAACGGCGCGCCGAGCTTGCCGTCCACGATGTCCTGCAGCGATCCGTGCAGGACCTGCTTGCCGTCCAGCTCGACGGTGATCGTGCCGGTCCTGGTCACATTGCCCTCGTCGCGGGTGAACCAGATCGAGGCCACCTCACCGGGACCGCTGTCCTCGGCGATCACACAGCCCGCGGCCGTCGTCCGCAGGCAGGAGTAGGTGCCGTCGAAGCCGTCGTTGTTCGTGCCGTCGCGGCCGAAGCTGGAGAACTGCTTCGTCCGGACGCCGGTCTGCAGCTCGGACAGGCGGTCGAGGTTGCGGTACACCTCCCACCCGACCGGTCCGTTGCCGCTCCCGGACGGCGCGGCCGAGGCCTGCGACGAACCGGTCAGCAGCAGCGCCGAGGAGAGCAGCACGACGACAGCACGACGGAGCATGGGCGGTTTCCTTCGTGGTGGGAAATCGATTTCTGAGATGTTTACCATCGTTGTCACCGCTTTGAGAAGAGCTCACCGCTGTCCAGTTGCCGAGCCCGCTGCAGACCGGGGCTGCCGTTCGCGGGAGACTTGGTCCCGCACACAACTTGAGACTGTGGGAGATTTCGATGAGTTCTGCCAAAGCGCAAATCGGCGTCACAGGCCTCGCGGTGATGGGCCGCAACCTGGCCCGGAACCTCGCGCGCAACGGGTTCCGCGTCGCCCTGCACAACCGGTCCCAGGCCCGCACCGACGCGCTGGTCGCCGAGTTCGGCTCCGAGGGCGAGTTCGTGCCGTCGACGGACCTCGCGGGCTTCGTCGAGTCGCTGGAGCAGCCGCGCAAGGTGATCATCATGGTCAAGGCCGGCGCGCCGACCGACGCGGTCATCGACGAGCTGGTGCCGCTGCTCGACGAGGGCGACATCGTCGTCGACGCCGGCAACGCGCACTTCGCCGACACCCGCCGCCGCGAGGCCGCGCTGAAGGACAAGGGCCTGCACTTCGTCGGCAGCGGCGTCTCCGGCGGCGAGGAGGGCGCGCTGAACGGCCCGAGCATCATGCCGGGCGGCTCCCCGGAGTCGTACGCGGCGCTGGAGCCGATGCTCACCAAGATCTCCGCCCACGTGAACGGCGAGCCGTGCTGCGTGCACGTCGGCCCGGACGGCGCCGGCCACTTCGTGAAGATGCTGCACAACGGCATCGAGTACGCCGACATGCAGCTGATCGCGGAGGCGTACGACCTGCTCCGGCACGTCCTCGGCCTGTCCCCCGCGGAGCTCGCGGACGTGTTCCGGGACTGGAACACCGGCGACCTCGAGTCGTTCCTGATCGAGATCACCGCCGAGGTCCTCAGCCAGACCGACCCGACCACCGGCGGCGCGTTCGTCGACATCGTCCTCGACCAGGCGGAGCAGAAGGGCACCGGCCGCTGGACGGTGCAGTCCGCGCTGGACCTGGGCATCCCGGTCAGCGGCATGGCCGAGGCCGTGTTCGCCCGGTCGCTGTCGGGTGACGTCGTCCGGCGCGAGGCCGCGGCCGGCGTCCTGCCCGGGCCGGGTGACGTGAAGGCCGATGTCGACCGGGACGCGTTCGTCGACGACGTACGGCACGCGCTGTACTCGTCGAAGCTGGTCGCCTACGCGCAGGGCTTCGACGCGATCCGTGCCGCCAGCGACGAGTACGGCTGGAACATCGACCTCGGCGCGATGGCGACGATCTGGCGCGGCGGGTGCATCATCCGGGCGCGGTTCCTGGACCGCATCAAGGAGGCGTACGACCGCAACCCGGACCTGCCGTCGCTGCTGGTCGACGACTACTTCCGGGACGCGGTCGCGAGCGGGCAGGAGGCGTGGCGCCGGGTGGTGGCGACCGCGGCGACCGTCGGCGTACCGGCTCCGGGCTTCTCGGCGGCGCTGTCGTACTACGACGGCCTCCGCGCCGAGCGCCTGCCGGCCGCCCTGATCCAGGGCCTGCGCGACCTGTTCGGCGCCCACACCTACAAGCGGGTCGACCGTGAGGGCAGCTTCCACCTCGAGTGGTCGGGTGACCGCTCCGAGAGCACCCAGTAGACGGCGACCGCAGCAACACAGAGGAAGCCTGCAGCTCCGACGCCGGCCACGTTGAACCCGTGGACGGCGTCGGAGCGGGCCGCCACTGTTCCGGCGACGGTGCTGAGCAACGCCGTGCCGAGCGATGCGCCGACCTGCTGGGACGTCATCACCATGGCGCCGGCCACTGCACTGTCGGGGCCGGCGCCGAGTGTGGCGGTGCTGTTGGCTGTGACCAGGACCCATCCGGTCCCCAGTCCGACCAGCAGGAAGACCGGCATGACCTGCAGCCAGTAGTTGCTGTCCGGGCGCAGAAGACCGATCAGTGCGAGACCTGCTGCGATCGTGAGCAGCCCTGGGCAGATGAGTGCGCGCACGCTCGCTCTGGCCAGCAGCCGGCTCACTGCGCGCACTCCGACCATCAGTCCGACCGTCAGTGGCAGGAAGCTGAGTCCGGCCCTGATCGGTGAGTAGTCGCGGACTGTCTGCAGGTAGAACGCCAGGAAGAACAACGCGGCGAACATGCCGATCGCCAGGCTCAAGACGGCCAAGTACGAGCCGCCTCGCTTGCGGTCTCCCAGGACCCTCAACGGCAGTAGCGGATTTGCAACGCGCGCCTGCGCAGCCAAGAACCCGGCCAGCAGCGCCACGCCGAAACCCAACGATGCATACGTCACCGGCGCACTCCACCCGTCCGACTCCGCCCGGCCGAAGCCGAACACCACCGCCATCAGACCTGTTGTAGCCAGCACCGCACCTAGTACGTCGACGCGCACGCCGCTAGCACGCTGCACGGGAGGTACGGCGTACAGGACACCTGCTGCGGCCAGTGCGGCGATCGGCAGGTTCACATACATGGCCCAGCGCCAGTCGAGGTACTGCGTCAGCACGCCGCCGGCCAGGATGCCCAGTCCGGACGCACTGCCCATGACCGCGCCGTAGATCCCGAACGCCTTGCCACGCTCGGCCGGCGACGGGAACGAGGCTGCGAGCGTCGCCAGCACGGCCGGCGTCAGCAGCGCACCGAAGACGCCCTGGAGTGCACGTCCGGTGAGGAGCATGGCCCCACCGGTCGCTGCGCCGCCCAGCGCGGAGGCCAGTGCGAAGCCGGTCAGTCCGGCCAGGAGCGCTCGCCGGCGACCGATCAGGTCGCTCATCCGGCCGCCGAGCAGCAGCAGACCGCCGTACCCGAGCGCGAACAGCGTGATCACCCACTGCCGCGACGGATCCGAGAGGCCCAGGTCCTGCTGCATGGACGGCAACGCGATGTTCACGATCGTCAGATCGATCCCCACCATCAACTGTGCCGTCGCCACCGCCCCGAGCGCCCACCAGCGGCGCGCTGCCTGCTCATCCACTGTGCTTTCGATCATCGTCATCCTTAAGTGAACAGCTGTAGTGCTACGACTGTAAGGCAACGTGCGTTGCAATACAATCGCCGGTATGGACGCTGGGACGACGCGGAGCCGGAACCGGCGCGGGCAGGGTGAGCTGCTGCGCCGCGAGATCATCGACGCGGCGCTGCGGATGCTCAACGAACTCGGCGACGACGAGGCGCTCTCGCTGCGCGCGGTCGCCCGCGAGGTCGGGATCGCGGCGACCTCGGTGTACATCCACTTCGCCGACCGCGACGAACTCGTGTTCGCCGCGCTCGAGCAGTGCACCGCCGACCTCCTGCGCGACCTCGGGGAAGCCGAGACGAGCGCCGGCGACGATCCGGTCCGGCGGCTACGCGCCCGGCTGCTCTTCCTCGCCGGCTGGACACGCGACTACGCCGGTCTCTACAAGGTGCTGCACGAGAGCACGCTGAACCGGCGGATGCACCTGGTCTTCAAGGAGGAACTGGCGGTCCGCGCGAAGGCGGCCGTCCAGGCCTGCATGGATGCCGGACTCGCGCCGGCCGACGACGCGGCGGCCGTGGCACTCGATCTCCGCGCGGCCGTGCACGGCGCGGTCTCGATCCGGATCAACGAGCCGGAGGCGGAGCTGCCACCACTGGAGGCGCAGATCGATCGCTTCCTGGTCAGGCTTGTTGGTGTGCGAATCGAACATGTGTTCTAATGGTCGCACAGTGCCAGTTCCGAAGGAGATCGCCGCAACGATGACTGTAGACACTCTGGCAGTAGAGACGCCGTCCGACGTCGCCGACACTCCCGACCTGATGAACTCGTCGGCCGCCGCGGCTCCCGAGACCCCCGACGCGTCCGACGCCGCCTCGGCCGAGGTCGCGAAGCCGAAGAAGGCGCCGGCGAAGAAGGCTGCGAGCAAGAAGACCAAGACCCTCGAGCTCACGCTGACCGTCACCGGCACGGCGGACGGCGAGTGGCGGGCCGAGCTGAAGCAGGGCACGACCTACCTGGCCCGCGACCTGGCCGTCGCCGCGGCCGCGGTCTCCCGTGCGGCCAAGGAGTTGCACGAGGACCTGTCGACGCCGATCGACGAGGTGATCGAGGAGGCCCGCGCGCAGCAGGCCGCGAAGGTCGCCGCCCTCGAGGCCGAGCTCGAAGCCGCCCGCAAGGCCCTCGCCGACCTCGACTGAAGACTTCCCGTGGTCGGTCACCTTCCCTGACCACCACGGGCAGAAAAATGCAGAGCCCGTCCGCAACCGTGTGAGGTGGTTGCGGACGGGTTCTGACGTTTCAGGCTGCGGCACAGCCTCGCCGGGCCCGCGACACTTGCCTGCGGCAACCAGGTGGGTCAGCGGTCGGCGGTTGCGGAGGAGGGCGTGGTGGGGCGGTTCTCGGCCGCGGCCAGGGCGTTGGTGACGGTGATGGTCAGCAGGAGTACGGCGGCCAGCACGGCGACCAGCGTCCAGCGGGCTGCGGTGTTGCTCATGTCCCGATCGTCGCGCCGACTCCCGCCGGGCGGAACCTTTGCGGGCCGGTTTCAGGGCTCGCTCCGGGGTCGCCTCCGGCGGACTCCTGAGCAGCGAACGGGACGTGAACCAGGACATGAACCGGGACATGAACACGGTGTGACTGAAACGGCACGCCGTAGTGCTGGGCGGGCGTCGGTCATTGCCCTTACCGTGGGTGCCCTGCGGGATTTGGCCGCTCCGGGGTGAGAAGGGGTCAGATGAGCACTTTCCAGGACTTGGGTTCGCTGCTGCTGGTGCGCGGCGCCGACGAGATCGACCATGCGGGCGGAAGCCTGTACGTCCACCTGCACCGCGTGGCCAAGCGCCTCGGCTCCGTGGGTGCGTCCGACACCCTGGTGCTGGCCGGCCTCGCCCACGCCGCGTACGGCACCGACGGCTTCCCGACCCACCTGTTCGACTGGCAGGCCGAGCGCGCGGTCCTGGAGTCGGTGATCGGGACCGAGGCCGAGCTGATCGTCTATCGGTACGGCGCCTGCGACCGGGAGACCACGTGGCGCGACCTCGCCGAGCACCGGACGGTGACGGACCGCTTCACCGGTACGTCGGAAGAGCTCGGCACCGAGGACCTCCGCGACTTCGTCGACCTGACGATCGTCAACGAGCTCGACGTCCTCGACCACGACGCCGAGCGGGCCGTGCGGTTGCGCCCGTTCCTGCAGGAGCAGATCCCGCGGTGGCAGTCGCTCGCCTCCCCCGCGGTGCTGACCGAGTCCCAGCGGATCCTGCAGCTCTAGCACTGTCAGACTGGGGACCGTGAAACGGTTCCTGTGGCGGGGGTTCCTGGGACTTCTCGGGCTCTGGCTGATCGTCACCGCGGCATCACTCGGCTACAACCTCGCCACCAAGGGAACCGCCGCGCCACCACCCGGCCTCAAGTTCGTGCGGGCGGCCGACGTCAACACCCGCTACGAGACGTGGGGTACGTCGGGTGCGCCCGTCATCCTGGTGCACGGTTCGGCGGAGTCCGTCGACACCTGGTCCCGGCTCGTGCCGCTGCTCGCCACCCACCATCGCGTGTACGCGTACGACATGACCGGCTACGGGTACTCCGAGCGCAAGGCGCCGTACACGGTCGAGCATCTCGCGGCGCAGTTGCTCGGGTTCCTCGACGCGATGCACCTCGGCGGGCCGGGTGAACCGCGGCCGATCCTGGTCGGGCACTCGCTCGGCGCCGGGATCGCGGCCGAGGCGACGCTCGAGGCGCCGGAGCGGATCGGCGGGATCCTGTTCCTCGACGGCGACGGGCTGCCGTTGCCGGGCGGTCAGGCCGGGCCGCCGCGCTGGCTCGTCGTCCCGCCGTACCGGACCTCGCTGTTCCGGCTGGTGCTCGACCAGGGCTGGCTGCTGAAGCGGATCTACAACAGTGTCTGCTCCCCGGGCTGCCCGGAGATGGACGTCGACGAGTGGACGCGCCCGTTCCGGCAGCCCGGCGCCGAGCAGGCGGTCTGGCAGATGACCGCGCACGGCATCCCCGCGGTCTCCCCCGACCGGCTGGCGAAGCTCAGCGCACTGAAACTCCCGAAAGCGGTCGTTTTCGGCGCCGACGACACGAACGGCGGGAACCCGACGGAGACCGCGACGCGCATCGGCGCGCCCCCGCCGACGCTGATCCCGCAGGCCAACCACCTGACGCTGATCTCGAACCCGGGTGAGGTGGCGGCGGCCGTCGACCGACTTCGCTGATCGCAGATTCCTGGAATTCCGGCGACCGGCGGCGGATCATCGGAGCATGGCCCGATACGAAGTGGTAGCGCGCGCGAAGCCGGACCGCCGACTGTCCGACGCCGACTACCTCGACCTCGCACTGAACTCGTGCTCCCTGGACAAGGGCCTGCGGTTCCGGCGGATCGAGGACCTGCCGGACGGGACGATCGCGATCGTCCTGCAGCAGAAGATGTCGCCGCGCAAGCACGACGCCGCCTGCGCGATGGCGAACCGCAGCCTCGCGCAGCTCGGGATCCCGGCCCGGCAGGTCCAGCAGATCGACCTGCACCGGATGACCCGCAAGGGCGGCCGCGCGTTGGTCCGCTCGTGGGTCGGCCCGGACAACCCGCCCGGCCCGGACACCGCCGGCGACCGCGAGCCGCGGCGCCCGAAGCCGACCCCGCCGCACCTGCGCGCCTACCTCACGGAGTGACGACCTCGAACCTCGTGCCGTACTTCGTGCCCAGCTGGGTGCCGGCCGGGCGCGACGTCCCTTCGAGGAACTCCTCGGCGTCGAAGCCGCGGTTCAGCCCGTCGATGTAGGCCTTGTGCGCCTGCAGGGACCGGACGCCGGCCTCGAACGTGCCGGTGGTGTCCACACCGTGCCGCGAGTTCGGTGAGCCGGCCGCCCAGACCTGGCGGACGCCGTCCCACTTGTCGCCGGCGTCCGGGAAGATCCACCGGTTCGCGGCGTCGCGGACCGCGTCGAGCGTGGCCCGGCCGGTGCTGATGTGGTCGGCCTGGTTCAGCAGCACGTCGCCGTCCCAGGTGTCGCGGAAGTTGTTCGTGATGACGATGTCCGGCTGATGCCGGCGGATCGCGGCGGTGATCAGCCGGCGCAGCGCCACGCCGTACTCGATGGTGCCGTCCGGCTGGCCGAGGAACTCGACCACGGACACGCCGACGATCCGGGACGACTCGATCTGCTCGGCCTCGCGCAGCGGGCCGCACTCGGCCGGGTCGACGCCGTCGATCCCCGCCTCGCCGGAGGTCAGCAGGCAGTACACCACCTGCTTGCCCTGCCCGGTCCAGCGCGCGATCGCGGCCGCGGTGCCGAATTCCAGGTCGTCCGGGTGCGCGACGACGGCGAGCGCCTTCTGCCAGTCCTCGGTCACCGGTTCGAGCGGTTGCGGTTCACTCATGTCCGCAGGCTAGCCTCCGAAGACCTGGCGGGTGTAGGGGTTCTCGAACGTTCGCTGCGGATCCAGCCGGTCGCGGACGGCGAGGAAGTCGTCGAAGCGCGGGTACCGGCCGCGCAGGCTGTCGGCCGTCAGCGTGTGCAGCTTGCCCCAGTGCGGCCGCCCGTCGTAGTCGGCGACGATGTCCTCGAAGGCCCGGAAGTACGGGTCGTGCGGCAGCCGGTGGTACTGGTGGATCGCGACGTACGCCGTGTCGCGGCCGGACGCCGTGGACAGCCAGATGTCGTCCGCCGCGGCCACCCGGACCTCGATCGGGAACGGGATCCGCGACCCGGACGCGTCGATCCACTCACGCAGCCGGCGGATCACGTCGACGACGTGCTCGCGCGGCACGGCGTACTCCGACTCGCGGAACACCACGTTGCGCTCGGAACAGAACACCTTGTACGACGCGTCCACGTACTCGCGGGCGGACAGCGCCCTGGACGCGAGCCGGTTGATCCGCGGCACCATGCCGGGCTGCCGCACCGCTAGCCGGTTGGTCAGCTCGAAGACCTTGTTGGACAGCAGCTCGTCGTCGATCCAGCCGCGGACCCGGCCGACCGGCGAGGCGCCGACGCCCGGCCCGACCCGGTTGTTCCGCTTGGTCAGCGCGATATCGGTGTGCGGGAACCAGTAGAACTCGAAGTGGTCGTTGCCGTCGGCAAGCTCATTGAACCCGTCCAGCACCTCGGGCAGCGGCAGCGGCATCTCCTGGGCGCGCAGCAGGAAGGCCGGCACGCACTGCAGGGTGAGCGAGCTGATCACGCCGAGCGCGCCGACCGAGACCCGGGCGGCGGCGAAGACGTCCGGGTTCTCGTCGGCCGAGCAGTGCAGCACCGACCCGTCCGCGGTGACCAGGTCGAGCGCGACGATTTGCGTGGCCAGGCCGCCGAGCCGCGCGCCGGTCCCGTGGGTGCCGGTGGAGATCGCGCCGGAGATCGTCTGCTTGTCGATGTCGCCGAGGTTCGCCATCGCGAGGTCGAACGCCGCGAGGCCCGCGTTCAGCTTCCGCAGCCCGGTGCCCGCGCCGACGGTCACCCGGCCGGACTCCCGGTCGGCGTGGGTGATCGAGGACAGCCCGTCGAGGCGGATCATCGCCTCCTGCGGCACCGAGCAGCCGGTGAACGAGTGCCCGGAGCCGACCGCCTTGAGCTTCTTGCCCTGCTCGGCCGCGGACTTGACCGCCGCCGCGAGCTCGTCGACGGAGCCCGGACGCAGGGCCTCGACCCCGGTCGCGGACTCGGTGCCCGCCCAGTTCCGCCAGGTGCTCATCCGAAGTTCTTCCCTTCGCCGCGGTAGGTGACCAACTCGCTCACCTGCTCGCCGTCAATCGCGTGCACGACGTCGAACCGCTCCAGCATCTCGCCGGCCTTCGCGTAGCGCATCCACACTCTGTCTCCGAGACGCAGCCGATCGGCCGATTGTCCCTGGACCGGGGTCTGCACCTCGCCGGCGCCTTCGGTGCCCAGGAGCTTCAGTCCGGACGGCGCGGCGGGCAGCGGCAGGCGCGACTTCTTCGCCGGCCCCGACGCGACGTACCCACCGCCGAAGAGCGTGGCGATCCGCGGCGCGGGCCGTCGTACGACGTCCAGCGCGTACGCCATCGCGTGCTCCGGCTGGAACACGTCGTACTTGTCGAAGAGGGTCGGGCCGTAGAGACCGGAGCCCGCGGTGACCTCGGTGACGACAGGATCGGCGCTGCTGATCTCCAGGCTGCCCGTACCGCCGCTGTTGACGATCCGGAGCGGCGCGACCTGCTTGACCGCGTCGACAACGGCGCCGCGCCGCTCGGCGAGCTCGGCGGCCGAACGGCGCTTCACCCAGCGGACGGCCGGCGACGTGTCCGGGAGACCGGCGATCTGCGCCTCGTAGAACATCACACCGGTCAGCTCGAACGCGTCGTCGGCGGCGACCGTGCGCGCGAGCGCCGCGACCTCGGCCGGGGTGCGCAGCGGGGACCTCCGGACGCCGAGGTGCCGGCCGAGAACCCGCAGCGAGGCGTCGACGTCGAGGCAGACCTGGATCCGGGCAGGGCCGGTCGCGACGGCCTTGATGTACCCGAGGTGCTCCGGAGAGTCGATCATCAGCGTGATCCGTGCGGCCGCCGCCGTGTCCTGCGAGAGCTCGCGGAGCGCGGCCCGGTGGGTCGTCGGGTAGCCGATCAGGATGTCGTCGACCCCGTTGCGCGCCAGCCAGAGCGCCTCCGGCAGCGCGTAGCTCATCAACCCGTGGAAGCCGGGCCGCTCGAGCGCGGCCGAGATCAGCGCGCGGCAGCGGACCGACTTGGAGGCGATCCGGATCGGCGTCCCGGCGGCGCGCCGGACCAGGTCGTCGGCGTTGCGCCGGAACGCGGCGAGGTCGATCACCGCGTACGGCGCGTCCAGCCGCGCGGTCAGTCGGGCATACCGGTCGAAGTCACCCATAACCGGAGTGTAGGACACGAAATACTGAAAGGTAATACAACTTCTGCGGTGGTGTGTGGACCGACCAGTGGATCTCACGGGTTCGACCGGGTTCCCACCCGGGCGAATCTGAGGGCGTACCGAACCTCGCCCGACCAGAAAGGTCCCTCATGAACGTCAGCCGCCGCACCCTCCTCCGGACCACCGGCGCCGCCGCCCTCGCGGCCGGTGTCGTCCCGCTCGTCACCGGCGGGGCGGCCGCGACACCCAAGCTCCCCTTCGGCCCGGTGAAGCAGATCGACGCCGGCGTCCTCAACGTCGGGTACGTCGAACTCGGGCCCGCGCACGGCACGCCGGTGCTGCTGCTGCACGGATTCCCGTACGACATCCACAGCTTCGAGGAGGTCGCCCCGCTGCTCGCCCGCCGCGGCTACCGCGTCGTCGTGCCCTACCTGCGCGGCCACGGCAGTACGACGTTCCGCTCGGCCGGTACGCCCCGCAACGTGGACCAGGCGGCGTTCGCGCTCGACATCCTCGCGCTGATGGACGCACTCGGGATCCAGCGTGCCGTGCTGGCCGGCTACGACTGGGGCTCGCGCACCGCGGACATCATCGCGGCGCTGTGGCCGGAGCGCGTGCAGGCGCTCGTCTCGGTCACCGGGTACCTGATCACCAACCTCGAAGCGAACAAGGGCCCGCTGCCGCCCGCGGCCGAGAACGCCTGGTGGTACCAGTACTACTTCGCCACCGAGCGCGGCGTGCAGGGCCTGCACCAGTACAAGCAGGAGCTCGGCGAGTTCATCTGGAAGTTCAACTCGCCGACCTGGAAGTTCAGCGCCGCGACGTACGCCCGGACCGCGGCGGCCTTCGGCAACCCGGACTGGGAGGCCATCGTGATCGGCAACTACCGGTGGCGGCAGAGCCTGATCCCCGCCGAGCCGGAGTACGCCGAGCTCGAGGCGAATCTGCAGAACGCGCCGAAGATCGCGGTGCCGACGATCACGATCGACGGACGCCACGACCCGTTCACGCCGGCCGGCGACGGGTCGTCGTACCGGGATCACTTCATCGGGCGCTACGAGCACCGCACGTTCGACGTGGGGCACAACGTGCCGCAGGAGGCGCCGCGGGAGTTCGCGCGGGCGGTGGTCGACGCTAGCCGATGACGGCTTCCAGGGCTGGTACGACGGTGTGCGCCCAGTCGGACTGCTTGTCCGCCTGGGGGGAGCTTGTCGCAAGCAGGGCCACCGTCGCGCCCTTCACTACCGACACGTCTACGTAAGACTCGGCTCCGGCGTACGAACGCACTGCGGTGGCGGCTGTGGCGTCGGCCCAGAGCCCTTTGACGCCCAGGTCGCCGCCGGTGCCGCAAGCCTTCATACGGGCTTGGTAACCGGCGTAGTAGGCGCCGGCCTGCGTCGAGTTGGTGAAGCGGAGCAGGAGCGCGGTGGCAGGTAACGCGTCCGCGGTGCGGTAGCTGCCGGTCAGCGCGTAGGCCGGGATGGGCAGTGAGCCGTTGACCGTGCGGCCGGCGCAGCCGGAGGGCAGGGCTTCGTAGGCGGCCTGGTGTGGGTCACGGCGACGGGTCCAGGTGTTGTTGCCGATGAAGCCGGCCTCGGCCCCACCTGGGTCGGTGTAGGTCTTCCAGCCCGCGCCGAGCTTCTCCGGCGCCGGGAGGTTGGCTGCTGTGAGTGGACCGGCGTTGGGCGGCGGCGGTGCGGTCGCCTGCTCGGGCAGCTCGGGTGGGAGCGCGGCGTCGGTCGGCTTGGTGCTGGGCAGCGTGGTCGGTGGCACCGGCACCGTCCCGCTGACCGTGGAAGGAATCACCGGCGTCGGTCTGGGCGTTGAGCTCGGGGCCGGTTGCTCCGCAGCCGAGTTGGAGCTGCAGCCGACGAGGACTGCGGCCAGGACACCTGCGACTACTGCGGTTCTCACTTGGGCTCGAAGTGCTGGTAGTCGGGCTTGGACCAGCCGGCGCCCCAGAAGTACCCCTGTCCGACCAGGGCCTTCGTGGCGACGCTGCTGGAGAACAGCATGCCGGGGCGCACCACGGACCGGTTGCGGTAGGCCAGCCCGTTCGACGGGTACCAGACGCCGTTCGCGGCCAGGTACGGGTTCTCGACGGTGTTGATGTCGATCGCCCAGCCGTAGGAGTGCGGCGACAACGAGTACGGATCGCCGGTGACGCGGCGGCAGTTGAACGCCGACGTGTTGTCGGCCGCCATCGACTTGATGTCGCTGCCGCCGAACACGTCCACCCGGCGCATCTGCCGGATCGGGAACTTGGAGGCGAACGTCGAGGTCCACACGGTGATCATCTTCGCCACCGCCGCGTCACGCAGGATCAGCTCGCCGCGGTGCACACGGCCGTCGAAGCCCCAGTAGTTCAGCTGCAGCAGCCGCAGCGACGAGGGCCGCACCGGGCAGCCGCTGCGGTACGTGTACGGAACCATCGCGGCGGACACGGCGTACACCTTGGGGTTCAGGGCCGCCTTGATCACGATCGTCGCGAGGCCCGAGTACTCCATCGCGGCCTGGGTGACGTAGCGCGTGACCACGCGGACGGTCCGGGTCTTGGGCAGGTCGTCGGGGACCCTCAACCGGAAGTTGCCCGCCGCATCCATCTTGGCGATGTTGAGTAGTCCCCACCGGCCGCTGCCGAGGTACTCCTGCAGCGCGAGCTCCTTGCCCGGCTCGGCCGGGACCATCCGGCCGGTGACCGACACGCCGGTCAGCGTCGCGTACCAGGACGCCGGGGTGTTGAGCAGGATCTTCCGGTCCTGGATCGGCACGGTCCGGTAGTCCGAGATCGCGAGCGCCGTCTCGGCCTTGACGCCGATCATCGTGCGGAACGCCCAGGTCCCCGTGTACGCCGAGACGTAGCTGAAGCGGTACGCGCCGCCGGTCGTGGTGCGGGTCGACGCGCGCAGCACCCAGGCGCCGGGAACGCGCTGCCACAGCGTGATGTACGACCCGGTGATCGGCTGGCTGATCTTGCCGGTGAAGATCGTCGGCTTGTCCTCCCACGAGGCAGCCGGCTGGTCCAGCGTGATCGACCAGGCCGCCGCGGGAGTCACAGCAGCCGACTGCGTGGGCGTCGGCTTTGGCGTCGGAGTCGACGTCGGTGTTGGAGTCGGTGTAAGGCTCGGAGCCGGTGTAGGCGTCTCGGTCGGAGTCGCAGACGGCGTGACGCTCGGCGAAGGAGAGTCCTCCGCGTGCGCTACGCCGACAGAGCCGAGACTCAGCACAACAGCGACTGCTACCCCCACGAAGCGCTTCATCCGCCCCACCCTCCCTGGACATCACGTACCCCTTATAAGAGGCAGTCACACAGGAAGACGTCACACGAAGACGGGAAGTTCTTTCATTCCTGCAGTCGTTTCACCGCGGCGTCGACGCGCTCGTCGGTCCCGGTGAGCGCGACACGGACGTGCCGCTCGCCCGCGGCGCCGTAGAACGCACCGGGTGCGACCAGGATGCCCCGGTCCGCCAGTGCGCCGACGGAGCCGTACGCGTCGTACTCCGGGTGCGACGCCCACAGGTACAGCCCGCCGTTCGACAGGGTGATCTCCCAGCCCGCGTCGGTCAGCGCGTCCCGCAGGACGGCGCGGCGACGCAGGTAGCGGGCACGCTGCTCCTCCACGTGCGCGTCGTCGGCGAACGCGGCGGCCATCGCTGCCTGGATCGGCGACGGCACCATCAGCCCGGCGTGCTTGCGGACGGCGAGCAGCTCCGCCACGACCGTCTCGTCGCCGGCCACGAAGCCACCGCGGTACCCGGCCAGGTTGGAGCGCTTCGACAGCGAGTGCACCGCCAGCAGGTTGTCGAAGCTGCCGCCGGACACGTCCGGGTGCAGCACGGAGACCGGCTTCTCGTCCCAGCCGAACTCGGTGTAGCACTCGTCGCTGACCAGCAGGACGTCGTTCGCCCGGGCCCACTCGACGGCGCGCCGCAGGTCGTCGGGCGAGGTGATCTCACCGGACGGGTTGCGCGGCGAGTTCAAGTACGCGACCCGGACCGGGCCGTCGTACGTCGTCGGGTCCACGACCGGCACGCTGGCCGCCCGGGCGAGCGCGGCGCCCGCCTCGTACGTCGGGTAGGCCAGGTCCGGGATCAGGACGGTGTCGCCGGCCCCGATGCCGAGCAGCGTCGGGAGCATCATGATCAGCTCCTTGGTGCCGATCACGGGCAGGACGCCGCGCTGCGGGTCCACGCCGGTCACGCCGAGCCGTCGCGCCATCCAGTCCACGGCCGCCTGCCGCGCCGCCGACGTGCCGATCGTGGTCGGGTAGGCCGGGGCGTCCGCGGCGTCGGCCAGCGCCTGCTTCACCAGCGCCGGCACCGGGTCCACCGGACTGCCGACAGACAGGTCGACGATGCCGTCCGGGTGGGCGGCCGCCTGCTGCTTGAAGGGGTCGAGCTTGTCCCACGGGAAGTCGGGCAACCGGCTGGAGGTCTCGAAGATCACCCGCCTATTCTCCCCTACCCGCTCGGCAGGTGAGATCGACTGTCCACTTCACTACGATCTGTGCGGACAGGGGGTGACCGGATGACGTACGACGTGGCGGTGGTCGGGGCCGGCGCGATGGGGTCGGCCGCGGCACGCGCACTGGCCGGGGCGGGACGAGAGGTCGTCGTCCTGGAGCAGTTCACGCTGGGGCACGAGCGGGGCGGGTCACACGGCGCCACACGGCTGTTCCGGCCGGCTGCGGACAACGCGGAGATCGCTGAGCTGACCGAGAGGGCCCGGCCGCTGTGGCGGGAGCTGGAGGCGGAGTCGGGCGAGACACTGCTCGAGGAGACCGGCGGGATCGACCACGGGATGAGTGAGGCGGCCGTCGACACCTTCCGCTCGTTGCACGCGGCAACCGGCGCGGTGCTGACCGCGGCGGAGGCCACGGAGCGCTGGCCGGGGTTCCGGTTCGAGACCGCGGTGCTGTACCAGCCGGGGTCGGGCCGGTTGTACGCCGACCGGACCGTGCACGCGCTACAGGTCGTGGCTGCTCGACTGGGTGCCGAGTTCCGCGTGCAGTCGCCGGTCCGAGCGCTACGGCCGTACGACGGGATGGTCGAGCTCGACGTACCGGGGGGTGCGGTGCGCGCGCGGCACGTCGTACTGACGGCCGGTCCGTGGACTCCGAGGCTGGCCGACGGACTGGTGTCGCTGCCGCCGTTCAGGGTGACGCAGGAGCAGCCGCGGTTCTTCACGCCCGTGTCGGCCGGACTGGAATGGCCCAGCTTCGTGCACCACGGCCCTGAGAGCTACGGCCTCTACGAGCCCGGCTCCGGCGTCAAGGTCGGTCTGCACGCGAGCGGGCCTGAGGTCGACCCGGACACGCGGGACTTCCAGCCGGAGCCGGAGCGCGACGCGGCCCTGCTGCGGTACGTCGAGGAGTGGTATCCGGGGCTCGACTCCGGCAGGTCCACGGCGATCAGCTGCCTCTACGACAACACCCCGACGTCCGACTTCGTCATCGACCGC
Organism: Kribbella sp. NPDC003557; assembly: GCF_040610805.1. Classification (NCBI taxonomy): domain Bacteria; kingdom Bacillati; phylum Actinomycetota; class Actinomycetes; order Propionibacteriales; family Kribbellaceae; genus Kribbella; species Kribbella sp. NPDC003557. The sequence continues at coordinate 238,700 of NZ_JBEXMY010000001.1, forward strand.
GCGGGGCCGGTCACGGTCGCGGCTGGATTCTCCGGCCAGGGCTTCAAGTTCGTGCCGCTGGTCGGCGCCTTCGTCCGCGACCTGGTCACCGGGGCGGGAAAGGCGCCGACGCGCTTCGGCTTCCAGAAGTAACTCAGAGGTAGTTCAGAGGTAGAGGCCGGTCTGGCCGTCCTCCAGGCGGCCGGCGGCCACCGCGTGCAGGTCCCGCTCGCGCAGCAGGATGTAGTCGTCGCCGCGCACCTCCACCTCGGCCCGGTCCTCCGGGTCGAACAGCACCCGGTCGTCGACCTCGACCGTGCGCACGTTGGCGCCGATCGCGACGACCTTGGCCCAGGCCAGCCGACGGCCCATCTGCGCGGTGGCGGGGATCAGGATGCCCGCCGACGACTTGCGCTCGCCCTCCTGCTCGAGGGAGACCAGGACGCGGTCGTGCAGCATCCGGATCGGCAGCTTGTCGTCGGAGAGCCGCTTGCGTGGAGTCACCGGCGACCCACCAGGCGGCGGATCACCAGCAGCACACCGACGACACCGGCGACGGCCCCCGCGACCGCGAGGATCTTCTGGGTCCGCAACTGCCCCTGCTCGTCGAAGACCTGGGACTTCGCCTGCTCGACCTGGCGCAGTGCGAGGTTCTTCGGGCTGGCCCGGTCGACCAGCTCGTCCACGGTCGAGGCCAGGCGCGCACGGGTGGCGGCGATATCCGCCTCGATCTGCTCGGCGGTCCGAGCGTTCGGGTCCGACACGAGTCGGCGCTCCCTTCCATCGCGGGGCAGCTCGGGGCATGGCCCGGTCTGCCCTTCGTCATCCACCATCCTCGCAGGTCATCGCCGCAAGTCCACGACCACCTTGATGTCATCCGGTTCCCGCACCAATGCGGCCGGCCAGTCGGACAGCGGCACGCTCCGGGTGACCAGCCCCTCCAGCCAGGCCCGGTCCGCCGCCAGCAGCACGTCGACCGCGCTCGCATAGTGGCGCTTCCCCGCGTTCACCGTCCCGACCAGTGCGGCGTTGCGGACGACCAGCTGCCGCACCAGCGCGTCGAGCTGCACGTTGACCGTTGCGGGGCCGGGGTGGATGCCGGCCAGGCACATGACACCAGCCGGCGGCAGCAGGGATGCGCAGTCGAACACCAGCTGCCCGGCACCGGTCGCCTCGATCACCACGTCCGGTACGACGTCCAGCTGCCCCAGGTCAGTCAGGTACGTCCCGCCGAGCGCCCGGACCAGCTCGGGCTTCGGCCCGTCCATGACCCGGTCCAGCACGTGTACGTCGTACCCGCGCTGCTTGGCGATCAGTGCGGCGAGCAGCCCGATCGGACCGGCGCCCGTCACGAGCACGTGCCGCGGGGCGAACCACGACCGGGCGCCGACCTGGTCCACCTGCTCCCACGCCTTGGTGAGGATGCTGGCCGGCTCCACGAGAACCCCGAGCTCTCCCAGCTCAGCCGGCACCGGTACGGCGAAGTAGGGGTCCACGCGCCAGCGCTCGGCGCCGTACCCGTCCATCTCCTTGATGCCGCGCTCGGTGTACTGCCCGTTGCGGCAGAAGTCCCACTCGCCACGCGCACACGCCACGCAGGGCACCGGGTCGGGCCGGCGTACCACTCCGGCGACCAGGTCGCCGGGTGCGAAGCCCGAGCCCAGCGGCGCCTCCAGCACCTGCCCGACCGACTCGTGTCCGATAACGAGCCGGTCCGCGCCCGGGCGGCCGCTGCCGAACGCGCCGGAAACCAGCTCGAGGTCGGTCCCGCAGATGCCTGTCAGCAGGCCCTGCACCAGGATCGATCCGTCGGCGACGGGTGGCTCCGGGACGTCACCCACTGTCGCCGAGTCAGACTTCCCCGGCGTGACTGTCATGGCCCGCATCGGCTCAGGCTAGCCGGGTCATGTCGACGGTCACCTCGATGGCTGTCGCCGCGCCGCCGGAGTAGATGCCCTTCAGCGGCGACACGTCCGCGTAGTCCCGGCCGGTCGCCACCCACACGTGCCGGTGCCCGATCGAGATGTCGTTGGTCGGGTCGAAGCCCCACCACTGCCCGGTCCAGGCCTCGATCCACGCATGGCTCTCGCCGACGACCTTCTCGCCCACCGCGGCGTCCGGCTTGGTGTGCAGGTAGCCCGACACGTAGCGGGCCGGGACACCGACCGCGCGGAGCATGGCCAGCGTCAGGTGCGCGTAGTCCTGGCAGACGCCCTCACCGGCCTGCCAGGCGTCGACGGCGGACGAGTGCACACCGGTCGTGCCGCGCTGGTACTTCAGCTTGTCGTGGACCCACTTGGAGACCGCCAGGACGGTCTCCTCCGGCGTACGGCCCTTGCGCAACGAGCGGGCGACCGCAGACAGCTCCCGATGCTTGGGGACGTAGCTGGTCCATTCGAGGAACTCGGCGTACGTGTCCAGGACCTCAGGTGACTTCAGCTGGACCCAGGTCACCTCGGCGGTCGGTGCGGCCTGGTCGGTCGTCTCGACGACCGAGGCCGCAACCACCTTCAGCTCGGTGTGCGGCGTCTGCAGGTCGAACGCGTTGACCTCAGTACCCCAGTAGTCCGTGTACTTGTAGGCACGGGCCGCCGGAACGGTCTCCAGACGAGCAACCATAAGGTTCTGCCGGTTGTCGTGCCGCGGGGTCAGTCTGGCCTCGTTGTACGACTGCGTGACCGCCGTCGCGTACCTGTAGCCCGTCGTGTGGACAACGCGCAGACGCCAGTTCACAGGTTCACCTCCGCGTTGTTCCACTCGATCCACGGCACCGCGTGGAAGTACTGCCGCGACACTGCCTCGCCCACCTCGCGGACCGTCGTCTGCAGGGCCTGGAGTCTGCCGGTCAGGTCGTCCAGCAGGTCAGCCGGCCGCAGGAACTCCAGATCGCTCCGCGCCTTGCCCAGCAACCGCGACGCCTCCGCCCCGGCGCCTATCCGGGCCGAAGGCCCGTGGTCCAGGTGGTCGAGACAGGACTCCGCCTGCTGCAACGCGTGAAACACGGACCGCGGGAACAGCCGGTCCAGCAGCAGGAACTGCACCACCCGAGACGCGTCGAGCGCACCGCGGTACGTCCGCAGGTACGTGTCGTGAGCGCCCGCGGAGCGCAGTACCGTCACCCAGCCCGGCGAGGTCGGCCGGTCGCCGACCCGGGACATCAGCAGCCGGACGATCATGTCGACCCGCTCCACCGACCGCCCGAGGACCAGGAACCGCCAGCCGTCGTCCCGGCTCATCGTGGAGTCGGCCAGCCCGGCGAACATCGCGGCCCGGTCCTCCACGAACGTGAAGAACTCGTGCGGCCCCACCCGCCGCGCGGCGCGCTGCCGCTCGGGGACGGCGTTCCACATCGCGTTGATGCACTGCCACAGCTCGCTCGACACCACCTCCCGCGCGACCCGGGTGTTCTCCCGTGCGCTGGCGATCGAGGACACGATCGACCCGGTCTCCGGTGACATCGCGACCAGCTCGGTCAGGCCCCACACGTCCAGCTCGCTGCCGTCGGGCGGAGTGATGCCGAGGACCGAGAGCAGCCGGCGGCTGGCCGTGTCGGCGTCGACGGTGGCGTCCTCGAGCAGCTGGTGCACCGAGACGTCCAGGATCCGCGCGGTGTCGTCCGCGCGTTCGACGTACCGGCCGATCCAGTACAGCGACTCGGCGTTGCGTGCGAGCATCGTCAGCACCTCCCCATCACTGTTGCTGCTGCTGTTGGGCGACGTTCAGCTCCGGCCCCTGCTCCGGCGTACTGTCCGACTTCACCGAGGGCGTTCCCAGACCCGGACCGCGCAGCTCGGCGTCCTCCCCGGAGGCCCTGGGCGCCAGCACCCAGGTGTCCTTGGAGCCGCCGCCCTGTGACGAGTTGACGACCAGACTGCCTTCCGGAATCGCCACCCTGGTCAGGCCGCCCGGCAGAACGAACACGTCCTCGCCGTCGTTGACCGCGAACGGCCGCAGGTCCACGTGGCGCGGCTGCAGCCGTTCACCGACCTTCGTCGGCACAGTGGACAGCTGGACGACGGGCTGCGCGATCCAGCCGCGTGGATTGGCCCTGATCCGGCGTCGCTGCGCCTGCAGCTCCTTCGGCGACGCGTCCGGGCCGAAGACGATGCCGTACCCGCCGGAGCCTTCCACCGGCTTCGTGACCAGCTCGTCGAGGCGGTCCAGTACTTCTGCCTGCTCCGCGGGCAGCCAGCACCGGTAGGTGTCGACGTTCGGCAGCAGCGGCGTCTCACCGAGGTAGTACTTCAGGATCTCCGGCAGGTACGTGTAGATCAGCTTGTCGTCGCCGACACCGTTGCCGATCGCATTGGCGATCACCACGTTGCCCGCGCGCGCCGCGTTCACCAGACCGGCGACACCGAGCACGGAGTCCGGTACGAACTGCACAGGGTCCAGGAAGTCGTCGTCGATCCGCCGGTAGATCACGTCGACCCGCTGCTCACCCTCCGTGGTCCGCAGGTAGATGACGTTGTTGCGGGCGAACAGGTCCCGCCCCTCGACCAGTTCCACGCCCATCTGACGGGCCAGCAGCGAGTGCTCGAAGTACGCCGAGTTGTAGACGCCCGGCGTCAGCACGACGACGTTCGGATCGGTGGCGCTCGGTGGAGCGGCAGCCCGGAGCGCCCGGAGCAGATGGACGGCGTAGTCACCGACCGCGCGGACCCGGTGCTTGGCGAACAGGTCCGGGAACACCCGCGCCATCGTCCGGCGGTTCTCCATCACGTACGACACCCCCGACGGGCTGCGCAGGTTGTCCTCCAGCACCCGGAAGTCGCCCTGCTCGTCACGCACCACGTCGATCCCCGCCACGTGGATCCGGACGCCGTTCGGAGGTGCGATCCCGGCGGCCTGCCGGTGGAAGTGCTCACAGGAGGTGATCAGCCGGCGCGGCAGGACGCCGTCCGCGACGATCTGCTGGTCCCCGTAGATGTCGGCGAGGAACGCCTCCAGCGCCCGCACCCGCTGCACGACACCACGCTCCAGCCGCGACCACTCCGACGCCGTGATCACCCGCGGCACCAGGTCCAGCGGGAACGGCCGCTCCTCGCCGGACAGGCTGAACGTGATCCCCTGGTCCACGAGCGCCCGGTCGAGCGCCTCCGACCTGGCCGTCAGGTCGGCGGGCTGCAACGGCTCCAGCGAGTCGTGCAGCCGCTTGTACGCCGTCCGCACGCCGTCGACCGGATCGAACATCTCGTCGTACGCCCCGGCATGCGGGCGGCGCGGGTCCAGATAGCCGTCGAACAGCCGGCGGGACGGTATGCGGCTCATCTGCGCATCTTCACCCACCGCGGCGCCGCTCGCACCTCCAACCGGCGGCAGTTTTCGCGCACGTAACATTGCGCGCAGCAGCCCAACCCGTGGAGGACCTGATGTCCGATCGTCTGTCCGTCGGCGACACCGCACCCGACTTCACCCTGCCCGATGCCGACGGCAACGACGTGGCACTGGCCGGTCTGCGCGGCAAGAACGTGATCGTCTACTTCTACCCGGCCGCGATGACCCCGGGCTGCACCAAGCAGGCCTGCGACTTCCGCGACTCGCTCGACTCGCTGCAGGCCGCCGGGTACGCCGTCCTCGGCATCTCCCCCGACAAGCCGGCCAAGCTGGCCAAGTTCCGCGACCGCGACGGCGTGACGTTCCCGCTGCTCAGCGACCCGGACAAGGAGGTGCTGACCGCGTACGGCGCGTTCGGCGAGAAGACCATGTACGGGAAGAAGGTGACCGGCGTGATCCGGTCCACGTTCGTCGTCGACCCGGACGGGAAGATCGCGGTCGCGCAGTACAACGTGAAGGCGACCGGCCACGTCGCCAAGCTGCGTCGCGACCTCGGCCTGTGAGAAGCCCTGTGGAACGGCTGTGAAAAGGCACCTCCTTGCGAGCGTTACCGGAGGGAAACCTTCGACCGTTTCATGAGGGTGGTCCATGGAACGGTCGTTTGAGCAAAGTCCTGCTGTGATTTGGGTCACACGAAAGTCTCAGCGCATCGCAGCGGAGTCGATACGCAGGGTGAGTTTTTAAGCGTTCCTGTGAAAGAGCCGTACTCCGGGGACGGTTCCGGTTCAGCGACGGGTGTGTCACGACAGTTCGCGGCCTTCGCCGTGACGTGCGGAAACCGGGTAATCTGCGCGCGCAGTCAGCCTCTGGGAGGGAGGAACCTGCCGCGATGGGAAAACATTCCTCTGCGGTGACGCGTAGTAACAACAACCGTCGCTCGGTGTACATCACCGCGGTCGGGCTATTGGTGCTTTCGCTCGGTGCCGTCTTCGTGGTCCGCTCGTTCGGATCCGAGTCGGGCGCCGACGGGTTCCTCGGTTCCGGCAAGGCCTGCGCCGACCCGACGCAGATCCAGCTGTCCACCACGCCCGAGATGCAGGCCCCGCTCGAGGCGGCGGCCAAGTCGCTCACCGCCAAGGGCGGTAAGGACGGCACGCCGTGCCTGCAGATCACCATCAGCGCGGCACCGTCGGCCCAGGTCGCACGGGACGTCGCGCACGGCAGCGACAACCGGCCCGACCTGTGGGTCCCGGACTCCTCGCTGTGGGTGGCCCAGGCCGACGACGGGCAGAGCGTCCCGAACATCGCGGTCGCCTCGATCGCCACGTCGCCGATGGTCATCGTCGGCCGGCGGGACAACTTCGGCGACACCTCGTCCTGGCTGCGCATCCTGGGCGCGAGCGAGCCGGCCCTGCTCGACCCGCTGAACACCTCCCCCGGCGCGCTGACGCTGCTGGCGGTGCAGATGGAGCGGCAGAAGACGTCCGCGTCCGACGGCCAGGTGTCGCAGCTCGTCGTACCGCTCGCGCAGCACCTCGGATCGATGGCCAAGCCGTACTCCGACGTGAACGCGCTGTTCGGGCGTGCCGACCAGGACGGCAGCAAGACCGTCGTGCCGGCGACCGAGCAGAGCTTCGTGAAGTACCAGGAGTCGCACCCGGACACCCAGCTGCGGGCGATCCAGCCGGGCACCGGCACGCTGTACCTGGACTACCCGATCGTGGTCACCGCGAAGTCCGACACCGACGCGGCGAACGAGGCCGCGCAGGCGCTGGCCGGTGAGCTGCTGACCGACAGCGCCGGACAGGCCCGTGACACGGCCGGCTTCCGGGACACCACGTTCAGCCCGCTGAGCGGCGGCCGCGGCGTCGGCGACGTGAACCAGCTGACCAAGCCGACCAGCGAGGCGATCAACACCACGCTGCAGAACTGGACCCGGCTGTCGCTGTCCACGCACTCGCTCGCCGTCATCGACGTCTCCGGCTCGATGGCCGAGAAGGTCGGCAGCAAGACCCGCATGCAGCTCACGATCGAGGCGGCGATCGGCGGTCTGACGCTGTTCCCGGACAGCGCCCAGCTCGGCCTGTGGACGTTCTCGACCAAGATCGGCAAGCTCGGCGCCGACTACAAGCCGCTGGTGCCGATCGCGCCGCTGTCGAAGGTCCAGCGCGGCAAGATCACCGCCCAGCTGAAGATCCAGGGCCCGATCCCGAACGGCGGCACCGGGCTGTACGACACCGCGATCGCCGCCGTCACGCAGGTCCGGCAGGAGTACAAGTCGAACGCGGTCAACACGGTCCTGCTGTTCACCGACGGCAAGAACGACGACCCCGGCAGCCCGACGCTGGCCCAGGCCGTGCAGGCGCTCCGCAGCCTGCAGGACCCGGCCCGCCCGGTCCGCATCATCGCCCTGGGCATGGGCCCCGAGGCGAACGCCGACGAACTCAGCGCCCTCGCCGGAGCCACCGGCGGCGCGGCCTACGTCGCCCGCAACCCCGGCGACCTGAAGAGCGTCTTCATCGACGCCCTCCAGAGCCGCTGACAGACCGCGCCTCCCCTAGGATGTCCACCTAGGGGAGGCGACCCTCCCCCCAGCCAGAGTGGTGGAACGGCAGACACACCGGCTTTAGGTGCCGGCGCCCCCGGGCGTGCGGGTTCAACTCCCGCCTCTGGCACAAGCATTGGGTTCTACGGCCGGTCATAGGGCGCCGGCGGTACGGCGTACGTGCCGGGTAGTTGCTGCGTGGTGTTTCGGGCGATGGCGAGCAGGGCCGACAGGGTGTGCTCGAACCAGCCGAACAGGACCCATACGAACAGGCACCAGACGACACAGCTGACCACGGTCAGCGTCGCCACCGTGGCGCTGTAGTCGGTTGTGTCGTTCACCAGCGCGAGCAGGACGGTCACTCCAGCGGTGACCATCGCCAGGCCGATCAGTACCCACTTGATGACGCCGATGGCGACCGCCACTCGGCTGGCGGCCGCAATGGAATTCGACATGATCCCCTCCGGTCAGCCGATCTTGGTCCAGGCGCCGCAGTACCTGGTTTCGAAGGCTTTGTCGGACTTCTTGATGGTGACCACCTGGTTGCCGCCGTTGTGGTTGGCGATGATGCTGTCCAGGTCGCCGTTGGTGTTCCTGAGGCGCGCCCAGTAGCAGTCGCCTTCGTTGCCGTTGCGGTACGTTCCGGGCTTGATGTCGACGCCCACCAGATAGACCCCGTCCTCCGAGATCGCGGCCTTCGGACCGGGCGGCGGTGCGGTCACCGTCCTGGCCGGACCAGGAACCGTCTTCGTGACAGTCGGGCCTGGGACCGTGGCGCCGGCCGGACCGGGAACTGTCTTCGTCACCGTCGGTTGCGGCGCTCCAGCGGCTGCGTTGGGCGAGGTGCTGGTGCCGTTGCCTGCGGAGCCGATGATCAGGCCGAGCAGGAACGTGCCGGCGGCAACCGCCCAGGGAACCCAGCGCCGCCGCTTCTTCGGCGGCTGCAACGGCGGCAACTGCGGCGAATTCGGTGGATTCTGCGGTTGGAGCTGCGGACTGAACTGCTGGTTCAGCCCACCGTCGGGCGACGGCTGATTCGTGTACTGCGGATACTGCTGAGACATGACTTTTCTCCCCCCGGTCCCCGAGCCCCCCTCGGGATCCGAGAAGACAGTAACGGAGAGTCATATTTTCTGACTAGTCCGAAAGCCCCGCTCTCTAGGGCCGAAGGTCCCTGCTCGCCCTCACAGGTGCACCACACCCGTGGTGCCGTTGATCGTGATTCTGGCGCCGTTGGGTATTGCCCGGGTGGCGGCCTGGAGGGCAAGAACCGCGGGGATTTGGTGTTCTCGGGCGACTATTGCGGCGTGGGAGAGTGTGCCGCCGGTTTCGGTGACTACGCCTGCTGCTATGGACAGGAGCGGGGTCCAGGCGGGGTCGGTGTGGGGGCAGATGAGGATGTCGCCGGGGTGGACGTTCGGGAAGTCGGCTGGGCCTCGGACGATTCTGGCGGGGCCTGTTGCGGTGCCGTGGCTGCCGGGGATGCCCATCAGGGGTGCTTCGTGGGTGGTGGGAGTCGGTGGTTCGGCTGTGATGGGGCGGGATTGCAGGAGCCACGGGGTGCCTTCGGTCAAGGCCCACTCGATGTCTTGTGGCGCGCCCAGCAGCTCGGCGACGGTTCGCGCGAGGGTGGCGAGTTGTCGGGCGGTCGCGTCGGTGAGGGTCGCCGTACGGCGTTGGGCGGGCGCGACCTGGCGTACGACGAGGCTCGGGCCGTTGCGGTCGAGGGATACCCGCTTGTCGGCGATCGTGCGGGTCACGGCGCCGTCAGCGGCGACCTGGTACGAGTCTGGTGTCACTCGTCCCTCGACGACGCTCGGGCCGAGGCCCCATGAGGATTCGATGAGCGTGGAGCCGTCCGCGCGGGTGAACATCACGCCGGCCACGTCGGCGTCCAGGTGACGCTGGACGATCACCGCCATCGCCGGAGCCTCGGCCCCGCCCCGGTACGCCGTCGCACGCGCCGACCACACCGACGCCTGACAGGCCCGTACGGCGTCCATCACCGCAGCAAACCCTTGTACGCCGAGGAAGCTGTCGTGCTGCCCAGCTGCCGAGGCGAGCGGGGTGTCCTCGTTCGCAGCGGACGACCGCACCGCCACCGGCGCCCCGCCGGCGCCGTCGAGCCACCGCGCGAGCTCCGGGACGAGTTCCTCCGGCAGGTCACGCCCGAACCGCTCGCCGAACGGAACGACGACGCCCTCCGGCACCGGGAAACCCGAGCGGATGAGCGTGCCGAGCGTGGCCGCCTTGGCACCGCACTCCTCGACCATCGCGGCGGCGAGTGGCACCAGCATCTCGCATCTCCTATCAACGAAACGTTGACAACAAAACATTGACAACGTTCTGTTGATGATCCACTGTGGGCGGATGCGACGCAAGCACGACGCGGACCAGGAACAGGCCGAACGTCAGCACGAGGCCCGCGAGCAACTGCTCGAGAAAGGCGCAAAGGACCTGCCGCGCCGGCCGTGGCGCCCGGCGCCGATCCCGTTGTCCGCGGTGGATCTCACCCAGTTCGCCGCCTGGCGCGCGGCCGACCTGACCAACGACGAGCTGCTGGCAGCGCTCGCGTTGTTGCCGGCCGCCCGGGCCGAGGTCGACGAGGTCGAGGCCGGCCTGCTGTTCATGGCGAGGAGTTCGGGGCTGACCTGGGCGGACATGGCCGACGCGATGGGGTTCAGCTCCCCGCAGGCCTGCCAGCAGCGGTTCAACCGGCTGGCCGCGCGGCAGGAGTCATGATGCACCTGGTTCTGCACGCCGTACGGCTGCTCGGCTTCGCGGACGCGCCCGCGATCGCTCGACGCTTCGACCAGCACGACGTCGAGGAGGCGTTGCGGGATGCCGAGGCGCGCGGCTGGGCGACGTACAGCAGCTTCGCGGGCACCTCGGGCTGGTCGCTCACCGAAGCCGGCCGCGCCGAGAACGAGCGCCTCCTGAAGGCCGAGCTCACAGACGTCGATGCGGTGCGCGCGGTGTACGCCGACTTCCTGCCGCTCAACGGTCTCCTGCAACAGGCCTGCACCGACTGGCAGCTACGGCCGACGCCGACCGACCCGCTCGCGGCCAATGACCACACGGACGCCGAGTGGGACGCCGGCGTCCTGCACGAACTCAAGGTGATCGACGGCGCGCTCGGCGGCATCGTCGAGCGGCTCGTGCAAGTCCTGCCACGGTTCCAGGGGTACGACATCCGCTTCTCCGCCGCACTCGCCCGGCAGGACGTCGACCGCAGCGACGTCGACTCCTGCCACCGCGTCTGGTTCGAGCTGCACGAGGACCTGCTGGCGACCCTCAACCTGCGCCGCTAGTTGCCCTCAGCATCCAAGTACGCCGCACCCCGGGGCGAGAGCCGGTAGCCGACCTCGAGGCTGTAGGTGAGCCCAAGGTTCTTGAGCTTGCGGACGTCCAGCTTGAACGGCGCCGTCTCGCGCCCCACGGCGGCCGCCAGGTCGGCGGCCCGGGTCGCGGGCCGGGTCTGGATCAGCCGCAGCGTCTCCAGCGTCCAGGCCCCGTGGTGGCTGAGCTCGTCGAAGTGGCCCAGGCGCGCCCGCAGGTCGTCCAGGTCGTCCGGCGACAGCTCGGTCTGCGCGGCCAGCTCCTCGCGCGGATCCGGCCCCTCGACGAGGTGGAAGCGGATCAGGAACGTCGGCAACGACTCGTCGCCGCGCAACCGGCGGCGGACGTCCCGCGCATTCCGGCGATCGGCCGGCTCCAGGTCGGCGTCGCCGTCCGCGATCAGGTCCGGGTTCACCTGGCGGATGCTGTCGATCTCGATCCGCCCGGCGTTCGTCCGGTAGATCCGCCCCTCGACCACCCGCGGCTCGGCCCACCGCCGGTACGCCACCGTGATCTGCCCACTGGCCACGCCGTCCCGATCCGATCCCGCGAACAACATGTCTAGCTCCCCAACGCCTTCGCCACGATCGGGGCCAGTTCGCGCAACGCCTTGCCGCGGTGGCTGATCGCGTCCTTCTCCTCGACCGACAGTTCGGCCGTCGTGCGATCGTAGCCCTCGGCCCGGAACAGCACGTCGTACCCGAAGCCGCCGGTCCCGCGCAGCTCCCGGATGACCGAGCCGCGCATCTCGCCGAGCACCAGCTCGTCCGGCCCGTCCGGACGGACGAACGCGACCGCCGCCACGAACGACGCGCCGCGCCGCTCGTCCGGCACGTCCTCCAGCTGCCCGAGCAGCAGCAGGTTGTTCGCGTGGTTGTCCTTCGCCGGCCCGGACCACCGCGCGGACAGCACGCCGGGCATACCGTTCAGCGCGTCGACACAGATCCCGCTGTCGTCCGCGATCGACGGCAGACCGGTCGCGGCGAGCGCGGCGTGCGCCTTCAGCAACGCGTTCCCCTCGAACGTCGGCTCGGTCTCGGCCGGTTCGTCGTACGGCGGGACGTCGCCGAGCCCGAGCACCTCGATGCCCGGCACGATCGGGGTCAGGATCCGGCGCAGTTCCTCGAGCTTCTTCGTGTTGTTGGAGGCCAGCAGGACCCGGGTCACGCGAGGGCCTCCTGCTGGATCTTGGCCAGCTCCGCGCACCCGGCGACGCCGAGCTCCAGCAGGCTGTCCAGCTCGGTGCGGTCGAACGGCGCGCCCTCCGCCGTGCCCTGCACCTCGATGAACCTGCCGTCGCCGGTGATCACCAGATTCATGTCGGTCTCGGCCCGGACGTCCTCCTCGTAGCAGAGGTCGAGCATCGGCGTCCCGTCGATGATGCCGACCGAGACCGCCGACACCGTGCCGGTCAGCGGCTCGCTCTTCAGCAGCTTCCGCTCGCGCAGCCAGGAGACCGCGTCGGCGAGCGCGACGTACGCACCGGTGATGGCCGCGGTCCGGGTGCCGCCGTCGGCCTGCAGGACGTCGCAGTCGAGCAGGATCGTGTTCTCGCCGAGCGCCTTGTAGTCGATCACGGCCCGCAACGACCGGCCGATCAGCCGGGAGATCTCGTGGGTGCGGCCACCGATCCGGCCCTTCACCGACTCGCGGTCCGAGCGGGTGTTGGTGGACCGCGGGAGCATCGCGTACTCCGCGCTCACCCAGCCGAGACCGGACCCCTTGCGCCAGCGCGGCACGCCCTCGGTCACACTCGCCGCACACAGCACCCGGGTCCGCCCGAACTCGACCAGCACCGAGCCCTCGGCGTGGTCCAGCCAGTTCCGGGTCACCTTCACCGGGCGGAGCTGGTCAGCATTACGTCCATCGATACGGGCCATGCCCTGACCCTATGCCTCCAGCCGCCGGACCTCCGCATCGAGCGGACCCGACCGGACCTGGCTGATCGCCATCCGGGCCGCCCACGGCAACAGGTCGTGCGCGCGCCGCCCGACCCAGGGCGCACCCTCCTTCACCAGCCACACCGTGTCCGCCCACTTGCTCGGTGGCCGGTAGGCGCAGTCCAGGTCGGGCGGTACGCCGATGGGCACGCCGCGGACCGCCAGCTCGTCGGCGAACACCCGCGCCAGCTTGCGGTGCCCGCGCTCGCCCGGATGCAGCCGGTCGACGCTCCAGAAGTCCCGCCGGTACACCTCCGGGTAGTCGGCCATGTCCAGCCGGATCCCGCCGAACCGCGCGTGCAGGTCGTCGAACGCCACGTTCACCTGCTCGATCCGCCGCCACAGCGGGCGGCGCAACCACTTCGGCAGGCCGAAGACCTGCCCGTGGTCGTGGAAGCGGACCGTGAGCAGCAGCGCGCCGCGCGACGTCAGCCGGCCGGCGATCAGCTCGAGGTGATCACGGATCCGGCCCGCGTCGAACGTGGACCGCAGGGTGTCGTTGACGCCGACGATCAGCGAGGCGAGGTCGATCGGGCCGTCGCCGGTCGAGGGCAGTTGCTCGGTCGCGACGACCGGCACGGTGGCGCCGCTGGTCGCGAAGTTGGAGAACGTCACACGGTGGGTGCTGCCCAGGGAGTCGGCGAGCAGCGAGGCCCAGCCCCGCCACCCCTCCCCCGGCCGCGCACCGGCACCGGACAGGTCCGTCGTACTGCTGCCGTTCAGCGGGTCCCCGACCCCTACTGTGGTCGAGTCCCCCAGTGCCACGTAATGGAGGCTCACATTCCGCCATGGTGACGGCACGGAGCGAGACCCCGATGTGCGGTGGATGACGGGTAGCCCAATTCCACGGGGAGGATCGGTGATTGCTAGCCAGAATTGCTCGGAGTTAGGCTGTTGCAAACAACTATGTGCAGGAGTTGCCTCGTATGAGTGATCTTCGGTTTGGCGTCGTGGGTCTCGGCGCCCGCAGCCGCATCGCGCAGTACGCGCACCGTCCCGGCGAGGGGTCCGAGGTCGTGGCCCTGGCCGACCCGTCCGCACCGCAGCGGGACGCGGCGCTCGAGCTGTACCCGCAGGCCACCGGGTACGCCGACCACACCGAACTGCTCGACGCCAAGCTCGACGGGGTGTTCCTGACCACGCCCGACGACCTGCACGAGGGTCCGGCGATCGACTTCCTCGAGGCCGGTGTCCCGGTGTTCGTCGAGAAGCCGCTGGCGATCACCACCGAGGGCTGCGACCGGGTCCTGCGGGCGGCGTACGACTCCGGCGCCCGGCTGTACGTCGGCCACAACATGCGCCACATGCCCGTCGTACTCACGATGCGCCAGCTGATCCAGGACGGCGCGATCGGCGACGTGAAGGCGATCTGGTGCCGGCACTTCGTCGGCCACGGCGGCGACTTCTACTTCAAGGACTGGCACGCGGACCGCAGCCGGACCACCGGGCTGCTGCTGCAGAAGGGCGCCCACGACATCGACGTGATGCACTGGCTGGCGGGCGGCTACACGACCCGGGTGAACGCGATGGGCGCGCTCACGCTGTACGGCGGGATCACCGACCGGCTGGACCGCACCGGCCAGCGGTTCAAGGACTTCGTGTCCAGCGACAACTGGCCGCCGCTGGAGCAGAAGGGCCTGGCGCCGGTGATGGACGTCGAGGACATCTCGATGGCGAACCTGCTGCTGGACAACGGGGTCTTCCTCACCTACGAGCAGTGCCACTACACACCGGACTACTGGCGCAACTACACCGTGATCGGCACCCACGGCCGGCTGGAGAACTTCGGCGACGGGCCGGGCGGCGTCGTCAAGGTGTGGAACAGCCGCCGCTCCGGGTACCGCGAGGACGCCGACCAGGTCGTCGAGATCGGCGGCGACAACGAGAACCACGGCGGCGCCGACCCGCATCTGGTGGCGGAGTTCGTGAACTTCGTCCGCAACGGCGGCGCGACGCTCACCTCCCCGATCGCCGCCCGCGCCGCGGTCGCCGCCGGCTACGCCGCGACCCAGTCCCTGCGCGCGAACGGCGTACCGCAGGACATCCCGACGCTCGACCCGGCCCTGGTCGAATATTTCGACAACGGGCAGGCGCGGTGAGGGTGCTACGCTCTTGATCGTGACCAGGTACGCCGCGATGCGAATGCTGAGCCCTCGATGCGGGAGGACTTCAGCGGCGTAGGCACGTGTGCTTGCAGCGAGAGGCCCCCGATGTCGGGGGCCTCTTTCGTTTCCACGACCCGCTGCACAGCACAGGAGCCTTTGTCATGGACCCGATCACCTACATCACCGACTGTTTCGACGGTAATGCCCGCGCCAGACTCAGCACCCGGATCGGTGCCCTGTTCGGTCAGTCGCCCACGATCGTCGCCGCCGACGGACCCGATCCGGAGTCGTTCGCCGCACTCACCCTGCTCGACTGCCTCCAGTCGCTGGACCTGCTGGGCGAGGACGGCCACCCGACCATCACCCTGCTGAACATCGCGCCGCGCGACGGCCTCTGGCCGAACGGCGTACCGTTCTGCTTCTTCCACTACGGCAAGCACCTGGTCGCGAGCACCTTCAACCCCCGCGTCCTCTCACTGGTACGGCGTGAGCTGGGCATCGAGCACGTCCACGTCACCGATATCCGCGAGGCGGTCACGGCCGCCGGGTTCGCGCCGGACGACGTCGAGAAGATCGCCGGTACGCAGTTCCGCAGCCTGTGGTACCTGCCGCTGCTGGCGAAATGGGTCGCCGACGGCCACCCGGTCCCGGCGACCGAGACCGCAGTACCCGAGCTCGCCGACGAGGAGCCGACCGTGACCGTCGTCGACAACTTCGGCAACTGCAAACTCGACCGGCGACTCGACCTCGTCCCCGGCACCGCGCTCGCCGTTGCCCAGCGCAACGAAGACGGCAGCACCACGACCGTCGACGTCACCTGCTACCCGCACCTCACCGCCGTGCCGCGCAACCACCCGGGCATCATCCCCGGCAGCTCCGGCACCGGCTTCACCGAACTCGTCATCCGCGGCGGCTCGGCCGCCGAGCACTTCGGCCTGCAGCCCGGGGACGCCCCGCTGCGGACCTGCCTGACGTCCGTGGCGTGAGCATCACGAAACCCAGCGACGTCGTCGCCTTGCCGCGGTGGCACCGGGCTGGCAGTCTCGGGAGACCGGCTAACGCGAGGGAGGGCGTCATGGCAGTCGTCGCGAAGCTGTCCGGCGACGACGTCGACGCGGTCATCGCCGCGGCAGCCGAGGTCGGCATCACGCTGCGTCCACTGCACCCCGGCGCACAGGACGCGGAGCTGTGCAGCTGGTACACGGCCGGCGAGGGTGACGCCGAGGACACCATCATGGTCCGCACACTGCGTGCGCTTCCCGGCGTCCTCAGCGCGTACGCCAAACCGCCCGGCCACGCCGCGGCCGGGGGCTAGGTCAGCGGAAGGCCTTCGGCCAGCAGTTCGAACGCGTGGTCCACCGTCGCGACGTAGTCCTGCAGGGGTGCATCCAGAGCCGCCTCGTACGTCGCCATCACGACGCCGACGACCGCGCCTGCCCAGGCGCGGATCGCGAAGTCGTCCGGCGACCGGCCGATCCGCTCGGCCGCGAGCCGGGCGAGCAGGTCGATGCCTTCGTACAGCTGGTCGAGCATCCGGACCCGGAGCTCGGGCGCGTTCATCACCAGGCGCTGGCGTTCGGACTCCAGCTCCCACTCCTGCGGGGTCAGCGTGTCGAGGCTCTGCCGAAGCGCCACGCGCAGGGCCTCGGTCGGGTGCAGCTCGGAGGGTTGCTTGCGGAACAGGTCGATGATGACCGGGTCGAGGCGGTCGAGGACGACGGTGTCCTCCTTGGTCGGGAAGTACCGGAAGAACGTCGCCGGCGACACCTCGGCCGCGGCGGCGATCTCCTGGACGGTGGTCTCGGCGTACCCCTGGTCCCGGAACAGCCGCAGCGCGTGCTCCTGGATCGCCGCCCTGGTCTTCGCCTTCTTCCGCTCCCGCAGCCCACTCATGCACTGATTGTGGCAAGGTCTCGCGACGCATCGCGGGTACGGCGTGGCAGGAAGACCAGCGCGAGCACGATCGACACCACCGCGAGGCCGCTGCACACCCACAGCGTCACGTCCATCCCGTGGACGAACGCCGCGCGCGCCGAGCGGGTCAGCTCGGGGGAACCGATCGCGATCGCGGCCGACGCGCTGTCGCGGGCGGCACGGGCGGCCGCAGGCGGGAGGCCGGTGACGTCGAGCTGGTCGCGGTACGCCGCGTTCAGGACCGTGCCGAGGATCGCGACACCGAGCGTCCCGCCGACCTGACGCGACGCCTGGATCAGCGCGGACCCGGACCCGCTCCGGTCGAGCGGCAGCGCGGCGAGCGCCAGCCCGTTCATCGGCGGCAGCGTGAACCCGATGCTGACGCCGGCCAGGCCGACCCAGATCGCGGTGAACCCGTAGCCGTCGCCGACGTCGGTGAACGCCCCGAGCGCCAGTCCGGCCAGCATCAGCGCGAACCCGATCACCACCGAGATCCGCGCACCGGCCGCCTCGACCAGCCGCTCGGCGACCTTCGCGCCGACCAGCATCCCGCCGATGATCGGGAGCAGCCGCAGCCCGGCCTGGAACGCGTCCGCGCCCTGCACCGCCTGGAACAGCTGCGGCAGCACGAACAGCAAGCCCACCAGCGCGAACGACGCCAGCGTCGCGAGCACCGTGCCCCAGGTGAAGCCGGGCGACCGGAACAGCGACAGGTCGACCAACGGGTCCGCCGTACGCCGGGCCCAGGCCCAGAACGCGGTCAGGAGCGCGACCCCGGCCGCGATCCCGCCGAGCGCCCACGCCGAGCCCCAGCCGTGCTCACCCGCAGCGATGAAGCCGTACGTCAGGCAGACCAGTCCCGCCGCGGTCAGCAGGATGCCGGGGACGTCGATCCGCCTCGCCCGGTGACCGGCGGTGTTCGGGATCAGCAGCGCGACGGCCACCAGCCCGACGGCGACCAGCGGCAGGTTGATGAGGAAGACCGAACCCCAGCGGTAGTGGTCCAGCAGCCAGCCGCCGAGCACCGGACCGAGCGGGATGCCGAGCGAGTTCGCCATCAGCCAGATCGTCATCGCGCGCTGCCGCTCCTGCGGCGCGAACAGCAGGTTGAGCAACGACATCGACAGCGGGATCAGGAACGCCGACCCGACACCCAGCGCCGCGCGGCCGGCGATCAGCTGACCGGGGGTCTCCGCGAACGCGCACGCCGCCGACGCCAGCCCGAACACGACCAGCGCCCCGAGCATCAGCCGCTTCGGCCCGAACCGGTCGCCGAGCAGCCCGGCCGGGAGAAGCAACGAGGCGAGCACCAGCGTGTAGGCGTTGGCGAACCACTGCAGCTGACTCGTCGACGCCTGCAGGTCGGTGGCCAGCGTCGGCAGCGCGACGTTCAGCACCGTGAGGTCCAGCCCGATCACGATCAGGCTGACCGACATCGCCCCGAGGGCCCACCACCGCCGCGGATCCGGCATCACCCACCACCTTTCTGAGATCAACTCTAATTTGAGAGTAGATCTCAGAATCGCTGGGTGACCAGTGTTCAGATGTCGAAGACGGCGTGCGGGGTGGCGAGCTCGACAGGACCGGGGAAGGTGCGGCGGGCGTTCTCGGCCTGCGTCACGCGGTCGTACCAGGGCGGCACGTGGGTGATGACGAGCCGCTTCACGCCGGCCTTCTTCGCATGCTCGCCGGCGTCGGACGGCGTCATGTGCAGGTCGACCGGATTGCTGGGTTCGTTGTCCGGCAGCGCGGCCTCGGACAACAGCATGTCGGCGCCGCGGGCGAGCTCGACCAGCGCGTCGTTCGGCCCGGTGTCGCCGGTGTAGACCAGCGACTTGCCGCCGTGCTCGACCCGGATCGCGTACGCCGGCACCGGGTGCACCATCGGCGCGGTGCGGATCGTGAACGGCCCGACCTGCTGGACGTCCTGCCAGGCATGGAATTCCAGCTCCTCCTCCATCCCGGGCTCGAGCGGCAGGTCGTACGCCAGCGCCATGCGTTCCGATGTACCGGGCGGCCCGAACACAGGGATCCGCGGGATCGGCGCCCCCGGCGCGTAGCGCGCCGCGACGTACAACCCGCACAGATCCATGCAGTGGTCAGGATGCAGGTGGGACAGGCCGATCGCCCCGATCTCCGGGACGGCGATGTGCCGTTGGAGCGAACCGAGCGCGCCACTGCCGAGGTCCAGGATCAGGTTGAACCCGTCGGCGGTGACCAGATAGCTCGAGGCGGCCGAGTCCGGCCCGGGCACAGACCCGGAGCAACCGATCACGGTGAGCTTCATACCTGGAACCCTACCGGCGAGTGTGCGCCTTCGCAGGACGACCGGAGGCGTCGATTCGGTTACTGCACAGGCATCCCGGTCGCATCCGGTGCCTTGGACAACGGCCGGGTGCGACCCAGGTCACAGGTCAGCGGATCCAGGCGAACTGGTCGACGTTCGCCAGCGCGGGGCCGAGAAAGCGGGAGCCGATCGCCGCGAACTCCGCCGGGTCGCCGGTGGTGACGAAACGGTGCTCGGGCGTCGGCAGGTTGTCGGGGCGGAGCAGACCGGTCTTCGTCAGCACGCCGTACACGTCCTTCGCGCACTCCTCCGCGCTGCTGACCAGCGTGACGTTGTCGCCCATCACGTACGAGATGACGCCGGTGAGCAACGGGTAGTGGGTGCAGCCGAGGATCAACGTGTCGACGCCGGCCTCGACCAGCGGGTCCAGGTACTCGTGGGCGGCCTCGAGCAGCTCCGGCCCGGACGTCACGCCGGACTCGACGAAGTCCACGAACTTCGGGCACGCGCGGGTGAACAGCTCCACCTGCGGCGCGGCCGCGAAACCGTCCTCGTAGGCGAGCGACTGCGCGGTCGCCTTCGTGCAGATCACGCCGACGCGCTGGTTCCGGGTCGCGGCGACGGCCCGGCGCGCGGCCGGCAGGATCACCTCGACGACCGGTACGTCGTACCGCTCGCGGGCGTCGCGCAGCATCGCCGCACTCGCGGAGTTGCAGGCGATCACCAGCATCTTCACGCCGGCCTCGACGAGATGGTCGAGACACTCCAGCGCGTACTCCCGCACCTCGGCGATCGGCTTCGGACCGTACGGCTGGCGGGCGGTGTCGCCCAGATACAGGATCGGCTCGTGCGGCAACTGGTCGAGAACCGCGCGGGCGACGGTGAGTCCCCCGAAGCCTGAATCGAAGATCCCCACCGGTGCGTCAGCCACGGGAAGAGCTTATACAGGTCCGCAGGCGGGCAGACCCGAAGTACAGGCTTACCTAACCGGCGGGAACGACACGCCGAGGTTATCCACATCTTTACGTTATGGAATTGCCTTTTCGCGTGATGCGCGCCACTCTGGAGCGATGTTTGTACGACCGCCCTTAGTGATGCCATGGACCTGACGCATCACCTCGCGGTGGTGATCGGCACCACCGCGGCACCAACTCCACAGCCCGACCACGTGCAGGCCGCAGGCCAGGCCGCGAGTCAGGCCACGGAGTCCACGCCGGGCACGGCAGCGGACATCGCGACGGCCATCGGGCCGACGGGATTGATGTTGCTCGTCCTCATGGCGGCGTTCGCTGCGTACGTCGTCTCGCTGTCGCTGCACCCGAATGCCAAGTGCAACCGGTGCAAGGGTGCCGGCCGGCACCGCGGCAGCATCTTCAGTTACGCCCAGCGCCCGTGCAACAGCTGCAAGGGCCGCGGCGTCCATCCCCGACTCGGCCGTAAGGTCCTGTTCAAACAACCGTAGGCGGACATGACGTAGAACCCCTGCAAAAGGTGCCTAAGGCAACAAAAGGCACGTGACGGCCACGGTCCGGCCCTCCGCCCGCCGGCCCGGCCACCCGTCTCCCCCTGCCCCGCTCGCCCGTCAGCGGCCGGTCCGGCCGTCGAGCTGCTCGCGCAGGATGTCGGCATGCCCCGCATGCCGGGCGGTCTCCTCGACCAGATGCACCAACGTCCACCGCCGCGACGGCCCGCCACGCGCACCCGGCTCGCCCGCGGCGCCGGGCTTCCCCGCGGCGCCGGGCTTCCCCGCGGCGCCGGGCTTCCCCGCGGCGTCCGGCCTGCTCGCGGCGTCCGGCCTGCTCGCGGCGTCCGGCCTGCTCGCGGCGCCCGGCCT
The DNA here is from genome assembly GCF_040610805.1 of Kribbella sp. NPDC003557. Classification (NCBI taxonomy): domain Bacteria; kingdom Bacillati; phylum Actinomycetota; class Actinomycetes; order Propionibacteriales; family Kribbellaceae; genus Kribbella; species Kribbella sp. NPDC003557. The sequence goes on from NZ_JBEXMY010000001.1 coordinate 259,920, forward strand.
GCTCGCGGCGCCCGGTCTGCTCGCGGCGTCCGGCTTCTTTCCCGGTTCGGCCGGCTTCGGGCCTGGTGCCTCCAGGTCGTCCCAGGCGGCGATCGCCGCGTTGGCCGCGGCGCTGGTCTCGCGGTACGCCGCGAGCACGTCCGCCGCGGACTCGCGCGCTCCGGCGCGGAACGTCGCCGGCCAACTCGGCACCGACTGCCCGAGCAGCCAGTGCCGCTCGACCGCGGTCAGGTGTTTGATCAACCCGAGCACGTTGGTGCCCGACGGAACACCCGGCTGCCGCACAAGCTCGTCCGACAGGCCTTCCGCCTTCGCCGCGATCGACGTCCGGAGATAGTCGAGGAAGCCCACCAGCACCTCACGCTCCCCGGGCTCGGTCGCCGGCGGCCCTGCGTCACGTCTGCGTCCGGTCATCCGCCGAGCCTGCCAGCAACTCGCCGGAACAGCACGCGAAGTTGCCGGACCAGCAAGCCCTTACGGCCAGGCGACTAGGCCCAGAGCTGACCTTCCAGCCGGTCCTCCGCCTCGTCGATCGTGCCCTCGTACGCACCGGTCGACAGGTACTTCCAGCCGCCGTCGGGCACCACGAACGCGATGTCGGCCGCTTCCCCCTCGCGCACACACCTGGCCGCCTGGCCGAGCGCGGCGTGCAGGATCGCGCCGGTCGAGACGCCGGCGAAGATGCCTTCGTTGTCGAGCAGCTCCCGGACCCGGCGGACGGCGTCGCGCGGACCGACCGAGAACCGCGCGTCGATCAGCGTCTCGTCGTACAGCTCGGGGACGAACCCCTCGTCGAGGTTGCGCAGGCCGTACACGAGCTCGCCGTAGCGTGGCTCGGCGGCGACGATCTTCACCGCGGGCTTGTGCTCGCGGAAGAACCGGCCGGCGCCCATCAGCGTGCCGGTGGTGCCGAGGCCGGCGACGAAATGCGTCACCGAGGGGAGGTCGTCGAGGATCTCCCGCGCGGTGCCGTCGTAGTGCGCGAGCGCGTTCGACGGGTTGCCGTACTGGTACAGCATCACCCAGTCCGGGTGGTCCTCCGCGACCTGCTTCGCGACCCGGACCGCCTCGTTCGAGCCGCCCGCGGCCGGGGACGAGATGATCTCGACGCCCCACATCCGCAGGATCTGCCGACGCTCCTCGGAGGTGTTCTCCGGCATCACGCAGACCATCCGGTACCCGCGCAGCTTGGCCGCCATCGCCAGCGAGATGCCGGTGTTGCCGGACGTCGGCTCGAGGATCGTCGTACCCGGGCGCAGCCGGCCGTCCTTCTCGGCGTCCAGCAGCATCCGCAGCGCGGCCCGGTCCTTGATCGACCCGGTCGGGTTGCGGTCCTCGAGCTTCGCCCAGAGCCGGACGTCGGCCGACGGCGACAACCGCGGCAGCCCGACCAGCGGGGTGCCGCCGACCGAGTCGAGCAGGCTGTCGAAGCGCATCGGGATCAGCCGCCGGCGACGGCCGGCAGCACGACGACGACGTCGCCGTCCTTGACCTCGGTCTTCAGGCCGCCGGTGAACCGGACGTCCTCGTCGTTCACGTACACGTTCACGAACCGGCGCAGTTCCTCAGGCTCGCCCTCGACGATGCGCTCCTTGAGGCCCGCGTGGGTGCCGTTCACGTCGTCGATGAACTCGGCCAGGGTCGCGCCGTCACCGGTGACCGCCTTGGCCCCGCCGGTGTAGGTGCGCAGGATCGTCGGCACGCGCAGCTCGATCGCCATATTCAGTGCTCTCCTTCGGTTTCTCTATAGGAACCAACCACGCGTACTTCTTCTTCCGTGACCTCGCCGTCGACGATCCGGTACGAGCGGAACTCGACCGGCCCGTGGTACGCCGGGGAGTCGGCGCCGTCCCGCGTCGAGACCAGCACGTAGTGGGCGCCCGGCTCCTGGGCCAGGTTGATGTCGGTCCGCGACGGGTACGCCTCGGTCGCGGTGTGCGAGTGGTAGATCACCACCGGCTCCTCGTCCCGCTCGTCGAGCTCCTTGTAGAGCCGGAGCAGGTCGCCGGAGTCGAACTCGTAGAACGTCGGCGACATCGCGGCGTTCAGCATCGGGACGAACCGGGTCGCCCGGTCCGACCCCTCCGCACCCGCGACCACCCCACACGCCTCGTCAGGATGATCCCGCCGCGCGTGCGCCACGATCGCGTCATACGTCGCCTTCTCGATGACCAGCACGCCTCCACGGTACGGCGAGCGCCGCGCCGACCCCGCCAACCGCGGAGTCGGTCCAGAATGCGGACAGACGCCTACCAGCGGTCGTGGAGCTGGGGGCGGATCAGGGTGTCGTAGGTCTCCTGGACGGCGGTGAGCTGGTCGGGGGTGAGTGGGGGCAGGGTGGCGGCGGAGATGTTGCCGGCTACCTGGGCGGGGTTGCGGGCGCCGGGGATGACGACCGAGACGCCGGGCTGGTCGAGGATCCAGCGGAGGGCGAACTGGGCCATCGTGGTGCCGGCCGGGAGCCAGGGCATCAGGCGGCGAACGGCTTCCAGCCCGGTGCCGAAGTCGACGCCGGAGAAGGTCTCGCCGACGTCGAACGCCTCGCCGTGGCGGTTGTACGTGCGGTGGTCGTCGGCGGAGAACGTGGTGTGTTCGTCGTACTTGCCGGACAGCAGACCGCTGGCGAGCGGGACGCGCGCGATGATCCCGACGCCTGCCTCCCGGGCCGCGGGCAGCACCTCGTCGAGCGGCTTGAGGCGGAAGGCGTTCAGGATGATCTGCACCGACGCCACGTTCGGCCGCGCGATCGCGGTCAGCGCCTCCGCGCAGGTCTCGACACTGACGCCGTACGCCGCGATGCGGCCCTCGTCGACGAGCGTGTCGAGCGCGTCGAAGACCTCGTCGTCGGAGTACACCGGCGTCGGCGGGCAGTGCAGCTGGACCAGGTCGATCGTGTCGACGCCGAGGTTGCGCCGGGAGCGGTCGTTCCACGCGCGGAAGTTCGCGAGCGTGTAGTTCTCCGGCACCTGCTCGACGCGGCGCCCCATCTTGGTCGCCACGGTCAGACCGTCGTGCGATTTCAGCACCTGCCCGACCAGCCGCTCGCTACGCCCGTCGCCGTACACGTCCGCGGTGTCGATGAACGTCACACCACCGTCGACCGCCGCCTGCAGCACCGCGAGCGCGTCCCCCTCGTCCACCGCCCCCCAGTCCGCCCCGAGCTGCCAGGCCCCGAGCCCGACCACACCAACATCCCGCCCAGTCCGCCCGAGCCGCCGCGTCTCCATAGGGAGCAGGTTAGTGCGCGCAGCGAACCTCCATCACTCACCAAGTCCCCCAGCAGCGCTCCCACGAAGGCAGCTTGAGTCTGGAACCCACCCGTCGACGACGGTTACTGAGTGATGGGCGTCCGCGGCCCGGCGACCGCTGCCCCTTACGGCCGCATGTTGTGGAGTAACGCGGACTGGAGGTAGCCGAGCCAGTCGTAGAGGTCGTAGGTCAGGCGCCGTGGGTCGTCGTCCGGGAGTTTCTCCCAGGTGGTGTAGTCGTCCTCGTCCTTGATGTCGAGGCGGGTCCCGATGGCCAGGCGGAGGTCATTGAGCGCGCGCAGCCAGGAGAGTTGTTCGTCGGGCTCGAGCGCGATCTCGTCGGCGCCGGACTGCTCCAGCGCGGACAGCACCCGCTTGGCGTCGGTGACCTTGCCCTCGCGCAGCCCGCGCTCGGTGAACCGCCGGAACTCGGCCGCGGCCATGTCGTCCTGCTGGTATGCGTCCGGCAGCAGCCGCTGCAGTACGACGTCCTCGGGCGGCGACGTCGGGCCGTCGGAGTCGAGCAGCGCCGCGAGCGGGTCGCTGGACTCGGTGGCGCGCGGCGGCAGCCCGTCGTACAGCAGCTCGACCAGGTTGCGCAGCAGGTTCGCCAGGATGTCCGCCTCGTGTTCGGCGAAACTGACGACGACGGTCTTGCGGCGCTTGCGGAACCGGGTCACGACTTCTCGCAGGTGGCCCACAGGCCGTAGGTGTGCATCGCTTCCACGTCGCGTTCCATCGCTTCCCGGTTCCCGTTCGAGACCGCCGACTTGCCTTCCTGGTGCACCTGCAGCATCAGCTTCTCCGCCTTGGACTTGGAGTAGCCGAAGTAGGTCTGGAAGACGAACGTGACGTAGTCCATCAGGTTGACCGGGTCGTTCCAGACGACGGTCACCCAGGGTGGGCTCAGCTCGATCGCCTCATCGACCTCGGGGCTCTCGAGTTCGCTCGGTGCGGTGGTCACCTGTCCATTCTCTCCATCATCGGTTCCGCTCTCGCAATAGGCTGCACCTGTGACGCACACAGAGGCCAACTCCACGGCACTCCTGACCGACCACTACGAGCTGACCATGCTGCAGGCCGCGCTGGCCGACGGTACGGCGCAGCGCCGCTCGGTGTTCGAGCTGTTCGCGCGCCGGCTGCCGGACGGCCGCCGGTACGGCGTGGTCGCGGGCGTCAACCGCCTGCTGGACGCGCTCGAGCGGTTCCGGTTCGACGAGCAGACGATCGCCTTCCTGGCCGATCGCGGCGTCGTCGACCAGGCTACCCGGGACTGGCTGGCGGAGTACCGGTTCTCCGGCGACATCTCCGGGTACGCCGACGGGGAGATCTTCTTCCCGGGCTCGCCGGTGCTCGTGGTGGAGTCGTCGTTCGCCGAGGCGGTGCTGCTGGAAACCGTATTCCTGTCGATCCTGAACCACGACTCGGCGGTCGCGTCGGCCGCGTCCCGGATGACGTGGTGGGCCGGTGGGCGGCCCTGTATCGAGATGGGCTCGCGGCGGACCCACGAGGGCGCCGCGGTCGGCGCGGCCCTGGCGGCGTACATCGCGGGGTTCAGCGCGACCTCGAATCTGGAGGCGGCCCGCCGGTTCGGCATCCCGAGTACCGGGACGGCGGCGCACGCGTTCACGCTGCTGCACGACCGCGAGCAGGACGCGTTCCGCTCGCAGGTCGACGCGCTCGGGAAGGGGACGACGCTGCTCGTCGACACGTACGACGTGGCCGAGGCGGTCCGGACCGCGATCGAGCTGACCGGTCCGGAGCTGGGCGCGGTCCGGCTCGACTCGGGTGACCTGCCGTCGCTGGCCGGGCAGGTCCGCGAGCAGCTGGACTCGCTGGGCGCGACGAAGACCCGGATCATCGTCACGAGCGACCTGGACGAGTACCAGATCGCCGCGCTCGCGCCCGCGCCGGTCGACGGGTACGGCGTCGGGACGTCGCTGGTCACCGGGTCCGGGTACCCGACCTGCGGGTTCGTGTACAAGCTGGTCGCCCGCGAGGACGCGACCGGTGACCTGGTACCGGTGGCGAAGAAGAGCCCGGACAAGATCTCGATCGGCGGCCGGAAGTGGGCGCTGCGGCGGCGCTCGGCGGCCGGGGTCGCGGAGGTCGAGCTGATCGGTGTCGGTGAGCAGCCGACCGACGACGGCGACGACCGGGTGCTGCTGAAGCCGCTGGTGGAGTCCGGCAAGATCATCGGCCGGACCACCCCGGCGGAGTCGCAGGCGCACCACCAGAAGGTCCGCGACGAGCTCCCCCGCTCGGCCAGCCAGCTCAGCCGCGGCGAGCCGGCCATCCCGACCGACTACATCGGCGACTACAACTCCCGCAACCCGTTCCTGCCCCGGAGCCACACGTGAGCACCACGCAGGATTCCAGCCACCAGGACTCCGGCCACCGAGACTCCGGCCGCCAGACCGGCTGGTCGCCGGACGCGCCGGCCGACGAGGCGGACGTGCTGGTCGCCTTGCGGTTCGCGGAGCGGGCAGCGCGCAAAGCGGTGGCCGAGGAGCTGGCGGGGACTGTTCTGCACACGGGCCAGGAGCTCGTACTGGCCAAGCTGCTGCACCACGGTTCGCTGCCGGTGGCGCGGCTGGCGAAGGTGCTCGACGTCGAGGTGCCGACCGCGACCAAGACCACGCAGCGGATGGAGGCCGCCGGGCTGGTACGGCGGGTGAAGAGCACGACCGACGCCCGGCAGGTCGGCATCGAGCTCACCGAGCACGGCGTCGAGCTGGCCCACACCGTGCAGGAGATCTACGACCGCGCCGGCCGCCGCGCCCTCGCCCAGCTCACCCCCGAGGACCGCCGCGTGCTCCGCAACCTGCTCTGGACCATCACCGGCACCCTCGAGGACCTCACCCAGCTCTGATCCACCCTCCCGCGCGCCGCCCACCACACACGAGGGGATATCCGCTCGTGTTGGGGGTTGTCCGTGCGCACACCAGCGGAGAACCCCCAAATCGGGCGGATATCCCCTCGTGGAGTGTCAGCCGGCGGGCAGGTAGGTGTCGAGGTACGGGTTGCGGAACTTGCCGGACGGGTCGTACTTCGCCGCCAGCGCGATGAAGTCCGGGACGCGCGGGTAGCGTTCGGCGAGGACGGTTGCGTCGGCGGCGAAGACCTTGCCCCAGTGCGGCCGGGCGTCCAACGGCGCGAGCCGCTCCTCCAGCGCCGCGACGACCGGGCGTACGGCGGTCTCGTCCTGGATCCAGGTGAAGTGCAGGGCGACCGTGTCGCGGCCCTGGCTCGGGCTCAGCCACAGGTCGTCGGCGGCGATCGTGCGGACCTCCGACACCTGGATCACCGGCGCAAACTGGTTGCCCAGGGCCCGCAGTACGTCGAACGCCTCGGCGGCCCGGTCGCGCGGGACGAAGTACTCCGACTGCAACTCGTCGCCGTTGCTCGGCGTGAACTCGAGCCGGAAGTGCGGCAGCCGCTCGTTCCACGGGCCCGGTACGCCGCCCTGCTGGGTCGCGTAGTCGGCCGGCATCACCTTGATCGGGTGCCGCGGCCCGTCGGCGAGCGTCGCGCCCAGCCACTGCGGCTCCGGCGCGGTCAGCTCCCGGCGCTTGCGCCAGACCATCACCTCGGGGTCCACCCAGTCGGTGAACGCGCTCACGCTGTACGCGCTCCCCATCACCGCGGTGAGGTCCGACCCGAGCCGCTCGACCGGCAGCCCGTCGTACACCACCTGGCTGATCTGGTACGACGGTTGCACGTCGAGCGTCAGGCTCACGATCACGCCGAGCGCGCCGAGCGAGATGACCGAACCGGCGAAGTCCGGGTCGTCGCGGGTGAGCGTCACGAGCTCACCGCCCGCGTCGACGAACGTGATCGCGCTGACCGCGTCCGCGAGCGGGCCGTTGGTGTCGCCGGAGCCGTGCGTACCGGTCGAGCACGCACCCGCGACCGAGATGTGCGGCAGCGACCCCAGGTTGTGCAGCGCCAGTCCCTGAGCCTGCAAAGAGGCCGTGATCTCGCCGTACCGCAGCCCGGCCGAGACCGTGACACTACGCTCGCCGACCTCGATCACCTCGGGCAGATCGGCGACGCTGACCAACGTGCCGGCGCTGTCCGCGATCCAGTTGAACGAATGCCCGGTCCCGAGCACCCGCACCTTCTCCGAGCCGGCTACGAGCTCCTGCAGCTCCCCGACCGTCTGCGGCCGCCGGAGCTCGCTCGCGAACCTGATGTTTCCCGCCCAGTTCGTCAGCTGCGTCATGGCCCGACTGTCGCACATCGTCCGCAGCGCGACACCGGGTCGTCTTATCCCTTGGAGTACGGCGAAATGTTTCGCGCTCCACCCCGGTCCGCGCGGCGCCGACGTGATCGCGTTAGCGTGGCGACGACAGCGAAATCTCGACCGAGAGGAAGCTATGTCATGCATAACACCACGCCGATGGGGTGCCATCGCACCTCGTCCGGCCGGCGTCCTGGCCGTTGGCACCGCGGCGACTCTCGCGGTCACGGGTCTCGTACCCGCGCAGGCCGCAACCAGCTCGCCCGCCTCGGCAACGGCGGCGACGCGGAAGATCAAGTGTGACGACAAGCCCGGCGGCAAGCCCTTCTACGACCCGCCGTCGGCATCGAAGAAGTACGACAAACGGTTCCGCAGGAGCGCCGCACTGCCCAAGCTGGGTTCCTACATCCCGCAGGGCATCGGCACCTGGTGGAACTGGTCCGGGTCGAAGAACCTGCTGCTGGTGACGATGTACCACCCAGGCAAGCGGTCGCTCATCGTCGGCATCGATCCGGCCACCAACAAGGTCGTCGGCGATGTGTCGATCGCGCCGACGCACGGCGGCGGGATCACCACCGCCTACGGCTGGGCCTTCGTGCAGGGCGGCACACATGGGATCCGCAAGTACAAGTTGTCCACGCTGGCCAAGGCGATGAAGAAGTCGGGTACGCCGTACGTGAAGGCGACCGGCAAGGAACGCAAGGTGTACTGGGCGTCGTTCGTGACCAGCTACGGGGACTCGCTGTTCGCGGGCCGGTTCAACCCCGAGGGCCGCGGCAAGATGTATCAGTACAAGATCAAACCCGACGGATCGCTCACCACGATCAAGAAGGCGTGGGAGATCCCGACCAAGACCCAGGGGCTGCTGGTGACGAAGTCGCACTTCGTCTACAGCACGTCCTCGGGCCGCAAGTATCTGAGTAACCTGTACGTCGTACGCCGCGGGCAGCGGGATCTCGACAAGGCGAAGCTGACCTGCTTCCGGGCGCCGAGCATGTCCGAGGGGATGACCGACTTCGGCGGTTACGCGTACCTGGTGTTCGAGTCCGGTGCCTACAAGTACCGCTCCGACCCGAACACGAAGAACGTGATCAAGCATTTGCACAGGGCAAAGGTCTCGTCGCTGACCAGTTTGTCGTGACCGGCTGACCGGCCTGTCGGGAGCTCATCGGGCGGCATCAGATGGTTTGATGTCGCCCGATGGTCATCTGCTTCGGGATCGCCGGGTTCTGGTTCCTCGTCTTCGGTGTCAGCTTCCTGCGCGATCGGCGCCTGTTCAAGAACGGGATCTTCCTGGTCCTCGCGCTGATGTTCGCCGGCCTCGGCCTGATCTTCGCGGTCGAGAGCGTGAACGCGACCGCCGGGCGGGTGCTGGCGGTCGCGGTGCTGGCCGCGATCCCGCTCTCGATCGCGGTGCTCGCCGTGTTCCTGGTGATCAACGGCGTCACGATGCTGCGCCGCGAGCGCCGCCGGCTGTCCAACCTGCTGTCGCTGCTGGTCGGCCTCGGGATCATCGGTTTCGTCGTGTTCAGCCTCCTGGTCGAGAAGATCGGCTGGGAGCCGCTGGCCGCCGTCCGGTCGGTGCTGCTCGGTGTGCTGACCTACATCTCGTTCCTGTTCCTCTGCTTCCTGGTGTACGCGTTCGTCTACAGCCGGGTCCGCTCGTCCCGCAAGGTCGACTTCGTCGTCGTGCTCGGCTCGGGCCTGATCGGCTCGCGGGTCCCGCCCCTGCTGGCCAGCCGCCTCGACCGGGCCCAGCAGGTGTACGAGCGCGCGCTCCGCCGGGGCCGCTCACCGCTGCTGGTCACGTCCGGCGGCCAGGGCCCGAACGAGGACCTGCCCGAGTCGCACGCGATGGCGGCGTATCTGGTCGAGCGCGGCGTCGCGGACCAGCAGATCATCCGCGAGGACAAGTCGACGACCACGTGGGAGAACCTGACCTTCAGCCGCGACCTGATGGCCGGGCTGCGGCCGGAGTACCGCTGCCTGATCGTCACGAACAACTTCCACGCGTTCCGCGCCGCGCTGACCGCCCGCAAGGCGAAGGTGAACGGCCAGGTGGTCGGCTCGCCGACGGCGGCGTACTACTGGCCGACGGCAACCATCCGCGAGTTCGTCGCGATCCTGGTCAGCCACCCGTACGTCAACGGCGGCGTCTGCCTGCTGATCGCACTCAGCGCGATCCTCCCGCACTTCTAGCGCCGCCGCGGCTGCACCAGGCCGGACTCGTACGCGGCGATCACCAGCTGGGCCCGGTCGCGGGCGTGCAGCTTGGCGAGCAGGTGCCCGATGTGGGTCTTCACGGTGCCCCGGCCGACGTGGAGATGGTCGCAGATCTCCTCGTTCGACAGCCCGCGCGCGATCAGCGACAGCACCTCGCGCTCGCGATCGGTGACCCCGTCGAGTCCGGTCAGCGGCGTCTGCCCGGGCTCGGCCAGCCGGGCGAACTCCGCGATCAGCCGGCGGGTGATCGACGGCGCCAGCAGCCCCTCGCCCGCCGCGACGACCTTGATTGCCTGCAGCAACTCCACGGGCGGGACGTCCTTCAGCAGGAAGCCGCTCGCGCCGGCCCGCAGACCGGCGTACACGGCGTCGTCGAGGTCGAACATCGTCAGGATCAGCACCTTCGTCCCGGCGGTTTCCGGCGCGGAGCAGATCTGCCGGGTCGCCGCGATCCCGTCCAGCGTCGGCATCCGGACGTCCATCAGGACGACGTCGGGCCGTTCGCGGCGCGCGAGCTCGACCGCCTCGGCCCCGTCCGCCGCCTCGCCGACCGTGGTCAGGCCCGGTGTGGTGTCGATCAGCACGCGGAAGCTGCCGCGCAGCAACGCCTGGTCGTCCGCGACCAGCACCCGGATCTCACTCATGCGGCAGCCGTACGACGACCTCGAAGCCGCCGCCCGCGCGCGGCCCGGCCCGGTACGAGCCGCCGTACACACTGACACGTTCGCGGATCCCGATCAGGCCGTGTCCTTCGACCACCGCACCGCCGGCCCCGTCGTCAATCACCTCGAGCTGTACGGCGTCGGCGCCGCCGCTGATCGTGATCGCGCATCGGCTCGCGCGGGCGTGTTTCGTCACGTTGGTCAGACACTCCTGGACGATCCGGTGGACGGTGAGCGCGACGGCCTCCGGAAGCGGCTCGGGTACGTCGACCCGCAGGTCGACGCGGACACCGGTCGACTCGACGCGCGCGACCAGCTCCGGCAGTGCGGCCAGCCCGGCGGGCGGCGTGAGGTCGATCGGCTCGTCGGGGTCCCGCAGCAGGCCGAGCATGTGCCGGAGTTCGACCAGCGCGTCGCGGCTCGTGGACTCGATCACCGACAACGCGTCGGACACCTCCTCGGGACGGACCCGCAGGACATGGTTCGCGACACCGGCCTTGACCGCGATCAATCCCATGCTGTGGGCAACGATGTCGTGCAGCTCGCGGGCGATCCGCAACCGTTCCGCGGCGACTGCCCGCTCGGCCAGCACCTGCGCCGCGCGGGCGGCGGCGGCCCGCCGGTCGCGGACGACCTGTCCCAGCACCCAGGCGCCGTACAGGGCGGCGATCCCGGTGAGCACGAGCGCGGCGCGGGACTGACCAGCGGGTGCACCGGCTACGACGCCGAGGACCAGAACGATGAAGCCGACCCCACCTGCCAGACCGATCAGTCGGCGGCTCGACAGTGGGCGGCTCGACGAGCGGGTCAGCGCGACGACGTACAGGACGTAGGCAGCGGCGAGCAGCGGGTCCCGCAACGCGTCCACGGCGTACGCGATCACAGACATCAGGACGACCACGGCGAGCGCCGGCAGCGGCCAGATCCTGCGCACGGCGATCGGCAGCGCGAGCCCGACCGCGACGAGCCCCGGACCGGTGGATGACGTGAACAGGACGAGGACGGCGTACCCGGCCGCGACCAGACAGTCCGCGACGATCAACTGCCGCCGGCTCAGGCCGTACTCCCCTGTCACGCGTCGAACCTAGCCGAGCCAACGGACCACCACCTCGGACCGTGGGCCGTCGGCCTCCGGTCCGATGTGCCGACAGCGGATCCGCGAAACCGTGGCCGGCATGCTGAAACTACTCTCCCTCGCGGCGAGCGGCGTGCTGACGGCCAACGTCCTCACCCCGCCCGCCCCGACACTCTCGTGGGGCGAATGTCCCGGCGGACCGGGACCGGTCGGCATCGAATGCGCGAGCCTGCAGGTGCCGGTCGACTGGAGCCGCCCCGACGGTCGCCGGATCACCCTGATGGTGGGACGTCTGCCGTCGACCGGGCCGAAACAGGGATCCGTGCAGGTCAACCTGGGCGGACCGATGGGGATGAACATCGACCTGCTGCGCTCGTACGGCGGCGCGGACGCCTTCGCCGGGCTGCGCCAGAGGATGGACATCATCACCTGGGACCTCCGCGGCGGCCCCAACCTCGCCGGTATGAGCACCAACCTGCCGTGCGAATGGACCGGCGCCCGCCAGCCGCGGGTGCCGCGCGACCAGGCCGCGTTCGACGTACTCGCGGCCGGCAACCGAGCGGTCGCGGAGAAGTGCCAGGCGAAGGACCCCGAGCTGTTCGCGGTGATGGATTCGGCCAGCCACGCCCGCGACCTGGACGCCGTCCGGCGCGCGCTCGGCGAGTCCGCGGTCAACTTCTACGGCGCGTCGTACGGCGGCTTCATCGGGCAGACATACGCGAATCTCTTCCCTGAGCACGTGCGATCGATGGTGCTGGACGGCACCTGGAACCACAGCACCGACAACTGGGATCGCGAACTCACCCGGCTCGCGCGCGACGTACAGACCTACCTCACCCGCTTCCTCGACTGGTGCGACTGCGCGGCGTCGTGGCGACAGGTGGTCGCCCGCGCGCAGCGCCAACCGCTGCCGGCCGGGAGCACGACGTACGACGGCAACGAGATCCGGTCGACCGGGCTGCAGCTCGCGCGCCAGGGCGAGGCGTCGTACCCGAAACTCCTGGCTGCGTTGAGGAAGGCCGCGGCGACCGGTGACGCGTCGGGGTTCGTACCGGAGCCGCCGAACGCGCCGTTCCCGGCCGCGCCGTCGCCGGGCGTCGTCGAGTGCACGGACTGGCCGCATCCGACCAGCCAACGACAACTCCAGCAGCAGGTACGGCGGATGGAGGCCGCCGCGCCCTACACCGGGGCCGCGGGCACGATCCAGCTGGCGATGCTGTCCTGCGTCGGCTGGCCGGTGCCGGTCCGCAACCCACCGGCCGCGCTGCCCGACGGTCTGCCGCCGCTGCTGATGGCGGGCAACTGGAGCGAGTACGACACCGCGTCCCGGGTGATCGACCAGGTCCCGGGCAGCGGTTCGATCTACCACGACGGCCCGGGGCACACGCTCTACCAGTCCAACGCGTGCGCGCGGACGAAGATCGACGACTACCTCGTCGGCCTCGTCGTACCTCCGCGCGGCACCCGCTGCTGAGTCACCGGACGCGAACGGAAACCGCCGGACTCCTGCGGACGTTCCGGCCGTCGCTGACCTCGACGTGATACGACACCGTGCGGCCACTGGTCAGACCGGAGTCGGTCACCGAGGTGACGGTCGGCTTCGTCCAGGAGTACGACGTCCGCGACCAGCTGCCGATCCGCGTGCTGCCGCGGTACAGCAGGTAGGTGAGCGTGATGTTGTCGCGGTCGAGCACGGTCGGGAAAGCGACCGTCACCTTGTTCGCCCGCGCGCTGGCGACCTTCGGCGCGGCCGGTCGCGCGGGCGCCGCACCGCCCGGCACGTCGGTGAACCGCGTCAGCCCTTCCTGCGGTACGCCGTTGACGGTGGTGAAGTCACCGCCCGCCCACAGGTCGTTGCCGCCGGACGCGAAGGCGAGCGGACCGACCAGCGTCGTACCGCCCGCCTTGGTGTTCGGGAACCAGGGTCCGAGCTTGCCGGTGATCGTGCTGTACACGAGCAGATGGTGCATACCGGTCTTGTCGGGGAACGCCCCGTCCGCACTGCAGTCGTGCGCGTGGGAACCCTTGTACAACCAGTTCCCGATCGCCTTGATCGCCTCGGTCGCACCCAGGCATTTGCTCTGCCAGAGCAGCTTGCCGGTCGTGGCGTTCGCGGCCAGCACGCCGTCGTAGCAGGTCATGCTGTTGGTGCCGGCGTTGGACGCGAAGACCTTGTCGCCCTGGACTTCGAGGTCCTTGACCCGGCTGTCGCACTCCTCGGACCGCGGCGGGATCGCGGCGGCGGCCGGCATCGAGAGCAAGGCGCCGGTGGTGCTGTTGAGCATCGCCAGCGCATGCTGGTCCCGGCCGGCGATCCGCGTGAAACCACCGCCCACGAAGACCCGCGCACCGTCGGCCGACACCTCGATCGCGTGCACGTCGTCGTTCGCGCCGGGGTTCCACGGCAGCACCGCGCCCGTACTCAGGCCGACCGCGGCGACCCGGCTGCGGGCGATCTTGTCCACGCTGCCGAACGAACCGCCCAGGTAGACCGTGCTGCCCGTGACCTTCAACGCCGCGACCCGGTAGTTGACCACCGGGTCCCAACCCGCCACCAGCTTGCCGGTGCCGACGTCGAACATCGCCACCCGGGACCGCGGCACCCCGTCGACGACGGTGAAGTCACCGCCGATCACGACCCGCCGGCCGTCCGGGGAGGTCGCGACGCTCCACACCGGTCCGTTGACCTTCGGCGCGAACCGCGTCGGTACGCCGGTGGTCCGGTCGAACACCGCGAAGTACTTCCGCGCCGCGTCCCCCACCCCACGGGCCTTTCCCGGCGGCCGGACCCGGGTGAACAGCCCGCCCGCGAACACCAGGTTCCCCGCGACGGCGACCGCGTTCACGCTCGCGTTCGTCTGCCAGGACGACTGCTGCACCGACGACAACGCCGACCCGAACCCCGGCGGCGAACTCGCGGCCGCAGCCTCGGTCGCGGCCTGCACCGCCGGCCCCGACGGGACCAGCGCCGCGGCGACCACGGCCGCAGCCGTCACAGCACCCAGGACAACCTTCTTCATGAGCGAACCCCCAAGGGCCCGCTCCGGCGGAAGATGCCGACCCATGACTCGATGACAATGCGCACTCAAACGATAACTGTCAGCACCTGATCATTCGAGTCGGGGTGCGCGTAGCTCAGTCCTGCGGCACCCGCGGCCGCTCCGCCCGGCGGGCCAGGGCGCCGCGGACGAAGTTGACCACCAGGAGCGCGGGCAGGATGAACGCCTGGAAGAACATCCAGTAACTCTCGCCCTGGAAGATGAAGGCGAGATAGATGCCGTACCCAAGGAAGCCCACGCCCGCCAAGGCGCTGACCGCCCTGGCGCCGGCCGACTGCTCGAAGCCCTTCGAGGCCGCGATGGCCAGCATCGCCACACCGCTGACACACAGCAGCACGACGTACCACGAGAACGTCGGGTCCAGCCCGAAGTCGATGTTCATCGATCCCCACCAAGCACTCAGTTGAATGAAACTGCCGCAACGTACCCGACGGACCGTCACCGTGGATACGAAATTGCAGCAACGTGCAACGGGCCAAGTGCCTTGCGTTCGGGTAGTTAGTCGGCTAAATTTTCTGCTTAGCCGACTAACTATATGTCTGGAGGACGGGTCGTGGACCTGGGTTTCAAGGATGTGGCGGTACTGGTGACGGGTGGGTCGTCCGGGATCGGGCGGGCCACGGCGGTCGCGTACGGGCGGGAAGGGGCCCGCGTCGCGATCACCTACAACTCCCGGAAGGACGCGGCCGAGGCCGTCGCCGAGGAGATCGAGGCGGCGGGCGGTACGGCGTACGTCGTACCGATGGACCTCAGTGCGCCCGAGACGATCGCGGCGGCCGTCGGGTCGGTCGTCGAGCACTGGGGCGGGCTGGACGCCGTCGTCGCGAACGCGGTCGACTGGGGACCGCACGACGGGCGGACGGCGAAGATCGAGGACGCCTCACCTGAATGGTGGACGGGGATCGTGCGAGCGAATCTCGAGGGCAACATGCACCTCGCACAGCAGGTCGCGCCCGCGCTGCGGCGGTCCGCGCACGGGCGGCTGGTCCTGGTCTCGACGGACCTGGCCGAGCGCGGCATGAGCGGCGGCGCCTGGGCGTACGGCGCGGCGAAGGCCGGACTGCACGGCCTGGCCGCGAGCTTGCAGCACGACTTCGGCGCGGACGGTGTCCTGGTCAACGTCGTCCTGCCCGGCATCACACTCGAGAACGGCGCGCACCGGATCATCCCGCGCGAAGCCCTGGACCGGATCACCGCCGGCTTCACCGCCCGGCACCTCCCGGACGTCTCCGAACTCGCCGACGCGATCCTGTTCCTCACGTCGCCGCGCACCAAAGCCGTCCAGGGCGAACATTTGCACGTCACCGGAGGCCAGCTGATGACCTCGTAATGCGGCGCTGACACTGCCGACGCTTGTACGGTGGGCTCAGGAGTACCACGGAGAAGGAGCGTCGCGATGGCCCGGGCACTGATCGTGGTTGATGTGCAGAACGACTTCTGCGAGGGCGGGAGCCTGGCCGTCGCCGGTGGTGCCGACGTCGCGTTCCGGATCGGCGAACTGCTGCACAAGTGGCACGAGGCCGAGCCCCAGGACCGCCGCTACGACTACGTGGTGGCCACCCGCGACCATCACATCGACCCCGGCGACCACTTCTCCCGCGAGCCCGACTTCGTGAACTCCTGGCCCCCACACTGCCTCGCCGGAACCGACGGCGTCGGCTTCCACCCGAACCTCGACCCCCAGCCCTTCGACGCGATCTTCGACAAGGGCGAGTACGCGGCCGCCTACTCGGGTTTCGAAGGCAAGTCCCACGAAGGCGGCCACGCTCTGGCCGACTGGCTCCGCGCCAAGGCAGTCACGGACGTGGACGTCTGCGGCATAGCCACCGACTACTGCGTCCGAGCCACCGCCCTGGACGCCCGCAAAGAGGGCTTCACCACCCGAGTCCTAACCACCCTCACCGCCGGCGTAGCCGAACCCACCACCCAACAGGCCCTAACAGACCTCCGCAACGCCGGCGTCACCCTCACCTAAAGGACGCCGCTCCGCGGCGACTGCCTTATTGCCGCCTTCGGCGGAGAGCGCATCTCGCGGGTGACCAACTCCGTGGCAGGTGTGTTGATAGGGACTCACAAAGGACACCGCTGCGCGGCAACTGCCTCGCAGCCGCCTTCGGCGGAGCGCACGTCACTCCCACCGACAACAGCTGTCGCGCCCAACGAGTGCGCATCTCGCGGCAACAGCAACCGCCCGGCGGATGTGTTGAGAAAGACTCAAAGGACGCCGCTCCGCGGCGATGCCTTGTAGCCGCCTTCGGCGGAGCGCATCACTCCAACCGACGACAACTGTCACGGCGCAACGCCCCCGGGGGATGTAGGGACGCGGCTCGTGGTGACTGACTTGTTGCCGTCCTCAGCGGACGCGCATCTCGGGGTAGAGCTGCTGTCCGGCGCCCGGGCTGAGAAGGACTCAGAAACAACGGCATTTCGTGGAGACGGCAAGAGAAGGATCACAGGGACACCGCGGCCGGGCGTAGGTTCTCGGCAGCTCGACAGTACGTATAGGTCCACTGCGGGCTGTTGGGCGGAAGGCTGAGCGTGAGGCCTGGTGGTCTTGGGCGACACCTCCTGTCGAGCTGCTGCGTGTGGCTGACGGACGGCATCGGACCACGGAGCACTGCAGGGACAGTCACCCGCCACGCCAGCCACAGCACACCGGCCGCCATCGCAGCACGACGGCGGCGGCGCCGATGTGAGTCACGCCCACTGCAGCCGGTACGGGTAGTGCGGCACACCAAGGCGGCCGGGGGCGGCCGGGGGCGGCCGGGGGCGACCGGGGGCGACCGGGGGCGACCGGGGGCGCAAGGCAACGACGAAGGAGCCGGGCGCGGCGGCGCGCGGGCGGCCGGGGCAGCCGGAGGCGACCGGAGGCGCAAGGCAACGACGAAGGAGCCGGGCGCGGCGGCGCGCGGGCGGCCGGGGCAGCCGGAGGCGACCGGAGGCGACCGGAGGCGACCGGAGGCGCAAGGCAACGACGAAGGAGCCGGGCGCGGCGGCGCGCGGGGCCGCACCACATCTCACATCACGCGCTCCTCATCTCATTGGCGTCCCCCGGGCTGAGCGACGCCACACCCCGGACCGGCCCGCCAGCACACTCGGCGATACGAGGGGGCGGTCGCAGCCGGCAGCAAGTGCATCGGCGGTAGCCCGGGGCGGGTGGGGCGGCGCATAGCACGGCGACGGACGAGCCGTGCGTCGCACCGCGTGGGCTGGCTCTACTTCAACCGTCCAGCCTCCCCACCCGATCCCTCACGTCACCCGCGGTAGCTCACCTCTCCAGCTGGCTTATCTGACCGGTGCGCCCGGGCCGAGTGGGATGCCTAGGGCCCACCAGGCCAGGAACAACAGGGTCCAGGCGATGGTCATCGCGACGGCCAGTGGGACCGTGTACGACGCGAGCGTGCCGACGCCGGCGTCTTTGCGGTAGCGCTGGAGGAAGCCGAGGGCCATCACGAAGTACGGGCTCATGGGGGTGATGGCCGTCGAGCCCGAGTCGGCGATGCGGAACAGGGCCTGGGTGGTCTCGGCGGGGACGTTCAGGAGGAGCATCATCGGGACCAGGATCGGCGCGGTCAGCGACCACATGGCCGAGCCGCTCGTGACGAGCACGTTGATGACGGTCAGCAGCGCGAGGATGCCGAGGAAGATCACCACCTTCGGCGCCCCGAGATCACCGAGTACCCGGGCCGACTCCGCCGACAGCAGATCGCCGAGGTTGCTCCAGTCGAAGTATGCGAGGAACTGCGCGATCGCGAAGAACAGCACCAGGACCGGCGCCATCTGTTTGATGCCCTCGGCCATCAACCGAGGTACGTCGGCCGCGCGCTCGATCGCCCGCACAGTCACGCCGTACGTGATCCCGACCAGCCCGAAGAGCACCGCGACGACCACCGCGATCCCGTCCAGGAACGGCGAGTCGACGATGCTGCCGTCCTTGCCGCGCAGCGGAGAGTCATGCGGCAGCAGGACGCCGACGATCGCGACGGCGGCGACCAGGAAGACGAGACCGGCCCGCCGCAGACCCTTGCGCTCGGCAACCGATACGGCGAGGCCGTCGACGTCGTCACCAGGCGCGTCCTGATCCGCGTCGAGGTCGGGCCGCTTGCTCAGCACCAGCCGGGTGACCAGCGTGATCACCAACGCGAGCAGCACGGACGAGGCGATGTTGAAGAACCAGTTCGACAGCACCGAGACATGCGCGGCCGGGTCCACAGTGCGAGCCGCGGCGGTGGTGATGCCGGCGAAGATCGCGTCGTTGGGCGTCGGGATCGGGCTGGCGTCGTACCCGGAGGCGATCGCGGTGTAGGCGACCACGATGCCGAGGATCGGCGACCGGCCGACCGCGCGGAACGCGAGCCCGCCGAGCGGCACCAGGATGATGTACGCCGCGGCCGACGCGACATGCGCCATCGTGCCGGCGAACGCGACCGCGAACACCACCATCGACTGCGGCACCCGGGACACGCTGACCCGCATCAGCGCCTGCAGGAACCCGGTCCGTTCGGCCAGCGCGACGCCCATGATGACGACCACGATCGTCGCCATCGGCGGGAACTCGGCGAAGTTCGAGATCGCCGTCGACACCGCCATCTGCAGGCCGTCGCCGGACAGCAGGTTCTGGACCGCGACCTCCTTGCCGTCCTTCGGCGAGATCACGGACACGTCCAGCGCGGACAGGACCGCACTGACCACAGCCAGCAGACCGGACAGGATCCAGAACAGCCAGAACGGGTGCGGCAGCGCGTTCCCGATTCGCTCGATGACCGCCATCGCCCGGACCAGGCGCGGCAGCTCCCTCGTGTCGGTCGCCGTACTCATAACTTGTGCGCCTTGAAGAACGCGCCGATCAACTCGTGCGCTTCGAACGTCTGCGTCACGTAGCCCGGCCCGGACGACGCATCCGATCCAGGCCAGCTGTGCCCGCCGTCGGTCACCGCGACGTGCACGACGTCGGCCTCGCAGTCCCGGTAGGTGAACTTCAGTACGTCGGACCCGATCCGGCTGGTCTTCGGGTCCTGGTCGCACTCGTCGCGCACGGACCAGTCGCGGACCCACGTCTGAACGTCGGCCAGGTCGCGCTGACCGTCACCGCCGTACGGGATCGTCGTGTCGCCGGTGCCGTGGATGTCGAGCACCGGGACCGGGCGGCTCGGCGCGCAGCGCGTGCCCTCGATGTAGAACGCGCCCGAGACCGGGGCGATCGCCGCGATCCGGTCGGCGAGCCGGCAGGCGAGGATGCCGGTGAAGCCGGCACCGTTGGACTTGCCGGTCGCGTAGACGGCCTTGGTGTCGACGCAGTACGACGCCTCGAGCTGGTCGAGCAGGTCCTCGGTGAACTTCACGTCGTCGACGCCCGCCGCGGAGTACGGCGCGCCCTGCCAGGCCTGTTTGTTCTCGTCGCCGATCACGCCGTTGGGGTAGGCAACGATCGAGTCGAGCTTCGACAGGTCGGAGAACGCCTCGGTCTGCGCGCCGGTCTTGCCGCGGCCGTGGTACACCAGGATCAGCGACCGCGCCTTCGAGGGCTTGTAGTCGTCCGGCACGTGCAGCCGGTACGTCCGGGGCAGACCGCCGCTGGCGACGGTGTAGTCACCGCTCGGAGCGGCCGGTTTGCCGCAGCCAGAGCTGGACGCACCTGCTGCGGTTGCCGTCGGCAACGTGACGGCGGCGGTCACCAGGGCCGCCGACGCCAGCAGCGCGCCGGCCCGGCGGGCGGTACGGCGAGATGTACGGGGGGATGTACTGCGGGATGTATGCCGGGACGTACGGCCGGGTGTACGGCGAGGGGTTTTCGGGCGTGCGAGGTTCATCAGGGGTGCCTCCTCGGGGCAGGCGACCTGCGGGCGGGCAGGCTCGCGCCTGGACCTCCCTGAGCGAAGGTCCAGCAACTCGGGAACTGCGGCGTCAGGCCGCCAGCAACTCGGCGGCGAAGGCGGCTATCCGGTCGGCGGCGGACTCCACCAGGAGCCGGCCGTCCGCGGCGGTGGCGCGGCGGGGATCACCCAGCACGCCACGCTTGTGGTATTCGTCGAACCCGACGGACAGCCGCGGTCCGCGCGACTGCCGGGAGAGCCGGGCCGTGGTGGTCAGGTCGTCCAGTGCGGTGGCGCCGGGCTCCAGGCGATCGGCCTGGACCAAGTCCGGCGCCAGGTACAGCATCTGCGCGGTCTCGGCCTCGCCGGCGTGACCGTGGACCTCGCTGACATCCGTGATCAGGTCCGACACCACAGATGTGAGCGGGGTCCACGCGAACGTCACGTCGGTGCGGACGTACTCCTGAGCGAGCACGGACAGGGCAGCGTTGTTCCCTCCGTGCCCGGTGATCACCAGGAACTGCCGCCAGCCGTGCTCGTGCAGGCTGGCCACCAGGTCCCGGAGAACCTGCATGAACGTTGCCGGCGACAACGTCATCGTTCCGGCGAAGGCCATGTGGTGCGGCGAGACGCCGTACGGTACCGGCGGGGCGATCACCGCGCGACCGGCCAGCCGCTCGGCGACGCGTTCGGCGACACCGACGGCGCGGACGGTGTCCGTGGACATCGCCATCCCGCCGCCGTGCTGCTCCTGCGCACCGACCGGGATGATCACCAGCGGCGATTCCCGGACCGCGGCGGCCGCCTCGTCGGTCGTCATCTCGGCGAGTTTCCGGAAACTTCCGGTCGCCTGGTGACGATGTGTTTCCGGAGTTTCCGTCATGAGAACTCCGGGGCGGACTCGACGGCCTGACGAATGTTGTCGAGGTGTTCACGGGTCAGGCGCTCGGCCCGTACGGCGTCCTGGGCGCGGACCGCCTCGACGATCGCCTGGTGCTCCTCGTGGTCGCGCTCGCGGTTGTCGTACAGCGCGCGGATCTGTTGCTGTTCGCGGACCCGGACCTTCAGCAGCGAGGCCAGTACTTCTTGCAGCAAAGGGTTCCCGGATGCGGCGGCGAGCTCGACGTGGAAGTTCAGCGCGAACGCCGGACCGCCGGGCGGGACGAGCGCGTTGGTGACCGCGGCCTCCAGGCGATCGAGGTTCTCGGGCTGCCGCGCGACGGCCGACTGCGCCGCCACCACCGGCTCGATCACCAGACGCGCGCTGATCAGCTGCAGCACCGATTCCCTGGTGATCGGCGGCCGATGCGGGTTGGCGAGTACGACGTTGTTGATCGTCGGCCCGACGTACGTCCCCGACCCGTGCCGGAACTCGACGGCCCCGGTCGCTTCGAGCTTCCGCAGCGCCTCCCGCACCGTCGGCGTCGTGATCGCGAACCGCTTCGCCAGCTCCCGCGCCGACGGAATCGCATCCCCCGGCCGCAACCCACCCTCCCGGATGATCCCGAGAATCGACTCGGTCAACCGATCGGACAAGCTGGGCGGCACCTCAGCAGCTGAGTAACTCACAAACTGACTAAATCACTTAGCCAATTACTTGGTCAAGGCTTCGGCGAGGACTTCTGTCCGGTCGCGGTGACCGTCGCACGCCGTACCTTTCTCGGATGAATACGCGGACCTGGGCGCGGTCGATCGTCGGCATCGTCTTCCGCGCCCTGGGCATCGGCATCGGTGTCGCGGTGGTGATCGGCGTCATCGTGATGATCGTCCAGTCCCGGAGCTGCGTGCCGGAGGAGGACTGCCTGGCGACGGTGGGTGGCATCGGGTACGGCGCCATCAGCGGCGGGATCACGGTCGCGCTCGCCGTACTGCTGCTGTCGATCCGCCGCGGCGTCGGCGCGATCTTCGGCGCCGGCGCCGCGGTCGGTGCGCTGGCCCTGCTCGCCTCCCCCTGGGGTGCGATCTTCGGGTGGGCCGAGCCACTCGTGCTCCTCGCGGCGATCGCGGTCTCCGTCGCCGGGGTCCTGCAACGCTGCCACCAGCCGGCCGGCGACGGCGGTCGCCGGTGGTCGCGACCTTCGCGGACCGCGATCCTGGTCGCGACCGGCGTCGTACTCCTCGGTCTGCTCCCCCTGTGCCTCGACTAGCCTCGAGATTTCATGTCGCGGCTAGCGCTTGGCCGAGGCGAAGAGGATGACCTGCTTGTCCTTCACCAGGAAGCCGTCCTTGACGAAGTACGTCGGCGGCACCGTCTTCGGGGAGGAGGTCGTACCGTTCGCGGACACGCGGTACTCCGGGACGGTGTATCCGCGCTGCGCCAGGATCGCCAGGACCTGGGAGACCCGGAGGTTGCGGAACTTCACGCCCTGCAAGGGCTCGCCGCGGCCGTCGATCGCTCCGGTGAGGGCCATCCGCTCGCCGGGACGGGCGGCCCGTGCGATCACGAGGCCCGCCTCGCCCGCGTAGTTCTTCGGGATCAGGAACTCCGGGACGCACGGGAAGGTTCCTGCCTGCGCGCAGCCCGGCGGGTCGTCGGTCTGCTTGATGTTCGGCGAGTCGGGCCCGAACGTGGCGGCCGGGCTCAGTCCGACCATGGACGGCGAGCCGGGCATCAGCTTGAGGGTGATGTTCAGGTGATGCTTCTTGAACTCCTTGTTGTAGCGCGCGGTGTCGGCGTACGGGTCGACGATCCGCACCCGCAGGTAGTCGCCCTCGGAGCTGAACGACAGCGCCGCGCCCAGCGCCTCCTGACGGGAGTCGCCCGGCAACTCGACGATCGTGACCGCGGCGGCCGCGACCACGCTCGCCGCGACCAGGGCCGGCACCAACCGGCGGCGGGCCTTCGCCGGGAGCGGACTCCGCCCGGCCTTCGCCGGGAGCGGGCGCTGGGACTGCTGCGGAGTCTCGGTGATTCGGGTCAGCAGGTCGTTCCGGGTCTCCGCGCTCACGGCACGCGCCGGGTCGTCGTCGGCGACCGGGTCGAGCCGGCGGAGCAGGTCAAGGTTCTCGGCTTTTCTCATCGGTTCTCTCCTCGGGCCGGCGCCGGCTGCTCGCCGGACGCGGAATGGTTCAGCAGACGGTCGAGGCGGCGCCGGGCCCGGTGCAGACGGACGGCCGCCGTACTGCGTGAGCAGCCGAGCGCAGCCGCCAGCTGGGCGGTGTCCAGGCCTTCCCAGGCGACGAGCGACAACAGTTCACGGTCTGGGCGGGACAGTTGCCGGAAGACGTCGGCCGCGTGCCGTAGCTCGAGTGCGGTCTCGGGCTCGGCCGGAAGCGTCCGCAGGTCGTCCCGCAGCCGGTCGGCGAGCCCGTGCCGGCGCGTTTCGCCGCGTCGATGGTTCGCGAGTACCCGCCGCGCCACGCCGTACAGCCACGGCAGTGGTTCGCCGGGTACGTCGGCCATCCGCCGCCACGCGATCAGGAACGTCTCGGCCACGAGATCCGCCGCGTCGGCCCGCACGTCGAGCCGCCGCACGAAGTACCGCAGCACGTCGTCGTGATGCCGCGCGAACAACTCCTCGAACCCGCCCAGCCCGACACGCCCCGGCCCACCGACCGACGCCACCTTCCCCATCAGCTTCATACCCGGTCTCTGTCCGGCCAGCGCGCCCGATTACAGGTCCATCCCCAGAATCCCTCGATCCGGGGTCATCCGCTCAGTGCGAGGTCGGGCAGTGCCGGTTGGTCAGCGGGTGGAGTTTATCGGTGGTGTTCGAGGGCTCGCGGATGCGGAGCTCGCGCGGCAGGTGCCTCTTGGCTAGGCGGCGACGGGTGGTCGACTCGCTGAGGTTGTCGGGACGGGCGAGTGCCCGGGGCTGGTGGACGTGTAGCTCAGGCAGCCGAGACCGGCCGGCGACCGGCGCAGTCGACCGCGACGCCAGCCGCAACCACCGGCGGTGGCCGGAACCTCCGGCGCGAGCCAGCACAACCCGGCGTAGCCGGAACAACCGGCGGTAGCCGGAACCTCCGG
>NZ_JBEXMY010000001.1:284308-548223 GCF_040610805.1 Kribbella sp. NPDC003557
CCGGCACCAGCCGGCACAACCCGGCGCAGCCGGAACAACCGGCGGTAGCCGGAACAACCGGCGATAGCCGGAACCTCCGGCACCAGCCGGCACAACCCGGCGCAGCCGGAACAACCGGCGGTAGCCGGAACAACCGGCGATAGCCGGAACCTCCGGCACCAGCCGGCACAACCGGCGATAGCCGGAACCTCCGGCACCAGCCGGCACAACCCGGCGTCAGCCGGAAGCAGCTGCTCCGGCGGTAGCCGGGGGTGGGTGGGAGCCGTGCGTAGCGCCGCGTGAGGTGAACCAGCAGGTGGTTCGTTGGTCGGCGGCGCCGGGTGGTCAGCTGGCTGAGGTTGTCGGGAGGTGCCAGCTCGCCGGGGCTCGCGGACGTGTAGCTCAGGCAGCCGGGATCAGCTGTCGACCGGGGCAGTCGACCGAGGCGCCAGCCGTAACCACCGGCGCCGGCCGGAACAGCCCGGCGGTGGCCGGAACCTCCGGCACCAGCCAGCACAACCCGGCCCAGCCGGAACAAACGGCGCCAGCCGGAACAACCCGGCGCAGCCGGAACAACCGGCGGTAGCCGGAACAACCGGCGTCAGCCGGAAGCAGGTGCTCCGGCGGTGGCCGGGGGTGGGTGGGAGTGGCGCGTAGTGCGGCGGCGGAGGAGCCGTGTGTAGCACCGCGTGGGGCGGACCACCCCACGCGTAGCACGGCGTGGGGCGGACAGTCCTCCCCCGGAACCTAGGTCAGCTGGTGACTGTGATGGGGGTGCCGTTGGAGGTTAGGGACCAGTCGGTGGTGTGGAAGGTTTTGGGGTCGACTGTGCCGGTGGCGGTGACGTAGTCGATCATCAGCTGGCGGATCTCGACCTGGCGGTTGTAGACGACCGGAGCGGTCTTGACGTGCGGGAAGTTGCCGCCGCCGGACTGGCGGTAGTTGTTGACGGCGACGACGAACTGCTGGTCGGCGGCCACGGGTGTGCCGTCGTAGGCGAGGTCGGTGATCCGCGCACCGGCCGGCTTGGCGATGTCGATCGTGTAGGTGAGGGGCTTGGTCAGACCGCCGAGGATGTCGTAGTTGTAGTCCGGCGTACCGTTCGGCGCGGTCGGGGTCGGGGCGTTGGTCACGTCGGACGACGGGAACGGCCCGGTGCCGCTCACCTGCTTGAAGTACTGCGCCGAGAACTCCAGGTAGTCCTTGAGCTGTGCACCCGTCATCGTCACCGCGAGCAGCGTGTTGTCGAAGACGTACAAACCGGCGACGTCGCGGATCGAGACGTCCCCGGCCGGGATCGCGGCGGCCCGGTTGAACGGCGCCGCGATGGCCAGCACCGGCAGCGTCGCCTGCGGCGTACCGGCGAGCGCCTTCGAGACCGCGTCGGCCTGGATGAAGTTGACGAAGTCCAGCGCGGCGGTGTCCTCCCACGGCGCGGTGGCCGCGGACATCGCCTCGGTGCAGGTGCCGATCTTCGAGTTCACGTACTCGACGACCTTGTCGTGGTCCTTCTGCAGCAGCGCGACGACGGCCGGGTCGGCGGCGACGGAGTTCGCGTTCAGCACCTGGCTGTGCCGGCCGACGACCTTCCACTGCCCGCGGATCTTCTGCAGGTCGAGGTCGAACAGCGACACCCGCATGCCCCACTTCAGCGGCTCGCTCAGCACGACCTGCTCGCCGCTGGTCTTGTTGGTGACGAGCCGCTCGGGGATCTCCAGGTGCGCGTGCCCGACCAGGACGGCGTCGATGCCGGGGACGGTCTCGGCCATCAGCACCGACGCGTTCTCCGGGTACGGCAGCGCGTCGCCGTACGACGAGGACAGGTCCATCCCCGAGTGCACCGCGGCGACGACGACGTCGGCGCCGGCCTGCCGGACCCGCGGCACCCAGATCTTGGCCAGCTCGACGATGCCGCCGAACTTCAGCTTGTTCTCGACGTTCGCCTTGTCCCAGATCGCGATGCCGGGGTTGGTCAGCCCGAGGATGCCGACGGTGATCGGCTTCTCCCCCGGCACGTGCACCCGCTTCAGCGTGTACGGCGGGAACACCGGCAGGCCCGTGGTCCAGTCCTGGGCGTTCGCGCCGAGCAGCGGGAACCGCAGCTGCCGCTGGAACTTGCGGAGGATGTCGAGGCCGTAGTTGAACTCGTGGTTGCCGAGCGCCGCCGCGTCGTACCCGATCCGGTTCATCGCGGCCGCCATCGGGTGCGTGTGGCCGCCGGTGATCGGCTCGATCTTCGCGAAGTAGTACGCCAGCGGGGTGCCCTGGATGGTGTCGCCGGCGTCGAGCAGCAGCGGGCGCGGCGCGTGCCGGTCCGCGGCGATCCGGTCCCGGACGGCGTTGACGAGGGTGGAGACCTTGGCCAGGCCGATGTCGTTGTGGGCGCTGTCGTCGTACTCGGCGTTCTTGAAGTAGTCCCAGTTGAAGACGTTGCCGTGCAGGTCGGTGGTGCCCATCACGGTCAGCCGCACGGTCTTGCCCGGTCCACTACCGCCGCCGGCGTACGCCGGGACCGCCTGGAAACCGGCCGCGGCCAGCGCCGCCGCGCCGCCGATCACCGTACGTCGTGTCATCGTGGTCCGCTCGCCGTTGTCCGTCATCCGCCCCGCCTCACAGGTCCGTTCGCCGGGATCTCCGGCCCGGAAGGACACGATACGGGCGACACACCCGGACCCGGTGCCGGGATGGCCCAGTCACCGCGAGAAGATTCCGCCCATGACCAAGCCGCCCGGCAAGTTCCTGCCGTTGGTCGCCGCCCTCCTCTGCGGTGCCGTCCTCGCCCAAGCCGCCACACCCTCCGACCACTCCGTCACGTCCGCCGCCGCGCCCGTCTCCCCGTCGTCCAGTCACGGCACGCTGGGTACGTCGGCCACGTCCAAGCGCGGCGAACCGTCGGCGGTCAAGCGCCCAACGCAGTCCGCCGTCAAACCCGCGGTCGCCAAGCCTCCGGCCGACGACTGGAACCTGGCCGCGCACGGGAAGGTGCTCTATCTGACCTTCGACGACGGCCCGCAGCACGAGTGGACGCCGAAGGTGCTGCAGGTCCTGCGCAAGCACAAGGCGCAGGCGACGTTCTTCGTGCTCGGCATCCAGGTCGCGCAGTACCCAGACCTGGTCGCGGCCGAGCGCGCCGCCGGGCACCAGGTGGGCAACCACACCTGGGATCACAAGACGCTGACCCTGCTGCCGGACGCGAAGGTGCGGCAGGAGATCGCCACCGGCGTGAAGTCCAAGTGCCTGCGCCCGCCGACCGGCGCGACGAACGCGAAGATCGCGGCCATCGCGGCGGCGTACCACCAGCGGCAGGTGCTCTGGGACGTCGACACGAAGGACTGGGAGAAGCCCGGCGCCGCGCAGATCGAGCACGCGATCATGGCCGGCGCCCGCCCGGGCGCGATCATCCTGATGCACGACGGCGGCGGCAACCGATCCCAGACCGTCGCCGCGCTCGACCGGGCCCTGACCAAACTCAGCAAGCTCGGCTACACGTACCGCGCGCTGCCCTGTTAGCGGACGACCGCGGCGTTGCCGTTGGAGAAGTAGCGGAGGGCCTGGTCGATCGCCTCGACGGGCTGGTCGAGTGACGGCACGCCGTACAGGCCGCCGTTCTTGACGAACTTGCTGGGCTGCAGCGTGGCCCGCGCGGCCGGTTGGTCGAGGCCGCTGACGCCGGGGCTCGTGGGTGTCACGCCGCGCCGCAGGAGGACCCGCAGGACGGGCTGACCGGCACGGCGCTCCTGCCGGAAGCCGCTCACCGCGGGCCACGGCAGTACGACGGGAGCGGGCGCGCCCTCGACGCCGAGCTCGAGCGCGGCCGGCGTCATGCGCATCGCGTACGGCGGGAGGTCCGCCCCGGCGTACCAGCGCTGCTGCCGGAAGGACTGGATGACGCTGACGAGCGGCAGCAGCAGGGACGCGATCATCAGCAGGCCGATGTACCAGGCGTCGCCGAGCAGGATCATCAGCCACACCGAAAGCACCAGGCCGACCGAGGTCGTGACCACGACGATCGCGCCGCCGATCAGCCGGACCCGGCGGACGACGGCGCGGCGGCGCAGCACCTCGTCATGCCGCAGGCCGACCACGAAGCTCTCGTTCATCCCTCGAGCTTCGCAGGCCGGCAGGTCAGCGCCGGATGCCCGCGGTGCCGTTGGAGAAGTGTCTGAGGGCCTCGTCGATGACGTGGACGGGCTGGTCGAGCGCCTTGACCAGGAACATGCCGGTCGGCCGGAGCAGCGGGTTCGGCTTGACGACGCTGCGGACGGGCGGCTGGTCCAGACCGCGGACGCCGGCGGTCGTCGCGCTCACGCCGTGGACCAGGGCCAGGTCGAGCATGTACTGGCCGAGCAGCTTGTGCTGCGTGAAGCCGCGGACGGTCGCCCACGGCAGCACCACCGGGTACGCCGCGCCGTCGCAGGCGAGCTCGAGCCCCTTGGCGGAGATCCGCATCGCCACCGGCGGCAGCTCGTTCGCGTCGTACCACTTCACCCGCTCCGCCTGCAGGCGGTACACCAGGACCGTGCTGAGCACCAGCGGGATCATTGCCAGGATCAACAACAGCGCGAACGGCCACATCCCGGCCCCGCGGAACGCGACCAGCGCGTAGAGCGCGGCGACGATGCCGACCACGCCGAGCGCCAGGGTCACCCACCCGCCCCGCCGCTCGACGGTCCGCACCACCTCACGCCGGCGCAGCACGGCCTCACGGTCGACACCGACCACGAACGGCCGCCCGGAATCGTGCGGTGGCTCCTGCACCAGCACCTCCGGACTGTCCTGTGTGACCTGCGAAACCGCGTCCCCGTCCTCACTCACAGGGGACAGAATCCCACACCAGGCGTGTCTCCCGCTCAGTCCTTGCGGCGACCCGCCCAGGTCCAGGCGTAGACGCCGTCGTCGACGGCCTGGCCGCCCTCGCCCAGTTCGAGCGGCCGGAAGGTGTCGACCATGACCGCGAGTTCCTCGAACCGCTCGGCGCCGAGCGACGCCTCGATCGCCGACGGCTGCGGGCCGTGCGCGTACCCGCCGGGGTGCAGCGAGATGGACCCGAGCCCGATGCCGGAGCCCTTCCGCGCCTCGTAGTCGCCGCCGCAGTAGAACATCACCTCGTCGGAGTCGACGTTCGAGTGGTAGTACGGCACCGGCACCGACAGCGGGTGGTAGTCGACCTTCCGCGGCACGAAGTTGCAGACCACGAAGTTGTACCCCTCGAACACCTGGTGCACGGGCGGCGGCTGGTGCACGCGGCCGGTGATCGGCTCGAAGTCGCTGACGTTGAACGTGTACGGGTACAGGCACCCGTCCCAGCCGACCACGTCGAACGGATGCGTCGCGTACGTCATCCGCGACCCGACGATCCCGCCGGCGCCGTTCCCGCGGTGCTTCACCAGCACCTCGACGTCGGTCCCCTCGACCACGAGCGGCTCGCCCGCCGGGTGCAGGTCGCGCTCGCAGTACGGCGAGTGCTCGAGGAACTGGCCGTACCGGGACAGGTAGCGCTTCGGCGGCGCGATGTGCGAGTTGGCCTCGATGCAGTACGCGTGCACCCCCTGCGGCCCGGGCAGCCAGCGGTGCGTGGTCGCGCGCGGGATGATCACGTAGTCGCCCTGGACCGCGTTCAGTACGCCGAACACGGTCTCGACGGTCGCCGAGCCCTTCTCGACGTACACGCACTCGTCGCCGATCGCGTTGCGGTAGTACGGCGACGGCTGCTCCGCGACGGCGTACGAGATCCGGACGTCTCCGTTGCCGAGCACCAGCCGGCGGTCCTCGACGGCGTTCGCCTTGGACGTGTCGGTGAACAGGTCGTGCAGCTTCAGGTGCCGCGGCGTGAGCGGATGGTTCGCGACGGTGGCGAGATCCGGCAGGTCCCAGACCTGCGAATCGACGATCGCGGACGGTACGCCGGCGTGGTACAGCAGCGACGAGTCCGACGAGAACCCCTCCTCCCCCATCAGCTCCTCGTAGTACAGCCCGCCGTCCGGCTTCCGGAACTGCGTGTGCCGCTTGGGTGGAACCTCGCCGACCTGCCGGTAGTACGCCATCTCATCCTGCCCATCCGATAATCGAACGCTTGCGTCCGCTTACCGAAAGCATCCGTTAGGCTCTGGGTCATGTCAACCGTCCCTGCCCTGTTCCGGCACCTGGTCGACGACGCGTCGATGTTCCCGCCCGGGAACCTGCCGCTGGCCGAGGCCGTCGCCGCGCACCGGGCGCACCTCCGGTCGCCGTACGCCGACCTGGTCGGCCCGTTCGTCTGCACCGACGACAACCTGATGCAGGTCGCCGGGACCGCTCGGGCCGAGGCGGGGCCGGAGTCTGCCCCGTTCCGCGTGTCGGTGGTCATCTCCGGCGGCGCCGGCGGGATCGAGCCGGTGATCCGGTGGGGCGATCGCTCGCAGGACGTCGAGGTGACCGCGATCGAGGTCCGGCTGCGCGACGAGGACGACCTGTCCCGGAACGCGCTCCGCGTGGTCCGGGCGTGCGACGACTGCCTCGACGAGGAGTCCGCGTACGTCGAGATCGGCTTGGAGGGAGCGTGGGAACGCGCCCTCGACGTGGTCGCCGACGCCGGGTACGCCGCGAAGCTCCGCACCGGCGGCCTGGACGCCGCGCTCTTCCCGTCCGAGCAGCAGGTGGCCGCGTTCATCACCGCGTGTCTGGACCGGGAAGTGGCCTTCAAGTGCACCGCCGGGCTGCACAACGCGGTCCGCCATACCGCTGCGGACACGGGTTTCGAGCACCACGGTTTCCTCAACGTCCTGCTCGCGACCCGGGCCTCGCTCGACGGGGCCAACGCCGACGAGGTGGCCGCGGTGCTGGGCGAGCGAGACGGTGACGTACTGGCGGCGCGGGCGCGGGAGCTGTCCGACGACCAGGCGGCGAGCACCCGCCGGTGGTTCACGTCGTTCGGCTCGTGCAGCATCGAGGAGCCGCGCACCGACCTGACGACCTTGCGCCTGATGGAGGACTGAATGAGCTGGATCGAGATCCCGGACGGTTCGCCGTTCGGGCCGGACAATCTGCCGCTGGGCGTGTTCCGGCACGGCGACGAGGAGCCGCGGGTCGGCGCCGCGATCGGCGACCAGATCATCGACCTCGCGCCGGTCGCGTCCGCGCAGATGCTGGACGGCGCACAGCTGTTCGCCGAGCCGACGCTCAACGCGTTCCTCGCCCTCGGCCGGCCGGCCTGGCGCGCGACCCGGAACTGGCTGCTCGACCTGGTCCGCAACGAGAACGACCGGGACACCGTCGAGCCGCACCTGATCCCGCAGTCCGCGGTGACGATGCAGCTGCCGTTCGAGGTCGGCGACTACGTCGACTTCTACGCCTCCGAGCAGCACGCGTCGAATTTGGGCCGGCTGTTCCGCCCGGACTCCGAGCCGCTGCTGCCGAACTGGAAACACCTGCCGGTCGGCTACCACGGCCGGGCCGGCACGATCGTTGTCAGCGGCACCGACATCGTCCGGCCGTCCGGTCAGCGCAAGGCCCCGGACGCCGCCGCGCCGACCTTCGGGCCGTCCCAGCGGCTCGACATCGAGGTCGAGCTCGGCTACGTCGTCGGCGCGCCGTCGGCACTCGGAAAGCCTGTGTCCGTTGACGATTTCGAGGACCATGTGTACGGCGTGGTCGTCGTCAACGACTGGTCCGCGCGCGACCTCCAGGCCTGGGAGTACGTCCCGCTCGGCCCGTTCCTCGGCAAGTCCTTCGCCACGTCGATCTCCCCCTGGGTCGTGTCCCTGGACGCGCTGGCCGGCTCCGCCGTGCCCCTCCCGCCGCAGGATCCGCCCGTCCTTCCGTATCTGGCCGGCCGGAGCCTGACGAACTTCGACATCACCTTCGAGGTGCGGCTGAACGGCCACCTGGTGAGCACCCCGCCGTACCGCGACATCTACTGGTCCGCCGCCCAGATGCTCGCCCACATGACCGTCAACGGCGCGAGTGTCCGCACCGGCGACCTGTACGCGTCCGGCACCGTCAGCGGCGCGGCGAAAGACCAGCGCGGCTCGTTCATCGAACTCAGCTGGGCCGGCCGCGAGCCACTGATCGTCGACGGCAAGGAACACACCTTCCTCGAAGACGGCGACGAGATCACCATCTCCGCCTGGGCAAGCACTCCCACCGGCTCTCGAATCGGCCTGGGCGAAGTCACCGGCCGGATCAACCCACCCACCACCTGAGCCCACCACCAACCCGCTCCCCGGCGGCACGGCCCGCCGCGGCCCAGACACGGCCGCGTCGGCCCACGCCCGGCGCCGGCCCGCGCCCGCCCGGCGGCGCACGGCGGCGTCGGCCCGCGCCCGCCCGGCTCACCCGACCCCGGGCGATGGCCTGATCCACTCCGCCTTTCCTTCGCCGATGCCGGAGGCGAGGCGAATGTTGTTCATTAGTGTTCGTTTCTCTTGACGAAGTTGCGCTTGCGTGCGAACTTCTTCGGCATGAAACGTTCAGTGGGGTGTGGAGTACTGGCTGTAGCCCTGGCCGCCGGTGTGCTGGGCGTGCCGACCGGCGCGCACGCTGCCGGTGAGCTGACGCTGCGGTCCGCGGAATTGACGGTCACCGTGGGGTCGGACTTCCCGCGGGTGATCAAGTACGTCGACAACGCCTCCGGCCAGGCCCTCGGGGGTCAGCCGGACGCGATCTCGACCGTCACCGTCGACGGCGTGGCCCGCACCGCGCATCTCGCCGCGGCGCCGACGGTCGACGGCGGGCGGGCGTCGTACACGCTGGCTTTCGACGCCCTGCCCGGTGTCGAGCTGGACGCCAGCCTGAGCGTGGCCGGCCGGGTGACGACCTTCGCGATCGACGCGGTGCGCGACACCGGGACCAGCCGCGTGCACACGATCGACATCCCCGACCACGACCTGGTCTCGGTGGCCAGTTCGGACGCGGGCGCGACCACCGCGTTCACCACGCTGGACCCGGATTCGACGCGGACGGCCGACAAGATCGCGCCCGTCACCGCGAGCACGCCGGGCGAGGCCGCCGCGACTGGGGCGACGTACGCGTTCGTCAACACCAGCGGCCTGGCGGCGGGCATCGAGTCGAACTCGGTGTACGACAAGCCGTCCGGCCAGTCGGTCGACGACGGCGCCCGGTTCTGGCACCGCGCCCGCAAGGCCGCCGACGGCAGCACCCGCGTCGGCGTGTGGAGCGGCCAGTGGACGTACCGCGCCGACACCTCGCCGTACACCGAACCGCTGCCCTGGGCGAAGGTCGTCGTCACCCCGGACGCGAACCAGGACCGGACGGTCGACTGGGAGGACGGCGCGGTCGCGTTCCGCTCGATCATGACCGAGCCGAAGGGCGGCGACCAGGTCAAGGACCGGGTGGTCACGCACATCCCGTTCAACTTCGCCAGTCAGGCCACGCATCCGTTCCTGCGCACGCTCGACGACGTCAAGCGGGTCTCGCTGGCCACCGACGGCCTCGGCCAGATGGCGATCCTCAAGGGGTACGGCGCCGAGGGCCACGACTCCGCCCACCCGGACTACGGCGGCAACTACAACACCCGCGCCGGCGGCCTGACCGACCTGAACACGCTGCTCAAGCAGGGCAAGTCCTGGAACGCCGCGTTCGGCGTCCACGTGAACGCCACCGAGTCGTACCCGGAGGCGAACGCGTTCAGCGAGGAGCTGGTCGACAAGTTCGCCAAGGGGTGGAACTGGCTGAACCAGAGCTACTACATCAAGCAGCGCCCGGATCTTGCCTCCGGCAACATCGTGCAGCGGTTCCAGCAGCTCCGCGACGAGACCGACAAGAACCTCCAGGAGCTGTACATCGACGTCTACTACCAGTCCGGCTGGC
This sequence comes from Kribbella sp. NPDC003557, assembly GCF_040610805.1. NCBI lineage: Bacteria > Bacillati > Actinomycetota > Actinomycetes > Propionibacteriales > Kribbellaceae > Kribbella > Kribbella sp. NPDC003557. The sequence continues at coordinate 294,095 of NZ_JBEXMY010000001.1, forward strand.
TCGCCGACGGCCTGACCCGGCAGCTCGCCGGCCAGGGCTGGCAGGTCGCGACCGAATGGGCCGACCGGCACGAGCGGACGTCGCTGTGGTCGCACTGGGCCAACGACCTCGACTACGGCGGCCCGACCAACAAGGGCCTGAACTCGAAGATCATCCGGTTCGTCCGCAACCACGAGAAGGACGTCTGGAACAGCGACCCGATCCTCGGTCAGGCCTCGATCGTCGAGTTCGAGGGCTGGACCGGCGAGACCGACTGGAACGCGTTCTACACCAACATCTGGCAGCGCAACCTGCCCGCGAAGTTCCTGCAGCAGCAGAAGATCGTGGACTGGAACGACGCCGACATCACGTTCACCGGCGGCATCCGCGGCACGGTGGAGAACGGCAAGCGGACCGTGTACGCCGGGAGCGCGAAGGTGCTCGACGGCGACAAGTACCTGCTGCCGTGGGACGGCGACAAGAAGCTGTACCACTACAACCCGGCCGGCGGCCGCACCACCTGGCAGCTGCCCAGCGCCTTCGCCGGGACCAGCACCTTCACCGCCTACCAGCTGTCGGACACCGGCCGGACGAAGCCCGTCACCATCCGCGCCCAGCACGGCGCGATCACGCTGGACGCCGTCCCGGGCCAGCCGTACGTGCTGTACCCGGTCGCGGCTCCGCAGCCGAAGCCGGCCGTATGGGGTGAGGGCAGCCACGTGAAGGACCCCGGCTTCAACGCCGGCAACCTGGACGCCTGGAACGCCACCGGCGGCACGAAGCTCGCGACGCTCGAGAACGGCCAGCACGTGGCCCAGCTCGGTACGAAGGCGTCGTCGATCCACCAGCGCCTGACCGGGCTCGTCCGCGGCCGCACCTACAGCGCGTCCGCCTGGATCGAGGTCGAGCCGGGCAAGTCGCGTCCGACGATGATCTCGGTCGACGGGGTGAAGAACCTGGTCACGAGATCGACCGCTCAGAACATGGTTGCTGCCGACGACAAGCACGAGCTGTACTACCAGCGGGCGCGCGTCGTCTTCACCGCCAAGGGAAGCACCGCCGACCTGGCCATCGCGGCAACCGCGGGACCTGCACAGGTTCGGCTGGATGACGTGCGGGTGGTCGGGACCACGCAGCCGGCAGCGGGGCTCGTCGACGACTTCGAGGCCGTGGATCAGGGCTGGGGGCCGTTCATGAAGGGCGATGCCGGTGGTGTCACGGACCCGCGGACGGTACTCGCTCCGAAGCACGCGCCGTACACGCAGGCAGGCTGGAACGGGAAGCTCGTCGACGACGTGCTCGACGGCAACTGGTCGCTCAAGTCGCACGAGGAGAACCAGGGCCTCGTCTACCGCACCGCGCCGTGGACGGTGAACTTCCAGCCGGGCCATAAGTACAAGGTCAGCTTCGACTACGAGAGCGGCCGCGCCGGCCAGTACGCGTGGATCCAGGGCGTCGACAGGCCGGACTCCGTCGAGGTCAAGGCGACGCCGATCGGCGAGCAGCGGACCAAGGCGACGTTCGACCAGGAGTTCGTGGCCGGGTGCGGCGGGGACTACTGGGTCGGCTTGCGCAAGCTCACCGACGGCGGCGACCAGGCCGACTTCGTGATCGACAACTTCGCCGTCACCGATCTCGGGACGACGTCGGAGCCGGCGGACTGCACCTCAGTCGCGGTCTCCGGGCTGACCGGTCTCGTGTCCGGTGAGGCGAACACCGTCACCACGACGTTCACCAACAACGATGTGGTTGCCGCGAACAACATCACGCTCGGCCTCACCGCCCCCGACGGCTGGGTCGTCACCGCGACCACGCCGGCGACGTACGCGACGGTTGCCGCCGGTGCCGGCGTCACGACGACGTGGGACGTGACTCCCCCGGCCGGTACGCCGGAGGGCAAGTACCCGCTGACCGCGACAGGTGGTCAGGCGACGATCAGTGCAGAGGCCACCGTGCTGCCGCCGGGGATCGTTCCGCAGTCGCGGATCAAGGTGGCGGACGTGAGCAGCGAGGACGTCGCAACGGGCGGCGCGGCGACGGCGGCCCTGGACGGAAACCCGAGCACCATCTGGCATTCCGCCTGGTCGCAGGTCAGTACGCCGGCCGGCTACCCGCACCACATGACGCTCGACCTCGGGTCGGCGTACCAGGTGAACGGGTTCAGCTACCTGCCCCGGCAGAGCGGCACGAACGGGATGTTCAAGGGGTACGAGATCTACGTCAGCGCCGACGGCCAGGACTGGGGTACGCCGGTCGCGACCGGCCAGTTCCCGAACTCCACCGCCGTCCAGCGGGTCGACTTCACCGCGAAGCCGGGCCGTTTCGTGAAGTTCGTCGGCACGAGCTCACTCAACGGCGCCGTCTTCGGCTCGGCCGCCGAGTTCAACGTCTACGGCACCCACTGACCGACCGTCCACACCAGCCGGGGACCTTGCACAAGCAATTGCCTGTGCAAGGTCCCCGGCTTCTGTCCCCCGTTCCCCCGACTACTTGGTGATGGTCACCGAGACCGGCGCGGAGGCGGTGTTCGCCGCGACGACGCGGAACTTGTTCACGCCGACCCGGCCGCTCTGCACCCAGACCGAGTAGGTCGCCCGGCTGGTGACCTTCGTGGTGGCCGGGAAGTTGACCCACTTGCCGCTCTCCAGCCGCTGCACCTGGACCACGGTGTTCTTCGCGATGCCGGAGGTCTTGCCGGTGAAGGAGACCTTCGTCCAGGCCTTCGCGGTGGCCTTGTCCGACTTGATCGTGATCGACTTGGCCGCGATCGAGGCGCTGGTACCGGTGGTGGCGGCGTTGGCCTGCAGGGCGCCGGCGATGCCGAGGCCTCCGGCGGCCAGTGCGAGACCGGCGACGACGGCGGCGGAACGGCGGACGAACTGAGTGCGCATGATGTCTGGTTTCCCCTCGTTTTGTTGGTGTTACGGAGGAGAAGACGCGGCGCCGCCGGTAATGGTTGTTACGGCTCCGTCTCAGGTCCGGCGGGCAGCACCAGCCGGGCGAGCGCGCCGCCGCCGGGCGCTTCGCCGAACGTCAGCTCGGCGCCGAGTACCTTGGCGTGTCCGGCCGCGATCGTCAGGCCGAGGCCGTGCCCGACACCCCGCTCGGCCATCCCGGACCGGAACCGGCGCGGGCCCTCGGCAATCAGTTCCTCGGGATACCCGTTGCCGTGGTCAACGACCTCGACGGTACGGCCGCTGACCGTGACCTCGACCGGCGGCTTGCCGTGCCGCAGCCCGTTGACGATCAGGTTGGCCAGGATCCGTTCGATCCGCCGGGAGTCGGTCGACACCGTCTCGTCGGGGCCGACCTGACACACGATCACGCTGTCCGGGGCGAGCGCCTGCTGCATCCGCAACCGGCCGACCGCCGAGCCGACGAACGCGCCGAGGCCGACCAGCTCCAGGTCCGCCTGCTCCACGCCCGAGTCGAACCGGGCGATCTCCAGGAGATCCTCGACCAGCCGCCGCAGCACCTTCGCGCGGTCCCGGACCAGCTCGCTGGGCCGGCCGGGCGGCAGGAGCTCGGCCGCCGTGGTCAGGCCGGTCACCGGCGTTCGCAGGTCGTGGGCGACGTCCGCCGTGAACCGGCGCTCCGCCTCGAGCTGACCGCGCAGCGAACTGGCCATCGTGTCGAGCGCCGTCGCCAGCGACTGGACCTCGTCCTTGCCCTTGCCGACGGCCTCGGCCGCGGACGCGTCCAGGTCGCCGGCCGCGATCCGCCGCGCCGTCCCCGCGACCGCGACGATCCGTTTCGACAGGCTGCCGGCCAGGATCACGCTGACCAGCGCGACCAGCGCGACCGTGCCGATGCCGCCGAGGACCAGGGCCTGCTGCAACGCCTGCATCGAGTCGTCGGTGCTCTCGTAGTCCTGCTCGATCGAGAGCACCTTGCCGTCCTTGACCGCGACCGCCGCCCACATCTTCGCGTGCGGCGACCCGGTCTTGAACGTGGCCCGCTTGCCTTCGAGCACGGCCTCGCGCAACTGCGGCGGCAGGTCCGGATCGTCGACCTTCGCCCCGAACACCGGTACGTCGTTGGTGTCGTAGCTCTGCGCCGCGAGCTGGATCCGCTCGTCGGCGAAGCTGCGCGTCCGGTCCAGCCGGGCCGACTGGGCCTGGGTGTAGACCGCGACGCACAGCACCAGGATCGCGAGCGACGAAACCAGCAGGAAGATGAGACCGAGCTTGCCGCGCAGTCCCATCACTCAGGGCCCATCCGCTAGGCCCGCAGCTTGTACCCGAAGCCGCGGACGGTTTCGATGCGGTCGGCACCGATCTTGGTCCGCAGCCGCTGCAGGTGGACGTCGACCAGCCGGCCGTCGCCGCCCCACTCGTAGTCCCAGACCCGCTGCAGCAGCGTCGACCGGCTGAGTACCACACCCGGGTTGTTCGCGAACTCGATCAGCAGCTTGAGCTCGGTCGGCGTCAGCTGCACGGTCTGCCCGCCGCGCCGGACCTCCAGCGCCTCGCGGTCCAGCTCCAGGTCGCCGAACGACTCCACGCCGGAGCCGGCCGCCGGTGCCGGGCGCTCCGGGTCGGAGACCGCGCGCCGCATCACCGCCCGCAGCCGGGCCACCAGGACCTGGGTGTCGAAGGGTTTGGTCACGTAGTCGTCCGCGCCCGCTTCCAGGCCGAGGACGACGTCGAGCGCGTCACCGCGGGCCGAGACCATCACGATCGGGACCGTGCTGGTCTCGCGGACCCGTCGGCACACCGAGATCCCGTCCAGCCCGGGCAGCATGATGTCCAGCATCACGACGTCGGGATGGATCTTCTCGAAGCGCTCGATCGCTTCCAGGCCGTCCTCGGCCGTGGTCACGTCGTAGCCGTGCCGCTCGAGGGTCAACTGGGTCGCCTCACGGATCACCGCGTCGTCCTCGACCATGAGAATGCGCGCTGCCGGTTCTTCCGGTACCACCGAACTTCAGTCTCCCTACTGGTCCGTCGAGCTCACCTTGATCATCTGCCGGCCGTTCCAACGGTAGACCTCGACCCGCCGGCCCGACGGGCAGCAGACCGGGTCGTCGATCGTGAAGATCTTCGACTCGACCACCAGGTCACCTTGCGGGCTGGCGTTCACGGTCGGTTGCTCGACGTCCAGGATCCAGACCGGTCGCGGGCCCGAGGGCTCGACGGCGATCAGGAAGATACCGAAGACGAACTTCTCCAGGGTATGGATGAGGACGATCTGTTGGGGTGTACCGCTGTGCAATACATCAACGGTCTTACCCCTGCTGAGGCAACGCGAAATCACGGTGCAATTCGAAAGCACCGATCGCGGGTAGGTGCCGAGCCGTGGATCCGCGAGCAGCGCGGCCCGGACCTTGTACAGGTCGACGGCCACCTGCGGGGTGCGCCCGGGGTGCGGAGAGGCGCCGCCGGTGCCGATCGCGACGGACGGCGACGGGGTCTCCGGCGGAGGCGATTCGGGGCCCTCGACACGCAGGCCGCCGCCGTTCGCGCAGGCGGACAACGCTGCGGTCGCGACCACGGCGGCGACGGCAGGCAGCACGGTCCGGCGCCACAGACCCATCGGGCGCCTCCTACCCTGCATCCGGTCCCCCCGCGAATTCGTACACGTCCTCACTTCCATGGTCCCGACCCGACGTCACATTCGACGGGGCAGCGGCGTCGAGCGGCCTCGGCAGTTGTGTTGCGGTTGCGTCACAGTCTCATCCGGCGACGACTTTCCCGGGGTTGAGCAGGTTCTTCGGGTCCAGCGCGTTCTTGATCGCCCGGTGGACGTCGAGCGCGACCGGGCCGATCTCCTCGGCCAGCCAGGCGCGTTTCAGCACCCCGACGCCGTGCTCGCCGGTGATCGTGCCGCCGAGCTCCAGCCCGATCTCCATCACCCGGTCGAACGCGACCTGGGCGCGCTCGGCCTGCGCCGGGTCGGTCTGGTCGAAGACGACCGTCGGGTGCATGTTGCCGTCGCCGGCGTGCCCGAGGACGCCGATCGTGATGTCCAGCTCCGCGGACAGCTGCTCGATCCGGCCGATGAACTCGGCCAGCCGCGAGCGCGGGACGGCGACGTCGTCGATCATCGTGGTCCCGAGTTCCTCCAGGGCGGTCAGCGCCGCCCGGCGGCCCTCGAGCAGCAGCTCGCCCTCGGCGTCGTCCTCGGCCTCGATGCACTCCAGCGCGCCGTGGTCGCGGCACAGCTTCGCGACCGTGGCGACGTCGGCCGCGCCGGCCTCGCCGCCCGCGTCGGACTGCGCGATCAGCATCGCGGCCGCCTCGTCGGGCAGGTCCATCCGTTTGTACTTGTTGACCGCGCGAATCGTCGTCCGGTCCATGATCTCCAGCAGGCTGAGCGAGACGCCGCTGCGGATGATCTCCAGGATCGCGTTCCCGGCCTCGACGCCGGAGCCGAACAGCGCCGCCATCGTCCGCGGCTTCGCGGCCTGCGGACGCAGCGCCAGGGTCGCCTCGGTGATGATGCCGAGCGTGCCCTCACTGCCGACGATCAGCTTCACCAGGTCGTACCCGGCGACGCCCTTCACGGTCTTCCGGCCGGTCCGCAGCACCCGGCCGTCGGCGAGCACGACCTCCAGGCCGAGCACGTAGTCCGTGGTCACGCCGTACTTCACGCAGCACAGGCCGCCGGAGTTCGTGGACAGGTTGCCGCCGATCGAGCAGAACTCCCAGCTGGACGGGTCCGGCGGGTAGAACAGCCCGTGCTCGGCGACCGCCCGGGACAGCACCGCGTTGTAGACGCCCGGCTGCGTGACGACGTACCGGTCGACGGGCTCGATGGCCAGGACCCGGTCCATCTTCTCCAGCGAGATCACGATGCAGCCGTCGAGCGCGTTCGCGGCGCCGGACAGGCCGGAGCGCGCGCCCTGCGGCACGATCGGTACGTCGTTCTCGTTCGCGATCCGCACCGCCGCCTGGACGTGTGCGGTCTCACGGGCCAGCACGACGGCGAGCGGCATCCCGGCCGGGCAGAACATCGCTCGGTCGTACCGATAGCTCTCGATCCGGTCCGGATCCGTCACCAATGCCTCGGGCGGCAGTACCTGACGCAGCTGCTCGACAACCTCACTCATACTGCGAGCCTAGTTACTACTGCGCGGTACCGTGCACCCCAGTCTCAGCGCGTGCGTTTGGTGACGTTCTCCGAGATCTCCTCGTAGCCGCCGCCGTAGTTGTGGTACTCCCGCCCGATCGCGGCGAACGTGATGCTGCCGCTGGTGGCCTTCACCTTCGGCGTGCGGCAGGTGCGCTGCCCCTGGATGACCGAGCCGTTGCCGCCGCTGCTGTCGCAGCTGAGCACCCGACCGTTGTTGCCGCCGCCGTACTGCACCAGGAAGGCGTTGGCCTTCGCGTTGGCCACCAGCGGTGACGCCATGGTGATCTCGGCCCAGTACTGGTAGCAGCTGTCCCGGACGAGCCGGACCGTGCCCCAGCTGGGCGGCTGATGATTACGCAGCATCGGCGCCGATGCGATGGACCTCGCGCCCGAGCAGCTGGCGGCCGTGGCCGCCTCGGCCGGGAGGGCGGACAACGCGAGAGCGCCCACGCCGGCCAGGCCGGCGGTGCTGAGCAGAATGCTCAGTGTCTTCATGACGAAACCCTTCCTGAATGCACGCCCCGACGCGCACTCAGGAAGGCACACTACGCGAACGGAGCCTGCCCGGACAGTCATTCCGGTAATCGGACGGCGACACGCCGTGTCCAGTTGCTTCTGGCAAGCTTTTGATCGTCAAACCTGCCTCAGAGGTTGCCGCGGCGCTCCTGTTCGCGCTCGATCGCCTCGAACAGCGCCTTGAAGTTGCCCTTGCCGAAGCCCAGCGAGCCGTGCCGCTCGATCAGTTCGTAGAACACCGTCGGGCGGTCGCCGATCGGCGCCGTGAAGATCTGCAGCAGGTAGCCGTCCTCGTCACGGTCGACCAGGATGCCGCGCGACTGCAGCTCCTCGATCGGCACCCGCACCTCGCCGATCCGGGCCCGCAGCTCCGGGTCCTCGTAGTAGGAGTCCGGGGTGTTCAGGAACTCCACGCCGTTGGCCCGCATGATGTCGACGGTGCGCAGGATGTCGTTGGTGGCCAGCGCGATGTGCTGGGCGCCCGCGCCGTCGTAGAACTCCAGGAACTCGTCGATCTGCGACTTCTTCTTCGCCACCGCCGGCTCGTTCAGCGGGAACTTCACCCGGTGGTTGCCGTTGGCGACCACCTTGCTCATCAGCGCCGAATAGTCGGTGGCGATGTCGTCGCCGATGAACTCCGCCATGTTCACGAAGCCCATCACCTTGTTGTAGAAGGCAACCCACTCGTCCATCTTGCCGAGCTCGACGTTGCCGACCACGTGGTCGACGGCCTGGAACAGCCGCTTCGGGTGTCCCTCGGGCCGGGTCACCCGGGTGCTCGCCGCGACGAAGCCCGGCAGGTACGGGCCGTGGTACTTGCTGCGGTCGATCAGCGTGTGGCGGGTGTCGCCGTACGCCGCGATCGCCGCGCGGCGGATCGTGCCGTGCTCGTCGGAGACGTCGTTCGGCTCCTCGAGCACGACGGCGCCGACCTTGCGGGCGTGCTCGATGCACTTGTCGACGTCCGGCACCTCGAGCGCGAGGTCCGCGACACCGTCGCCGTGCTTGCGGTGGTGGTCGAGCAGCGGGCTCTTGGGGCTGACGCCGCCGGCGATCACGAACCGGGCCGAGCCCGCCTTGAGCACGTACGCCTTGCTGTCCTTGGAACCGGTCTCGGGGCCGGAGTACGCGACCAGGTCCATGCCGAACGCGAGCTGGTACCACTTCGCGGTCTGCGTGGCGTTGCCGACCACGAACACCACGGCGTCCATCGCGGTGACCGGGAACGGGTCGGTGCTCTCGTCGTAGGGCACCAGGCCGACGAGCTGCTTCAGCTGGTCGAGGTCGAGATCGGCGTCGAGCTCTGCGGGGGTGAGGTCGGTGCTGGTCATCGCGTGCTCCTCCAGGTTCGGATCGGTACGCCGAGCCTTGTTCCTGCGGGACAGATTGCGCAACAGCTTGTTGTTTCACTAGGCAGGCTGCACACTCTGGTGGCGACTTCGCTAGGCTATTTGGTCAGTCTGACTATCCGTGGAGGGTTCGCATGTCGGTGGACGCGCTGGACGCCCGCATCCTCAGGTTGTTCGCCGAGGAGCCGCGTGTCGGCGTCCTCGAGGCGTCGCGCCGGCTGGGGGTCGCGCGCGGCACCGTCCAGGCCCGGCTGGATCGCCTGCAACGCGACGGCGTCGTCCGCGGCTGGGGGCCGGACATCGACACCACCGCGATCGGTTATCCGGTGACGGCCTTCGCGACGCTGCAGATCGAGCAGGGCTCAGGTCACACCACGGTCGCCGAGGCCCTCGCCCGGATCCCGGAGGTCCTCGAGGTCCACACCATCACCGGCGCCGAGGACCTCTGGTGCCGCATCGTCGCCCGCTCGAACGCCGACCTCCAACGCGTCATCGACCAGGTGGTCATCGTCCGGGGCATCCAACGAGCCTCGACAGTCATCGCCCTGGCCGAACAAATCCCCCACCGGGTACTCCCGTTGGTAGAAGCAGCCACCAAGAGCTGACTCAGGCGAGGCGTTTGGCGACTTCTACTGCGGCTCGGGCTACTCGGGGGCCTACGAAGTCTCGGTCGAGTTTGCCGAGGACTACTACGCCGATGGAGGCTTCGACGCCGGGGACGCCGAGGACTGGGGACGAGACGCCTTGGGCGCCGGCCTGGAGTTCGCCGGAGGTGACGACGAAGGGGCGGCCGGCGGGGTCGGGTTTGCGGCGGCCGGCCAGGATCGCCTTGCCGGCCGCGCCCTGGTCGAGGGCGTGCCGGGAGCCCATCCGGTAGGAGACGTGATAGTCGGTCCAGCTCGGCTCGACGACCGCGATCGCGAGCGCTTCCTCACCGTCGGCGACCGTCAGGTGCGCGGTGGCCCCGGTGTCCTCGGCCAGCGACCGCAGGACCGGCAGCGCGGCGTCCCGCAGCGTCGGCTGCACCCGCCGGCTGTAGTGCAGTACGGCGAGACCGAGCCGGGCCCGGCCCTCGCTGTCGCGGCGCACCAGCCGGTGCAGCTCGAGCGTGTTCACCAGCCGGTACACGACCGTCCGGCTGACCCGCAGCGCCGCGGCGAGCTCGGTGATCGAGAGCCCGTCCGGGGCGTCCGCGAGCAACTCGAGGACGGTGAGTCCCCGGTCGAGCGTCTGCGAGGTCTCGGCTGGCACCTTGTTAGCGTATCCGTTATTCGGTCGCGGCCCGATGGGCCCGTATCTTGCTGCCGTGCGAAATTACTGGTCGCTGCTCCCCGCCGTCGTCGTGATCGTGGGCCTGATCCTGGTCTATGCCGTTCCGACCATCATCAATCCGCAGTGGACGAGCTCGATCACGGCGCTGTTCCGCACCACCCCGGTGCCGGCCGACGCCACGCCGGAGGAGGCCCGCCGGGCGGCCGGGATCCTCGGCCCGCAGCAGCTGAAGTCGCGCCGGATGCTGGCGATCGCGATGGTCGTCGGCGCCGTGGCCCTGATCGGTTTCAACATCTCGCTGAACCGCGAGGCGGTCGGCTGCTACAAGGCCGCGAAGGCGTTCGGGGCGGTCGACGGCCCGGACACCAAGGATCCGTGCATCGACATGATCTACGGCACCTTCATCGGTGACGGCAGCGGCACCCCGGACGAGGACAACCCGCAGCCGGCGCAGTACTACCAGCTGATCAAGGGAAAGAAGCCGAAGTACCTGAAGTGGATCCAGAACGCGCCGAAGTACGACGAGGCGGATCTGCTGATCGGCACCGTCGGCAAGTGCGCGTCGGACCTCAAGGTCGAGCAACTCGAGGACAAGATCCGGGTGACGATCGACGTCGACGTGCCCTGTCCCGAGGACAGCAACATGTCGATGACGCCGATCAAGCTGAAGGAGCCACTCGGCGACCGCAAGCTCGTCACGGTCGACGACAAGCCGATGACCGAGATCAACCCGGACATGGACTCCTGGTTCACCGTGCTGAAGAAGCTCGCGACCGGCGGCTGAGCCTCCCGGCCTCAGCTCAGCGCCCGGGTCTGCGAGTCGTACTCCCGGAACGGCCGGTTCCGGGCCAGCAGGATCAGCAGTCCGGCGATACAGACCGCGGCGCCGCCGAGCAGCGCGACGGTCGGGCTGGTCAGCGACGCCGTCGTCCCCGCGACGAAGTCCCCGAGCCGCGGCCCGCCGGCCACGACGACGATGAACACACCCTGCAGCCGGCCGCGCATCGCGTCCGGTGCCGCGGACTGCAGCACCGTGTTCCGGTACGCCGAGCTGACCATGTCGGCCGCGCCGGACATCGCGAGCAGCGCGACGCCCAGCCAGATCGTCCGCGACAGCCCGAACAGCCCGACGGCGGCGGCGTACGCCGTGATCGCCAGCACGATCGCCACGCCCTGCCGGCGGATCCGGGTCACCCACCCGGAGAAGATCACCCCGATCAGCGCCCCGATCGCCGGCGCGGCCTGCAGCAGCCCGACCGTCCGGACGCCGCCGCCGAAGAACGCGCCCGCCACGGCCGGGAACAGCGCCCGCGGCTGCGCGAACACCATCGCGAAAATGTCGGCGAGGAACGTGGCCAGCAGTGCCGGCGCGGCCCGCAGGAACGTGAACCCTTCGAGCACCGACCGCAGCCCGGCCCGCCGTACGGTGCCCGTCGGCGGGACCGGGGGCAGCCGGAACAGCGCGTACAGAGCCGCGGTGAACGTGATCACGTCGACCAGGTACGCCGCCGCGAACCCCTGCCAGGCGATCACCGCCGCGCCGAGCAGCGGCCCGGCGGTGAAGCCCAGGTTGAACGCGGCCTGGCTGAGCGTGTTCGCGGCCGGGAGCAGCTCGGGCCGGATCAGCCGCGGGATGATCGCGGACCGCGCCGGGTTGTTGACCGCGAAGCAGGCCGACTGACAGGCCACGACGGCGTACAGCACCCCGACCTGTCCCCAGTCCAGGTGCGACTGCAGCACCAGCACCATCGAGAGCAGCCACAACCCGGTGGACGAGACGAGTGCGAGCGTACGGCGGTCGATCGCGTCGGCCATCGCGCCGCCGTACAACCCGAAGACGATCAGCGGGACCAGGGAGAACAACCCGACCAGCCCGACCGCGAACGTCGAGTGCGTCAGCGCGTACACCTGGATCGAGACGGTCACCGCGGTCATCTGCTGACCGAGCTGCGACACCGTCGACCCGATCCACAGCCGGCGGAAGTCGGCGGACTCACGCAGCGGACGGACATCGGTGAGCAGACGCACGGTGACAACTTATGTCACACCGTGAAAAATTAAACAGCCGGGAAGAGCTCGTGCTCGAGCGGTGCGCCGACGGTCAGGCCGGCGCCGTCGGTGACCACGTGCCCGGCGCCGGTGAACGTCGCCTCCGCGTCGATGTAGATCGCCACGTGCGCGATCCGCGGGTCGTCGGTGAGGTTCGGCGTCGCCGAGTGCGCCAGGTAGGCGTTGTGGAAGGTGCAGTCGCCGGCCCGCAGCGGGATCGTCAGCCGCTCCTCCCAGCGCAGGTCCGGCGCGGCGCGGAACATGTCCTCGTGGTCGGACAGGTCCTGGCTGCGCAGGTCCTGGTGGTGCTGCGAGCCCGGGATGAACGTCATACAGCCGCGCTCCACCGGTACGTCGACCAGCGCGACCCAGGCCGACAGCGAGGCCCGCGAACCGGCGTGCGGCCAGTACGGCGCGTCCTGGTGGAACTCGGTCGCGGCGCCGTTGTGCGGCGGCTTGATCAGCAGCTGGTCGTGCCAGATCCGCAGCGGTACGCCGGCCAGCGCGGTCGCCGCCGCCGCGAGCCGCGGATCCAGCGTGAGCTCTCGCAGTACGTCGTTCTGGCGCCAGACGTTGACGTACTGGTTGAAGATCTTCGACTCCTTGAACAGGTCGTCGGCTCCTGCGGTCCACTCGGTCGCGGCCGCGGCGAACCGGGCCGCCTCGTCGCGGCCGATGATGTTCCGGATCCGGACGACACCGTCGCGACGGTAGGCGGAAATGATCTCTTCGTCGAGCACCGCGGGTGCCGTAGGGTCGGTCGTGGTCATCGAGGGCTCCTCGGATTCCGTCGTACTGGAAGGTGTTTCCAGGGTCGCGGACCCGCGGCCGCGCCGACAGGACGAGGTTGACCAGGACTTGACCGATCCTGACCTCAGGGAGGTGCGACGTGCACAACGTGCTGAGCAGCGAGGTCTTCCCCGACCCGCGATTGCCGGTCGCGGGTGAGCGGCTCGAGGTGCTCGCGGACGTCGCGCCGCACAGTCACGCGTTCTTCGAGATCGCGGTCGTGGTGGCCGGGCGGGGTAGGCATGTGTCGGCGGCCGGTGAGGTGGAGCTGGCTCCGGACTCGGTGGTCGTCCTGCGTCCCGGCGAGTGGCACGGATACCGCGACTGCGAGGGACTGGTGGTCCGCAACGCCTACCTGGGGCCGGATGTGTTCGGCCTCCTGTCCGGCGCCCTGGTCCCCGGCGGCGCGGGCGGCCTGACAGGCGCGGGTACGAGCTCGTCGGTGGTACGGCCGGCGCCGCACCCGGCGGTGCAGCACGCGATGCGCCTACTGGAGGCCGACCTCGCCGCGCCCTGGACCCTCGAACAGCTCGGGGCGAGCGTCAACCTCGCCCCCGGGTACCTGATCCGTCTCTTCGGCAGCTCGGTCGGCATGTCCCCCATCGCCTACCTGAACCGCATCCGCGCCGAGCGCGCCGTGGGTCTCCTGATCGAGACCGAGCTGCCCGTATCGACCATCGGGGCCCTGGTCGGCTGGCACGACCCGAGCCACGCGACCCGCAGATTCCGCTCGACATTCGGACTCAGCCCCTCCCGGTACCGGGCTGCTTTCAGACCGTAAGCGAAGATGGCTTCCATGAGTTCGTCGCTGCGTACGCCTGACCCGAATCCTGGCTGGCTCTCCGAGTTCGCGCTCGCCGAGACCCGGACGCGGGTACCGATCCTGTACGTCGAGGCCGTGCCGGCCCGCGTCGACCCGGCCGGCCGGATCGAGCACATCGGGGTCCTGCTCCGGACCTCGGCCGCGACCGGCGAGATCACCCGCACGCTGGTCTCCGGCCGCGTCCTGCACAACGAGTCGATCCGCGACGCGCTGCAGCGCAACATCGAGAAGGACCTCGGCCCGGCCGCCTTCCCGCGGCTGCCCGCGACGCTGGTCCCGGTCACTGTCGCCGAGTACTTCCCGTTCCCCGGCATGACCCCGCTGCACGACCCGCGCCAGCACGCGGTCGCCCTGGTGTACGTCGTACCGGTCACCGGCGAGTGCAACCCGCGCCAGGACGCGCTCGAACTCACCTGGCTGACCCCCGAGGAGGCGCTGGCCCCGAGCCTGCTCAACGACATGGAGGGCGGCCGGGGCCAGCTGCTCAAGCAGGCCCTCGCCTGGTCGGGCGCGATCGTCTGAGGCAGGCGGCGGGCTACCGCCGCCCGCAGGGCCGACTGCTCGTCACCAAGGCAGCCGGCCTTCCTCTGCGTACACCTGTCCTGTCGGACCGTCAGGGTCCAGCGTCGCGAGGTGGACGGCGACGGCAGCACCCTCGGCAGGTGTGCGGGCCGCGTCCCAGCCGCCCATGTCCGTCGCGCAGTTGCCGGGGTCGGCGGCGTTCACCAGGACACCGGTCCCGCGCAACTCGTTGGCGAGCATGACCGTGACCATGTTCACGGCTGCCTTGGACGCGTTGTAGCCGAGCGTCAGTACCGTCGACATCCGGGACTCCGGATCACCGACCAGCTCGAACGACGCCAGCGACGTCGACAGGTTCACGATCCGGGCCGCCTCCGCGGTGCGGAGCAGCGGCAGGAACGCCTGCGTCACGCCGACCAGCCCGAGCACATTCGTCTCGAACGCCGAGCGCAGGACGCCGGCCTGGATCCGCGACACCGCGTCGTCGCCCTCCGGGATGATCGCCGCATTGTTGACCAGCACGTCGAGCCGCCCGAACTCGGCCGCGACCCGCCCGGCCGCGGCGCGGACCGACTCGTCGTCCGTCACCTCCAACTGGACCCCGACCACGTCCAGGCCCTCGGCCACCAGCTCCTTCACCGCGAGCTCGCCGCGCTCGAGGTCGCGCGCCCCGGCCAGCACGGTGAACCCGGCCTGCCCGAGCTGCCGCGCGATCTCCTTGCCGATGCCTTTGTTGGCGCCCGTGACGAGCGCGATCTTCTTCGTCGTGTTCATGCCGTCCACGGTCCGGGGTTCCGGCGCGGCCAGGCAGAGTCGGCTGAGGCTGGGATCGGCGGTCCCTGGCTGGCAGTCCGTGCGGCTGGGATCCTGGGACCATGGATCGCGACGGGCTGGCGGAGTTCCTCCGGGTACGACGGGAGGCGCTGCGGCCGTCCGACGTAGGCCTGCCCGCCGGCCTGCGCCGCCGTACGCCGGGGCTCCGTCGGGAGGAGGTCGCGAGTCTCGCGACGATGTCCACCGACTACTACACCCGGCTGGAGCAGGGCCGCGGCCCGCGGCCGTCCCGCGCGGTGCTGACCGGTCTCGCCCGCGCGCTGCGGCTGTCCGACGACGAACGCGATCACCTGTTCCGGCTCGCCGGCGAGCAGCCCGGGCCGCCACCCGGCCCGCCGGCGGACGTGCGGACCGGCGTACTGCGGATGCTCGCGCGGCTGGACGTACCGGGGCTGGTGCTGGACGCGAAGTACGACGTCCTCGCGTGGAACCCGCTGGCCGCGGCGCTGATCACCGACTTCTCCGCGCTCCCGCCGCGGGACCGGAATCTCCTGCGGCTGCGCTTCCTCACCGACCGGCAGGCCGAGCTGTTCGGCGAGGAGGCCACCCGCGAGTTCGCCCGGGATGCCGCCGCCGATCTGCGGGCGGCCACGAGCACGTACCCGAACGATCCGGCGATCGCGCAACTGGTCGGCGACCTGCTGGCGGGCAGCCCGGAGTTCGCGGAGATCTGGGCACGGCACGAGGTCGGGCGGCAGCAGTCGCTGTGCCAGACGCTGTTCCATCCGCAGGTCGGGCGGATCGACGTGATCTGCGAGGTGCTGGTGGTGCCGGAGCGCGACCAGCGCGTCGTGCTGTACACGGCCGAGCCGGGGTCGGCGTCCGAGCAGGCGATCCGGCTGCTGGACGTGATCGGGATGCAGGAGTTGACAACCAAGCCCTGATCAAGCGACTGTTTGATCCGTTGGTTTCCGACGGAGAGGCTTGCCTGATGCGTAAGTTACTTACGGCTCTGGTCGTGCTCGGGTTGTTCGTCGTCCCGCTGCGGGCCGCCGACGCCGCGCCCGGGACGCTGGCGTTCGCGGACGAGTTCGACGGCACCGCGATCGACCGGACGAAGTGGGCCATCCACTCCAACGCCGAGGCCGACCAGTGCCTGGGCAACAAGGGCAACCAGCAGCTCGAGTGGCACACCTGGGACGCGCTCTCGGTGAGCGACGGCAAGCTGACCATGACGGCGCGGAAGAACAATCCGGCGGCCGGGTACGAGTGGTCCGGCGCCCTGATCACGACCGGGCAGGCGTGCGGGCACGAGCCGTCGCAGTCGTTCGCCGTGAGGACCGGTGACTACGTCGAGACCCGGCTGAAACTGCCGGCGGACCAGGGATTCTGGCCGTCCACATGGACCTGGAACGGCAACGGCTCGAACGAGCAGGACACGTACGAGTTCTACAGCGACAACCATCGGGCGCTGTACCTCACCAACCACCAGTCCCCCGGCGGCGGCTGTACCTACCAGTCGCCGACCGACCTGACCACGGACTGGCACACGATCGCGCAGCAACTCGGCCCCGACGAGACCGTCTGGTATCTCGACGGCAAGGAGATCTGCCGGCAGGGCGCCTACACCGCCGGCACCAGTGACGCGCTGATCCTCGACCTGTTCGTGTACGCCAAGATCCCGCCGACGGTCAGCTCGGGGTCGATGCAGATCGACTACGTCCGCGTCTACCGCCCGTAAAGGCTGAGGCCCAGCACCTCGTGAGGAGGTGCTGGGCCTCGGGGGTAGCAGCTGCTACTGCCCGGTGAAGGTGAAGGTGCTGCCGGGCTCCTTGAGGATGTCGCCGTCGCGGGAGTTGGTGATCGTGACGTTCGACAGGTTCGCGTTGCCGCGGGCGCCGCCCATCGCGAGGATGCCGGAGCCGTTGTTCGACTTGTCGATCCTCACGTTGCTGATCGCAACGTTCGGCATCTCCCCGCCGCCGGTCTTGAACTGGATGCCGTCGTAGGTCGAGTCGTGGATCTCGGTGTCCCGGATGGTGACGCCGGGGATCGGGAGGTTCGACGGGAACAGCGTGATCGCGCCGAACTCCTGGTCCTCGTTCCAGAACACCCCGCCACACCGGTACAGCGCGTTGTTCGCGATCAGCGTCGTCCCGGAGAACGGCAGCGGATCGTGGTCGGTGGCGAGCATGATGCCGGGGTAGTTCATCGTGTCGTAGATCAGGTTGTTCTCGATCTTGTTGCCGTACCCGCCGTAGATCGCGATCCCGTTCGCCCGCCACGGCAGCTGCACCGTGTTGTTGGTGAACGTGTTGTCGTGGCCGACGTCGACCGACTGGTCCTTGACGTACTTGTTCGCCCAGACCGCGAGCGCGTCGTCGCCGGTGGTCCGGAAGGAGGAGTTGAACACCTTGGAGTTCCGGGTCCCGTTGGAGAAGTTGATGCCGTCGGCGTAGGTGTCCCGGATCCGCATCCCGCTGAACTCGAGCCCGTCGGCCGGGCCCCACAGCTCCGGGATGTTGTCGTAATCGCGCCCGACCCAGACCCCGACGTTCGAGTGCTCGATCCAGACGTTGCTGATCTTCGTACCGGTGCCGAACCGGCCGTTCAGCGCGACCCCGCCCTCGGCATTCCCGTCACCGCCGCGGATCCGGCCGGACCCGAAGATCGCGATATCCGACAGCTGCACATTCTTGTCGATGTCGAAGCCGAAGTTCCCTTCGTGCGGGTGGTTGATCCCGCCCGCGTTCTGCGGCTCGATCGTCGAGTACAGCTGCGAGTACCACATCCCGGCGCCGCGGATCGTGGCGTTGCTGATCCCGACCTGGTTGAACTGCCCGCGGTTCTGCGGGTCGTCGGTGAGGATCTTCTTCTCCTGCCGCCACTGCCCCGCGGGGATCCAGACGCAGCTGATCACGCCGTTCTGGTCGTCGGTGACGGCGCGCTGGATGGCGTCCGCGTCGTCGATCCCGTCGTTCGGCACCGCGCCGTACTGCGTGATCGACGTACACCCCGCCGGCTGGGACAGCGCCGGCGCGACCTGCTCGAGGTCGACCAGGTCGATGATGTAGTACGACGCCGAGTCGCCGGCGTCGCGCTGCAGGCGGAACGTGGTGCCGGCCGGGTAGGACTGGTTGAGCAGGGCGTGCGACTCGTCGAAGAGGCGGCGGGCGTCGCCGCCGGGGGTGTTGGTGAGGCCCTCGGGCGAGTCGGTGTTGCCGTAGAGCCAGCTGTTGTGGCTGCTCAGGTCGAGCTTCTGCTTGAACGTGCCGTTCACGTACAGGCTGATCGTTGCCTGGAGCCCCTGTCCGTCGGCGGAATCCGGGATCGAGTTGCGGACCACGATCGAGTTGGTCGGCACGGTCGAGGTGAACTCGACGTACTGACCGCTGGAGTTCAGCCGGACCGACTGCCGGCCCGACGACTCGGTGGCGAAGTTGGTGTGCCCGAAGGTCCGCAGCGCGTCGGCCGTCAGCAGGGTGCCGGTGTAGTCACCCGCCTCGGCCTCGTAGGACGTGAACGGCACGGCGGCGCCGCGGCCGATCACGATCGACTTCGTGAAGCTGTTGTTGGTTTCGTTGGTCTCGGCAACGGTGTTGCCCGCATCGGCGGTCGCCGTGAGGGTGGCGCCGCCGTTCGTCGCGGTCCAGGTGCCGCTGATCGCGACGGTGGCGGTGGCGCCGGCCGCGATCGACGGCGCGTTTCCGTTGAGCGTGGTGCTGCCGACGGCCAGGCGTGCCACGCTGGCCGCGGCGGCCGACGTACCGCGGTTGTTGACGGCGACCGTGAACGAGACCTGCGCACCCGGCGCCGGGTTGGCCGGGTTGGCGGTGATGCCGGTGACCTGGAGGTCGGGGCCCGGAGCCTGGCCGACCGTCAGCTGGGTCGCTGCCTGGAGCGTGTTGTTGGTGTCGCTCTGCTCGACGACGGCGTTGGCCGGGTCGGCGACGGCGGCGACGGTGTAGTTGCCTTGCCCGCGCGTTCCGGCGTTCGTGGTGACCGTGGTGGACGCGCCGGCAGCGAGTGCCTGGACGCTCGCGGTGCCGGCGACCGAGCCGCCGAGCAGGAAGTTGAGGCTGCTGGCCGGCGCGGCCGCCGAGCCGTTGTTCTTGACGGTCGCGGTCAGGGTGATCGGCGTCGACTCGGTCGGAGCGGCGGGCGACCAGTCGACGTTCGTCACGACGAGGTCGGGGTTGGGCGCGGCCGCCCCGAAGACCTGCAGCTCGGCGACCTGGCCGCCGGGAGCGCCGGTGTTGCCGAACACCTGCAGGCGCAGGTCGGCGTACCGGCCGGTGACCGGGATGGTGACGGTGTTCTGGCTCGCCGGATCGAACTGGTAGTCGGCCCTGGCGACCGCGGTGGTGAAGGCGGTCGCGGACTGTTCGCGGCCGAGGACCGCGATGCTCTGCGTCCGTGCGCCCCAGACCGGGTCCGGGTTGAGCTTGACGACGACCGAGCTGACGTCGGCGTTCGCGCCGAGCTTGACGGTCAGCGTCGACGGGAAGCCGTTCGACTCCCAGTAGGTGGCGGCGTTGCCGTCGTTGGCGTTGGTCGCGACGAAGCTGAACACCGAGCTCGACGCCTCGATCGCCTTGCCTGCGGCCAGGTCGGTGCCGGTCGGAGGTTCGACCGGCCCGCCACCAGGCCCGGCCAGTGCGAACTCCGACAGTTGCGCGGCCGGCCAGCCGGTGTTCGCGGTGAACGTCAGCCGGACGTAGCGCACCGAGGTGTTGGCGAAGTCGATCGTGACGACGTTCGTGCCGCCGAAGGCGTACGCCGTACTGCTGACGAGCGTGCTGAACGAGGAGCCGTTCGCGCTGCCCGAGACCGCGATGGTCTCGGTGCGCGGCCCCCAGGCGGACGGGAGCTTGAGCGTCACCTGGTTGACGTCCTTGGTGGCGCCCAGGTCCGCCTGCAACCACTGCGGGAAGGCGTTGTTGCTGCTCTCCCAGTAGCTGTTCTGGTTTCCGTCGCCGGCGTTGCCGCTCGGGTATTCACCGAGCGAACTGCTGGCGGTCAGGGTCTTGGTCAGGTCGGCGGCCATGGCGGTCGGGACCGACAGCAGACCGGCGGCGACGAGCAGGGCGGCCAGCAGGAGCCGCAGAAGATTCTTCCGATGCATCGGGTGGTCCTCCATCGGGGGGCGGTGGGAGGTCCCTGCGCTACGAAAATTGCGTGACTCTGACGATTTCTTGCAGCACAGGTATCCGAAGCTTGCAGTACCGGTCGCAGCACGTCAACAGCTCGTCACGACAGAAGACCCCGCCGCTGGAATCCAGGGCGGGGTGTCGGCTGCGGAGGATCAGGCTCGGCGTTGCGTCGCCCAGTCGCGGATCAGCTCGATGCGGTCCTTCAACTGGACGGAGGAGGCATGCGCGGCGGGCGGACCGCCGAGCTTGCGGCGCAGGTCGTTGTGGATCACGCCATGCGGCTGGCCGGTGCGGTGGTGCCAGGCGGCGACCAGACCGTTCAGCTCGCGGCGCAGCAGCGCGATCTGCTCGTGGGTGGCCAGCTCGACCGGCGTCGGGTCCTCGCGGTCACTCGTCGACCGTGAGGACTTCTTCTGCGCCGCCAGCGACTTCTGCTGGCGTTTGTGCAGCAGGTCCCGCACCTGGTCGGGCTCCAGCAGACCCGGCAGGCCGAGGAAGTCCAGCTCCTCGTCGGAGGCGTTCTCGCCGCCGGTCCCGTAGTCACCGCCGTCGAACACCACCCGGTCGAAGCTGGCGTCCGACCCGAGCGCCTCGAAGTTGCCCTCGAGCTCGTCACTGGCGCCCTCGGCCTGGTTCGCCTGCTTCAGCAGGTCGTCCTCGAGGGCGAAGATGTCACCGTCCTCGGTGCTGTTCTTCCGGCCGAGGACGTGGTCGCGCTCGACCTCCATCTCGGCCGCGAACCCGAGCAGCCGGGTCACCGACGGCACGAACACCGACGCCGTCTCGCCGCGCTTGCGGGCCCGCACGAACCGGCCGACGGCCTGGGCGAAGAACAGTGGCGTCGACGTCGGCGTCGCATACACACCGACCGCCAGCCGCGGCACGTCGACGCCCTCGGACACCATCCGGACCGCGACCATCCAGCGCGAGTTGTCCTCGGAGAACTTCGCGATCTTCTTGCTCGCCGCCTTCTCGTCCGACAGCACGACGGTCGGCGCCTCGCCGGTCAGCTCGCGCAGCGTCTTCGCGTACGCCCGGGCCGTGTTCTGGTCGCCCGAGATGACCAGGGCGCCGGCGTCCGGCATGTGCCGCCGCACCTCGGTCAGCCGCTTGTCCGCGGCCGCCAGCACCGCGCCCATCCACTCGCCCGCCGGGTCCAGCGCGGTCCGCAGCGCCTGGGCGGTGAGGTCCTTCGTGAGCGGCTCGCCCAGCCGCGCGGCGATCTCGTCACCGGCCTTGGTCCGCCACCGCATCTCGCCCGAGTACGACATGAAGATCACCGGGCGGACGACATGGTCGCGCAGCGCGTGCCCGTACCCGTAGGTGTAGTCCGCCTTGCTCCGGGCGACGCCGTCGTGGCCCTCCTCGTACGTCACGAAGGGGATCGGGTTGTCGTCGCTGCGGAACGGCGTACCGGTCAGGCAGAGCCGGCGGGTCGCGGGCTCGAACGCCTCCCGGACACCGTCGCCCCAGCTGAGCGCGTCACCGCCGTGGTGCACCTCGTCCAGGATCACCAGCGTCTTGAACCGCTCGGTCCGGACCCGGAAGGCCAGCGGGTTGACCGCGACCCCGGCGTACGTCACCGCGACGCCCTGGAAGTCCTTGTTGGTCTTGCCGCGCCGCCCGGCGAACGCCGGGTCGATCGAGATCCCGGCCCGGTCCGCCGCGTCGGCCCACTGGACCTTCAGGTGCTCGGTCGGCGTCACCACGGTGACCCGCTCGATCTGCCGCCGGTGCAACAGCTCGGCCGCCACGGTCAGCGCGAACGTCGTCTTGCCCGCTCCCGGCGTCGCCACCGCGAGGAAGTCCCGCGGGTTGCCATCCAGGTACAGCTGGAGCGCCTCGGCCTGCCAGGCTCGCAGCTTGCTCGCGGTACCCCACGCTGCGCGATCCGGATAGGCCGGTGGCAGGACAGCAGGGTTGGCCGGCACGTGCGAATCCACAGACAGCTACTCCCCCGAAGGTCGACAGTGTGCCGGGCAGGAAGGTTACCCGAGATCCGTCACGAGATCAGATCGGCAGGCACCACCGTCACGCCGAACGGGCTCGTCAGCCGCGCGGCTTCGTCCCCGGTCACCTTCGCGACCTGCACGTATGCGCCGTCCTGAAGTTCCCAGGCAATCAGGCTCGGCGTGTCGGGATCCACCACCCAGTACGCCCCACACCCGGCCGCCTCGTACCGCGAGAACTTGAGCATGACGTCGATCCGCCGCGTGCTCGGCGACAACACCTCGACGGCAAGCAGCGGCGGCCCCGGCAACTCACCTTCGGCGAAGTCGTCCCTTCGCGCGACGAAGAGGTCCGGCTGGACGACGGTGTCTCCTGCCAGCACGACGTCGAACGGCGCGGTCAGCGCGCACAGCTCCGGCGGACACGCCAGCCTGAGCTTGACGAGCAAGCTGGCAACAGTGTCCTGGTGGGCGAACGTGGGGCCGGGCGTCACGACCAGCACCCCGTCGATGAGCTCGTGCCGGCGGCCGTCATCGGGCATCCGATCGAGGTCGTTCCTGGTCAGCGGCAGGTTCGCCGGCTCCAGCCACAAGTTGGGGGTTGGAATGGGTTCCACAGCACTCATAGTGCCTCCTTTGGTCGGTCACGGCAGAGAAGGTGCCGTGATCTGCCCCGGGATGCCCCGGGATTCCCCGGGCTGTGGAAAAGTTCCGGGTCTGCTGGTGATGCGGCCTACACTCGGGGGTATGAGCACACAGCTGACCCCCGGCGCGGAGACGGTTGTCGACGAGCGGACCCAGACGTCGCCGGCCGAGCCTGGCGATCACGAGCGGTTCTCGCACTACGTGCCGAAGGACAAGCTGACCGAGGCGATGGTGATGGGCACCCCCGTCGTCGCCCTCTGCGGCAAGGTCTGGGTCCCGAGCCGCGACCCGCAGCGCTTCCCGGTCTGCCCGGAGTGCAAGGAGATCTGGGACTCCCTCAACCCCGGCGACGACGACCAGGGCGGCGACGAATAGCCCGTCCGTGGGGCTAAGCCGCAGTGCGTAAGCACGGGAGCACAACCCGCGACCCCGCCGGCAGAACAGCCGCAGACAGGCTCAGTTGAGGGTGGGGTCGTCGGGGTAGGTGGCCAGGTAGGCCATCTGGTCGTTCTGGCGGCGGAGGACCCGGCGCCAGAGGGTGTCGGGGTCGTCGCCGAAGACGTCTTCAGGGTCGGATTCGACGACGTACCAGGCGCCCTCGGCGATTTCGCCCTCGAGCTGGCCGCTGGACCAGCCGGCGTACCCGGCGAAGATGCGCATCCGGGTGATCGCGCCCTCCAGCAGCGCCGGCGGCACGTCGAGGTCGACCAGCCCGATCCGGCCGTAGCACTCCCGCCAGCCGGGCGGGTCGGTGGAGTCGATCACCTCGGCGACCGCGAGCGCACTGTCGGTGCCGACGGGTCCGCCCATGAACAGCACGCCGGGCTCGTCGACCGCGGACGACCAGTTCGGCAGCACCTGGTCCACGGACAGGTCGGCGGCGCGGTTCACCACCACCCCGAGTGCGCCGTCGTCGTCGTGATCCAGCAGCAGGATCACCGACCGGCGGAAGGGCGGCTCGTCGAGCAACGGGGTCGCCACCAGCAGCGAACCGGTCAGGGTCGAGACCGTCATACCCCCATCATGGCGTACGACGGGCCCCGCGCGACCCCAGCCAAGCGCCGATCGCGACGCCGGCCAGGTCGGCGAGCGCGTCCAACGGATCGCCGTCGCGCTGCGGAAGCAGCCAGTGCTGCACCAGTTCGCTGACGACGGCGTTGGCGACCAGTGCCCCGAGCAACCAGCGCATCGGTACGCCGACCTTCAGGCCGGTGAACGCCACCGCCGCGAACAGGAAGCAGTGCGCGACCTTGTCGACCTGCGGGATCCCCACGTGCGGACCCGCCTCGCGCGGCGCGTACACGCCGTACAGCTGCAGTGCCACCGCCGCCACGAAGGCGACCCGCCAGGCCCAGACCCGCACCCGCGACCCGGTGGCCGGCCCCGTCAGCGTAGAAGTCACCTGTCCACCGTACTCACAGCGCGGGAGCGTCGTCCGGGTAGCTCTCGTGCGCCGGAGCCTTGCCGCCGGCCGCCTCGCGAACGGCGTGCGCCACCATCGTGTGCACCTCCGGGTGGAAGACGCTCGGCACGATGTAGCTGGCGTTCAGCTCGTCGTCGGTGACGACACCGGCGAGCGCCTTCGCGGCTGCCAGCTCCATGTCGATCGACACCTTGGACGACTGCGCGTCGAGCAGACCGCGGAAGACTCCCGGGAAGACCAGCACGTTGTTGATCTGGTTCGGGTAGTCGCTGCGGCCGGTGGCGACCACGGCGGCGTGCTCGCCGGCCTCGGCCGGGTCGACCTCGGGCACCGGGTTCGCCAGTGCGAACACGATCGCGTCCTCGTTCATGGTGGCGATGTCGGCGCCGGTCAGGATGTTCGGCGCGGAGACGCCGATGAACACGTCCGCACCGGCCAGCGCGCCCTTCAGGTCACCGCTGTACTTGGCCGCGTTGGTGTTCTCCGCGATCCAGCGCAGCTCCGGCGACAGCCCGTCGCGGTCCGGATGGATGACACCGCCGATGTCGGCGACGCAGGTGTCCTTCACGCCGGCCGCGAGCAGCAGCTTCAGAATCGCCGTACCGGCGGCGCCCGCGCCGGACAGCACGACCCGCACGTTGCTGATGTCCTTGCCGACCACGCGCAGCGCGTTGTACAGCGCGCCGACGACGACCACCGCCGTACCGTGCTGGTCGTCGTGGAAGACCGGGATGTCGAGCTCCTCGCGCAGCCGGGCCTCGATCTCGAAGCAGCGCGGCGCGGAGATGTCCTCCAGGTTGATCCCGGCGAAGCCCGGCGCGATCGCCTTCACGATCGAGACGATCTCGTCCGGGTCCTGGGTGTCCAGGCACAGCGGCCAGGCGTCGATCCCGGCGAACCGCTTGAACAGCGCGGCCTTGCCCTCCATCACCGGCAGCGCGGCCTTCGGGCCGATGTTCCCCAGGCCGAGGACGGCCGAACCGTCGGTGACGACCGCGACGCTGTTGCGCTTGATCGTCAGCCGGCGCGCGTCGTCGGGGTTGTTCGCGATCGCCAGGCAGACCCGCGCGACACCCGGCGTGTAGATCATCGACAGGTCGTCACGGTTGCGGATCGGGTGCTTGGCCTCCATCGAGATCTTGCCGCCGAGGTGCATCAGGAACGTCCGGTCCGAGACCCGGCCGATCTCGACGCCCGGTACGGCGCGCATCGCCTCGACCAGGCGGCCGGCGTGCTCGGTGTCGGCCGCGGCGCAGGTGACGTCGATCCGCAGCCGCTCGTGGCCGGACGCGGTCACGTCGAGCGCGGTGACCAGACCGCCGGCCTGCTCGACCGCGGTCGTCAGCTTGCTCACCGTCGAGCCACCCGCGGGCACCTCGAGGCGAACGGTGATGGAGTACGAAACACTCGGCAAGGCAGTCACGCGGGTGATCCTCTCACGTCACTGGTAATGCTCCGAGGTTACGTACGTTAAGTGCACGGCAGGCCTCTGGGTAATCCATTACTCGCCCGGCATACTGGTCGGTCAGGAAGGGAGCCAGAGTGCCGACTGTCAGCGACGTGGCCGCACGCGCCGGGGTGTCGACGGCGACCGTCTCCCGGGCCCTGAACGGCAAGCCGACGGTCGACCCGGACCTCGCGGCGCGGGTCCGGCGGGCCGCCGAGGAGCTCGGGTACCAGCCGAACGGCCCGGCGCGGAACCTGCGCCGCCAGGAGGCCGCGGTCGTCGCGCTGATCATCTCGGACGTGGAGAACCCGTTCTTCACCGCGATCGCCCGCGGGGTCGAGGACGTCGCGCACGAGGTCGGGTACTCGGTCGTGCTGTGCAACTCCGACGAGAGCGCGGACAAGGAGAGCCGCTACCTCGACATCGCCATCCAGGAACGGGTCGCGGGCGTCATCCTGTCGCCGAGCGGCCCGGCGTCCTCGGTCGCCAGACTCGCCGCGCGAGGGACGGCGTACGTCGCGGTGGACCGGCCGCTGCCGGACCAGGACAGCGACGTCGTGCTCGTCGACACCCGGCTCGCCGCCCGCGAGGCGACCGCCCATTTGATTGCCCAAGGCTACGAACGGGTCGGCTGCGTGACCGGTCCGGCGGGGGTCCGCACCGCCGACGACCGGCTGGCCGGGTACCGCGAGGCGCTCAGGGCCGCGCGCCGGCGCAGGACGCCGAAACTCGTCCGGCGCACCGAGTACAAGGCCGCCGGCGCCCATCGCGCCGCGCTCGAGCTGCTCTCCCAGCCCGAGCCGCCCGACGCGCTGCTGATCGCGAACAGCGCGATGGCGGTCGGCGTCCTGCAGGCCCTGCAGGAGCGCGGCATGCGGGCGGGGCGTGACGTCGGGCTGGTCACGTTCGACGACGCGCCGTGGGCCGCGCTGGTCGACCCGCCGCTGTCCGTCGTCGCCCAACCGGCCTACGAGATCGGTGCGGTCGCCGCCCGCCTCCTCCTCGCCCGCATCGCCGACAACACCCGCCCCGCCACCACGACCACCCTCGGCGCCCACCTGATCCAGCGAGCGAGCTCGCGCCGCTGACCAAACACCGGCAGCTCGACAGGAGGTGTGCCGCCGGCGGCGACCCCGCCCCGCCTACCCAGGCGGCGGCCGGCCGGCTCGAGACGGACACCTCCTGTCGAGCTGCAGATCTCAGCCGGTGGGGTTCTCCTCGGCGTAGATCTGGGCGGCGTTGGAGGCGTCGATCAGGCGGGTCGGGAGGATCTGGGACTTCTCGACGGTGCCGCAGTCGACGAGGATCTTCTTGGCGGCGGCGACGGCTTCCTTGCCGTTGGTCGGGTAGGTGAAGGTGGCGGACAGCCGGCCCTGCTCGACGGCCTTGATGCCGCCGGACGGGATCGGCAGCGCGTCGATGCCGGTGAACTTCATCTCCTTCTCCCGGCCGACCGCCTTCGCGGCCAGGTACGCGCCCTCGGCCATCGGGTCGTTGTGCGAGTAGACCACGTCGATCTTCGGGTTCGCCTTCAGCAGCGCGTCCATCTGCGCCTGGCCCTTCTCCCGCAGCCAGTCACCGCTCGCGGCGGCGATCACCTTGACCTTCGGGTTGCCCTTGATGCCCTCGACGAACCCCTCGTGCCGCTCGGCCTGCGGCGTCGCGCCGGCCAGCCCTTTGAGCTCCACGACGTTCCCACCGTCAGGCAGCAGCTTCTCGGCGATGTACTTCCCGGCCTCGCGGCCGATCTGCACGTTGTCGCCGCCGATGAACCCGGTGTATGCGTCGCCCTCGACCTTCCGGTCCAGCACGATCACCGGGATGCCCTTGTCGTAGGCCTTCTTCACGACCGCGGTCAGCGGCTTCGCCTCGTTCGGGCTGATGATCAGCAGGTCGATCTGCTGGGTGATGTAGTTCTCCACATCCGCGACCTGCTTGGCGTTGTCCTGCGCCGCGTCCGCGAACTTCACGTCGAACTGCGGCACCTCCTTGGCCGCCGCCCTGATGTCGTCGTCCATCCGCTGCCGGTACGGCTCGGCCACGTTGGCCTGACTCATCCCGATCGTGTACTTGCCGTCGGCTCCCTTGCAGGACGTCGACGACCCCGGC
This sequence comes from Kribbella sp. NPDC003557, assembly GCF_040610805.1. Taxonomy (NCBI): domain Bacteria; kingdom Bacillati; phylum Actinomycetota; class Actinomycetes; order Propionibacteriales; family Kribbellaceae; genus Kribbella; species Kribbella sp. NPDC003557. The sequence continues at coordinate 321,968 of NZ_JBEXMY010000001.1, forward strand.
GACGCGGCGCCCGAGGTGCGCTCGCTGGTGGTACCGCAACCGGCCAGGACGAGGGCCGCGACCGCTGCCGCGGCCAGGGGGATTCTCACAGAACGCATAACGATGCCTTCCTCAGGAGGTGGGGCGGAGTCGCTGCAGCGCGGCGGCGGCAACGATCACCAGTCCCTTGATCAGGAGCTGGATGTTGGAGTCGATGTTGTTCAGGGCAAGGATGTTGTTCAGGACGCCGAGCAGCAGCGCGCCGGCCACCGTCCCGGCCACCGAGCCGCGGCCGCCGGCGAGGCTGGTGCCGCCGATCACCACCGCGGCGATCGCGTCCAGCTCGTAGCCGATGCCGTCGTTCGGGCTGCCCTGGTTGAGCTGGACGGCGTGCACGATGCCGGCCAGCGACGCGAGCAGCCCGCAGATCGCGAACACCGCGATCTTGACCCGGACCACCGGCACGCCGGACAGCCGCGCGGCCTTCTCGTTGCCGCCGACGGCGTACAGGTGCCGGGAGAACGCGCTGACCCGGAGGAACACCACCGCGGCGATCGCGACCACCGCGAAGATGATCACGGGGATCGGGACCAGCCCGCCGAAAGTGCGCTCGCCGAGCAGCGCGAACGAGGCCGGCGCCTCCTTCGGGCCGTCGCCGTACGCGATCGCGACGCCCTGGCCGCCGGACCAGATCCGGGCGAGACCTCTGGCTATCTGCAGGCCCGCGAGCGTGACGATGAACGACTGGATCCCGATCATCGCGGTCGCGGCGCCCTGCAGGGCACCGAACACCAGGCCGATCGCGAGCACCAGCACGACCGACGGCAGGAAGCCCCAGTCGTTCTCGACCATCAGGACGGCGGACCCGACCGCGGCCAGCCCGAGCACCGCGCCGACCGACAGGTCGATCCCGCCGATCAGGATCACGAACGTCATCCCGACCGCGATGATCCCGATCTCGGACACCGCGCGGACCACGTTCGCCAAGTTGTCGGCGCTGACGAAGAGGATCTCGCCGTTCTTGCGCGGCGAGAAGATGATCGCCGCGACGAACACCGCGATCAGCCCGAACACACTCTGGAACCGGAACAGCGTTGCGGCCAGGCTGCGCTGCTCCGCCGGCCCGTCCTGCCCGGGCGCGACGGTTCGGTCCTGTACGTCGGTCATTGCATTCCTCCGACCTCGATTTGTCCCATCGCGGCGGCCAGCAGATCGCCTTCGCCCGAGTCCGCCGTACTGAACGAGGCGACGTCGCGGCCGTCCCGCAGCACGACGACGCGGTCGCAGACGCCGACCAGTTCGGGCAGCTCGGACGACGCGAGCAGTACGCCGAGTCCCTGCGCGGCGAGTTCGCCCAGCAGCCGGTAGATCTCGGCCTTCGCGCCGACGTCGACACCGCGTGTCGGCTCGTCGAGGAGCAGCAGCTTGGGCTCGGTGAGCAGCATCCGCCCGAACACGACCTTCTGCTGGTTGCCGCCCGACAACGTGCCGACCTCGTCCTGCAGCCGGCCGAACTTCAGCCGCAGCCGATCCGCCATCCGCACCGACGCGGCCCGTTCCATCCGGCGCGCGATCACCCCGAGCCGGCCGTACGCCGGGAGGCTCGAGACGACCGTGTTGGCGAGGATCGAGTGGAACAGCACCAGCCCCGACGTACGCCGGTCCTCCGGGACGAGGCCGATGCCGTGGGCCAGCGCCTGCCGCGGGCCGCGCGGGCTGATCGGCCTGCCCTGCAGGAAGATCCGGCCCGTGTGGGTGCCGCCGGGCGCGACGCCGTACAGGGTCTCGAGGAGTTCGGTGCGGCCCGCGCCGAGCAGACCGGCCAGGCCGACGATCTCGCCGGCGCGGACGGTCAGCGAGATACCGTCGGGGTCGCGGCGGCCGGGACGCGGGCGGCGGGCCTTCAGGCGCAGGTTCTCGACCCGGAGCAGCTCGTCGCCGGTCGCGGCGTCGGGGGTCGTGAACATGGTCTGCACCGGACGGCCGACCATCGCCTCGACAACCTCGGCGGTACTGAGTTCGCACGGGTCGAAGCTGGTGACGATGCTGCCGTTGCGGAGCACGGTCGCGCGGTCGGCGACCCGCGAGATCTCCTCCATCCGGTGCGAGATGTAGACGATGCCGACACCGCTCTGCCGGAGTTCGCGGATGACGTCGAAGAGCCGGTCGACCTCGGAGCTGGTGAGCGCCGACGTCGGCTCGTCCATGATCAGCACCCGGGCGTCGAGCGAGATCGCCTTCGCGATCGTGACGAGCTGCTGCTCGCCGACCCGCAGGTCGCCCACCGGCCGGCGCGGGTCGAGGCTGACGCCGCTGCGGTCGAGCAGGTCACGGGCCTCGCGTTCCATCCGGCGCCGGTCGACGGTGCGCACCGATGTGCGCAGCTCGCGGCCGAGGAAGATGTTGTCGGCGACCGACAGGCCCGGGACCAGGTCGAGCTCCTGGTGGATCATCGCGATCCCCGCGGCCTGGGCGTCGGTCGGTCCGTTGAAACGCACCGGTGCGCCGTTGATCGCGATGCTGCCGTCGTAGTCCGTCACGTCGCCGGACAGGATCTTCATCAGCGTGCTCTTGCCGGCGCCGTTCTCGCCGAGCAGCGCGTGCACCTCACCCGCGCCGAGCACGAAGTCCACCGCGTGACAGGCCCGCACGCCGCCGTACCGCTTCCCGATCCCGACCATCCGGACGAGGTCGCCTCCGGCCATGACCACCTCCGCGATCCGGGCGAGTAATCGATTTCCCGGACGCTAGACCGCACCCCTCCGACCCGTCAACCCCTTACCAGGTCAACGGCGTCAACCGTGACCAAGCTTCGACCCCACCGGCGCCGTACGACAGCTGTTCGACCGAGCTGAAAACGTCCCCACACGCGTTCGGGACCTTGAACAAGCAATTGCCTGTCCAAGGTCCCGAACGGGGGTACGACGTCAGCTGCCGGCGACGCTCACCTTCGCGAACAGCGGGCGGCCGCTCGGCGGCATCACGAAGCCCTGGACGCGGGACCGGACCGCGGCGTTGGACGCGAGCTCGGCCGGGAAGATGCCGACCGCGTCGTCCCAGATGATCTGGCCGGCCTGCTGGTACAGCGCCGGGCGCGCCGCCTGGTCGACCGACGAGCGGGCGTCGAGCAGGAGCTTGTCGAGGGCCGGGTTGCAGTAGCCGTTGCGCTTGGCGGTGCACACGTACAGGCGGGCCAAGGTGTAGTCGGCGTCACCAGTGCCGGTCACGTTGGTCTGCAGGTTCATGTCCCAGTTGAGCTTGCCGAAGTCCTCCAGCCACTGCGCGCGTTCCTTCTCCAGCGGCTTGACCGTGACGCCGATCTTCGCCCAGTCCGAGATCATCGCCTGCGCCAGAGCGCGGATGTTCGGCCCGCCTTCGAGCGGCCACTGCATCGACGTGGTGAACCCGTTCGGGTAGCCGGCCTCGGTCAGCAGCTGCTTCGCCTTCGCCGGGTCGTAGGCGTACGGCGAGAGCTTCGGCGCGCCGATCACGCCCTGGGCCAGCGGCGCCTGCGCGACCGACGCGAGCTCGCCGAACAGGTCCTTCACCGTGCCCTCGAGGTTGAGCGCGTGCCACATCGCCTGCCGGACCCGTTTGTCGTTGAACGGCTTGCGGTTGGAGTTGAACCAGTCGAAGTAGTACGTCCAGCTCGGCGTGGTCTCGTACTTGATCTGGTCGCTGCCCTTGACCGAGCCGACCTGGTCCGGCGGGATCTGGGTCAGCACGTCGACCTCGCCGTTCTCCAGTCCGGTGATCCGCCCGGCCACCTCCGGGATGTTCACGAACTCGAGCTTGCCGAGCTTCGGGGCGCCGTCCCAGTACGTCGGGTTGGCGGCCAGCTCGAGCTTCTCGTCGGGCTGGAACGCGGTGACCGTGAACGGCCCGGTCCCGATCGGCTTGTTGAAGAACCCGTCGGTGTTGATCTTGTCGGCCGGCCCGATGAACAGCAGCGTCAGCGAGCTGAGCAGCGTGCCGAGCGGCTTGCTGGTCTTCACCGTCACGGTCTGGTCGTCCGTGGCCGCGACCGACGTCACCGTCGAGTACAGCGGTACCAGCGGGCCGTCGAGCTTCTTGTGCCGTTCGTACGACGCGACCACGTCCTTCGCGGTGAACGGCGTACCGTCGGAGAACTTGACGCCGGAGCGGAGCTCGAACACCCACGTGTTCGGGTCCGGGTTCTCCCACGACGTGGCCAGCACCGGGACGATCTTGCCGTCGTCGACCCGCACCAGCGGCTCCATGATCTGCTGGATCGCGGTCTGCACCGCCTCCTCACCGGCGTACTTGTGGGTGTCCAGCGACACCGGGAACATCGCCGGCGCGTACCGCAGGACCTGTTCGCCGCTGCTCGGTTCACTGGCCGGCGAGCACGCCGCCAGGCCTAGCGTGACGACGGCCAGCGCCGCCACGAATCGCTTCCTCAGCACAGGGGTTCTCCTCAAAGCGTGTAGGTGGCCACGACCGGGTAGTGGTCGGAGGGGGCGCGGCCGTCGTGGAAGAAGTCGACGACCTCGCTGGACCGGGCGGCGAGCGGGCCGCGGGCGAAGATCCAGTCGATCGCCTTGGGTGGTGAGGCGAGCGGCGACAACCGGGTCCCGATCGGACCGGTCGCGACCGTCGGCACCACCGGATGGGTCACCGGTGAATGCCGGCCGAGGGCGGTGAAACTGTCCAGGAACCCGGCGTTGCCGAGCTCCCACTGCGGTGGTCCGATGTCGTTGATGTCGACGGTGAACAGGCAGGCGTTCCGGCCGGCCAGGCGTTCCAGCGCCTCACCGATCGCGCGGGCCTGGGCGATCCGGCGGTTGACGTGGTCGGTCCGTTCGTCCGGGTGGCCGGGCCAGGTCAGGTGCGCCGTGCTGAAGACCAGCTCGCTGCCGTCCGGCGTACGAAGCCTGGCCCAGAAGAGTTTCGCGTCGGGTGAGAGGATGCCGACGTCCTCGGCGCCGTGCTCGACGTACGTGAAGAGGTCGCGCCGCCACCACAGGTTGCTCTGCGTCTCCCAGCCCGCGGTCCCGTCCACGCGGTCGTGGTCGGGCAGTACGTCGTCGAGAAGCTTGCGGGTGACGGGCCGGAGCTCCTGCACGGCGAGCAGATCCGGCGGCCGGATCGTGAACAGGCTCGCGATCGCATCCCGGCGCTGCTCGAGGTGGAAGTCGGCCCACAGGTTGTAGGTCATCGCCACGAAGGTGAAGGTCATCGGTCCATCCCGGTAGGCACGTTGTACGCCGTGAGTCCATCGAGCCGGAGCGTGGTGAGTGAGCAGTTCCCCGGCGGATCAAGCACCATCTCGTCCCCCGCCGGCAGCCGGAGCGCGGCAGCCGCCGCCACCCGAATCGGCCCCCCATGCGTAACCACCAGCACCCGCCGCCGACGCCCGCCGACCCGCGCCCCCGCGTCCGCATCCACCTCGCCTCGCGCACCGTCGGCCATGGTCGCGTGATCGGCGAGCTCTGTTGCCGCCTCCCACACGCGCGCCCGCAGCTGCGCGAAGGTCTCCCCACCGCCGCGGGCAACGTCTTCGCCCCGGGCGAAGGCGTCCACGACGTCCGGCTCGTCGGCGTACACGTCGGCGAACGTCCGTCCGCCCCAGGTGCCGACGTCGATCTCGCGCCACCTCTTGTCGACGCGCACCGGCAGGTGGTCGCGGGTGTCCAGGTACGGCTGGAGCGTTTCTTGCACCCGCTGGAGATCGCTCGCCACGATCGCGTCGAACTCGAACGCCTGCAGGTACTCCGCGGCCTGCTTCGCCTGCTGGCGGCCGAGCGCGCTCAATCCGGTGCCTTGCTGGCCTTGGTACCGGTGTTCGGCGTTCCAGACCGACTCGCCGTGCCGGAGGAGGACTAGTTCGGTCACGAGGCGGCTCCAGCGAGTTCGGTGGCGAAGTGGCAGGCAGCGGGGTGCAACTCGAGCCGGGTGGTGAGCTCGGGTGCGTCGCGCGCGCAGGTCTCCTCGGCCTTCCAGCAACGGGTCCGGAAGCCGCACCCCGACGGCGGGTCCGCGGGTGACGGGACGTCGCCGCCGATGATGATCTGCTCGCGGGCGGGTTTGTCCCACGGCTTCGGATCCGGTACGGCGGACAGCAGCGCCTGGGTGTACGGGTGCAACGGACGCGTGAACAGCTCGTCCTGGGACGCGGTCTCGACGATCCGCCCGAGGTACATCACCGCGACCCGGTCCGAGATGTGCCGGACGACGGACAGGTCGTGCGCGATGAACAGGTACGCGAGGCCGAGGTCGCGGCGCAGATCCTCGAGCAGGTTCAGGACCTGGGCCTGGACGGACACGTCGAGCGCGGAGACCGCCTCGTCGCAGATCACCAGCTTCGGGCGGAGGGCGAGCGCGCGGGCGATGCCGATCCGTTGCCGCTGACCGCCGGAGAACTGGTGCGGGTACCGCTCGGCGTGGTCGGGGTTGAGCCCGACGCGCTCGAGCAGGTCGCGGACCTCGGCGCGGTGCCGGTTCCGCGGGACGACGTCGGGGTGGATCTGCCACGCCTCGGCGATGATCTGCTCGACGGTCGCGCGCGGGTTGAGGGAGGCGTACGGGTCCTGGAAGATCATCTGCAGCTGCCGGCGGACCCGGCGCATGGATGCCTTGGGCAACGAGGTCAGCTCGTCACCGTCGAACACGATGCTCCCCGACCGAGCCTTCTCCAGCCCGATGATCGTCCGCGCCACGGTCGACTTCCCCGACCCCGACTCCCCCACCAGCCCGAGCGTCCCACCGGCCGGAATGTCGAACGACACCCCAGCCACAGCCTGGATCTGCCCCACACTCCGCCGCAACACAGCAGACCGCAGAGGAAAGGACGTGCGCAGGTCTCGCACAGACAACAACATCTCCCGCCCGCCCGCCGGCTGGCGGGCGGCAGGTGAGGCGGCACCACTCAAGGCGCTCCCTGCCACGGCGGCGGTGGAGGCGGAAGAGGTGGCGCCGGAGGCGGCGGTGGTGGAGGCGCCGGCGGCGCTGGTGGTGGAGGCGCCGGAGGCGCTGGTGGTGGAGGCGCCGGAGGCGCTGGTGGTGGAGGCGCCGGAGGCGCTGGTGGTGGAGGCGCCGGAGGCGCTGGAGGTGGAGGCGCTGGAGGCGCTGGAGGCGCTGGAGGCGCTGGAGGGAGGCTCAGTGGGCATTGGTGAGGGCTCCTTCCGGGTGGTGGCAGGCTGCTTGGTGGTGGGTGGGGCGGTTGGGGAGGGGGCGGAGGGGTGGCTCTGTCTGGGCGCAGAGGGTGTCTGCGTGGTGGCAGCGGGGGCGGAAGGAGCAGCCGGAGGGGAGGGCTAAGAGGTCAGGTGGGGACCCTTGGATGGGGACCAGGCGGTCGCGGGGACCGTCCAGGGCTGGGACCGACGCCATCAGGCCTGACGTGTACGGGTGGGCGCTGTGTTCGTAGACCTCGCGCAGCGGGCCCGTCTCGACCACGCGGCCCGCGTACATCAGGATCACCCGATCGGCGACATCCGCGACGACGCCGAGGTCGTGGGTGATCAGGACCAGCGACATGCCCTCCTCGGCCTGCAACCGGGTGAGCAGGTCCATGATCTGCGCCTGCACCGTGACGTCGAGCGCGGTGGTCGGCTCGTCCGCGATCAGCAGCCGCGGCGACAGCGCGAGCGCCATCGCGATCATCACCCGCTGCCGCATCCCGCCGGAGAACTGGTGCGGGTAGTCGTCCAGCCGCTTCGACGCGGCCGGGATCCCGACCCGCTTCATCAGGTCCAGCGCCGCCGCCCGCGCCGCACGACGGGACGCCCCGCGATGCCGCCGGAACATCTCGCCGATCTGCGCGCCTACCCGGAAAACCGGGTTCAGTGAGCTCAACGGGTCCTGGAAGACCATCGCGATCTCCCGCCCACGCAGCCCTTTCGCCACACCGGGTGCCAGCAGGTCGCGGCCGTCGTACGAGATCGACCCGCCGCAGACCCGTCCGGCCGGCTTCGGCACGATCCCCATCAGGGCCTGCGCGGTGACGCTCTTCCCGCTACCCGACTCCCCCAGCAGCGCGACGGTCTCGCCGGCGCCGACGTCGAACGACGCACCGTCGACCGCGGTCACCACACCGCCGGACGTGGCGAACTCGACCCGCAGGTCGCGAACACTCAGCAGCACCATCACAGACTCCTCAGTCGCGGGTCGTACCGGTCCCGGAGCGCGTCGCCGAGCACGCCGAGCGAGATGACCAGGAACGCCAGCGCGATCCCCGGGATCGTCGAGATCCACCACGCGTCGGCCAGGTAGTTGCGGCCGTTCGCGATCGTCACGCCCCAGCTGGGCGTCGAGGCCGGCGTACCGAGACCGAGGAAACTGAGCGACGCCTCGGCCAGGATCACGTGCCCGATCTCGACCGTCGCGACGACCAGCACCGGCGCCACGCAGGCCGGCAGGACGCACCGCGTGACCAGCCGCCAGGTGCCGGCGCCGAGCGTCCGCGACGCGTCGACGAACTCCCGCCGCCGGGTCGCCAGCGCCTGACCGCGGGCGACCCGCGCGAACGTCACCCAGTTCGCCACCGCGAGCACGATCACCACGTTCACCACCGACGGCCCGAGCAGCGCGGCGATGAAGATCGCCAGCAGGATCGACGGGAACGCCAGCTGGATGTCCGCGAGCCGCATCAGGACGCCGTCCAGCCAGCCGCCGAAGTACCCGGCGGCGAGGCCGATGGTGACCCCGATCGCCCCGGCCAGGACCAGCGTCGCCAGCCCGACCGCGATCGAGATCCTTGCCCCCTGCAACATCTGGGCGAACAGGTCCTGACCGACCTGGTCGGTGCCGAAGAGCGCGAACGACCCGTCGGACAGCCGGCTGAACGGCGGCTTCAGCCGGTCCGCGGTCCGGGTGCCGACCGGGTCGTACCGGAACAGCCACGGCCCGATCGCGGCGGCCACGACGTACACCGCGATCACCGCGAAACCGAACCGGATCCGGGCCGATCCGGCCCTGGTACGACGGCGTGCGGCCACCGGAGCAGCCAAGGAAATCTCTACATCCCTCGCTTCGCTCGGGGTGGGGAAGGAAGTCAAGGTCAGTCACCCGCCAGACGGACCCGCGGGTCCAAGAAGCCGTACAGGAGGTCGACGAGCAGATTGATCACCACGAAGATCGTTGCCACCAGCAAGATCGAGGCCTGGACGACGCCGTAGTCGCGGCGCCCGATCGAGTCGATCAGCAACCGCCCGACGCCCGGCCACGCGAACACCGTCTCGACGATCACCGTGCCGCCGAGCAACGCGCCGAACTGCAGCCCGACGACGGTCACGATCGGGATCAGCGCGTTCCGCAACGCGTGCACGAGGACGACGACGCCCTCACCGAGACCCTTCGCCCGCGCGGTCTGCACGTAGCCCTCGTGCACGACCTCGAGCAGCCCGCTGCGCGTCAGCCGGACCAGGATCGCCAGGAACGGCAGCGCCAGCGTGATCGTCGGCAGCACCAGATGCGACCAGGTCCCGGATCCCGCGCTGGGCAGCACCTTCAGCCCGCGGGCGAACACCAGGATCAGCACGATCCCCAGCCAGAACGACGGCGTCGACTGCCCCATCAGCGAGAACACCGAGATCGACCGGTCCACCCAGCTGTGTGCGCGCAGCGCGGCGATCACGCCGAGCGGGAGACCGATCAGCAGCGACAGCAGCAACGCGGTCGTCGCGAGCTGGATGGTGGCCGGAACCCGTTGCAGGACAAGGCTCATCGAGTCGGCGTTGAGCCGGAACGACTCGCCGAAGTCCAGGTGTACGACGTTCGCCAGGTACGTCGCGTACTGCTGGATCAGCGACTGGTCGAGCCCGAGCTGCGCCCGCAGCGCGGCGACCTGCGCCTGATCCGCGTCGGGTCCGAGCATGATGTACGCCGGGTCGCCGGGCACGAGCCGCAGGACGACGAAGATGATCGTGACGGCGCCCCACAGGACGAAGAGCGAGAAGAACAGCCGCCGGACGACGTACGCCCCCATCAGACGCCGCTCCGCAGCACGGAGACCACGCGCCGCACCTCGTCGACCGACCCCGGCTGGATCAGTTCGGCGCCGAGCGCGCCCGCACAGGAGCCGTCCCGCGCCCGCACCGGTACGGCGACCATCCGCGGCAGCGAAGCCACCGGGCGGGCGTTGTGCGCGAACCCGGACACCCGGATCCGCCGCAACGCGTCGAGCAGATCAGGTGTGCCGGTCACCTGCTCGATCGGCAGAGCGGAAAGGTAGGCGCGCCCGAGCGCGCTACGCCGCAGCGAGACCGCATGGCCAGGCTGAACCAGCGAGCGATCGACGCCGCTCGAGATCGGGGGGGTGCCGCTCCGCGGCTGTAGCGCGCCGTGCGGGCAGGCCGCAGCGCCACGCGTGCCGCCGCCTGCGACGTCGGCGACCTGGAGTACCAGGCCGGCGGTCTTCGGCAGGGGCTTCGCCAGGACGACCAGGCGACCGAGGCGGGCGCCCAGCTCGGCCAGTGAGTGCTCCGGCGACGCCGGGCGTTCCGCCTGCCGGAGGGCGGCGAGGCCGTCCTGGGCGGTGTAGCGATGGTCGTCCACGCGCGTGGCCAGGCCGTGCGCGCAGAAGGTCGCGAGGATGCGGTGGACGGTGCTCTTGTGCAGGCCGACGGTGACGGCCAGCTCGGTCACGCCGTACGGGCGGTCCTCACGGTTGAGCTCGGCCAGAACGGTGAGGGCACGGCTCAGGGACTGCATGGTGCCTCCCGGAGAGAAAGGACGCCACCGTGAACGTTAACGGTAGCGTTAATGCACCGTAGAAGTGTGTGATTTAGGTGTCAATAGACCGTCGTTGCTCAGGGTGAAACGGCCCGTTGACGGTCAATTCCCGTGAACGTTAACTTCACCGAACATCCAACTTCTCTGGGAGGCACTGCGTGACGACATCCGACGTACGCGCCGCGCTACTGTCCGCCGATCCGAAGCTGTCCAAGTTCTCGCCGCTGCCGCGGATCCTGGCCTTCGACGAGTTCGACAGCGGCACGCACGGCTGGACCGAGCTGCTCGGCAACTACAACGGCCGCGGCGACCTCAGCACGGTCGACGACCACATGCGCGACTTCCGGCCGCCGCAGCTGTCGGCCTGCAACTTCTTCGACATCGGTACGCACGGTGCGCTCAGCGGCACGTACGCGCTCAAGCTCGCCACCCGCCCGCACAAGGGCCACACGGCGGTCGCGATCCGCCGGCTCACGATGAGCGGCCGCGGCCTCGTCCAACTGGAGACGTACTTCGCCTTCAAGTCCGAGGCCACGCTGCGTAGTTCTGATTTGGGCGGCGGCGCCGAGCTCGACAACTTCGACAGTTTCGGCGACGTCCAGTGGGACGGGAACACCCACCCGTCCGAGGCGCAGTTCGGCGCGTTCACCGTCGCCACCGACCTGTGCGGCGACGGCGGCCTGCGGTACCACACGGTCGCGCGGTACCAGAACACGGACCTGGACAACCACTTCACCCGCCGGTGGATGGCGCCGACCGTCCCCGAGCCGACACCGCGCGAGCACTTCGAGGGCAAGGTGAAGCTGGAGTACGCCGCCGACTTCACCGCGCCGAACCCGGAGGACTGGCAGCCGTTCGGCGAGCCGCAGGAGCTCTGCTACAACGAGGTCCCGACCAAGGTGAACTGGCACTACCTGCGCTGGCTGATCGACACCGACAAGCGCAAGAACGTCGAGCTGCAGGTCAACGACCGGGTGATGGACATGCGCGACGTCCCCGTGCCGCCGTACGAGGAACGGTACGAGACGCTCGAGAACCTGCTGAACTTCTACTTCTCGGTCCGCACCCACAGCTCGGTGCGCAACTTCCTCTTCCTCGACTCCGTCCTCATCTCGGTTGATTGGTAGGCCCATGCGACAGTCCATGACGGCGGTGCTGGAACGCGACACCACCTTCGACACCCGGTTCGCCACCGAGCCCTACGAGGTCGCCTGGGCGAGTGAGGCACGCTGGTTCGTGCAGCACGTCGGCGGCGACGGTACGGCGACGTACGTCACGCAGGTGTCCCCCGACGGCATCACCTGGTGCGATCTCGACGACCAGGAGCATCTGGTCGAGCCAGGCCGGCTCGTGACCTGGCCGGCCACCGGGTTCGGCCACTGGCTGCGGCTTCGCGCTAAGGTCGAAGGCTCGGTGCAGGTACGGATCCACCTGGCCGTGAAGGCGTAAGAGGGGGACGGATGACGGAGGGCCCACGGCCGCGGCCGACGTTGCGGGACATCGCGACGGCGCTCGGTCTGTCGGTGAACACGGTGTCGCGTGCGCTCGGCGACAAGGACAGCGTCAGCGCCGGCACGCGGGCCGCCGTCCAGGCCGAGGCGGCGCGGATCGGCTACGTGCCGAACACGCTGGCGCGGTCGCTGGTGCTCGGCTCGGCGATGACCCTGGGCCTGGTCATCACCAACCCCTCGAACCCGTTCTACGCGCAGCTGATCAGCAGCATCGAGCTCCGGGTCCGCGCCCAGGGGTACTCGTTGCTGCTGCTCGTCACCGACGAGAGCGTGGAGAACGAGCAGCGCGCCACCGAGGCGTTGCTGCGCTCCGCGGTCGACGGCGCCGTGGTCGTACCGGTGCAGGCCGAGTGGGACCACTGGCGCCGCGTCCGGGACAGCGGGATCCCGCTGGTGTTCGTCAACCGTGACGTGCCCGAGCTCGACTGCGACATGGTCGGGGTCGACTACGAACGCGGCGCGTACGAGGCCACCAGTCACCTGATCGCGGGCGGCGCGCGCCGCCTGCTCCTGCTGGAGGAGGATCTGCCGATCACCACCACCGCCGACCGGATCGCCGGCTTCCGCCGGGCGATGGCCGACGGCGGGCTCGAAGTCTCCGCGGACCTGGTCCGCACCGTCCCCACCCGCCGGTACGACTCGCTCGCGCTGCCCTGGCAGCCCGAGGAGGCGTACCGGTTCGCGCAGTCGCTCGACCTGCCGGACGCGATCGTCACCGGTAACGACTACTTCGCGCTCGGCCTGCTCCGGGTGCTCGCCGAGCGCGGCCTCGCCGTCCCGGAGGACGTGGCGATCACCGGGTACGGCGACCATCCGTACGCGGCCTACCTGCAGCCGCCGCTGACCACGGTCCGCCTGCCGGCCGCCGAGGTCGGCACCACCGCGGTCGACCTGCTCCTCCAGCGCCTGAAGGCCGGCGTCGAGCGACCGCGGAAGACGCTCATCCGTCCCGAGCTGGTGATCCGGGCGTCGACGGGCGGACCTCCGGCACTCACCAAGCGCGCAAATCAGCCGAGCCCGACCCTCGGCTGAGCGGCAGCGGGCCGTGCATCGGGCAGTTGATGAGTGGTGGCGGTCCGCCTACTCCTCCAGCCAGGCTCGCACCGACTCGTTGTGCTCGCCGAGCCGCGGCGGCGCCAGGTTGGTCTCGCGCGCGCCGGCGTACGCGTTGTCGTCGAAACGCAGCGGCGGGCCGGGCAGTTGGATGGTGCCGAGCGTCGGGTGCTCGACGTCGATCAGCAGGCCCTGCGAGCGGGTCTGCTCCCACTCGTACACCTGCTGGAAGTCGCGGACCTTGCCGGCCGGGATCCCCTTGTCCGCAAGGCGTTGCAGCCACACGTCGGCCGGGGCGGCGGCGAACGCCTTCTCGATCGCCGTCGTCAGCTCGTCGCGGTGGGCCACCCTGGCCGAGTTCGCCGCGAAGCGTTCGTCCGCCGGGTCGAGGCCGACGATCGGGGCGAACAACCGCCACAGGCCCTCACTGCCGACCGCGACCTGCACGATGTCGTCCTGGGTGCGGTACAGCCCGTACGGCGCGATCTGCGCGTGGTGGTTGCCGACCCGCGCGGGCAGCTCGTGCGCGACGGTCCATTTCGTGCCGTGGAACGCGTGCACGCCGACGACCGACGCCAGCAGGCTGGTCCGCACGACGCGGCCCTTCCCGGTGATCGAGCGCTCGTGCAGCGCGGCCAGGGCGCCGTACGCGCCGTACATCCCGGCCAGCAGGTCGGCGATCGGCGCACCGACCTTGCTCGGCTCGGTCTCGCCCGTGATGCTCATCAGGCCGCCCTCACCCTGGGCGATCTGGTCGTACCCGGCGCGGCCGCCCTCGGGGCCGTCGTGGCCGAACCCGGTGATCGACAGGATCACCAGCCCCGGGTTGAGCTCGTGCAGCCGGTCAGTGGAGAAGCCGAGCCGGTCGAGGACACCGGGCCGGAAGTTCTCCAGCAGCACGTCGGCCTTCCGGACCAGCTTGGTCAGGAACTCCTTGCCCTCGTCCGACTTCAGGTCGGCGGTCACCGACTCCTTGTTCCGGTTCGCCGACAGGTAGTAGGTCGACTCGCCGCCCACGAACGGCGGCCCCCAGCCGCGGCTGTCGTCGCCGCCGTCCGGCGTCTCGACCTTGATCACCCGGGCCCCGAGATCGCCGAGCATCATCGCCGCATGCGGCCCGGCCAGCGCCCGGGTCAGATCGACCACCACGACATCGGAGAGAAGGTTCTGCACGGCATCGAGAGTAGGCGAGGTCCTCGCGGCCGGCCGTGACGCGCTTCTCATCCGGTTGAACCGATCGCGGTTCCCGGACGTGTCGAGGGAGGGAGTCCGTCCTCACGACCAGTAGGAGGGAAACATGTCCGCACGCATCATCGCCGCTGTCGGCATCCTCGCGCTCGGCGCCGTCGGGGTGCCGGCCGCGAACGCGGCACCCGCCATCCCGTTGAACGGTGAGCAGGAGGCCGCGGCGGCCGACCCGGACGGCCACGGGTTCTTCACGTACACGATCGAGGGCACCACGTTCTGCTGGACGCTGAGCTGGCAGGGTATCGAGACCGCCACCGCCGCCCACGTCCACCTCGCCCCGCGGCACGTCGCCGGACCGGTCGTCATCCCGCTGTCCGTCGCCGCGAACCCCGGATCGGGGTGCACCACGATCAGCGCCGACCTGGCCGCGGGGATCACCGCCGATCCGAAGGCGTACTACGTCAACGTCCACAACGCGACGTTCCCGGGCGGCGCGATCCGGGGGCAGTTGAAGTAGGTCAGCGCACCTTGCGGGCCAGGGACGCGAGCCGGTGGGTGACGTCCCTGGGCCGCTCCTGCATGAGCATGTGGCCGGCGCCGGGGTAGATCCACAGGCGTGCGCTCGGGAGTTGGGCGGCGATCCGGTTCGCGTGCCGCGGCGGGAGCAGGCGGTCGCGGGTGCCGTGCATGATCTCCACGGGCACCCCTTCGAGCACCTTCAGCGCTTGCCCGCGGTCGTGCTCGAGCATCGCCTCGAAGAACCCGCCGTACGACGCCCCGGGCACCACGGCCAGATCCGCCATGAACAACTCGACCTCGGCAGGATCCGGCTTCTTCCCGAACACGACCTGCCGCAACGCCGGCCGCTGCAACCCGGCAGCCACCACCGCCGCCCGCCGCGCGGCAGCCTGCGCACCGGCGGCCGCAGCAGCAGCCCGCGCCCGAGCACCGGCAACCCGCCCGCGCGACCCAGCAGCCTCGCCGGCGAGCGCTCCCATCTCGGCCGCCTCAGCTGCCTCAGCTGCTTGGGCCGCAGCCTCGGCCTCTCGGGCCCAGGACTCCGCCCCTCGGGCTACGGCTGCTTCGGCCTCCGCCTCTTGGGCGACGGCTCGGCGGGCATCGCGGCGGTCGATTCTTCGGCCGACCGCGTTCAGCACTCGGGGGGCGATCCGGACGGCTGCGGGGTCGAACCGCGTGGGCAGCCCGAGGGCGCCTTCGGTGAGGTGGCCGGAGGTGGTGCTGACCAGGGCCGCGGCGCGGATCCGGGAACCGAACAGGTCGGGGCGCCGATCGGCGGCCGCCATCAGCGTCATGCCGCCCATCGAGTGCCCGGCGTACACGACCGGCCCCTCCCCGACGACCTCGTCGAGAACCGTGACCAGGTCGTCGGCCAACTGCTCGAGGCGCGTCGTACCCGCCGGCGCCGCGTCCGAGCGGCCGTGCCCGCGGTGGTCGTACGTGACGACGCGCACGGCGTCCTCCCCGAGGATCTGCGGCAGGCCCTCGACCTGGTTGTGCCACGAGCGTGTCGAGCACGTCCAGCCGTGCACCAGCAGCACGGTCACCGGCGCGTCGGCCGGCCCGGTGACCTCGACGTTCAGCCGTACTCCGTCCGCCAACGTCAAGCGACGGCGCTGTGTGACCCCGGAGTGCTCCAACTCGATCGTCACGCAGTCTCCCGTTCCCGTTCTCCGGCGGCCAGGTGGGCCGCTCGCATCCGCCCGCCGCGGGCGCCGCGCCCGACCAGCCACGCGATCCCGATCACCTCGAGCAGCCCGACCACCGCGAGCAGCGCGTAGCCGGCGTTCCACATCCATCGTGGCACGTCGGTCCGCTCCTCGCGCCGCAGCACCTGCTGCTCGTTGACGAACTCGACCGTCTGCCCGTTCGACACCTGGATCGCGGGCTTCTCGATCGCCGCGTCCTCCGGCGCGTACACCCAGCTCGCCACCAGTTCGCGCTGCCCCTGGTGCAGCCGGACCATCGACTTCCATTTCCCGTACATCGGCAACGGGCCGGCCGACCGGTATGTGCCCTCGGCAACCTTCTCCATCGGGTGGAACACCAGCCCGCCGCCCTGCCAGGCGAGCGCCTCGAACCAGCGTGCCCCGTCGGCCGCGTCCGCAGGCGTGAGGGTGATCGTGACGTACGCCGTCGGCTCGGCCCCCGTGGCCACCCGCTCCAACGACACGACCCCGGACACGCCCGCGTCCGCCGTCCGCGGCACGCAGAAGAACACGGTCGCCACCACCGCGACGAGCCCGGCCGCGCCCAGTTGATGGGTACGCCGGACCGCGACCGGGCGGATGTGCTTGATCCCGATCGCCCGCTCCTCGCCGGCCACCTCGGCGTACCGGGTCGCGAGCCAGGCCCCGACCAGACCGGCGCCGGCCCCGACGATCACGCCGTACCCGATCGCTGACGGCAGGATCGACGACGGCCACGCGATCGGCATCCACACGTGGCTCCAGGCGTACTCCGCGACCACGCCGACGGTCCCGATCAGCACGCCGGCGACGGCGCCGAGCCGGAAGCGGTTCTTGTTGCCGAGGGCAAACGCGACGGCCTCGACCAGCAGTGCCTCGACGACGAGCAGCGGGAAGTGCCCCACGATCTCGCCGAGCGGCTCGGCCACCGCCCAGGCGATCCCGCCGCGGATCACCAGGTACACGGCCAGCGCGGCGAACGTCGTCCCCGGTCCGCGCCGGGCCCGCAGGATGGTGAACGCCATCGCGGCGCCGAACACGATCAGCAGCGGCTGCAGGATCAGCGGGAACTGCGGGACGCCGTAGTTGAACTCGGTGCTGAACAGGTCCCAGGCGATCAGCAGCGCGCCGACCGACACGATCTCCTGGAGCAGCCGCCGCTTGTTCACGCCCATCAGCTGCTCGACCTCGGCGATCGCCAGCAGCCGCGCGAAGATCGAGAACACCACGCCGCCGATCATCAGCAGGTGGGTCGGCCCCCAGAGCGTGACGTCCTCGCCGAACAGCCGGTGCCAGACGTCGTCGAGCGGGAAGCCGACCAGCGCGAACGTGCCGCAGACCGTGACGAGCGCGGCGCTGCACGGGATCCGCCAGCCGCGGGTCAGCCTGATCGTCCTGGCCGGCAGCGGTTTGCCCGCGAGCGCGATCGGCAGCACGCCGGAGACGATCACGCCGAGGATGCCGAAGAAGATCGGGTAGTGCGCCGGCGTCCCGAACGGGCCGGTGTCGCGGCCGCGGTCGATGTGCACCGCGATGTCCCACCAGACCCCGAACGCGCAGGCGAGCAGCGAGACGGCGTGCAGGTACGGCGTGAGCGCGGCCCATCGGGGGACTCCGTCCAGTCTCCCGATGGTGTCCGCGAACCGTCCTACCAGCGTGACGCGGCCGGTGCGTTCGCGCCACAGCAGCACGGCGAGTGCGACGTACAGCACCGACACGACGCCGGTGACGATCGCGATCTGGTCGAACGTCGCCGTACCGGTGGTCGCCAGCGGGATCGCCATCGGACTCCTTCACACCATCAGGCATGCGCCATAGCGCATGTTACATCTACTATGTAACGTGGAGTCTGGAAGACTGTCAAGGGTGGATGAGGAGCTCACTGTCGACCAGCTCGCCGCCAAGGTGGGCATGACGGTCCGGAACGTGCGTGCCTACGCCGGGCGAGGGCTGATCCCGCCGCCGCGGCTGGTCGGCCGGACGGGGTACTACGGGCCCGACCACATCGCCCGGCTGACCCTGGTCCGCGAGCTGCTCGACAAGGGCTACACGCTGGCCGCGGTCGAGCGGATGATGGGCGAACTGCCCGACGGCGCGATGGCGCTCGGCGTGTTCGAGACGCTGGTGAATCCGTGGACGCCGTCGGAGCCGGAGGAGCTCGACGAGTTCCAGCTCGCCGAGCGGGCCGGCGTACCGCACGACCCGGCGGTGATCGAGCAGATCGTCGAGCTGGGGATCGCGGAGCGGCTGGAGGACGGCCGGCTGCGGATCCCGAACCCGGACCTGCTGCGCACCGGGCTCGAGGTGATCAAGCTCGGCGTCCCGATGCAGGCGATCTTCGAGATGCTGCCGAAGCTGTTCACCCAGGCCGACGCGGTCGCCAAGACGTACGTCGAACTGTTCCGCTCGACCGTCTGGCGCGACTTCACCAACGCCGGCATGCCACCCGACGGCTGGCCCGAGATCCAGCGCACCCTCGAAGGCATCATCCCCCTGGCCGGCCAGGCCCTGGTCGCCGCCTTCCGCGAGGCCATGGCCCGCGAGATCGAACTCGTCGCCTACGAGGAGCTGGGCCTCGACCCGAAGACGCTGCCGTCTACCGGGTAGCCTCGCTCACCCCGAGCAGACGCTCGACCCGCACGGCGATGCCCTCGGCGGTGCTCTGACCGTCGAGGTAGCGCCCGTACCAATGCACCAGACTCGTTGCCTCGCGCATCAGTTCGAGGGCGGGCAGCGCGGCCAGCTCGGCCTCGGTCAACGGGAACGCGTCGAGATAGCCGCGCTGGAAAGCCGCACTCGGGTGGCCGACCTCCCCGAAGAAGTACCTGCCGACCGCGAGATCCATGGCGCGGTAGCCGAGGCCGGCGGTCTCGAAGTCGAGGATCGCGCTGACGCGGTCGCCGATCATCAGCACGTTGGTCAGCGCGAAGTCGCCGTGAATGATCTGCTGCGGGAGCTCGGGCAGCGGCCCGATGTGTTTCAGGATCGGCGCGACCGCGGGGAGGGCGTCGAGCACGAGGTCGAGGTTCGGCACTTCCGGATGCACGGTGGTCAGGTCGCCGTTCCACACCGGTGACGTCGGCAGGTCGGCCGGGTTCAGCTCGGCGAGTGCTTGGTCCAGCTCGCCCAGCGCACGTCCGCACGCCTCGGCTCTGGCGGTGTCGCCGCGCGCTGGGTGCTCCCCCGGGATGCGCCGGCTCAAGCTCGCCAGGACCGGTTCGCCGTGGATTTCGCCACGGACCGCGGTCTCGCCGTCGGCCGGCACCGGTGTCGGTACGGCGAAGGGCAGGCCGGTTACTGTCCGCAGTACCGCGTGCTCGTAGGTCGGCGGGATCGCGTTGCGGTGGATCCGGAGTACGAACTCCTCACCGACGTAGTAGCCGGTGTTGTTGGTGCCTTCGGTGAGCGGGCGAACGTCTTGTCCCTGAAGGCCCCAGCGCCGCAGCAGAGTGTCCACCTGGGCATCTTTCCGTACGCCTTTCCGTACGCCGAAAACTGTCCATGGTCCCCGGTAGCGTCCCTTAGTGAACCCGGAGTCGAGGCCGGGGGCGGTTAGGGACTCGGATAGGTAATCCTCCGCATGTGTGAACCGGACCTCATGCGGGAGCGTATAGCTACCAGAACAGACCGGCAGGAGGAAGACGATGCGACAGCTGCAGATTCGTCGGCGCCCCCGCATCACCACGACGCGCCGTCAGACGCAGACTCAGACTCTCGACCTGCGGACGCCGTCCGGCCGCAAGCTGCCGTTCTGAAAGCCGATCGTCATGAAACTCCGACTGCATGTCCACCACGTCCGCACCGGCGGCTGGTGTGCCGATATCGACGACGACAACGACCGGCAGCCCGACGACCCGTACTGGTGCGTCGACGCTTGGCCGACCCTCGAGTCCGCCCTCACCGCCGGCTGCGCCCGCCTCGCCGAGCTGGCGAGCAGCACGACACCGTCCCGCGTCAGCGGCTACTACGAACCGGCCCTCGCCGCCTGAACCAACGACCACTCAACCAACGGGGAACGGGGAGGCCCGGCGAACCGCAGGGGGTTTGCCGGGCCTCACTTTTCGTGGATCCGCTCCCGCCGGTCCGCGGGCAGGTCGCCGAGGTCGGCGTCCCAGTCGTCGTCCCAGTCGTCGTCATCGTCCGGCAGGGTCGCCTCGTTGCGGCGGGCGATCCGGACGAAGGCGATGATCAGCAGGACCGGGCCGAGGACCATCGCCGTCTCGGGAATGCCGCCCAGGTGCAGCGCGATCATGACGCCGTCACCAGGGCGATCCCGCCGGCCGTGAAGGCGACCATCGCGGCCAGCATCGGGTACTGCGCCCGGCGCAGCTGACGCCGGCGGAACAGCTCGGTGGCGCGGTCGTGCGCGGACACGACCCCGAGCACGTGTCCGAGCACGATCGCGCCGATCTGGACCCCCGCGATCAACCCGGTGCCTAGGAACGCGTAGTCGACCGGCGTCCCGCTCGTCCCGAGCAGGTCCCAGCCGCGCCCGAACGGATCGGTCGCGAGCAGCCAGCCCTCCTGCCCCTGGAACATCGCGAACGAGAAGTAGTGCGCGACGGCGTACCCGATCGCGATCGGCACCAGCGAGTGCACGAACGCCCCGGGCAACCCTGCGGTACCGACCGCGCCGGGCCGGATCCGCGCCGCGCCGGTCGTCCGCGCGGCCAGCAGGAACAACCCGGTGACGATCGCGACCGTGACGACCAATCCCAGCGTGTACGCCGGAATGTGGGCGAAGCCGCCCGTCAAACGCGTCCACACCGACCAGCGGGAGATCCCGTCGAAAGCCGTCGACCCGAGCAGCAGACACAGCAGCCCGACAATCCCCGGCTGCCGCGGCATCGTCGCCAGCCCGGCCAGCGGGTTCCGCAACTCGAGCCGGCCCTCGGCACCGCGCCCGAGCGGGCTCAGCCGCGCCAGTACCTCGGCGTACACCTCGAAGCTGTCCCCGACGCCGAACCAGGCCGGCCCATAAACGATGCCCGCGGCAACATTCAGCACGGCGTACGTCGCGGTGAAGATCGCGACCACCCGCGGATCGGATCCCTCCGGGTACACGAGTTCCAGCCAGAGGAATCCGGCCAGGCCGGCGGCGGCCGGCCAGTACGCGATCCCGCGGGGCAGCGGCCGGTACGACGAGCGACGTACGACGCCGGCGATCGTCCGCAGCGGGTTCGCGAGCCGCCAGATCGGGCCGCAGAGCAGGGACAGCGGGATGATCCCGACCCAGATCCACACGTACAGCCAGGTCGGCGCCGGGTTCAGCGTTGGATTGCCGAACCAAGCGGCGCCGAGCAGGAGTGCCAGCGCCGCTAGCCCGACCAGCTTGAGGACGGTGCGCGTGGGCGGAGCGTCGACGACCCGCGTCAGGACGCCGAGCGGCCGGCCCGCGGTCCCCTCGAACCGCGGGCGCGACCAGAACGCGGCGAGCGCGAAGAACGACACCGCGACGGCGGCACCGGCGGAGTAGATCGCCAGCCACAGCGGCACCGGCAGGTCCCCTCGACCGCCGATCCCGTGCAGCGGCACCAGCAGCTCCAGCACGCGCGCCGCCTCCGATCAGTATCCGACCGATCGAATGTAACACGCACGATGTCACATAGAAAGCGTCTGATATTCCGCGGGATCGAAGCGCCGGGTCAGCTGCCGGAACCGGAAGGTGAACGACGGCCACAAGGTCGTGTTGCGCCCCTCCGAGTCCAGGTACCAACTGGTGCAGCCACCGCGGGTCCAGACCGTGTTCCGCATCGACGAGCGAACCCCGTCGACGAACGCGCGCTGCACGTCCCGCCGCACCTCGACCTCCCGGAGCCCCTGCACGTCCATGGTCTTCAGCGCGTCGAGGATGTACGCGATCTGGGACTCGATCATGAACACCATCGAGCTGTGCCCGAGGCCGGTGTTCGGCCCGATCAGCATGAAGAAGTTCGGGAAGCCGGCGATCGCGGTGCCGAGATGCGCCTCCATGCCGTCGGCCCAGGCCTCGCGCAGCGAGACGCCGTCGCGGCCGTGCACCATGTCCATCACCGGCAGGTCGGTGACCTTGAAACCGGTGCCGTAGATGATCGTGTCGACCTCGTGCTTCACACCCTCGGTCGTGACGACGCCGGTCGGCGTCACCTCGGCGATCCCGTCGGTGACCACCTCGACATTCGGCCGGGCGAGCGCCGGGTAGTAGTCGTCGGAGATCAGCACGCGCTTGCAGCCGAGCGTGAAGTCCGGTGTCAGCTTGGCGCGCAGCAGCGGGTCGCGGACCTGGTGCGCGAGGTGCTTCTCGGCCACCTTCTGCGCCTGCTTCATGATCGCGGGCAGCTTGGCGAACCCGAGCACCATCAACTCGCGGCCCCAGTAGATCCCGGCCCGGATGGCCTTCTGTACCAGCGGGAAGCGGCGGTAGACAGCCTTCTCGGCCGCGGAGATCTTGCGGTCGGGCCGCGGCATCACCCACGGCGGCGTCCGCTGGAACAGATGCAGTTCCTCGACCTCGGGCTGGATCGCCGGCACGAACTGGATCGCCGACGCGCCGGTGCCGATGACAGCGACCTTGCGGCCACTGAGGTCCAGGTCGTGGTTCCAGCGCGCGGAGTGGAAGACCTCGCCCTCGAAGTCCTCGATCCCGGGCAGCTTCGGGTACGACGGCTCGGCCAGCGGGCCCATGCCGGACAGCACGATGTCCGCGGTGAACGTCTGCTGGTTCGTGGTGATCTGCCAGCTGCCGTCCTGCCAGCGCGCCGACTCGACGGTGTTGCCGAAGCGGATGTGCGGGCGTACGCCGTACGCGTCGGTGACCTTCCGCAGGTAGTCCTCGATCTCGGGCTGCGGCGAGAACGTCGACGACCAGTCCGGGTTCGGGGCGAACGAGAACGAGTACAGGTGCGACGGCACGTCACACCGGCAGCCCGGGTAGGTGTTGTCACGCCAGGTGCCGCCGACGTCCTCGGCACGCTCCAGCACGACGAAGTCGTCGTACCCGGCCTGCTTGAGCCGGACCGCCATCCCGATGCCCGCGAACCCGGTCCCGATCACCACGATCCGATGCCGCTCGCCCATGCCTGGCCTCCGCTCGGCTGTAGAACTTACTCGTAGTAAGTTACTCGGAGTCAGTTAGACTGCGCAAGTGACCTCGACCACGGAACGTCCACCGAAGCGCCGCCGTGATCGCGCGGCCCGGGAGCGGGAGATCCTCGAGGCCGCCGAGCGGATCTTCGGCGAGCGCGGGTATCAGGGCACGTCGATGGACGACGTCGCGGCACAGGTCGGGGTGTCGAAGCCGCTGATCTACCAGTACTACGGCTCCAAGGACGGCCTGTTCCTCGCCTGCCTCGCCCGGCTCCGCGGCCACCTGCTCGACACCGTGGCCGACGCGGTGATGGCCGCCCCGAACGCCGAGGACGCGTTGTACGCCGGGTTCCTGGCCTGGTTCCGCTTCCTCGACGAGCACCCGCAGGCGTGGTCCGTGCTGGTGGACGAGGGCATGCTGAGTGCCGGCCCGGCCGCGGAAGCGACCGACGAGGTCCGCGCGGCCTTCATCGAACTGATCGCCACCATGGTCCGGATGAACCTCCCGGCCGGCCGCCCGGTCGACGACGACGAGGTGCAGATCGTCGCCCAGTCCATCTCCGGCGCCACCGAACGCCTGGCCATCTGGCGCACCCGCACCCCCGCCCCGCCCAGCCCCGAAAAGGTCGCCCGCACGCTCCAGGACCTCCTCTGGCAGGGCCTGCACACCATCAAATCGAGCTGATGCAGGTCGAGTCCTACCCGGAGGCCGCCGTACCCCCGGCCCTTCGCGCCCAGGTCCACGAGCTACAGAACCAGGCCTGGCCGTCCGATCCCCCGCCACCCGCCGATGCTCCGGTCCACGACCCGGCGCTGCATCCGCTCTCCATGCTGCTCGTCGACGAGGGGCTGGTGGTCGCCGCGCTGGACGTCCTGCGCAAACCGCTCGAGCACGGCGGCACCACCTTGCAGGCCGGGGGCCTCAGCACTGTCGTCACCCGCGAGACACTCCGCGGCCGCGGGTACGGTCACCGACTGGTCGCCGCGGCCCGCGACGCGATGGCCGACCTGCGCCTCGACCTCGGCCTGTTCACCTGCGACCGTGCTCTGCAGGCGTTCTACGAGTCAGCAGGCTGGCAACACCTCGCCGGCACGGTTCTGATCGGCGGCACGCCCGACGACCCGTTCCCCAGCGACCAGCCTGGCTTCGACAAGGTCACGTTGGCCACGTTCTTCACCTCGACCGCCCGGCAACTCGCCCCGACGCTCCACCACGCCCGCATCGAGCTCTACCCGGGCTCGATCGACAAGCTCTGGTGACGTCAGGCGCTCGACGTGAAGTCGCTCAGGATGTCGGCGACGGATTCCTGGCCGTCCGCGAGGGTGCCGGGGCGGCGGTCCAGGTAGTACGGGATCGCGATGACGACCAGGGACAGCGCCCAGCCTCGGGCGCGGAGCCAGGTGGCGTGGTCGATCTCGAGAGCCTCGCGGTACGCCGCCCGGGACTCGCCCTCGAACAGCCACCACGCGGGCAGTACGTCACCGGCGGGGTCGGCCGCGCTGGCGGTGGCGAAGTCGATCACCGCCGAGAGCTTGCCGTCAGCAACGAGTAGGTTGCCGGACATCAGGTCGCCGTGGATCCACCGCGGTACGCCGTCCCAGGTGTCGGCCGCCAGCGACTCCTCCCACGCGGCCGTGAGCAGGCCGGCGTCGAAGTGCTCCTTCAGTTGGTCCAGCGCCTCGCGGAACATCGCGTCGCGCGGCGCCAGCGGCGTACCGCGGGTGAACGGGTCGCCGTCCGGCACCGGCGCGCCGGTGGTGTCCACCTCGCGCAACGTCCGGACGAAAGCGGCCAGTTGCTGGGCCGCTCGTACGCCGTCAACCGACTCGGGCGTGAACGGTGCCCCAGGCAACCACCGGTAGACGCCCCAGGTGAACGGATAGACGTCGGACGGTTGCCCGAGCTCCAGCGGTTCCGGGATCGGCAGCGAGACGTGCGGCGCCAGACGCGGCATCCAGGCCAGGTCCTTCTCGACCTGCCCTTGATTGCGTACGGTGCGCGGCAACCGGACCGCCAGGTCGTCGCCCACGCGGAAAGTGACATTGTCGGTGCCCGACCGCTCGACCACGCGCACCGGCAACCCGGCCCACCGCGGGAGCTGCTCAGCCAGCAGCCGCTCCACCACGGCAGCGTCGATCCGCACCTCGTCGTCATGCAGCTTCGGCACACCCGTCACGCCCGCGACCCTCACACCCGCCACGCGCACGGTCAACCGATTTCGCGGAGCCCGACTAGAGTATTGACCTCGTGGAGCTTCCTGAGAAGTGGCAACGCGCCGTCGTACCGTCGCTGCCGGCAGCCGGTTCTGATGTCGTCGGCGAGTTCGCGGACACGATCTACGGCCGTACGCCGGACGGTGGTGAGCTGACCGAGTTGGTCCTGCGTTCGCGCGACGACGGCGTACTCGACGGCGCGGCCGACCGGTTGCGGCACCGCGCGGTGATCGCGTGTCCGCTCGGGGACGTCGTACTCGACACGCTCACCCACCGGCCGGCCGGTGCCGGCGCCGCGCCTGTCGTCGTGGTGCTCAACTTCAAGGGCAACGACGAGACGATCGAGACCTGGCCGTACGCGACGGCGATCGCGGCCGGGTACGCCGTACTCACCGTCGACTACCAGCAGATCGAGCCTGACGACCCGGCACCGGCCGCACCTGGCGTACGCGCGCGGTTCCCCGCCGAGACCTGGGGCGCGGTCGCGGCCTGGGCGTGGGGCCTGTCCCGGCTGCTCGACATCGCCGGGCGCATCCCCGGCGTCGCCACGGCGGGCGCGGTCGCGCTCGGCCACTCGCGGCTCGGGAAGGCCGCACTCTGGGCGGGAGCCCAGGACGACCGCTTCGCCGTGACGGCCGCGAACGGCTCCGGCTGCTGCGGCGCCGCGCTGTTCCGGCACCCGGCCGGCGAGGACATCGCGGCGATCACCACGAAGTTCCCGCACTGGTTCGTCCCGTCGTTCGCCGCGTACGCCGGCCACGAGAACGACCTCCCCGTCGACCAGCACCAACTCCTGGCAAGCATCGCCCCACGCCGAGTCGCCATCACCAGCGCCGAAGCCGACGCCTGGGCCGACCCGGTCGGCGAGCACCTGGCGGTCACCGCCGCCCGCCCGTCCTTCCCCCCGAACGCCATCGGCTACCACCTACGCCCCGGCACCCACGACCTCCTCGAGGAGGACTGGCGGTACGTGCTGGATTTCGCGAAACGGGGATGAGTCCCGGTCAGTCCCCGAACATTTCGTGGATGGCGGCTTCCTGGTCGTCGGTCAGGTCGGTGTGGATCAGCTTGGCGCGCAGGCCGGTGCGCTTGAAGGTCGCGCGGATCTGATCGGTCTCCTCCTCGCTGGACAGCAGGAACAACGCCGACGTCCCCGGCGTCACCTGCCGGCGGACCTCCTTGATGAAGTCGTCGTCGATCCCGACGTCGATCAGCGATCCCGCGACCGCACCCGCCGCCGCCCCGATCGCGGCTCCCGCCCACGGCATCAGGAAGATCGTCCCGAACAGCGCCCCCCAGAACATCCCGCCGAGCGCGCCCGGCCCCGTCATGTTCCGCACCTGCCGCGTCCGCGGCCGCCGCTTCTCCGGCTGCCACGTCACCGACGCCGCGTCGTGGATCCGGATCAGCTTCTGCTTGGCCAGACCCTCCAACGTCCCGATCGCCTGGTTGGCCCCGTCCCACGTCTCGAACTTCCACACCGTCAACGTCGCCATCCCACCGCTCCCCTCACACGCACCCGCCGTCTCCCCCCGAGCCTGCCCGTGCACACGGACCCGAACCCCCGCAGGCAACCCACCCCGAGTCCGCCGCACCACGACCCCACCGTGCACAACCCCCGCTACACCAAGCACCGCACCCACCCCGATCGCCTTCCCTTCCTCAACACTCCAGTGGACGCTCCCCAACCCCGATCAGTTGCCGATTCCCCACCCCGACCAAGCAGTCCACCACCACGAACCACGCGATGCCAGACCTCGCTTGCCACCGGCCCGGCAGGCGTACGCCGCCAGGCCTCGCACAGCCGGCGCGAAGCGCCGTCCTCGTCCCGGCCCACCACAAACCGCCGCCCAGCAACCCATCCCCGAACGACGTGCGGTGCTCGGCACCCGGCCTCCCGGCACTCGTCACCGGCACTCGGCAGGCGGCCCCCGGAACGCCGAGGACGTGGTGGAGATCAGTCCCCCGGCCACAGTCCCCACCCAGTACTGCTGTCCGCACCACCGCGTTCGCCGCACCAAGTTCTTAACACCAGAGAGCCCGCACCCAGCGCGGTCCTTCCCAGCCCACCAGCCAGCGCGAAGCGCCGCCGTTTTCGCTTCGCTTACCACCACTCCACGCGCCCCAGAAACCCTGCCAGCGCAAGCACCATCCTCTTTCCGGCCACGCCACAACCATCCGGCGCCAGCACAACCGCTCCAACACCGTTCGCGCGCCAAGAGCCGCCAGCGCAAAGCGCTGTCCTTCCCTCGCCTCACCACAGCCGCCACTCCACGCATCCGCCGTCACGACAGTCCACGCCCCAGAGGAACTGCCAGCGCGAAGCGCTGTCCTTTCCGCCCACCAGCCCCCTGCACCCAACGGATCCGCCGCCGGCACAATCCACGCCCCAAAGGAACAGCCAGCGCGAAGCGCTGTCCTTTCCGCCCACCAGCCCCTGCACCCCAACGGATCCGCCGGCGCCACAATCCACGCCCGACAGAACTGCCGGCGCGGAGCGCTGTCCTTTGAACCTCATGGGTTTCGGCTGACGGATGTCATGGGTGGGTCGTGACGGGCGATCCAGGGGTGTGGCGAGGGGTTCCAGCAGGCTTCTGGGTATGACGACAACGACTGCGGTCAGCCTGCGGGGTGTGACCAAGAAGTATGCGGATGTGCAGGCCGTCGCCGGGGTGGATCTGAGTATCCGGGCCGGTGAGGTGGTGGCGTTGCTCGGGCCGAACGGCGCGGGGAAGTCGACCACGATCGAGATGCTGCTCGGCCTGGTGAAGCCGGATCAGGGCACGGTCCAGGTGTACGGCGGTACGCCGACGGACGCGATCGCCAAGGGGCAGGTCGGCGTGATGCTGCAGAGCGGCGGGATCATCGAGGATGCCAAGGTCGGCGAGCTGCTGAACCTGGTGGCCGGCCTGCACAACGACCCGATGCCGGTCGAGGAGGCACTCGAGCGGGCCGGGATCGCGGACCTCACCAAACGGACGATGAAGGGCCTGTCCGGCGGCCAGAAGCAGCGGGTCCGGTTCGCGATGGCGATCATCCCGCAGCCGGACCTGATCGTGCTGGACGAGCCGACGACCGGCATGGACGTCGAGTCCCGCCGCGACTTCTGGGCGTCGATGCACGCCGAGACCGCCCGCGGCCGGACGGTGCTGTTCGCGACCCACTACCTGGAGGAGGCGGACTCGTACGCCGACCGCGTGGTGCTGATGCGCAACGGCAAGGTCGTTGCCGACGGCACCGCCGCGCAGATCAAGGCGAGCGTGTCCGGCCGCACCATCCGGGCCACGATCCCGGGCGCCGACCTGGCCGCCCTGGCGTCGCTGCCCGGCGTGCGGAACGTCGAGACCCGCGGTGACGTCGTGCTGTTGCAGTGCGCCGACTCCGACGGCACCCTGCGGCACCTGCTCGCGAACACGAACGCCCATGACATCGAAGTGACGTCCGCCGACCTCGAGGACGCCGTCC
Organism: Kribbella sp. NPDC003557; assembly: GCF_040610805.1. Taxonomy (NCBI): domain Bacteria; kingdom Bacillati; phylum Actinomycetota; class Actinomycetes; order Propionibacteriales; family Kribbellaceae; genus Kribbella; species Kribbella sp. NPDC003557. The sequence goes on from NZ_JBEXMY010000001.1 coordinate 350,841, forward strand.
TCGCGATCAGCGCGGCCCAAGAGGAGAGCCTGGCATGAACCGCGACTACCTGATCTTCGACATCCGCCGCACGCTGCGGAACCGGCGGGTGCTGATCTTCTCGATCCTGATGCCGCTGGTGCTGTTCCTGATCTTCGGCCTGACGATCCCGCAGGACGCGAACGAGGCGGGCATCTCCGCGATCGCGTACGTGATGGTGAGTATGGCGATGTTCGGCTCGATGTCCGCGGCGATGAGCAGCGGCGGCGTGATCGCGGCCGAGCGCGACGGCGGCTGGAACCGGACGCTGCGGCTGACCCCGCTGAAGCCGCAGGCGTACGTCGTGAACAAGGTCATCCTGAGCCTGCTGCTGGCGATCCCGCCGCTGCTCGTGGTGTTCCTGTGCGGCATGACGTTCGGGCACGTGCACCTGGACGCCGACCAGTGGCTGACGGTCGCGCTGGTGTCCTGGCTCGGCGCGCTGCCGTTCGCCGCGATCGGCCTGGTCATCGGGTACATCGCGAAACCGGACAGCGTGCAGCCGATCACCGGTCTGAGCACGATGCTGATCGCGGCCTTCGGCGGCCTGTGGCTCCCGGTCGACCAGATGCCGTCGGTGATGAAGCACATCGCCCAGCTCACCCCGGCGTACTGGACCGGTCAGACGTCGCGGAGCGCGCTGACCCAGGGCGGCCTGGACACCCACGCGCTGCTCGTGGTGCTCGGCTGGACCGTCGTGCTCGGGTTCATCGGCCTGCGCCGGTTCCGCGCCGACACCGCCCGCGCCTGAGGAACCGAGCGATAGCGTGACCACCGTGAAGACTTCGCCGACGCTGATGGAGGCGCTCGCCGAGCGTAGCGGCCGCCCGGGACCCGGGCGGTGGGGCTGGCTGGCGGCCGGGGTCTGGCTGTTCTACCTGTCCCAGCCGTTCGAGGAGATCATCCACCGGCACGGGCCGACCCGGATCCTCGGCCTGGTCACGCTGTCCCTGTTCGCGCTGTCGTACCTCGGTTTCTTCGGCTGGGTCCGCTGGGTCGGCCTCGGTGCCCGGGGGATGCCGACCTGGCAGCGCCTGGTGTACCTGGGCGGCATGCTCGCCCTGTGCCTGCTGATGCTGCCGGCCGCCGGGCAGCAGGCGCTGACCTGCCTGGTCTACATCTCGGCGGTCGCGATGATGGCCGTCGACCTGCGGATCGCGATCGGTATCGTCGCGCTGCTGCTCGGCGGCGCCGAGCTGTCGATGCGGATCGTGCCGGGCTGGACCGACGACGGCAGCTACGGGTTCGCGATCTTCCTCGGCGCGCTGGCCGTGTTCGGGATGCGGCGGGCGATCCAGCGCAGTATCGAGCTGAACGCGGCCCGCAAGGACATGGCCGAGCTGGCCGTCCAGGAGGAGCGGAACCGGTTCGCCCGCGACCTGCACGACATCCTCGGCCATTCGCTGACGGTCATCACGGTGAAGGCGGAGCTGGCCGGCAAGCTGATCGAGGCGAATCCGGCGCGGGCGGCGGCCGAGGTCGCGGACGTCGAGAGCCTGGCGCGGGCGGCGCTGGCCGACGTCCGGGCCGCGGTCGCCGGGTATCGCGAGCTGAGCCTGGCCGGTGAGCTGGTCTCGGCGCGCGCCGCGCTGCAGGCCGCCGGGATCAAGGCGGACCTGCCGACCACGGTCGACGAGGTCCCCGAGGAGAACCGCGAACTGTTCGCCTGGGTGGTGCGCGAAGGCGTCACGAACGTCGTACGGCATTCCGGCGCGAAGCGGTGCACGATCCAGATCTCGGCAGTGCAGATCGAGGTGCTCGACGACGGCAAGGGTCCGACGCCGGGCGGCGGCGCCTCGGGCCACGGACTGGTCGGCCTGCGCGAACGGGCCGACCAGGCGGGCGCGGGCTTGCAGGTCGGTCAGGCGCCGGGCGGCGGGTTCCGGCTGGCGGTGAAGGTCGGCCTGTGAGGATGGTGCCGTGAGCATCCGATTGCTGATCGCCGACGACCAGGCGCTGGTCCGCGGTGCCCTGGCCGCCCTGCTCGATCTGGAGCCCGACCTGGAGGTGGTGTCCGAGGTCGGTCGCGGCGACGAGGTGATCGACGCGGCGAAGAACTCCCGGCCGGACGTCGCGCTCCTCGACGTGGAGATGCCCGGGCTGGACGGCATCGAGGCGGCCGCCGCGCTGCGCAGCGCCGTACCCGGGGTGCGGGTCCTGATGGTGACCACCTTCGGTCGGCCCGGGTACCTGCGCCGCGCGATGGAGGCCGGCGCGGCCGGGTTCGTCGTCAAGGACACCCCGGCGACCCAGCTCGCGGACGCCGTACGGCGCGTCCACCAGGGGCTGCGCGTGGTCGACCCGTCGCTCGCCGCGGAGACCCTGGTGGCCGGGACGAGCCCGCTGACGGGCCGGGAGTCCGACGTACTGCGGGCTGCTCGGGAGGGCGGCACCGTGGCCGACATCGCCAAGGAACTGCACCTGTCCGAGGGAACGGTCCGCAACCACCTCTCCGCCGCCATCGGCAAGACCGGCGCCCGGACGCGCGCCGAAGCCGCCCGGATCGCACTGGACAACGGCTGGTTGTAGCCGGTCTCTACCTCTAGGGTTGCTTCAGGGGAGGGATCTACGATGTCGATCGAGAGTTTCAGCGTTCGGGGGCGGTTGGCGGACACGGGTGAGGGGATCACCGCCGACGAGCTGCAGCTGGCGGCGCGCAACCACGGCATGCCGCTCGAGGGGCTGCGGTACGACGTGACCCCGCCGGGCCTGCACTACGTGCTGGTGCATTACGACATCCCGGCGACGAATGCGGGCGACTGGGAGCTGAGCGTCGACGGATGCGTCGAGCAGCCGTTGTCGTTCGGGCTGACCGAGTTGCGCGCGATGGGCCGCCGTACCGTGCGGGTCACGTTGGAGTGCGCCGGCAACGGCCGCGCGACGCTGCAGCCGCGGCCGATCAGTCAGCCCTGGCTGTCGGAAGCGGTCGGTACGGCGGAATGGACCGGCGTGCCGCTCGCCGACCTGCTGCGGCTGGCCGGGCTGCGCGAGGACGCCGTGGACGTGGTGTTCACCGGCGCGGACCACGGCGTGGAGCGCGGGGTCGAGCAGGACTACCAGCGCGGCCTGTCGGTGGCGGAGGCGATCGACTCGGGCGCGATCGTCGCCTGGGAGATGAACGGTGCGCCGCTGCCGCCACAGCACGGCTACCCGCTGCGTCTCGTCGTCCCGGGCTGGTACGGGATGGCCAGCGTGAAGTGGCTGCGCTCGATCGAGGTGATCGACCACGCGTTCGAGGGATTCCAGAACGCGGTGGCGTACCGGATCCGGGCCGACGCGGACGACCCGGGGACGGCGATCACCCGGATCCAGCCGCGTGCGCTGCTGATCCCGCCGGGGTTCCCGGACTTCATGAGCCGGCACCGGTTCGTTGCCGCGGGCACCGTCGCGTTGTTCGGCCGGGCCTGGTCCGGGTGGGCGCCGATCGAGCGCGTCGAGGTGAGCACGGACGCCGGCGTGAACTGGCACGAGGCGACGTTGGATGCCCCCAGCAACCAAGACGGGCCCGAGGAGCTCGCCTGGCGGGCGTTCGCCTACGACTGGGAGGCGACGCCGGGCGAGCACGTGCTCACGGTCCGCGCGTACGACGCCGCCGGGAACGAGCAGCCGATCGAGGCCGAGTGGAACCGCGGCGGCTTCAGCAACAACACGGCCCAGCGGATCACGGTCCTGGTCACCTGAACCACCGCGTGTCGCTGGCGCGTTCCTGCCGACCGCGGTCACATCCTGGAGACGTACACGGTTCTCACTTCCAGGAGTGGTGCGGTGAACGACAACCAGCTGCACGCGCGGGTCTTCCGGACCGCGGACGAGTGGTACGCCGACGTCGACGACGAGCTCGACCCCCAACCGGACAACCCCCTCTGGTGGGGTGCGTACGAAACCCAGCCCGCGGCGCTGGAGGCCGCCTGCGCCCGCCTCGCCGCGCTCCGCCAGGCGTCCTGACCTCAGCCGAACGCGATCGCCACGCCCATCCAGAGGCACAGCAGGCTGATCACGACGCCGAGCGGCCAGGCCCACCACGGCGTGGACCAGTCGACGGCTGCCGCGATCACGTACGACGTGTCCCCCGGGTCGGCGACCACGTCGATCCGGTCGCCGACCGCCGGCCTCGGATCGAGGTCGTTGCCGCCGTCCACCTCGACCGGTGTACCGTCGCCCGGTCCGGCCACCTTCACGATCACGTCGTCGTACTTGGACCACTTGTCCTCCTCGACCGACACGACCACGGCCTGCTGGACCGGCCCGTCGGCGACCAGTTGCCGGTTGTCGTTCCCGGCCGCGATCCCCAGCGGCACGATCGCCAGCGACCCCACCGCGATCGGAACCCCGACAAGCAGCCGGCCGGCCCTGATCAGCCCCTCACCCCACCCGATCCGGCGCTTGCGTCCGGTCCGGGCCCGGTGCCGCGCGTCCGCCAGGGCGCGGCTCAGCAGGCGGTCCCGGCGCGCCTGGCGGCGTTCCTCGAGGCGGTTCCACCAGGCGAAGCGTTCGGCCAGGAAGCGGGCGGGGTAACAGGCCCCGCCCGCGACGGCGGCGCAGATCAGCGGGTGGTCGTAGAGGAAGCTCGGGCGGGTGAGCCACCCGATGAGGTACAGCCCGCCGCCGACCGTGACGAAGAACGCGAGCATCAGCAGCAACTGACGGCCGTGCAGGTCGTCGTCGCTCATCGCAACATCATGAACGATGGACGCGCTCCGACGGGCGCCGGTTTCACTCCGGCTCGTTGTGCGAGTCGCCGCCGACGCGGTACGGCGTGGTGACACCCTCGTACATCAGGTGGGTCATCAGGCCCTCGGAGGCGTGCGGCAGGTTGTGGCAGTGGTCCATCCAGACACCGGGGTTGTCGGCCACGAACGCGATCTCGTACGTCTCGTCGTTCCCGACCTCGAGCGTGTCGACCCACCACGGCGAACCGGTCGCCGCGACCCCGTCCCGGGACAGGACGACGGCGTGGTGACCGTGCAGGTGCATCGGGTGCGCCTGGCCGCTGGTGTTGGAGATCTTCATCCGCACCACGTCCCCCTCGGCGACCATGAACATCGGCACGTCGGGGAACTTGTGGCCGTTGATCGTCCACCACAGCCCCGGCACACCGTCGAGGAACCCGGGCCGCCGCCCGATCCGGTACTCGAAGTTGCGGTCCGCCGTCGCCGGATCGAAACCGACCGGTGCGGATGTCCCGTACGTCAGTAGATCCACCGTCTCCCCCGGCAGGTCACCTTGCGCCGGGTCGCCCGGCCCGATCCCGAGCGACAACGCCGACGTACCGGCCACGAGCCGCATCCCGCCGGGCGGCACCACGGCCTCCAGGTCGACGCGGGCACCGGCCGCCAACGGGAACGCGGCCGTGACGGCCGTCGGACCGTGGACGTCGCGCCCGTCGACCGCGACCACCTTGTACGGCGTGCCGACCAGCCCGACCCGCAGGATCGCGTTGTCGGTGTTGATCACCCGCACCCGCGCCGTCGTACCGGCCGGCAGCTCGGCCTTCGCGGTCCCGGTGCGTCCGTTGATCGTCCGCTTCCCGTCGTACGTGTGGATCGCCGCCACCACCTCACCGGGCGACGGCGGCGCGATCACGATCGGGCCGAACAGCCCGCCCTTCACCTCGTCGCTCGACACCTGGTGCGAGTGGTACCAGTACGTGCCGCCCTGCTCCGCCTTGAACCGGTACACGTGCTTCCCGCCCACTGGTACGGCGTCCTGCGTCACCCCGGCGACCCCGTCCTCGGCGTTCGGTACGTCGATCCCGTGCCAATGCAGCGTCGCGCCGTCGGGCACGGACTCGTTCACCAGCGTGACCTGTACGAGGTCGCCGACGCGCGCCCGGATCAGGGGGCCGGGCGAGGTCCCGTTCAGCGTGTATCCGTCGACCGTCTCACCCGACGCCAGCTGGAACTTCTGCTTCCGCGCCACAAGCGTCACGTCGACGTCCGGCGTACCCGTCTTCGGACCGGCCAGGTCGACCACGCTCGTCCCGCCGTGGTGATGCTCGTGCCCCGCCGACGGGCCGCCGCCGTAGTCGGCGTACCCCATCTCGGCCGGGTTGTACTCGCCCGGGACCAGGCTGGTCGCCCAGAGGTACCCGAGCGGTACGAGTACCGCCAGGGTGATCCCCAGAGCGAGCAGCCGGCCCCACCGGCGCTTCTTGACGTCAGGCACTGGTCACAGGCTGTTTCGGTACGACGGCCCGCCGCGCGCCCGCACTCGCCACACCGGCGATCGCGAGTCCGTTGATGCCGTGCAGCAGACCGAGCGCCGGCACCCCGAAGGACACCACCGCGAGGACGAACTGCAGCGCCACCAGGCCGACGACGATCCCGGCCAGCACCCGGCCGCGCGGGACGTCGGTCAGGAACGACACGATCAGGAACGCCAGCGCGAGCAGCGCGATCACCGAGCCGGCGATGCTGTGGTAGCTCTGCCCGAAGTTGCTGTAGTCGGCGCCGATCGAGGTGCCGTCGTCGGCGTCCTTCGCGATCGTGAACCCGGCGAGCGCGATCGACGCGACCTGCAGCACGACCGCGACCGCGATCAGCAGTCCCAGCACGCGGTACACGTTCCTCATGCGCGACGCTCCGTCCGCCGCTTCCGCACGAACAGCACCGCTGCCACGATCAGCAGCAGCGGCAGCACCGGCGGATGACCACCGCCCACCACACACCCGACCGAGGCCAGCACGGCGAACGCCCCGAGCAGCATCAGCAACGGCAGCGGGATGCGGCCCAAGGGCCCCCGCGCAGCCCACGGCGGCCGGCCGGCGAATCCTCCCGCCGGACGTCCGGCATTCCCGGGATCGGCGTCGGCCGGAGCCGTCCACGGCGGCTTGCTCCAGCCCCACGGCCCGGCCCACCCCTCGCCGTCACCAGAACCGCCGGCGTCGGGGCCGGGCGGGGTCTGGTGGGAGCCGGGGAGGTCGGCGAAGAGGGTTTCCAGGTCCGCGCCGGTTCTGGCGCGGAGGGCCTGGTCGACGCGCTCCGAGTGTTCCTCGGCGCTCAGCCGGCCGGCTTCGTAATGCTCGCCCAGACGCTTGACGGCGTCCTCACGCTCACTGTCGCCGATGCGGATCGATCCGCCCGGCCTCTCGTCGTCCATGACACTCCTCGGTGCTCGTGGATCTTCCAACGGCACCAAGACTGGCTTTCAGACCCCTTTCACCGCGTCGGCCCAGCGGCGACACCTCCGCTACCCCCGGAGGAGCACGCTGCACCGCAGGACGCAGTACGACGTACTCCCCCGGGCGTAGACCGTCCCAGGGACAACCCTCAGCTGTTCGCGGACAGGATCTGGTTCACCTCGTCGTTCGCCTTCGCGAGCGACGACGGTTCGGCCTCGAACGACATCACCGCGTCCATCGCCGGCGTCATCACCGCGGTCACGTCGGCCGCGTTCGGGTTGGCCGGGTACGCGAACACGTCACCCGCCTCGACCGGTTCCAGGAACGGTGTCACGTCCCACCCGCTCTTCGCGAACGCCGCCTTCGCCGCCGGCATGCTCGCCGCCACCGCCGGGAACACCACGCCGGCCTGCGCGACGATGTCCTGCGCGGTCTGCGAGCCGAGGAACTTCACCCACGCCCAGGACGCGTCCCGCCGGGTGGTCCCGGCCCAGATCGTGTCCGCGAGCCCGTTCATCATCGACATCCGCTTGCCGACCGGACCGACCGGCAGCCGGGCGAGCTTGGTCTTCACCTGCTTCAGCCCGCCGTACGTGCCGAGCATCCAGGAGCCGTTCGGCGTGATCGCGTACTTGCCCGCGCCGAACGAGGTGGTCACGTCCACACCGGACTTCGCCTGCGCGTACGTCGGCATGTACCCCTTCGTGATCAGCGAGCGCCACCACCCGATCGTCTCGGTGAACTTCGGGTCGCCGTAGAAGAACTTCGTCCCCCACGGTTCGCCCTCGGAGTACTTCCAGCCGTTGCTCGCGGCGTACCAGCTCCAGCTGGTCTGACCGTCACCGCCGCCGGCGTCGCCGTACCCGAGTCCGTAGACCTTGACGTTGTCCTTGTCGAACCCCGGCTGGTCGCCGCGGCGGCCCTTGGAGTCCACCGTCAGCCGCCGGACGATCTGCTCGAACGTGCCGCCGTCCTGCGGGTTCCACGTCATCGCGTTGAGCTGGTCGGCGCTGATCCCGGCCGCCTCGGTGAACGCGCTGTTGTAGAAGTTGACCTCGGTGTCCCAGTCCTTCGGCAGGCCGTACCGCTTGCCGTCGGCCCCGATCCAGCGGTCCGCCAGGCCCTTCTGGTAGATGCTCAGGTCGACGCTGTCCCGGCTGACGTAGTCGTCGATCGGCAGCACCTGCCCCTTGTCCGCGAAGAGCGGGTACTTCGAGGAGTGCCCGGTGAACACATCCGGCGCGGTGTCGGAGATGAACCCGGTGACCAGTTTCGACCAGTAGTCGTTCCAGCCGTACTGCTCGATCTTCACCGAGTACTGCGGGTTCTGCTCGTGGAACACCTTCGCGCACTCGGTGTACATCGGCAGCTGGGCCGAGTCCCACAGCCAGTAGATGATCTCGCCGTCGCCGCGGGCCGCCGCGCCGTTGTTGCACGCGGCAACCGACGGTACGGCCAGCGCGGCCAGTCCGGCCTTCAGCAGGGTCCTTCGTGAGAGATTCATCATTTGATCCCCGAGAAGCCGATGGAGTTCGTGATCCGCTTGGCGAAGGCCAGGAAGAGGATGATCATCGGCAGCGCCGCGATCAGCGTCGCCGCCATCAGGCCGGCCCAGTCCGGCCCGCCCTGCGGCGTCTGGGACCGGAACACGCCCAGCGCGACCGTCAGCACCCGGACGTTCTCCTGCTGGCCGACCAGCAGCGGCCAGAAGTAGTCGTTCCACGAGTTGATGTAGGTCAGGATCGCCAGCGTCGCGATCGGCGCACCGCTCATCGGGATGATCAGCCCGAAGAAGATCCGCCGGTGCCCGGCGCCGTCGATCATCGCCGCCTCCTCCAGCTCCCGGTTGATCCCGAGGAAGAACTGCCGGAGGAAGAAGATCGCGAACGGCGTCATGAACGCGCCCGGCAGGATGATGCCGGCGAAGCTGTTCAGCAGCCCTAGGTTCTTGATCAGCACGAAGTTGGGCAGCGTGGTGAAGATCGGCGGCACCATCAGCGCGGCCAGGAACAGCGCGAACACCTTGTCCCGCCCGGGCCAGCGCAGCCGGGCGAACGCGTATGCCGCCATCGCGCTGAAGAACACCTGGCACACCGTCGTGATGGTTGCCACCACCAACGAGTTGCGCAGGTACAGCCAGAAGTTGACCGCGGCGCCGGAGCCGCCCTGGGCCTGCGCCTCCTCGATCGTGGACAGCCCGAGCACGCGCTTGAACGCGCCGAGCGTGCTCTCCACCGGCAGCAGCGAGCCCGGGTGACCGGGCAGCTGGGTGTTGTCGGAGAAGGCCGTCCGCAACATCCAGTAGAACGGGAACAGCGTGACGATCAGCAGGATGAACAGCAACACCCAGGCGACCGTACGGCCGACGCTCACCTGTCGCCTCATGCGAGATCACTCTCCTTGGCCCGCAGCAGCCGCAGCTGCACCAGGGACACGACGGCGAGGATCGCGAAGAGCACCAGCGCCATCGCGGACGCGTAGCCGAAGTCGAACCGCGTGAACGCCCGCTCGTAGATGTAGTAGTAGATGACCCGCGTCGCGTTGATCGGACCGCCCTGCGTGGTCACGGCGACCGTGTCGAAGATCTGGAACGAGCCGATCATGGTGACCACCAGGACCATCACCAGGACCGGCCGCAGCAGCGGCAGCGTGATCCGCCAGAACGTCTTCCACTCGGTCGACCCGTCCACCTCGGCGGCTTCGTAGACGTACGCCGGGATCGTCTGCAGCCCCGCGAACACCAGCAGCGCGGTGTACCCCATGTGCCGCCAGACGTTGATGCCGGCGACCGTCGGGATCGCCCAGTGCGAGTCGCCGAAGAACGCCACCGGGTCGATCCCGAGCCAGCTGAGGCCCTGGTTCACGATGCCGACCTGGAAGTCCAGCATCCAGTACCAGACCAGCGCGACGACGACGTTCGCGACCAGGTACGGCGCCAGGATGATCGCGCGGACCGTGATCGACTTGGTCAGCCGGTACATCACCATCGCGATCCCGACCGCGAGCACGGTCTGCACGCCGATGTTGATCACGACGTACTCGACCGTGACCACGAGCGCGTTCCAGAAGAAGCTGTCCTGCAGCATCCGCTCGTAGTTGGCCAGCCCGTTGAACTTCGGCGCCGACAGCAGGCTGTACTCGGTGAAGCTCAGGTAGGCGCCGCGCAGCGTCGGCCAGATGTAGAACACCACGAAGCCGAGCGTGGCCGGGGCGAGGAAGATCATCGCGACCTTGAGGTCGCCCAGGCTGCGCCGCCTCCCCGGCGGCGCCGCCTGTTCCCCGTGACTTCGTTTCCTGGTAGGTGGAGCGTTGGTGGTCGCGGTCACGGGGGATCTCCTTCTCTGGTCCGGCGATCGGGCGGGCTTACCCGATCGCTGTCACGTCCAGCAAGATCGCGCTCTCGGGCCACTGCGCCGGCATCAGCACACCGACCGAGGCGAGGGCGGCGCCGTTCAGTTCCACGCTTCCACCGTCGGCCGACCAGGCCGTGGACCGCGACTCGGGTCCGGGTGTCGCCACCTTGCTGATCCGGTACGTCCGGGCGGGGTCGAGCCCGGGCAGGCGCACCCGGCCGACGGCCGAGGTCACCGACTGCTTCGTCTGGACGACGCTGAACACCGCACGGGCAGCGTCCTGCGCGACGACGCCGTGCACCAGCACGTCCTCCGGGCCGCGGTCGGCGCGCACCACACGACCGGAGTGCAGCAACGGCCGCAGCTCCTTGTGCAGCGCGACCCAGCCCTTGAGCTCGGCGCGCTCCTCGGCGCTGGCCGACGCGATGTCCCACTCGATGCCGAAGTGACCGAACAGCGCGGTGATCGCGCGGAACGACAGCGTCTGCGTCCGGCCGGTGGTGTGCGCCCGCGGCGGGCCGACGTGGCAACCGATCAGCTCCGGCGGCAGCAGCAGCTGCGTGTAGCGCTGGATCGTCTGCCGCTCGAGCGCGTCGTTGCTGTCGCTGCCCCAGATCCGGTCGGTGCGCTCCAGGATGCCGAGGTCGACGCGGGCGCCGCCGGACGAGCAGGACTCGATCTCGAGGCCCGGGTGCCGGCGCTTCAGCTCGTCGATCAGCCGGTACACCGCCAGGGTCTGCTCGTGGATGCCCGCCGTACCGGTGTGCTGGTTGCCGCCGTCGACGAAGTCGCGGTTGTGGTCCCACTTCAGGTACGCGATGTCGTACTCGGACAGGATGCTGTCCAGCCGCTCGAGGATGTAGTCGTACGCCGCCGGGACGCCGAGGTTCAGGCCCTGCTGGTGGCGGGCGGTCGGCGGCATCCGGTCGCCGGCGGCGAGGATCCAGTCCGGGTGCTCGCGGGCCAGGTCGGAGTCCGGGTTCACCATCTCCGGCTCGACCCAGAGCCCGAACTGCAGGCCGAGGCTCTTCACGTGGTCGACGAGCGGGTGCAGGCCCTTCGGCCAGATCTCCTCGTCGACGTACCAGTCGCCGAGCCCGGCGTGGTCGTCGCGGCGGCCGCGGAACCAGCCGTCGTCCAGGACGAACCGCTCGGCGCCGACCTCGTGGGCCGCGTCGGCGAGGGCCTTGAGCTTGTCCAGGTCGAGGTCGAAGTAGACCGCTTCCCAGGTGTTGAGGACGACGGGGCGCTCGGTCGCCGGGTGGTTCGGGCGGGCGCGCAGGTAGTCGTGGAAGCGGTGCGAGACCTGGTCGAGGCCGACGCCGTACGAGCCGTAGATCCACGGGGTGCTGTACGTGCCGTTCGGGGCGATGCGGCCTTCACCCGGCAGCAGCAGCTCGCCGCCGCCGATCACGCCGTACCCGCTCATGCCGCGCTCGGCGTACGACCGGTGGTTGCCGCTCCAGGCGGTGTGCACGCCCCAGACCTCGCCGGTGCGGAACCCGAAGCTCTCGGTACCGGCGAGCAGCAGCAGGGTCGCGTCGGCGCCGGTGCGGCCGCGGCGGTTGTCGCGGATGTGCGCGCCCTGCGTGAACGCGTGCCGCTGCGGGTGCCGCTCGCCGATGTGCCGGCCGGTCATGTCGAGCAGTTCGGTCGCCTCGGTCGGGACCGGCAGCGCGAGGTAGAGCCCGTCGACCGTGTACGGCGTCGTACCCGTGTTGGTCAGGTCGGCCTGTGTCCTGACCAGGCCGGAGTCGGTCAGCTCGACGGTCAGCCGCAGCCGCAGACCGGCCTTGGCGTCGGCGGCGTCGATCCGCAAGGTGTTGTCGGTCCGGGCGACGGTGCTCAGTTCGAAGCTCGCCGAGAAGTCCTGTCCGTCGCGGTGCCCGTTCAGGCCCGGGAGGCCGAACCAGCCGGCCGAGTACTCCGGGACGATCCCGATCGGACGGTTCTCGTCCAGGCCGTTCCCGTCCTGGACCGCACCCGCGCCGCGGCGCAGCTCCAGCAGAGCGTTCTCGGTCAACTCACCCAGGTCCGCACCCCAGTGCAGCACGGACGGAAGGCCGGGACCGGAGCAGTCCAGCACCAGGCTGACGCCACCGGCGCGGAGCTGCAGAATCTCGATGTTCGACACTGTTGATTCACTCTGCTTTCTGATTGATTTCAGGACGGAACTATTTACCCCGCCGAGCCGGTTGTCAATGCTTCACGAAGTTAAGTAAATAGCTTAGAGCTGACAGCGCTGTCAGCACAGCACCTGCGGCAACCGCTTCCCCAGGGTCAGGCGTCAGCCGGGGTAGCCGAGGGCTCGCCTGTCACGCGTCGCCGAGACTTCTTCTCCGAACGGACCGCAGCCACTCGTCGACCCGCGTCACATCCGGGGTCGCCGGGAGGATCGTGCGCTGCAGGGCCTTGTCGAGTTCCTCGTGGAGGGAGAGGCGCCAGTGCTCGACCTCTTCCCAGGGCAGCTCGCCGCGTTTGATTGCCAGGAGGCGTTCGCGGTGCGGGCCGGCGTCGACGACGAGGGTTGCTTCGAGCAACAGCTCGCGGGCGGACAGCAGGAGCCGGATCAGGTGCATGACGTGCTTCCACTTCGGCGCACCGTCGCGGCGGAAGTCGGTCTCCAGCTTCTTGAACTGGCTGAGCACGTAGCCCGAGTACGTCTGGTAGGCCAGCTGGGACAGGAAGGAGCGACGCAGGCTCAGGAGCTCTTCGCCGAGCGGTGTCTGCCTGACAACGAGTGGTGAATGCAGGACCTCGAGCAGGTTCGGGTTCGACTTGAGCGCGAGCTCGCAGAAGCGCTCGATCTCCCAGGAGAACCATTCCGGCTCGGGCCCGTCGACGTGGGTCGGCGGCTTCGCGAGCGACCAGAACGCCTCGGTCGGGGCGACGTACACGCCGCGGGTGTCGGTGTCGGAGTCGTCGGTGTCGAGCCCGAAGGCCCGCGACCCGACGACGGCCGCGTAGATCGTGTGTTCGCGCACCAACCGGTCGCCGTCCGGCTGATCCAGCTCGATCGCCTCGTCCTGGTACGCCGTCCGCAGGCTGAGCTGATCGCGCCGGGCCAGCGTCTCCCGCCCGTCGACGAGCCGGACCGTGTAGCGGCCGTCGGCGGTGATCCCGGCGACCCGCCCGGTCGCCCCGCGCTGCGCCGTACCGCCCTGGTCGTCGGGTGCCGCGACGCGGATCACCACCTGCGTACCCACCGGCAACTGCGGACCCATGCGGGCATCGTGTCATCCGCCCGGTCGATCTATTGACAAATTTTTCTGTCAAGTGGAGATTGGAAGCATGCTGCGGTACGTCGACGAGCCCGAGAAGGTGCGGATGGCGCTGTCGCCGATCCGTCGGCGATTGCTCGACCTGCTGCGGGAGCCGGCCTCGGCGACACAGCTCGCCGCGGCGCTCGACCTGCCGCGGCAGCGGGTGAACTACCACCTGCGGGAGCTGGAGAAGGCCGGCCTGGTCGAGCTCGTCGAGGAGCGGCCGCGGCGCGGGTTCACCGAGCGGATCCTGCGCGCCTCGGCGGCGCTGGTCGTCGATCCGGCGGTGATGGGACAGGCGTTCACGCAGATCCAGGACCAGTACGCCGCCGAGCATCTCGTCGAGGTCGCCGCCGGGACCGTGCGGGACGTCGCGCGGATGCAGAGCGCCGCCGACGTGGACGGCAAGCGGCTGCTGACGTTCACGCTGGAGGCGGAAGTGCGGTTCGCGGAGCCGGGCGCGGTCCACCGGTTCACCGATGCGTTGACCGCCGCGCTCCAGCAGGTGGTCCAGGAGTTCGACAGCGAGGGCGGGCGGCCGTACCGGTTGATCGCGGGCGGGCACCCCGCACCCCGCCGTACCGAGGGAGGGACATGAAGATCGAGGTGACGGTGGCCGCGCCGGTGGCGTCGGTGTGGGACGCCCTGCGGAACAAGGACAAGATCCGGCACTGGCACGGCTGGGAGTACGAGGGCGGCCTCGACCAGGAGATCGACCTGATCTACTTCACCGACGCGGTCGAGGAAGGGACGACGCTGCGGCTCGGCAACGGCGACGAGTTCGCCGTGGAGCCGGCCGACGGCGGGTCGCGGGTCACGCTGACCCGTGCGCCGCTGGGCGCGAACCCGGACTGGGACGCGTACTACGACGACATCACCGAAGGCTGGATCACCTTCCTCCACCAGCTCCGGTTCTTCCTCGAACGGCACCCCGGAGACACCCGGCACACGCTGTTCTACTCGGGCACCGGTCCCGTCTCCCCGGTCGACGAGCTGCGCATCCCGGCCGGCGACGCCTTCGAGCTGGACCTGGTCGGGCAGCGGGTGAAGTGCGAGGTCTGGTACCGCTCCGACCACCAGCTCGGCCTCACGGTCGATGCCTGGGGCAACGGCCTGCTGGTGCTCAGCCACGTCCCACCCGGCGACCGGAAGCCGGACGGCGCCACGATGGCGATCCTGTCTCTGTACGGCGCCGTCGACCGCGATGTGGACCGCGACGCCGTGGACGCCCGCTGGCGCGCCTGGTGGAGCAAGCGCTGGCCGGAGGAGCTCAACCTCCCGGGCTGACCCCTGACACTGCGGTGACAGCGCGCAAAGATGTCAGCACGCTGAGTCTGCGGACGGTTGTTACCGGGAAGTATCTCGTCGGTGATCAAACGATCACTGAACTCCGGCGAGAGAGGCCTTCCGGTGATCACACCCCGAAGTCGTCGAGTGTCCGCAGCAATCCTCCTACTGTCCCTGACCGGGCTCGGCCTGGTCGCTCCCCCGGCGCACGCCGACGGTCCCGGTTCGGGGACGCCGTACGTCGTCACCGTCGGGGACTCCTACATCTCGGGTGAGGCCGGCCGCTGGGCCGGGAGCTCGAACGACTCCGAGACGCCGGCCGACGCCCTCGGCTCGCACGCCTATCACGACAACGCGACCCACACCGCCGAGGTGATCCCGCGCTGCCACCGCAGCCTGTCGGCGGAGGCGTACATCGGCGGCGGGGTCGGCGGGCTGAATCTGGCCTGCTCGGGTGCCCGCACCACGACCTCGACCGGCGACTACTTCAAGCCGGGCATCGACTTCTACGACGACGGCGCCGGCCACCAGGGTCAGGCGAAGATGCTGCAGTCCTTCGCGGCGACCCACAACGTGAAGCAGGTCGTCGTCTCGATCGGCGGCAACGACTTCAACTTCGCGTCGATCGTCACCCAGTGCGTGCAGGACTTCCTGCTCTCGCCATCCTGGAACCCCGACTACTGCAAGGACGACTCGTCCGTCGTCGCGAACTTCACGTCCGCCAACATCACGACGGTCCGCGGCAAGATCGCGACGGCGTTCCAGAACGTCCGGACGGCGATGCGCAACGCCGGGTACGGCGACAGCGCGTGGAGCCTGGTCGTCCAGACGTACCCGTCGCCGATCCCGGCGTCCAGCGGCTTCCGCTACGGCCAGTCCGGCTACACCCGGCAGAGCGTCGGCGGCTGCGGCTTCTGGAACGCGGACGCCGACTGGGCCAACGCCACCGCCCTCGTCACGATCAACAACACGGTCCGCGCGGCGATCGGCCAGTCCGGCCTCACCAACGCGCGACTGCTCGAACTGCAGTCCGCGTTCAACGGCCGCCGGCTGTGCGAGAAGACGGTCGGCCTGTAGAGGAGGTCGGCCTCAGCTCGTGGACGCAGCCGACCGCCGTCGACAAGACCGAGTGGATCAACCAGATCCGCACGGTGACGACCGTCGGCTCGAACTACTACATCCAGGAGTCCCTGCACCCGAACTACTGGGCCCAGCTGGCGCTGCGCTCCTGCGTCCGCCAGACCTACACCCAGAACCGCGGCGGCACCTGCTCCATCGCCGGCACCGGCCTCGCCAACGGCGAACCCCGGATGACGCTCGGCTGAGACATGAACCGGCCGCCGCACCCCTCGCCCGGGTACGGCGGCCGATTCAGCTAGCGGGTCAGCTCAGGTTGAGACCCGTGTCGTCGATGACGAACGAGGTCTGCAGCGAGATGTCCTCGGTGCCCGTGAAGCTGATGGTCACCGTCTGGCCGGCGAACGACGAGAGGTTGAACGACTTGAGCGAGTATCCGCTCGCCTTGTTCAGGTTCGAGTACGTCGCCAGCGTGGTCGAGCCCGCCTTCACCGTGAGCTTGTCGTACTGCGTGGTCGTGGTGGTCTCGGCGGAGTCGATGTGCAGGTAGAACGACAGCGTCGCGCTGCACCCGGCCGGGATCGCCACCGACTGGCTCAGGGTGTCGGTGTGGGTCGTGCCGTAGCCGTCCAGCCACGCCTTCCAGGTGCCGCTACGGGCCGGCTGGGAGGCCGTGTTGTCGATCACGCCCGCCGACGCCGACCACGGGGACGCCGTACCGGTCTCGAAGCCGGGGTTGCCGAGCTTCTGGCCGGAGCAGCCGCCGGTGCCGCCGATCGTGAACGTGAACGAGGTGTTGCCGGATCCGCCCGCGCTCGCGGTCGCCGTGACGGTGACGTTGAACGTGCCGCTCGCGGTCGGCGTACCCGACACGGTGCCGGTGGACGAGCCGATCGTGATGCCGGCCGGCAGACCGGTCGCGGACCAGGTGTACGGCGCGGTGCCGCCGGACGCGGTCATCGTGAACGGCGAGATCGCGGTGCCGACCGTGCCGCTCTTGTTGCCCGGGTTGGTGACCGTGACGCCTCCGGAGGTGGAGCAGGTCGGGTCGGCCGTCTGCGCCGGAACGCTGACCGCGTCCCAGGCCGCCTTCACGGTGTTGAACTCGGCGCAGCTACCCGGGTACAGGTTCTTGGCCGCGGTCAGCGTCCAGGTCCGGTACTTCAGGTACGAGCTGCTGCTGGTCTTCATCAGCATCGCGTTGTACATGATCCGGATGGCCTTCTGGATGCCGATGCCGGTCACGGTCGAGCTGTTGCAGGTCGGGCTCGACGGGGAGCCGTTGCTGCCCTGCGAGAGCAGGTAGAACCAGTGGTTGCCCGGACCGGCCGCCGCGTGCACCTCGGTGCCCGGGATCGAGCTCGAGTAGCAGTTCGGGTCACCCAGCGCGGACGGGTTGTACATGTTGCGGATCGGGCCCTGGCCGACCAGGTTGACCTCTTCGCCGACCAGGAAGTCCGGCGGGTCGTACTGGGAGGCCTGGTTGCTGTAGTACTCGGTCGCCGCGCCGAAGGTGTCCGCGACGAACTCCTGCGTCCCGCTGCCGGAGATCCCGCCCGGCGTGTGGTCGTCGATACCGTGACCCATCTCGTGCGCCACGACGTCCAGCGAACCGATCCAGCCGCCGGCGGTGTTCTTGCCGATCTGGACCTGCGTGCCGTCGTAGTACGCGTTCTGGTCGTTCAGACCGACGCGGATCGGCCAGGCGCCGCCGCTACCGTCCATCCCGTTGCGGCCGAGCCAGTCGGTCAGCATCTTCTTCTCGGTCTGGGCGGCGAACAGCGCGTCGACGCAGCCGGTCTCCTTGTTGGTCGCCGTCCCGTTGCCCCAGTTGTCGTCCGGGCCGGAGAACGTGGTGTTGTTCGCCGAGTCCTGGCAGGACAGGTTGGTGGTGGCGGGGTCCTTCATCGAGTACGTGCTGCCGGACAGGGTGGTGTCCAGGTGCACCGGGTTGGGGCCGCTGTAGACCGCCGTACCGTTGCCGGCCAGCACGTGTTCCTTGGTGCCGAGCACCTTGCCGCTCTGCGCGTCGACGTACACCGACAGGCTCGACGGCTCGTGGCCGTTGCTGCCGGTGACGCGCGACTGCCAGGCGAGCTTAGGCGTGCCGTTGAGGGCGTAGACCGCGAGCGTCGGCGTGGTCGAGCCGGTGACCTGCTTCAGCTGCTTGTTCGCCGTCTTCTGCGCGGCCGCGGGGGCCACCGTCGCGGTCGTGGACAGCTCCGGTACGGCGGTGGTCTGCGCGACCGAGGTGTACTTCACGGCCCCCTTCGCGTCCGTGACCACGACGAAGTCGCCGCCGACGACCGGGAGGCCCTTGTACGACCGCTCGTACGGGACGTACTGCAGACCGCTCTGCTCCGAGATCACCGGCTTCGCGACGAACTTGTCGTCCTTCGAGGCGTGCAGGGCGCTCGGACGCCCGGCCACCAGCGAGGACGCGGAGCCGGCCGCGAACGCCTTGGACTCCGCCTGGGTCGGCCGTGGCGGGGGTGCCGCACTGGGGGCCGCGCCGGCGGCTGACGAGCCGAGCCCGGCGAGTGCCGCCGCCGCGAGGCCGGTCAGCCCCAGGACGACAGCAGGTTTGCGGGAACGCTGGAACAAGACCATGGATGTGGTCCCTTCACGATGCGGTGCTGGGCGGGTTGCGCCTCGCCGGACTGCAGTCGGTGCACCACTCCGGCTGGAACCTCCGGCCTACTCATCGACCGGCTTGGTGGAGGACCCCGTTCCATCCAGCCCCGATGAATCGCGCGGAGGGACACTATGTCCGCCACCGCGGCCGGGCAAGGCGCTGTCGTGCCGTTGGCACGCCGATGACAACTGACCGCGTTGTCATCGCTACCAAGCGCTGACAAACCCGCCCCAATCTGAGAATCATCACGACCCGGGCCGGCCGGCGGGGATTGCGTGAGGGGTCTGTCGCGGAGGGTGCTGGGGTGGGGCTGGCGGTGGTCTGCGGCGGATGCGAATGGCAGAATCGCGCCGACGGGATGGCTGCCGCGGGGTGCGACGCGCCGGCGGCGCGACCGATCGCGATCAGACGACGCCGGCTGGGGTGTGAGTGGAAACCGAATTCGTGCTGTCGCTCGGTGAGCAGCAGTGGACACTGCCGGCCGGGACCGACACGATCACCATCGGCCGCGCCTCGAACGCCGACATCCGGCTGCAGGCCGACGACCAGATCTCCCGCATCCACGCCCGCCTCAACCGCGACGGCACCACCTGGACCCTCCACGACGAGTCCCGCAACGGCACCGGCCTCAACGGCCGCCGCCTCACCACCCCCACCCCCCTGAGCACCGGCGACCGCATCCACATCGGCCGCTCAGTCCTGACCTTCACCAAATCCACCACCCCCGCCCCCACCCCGCAGGCCCCACCCACCCTGGCGACCCCAGTACCCGCACCACCCGCGCCCCCGGCACCCGAACCGCCTTCCCAGAACGAGTACGGCGCCGCCCTCACACCGCCCGCCGACGAACAGCCGCCCAACAGCACCCCGTTCGCACAGCCAGACCAGGCCGACCCGTTCCCAGAGGCGGACCAGCCCCGCGCCGGCAGCCAACTCGGGCAAGCAGAGCAGGCGCGTGGCGGCGCCCCGTCCCCGGAGCCGCACCAAGCGCCGGACACATTCCCGGACGCGGAACGCGCGCGTAACGCAAGCCCGTTCACGCAGCCGGAGCAAGCCCCCGGCGGCGGCTCGTTCCCGGAGCCGGAGCAGGCACGTGGCGGCAGCCCTTTCCCGGACGCAGAGCAGGCGCGTGGCGCAAGCCCGTTCGCGCAGTCGCAGCAGGCCCCTGGCGACAGCGCGTTCCCGGGGTCGGAGCAGGCACATGGCGAGAGCCCGTTCGCACGGTCGGAGCAAGCCCCCGACGGCAGCCCGTTCCCGGAGCAGGCACGTGGCGGCAGCACCTCCCCGGAAGCGGAGCAGGCGCGTGGAGTAAGCCCGTTCGGGCGGGGGCGGGTGGGGGATGCGGAGGAGTATGGGGCTGCGGGGGTGGTTCCTGGGTTCGAGCGGGCGGCTGACGGAGGGTCTTGGGCGGCTTATCCGTCTGCGGATGTTGCGGAGCCGGTGCGGTCGCCGTCGGAGGTTTCCGGGCAGATCGCGCATGCCGAGCCGAACTGGAACGAGTCGGCCAGCTGGCCCGACCCCACCCCGCCCACCGTCGACCGCCGGACCGGGGCCGACGCACGAACCGGCGGAGACCCGCGAACAGGCGCGGACCGGCGTACGGGTGCCGACCGACGCGGCTCGCGCCGGGACCGCCGGGCGAGTGCCGCCCAGCCAGACGCAGACGGCTACGGCTCGAACGGGTACGGCGTGGACGGCTCAGACGGGTACGGCATGGACGGCTCGGGCGGGTACGGCGCGGCCGGCCAAGGCGTGGACCGCTCGGGCGGGTACGGCGCGGCCGGCCAAGGCGTGGACCGCTCGGGCGGGTACGGCGCGGACGGCCAAGGCGTGGACCGCTCGGGCGGGTACGGCGCGGACGGCTCGGGTGAATACGGCGCGGGCGGCGCGGGCGTAGGCGGCGCTGGCGTGGACAGCCCGGTCGGCTACAGCTCAGACGGCTACAGCTCAGACGAATACGGCTCCGGTGGTCATGGCGCGGAGGGCTCGGACGAATACGGCTCGGGCGGCTCGGGCGGGTATGTGTCGGGGCGTGGTGGGCGGCGTTCGGGTGGGCGTTCAGGTGGTGCGCAGCGGTTGCCGGGGGTGGATGACGTCACGGGCGACGCCGTGGGGAGTGTGCGGCTGGCGCGGTTGCTGGTTGTGGCTGGTGGGATTGTCGGGCTCGGCATTGTCGTGAATCTTGTCGTCACGTTCCTTGCCGACGGACCGGGTGGAGCGCTGCGGTGGCTCGTGCCGCCGGGGATTGCGCTCGTCGTGGCGATGGTGCTCGCGCTGATCGACGCCGCCACACCTACGGATCGCCGCGCAGGGCGCCTGGACGTGTCGGTGCTGGTTGCGATCGCGGTGGTGCTCGTCGGCGTCGGCGTCGGCGGGTTCGCGCTCTCGGCCGGTGCGGAGTACGTCGGCGGCTACCTGACCGGCAACGAGTCCGGCGAGGACCGTCTGGTCAAGCCGGTCGCGAAGGCCGGCACCGACGTCACGATCACGGTCGAGAACGTCACGTACACGAGCCATTTCACCCGCGTCGAGGTCAAGCTGACCAGCTCCGCCAAGGAGGCGGTCAAGATCCCGATCGACGGTACGACGTTCACCGCCGCCGACGGCACCGCCCTGCGCGCCGACCCCGGCAAGAGCGCGTGGCCGAGCCGGATCGCGGCCGGCGGTACGGAACACGGCACGATCACGTTCAAGGGCCATCTCCCGGACAGCGCCGACGCGGCGGTTCTCGCGTTCAAGTCGGGTAACACCACGTTCGCGGTCGGAGTTGCCCTCAGCCACTGAAGTATATCGATTTTTGATATAGTCGCGTCCGTGCCCGACCTGGACGTCGACCGCTTGACCACGGTCATCGAGGACTTCAACACGATCTTCATCCGGCTGCCCTCGGTGCGGCGGCTGAACTTCTCAGCCCTGTCCGTCCTGCACACACTCGGCCGGCGCGGCCCGCTGCGGCTCACCGACCTGCTGGCGACGGAGCAGCTGAAGCAGCCCGCCCTGACCAGCCTGGTCGCGAAGCTGGA
The DNA here is from genome assembly GCF_040610805.1 of Kribbella sp. NPDC003557. Lineage (NCBI taxonomy): Bacteria > Bacillati > Actinomycetota > Actinomycetes > Propionibacteriales > Kribbellaceae > Kribbella > Kribbella sp. NPDC003557. The sequence continues at coordinate 372,617 of NZ_JBEXMY010000001.1, forward strand.
GCAGGACGGCCTCCTCCAGCGCCGTCCCGACCCCGCCGACGGCCGCGCCAGCCTGCTGTCGCTGACCCGCACCGGCCGGGACCTCGTCCGGTCCCGCCACGCGAACCGGGTCGAGAAACTGGCCGCCCTGGTCGCGCGGCTCACCCCCGACGAGCGCGCGGTCCTCGCGGGCTCGATCGACGTATTGCACCGCCTGACCGACCTCGCGGAGGACCCCGCATGATTCCCACGCCCGTCGCCGTATCCGATGACGTCCTCGCCGACCTCCGCCGCCGGCTGCGCGCGACGAAGTGGCCGTGCGACGCCGGGAACGACGACGGCTTCTACGGCGTACGACGGACCCGGCTGCAGCCGCTCGTCGAGTACTGGGCGGACGGTTTCGACTGGCGTGCGGCGGAGCGGAAGATCAACGCGTACGAGCATTTCCGCGTCGACGTCGGCGACGTACCGGTGCACTTCCTGCGCCGGCCGGGCGTCGGCCCGCGGCCGGTCCCGCTGATCCTGAGCCACGGCTGGCCGTGGACGTTCTGGCACTGGTCGAAGGTGATCGACCCGCTCGCCGACCCCGCGGCGTACGGCGGTGACCCGGCCGACGCGTTCGACGTGATCGTCCCGTCGCTGCCGGGATTCGGCTTCTCGACGCCGACCCGGCCGGACATGAACTTCTGGAAGATCGCCGACGTCTGGCACGAGCTGATGACCGGCGTCCTCGGCTTCCCGAAGTACGCCGCGGCCGGCTGCGACGTCGGCGCACTGGTGACCGGGCAGCTCGGCCACAAGTACGCCGACGAGCTGTACGGGATCCACATCGGGTCGGCGCTGAAACTCGATTTCTTCAACGGTGACCGCGGGTGGGACCTGAGCGGCGGCCGGCCGATCCCGCCGGGGCTGCCGCCGGAGATCCACGACGGCATCGTCCGGTTCGAGCGCCGCTTCGCCGCGCATCTCGCGGCGCACGTGCTGCACCCGACGACGCTCGGCTTCGGCCTCGCCGACTCCCCCGCCGGCATGCTGGCCTGGATCATGGAACGCTGGCTGAGCTGGTCCGAGGGCGACGACGCGTTCACCGACGACGACCTGCTCACGCACGCGACGATCTTCTGGGCCGGCGACGCGATCGACACCTCGATCCGCACCTACGCGAACAACAACCGCTACCCGTGGACGTCGTCCCACGACCGCACGCCGGCGGTCGAGGCCCCGACCGGCATCACCTTCGTCGGCTACGAGAACCCGCCCGGCGTCACTACTCCCGAGGAGCGCGTGCAGAACTTCCTCGCGAGCGACCGCGCCGCCTGGTACAACCACACGAACGTCACAGCCCACCCGAGCGGCGGCCACTTCATCCCGTGGGAGGCCCCGGACGAGTGGACCACCGACCTCCGCCGCACCTTCCGCCCACTCCGCTGACGCGTGCCCGGCAGCGACGCACGACGGAGGTCGTGCAGACGATTCTGATCACCGCCCCGAACCTCCCGACCGGCCGCTACTTCAACGGCCTCCGTGAGTCCCGCGCCAACGACCAGGCATACGGCGCCGATGCCCGCGACCGCCTCCGCGCCCTGTCGGACGACCTGATCGCGCTGCGCTGGTGGTCCAGCGCGCGGCGCTCGGCGCGGACCAGGTGCAGGCGGAGTTGCTGGGCGATCGTGTCGGGCGCGCTCTCGTCCGGCGCGTTGTGGTCGAGGCCGGGCAGGATCCGGTACTCCGCGTTCGGCAGGATTCCTGCGAGGCGGGGGATCACGCCGGTCAGGTACGCGGGCGACTTCTCACCACCGAGGAGAAGGGTCCGCGACGCGATCCCGGCGTACCGGCTGCCGTCGGAGTCCAGGCGGACGATCTCGCCGATCTCGGCCGGGGTCGTCGGCATCAGGTCGCGGGTCTCGCGCCCGCCGGCGCCGCGCAGCATCAGGAAAGAGATTGCCCAGAGCAACGGAGCGGACCGGAACCGCAACAGGTCCGTGCCTTTGAGGAAGGTCGTCATCGCGCCGACGCGCTGCCCAGCACCGAGCTGCCGGGTGAAGTCCGCCAGCCAGCCGCCGTCGAAGGACCCGCCGATGCTCACGCCCGGCTCATACGCGATCAGCTCATCCAGGGACTGCCGCAACCCCACGTGCAAGGCGATCAACCCGCCGTAGCTGTGCCCGAACACCACGCGTGCACCGGTGTGTTCGAGGACCGCAAGCACATCGTCGGCTTCGGTCTCGATGCTGTACGTCGGACCGCGCGCCGCGCTCGCCCCACGCCCGCGCCGCTCGATCACATGCACGGTATTCGCCCCCGCCAGCCCGCGCGCCAACTGCTCGTAGTGGTGCGATCGCCGATTGTTGCCCGGAATCACCACCACCCCGGGCCCGGCCCCGGTCGTCGAGACCTCGACCCCCGCGACCAGCTCCCGCTCCCACTCCTCCGTGCGCCCCATCCCCGGACCTCCCTCGTTCACACTCCCCAGGATGTCCAACAGCACTGACACCTCACTGTCTTCCCACTGGCACGAAAGTCGGGCCGGATCAGCGGTCCGGACCGCTCACCGTCCGGTAGCCGGTCGGCGGTACGCCGTACCGGCCGCGGAACCGCCGGGAGAGGTGGAACTCGTCGGAGAAGCCGATCCGCCGGGCGATCTCCCGGCAGGTCAGATTGGTCGCCCGCAACAGGGTTGCCGCGACCTCGAGGCGCCGGTCGTTGCGGAACGCCAGCGGCGACCGGCCGAAGCGCTCCCGGAACGTCCGCCGGAACCGGTCGTACTCGAGGTCGAGCCGGGCCGCGACGTCGCGCATCTCCAGCTGGCGTGGCAGGTCCTCGCCGAGCAGTCGCGCCGCCCGGTCCCAGAGCGCCGTCTCGTCGTCGACGGACGGAGCGAGCGCATCGGACAGCCAGGACGCCAGCGCCCAGATCTGCTGCTCGGCCCCCGACCGCGGCGGCGCGTTACGGAGCAGCAGCGCCAGATCGGCCGACCGGACACCCCGCGGGAGCGGCCGCGGACCGGACCAGGTGAGCCGGCCGGTCTGCCGTACGAGGTCGAACGCCGGCCCTTCGACGACGGCGAACCATTCGCTCCAGCGCTCACCGGGGCGGGTCCCGTACCAATGCTGCTCGCCCGGCAGCACCACCGTGAGCGAAGGCCCGGCGATCGGTTCGGTGCGCAGATCGGCGTGCCGGTAGAAGCCGGTGCCGGCCGTGACCAGCGAGATGACCGTGCCGGGGAGCGCGTGCAGTGGCCCGGGCACCAGCGGCTCGGCATCGGAGACCTCCCCGGCCAGCAGCACCCTGCCGAACGGGGTCGGGTCCTGGTCCGACATCGTGATCCGCTGGAAGCCACCGGCCATCAACGTCACCCTCCCTGCCAGAACGTACATCGAACAGCCACCGCGAGCATTCCGCCGCCTGCGGCCGGTTTGCCAGAGTGATCATCATGACGCAGACGCAGAATTCCCCACTGGTCTCCGACGAGCAGGTCGCGCAGTACGCCGCGGAGGGCTACTTCGTCCTCGAGAGCGTGATCGGCCCGGAGGACCTGGAGTTGCTGCGCGGCGCCGCGCAGTTCTCCATCGATCGCCTCGACGCCGCGATGGACGCCGCCGGCGTGGACCGGATCGGCATCAACGCCAAGGGCAAGCGGTACTTCAGCAACATGATCTACCAGCAGCGCCCGGAGCTCCGGAGCTTCATCTTCGGCCCGGTGATGGAGCAGATCTGCCGCCGGGTGCTCGGCGACGACGCCTACCTGTTCTGGGAGCAGTACGTGATCAAGGCGGGCGACCCGGACACCACCTTCGCCTGGCACCAGGACTCGGGCTACGTCCACGAGAACCACACGCCGTACCTGACCTGCTGGATCGCGCTCGACGACGTGACCGAGGAGAACGGGTCGGTCTACCTGCTCCCATACAGCCGCTCGGGCATCAGGTCGTACATCAAGCACGTCCCGATCGAGACCGGCGACCGGGTCTGCTACTTCGGCTCCGATCCCGGTCTGCCGGTGATCGTCCCGGCCGGCTCGATCGTCTGCTTCTCCAGCACGGTCATCCACCGCAGCGGGGCCAACCTGACCGACAAGCTGCGCCAGGTCTACCTGCTGCAGTACTCCCCCGAGGTGATCATGAACGCCGAGGGTACGGCGCCGCACGGATCCTTCGAGGCGTTCCTGGTCGGCGGCGAGGTCACCGCCGACCGGTCCTGACCGTTCAGGCGCGGGTCGCGGCGAACGGATTCGGGATCGCATCGAGCAACTGCCGGGTGTAGTCGTCGCGGGGCGAACGGATCACGTCCAGGGCGAGTCCCTGCTCGACCACCTCGCCCTCGTTGAGCACGACGACCTCGTCGCAGAGCATCCGGGCGCTGAGCAGGTCGTGGGTGATGTAGAGGATCCCGACGTCGCGCTCGTGGACCAGCTTGTCGAACAGTTCCAGTACCTCGGCCCGGGTCGACACGTCGAGGCTGGAGATCGGCTCGTCGGCGACGATCAGCTCGGGTTCGACGGCCAGCGCGCGGGCGATCACCACCCGCTGCCGCTGGCCCCCGGACAGCTCGTGCGGATACCGGTTGACGAAGCGTTGCCCCGGGGACAGCGCGACCGTCTCCAGCAGGTCGATCACCCGTTCCCGGAGCTCGTCGCCGCGCAGGTGCTGGTAGTTGATCAACGGCCGGGCCAGCGCGGCGCCGAGGGTCTTCGTCGGGTTGAGCGCCGAGTACGGATCCTGGAACACCATCTGGACGCTGCCGCGATAGTCGCGCAGCCTGCGACCGCGCATCCGGGCGACGACCTGATCGCCGTCGGAGCCGTGGAAGGTGATCCGGCCCGAGGTCGGCGCGTCGACCCCGGTGATCATCCGGGCGATCGTCGACTTCCCGCTGCCGCTCTGCCCCACGAGTGCCGTCACGCCGCCGCGGCGGAGGACAAAGCTCGCGCCCTTCACCGCCTCGGTACGGACAGCGTGCAGTCCCTGCCTGCGGACGTACGTCTTGGACACGGCGTCGACCGTGACCAGCGGCTCGCTCCGGATCGCCGCTGCCGAGTCCGAGGCGGCCTTCACGAACTGCGGCCCCGCGAAGGTCCGGATCGGCGGTCCGACGTCCACGCCGGTCGCGTCGTCGGCGGCACTGCGCTGGATGGCGGCGACGTGGCACGCCACCAGCCCGTCCCCGATGACCGTACGGGCGGGCTCGATCTCGGTACAGCGCTCGATCCGCTCCGGACAGCGGGCCGCGAACGCACACCCGTCCGGCCGATGCGCCAGGTCCGGCGGCCGGCCCGGGACGTAGGTGATGCGGACGGTCTCGGCACGGGGGTCGCCGTACGAGCCCAGCAATCCCTTGCTGTACGGGTGCAGCGGATCGTGGAGCAGTTGCCGGGTGGCCTGCTCCTCGGCGAGCTTACCGGCGTACATCACCAACGTCCGGTCGGACAGGTCGAGCACGGTGCCGAGGTCGTGGCTGATGAACAGCACCGCGAAGCCGAGCTCGGCCTGCAGCCGCCGGACGTTCTCCAGGATGTTGTGCTGGACCACGACGTCCAGCCCGGTCGTCGGCTCGTCGAGGACCACGAACCGGGGCTCGATGGCCAGCGCCAGGGCCAGGTTGACCCGCTGCCGCATACCGCCGGACAGCTCGTGCGGGTAGGCGGTCATGAACTTCGGGTCGATCAGCACCATGTCGAACAAGGACCGGATCCGGTCGGTCACCTCCCGGCCGCGCAGCGCGGTGTGGCACTGGATGACGTCGGCGAACTGCGCCTCCACCCGGGCTACCGGGTTCAGCGCGTTCATGCTGCTCTGGAAGACCGTCGAGATGTCACGCCAGCGGTAGGTGCGCAACTCGTCCTGGCTGAGATGCGCGATGTCGGTGCCGTCGAAGGTGATCGAGCCGCCGGTGATCCGTCCCGGCCGCTCGAGCAACCGGAGCACGGCCATGCCGACCGTGGTCTTGCCCGAGCCGGACTCGCCGATCAGGCCGACGAACTCACCCTCGTCGATGCTGAAGCTGAGCCGGCTGACCGCGTCGACGGCGGCCCGCTGCTTGGGTTCGTAGCGGATCGACAGCTCGCGGATGTCGAGGAGCGCCATGTCTCAGTCCTCCCTGAGATGCGGATTGCTGAGCAGATCGATGCCGAAGTTGACGAACGCCATCGAGGTGATCAGGACGGCCAGCACCAGACCGGGGACGAACACCCAGGCGAACAGCCCCTGGGAGATCGCGCCGGCGGCGTCGGCCTGGTAGAGGATCGTTCCCCAGGACACCGAGTCGTTGCTGCCGAGGCCGAGCACCGCCAGCCCGGCCTCCGCGCCGATCGCGCCGGTGGCCGCACCAACGAACGCGGCGGCGACCAGCGAGGTCATGTTCGGCAGGATCTCGGAGAAGATGATCCGGAACGCGCCGTCCCCGGAGAACTTCGCCGCGGTGACGAAGTCCCGGTTCCGCAGCGTGATGATCTGCGCCCGCTTCGACCGCGCGGCGCCCGCCCAGGACGTGATCGCGATGACGCCGACGATCAGCGGGATGCCCCGGGTGTTGGAGTACGCGACGAGTGTGATGATCAGCGGCAGCACCGGGATCACCAGCGCGGTGTTGGTGAGGAAGGTCAGGACGTCGTCGACGACGGTGCCCTCCGCGTAGCCGGAGACGAGCCCGATCAGCAGCGCGATCACGGTCGCGAGCAACCCGCCGAGCAGCCCGACGATCAGCGAGACCCGGCTGCCGTAGATCACTTGGGAGAACACGTCGACGCCGGCCACGTTCGTGCCGAGCAGGTGCTGCGCCGACGGTCCGGTCAACGGGGTGAAGGAGCCGTCGGTCGGCCCGTACGGCGCGATCACCGGGGCCAGCAGCGCGACCAGCGTGTAGAACGCCACCACGATGATCCCGACCCGGGCCTTCTTGCTGCTCCACACCACCCGGTACCAGCGGTCGACGGCGTCCGGTCCTGCGGCCACGGTGCTCATGTCGCTGCCCTCCTGGCGCGGGGATCGAGGACGCCGTACAGCAGGTCGGCGATCAGATTGGCCACCAACGTGGCGACCGCGGTGAGCAGCATCAGGCCCTGCAGCAGCGGGTAGTCCTTGATGCCGACCGCCTCCCCCATCAGCCGGCCGAGGCCGGGATAGTCGAAGACCGTCTCCACCAGGATGGTGCCGCCGAGGACGCCGCCGAGCGCGAGGGCGAACCCGGCCACGCTGGGCAGCAGGGCGTTCCGGGCGGCGTACCGCAGCGCGACCATCCGGTCCGGCAGCCCTTTCGCCCGGGCCAGCCGGATGTAGTCCTCGCCGAGATTCATGATCATCGTGTTCCGCATCCCGAGCACCCACCCGATCGGCGTCACGATCATCAGCGTCACGGCCGGCAGGAACGCGTGCGACACCGCGTCGTACACGAAGGCTCCGTTGAAGCCCGGTGTCGACGCCTCGTAGCCGCCGGCCGTCGGGAACCAGCCCAGGCCGTAGCCCAGACCGTAGATCAGCAGCAAGGCGATCCAGAACGGCTGCAAGGTCCCGACGAAGGTGGAGATCACGGTCACCGAGGTGTCGAACCGGCTGTTCCGCCGCCAGGCGGCGAAGGCGCCGAGCAGGATCCCGATGACGAACGACAGCACCTGGACGGTGCCGACCAGGATGACGGTCCACCAGAACGACTTCCCGATCACCTCCGCCACGGTGTACGGGAAGTACGTGTAGGAGACCCCGAGGTCGCCGTGGGCCAGCTGCGCGAGGTACCGCCCGTACTGGTCGACGAGTGAACCGGACGGGGCGCCCAGCAGGTCGCGCATGGCCTCCACCTGGGCGCGGTTCAGTTGCGCGTTCTTGCCGGCGAGGTTCTGCACCATCAGCTCGGCCGGATCCCCCGGCTGCAGCCGGGGGATCATGAAGTTCAGCGTGACGACCGCCCACAAGGTGAGCAGGAAGAAGCCGATCTTGCGGGTGAAGTACCGCATCGGGCTACTTGGACGACGGCGCGGTCAGGTGCGTGATCCACACCAGCGGCTGGTCCTGCGGGTTCGCGTACGGGTCCTCGGCGGACGGCCAGCCGACGGCGTGGTCGGTGCGGTAGATGGCCCGGGCCGGCGCGTAGAGGATCGGCAGCACCGGGAAGTCGGTCATCATCGCGTCCACCATCACGCCGACCTGTTCCTTGGTCGCCGGCTCGTCGGTCGCGGCCGCGAGCGCCCCGATCGCCTTGTCCACGGCGGGATTCGTGTAGCGGCCGACGTTGCCCTTGATCGTGGTCCGGTCGGGAATCTCGGCCGTCGAGATGGTCGCCCCCATGCCGTGCGCGTAGTCACAGCCGGCGTCCATGTAGTTGATCATCAGCTGGAAGTTGCCGCTCTTCTTCTGCTGGTCGACAGCCTCCGGCGGCATCTTGCTGCCCTTGACGTCCAGCCCCAGCTTGCGGAAGTTGCTGGTCAGCTCGTCGGCCATCGCCTCGTAGTCGATCCAGCCGGCCTGGATCGAGAAGGTGATCTGCAACGGCGAGCCGTCGGGGTTCTGCCGCAGGCCGTTCGAGCCCTTCCGGTACCCGGCCGCGTCGAGCAGCTGGTTGGCCTTGGCCTGGTCGAACGGGAGCACGGTGCTGTCCGCCGGGTACTTCGCCGGCAGCAGGTCGTCCTTCTCCGGCAACGGCAGACCGGACTGGCTGGCGACCTTCATCAGGCCGTACGTCGCCTTCTGGGTCGCGCTCTGCTTGTCCATCCCGTACGCCAGCGCTTCGCGGAACTTCACGTCGCTGAACGGCTTCTTGGCCAGGTTGGGCGCCGCCACGGTGACGCCGTTGGGCGCGTACCAGACGTGGTTGGTCTTCGGGTCGGCGGCGACGAACGCCTTCTCCGGGTTGGGAATCTCGCCGCTGTAGAAGTCCAGCTCGCCGGCCTTGAGCTTGGCCGCCGCCTGGTTGGCGTCGTAGTTGCCCTCGAGAACCAGCTTCTGGACCTTGATCTTGTCGGCCTGCCAGTAGTCGGGCCGGCGCTCGAGCTCCAGCCGCCGCCCGTTGTACGAGGCGATCTTGAACGGCCCGGTCGAGATCGGGTCCTTCGAGACGTACTTGGCCGGGTCGCCGGCGGCCGCGAACTCCTTCTCCGACACGATCTTCTGACCGATCAGGTAGGGGAACTTGGTGGCCGCCGGGCCCGCGAACTCGAACGTCACCTTGTCGCCGTCGGCCGTGACCGACGTCGCCTTGGCCCCGAAGGTGTCGTTCCAGACGCCGGCCAGGTCGATCGCCGGGTACTTCTTCGTCAGGTTGTAGGTGAACGCGACGTCCTTCGCGGTGAAGGGCGAGCCGTCGCTCCACTTCACCCCTTGGCGGATCGTGAACACGAGCTTGGTCGCGCTCTCCCAGGTGTAGCCCGTCGCCAGCCACGGAACGACCTTGCAGTCCAGGGAACTCTGCTGCATCAGCGGCTCGAACAGCCAGGTCCGGACTGTCTGTTGCGGCGCGAACGGGTTGTAGTTGACCAGACTTCCCATCGACGCGTCGGACTCGGTCGACAGATTCAGCTCCGGGATCGTGCCCGCGGCCCCGGCCGCCGAACTCCCCTGCTGCTGTTGCTTCTCACCGGCGACCCGGCTGCCGGCACAGGCCGGCAGCGCCAGAACGGCCATCGCCGATACCGCGACTAGGACCCCCCGCCATGACCGCTGCCCTCGTCGGATGCGGAACGAAGTACTTGCCATGACGACACCTCCGTGTGTCAGGTTGCTACCTGGTTCGGATGCTGCGCTGGAAGTTGTTTCGAATCAGCTCTCGCAGCCGCAGCTGGCTCTCCGGACCAGCCGCGACGGAAGGACGGTCTCGGGTGCGACCTCCGCACCGTCGATCAGGTCGAGCAGCAGCCGGGTCGCTGTCGCTCCGAGCTCGGCCAGCGGCCGGGCAACTGTGGTGAGACCGGGACTCACCAGCGAGCTCATCGCCACGTCGTCGACGCCGGTGATCACCAGGTCACCGGGAACCCGCCGGCCACGTCCGAGAGCCGCCATCATCAGGCCGAGTGCGGTTTCGTCGTTGCCGCACACGGCACCGTCGTACCCGCCGGCCAGTACCTCGTCGGCGGCCTGTACGCCGTGGGTCTGCTCGAGGCCGGTCCGCAACTGCTTCCCCGGCCGGAGCCCGAGCGCCGCGTGCGCGGCCACGAAGGCCTCCCAGCGCTCGGTCAGATCCGGTGACCCTTCCGGATTTCCGACGAAGATCAGCTTCCGCAGGCCGTGATCGGCCAGCAGGTGGGTGACCAACTGCCCGAACGCCTGCTGATCGGTCCGGACGACGACCGGCGCCGGAGACGGATCCGGACCGATCATCACGACCGGATGACGCGCCGCCAGATCCTTGATCACCGCCTTCGGGACGGTGCCGCCGTGGATCGCCATCCCGTCGACCCGCCGGGCGATGTCGAGCAGCTCGCCCGGCGCCTCGCGGCGGAGGTGGGTACCGATGACGTGCACGCTCATCTGCCGCGGCACGGCGACCGTCTCGACGCCGTTGATCAGCTCGGCGAAGTACGGCCCGGACAGGCCCGGGAACACCACCGCCAGGGCACCGTGGCGCCGGTTGGCGAGGGCCTCCCCGAGGTGGCTGGGCCGGTAACCGTACTGCTCGATCGCGGCCTGCACCTTCGCCCGGGTGGCCGGTGAGACGCTGCCGATCCCGCGGTAGACGCGCGACACGGTGGCAGTGGAAACGCCCGCCAGCTTGGCGATCTCGCGCACGCTCATACGGTCGTCGGTCACTGCCACGCCTCCTTCTCCGGACCGGGTAAGGGCTTGCCGGGTTGGGAGTGTAACCGGTTACAATTCCAACCGCCAGAGCTCGTTGCCAGACCCGACCGGAGCGTCACCGCACCGTTGAAGGAGCCTCATGAGCCCAGCAGCCGAGAGCGGCCAACGCCCCGGCGACGCCCCGCGCCGCGGGCGGATCGCCTTGCGGGCAGGCCGGATCGAGATCGATGGACAACCCAACGTGCTGCTGTCCGGCGAGGTGCACTACTTCCGGCTGCGGCGCGACGAATGGGCCGATCGCTTGACCCAGGCCAGGGACGCCGGGCTGGACACCATCGCCAGCTACATCCCCTGGATCTGGCACGAGTTGCCGGACGGCGAGCTCGATCTCACCGGCCGGACCTGCCCGGAGCGGGACCTGGCAGCCTTCCTCGACCTGTGCGACTCGCTCGGCCTGCGGTTCCTCGCCCGGCCCGGCCCGTTCGTGATGGCCGAGCTGAAGAACGAAGGCATTCCGTACCGGATCTATCGCGAGTACCCGGATGCCCGGCCGACCGGCTGGGACGGCGTGGTCGCCCGGACCGAGGACCTCGACTATCGCCACCCCGGCTTCCTGACCGAGGCCAAGCGCTGGCTCGACGCCACGTTCGAGGTCCTTGCGCCGCGGCAGGCCCCCGACGGGCCCGTCGTCGGCGTCCAGCTGGACAACGAGGTGGGCATGCTCGCCTGGGTGTCGAACACGCCGCATCTGGACGAGCAGGCCGCCGGCGATCCCGCGCCGACCCTCGCCTTCCACCAGGAGCTCGGGCTGAAGGCCCGGGACGACTTCGCGAGCTATCTGCGCGAGCTCGAGTCCTTCGCCCGCGACCGCGGCATCGCGGTGCCGTTGCTGATCAACGTGCACGGAACGGGTGGCGGGCGGGGGACGACGTTTCCGATCGGGATCAGTCAGCTCGCTCCGGCCTATCGGGGCCGCGACGGTGTGCTGGCCGGCTCGGATTACTACCTCGGCGAGCTGACCGTGCAGAACGTCGCGGATCTCTATCTCTGCAACGCGATTCTCGCTTGCGTCAACGGGCCGGACCAGCCGGCGTCCTCACTGGAGTTCGAAGTCGGCACGGGTGACTACGGCGACAACCTGGACGCACTCAGCTCGCCGGAGTCCGGAGTGAACAAGACGCTGCTGACGCTCGGCCAGGGCAATCGGCTGATCAATTACTACCTGCTGACCGGCGGCCGCAACCCGGTCCTCGACGGCTCGCCGGACGACGGCATCCCGCGAATCGCCTTCACCGGCGAGCGGCACGGTTTCGCGGCGCCGATCGATCCCGAGGGACGGACGACACCGGCCCTCGACGCGCTCGCGGAGCTGATCAAGGACATTCGCACGTACCAGCCGATCCTGGCGACGGGGCGGCAACTGACCGACGAGCTCGGCTTCGGCTTCGTCGCCGATCACTACCTGACCGAGTACGCGCATCCTGCGGCCGCGGACCGGCGTGAACAGGTCGCCGACCTCGAGCGCTATCGCGGCTTCGGCTCCCGGGACGCACTCGGCCGGGCGATCGTGCTCGGCGGCTACCACGTCGACGCCGTCGACCTGCAGGCGATCGCCGACCCGGAGTCGGCCTGGGCCGCCGGCACGACCGCGCCCGAGGCACCGCGGACGATCGCCCTGAGCACCCCGCGGACGCTGGGCGCGAAGGTCCAGAGTTGGCTGACCGAGTACGTCCGCGACGGCGGCAACCTGCTGCTGACCGGGCTGTTGCCGGACCGCGATCACGACGGCACCCCGTGCACGATCCTGGCCGACGCCTTCGGCCTGTCCTCGGCCGGTGTCCTCGCCGACCGGCGAGACGAGGCGGGACCGTACTGGCCGACAGTGACCGGAGCCGGCGGCTTCCCGATCGACGCCGACCTCCGGATCAGTTCCGCGCAACTGCTCCAGACTCCGGCCGAGGCCGAGGTGCTGCTTCGCGAGGTCGGATCCGGTCTGCCGTGCGCGGTCCAGGTGCGGCTGGGCGCGGGCTCGATGATCTTCCTCGGCTGCGACCTCCCGGCCGCGCACCTCGGCAACTGGCGGACGCTGTTCGCCAGGCTCGGCGTACGGTCCCAGGTCGGGATCGACGCCGACCGGCCCGGACTGGTGACTGTGCCGGTCACCTCCGAGCACGGCAACCTGCTGATCGCCGTCAACGTCGCGCCGTACCCGATCAGGGCGTCGATCAGCGTCGACGACCGGCAGGTGCAGTCACCGACGACCTTCCCCGCCCGCGGCCACGCGCTGCTGCCGTTCTGAACCCTCGCCGAAAGGACCGCCCATATGACTTCCTCGACCCCCGCCCCCCAGCACTTCCTCTGGGGCGCCGCGACCGCCGGCCACCAGATCGAGGGCGGCAACACCAACACCGGCCACTGGCTGCTGGAGCACGCACCGGACACCTGGGCCAAGGAACCCTCGGGTGACGCCTGCGACTCCTACCACCGGTACGGCGAGGACATCGCCCTGCTGGCGGAGGCCGGCCTGAAGGCGTACCGGTTCTCGCTGGAATGGTCGCGCATCGAGCCGGCCAAGGGCGAGGTGTCCCGGGCCCAACTCGACCACTACCGGCGGATGATCGACACGTGCCGGTCGGCCGGCGTCGAGCCGATCGTGACACTGCAGCACTTCACCGTGCCGCTGTGGCAGCACCAGGAAGGCGGATGGTACGCCGCCGACGCCGTCGACCGGTTCCGGATCTTCACCGAGACCGCGACCCGGATCCTCGACGACGTCAGCTGGGTGGTGACGATCAACGAGCCGAACATGATGGTCAACCAGACCGAGGCGCGGATCGACACCGAGGTCGGCGTGAACTTCCCCGGCCCGTCCCCGCACGCCTCCCGGGTGATCGCCGAGGCCCATCACGCCTCGGTCGAGGTCCTGCGCGGGCTCGGCCACATCCAGGCCGGCTGGACGGTCGCCAACCAGGTGTACCAGGCGGTGCCCGGCCACGAGAAGGAACGCGACGAGTGGGGCTACTGGCGCGAGGACTTCTTCCTCGAGCAGAGCCGTGGCGACGACTTCGTCGGCGTGCAGTCCTACCTGCGCACCATCATCGGGCCGGACGGGCCGGTGCCGTTCGCCGACGGTGTCGAACGCACCCTCACCGGCTGGGAGTACTACCCGGAGGCGCTCGGCCAGGCGCTGCGGCACACCCGCGACGTCACCGGCGGCGTACCGATGCTGGTGACCGAGAACGGTATGGCCAGCGCCGACGACGCCCGGCGGATCGACTACACGACCGGGGCGCTGAGCGGTCTCGCGGACGCGATCGACGACGGCTGCGACGTTCGCGGCTACCTGCACTGGTCGCTGCTCGACAACTACGAGTGGGGTTCGTACGAGCCGACGTTCGGGCTGATCGCGGTCGACCGCGAGACCTTCGTCCGGACGCCGAAGCCGAGTCTGGCGTGGCTCGGTGAGCTTGCCCGGCGCAACGAACTCCCGCGGGTTCCGGAACGCCCGGAGGCCGCGGCGAACTTCGCCGCGGCCATTGCCCGTTAGGCGATAGGTTGCTGCTCGATTCCGAACCCGTGGCTCCGGTAGATGTGATCTGACGGCTGCTCGGTGAAGCGTGCGGCTGTGGTCAGTAGCGGGTGCTCGAAGAACGACTTGCTCGAGGCCGGGAACTCCAGCGGGGTCCCGGCCTCCAGCCAGTGGCTGACATGCACCATGGCGATCATCGGCCGCGGCCGGTCGGTGTGGTTGGGCATCCCCGCGTGCCACAGCCGGACGTCGCGGATCAGCACGCTGCCGCGCCGGATGTCCGGCTGGATCGGCGGCGAGATCGCGCGCCGGGCCGCCAGCGCGTCAGGCGGTACTTCGATGTCGCCGCCGACACCGACCGTGAGGTCCAGATGCGTTCCGGGCCAGATCTCGGTGGCGCCGTTCTCGGCCGAGACGTCGACCGTGGGCACGTTCACGACCAGCTGGGCCGGCGGATGCGCGACCTCCATCGCGCCGGACGGCCACAGGTGACCCATGTCGGCGTGCACCGGCTGCCGGGTGTCGCTGGGCAGCGAGGTGTTCCCGCTGTACATGACGTTGCGCAGGCCGGGCCCGAGGATCGCCGACGTCACCGCGATCACCTGCGGATTCAGCAGCACGTCCTCGAACAGGTACGGCGCGAACGGCGGCGGGTCCTGCTGGATGTTGCCCGCCGTCCAGTTGTACGGCGCGTCCGGCCGCGCCCGGAGCAGCGCCAGATCGCTGACCATGCGTTCGTGCAGAACGTCGAGGTGCTCCAGGTCGACCACATCGGCCAGCACCAGCAGGCCGTCGGTCCGCAGCGCGTCGAGCGCCGCCTGCAGCTTCTCCGGCGCCAGCCCGCCGGACGCCCGGTCGGCTTCTCCAACGTCGATCGTGATCACGGTGCTCCCGTTTCGCTCGCCAACAGGTCCGATGATCACTTTGGCAGCGCAGCCCGAGCCGGCGGAATGACCGCCCTGGCAGACGGATGAACGTTCTGGCACCTGCCGGCATCGTCGGCTTATGATCCACCGACCGGCGGCCGGGAGGAGCTGTGATCGTGCGTCCAGTCGGAGCGGTCCTGGTGTGTGCGGGTCTGTTGCTCGCCGGGTGCTCGGAGCCGTCCGCCCCGGAGTCCGCCGGGACGCCGTCGCCCAGCCCGGCGTCGCCCAGTCGGCCGTCGCCCAGCCAGGCGCTTCAGACGCCGTCGCCCTCGGTCGAGCTGACCGCGTTGGCGGAGAGGTGCGGCCTGGCGGGTCAGCGCGCCGCCGCGACTCCGCGGGTGGTGAAGGTGAGCAACGACGTCCAGCTGTACTCGGCCGGCGCGGGCCGTGGGAGGCTTGGTGTCGTGCTCGTGCACGGCTCGGGATCGCGGGGTATCTGCAACTGGGCCGTGGAGATCGGCTGGCTGGCCGAGGCGGGGCTGAACGTCGTCGGCTACGACCAGACGTGTGTCGGCGCGAGTACGTGTGTCGACGAGGTCCGGCCGGTCGAGGACCTGCTCGCGGTGGTCGCCGACCTGCGGGCGCGCGGAGCCACCCAGGTCGTGGTCGTCGGTGCGTCCGCGGGCGGTTCCATCCCGCTCGTCGCCGCGGCCCGGCCCGACTCCGGCATCACCGCGGCCGTCTCCCTGTCCACCGCCGGTCTGGCGACACCGCTCGGCACCGCCGACGCTCCCGACACGAGTGCCACGTCGGTCGCCGGAACCATCCGCCAGCCCGTCCTGTACGTCCTCGCCCGGGACGACACGGCGTCCTCCGTCCCGGAGGTCACGTCGATCAGCAAGGCCACCAAGCGAGCCCGCCTGGTGCTCCTCCCCACGGGCTCCGGGCACGCCCAGGAAGTCCTCTACACACCCGGCGGCCAGACCTCGTCCCCGTTCCGCCAGACATTCCTCAACTTCCTCCGCACCCCGTCCGCCTAGGACCTTCGACGACCACGGCCGCGGCGAGGCGTACCAGATCCAGCGCCGGTGCTGACCGCTCAGAGGGTGTGAAACGACGAAGTGCCTGGTCGATCTTGCTCTGACCAGGCACTTCTTCGAGGGGTGGAGGTGGCGGGAATCGAACCCGCGTCCTTCGGCGTCGCTTCAAGACTTCTCCGGGCGCAGTCTGGATGTCGCTTTTCTCAGCCCCAGCGTTTGTACAGACATCTCGCTGACAGGCTCAGTCACTGTAAATGTCCCGTGTCAGCCCCGTGACCGGGCTAACAAAGCAAGCTCCCTAGATGAGGCCAGGAGCCGGGGCGGGAGCATCCCCGGGCTGACCGCTTCTTTAAGTGCTCAGGCCGTCAGGCGGCGAGAGCGAAGCTACTGCGCTTGGTGTTGGCAGTTATTGGTTTCCAGAGATCGTTAACGAGATAACCCTGGATCCTCGGCCCGCTTCCCTTGGAACGTACGTCCAAAGTCGAAACCGTTCACCCCCTGTTGAGTTGTCAAACTCCCACCCGCTACCGGCGGTGGAAGATCCACACTACCAAGTCCAACAGGCTGCCCGCACCTGACATTCCCCCGGCCGCCTACTTGATCAGGCGCAGCGTGAACGGGTAGCGGAACTTGCCGCCGGCCGCGGTGGCCAGGCCGCCGATGCCGGTGAGCAGGAACCACAGGATGCCCAGGACCGGGAACAGGAACGACAGGAACCCGTCGGTGATGCCGGTGGCGATCCCCAGCAGCGCGAACGCCCCGAACGCGGTGAGCTGGAAGTTCAGCGCCTCGACGGCGTGCCGGCGGACCGCGGGGTTCTTCTGGCCGGCGCTCGCGACCACCAGCGCCGGACCCACGAAGAACGTCGGGTACCCGAGCCAGTGCGCGACCGTGCCCATCCCCCGCCCGTCGCCACGGTAGGTCTGCAGCGGCGCCGGCCGGGTGAACGCGGCCGGGGCGTACGTCGGCACCGGGCGCGACACCAGCCCGTCGAACGTGCTGTTCAGCTCGGCCCGGGTCCGCGCCTTGAGTGCCTTCTCCAGCCGGAGGTCGAACTCCATGTGGTCGAGGCGGCCGTCGGCGTACATCTCTTTCAGGATCTCGACGGCCCGGTCGCGCTGCGCCGTCGTCACCAGCAGCTCTGAAGTGGACATGGTTCCACTGTGCGCGCCGGACGCCGTACGCCCCATCGGGTTCAGCCCGGACGGACCCCTGACCGGACCCGGATCAGCGTGCTGGTTGCCCGTAGTCCGAGAGTACGAACGGCGGGATCAGGTCGACGACACCGCTCAGCACGGGCAATGCCGTCAGCGTCTGCGGCACCGTCCAGGGTCCGGCGGCGTACGCGACGATCAGGTTGCCGGAGAACCAGATGTTCAGCGGCGGCTGCCCGAGCAGCCACTCCATCATCCGCGGGTGGAGCACGGCCGACACGTAGCGCGCGTCCACGCCGGCTGCGCGGAACCGCCGGTTGAAGGCCTCGCTCTCCGTTTCGACCCACTCCATCCGCGGCACGGCGGTGTCATCGAGGACGGATCCGGAGCCGATGACCAGCTCCGGGCCGACGGCCAGCTCCGGCAGCCCGACGGGCAGCTCGATCGCGACCAGGTAGTTGACCCAGGTGGTCGGCGGGAAACCCTCGCCCGTGTGGACGAATTCGGCCATCCGGATCGGCCGGCTCTGGTACTCGCCGACCAGGATCCGGCGCAGACTCCCGTCCGGAGCGAAGATCCGGCACCCCGCGGCCAGCAGTTGCCCGTCGGCATCGGCCCCCGGGAGCCAGCCGTACCGCTCGGCACCGGTCTGCTCGCGTGCGAGCTTGGCCTTCGCCCGGTCGACCCACGGGCCGCCGACGCGCGCGATCAGCAGGCCGAGCACGACGATCCAGCCGATGAACAGGGCCATCCCGAGCAGGATTCCGCCCACGGCCTCGAGCCAGCGGGGCACTGCGAGAGCGAGCACGAACGCAACCTAGCTCACCCAAGGGCTGAGCTACCCCCGGCGACGCTCGGACAGTGCGCGCTGGGCTTCGCGGTTGGCCTGGCGCTCGGCCAGGGCGTGACGCTTGTCGTAGTCCTTCTTACCGCGGCCGGTGGCGAGCTCGACCTTCGCGTAGCCGTCCTTGAAGTACAGCGACAGCGGGATCAGGGACACGCCCTGCTGCTCCACCTCGCGGATCAGCTTCTGCACCTCGTCCTTGTGCAGCAGCAGCTTGCGGGTCCGGCGAGGCTCGTGGTTCGTCCACGTACCGTGCTTGTACTCCGGGATGTGCATGCCCTGCAGCCAGAGCTCGTTCCCGCGGACGGCGGCGAACGCGTCGACGAGGGAGGCCCGGCCCTGCCGCAGGGACTTGACCTCCGTCCCGGTCAGCACCAGCCCGGCCTCCACCACGTCGTCGATGTGGTAGTCGTGTCGCGCCTTACGGTTCTGCGCGATCGGCTTCTCCCGGCCGGACTGTTTCACCATCCGACCAGTATCCCAGATCGCCTACAGCCACTTCATGGGATTAACCACGCGGCCGTCCTGGTACACCATGAAGTGCAGGTGGCACCCGGTGGAGTAGCCCGTGGTGCCGGCGTACCCGATGATCTCGCCCTTCTTGACCCGCTCACCGACGTGCGCCTTGTACCGCGAGAGGTGGTTGTAGACGGTGGTGATGGACGAGCCGCCGATCACACCGTGTGACACGAACAGCCGGTTTCCGTAACCGCCGTTGTAGTACTTGTCCGTCACCTTCCCGTCGGCCGCCGCGCGGATCGGCGTACCGCACGGAGCGCGGAAGTCGGTGCCGTCGTGCAGCTTCCAGTAGTGCAGGACCGGGTGGAAGCGCATTCCGTACGGTGACGTGATGTAGCTGCTGACGGGATAGCTGAGCCCGCCGTCGCTGTCGCCGCCGCCCGGGTTGTCCGGGATCTTCCGCGGTGGCCGGCGCTCCTTGCGCGCCTTCTCGCGCTCCGCCTTCTCGGCCGCGGCCTTGCGCCGCGCCGCGGCGGCCTTCTCGGCCTTCGCCCGCGCGATCAGCAGCTGCTCGACCCGGTTCCGCTCGCGCAGCAGCGAGTTGTACTGCGCCAGCTCGGTGTTCTTCTCCTTCTCGGCGGCCTTGAACGCGGTCAGCTTGACCTTGGCGATCGCCGCCGCCTCGGCCCGGTCGGCCGCGACCTGCTTGGTCAGCTCGGTGACGCGCTTGACCGTCGCCGCCGCCTCGGCCCGGGCGCCCTCGGCGTCCTTCTCCGCGGCCGCGACCTTGACCCGCTTGCTGGCGAGCTGCGCCTGCGCGTTGTTCAGGTTGGTGATCGCGTTGCTCTGGATGCCGAACACGTTCCGCTGGACCTGCATCCCGGTCGCGATATCGGCCGGCGCGGCACCGCGCAGCGCGATCGTCAGCCCGACCAGGCTGTTCTGCTGCTGGTACGCCGAGCGGACGGCGCGGCCCGCGACGGCCCGCTTCTCCGCGATCAGCTTCTCACCGGCCTCGACGTCGGCCACCGCGGTCGTCAACGCCGCCTCGGCCGCGGCGAGCTTGCCCGCGGCAACCGCGTCGGCGGCCTTCGCGGCGGCCAACCGGCCCTGCGCGGCGGCGTACCGGACCTGGACGGCCTGGTACTTCACGACCGCTTGGTTGTACGCGGCAACGGACTTGCCGAGCTGGTCGGAGGCGTCGTCGAGATCGGCCTTCTGCTGACCGAGCTGCGCGTCGAGTTGCTTCTTCTTGGCGGCCGGGTCCGGCGGTTTCGCCTCCGCGGACGGAGCGGACGGAACCGCGGCCAGGACACCGGCGGACAGGGACAGGACAAGGCAGCATGCGGCGACCACCGTCTGCCGTCCCGGCGGTCGCGTGCGTGATCGCGGGTACGGCGCTGCGGAGGTGCCGGTGCTGTCGTCTCGCTTGATGCTCCCCCGCTCAGGCGGGTTCGCACCGGGGAAGTGCGGGACCACAGGTCGACCCCTTGCTCTGGATGAAGTTGTGCGGTACAGGAGTTACTCGTGTGACTCCTGATACTGCACGATAGGTCACCCGGGTCAGACTTTGAGGTATTTCCGCGTTGTCAGGAATGTCGGGATCACGGCGAGGATCACGCCGACCAGCACCATGTAGAGCATGGCGCGGAAGGTCTCGGTGGTGCCGACCCACTGCCAGACGCGGAAGGTCTCCTGCGCCCGCTGCATGACGATCAGGTACACCCCGAGCCACAGCGTGCCGCAGGCAAGCACCGCCCCGACGAGGGCCGCCAGCACCGCTTCCAGCAGGAACGGTAGCTGGATATAGAAGTTCGACGCGCCCACCAGGCGCATGATGCCGATCTCCCGTCTCCGGGCGTACGCCGCCAGCCGGATCGTGTTGAAGATCTGCATCAGGGCCGCGGCGAGCAACAGGCCGGCCGCGAAGATCGCGCCGATCTGCAGGCCGTTGAGGGCCTTGAACAACGGATCGAGGTACTGGCGGAGGTCCTGGACGGTGTCGACGCCAGGCAGGCCGGCGACGGCGCTGACCAGGTTCTGGTAGCGCTGTGGATCCTTCAGCTTGACCCGGAAGGACTCCTGCATCTGGTCCTCGGTGACCGTACTGACGATCGGCGAGTCCTTGTACAGCTTCTTGAAGGACTCGAAGGCTTCCTTCTTCGACTCCGAGAACACGCCGTCGGGCGCGGTGTCCGGGTTCGTCTGGATGACCTGCTGGATCCGGTTCTTCTGCTCCTGGGTCACCTCGGCGCCGGAGCAGCCGCGGCCGCCGGAGTCCTTGGTGCACAGGAACACCGAGATCTGGATCTTGTCGTACCAGTTGCCCTTCATCAGGCTGACCTGCGAGTTCGCCAGCAGCGCGCTGCCGAACAGCGCCAGCGAGACCCAGATCGTGACGACCACCGCGATCGTCATCGAGAGGTTCCGCTTCAGGCCGATGCCGAGGTCGGAGAGGATGTAGTTGAGGCGCATCTTCAGTCAGTCCCTGTGCTCGGCGATCAGTGCTGGTAGCCGTAGACGCCGCGCGACTCGTCGCGGACGACGTGGCCGTTCTGCAACTCGATCACGCGCTTGCGCATCTGGTCGACGATCGACACGTCGTGGGTGGCCATCACGACCGTCGTACCGGTCCGGTTGATCCGGTCCAGCAGCTTCATGATGCCGACCGACGTGCCCGGGTCGAGGTTTCCGGTGGGCTCGTCGGCGATCAGGATCATCGGCCGGTTCACGAACGCGCGGGCGATCGCGACCCGCTGCTGCTCACCGCCGGACAGCTCGTCCGGGAGCCGGTCCTCCTTGCCGTCCAGACCGACCAGCTCGAGCACCTCGGGCACCGTCTTGCGGATGTGCGAGCGCGGCTTGCCGATCACCTGCAGCGCGAACGCCACGTTCTCGGCGACGGTCTTGTTCGGCAGCAGCCGGAAATCCTGGAACACGGTGCCGATCTGGCGGCGCATCTGCGGGATCCGCCAGCTCGCGAGCCGGTTCAGGTCCTTGCCGGCCACCATGATGTGACCCTTGGTCGTCCGCTGCTCGCGCAGCACCAGACGAAGGAACGTCGACTTGCCGGACCCGGAGGTACCGACCAGGAAGACGAACTCGCCTTTCTCGATATCGACGTTGACGTTCAGCAGAGCGGCCCTGGACTGGCCCTCGTACGTCTTGGACACATTCTCGAAGCGGATCACGGGTTCATCCGGCCGTGGTCGGGAACAGGGAGCGACGCGACGGTAACCACGAAGTGCACCGTACGCCACCGGAGCGGCCGGCGATCAGTCTAGGCGCTCCACGGCGTGCCGCCGACCAGACCTGCCGGTCCGTACACCCCCGTCCGATACCCGGTCCGTTTGAAACAGGTGTACGACGCGGCGAGTCGCCCGCCGCCCTGACCTTTCCTGCTTGAGCGTATCCGTTCCGGCGATTCAGCGTGTGGGGTTGTCCACAGGCGTCACGCCGGAGCCGCCGCCGGGGCGCCGTTGCCGTTGTCGGGGCGGGCATCGGCGATCCGGGCCACACCGGCGTCGGGTTTGCGGCCGGCGCGGCGGGCGGCCTCGACGTGCAACCGGGCCAGCTCGACGGCCTGGCGGGAGACCTTCACGGTCCTCTTCTCAGCCATGGTCACTGTCTCCCTCGACGACCTCGATATCCGCGTCCGCGATATCAGCGTACGCGGCCGGGCCGACGCGGTCGATCGCAACGGCGGCGGTCAGCGCGGCGACCAGGTCGTAGTCCTCCGGCTGTAACAGCTCCGACCTCATCAGCGAACGCAGCGTCACCACGCCGGCATCCGTGCCGGCGTCCTCCCCCTCGAGGATCTGCTCGACCGCCCACCGGACCATCCGCATCGTCTCCTCACGATGCCGCCAGGTGTCGAGCTCGCGGTCGGACTTACGCGTCAGGTACGACCCGAGCAGCACACCGCCGAGAGCGAGCAGCGGACTCAGCACCGTCATCACGACCCCGACAACCGAGATCCAGGTAGGGATCACGGACACCCTCCCAATTCCGTGGTCTTGACCGGTCGATGATGCTACGAAAGAAGCATTCCACCCACCGCCGACAAAACAGGATGACAGGGAGCAGTGCCACCGTGACGGACGAGCAGGACCGCTACGACGTGTTCGTGCAGGGGACCGTGTTCCTCGACATCGTGATGACCGGCCTGGAGACCGCGCCCACCACCGGGACCGAGATCTTCGCCGAGGGGATGGGGTCGTGCCCGGGCGGCGTCGCCAACTTCGCGATCGCGGCCGCCCGGCTGGGCCTGCGGACCGGGCTCGCCTCGGTGTTCGGTGACGACGCGTACGCCGACTTCTGCTGGCGGACGCTCGCCGACCAGGAGGGTGTGGACCTGTCGCACTCGCGGCGGATCGGGCACTGGCACTCCCCGGTGACGGTGTCGATGTCGATCGACCGGGACCGGGCGATGGTCACGCACGCACACGAGGCGCCGGGCGACCCGAGCAAACTGGTCGGTCCCGGGCTGAAGACCCGGTCGGCGATCGTCCCGGTGGCCGACGAGTTGCCCGGGTGGACGGTCGAGGCCCGGGAGTCCGGCGCGCTGCTGTTCGGCGATGTCGGGTGGGACCCGACCGACGAGTGGTCGCCGGCGGTTCTCGACGTGCTGGAAGGGTTCTACTCCTTCACGCCGAACGCGGGCGAGGCGATGGCCTACACCCGGACCGACACCCCGAAGGCCGCGCTGCACAAGCTGGCCGACCGGGTGCCGCTCGCGGTGGTGACCAACGGCGCGGACGGCGTGCTCGCGATCGACTCCGAGACCGGCGAGGAGGAGCAGGTGCCGGCGCTGCCGGTCCGCTCGTACGACCCGACCGGCGCCGGCGACGTCTTCCTCGCCTCCCTCGTCCTGGGCACCCTCCGGGGCTGGCCGCTCGCCCACCGGCTCGCGTTCGGCAACCTGTGCGCGGGCCTCTCGGTCCAGCACTTCGGCGGCTCACTCGCCGCGCCCGGCTGGGGCGACATCATCGACTGGGTCCGCGACCACAGCCGCCACCGCCCCGGCGACGTCGACCCGGACGTCTTGCAGCACTACGCCTTCATCGGCGACGTCCTCCCGGCCGGCCCGGTCCCAATCGTCCGCCGCGCCTCAGCCACGATCGCCCGCCTGTCGGACGCCTGAGCACTGCCAGCGCGACCAGAGCCAGGAAGGTCCCGCCGGCCAGGAAACCCCAGGTCGGTGTGGACCGGTCGACGACCAGGCCGGCGAGGGCCGCGCCGGCTGCGGAGCCGAGGTTGTTGGTGGTGTTGATCCAGGTGCTTGCCTCGGTGCGCTGGTGCGGGGGCGTGACCTCGTCCGCGGCCAGGTACGCGACGACGAACATCGGTGCCACCGCGACTCCCGCGATCCCCAGCACCACCCCGAGAACGAGCAGGCCGGGCGCGAACGCCGCGACGACCAGTCCGGCGGCGAGTACGGCGATCAGCCCGGCGAGCTGGGTCGTCCACGGACCGGTGTGCGTACGGCGTGCCCAGAGCAGCCCACCCGCAACGCTGCCCAGCGCGATCGCCGCCTCGACGTACCCGGCCGAACCGGGATGGCCGGCCCGCTGTGCAACCCCGGCGACGCAGACGTAGGCCATGCTGAGCCCGCACGCTGCGCCCATGACGACGACCAGTACCCGGCGCAGCCCCCGGATCGCCAACGGGCCGAGTCGCGCCGCCGCGCCGGCAACAGCGACCGGAGCCGCAGTTCGCGTGGTGACCGGGCTTGTCACCATCGCCAGGGTGCCGACGAGCATCAGGGCAGCCGAGCCACACAGAGCCGCCGGTGCGGACACGATGCTCATCAGCGTGCCGGCGATCAGCGGCCCGGCAAGAAACAGGCATTCCTCGGAGACCGCGTCCAACGCGTAAGCGCGTTCCTTGAGCGCTGAGCCGTCGGTGAGCAGGCGCCAGTTCGACCGCATCGACGGTCCCAGCGGCGGCGCGAGCAGGCCGGTCGCGCCGACGAACAGCAATACGGCGGGGGCCGACGTACCGACCGTGGCCACGACCACCAACCCCGCCGAAGCGCCTACAGCGAGGAGCGGAAGAACGCGGCGCTGGCTGAAACGGTCGACGAGGCGCGCCTTGAACGGCATCGACAACGAGGCCGCGCCGAAGACGGCGACCGCGACGCCGGCTGTGGCGAACGAGCCGGTCGACGACTGGACGGTGAAGAGCAAGGACAACGGGAGCAGCCCGTACGACAGCCGGCCGAGCAGCGCGGGCACGAACGTGCGCAGCGCCGACGGCAACAGCAGGACAGCACGGTAGCTCCCGGCACGAGTGGTGCCGGACACGAGAACGCTCCTAGAGATTCACAACGGAAATGGGCTCCGACCACGCCAGGCGTGGGAGCCGTCTCTAGTCACGGGCGTAAGACATGGCGGAAGCATACCGTTCTCGACGGCTGGAAATCACGCCGTTCTGGGCCCGCGCGGTCGTAGGGTCGGTGGGTGGTGCGCGGGCTGTGGGACCGCGCCGGACGGAGGTACGTGAGATGACGATCAGTCGGCGGCAGGTCCTCGGGTTCGGGGCCGGCCTGGCCGCGATGGCGGTGGCGGGATGCGGATCGAACTCCGGGCGGCCGTCGTCCGGTGGGTCGGACGGGGCGAAACCGACGCTCCAGCAGTGGTACCACCAGTACGGCGAGGCCGGCACGCAGCAGGCCGTGGAGCGGTACGCGAAGGCCTACCCGGACGCGACCGTGAGCATCCAGTGGTCGCCGGGCGACTACGACAAGAAGGCGTCGACCGCGCTGCTGACCGACCAGGGCCCGGACGTGTTCGAGTACGGGAACGGGCCGACGATCGACATGATCAAGGCCAACCAGGTGGTCGAGCTCACCGACGTCCTCGGCGACGCGAAGGACGACTTCAACCCGGCGCTGGTCGAGCGGATGACGTACCAGGGCAAGCTGTACGGCGTTCCGCAGGTCGTCGACATGCAGCTGCTCGTGTATCGCAAGAGCCTGCTGAGCGCGGCCGGTGTCCAGCCGCCGCAGACCGTCGACGAACTGCTCGAGGCGTCGAAGAAGCTCACCAACGACAAGGTCAAGGGCCTGTTCGTCGGCAACGACGGCGGTGTCGGCATCCTCGGCGGGCCGGCGCTGTGGTCGGCCGGGCTCGACTACTTGACCGCGGACAACCAGTTCGGGTTCGACGACCCCGCGGCCGTCGAGTCGCTGCGCAAGCTGCGCGAGTTCTGGACCGCGAAGGTGCTGTTGCTCGGGGCCCCGACCGACTGGTCCGACCCGTCCGCGTTCACCCAGGGCCTGACCGCGATGCAGTTCACCGGGCTGTGGACGCTGCCCGCGATCGAGAAGGCGCTGCCGGGCGACTACGGCGTCCTTCCCTGGCCGAAGCTCAACGCCACCACCGGCAAGCCGAGCGTCCCGGTCGGCGCGTACGGGTCGTGCGTGAACGCGAAGTCGAAGAACGTCGACGCCGCGAAGAAGTACGTGAAGTGGCTGTGGGTCGACCAGACCGACGACCAGCTCGACTTCGCGCAGTCGTACGGCTTCCACATCCCGGCCCGCAAGAGCCTGGTCGAGAAGGCCGAGAAGCTGAAGTCCGGCCCGGCCGCCGACGCCGCCAAGCTGGCGACCGAGAACGGCCACGCGCAGACCCCGATCCTGTGGTCGCCGAAATCCGGTACCGCGTACACCGACGCGCTGAACCGGATCATCCGCAGCGGCGCCGACCCGGCCGCCGAGATCAAGAAGGTCAGGACGGTCGTCGACGCCGAGCTGAAGCGGATCGCCGGCTGATGGACCTGCGCCCGCTGACCGACGACGACCGCGCGCTGATCGAGCTGGCCCGCCGGACGGTCGATGCCAACACCGACGGGCCTGACGGGGTGTACACCATGGGCGCCGCGGTCCGCGGTGTGGACGGCCGGATGTACGCCGGTATCAACCTGTACCACTTCACCGGCGGCCCGTGCGCCGAGCTGGTCGCGCTCGGCCGGGCCCGCGCCGAAGGTGCCCGCGAGCTCACCACGATCGTGGCCGTCGGCAACGAAGGGCGCGGCGTCGTCGGCCCGTGCGGCCGCGACCGCCAGGTCCTGGTCGACTACCACCCGACGATCCGCGTGATCCTGCCGACGCCGGACGGTCCCGCCTCGGTCCTGGTCACCGACCTGTTGCCGGGCGCGTACCGCTGGACCCCGAACCCGTAGGAGTGCGATGACGTTCTCGATCGTGGCGTTCGACCCGGGCACCCGCTCCTGGGGGATCGCGGTCGCCTCGAAGTTCCTGGCGGTCGGCGCCGTGGTGCCCTGGGGACGGGCCGGCGCCGGCGCGGTCGCCACCCAGGCCACGGCCAACCTCTCGTACGGCCCGGACGGCCTCGATCTGCTGGCCGGCGGCGCGACCGCCGGCGAGGTGGCGGCCCAGCTGACAGGCGCCGACGACGAGCGCGACCACCGCCAGGTCGGCCTGGTCGACGCCGCGGGCCGTGGCGCCAGCTTCACAGGCCCGTCCTGCCTGGACTGGGCGGGCGGCGAGGCAGGCGACGGGTACGCGGTCCAGGGCAACATCCTGGCCGGTCCGCAGGTGGTGGCGGCCATGGTCGAGGCCTGGCACGGGCACGCCGACGAACCGTTCGAGCGACGACTGGTCGCGGTCCTGGCAGCCGGCGACCTGGCCGGCGGGGATCGCCGCGGGCGCCAGAGCGCGGCGCTGCGCGTGTGGCGTGCGGGAGCGGCGTACGGCGGAGTGCTGGACACGGCTATCGACCTGCGCGCCGACGATCATGCAGCGCCCGTCGACGAGCTGCGCCGCCTGCTCGACCTCCACGAGTTGTACTTCGGCAAGCCGGACCCGGCGACCCTGCTGCCGCTGGAAGGCCCGCTGGCCACCGAGGTGGCCGACGGCCTCGAAACGCTCGGCTACCCCACCGCCGGCGGAGCCGACCTGGCCGAGGCGCTCGGCACCTGGGCCGGCACCGAGAACTTCGAGGAGCGGCTGGTCGACGGCAAGCTCGACCCCGTGGTCCTGGAGCAGCTCCGCCGCCAGGTCAAACGGCCGGAATGATGTCCTTCCCGTACGACGCCAGGGTCTCCTCCTTGGCGTCGTGCTGGAGGTACAACGCGAACTGGTCGACGCCGAGCTCCTTCAGCTCGGCGAGCCGGGCCAGGTGGTTCTCGACCGGGCCGAGGATGCAGAACCGGTCCACGACCTCGTCCGGCACGAAGTCGGTGTGGGTGTTCCCGGCCCGCCCGTGCTCGGCGTAGTCGTACCCCTTGCGGCCCTCGATGTAGTCGGTCAGCGCCCGCGGCACGGCGCCGGACGCCCCGTAGCGCGCGACGATGTCCGCGACGTGGTTCCCGACCATCCCGCCGAACCAGCGGGTCTGCTCGCGCTGGTGCGCCAGGTCGTCCCCGACGTACGCCGGGGCGGCGACGCAGAACTTGATCGCCAGCGGGTCGCGGCCCGCCTGCTCCGCGGAACGCCGTACCGCCGCGATCATCCAGGCCGCGATGTCCGGGTCGGCCAGCTGCAGGATGTACCCGTCGCCGACCTCGCCGGTCGCCTTCAGCGCCCGTGGCCCGTACGCCGCCACCCACACGTCGAGTGCGCCGTTGTCGACCCAGGCGAACTTCAGCTGCTGCCCGCGATACTCGACGGTCTCGCCGCGGGTCAGCGAGCGCACGATCTCGACGCACTGCTTCAGCTCGTCGATCGTCCCCGGCTGCGCGCCGAGCGTCCGCAACGCCGAGTCGCCGCGCCCGATCCCGCAGATCGTCCGGTTGCCGAACATCTCGTTCAGCGTGGCGAACTGGGACGCGATCACCGTCCAGTCCCGCGTCCCCGGATTCGTCACCATCGGCCCGACCACCACCCGTTGCGTGCTGGCCAGGATCTGGCTGTAGATCACGAACGGCTCCTGCCAGAGCAGGTGCGAGTCGAACGTCCACACGTACCCGAAGCCGGCGTCCTCGGCCTTGCGGGCCAGCTCCACGACCGTGGACGCGGGCGGATCACACTGGAACACCACACCGAAGTCCACGTTCTCCCCCTTACATCAGGTAAGACGACAGACCGCGCTTCAGGAACTTCCCCCGGCCCTTCCGGCCATGGTAGTTGCCGTCAGCCACGATCACCTCTCCGCGCGAGATCACGGTGCCCACCCGGCCCTTGATCTCGACCCCTTCGTACGCCGAGTGGTCCATGTTCATGTGGTGCGTCTCGACCCCGATCCGGGTCGTGCCGTTCGGGTCGTAGACCACCAGGTCCGCGTCCGAGCCGGGCTGCACGATCCCCTTGCGCGGATACAGGCCGAACATCCGGGCCGGCGTGGTCGCGATCGTCTCCACCCAGCGCTCCAGCGACAGCTTCCCGTCCACCACACCCTGGAAGACCAGGTCGACGCGGTGCTCGACGCCGCCGATCCCGTTCGGGATCTTGGAGAAGTCGCCGAGGCCGAGCTCCTTCTGGTCCTTCATGCAGAACGGGCAGTGGTCGGTCGACACGATCGCGAGGTCGTTGTTCCGCAGGCCCTTCCACAAGTCGCGCTGGTGCGGCTCGTGCTTGCTGCGCAGCGGTGTCGAGCAGACCCACTTCGCGCCCTCGAACCCGGGCGCGCCGAGCTGGTCCTCCAGCGTCAGGTAGAGGTACTGCGGGCAGGTCTCGGCGAACACGTTGCGGCCGTTGTCCCGCGCCGCCGCGACGTGCTCCAGCGCCTGGCTGGCCGACAGATGCACGATGTAGAGCGGGCAGTCCTGGGCGACCTCGGCCAGCGCGATGGCCCGGTTGGTCGCCTCCGCCTCGAGCGCCGCGGGGCGGGTGATGCCGTGGTAGATCGGGTCGGTCTCGCCCCGCTGGAGCGCCTGCTGGACCAGCACGTCGATCGCGATGCCGTTCTCCGCGTGCATCATGATCATCGCGCCGTTCTCCCGCGCGGTCTGCATCGCCCGGAGGATCTGCCCGTCGTCGGAGTAGAAGACGCCCGGGTAGGCCATGAACAGCTTGAAACTCGTGATGCCCTCGTCGGTGACGAGCTGGTCCATCGCCTTCAGCGCGTCGGCGTCGACGCCGCCGAGGATCATGTGGAACGCGTAGTCGACATGGCACTCGCCGTCGGCCTTCGCGTGCCACGCGGCGAGCCCGTCCTGCACGACCTCGCCGGTCCGCTGCACGGCGAAGTCGATGATCGTCGTGGTCCCGCCGTACGCCGCCGCGCGGGTGCCGGTGTCGAACGTGTCGCTGGCCGCCGTCCCGCCGAACGGCAGCTCCATATGCGTGTGCGCGTCGATCCCGCCCGGGATCACGTACTTGCCGGAGGCATCGAGCACCTCGTCGACCGCGATCGTCGGGCTGAACGACGGATCCAGCACCGCGACGATCTTCTCGCCCTCGACCAGCACGTCGGCGACCCGGGTCCCGGTCGGTCCGACGACGGTTCCACCTTTGACGAGCAGCGACATTCGCGGTCCCCTCTATGGTTTCGTCAGGTCTCCGTACGCGTCGGGGCGGCGGTCGCGGTAGAACTGCCAGCGGTCGCGGACGGTGTCCAGCAGGCTCAGGTCCAGGTCGCGGACGATCAGTTCCGGATCGTGGTCGTGCCCGACGTCGCCGACGAACTTCCCCTCCGGGTCGACGAAGTACGACGTGCCGTAGAAGTCGTTGTCGCCGAACTCGGACTCGATCCCGACCCGGTTGATCGCGCCGATGTAGTACTCGTTGGCGACCGCGGAGGCCGGCTGCTCGAGCTTCCACAGGTACGCCGACAGGCCGCGGCTGGTCGCCGACGGGTTGAACACGATCTTCGCGCCGGCCAGCCCGAGCGCCCGCCAGCCCTCGGGGAAGTGCCGGTCGTAGCAGATGTAGACGCCGATCCGCCCGACCGCGGTGTCGAAGATCGGGTACCCGAGGTTGCCCGGCCGGAAGTAGAACTTCTCCCAGAAGCCCTTCACCTGCGGGATGTGGTTCTTCCGGTACTTGCCCAGATAGGTGCCGTCGGCATCGATGACCGCGGCCGTGTTGTACAGCACGCCCGGCTGCTCCTGCTCGTACACCGGCAGCACCATCACCATGCCGAACTCTTTGGCGAGAGCCCCGAACCGCTCGGTGGTCGGCCCCGGCACCGACTCGGCGTACTCGTAGTACTCGGCGTCCTGTTTCTGGCAGAAGTACGGCCCGTAGAACAACTCCTGGAAACAAATCACCTTCGCACCCGCCGCGGCCGCCTGCCGCGCGTAGTCCTCGTGCGCCTTGATCATGGACTCCTTGTCACCCGTCCACGACGTCTGAACAAGCGCAGCCCTGACAACCTCCGCCACAAGAACCTCCCCAAGTAGCTGAGCCCCCATGCTCCATCCGCCCCGGCCCACCCGTCAACGGATGCCGGGAACCGCGATCAGATCCTGATGGTGCGCGGAGCTTCGGGGAGGACGTGGCCGCCGACTGTGGCGTGGGTGGGTGGGTGCCAGGTGGTGTGGAGGTGGGAGCCGGTGCCTTGGACGACCAGGAGGTCTCGGGTGAGGTGGGCGGTCAGTTGGGTGACCGCGGAGCCGGTGGCCTCGTCTTCTTCGACGTTCATGGCGGGGGCGAAGGCTCGGGCGCGGATGATGCCGGCGGGCTCGTCCTGCCAGGACCAGAGGAAGGTGTGGCCGGCGGTGTACGTCGCGGGGTCGGCGGCCAGGACGTCGGCGGGGGTTGCCAGCTCGTGCCAGTCCCAGGTGCTGCCCCAGGTGGTGTCGGCTCGGACGGCGTAGAGGTCGCCGGAGCGGGTGACGGGGATGGCGCCGGCGGGGACGTGGAGCGTGTCGACCGGGTGGCCGTGGGTGTGCAGCCAGGCGGCGGCGCCGACGGTGGGGTGGCCGGCGAAGGACATCTCGCCGGTGGCGGAGTAGATACGGAGCGTGCCGGTGGCGGCGTCGTCGACGTACACGGTCTCGCTGTAGCCGAGCTCGGCGGCGACCCGTTGGCGGTCGCCGGGACCGACCAAGCGGCCGTCGACGATGCCGAGGGGGTTGCCGAACCGGCCGTCGGGGTCGGTGAAGACCCGGACGACCTCGACGGGGAGGAACAAGTCAGAGGACGGCGATCGCCGCGATGATCGCGATCAGCAGCACCGCGCCGCCGACGATCGCCAGCATCCGGCCGTTCACCTTGGGTTCGGCGGCGGCCTCGGTCTGGCCCTCGTTGACGAAGGCGCGGAACATCTGCGTGTTCGCGCCCGGGTCCTGCTCGTTCTCCACGTTCTGCGGGACGTTCTGGTCAGCCATGGCCCCAGACCCTACCTGCCGTGCGTGCCGGGACCGCAGACCGCCCGCCGAAGCCTCACACAGACCTGATGTACCATTTGGTACATGCGCTTCGATCACTCCAGCACGATCCAGGCCCCGGCCGACCGGGTCTGGCAGGTTTTCAGCGACGTCGAGCGGTGGCCCGACTGGACCCCGACCGTCGATTCCGTCGAGCGGCTGGACGCGGGCCGGATCCACGTCGGCGCCCGCACCCGGATCCGCCAGCCCAAGCTCCCGGTCGCGGTCTGGGAGGTGACGGAGCTGAAGGAGGGTGAGTACTTCGAGTGGGTCTCGAAGGCTCCCGGCATCAAGACCACCGGCGGCCACCGCGTCGTCAGTACGCCGGAGGGCACCGTCGCGACCGCGACGATCGTCCAGGAGGGCCCGCTCGGCTGGCTGTTCGGCCGCCTCTACGCCAAGCTCACCAGGGACTACATCGCCACCGAGACCGCCAAGCTGAAGGAAGTCAGTGAGTCGAGCAACCCTGCTGGATGACGCGATCGGGCACTTTGCGAAGAACGGGATCGGCGACGCGAGCCTGCGCAGTATCGCGACCTCGATCGGCACCAGTCACCGGATGCTGATCTACCACTTCGGCTCCCGCGAGGGCCTGCTCGCCGAGGTGGTGCGGACGGTCGAGCAGCAGCAGCGGGACCTGCTGGCCACGCTGTCGGACCTCCCGATCGCCGAGCAGGCGGAGGAGTTCTGGCGCCGCGTCACCGAGGCCGCGCTCGTCTACGGCCCGTTGTTCTTCGAGCTCAGCGCCCACGCGATGCAGGACCTGCCGCACACCGAACCCCTCAAGGCCGACCTGATCAACGTCTGGCTGCCGCCGCTGATCGAGCTCTGCGTCCGCGCCGGCATCCCGCCGGACCAGGCCCCGGCGTACGCGCGTCTCGGCCTGGCCGCCTCGCGTGGCCTGCTGTTCGACCTGCTGCTGACCGGTGACCGCGCGGGCGTCGACGAGGCGTCCGCGCTGCTCAACCGGCTGTTCACTCTCCCGGTTCGGTAGGCCGCTCGACCCGGCCCGCCACGATCGGCAACCGCGAGTCCCGCAGGACGGCGACGAACGCGAACGGCCGGTCCAGCGTGACCTCCAGCCGGCGCTCCTGCGACGTGATCATCGCGGCCCGCGTCATCGCCATCGCGGTCACCGCCGCGGCCTCGAACCCGGTCGCGAAGAACCGCGCGAGCACCTTCTGCTTCGCCTGCCCGAGCTGCAGCGGCGTCGGGCTGAGCGCGCTGAAATGCCCGTGCGCGCCGGGATCCGATGCGATCGCGGTCAACCCGAACAGCCCGGCGAATTCCAGCAGGTCGTGCTCGACCTCGATGTTGAACGACGGCAACGACACCTTTACGTCCGGCCGTCCCGCCGTCGTCCGCCCGATCGTCAACCCGGGCCCGGGCCGATCCTCGTCGATCAGCCGGCTTCCCGGTACGCCGTCGCCCGGCCGGGCCGCCGCCTCGAGCAGAGCGGGCAGCGCGTCGTCCCCGATCCCCAGCAGTACGTCGACGTCGGCGTCGCCGCGCACCGTGATCACGGTCAGCTCGCCGTACCGCCGGACCGAGTCGAGGTCGGTGTCCGAGCGCTCGAGCCAATGCCACGAACCGGCCCAGGGACCGTTGGCGATCCGGCGGATCTGCTCGGTGAACGGACGGTCCCAGGTGGTCCGCAACAGCAGTGCTGACGCCAGCACGAGCATCAGATCGGAATCGACCTCGAGCGGCATCTCGCGGATCAGGTCGTCGGTGTGTTCCGCGGCCCAGGCGTCGAGTTTCGCCTTGTCGACCGCGGGGTTGCCGGTCAGCAGACCGACGAGCGGCGCGGGCAGCACGCTGTCGAACGTCTCGGCCAGCTTGAGGTTCTCGCTGACCCACACGCCGAGCGCGGCGTTCAGGTCGGCGGAGTTCTCGATGGTCTCGACCAGCCGGATCGCGTTGGTCGCCGCGGTCGCCGGGTCCACTCCTGCCGCGGCGGCGAGCTCGCTGCGGCCCGGCTCGTCGGCGCCGGTCGCGAGCAGTGCCAGCAACGGCCAGAGGCCGAGCCCGGCCACCACCGTGTTCTCGGCCGGCAGCGTGCGGGCCCAGCGGGTGGTGAGGTCGTTGACTGCGCGCACCACGTCGGCATCCATACCCCCACACTGCCACACGCCCGACAATGACGGTGATTTTCATTTCCAAGGGATTTCTGCCAGCATTCCGCCCATGGCAACGGCCGAGCAGCAGGAGACCCACGAGGAGGCACCGGAGGAGGCACAGCAGGAGGCGGCACAGCAGGAGGCCCAGTCGGCCAAGGAGCCGTCCGGGTCGTCGATCGTGTTCACCGCGACGCTGGTGCTGCTGGTCGGGCTCGCGCTGTTCGGGCGGCGGCTGTTCAACGCGTGGTTCACCGGCGACGGGATCCGCACGTGGGCGACGATGTTCGTCGGCGTGACCGTGCAGGCGCTGCCGTTCCTGGTGCTCGGCGTGCTGCTCTCGGCCGCTCTCACCGCGTTCGTCCCCGCATCGTTCTTCGCTCGAGCGCTCCCGAAACGTCCCGCACTCGCCGTGCCGGTGGCGAGCGTGTCCGGGGTCGTGCTCCCGGGCTGTGAGTGCGCGTCGGTACCGGTGTCGGCCGCGTTGATGAACCGCGGCGTCACGCCGGCCGCGGCCATCGCGTTCCTGTTGTCGGCGCCGGCGATCAACCCGGTCGTGCTGGCGTCCACCGCGGTCGCGTTCCCCGGGCAGCCGAAGGTCGTGGTCGCCCGCGCGGTGACCTCGCTCGCGGTCTCGATGATCCTGGGCTGGTTGTGGTTGCTGACCGGCAAGGGCGGTTCGTGGCTGAAGATGCCGAAGAACCGGCACGCGCACGACGACGGCAAGTTCGAGGTGTTCCGGTCGGCGATGCTGCACGACTTCCTGCACGCCGGCGGGTTCCTGGTGATCGGCGCGGCGGCCGCGGCCACGCTCAACGTCGTCGTACCGCGCGCCTGGCTCGACCACGTCGCCGGCAACCTGCTGCTGTCGGTGCTGATCCTCGGGCTGCTCGCCGTCCTGCTGGCGATCTGTTCCGAGGCGGACGCGTTCGTCGCGGCGAGCCTGACCCAGTTCTCGCTCACCGCGCGGCTCGCGTTCATGGTCGTCGGCCCCATCGTCGACGTGAAGCTGGTCGCGCTGCAGTCCGGCACGTTCGGCCCGAAGTTCGCGGCCCGCTTCGCCCCGGCCACCTTCGTCGTCGCCCTCCTTGCCAGCCTGCTCGTCGGATGGTGGTTACTGTGAAGCGCAACGTCGCCGGTCTGGTGATTGTGTTCGTGGGGGCCGCGATGGTGCAGCTCGCGACCTCGGGGACGTACTTGCGGTACGTGAAGCCGGGGATGCGCTGGATGTTGTTCGCGGCCGGGCTGATCCTGATCGCGCTGGCGATCACCGACGTACTGGTGCGGACGCGTGCGGCGCACGGCCACGGGCTGCCGCGGGCGGCCTGGTTGTTGCTGGTGCCGGTGTTCGCGCTGCTCGTCGTCGATCCGCCCGCACTCGGCGCGGACGCTGCGCAACGGCAGTCGCCGGTCGCCGCGAAACCGGTCGCCCCGCAGGGCAACGCGTACTGGGACGGCGACCAGTCGCACGGCCCCAAGCCGATCGCGGTGCGCGACTACGCGGTCTGGGCGGTGTGGGAGAAGGAGACGATGAAGGGCCGGTCGTTCCAGCTGACCGGTTTTGTCACGCCGGCGAAGAACGGCGTCTGGTACGTGACCCGCATCGGCCTCACCTGCTGCGTCGCCGACGGTACGGCGTTCATGGTGGAGGCCCGCGGCCATGCCGCGCCGCCGAAGAACCAATGGGTGACCGTGACCGGCGAGTGGGCGGAGCCGACCCGCCGGGTCGACGGCGATGTCGCGGCGCTCACCATCAAGACGGTCAAGCCGGTCACCGCGCCGGCCAATCCCTACGAGTAGTTCACCCAGCCCGCGACCGCCGGCACACCCGTCGGCCGATGCACGGCGATGAACCCGAACGGCCGCTCGAGATTCACATACAGCGCCTTCGCACCGAACGCCGCAGAGCCGGCAGCCATCGGCATCGCCGTGACAGCGGCCGCCTCGAACCCGGTCGCCGAGAACCGCGCCAGCACGGCCTGCCGAGCCTCTCCGATAGCCAACGGCTGCGGGCTCAACCCCGGAAAGTGTCCTTGATTCGCATCGGACGCCGCGCTCAACCCGAACACCGCCGCATGCTCCAGCAGATCGTGCTCCGCCTCGATCTCGAAGTACGGCATCGACAGTACGACGACCGGCTGCACGGACTCGATCACCTCGACACCAGGCACCGGCTGCTCCGCCGCCAGCACCTCGGCCCCGCTCCGCCCGTCCCCGTAGAGCTCCAGCGCCGCGGTCAGCACCGCCGCCCGTCCGCCGTCCCCGATGACGAGCCGTACGTCGAACTCCCCGACTCCACGCACCGTCACCACGGTCAACGGACCCGTCGCCGTGTCGTACACCTGAAGGCTGTCCAGGTCCGCATCCGCCCGGCTCAACCAGCGCCGATCATTCCGCGGGTACTCCTCGAACGGCAGCGCCCACTCCGTCTTCAGCACCAGCGCCGACGCGAGCACCAGCAACACGTCAGGCGTGAGCTGGACCGGCATCCGGCGCAGCAACCCGTCCGTCCGCTCGACCACCCAGGCGTCCAGCGCGGCACGATCGGTCAGCGTGCCGCGGACCTCGGGCGGCAGGAAGCGATCCACGCCCGGCTGCAGCTCGATCTCCGGACGTGTCCACAGCCCCAGCGCCATCCGCAACTCGGACGATTGCAGCAAACCGCCGTACCGGCCGCCGGCGGCCTCGACGAGTTCGGTATAGGCAGGCTCGTCCGCGACCTCGGCCAGCATCGCGAGCAACGGCTGGACACCGAGGCCGGAGATCACCGTGCTGTCCTCGCCGGGCAGCTCGGCGATCCATCGTGCGGTCAGGCGAGCGACTTGGGATGCGTCCACTCACACATCCTGGCGCATTTCCGTTTCATCTCCATGAAGCGCACAGTCGAGCCCAAGGTCCTGTACTTCGGTACGCCGGTCGTCCTGATCAGCTCCGCCAACCCCGACGGCAGCACGAACCTCGCCCCGATGTCGTCCGCCTGGTGGCTCGGCTACACCGCGATGCTCGGGATGGGGGCGAGCGCACAGACCGTGAAGAACCTGACCGAGCGGCCGGAGCTGGTGCTGAACCTGGTCGACCCCGAGATGGTCGCGGCGCTCGACCGGATCGCGCTGCTGACCGGGTCCGCGGAGATGTCCGACGCGAAGCGGGCCCGCGGGTACCGGTACGAACCCGACAAGTTCGCGGCCGGCGGGCTGAGCCGGGAGCCGAGCGAGCTGTCCGGCCTCGATTCCGTCCAGGAGAGCCCGATCAACCTGGAGGGCCGGATCGAGTCGATCACCGGGATCGGCGGGCCGGACTCACGTCTGTGCGCGCTGGAGATGAAGGTCGAGCGGGTCCGGGTGCGCGAGGACCTGCTGATGAGCAACGAGCGCTACATCGACCCGCTGCGCTGGGACCCGCTGATCATGAAGTTCACCGAGTACTTCGCGGGCGGCGCACCGGCGTACCCCTCCTCACTTGCTCGGGGCTGGCAGATGCCGCCGATGGTCGTCGGCTCGAACGGCTGAGCGCGTCGCAGGCCGTCGGACGAGCGTGCAGGCCATACCGCCGATGACCAGCACCGCGGCGATCGCCTGCTGCGGTCCGACGGCCTCACCGCGCAGGGCCCACGCCGCGGACATGCCGACGACGGGCACGAGCAGCGAGAACGGCGCGACGGTGCTGGCGTCGTACTGCCGGAGCAGGTAGCCCCAGACGCCGAAGCCGAACAGGGTGGCCGCGAAGGCGAGGTACGCGATCGCGCCGATCCCGCTGAGGTCGATGGTGCGGAGCGCCTCGACGTCGGCGCGCGGCCCTTCCGTGAGCAGCGAGAGGATGCCTAGCGGTACGACGGCGACGGCGCTGACCCACACCATGAAGCGCAGCATGTCCGGCGGCTTGGCGTACCGGGTGATCAGGTTCGACACGCTCCAGGACGCCGCCGCGACGATCACCACGACGAGTGCGCCGAGCGGTGCGGACAACTGGCGGTCCAGCACGATCAGCACGATCCCGACGCAGGCGATCCCGATGCCGAGGACGTGCGTCGGCCGCGGGCGTTCCCGCAGGACGACGATCGCGACCAGGACCGTGAAGATCACCTGGCTCTGCAGCACGAGCGACGCCAGGCCGGCCGGGACGCCGTGGTCCATCGCGATGAACAGCAGCCCGAACTTCGCCACCCCGAGCGCGAGTCCGACGCCCACGACGTACTTCCAGGCGACCCGTGGCCCGCCGAGCACGAAGATCGCGGGGACGGCGGCGAAGAAGAACCGCAGCGCCGACAGCAGCAGCGGCGGCATACCTTCCAGGCCGACCTCGATCACCACGAAATTGATGCCCCAGACAACGACGGCGGCGAGGGCGAGGAGCAGGTCACGAGGGGTCATGCCGTCCAGTCTCAGCCGGAGTACACTTAAGGACCAGCACCGATTACTACCGCTATCGATGTAGGAGTGCTACATGATCGATCTCGGCCGGCTGCGCGCGTTGCACGCGGTCGCGCAGTACGGGTCGGTCAACCGCGCGGCGGAAGTGCTCGGCTACACGCCGTCGGCGGTGTCGCAGCAGCTGGCGAAGCTGGAGCGGGAGACCAGGACGACGCTGATCGAGCGTCAGGGCCGCGGGATCGTGCTGACCGACGCGGCCCGCCAACTGGCGGCGACGGCGGCGCGGATCCTCGAGCTGGTCGAGGACGCCGAGCTGACCCTGGAGGAGCAACGCGGCCAGGCCATCGGGACGCTCGGCATCGCGGCCTTCCCGACCGCGGCCCGCGGGCTGCTGCCGCCGGCCCTGGCTCGACTCGTCGACGACCATCCGCAGCTGGATGTCCGCGTGCTCGAGACGGATCCGTTCGAGGCCGTGGCGGCGGTCAACCGCGGCGAGATCGACATCGCGATCGTCCACGACTGGCACAACACGCCGCTCGCTCTGCCCGACGGGCTGTCGCGGGTGAAGCTCGGCACGGATCCCGCCGACGTCCTGGTGCCGGCGACGCATCGCCTGGCGGGCAAGGAGTTCGTCCGCGCGGAGGACCTCGTCGGCGAGCGCTGGATCTGTCAGCCCGTCGGATCGATCTGCTACGAGTGGCTGATCCGGACGATGCGCCGCGCGGGCGTGGAGCCGGAGGTCGCGTACTCGGTCGCGGAGTACCAGACCCAGCTGGCCATGCTCGACCGCGGCCTCGGCATCGGTCTGCTTCCCCGCCTCGGCCGCGGCCCGGTCCCCGCCGGCGTGGTCGCCGTGCCGTTGCAGCCCGCCCCGAGCCGCCGCCTGTACGCCGTCTGGCGCACGACGACCTCGCGTCGCCCGGCGATCACCGTCACGCTCGCGACACTGAAAGCCGCCTGGCCGGACCGCGACACCGCCTGATCGATTCTGATCACATTGCGCGACCGGTTGACAGCGTTCCGCGTCGGCCGCTACGTTCACGTGAACTATTAGGAAACCTTCCTAATGATCCTCCCCGACGCCCCCTCGGAGGACGTTCATGATCCACTCCCTGCTGGCCGGCGCGCTGCTGGCCGCTTCGACCCTCCTGCCAGTTTCCGCCCAGGCCGACGACACCCCGGTCGGCCGCAACGGTCAGCTGCACGTCTGCGGCACCAAGCTCTGCAACGAGCGCAACGAACCCGTCCAGCTGCGCGGCATGAGCACGCACGGCCTGCAGTGGTACGCCAACTGCCTCAAGACGGCCTCGCTGGACGCCCTGGCGAACGACTGGAACGCCGACATCCTGCGTATCTCGATGTACGTGCAGGAAGGCGGCTACGAGACCGACCCGGCGAAGTACACCAACCTGGTGAACAACCTGATCGAAGAGGCGACGAAGCGTGGTCTGTACGCGCTGGTCGACTGGCACCAGCTCGACCCCGGCGACCCGAACGAGAACCTCGACCTGGCGAAGCGGTTCTTCAGCGAGATCGCCGAGCGGCACAAGGACAAGAACAACATCATCTACGACATCGCCAACGAGCCGAACGGCGTCAGCTGGGCCGGCATCAAGTCGTACGCCGAGCAGATGGTGCCGGTGATCCGGGCCAAGGACCCGGACGGCGTGATCTTCGTCGGCACCCACGGCTGGGCGTCGCTCGGGGTCTCCGACGGCGGCAGCGAGGCCGACGTCATCGGCAACCCGGTGAACGCGTCGAACCTGATGTACACGTTCCACTTCTACGCCGCCTCGCACCAGCAGGAGTACTTCGACGCCCTGTCCCGCGCCGCGGACCGGATCCCGCTGTTCATCACGGAGTTCGGCACCCAGACCTACACCGGTGACGGCGGCAACGACTTCACCTGGTCGCAGAAGTACCTGGACTTCCTGGAGAGCAAGCAGATCGGCTGGACGAACTGGAACTTCTCCGACGACTTCCGCTCCGGCGCGGTCTTCACGGAAGGCACCTGCGACGGCGACGACTTCACCGGTACGGCGATGCTCAAGCCGGCCGGCGTCTGGATCCGCGACCACATCCGTAACCGCACCGCTTCCGCCGCGACCACCGACGTCAGCACCTCCGCGGAGCTGACGGCCGCGCTCGCCGACGCCGCGCCGGGCGACACGATCAAGCTCGCCGACGGCACCTACAGCGGCAATTTCAAGACCACCGTCGACGGCACGTCCTCGGCGCCGATCACGCTGACCGGCTCCGCGAACGCCGTACTGAAGGCCGGCGGCGGCTACGGCCTGCACCTGAACGGCGCGTCGTACTGGACCGTGCGCGGCATCACCGTGACCGGCGGCCAGAAGGGCATCATGATCGACAACGCCACCCGGGTCACGATCGACGGCGTCACCGTGCACGGGCTGGACATGGAGGGCGTGCATTTCCGCAACAGCAGCACGTACGGCGTGATCAAGAACTCGCGCATCTACGACACCGGCAACGACGGCCGCGGGATGGGCGAAGGCGTGTACGTCGGGAGCGCGGGCGGCACGTCGGACAAGTCCGACCGCGTGCAGATCCTCGGCAACACGATCGGCCCGGACGTCGGCGGTGAGGCGGTCGACCTCAAGGAGGGCACGACCGGCGGCCTGGTGTCCGGCAACAGCTTCGACGGCCGCGGCCTCACCGGCGCGAACTACGACGACAGCTGGATCGATGTCAAGGGCAACAACTACGTCATCGAGAACAACACCGGCAAGAACACCACGAACAACGGCTACGAGACCCACACCCAGCAGTCCGGATGGGGCTGCGGGACGGTGTTCCGCGGCAACAAGTCCGACCTCACCGGCGCCACCGGCAGCGGCCGGTACGCCTTCAACATCACCAACTACAACGCGAGCAGTTGCAAGGTCACCATCGACCGCACCAACACGATGACCGGCGGCAAGGCCCTGACCAACCCAGGCATCCCGGTCACCTGACAAATCTCCCCGGCCGCCCTGCCCGGCGGCCGGGGCCCCGGGCCCGGCTGGCCCGCCCCGTCAGCCGGGCCGCACGCCGACGATCGTGCGGAGTTTGGTCTCGGTTTCGTCGTCGCGGGCGGTGTAGACGGTGGCGCGGAGGGGGCCGAGTTGGGACAGCCAGAGGTTGATCGGCTCGATGTGCAGGATGCCGAAGCCGTCGATCTCGAGCATCTTCGTGCGGGTGCTCGGCGCCGCCACGTCGTAGCGTTCCCAGAGTTCGGCGAAGTACGGCGAGCTGTTCAGCAGGCCGTGGATCAGTTCCTGCCAGAGGGCGTCGCCGAGGTGGTCGGCGGATGCGGCGCGGAAGGCGGCGACCATGTGGTGCTTGGTCGTCTCCGCGTCGACGAAACTGCACTTCCACTCGTCGGACACGAAGTTCAGCCACAGCATGTTCCGCTCGTCGACCGGCACCTGGTCGAGGTCGAGGACCACCCGGCAGTACGCCTTGTTGAACGCGAGGATGTCGTACCGCTCGTTCAGCACCACCGCCGGGTACGGCGAGACGGCGTCCAGCGTCTTCTGCGCCGACGGGGGCAGCGCGGAGCACACACCCTGCGCCGGCCCGAACCGCAGCCCGGCCAGCCGGAACAGGTGACTGCGCTCCTGCCGGTCGAACCGCAGGGCCGTCGCGATCGCGTCCAGGACCTGCGCGGACACGTTGATGTCGCGGCCCTGCTCGAGCCACGTGTACCAGGTGACGCCGACCCCGGCGAGCAGCGCGACCTCCTCACGCCGCAGCCCCGGCGTCCGGCGCCGGCCGCCCGGCGCGAAGCCGACCTCGTCCGGCCGGATGCGCTCGCGCCTGCTGCGCAGGAACACCCCGAGCTCGCGGCGCTGGGCCGTTGCCGTTGTGTCGGAGGTGACTGTCATGCTTCCATCATGGACACGGGCCCAGCCGGGTGCCAGGTGCTGCGAGTAATAGGATAACCAGACTCTCACTACCAGTCTCGACGCGCCGTCAGGCTGGACGCATGACAGACCAGCTCCAAGCCACGACAGTCCCGGTCGCCGCCCGGTCACGGGCCGCGACAGGGCTGGGACCGGTGGCCCTCACCAGCCTGCTCTTCGGCTCGCTCCTGCCGATGCTCTCGTTCTTCATGGTCAACGTCTCGCTGCCCGCGATCGCGACGGACCTGCACGCGAACGCCGGCCAGCTCCAGCTCGTCGTCGGCTGCTACGGCATCGCGGTGGCCACGCTGCTCGTCGTCGGTGGCCGTCTCGGCGACAGCTTCGGACGCCGGCGCCTGTTCCTGATCGGCCTCACCGGATTCACCGTGTCGGCGCTGATCTGCGCGGTCGCGCCGACCATCGGCGTACTGCTGGCGGCCCGCATCGTGCAGGGCGTGTCCGGCGCCGCGATCACCCCGCAGGTCCTGGCGTCGATCACCAGCCTGCTCACCGGCGAGCGCCGATCTCGCGGCATGGCCATGTTCGGGGTCGCGAACGGCATCGGCGCCGCCCTCGGCCAGATCCTGGGCGGCGTCCTGATCGAGGCGAACCTGTTCGGGCTCGGCTGGCGCGCGGTGTTCCTCGTCTTCGTCCCGGTCGGCATCGTCGCGATCGCCACGGCGCTCCGGGTGCTTCCGGAGAGCAAGGCGGAGCAGGCGCACCGCGTCGACCTCGTCGGGGCCGCGCTGCTCGCACTGACGCTCGTACTGCTGCTCTTGCCGCTCACCGAAGGCAGGCCGCTCGGCTGGCCGCTGTGGACCTGGCTCAGCCTGGCCGCGGTGATTCCGGCGACAGCGCTGCTCGGCCTCCACCAGCAC
Organism: Kribbella sp. NPDC003557; assembly: GCF_040610805.1. Classification (NCBI taxonomy): domain Bacteria; kingdom Bacillati; phylum Actinomycetota; class Actinomycetes; order Propionibacteriales; family Kribbellaceae; genus Kribbella; species Kribbella sp. NPDC003557. Next base: position 415,754 of record NZ_JBEXMY010000001.1, read on the forward strand.
CGCGCCGAGCGGTCAGGCCACGCCCCGCTGATCCCGCCGACGGTTCTGCGCCTGCGCGCGATGCGAATCGGCCTGCTGCTGGCGGTCGGGTTCTTCAGCACGTTCGGCGGCTTCATGTTCTGTTTCGCGCTCGCGACGCAGGGCGAGGCGCACATGACTCCGCTGGAGGGCGGGCTCAGCCTGCTGCCGCTGGCGGTCGGCTTCCTGATCACCTCGGTCTACGCGCCACGTCTGCAGCAGCGGTACGGCGCTGGGCTCATCCTGCGCGGCTGGATCATCCAGGCGGTCGGCTACGCCCTGCTAGGCGTCGTCGCGCTCACCCTCTGGCCGCACGTCACCCCGATCACCATCGGCGCCCCGCTCCTGGTCGGCGGTATCGGCGCAGGCCTCGTCATGGTGCCTCTGATCGGCGTAGTGGTCGGCCAGGTCCCGCCGGCGCAAGCAGGCCTGGGCTCCGGCATCCTCCTGACCAGCCAGCAGACCTGCCTGGCACTAGGCGCAGCCACCGTCGGTACGGCGTACCTGTCCCTGGCCGGCACCTCCTGGGGCCAGGGCGGCGCACTGGCCGCGGTAGCCATCGGAATCGCAGCAATCTCGTTGCTGATGACCCCGGTCACCCACCAACTGCGGTCCGAGCGCCGCTGACTCTCGCTACAGTTCCCGCATGGGCAGCGGGGCAGCAAGGACGCCCTGGCGCCGGCTGGCCAACGCCGGTACCAGGGTCGTCAGCCTGACCTACCCTGTCGCCGCTCTTGTCATCCTCGGTCTGGCGATCGCGGATCTGCCGAACGCTCTGCACGCGGCGCGGAACGACGGTGCGCCCGGCACCTTCGTCGTGACACACAAGGACTGCAAGCCGCGGTGGGAGAAGGGCAGCGGGTGTGCCTCCTTCGGCGACTTCGTCAGCAACGACAAGACGATTGCGCTCCGCGGCGTGCGGTTCGAAGGCAACCCTGGTGAGGTCGGCGCAGTCGTGCCTGCGCAGGTTGTCGATCCTGACAGTGGCGTGATCGATCAGGTCGATTCCAGGGAGTGGATCTACAACGTCGCGATAGGACTCGTGGCGGCCGGGTATCTGGCCTGGCGGGTCGTGCGGTGGCTCACCAGTGCGAAGGACGGCTGAGGGCACTGGGGAGCTTGGTGCTGCGGTCGCCGCGGGCGGCGTTGAGCTGGGACTGGGTGAGGAACAAGGCGCCTGTGAGATCGGCGCCGCTCAGGTCGGTGTCTCGGAGGTCGGCGCCGATCAGGTCTGCCTGGCGGAGGTCGGCGTCGCGGAGGTCCGCGCCGATCAGGTACGCGCCGCGCAGGTTGGCCTTCGCGAGGTCGGCTCCGCGAAGGCGGGCGCCGATCAGGTCCGCGCCGCGGCGTTCCTTCTTCTTGGGTTGCTTGCCGCGGACGCGCCGGCTCGTGGTCAGAAGCAGCTCGTTGACCAGCGCCCGCTCGGCCGCCACGTCGACGGCCGTGAGGTCCGCCGTACGACTCACAGCCTCGACCCTGTCGATCGCGGGCCGGGCGTCCTCGGTGTATTCGAGCGCTTCCGTGAGGTACCAGAGCAGCTCGTGCAGCTGGCGGAGGATCGGGAGGGCGGCGAACATCTCCGGCCCCGGCTTCCCCATCCGCTGCGAGATCGCCTGGCCCGCACCGAAGCAGTCGTAGACCGTGCAGCCCGCGAATCCCTCGGCTCGCAGCGTGCTGTGGATCGTGCAGCGGTAGTCGTCGCTCAGGTTCGGGCAGGCCTCACCGGCGGACTTGTCGATCGCGAAGTCCGCCGACCTGGTGAACGTCAGCGCGACGCAGCAGAGGCCGAAGCAGCTACCGCAGTCCGCCTGGAGCTCAGTTCTGCTCGGCAACCGTCTGGCCGGTGCGGCGCCAGCGGATGCCCGCCTCGATGAACTCGTCGATCTCACCGTCGAACACCCCGGAGGTGTTGCCCGACTCGTACTGCGTCCGCAGGTCCTTCACCATCTGGTACGGGTGCAGGACGTACGAGCGCATCTGGTCGCCCCACGAGCCGGCCACGTCGCCGCGCAGCGCGTCCAGCTGGGCCCGCTCCTCGGCCTTCTTCAGCGCGAGCAGCTTGGCCTTCAGGATGACCATCGCGCTGGCCTTGTTCTGCAGCTGGGACTTCTCGTTCTGGCAGGAGACCACGGTGCCGGTCGGGATGTGCGTGATCCGGACCGCGGAGTCGGTGGTGTTGACGCTCTGACCACCCGGGCCGGACGACCGGTACACGTCGATCCGCAGCTCTTCCTCCGGTACGTCGATCTCGTCGGTCTGCTCCAGCACCGGGACCACCTCGACGGCGGCGAACGACGTCTGCCGGCGGCCCTGGTTGTCGAACGGCGAGATCCGCACCAGGCGGTGCGTCCCGGACTCGACACTCAGCGTGCCGTACGCGTACGGCGCCTTGACCGCGAACGTGGTGGACTTGATCCCGGCCTCTTCGGCGTACGACGTGTCGTAGACGTCGGTCGGGTAGCCGTGCCGCTCGGCCCAGCGCAGGTACATCCGCTGCAGCATCTCGGCGAAGTCCGCGGCGTCCACACCGCCGGCGCCGGAGCGGATCGTGACCAGGGCCTCGCGCTCGTCGTACTCACCCGACAGCAGCGTGCGGACCTCGAGGGACTGGATCGCCTTGGCGACCGACCCGATCTCCTTCTCGGCCTCGGCCAGGCTGTCCGCGTCGTTCTCCTCGCGGCCCAGCTCGACCAGCACGCCGAGGTCGTCCAGCCGGCCGCGCAGCGTGGTCACCCGCTCGACGTCCGCCTGCAGGCTGGACAGTCGCGACGTCACCTTCTGCGCGTTCGCCTGGTCGTCCCAGAGGTCGGGCGCAGCGACCTGCTCGCCGAGCTCGTCGATCTCCTTGCGCAGTGCAGGGAGATCCATCACTTTCTCGATCGAGGTCATCGTCGCGTCGAGCTGCTTCAGCTCCGCGTCAAAATCCAGTCCAGCCACAACTAAGCAGCTTAGCTCAGGCGAGCCCACGACGAAGAACGGCGAAGACCTGGGCGATCGCATGCTCCAGCGCCGCCTGGGCCCGGTCGAGCTCCGCCGATGACGCGTCGTCAGGCAGCACCGCCATCAATCGCTCCTCGAGAACCTTCTGCGCGGCGGCGTACAGGGCCGCGATCAGGCGGTTGCGCAGGTGATCCGGCGACCGCTCGTCCAGGGCCTCGGTCAGCGTCACTTCCAGCTGGTCGGCGTTCAGCCGTCGCCGGGCCTTCAGCGCCGGACTGTCCTCGATCGTGCGCACGAACTGCTTCCAGGTGGCCAGGTGCCCGACCGCGAGCCGGTCCCGCGTCTCGGCCAGGTACTGCGCCTCGAGGACGTCGACCGGATCCGCGTCCGCCGGCGCCTCGCGGATCGCGCGCGCCGGCCCCGCCCACCACCCCGGCTCGTCGAAGAACAGGTCCTCCTTGGCCGGGAAGTGGTTGAACACGGTCTGGACGGCGACATCGGCGGCCCGCGCCACCTCGGCGACGGTGACCGCGTCGAAGCCGCGCTCGAGGAACAGCGTGGTGGCCACGTCCGAGATGGCCTGCCGCGTCTGCTGCTTCTTGCGTTCCCGCCGCCCGAGCTCCATTGCCGGAACTGTAGCCGGTCTGCTTTACTGATTCCATTGTTGTAGTCACTACATTTTTGGAGCTCATCCAATGACTGTTCTCGTCACCGGCGGCCGCGGCGCGATCGCCCGCGCCGTCACCGCCGGCCTGATCGCGGCCGGGCAGGACGTCCGCGTCGCCAGCCGCGAGCCCTCGGCCCTCCCGTCCGCGGTCGCGTACGACCCGGCCGACCCGGCCCCAGCGCTGCGCGACATCAGCCAGGTCTTCCTGTACTCCGACCCCTCGACGGCGCCCGCCTTCGTGGCCGCGGCGGAGGCGGCGGGTGTGAAGCAGGTCGTCCTGCTGTCCTCGCTGTCGTCCCTCGGTGGACCCGAGGACCCGCACGCCAAGACCGAGCAGGTGGTGGCGAACGCGTCGTACGCGACCACCCGGCTGCAGCCCGGCGCGTTCATGAGCAACGCGAAGTACTGGGCGTACCAGGCGCGCGCGACCGGTCAGATCCGGCTGCCGTACCTCGACGCCGAAGAAGCGCCGATCCACGAGCAGGACATCGCGGACGCCGCGCTCCGGGTACTGCTCGACGGGCCGGGTCACGGGCACGACGGACGTGGGTATCCGATGACCGGACCGGAGTCGATGACGCGGCGGCACCAGATCGGGCTCGTCACCGAGGTCACCGGCGTGCCGATCGAGGCCGTCGACCTCACCGCCGACGAGGCCCGCGCCGAGATGCGGATGCGCGACGAAGGACAGCGCGAGACCCTGCTGGCCTACTGGGCCTCTCGGGTCGGCACACCGGCACCGATCGAGCCCGGCGTCGAACTCCTGACCGGCCACACCGCCCGTACCTTCACCACTTGGCTCAAGGACAACCCCGGCCTGTTCGGCTGACCGATCGGCTCTCGGCGGCGATCGGGTCTCAGCGGATCGGGACGATGGCGGCGGCCTCGGAGGCGACGGCCGCCGAGCCGGGGAAGCCGGGTGGGCGGAACGGCAGCTCGGCAGTGGAGCTCAGCCGCACCGTCACCGTCGTCCCCTCGACGTCCACGGACCAGTCGAGCTCGTCGAACCTGTTGCTCGCGGCAACATCGTCGAGGTAGTCCGCGGTCAGCTGCCGCGCCTGCTCGGGATCGATCGCGGCATTGCCGCCCGCACCCGGCTGGGCGTACACCGCGGCGAGCCCGTTGGCGGCCGCGAGCACCGCACCGTCGGCCGTGGCATCCAGGTCACGACGCACCAGGAACGCCTTCGAGATGTCCGTCACCACGACGACCATCAACAGCACGACCACGGTGAACCCGACGATCAGGACGGTCATCTGCCCTTCTTCACCCCGACAGCCGCGCCTCATCCGTCCCCCTTGGCCTGGCGGTAGTCACCGAACGACTCGGTGTGCGAAGCGCTGATCCGGATCGCCGGCGGTTCGCCGCCGAGCGCGTCCGGGATCAGCGGCAGCCGGACCTTGGTCTCCAGCGTCACGGTCACGGTCGAGCCCGGCTGCAGGCACGCAGGGTCGCAGGAGATCGTGAGTTCGTCGGAGCCGAGCTCCATGCCCTGGTCCTTCATCGCCAATCGCGCGGCGTCGAACGCGCGAGCCCGTGCCTCGGCCTCGGACACACCGTCCGGCACGATCACGAAGGCCCGCCCGGCGGCCCGGGTCGCCGCGGTCGCGCCGTACGACGCCCGCTGGACGTCGAACACGCCGAGCATGAAGTACACCAGCGGAACCAGCAGCAGGATCGCCAGCCAGGAGAACTCCACGACCGCGCTCCCGCGGTCGTCCCGGCGCCGCCTCACTCGCCGGTCTCCTTCACGGCATGTCCCTCGACGGAGAACGAGATCCCCGGTCCCCACAGCCCCAGCGGCGGCATGTGCGCGCGGACGGTCACCTCGACACCGGGCTGACCGTCGATATCGGTCTCCTCCGCGGACACCGAGTCGATCAGGCCGTCGGTCACCACGCCGTGGATCAGCTCGCGGGTGCGCGCCTCGCCGTCCGCGGGCGCCCGGTTGAGCACGGCCGCGTAGTGCGCGCCCTCGGACGCGGCGGCGGTCACGGTGTTGCGCACGTACAGGAACAGGCCGACCTGCAGGATGCCGAGGAACAGCGGCACGAGGATCGTCGAGACCAGGACGAAGTCGACGACAGCCGATCCCCGCTCGCCGCGCACGCGCATTACTTGTTGGAGACCGAACTCAGCGCGTCCGAGAGCATCTGCGCGAGCTGCTTGCCGGCGAGCTGCCAGATCGCGACGACCAGGCCGGCCGTCATCACGGTGATCAGCACCCAGCCGGGCACGTCGCCGCGCTCCTTCTCCGCCGGACGCGGCTTCAGCAACAGCGTCAGGAACAGCCTCGTCAGGTACAGGGTCATGACCTCTCCTCAGTTCATCCGGCGATCAGCCGGATTCCGACAGCGCCCGGGTAGAAGGCGAAAGCGATGGTCACCGGCAGGACCAGGAAGATCACCGGGATCATCATGGCGACCTCACGGCGCGCACCGGACTCGATCAGTTCGCGGCGCCCCGCTTCCCGGATGTCGCCGGCCTGCGCCCGCAGGACGTCGGCCAGCGGGGTGCCGCGCTCGAGCGCCACCGCCAGTCCGTCCGCGAAGCGCGAGAGCGCCAGCAACCCCGTGCGGTCCGCGAGCGCGTCGAGCGCGCGGACCAGTGTCTCTCCGGCCCTGGTCTCCGCCAGGACACGTTTCAGCTCGTCGGCCAGGTCGCCACGGCACGCCCGCGTCACCCGGTCGAGCGCGGCCGCGGGGCCCTCGCCGGCGGCGACCGACAACGCCAGCAGCTCGGCCACGGTCGGCAGCTCGGTGAGCAGCCGGCGCTCACGGCGACGGACCTGTGAGGTGAGATAGGTGTCCCGGGCAAGCACTCCGACGACCCCGAGGATCAGGCAGAACACCAGCAGGCCCACCGGATTCCCGACGCCGAACGCGACCGAGACGATCGAGATCACCAGACCGCCGCCGAAGGCGAGCGTCCCCCAGAGCAGCTGCTCGATCCGGAACTCCTCGACCGTCCGCTCCAGCCCGGCCCGCTGCATCCGGCGGCGGATCGTGCCCGCCCCGCCGAGGATCCGCTCCAGCCGTTGCGCGGCCGATCGCAGCGACGGCCCGAACAGCCGCAGGATCGCGTAGAACGGCGACCGCGAGTCCACCACGCCGACGAACACGTCCGGCGCGCCGAGATCCCGCAGGTACGGCGAGATCCGCTCGTCCACCGACGGTTTGCGCAGGAACGGCAGCCGCGCGACGACGACCAGCAGGCCGACACCGAGCAGCGCGCCGAGGAAACCACCGACCAGCACCGGGTTCATCGCAGCACCCGCTCCTGCTCGGGCAGCCGGCCGATCCGCAGCATCAACCGGTACGCGATCACGCAGACGACCGCACCGGCGCCGATGATCACCGCACCCAGCGGCGTGTTGTACCGCTGGATCACGTCGCCCTGGAACGACAGCAACGCGAGCACCAGCCAGGGTGCGGCAACCGCGACCCGCGCGCCGTTGACCGACCACGACTGCCGGGACTCCAACTCCGACCGGGTCCGCGCGTCATCGCGCAGGAACGACGACAACGACCGCAGCAGCCGGCCGAGATCACCGCCGCCGACCTCGCGCGCGATCCGCAGCGCCTCGACCACACGGTCACCGACCGGGTCGGCCAGCCGTGCCTTCAACCGGTCCAGCGATTCCGCGAACCGTCCGGTCGACGCGTAGTCCGCACCGAACCGGCGGAACGGCTCCCGCAGCGGCAACGGTCCCCGCTCGCCGACCTGGGCCAGTGCCTCCGACAACGACAGGCCGGCCCGGACCGCCGAGGCGATGTTGTCGACCACGTCCGGCCACAGCTCGCGGAACTCGGCGATCCGCCGCCGGGCACGCGAGCGCACCAACGCGATCGGCAGCCAGCCCGCCATCAGCCCGAACACCACACCGACCGGCGGCGCCTTGGACACCACGAACATCAGCAGGAACGCCGTCAGGCCGGTGATCGCACACGCGCCCATGAACGCGCCAGGTGTCAGGCCTTCGATCCCGGCGCTCGCGAGCAACTCACGGCTCTTGCCCCGCAGCCGGCCGTCCGCGCCGGGCGCCGCCTCGGCCGGCGCCACGATCGCCGCGATGATCAGCAGCAGACCGACGCCGAAGAACATCCCGATCAGGAGCCCCATCAGCCCGCCACCCCACGCGGCAGCTCGGTGAGCAGCCCGGCCACGTTGTACCCCGCCTGCTGGAAGCGCTCCGGATGCGGCAGGTGGCCCTCGGCCCGTCGCAGGTATCCGTCGTACGTCCCGAAGAGGGTCTCGGTCTCGATCGCCTGCTCCTCGACCCGCCCGGTGACGGCCACGATCTCCCGCACCCGCCGGTGCCCGTCGGCGGCGATGCCCAGGTGGACGACGAGATCGACGCAGCCGGCCACCGTCGGCAGCACGAACCGGGAGCCGATGTTCTCACCGGCCAGCAGTGGCAGCGTGCACATCTTGGTCAGCGCCTCGCGGGCCGAGTTCGCATGGATGGTGCACATGCCGGGGAGGCCGCTGTTCAGCGCGAGCAGGAGGTCGAGGCACTCCTCGCCGCGCACCTCGCCGACGATCACCCGGGACGGCCGCATCCGCAGCGACTCCTTCACCAGGTCGCGCAGCCGCACCTCGCCGGTGCCTTCGAGACCGGCCTGCCGGGTCTGCATCGACACCCAGTCAGGGATCGGCAGCTTGATCTCGAAGACCTCCTCGCAGCTGATCACCCGCTCGCTGCCGGGGATCGAACCGGCCAGCGCGTTCAGCATCGTGGTCTTGCCGGCCTGGGTGCCGCCGGAGACCAGCACATTGAGGCCGACGGCAACGGACGCCTCCAGCACCGCCGCCGCGTGCGGCGTCAGCGAACCGAGCTGGACCAGGTCGCTGATCCGGGTCGCGCGGACGGTGAACTTGCGGATGTTGATCGCCGCATACCGCTGGGTGATGCCGCCAAGGACGATGTGGACACGGCTCCCGTCCGGCAGCCGGGCGTCGGTGAACGGCTGCGAGACGTCGATCCGGCGGCCGGTGGTCTTCAGCATCCGCTCGACCAGGTCGCCGACCTCTTCCTCGGTCAGCACGGTCGTGGTCAGCTCGTGCCGGCCCTCGCGGGCGATGAAGACCCGGCTGGGCTCGTTGATCCAGATCTCCTCGACCGACGGGTCGTCCAGGTAGCGCTGCAGCGGCCCGAAGCCGGCGACGCGGTCGTGCACCTCCCGGCTGACCGCCTCCACGTCGCCGATCGGCGGCACCACGCCGGTCAGGCTGCGCTCGTCGTACTCCCGCACGACGGTGGCGACGATCGCGTTCACCGCGGCCGGGTCGCGGAGCGGGTCGATGCCTTCGCGGCGCACGACGTCGCGCACCTGGGCGTCGATCAGTTCCACGGCGCCGCTCCAGCTCGAGCGGTGCGCGTCGAGCCTGTCCGCAGTCATCGATCTCCCCGTGTGAGTCCCGTCCGGCGACCACGCCTGGTCACCCTGCGCGACCATCCTTTCAACCGTGGGGCATCGGGCGCCACTCGCGTCCGGCCGTCCTGTGGATAACCGTGACACGCCGCAGGCTCACTCACCGTATCGATCGGGTCACGAGCAGGTCCAGGAAATTGCACCTTGTTGCAATTCCGCCGGTAACAGAACCGCGACTCACGGCGTCGAACCGGATGACAGGACCTCGGGAGGGTGGCTTTGACACGGTCGACGGAGGATTTCGAGGAGTTCGCGAAAGCGCGTACGCCGCAGCTGTACCGGTCGGCGTGGCTGCTGGCCGGTGAGCACCACCTGGCCGAGGACCTGGTCCAGGAGACGCTGGCCAAGCTGTACCGCGCGTGGCGGCGGGTGGAGCAGGCCGACAACCCGGCGGCGTACGCCCAGACCGTCCTGGCCCGGACGTACATCTCCCAACGTCGCCGACGCAGCTCGACCGAGCGTCCTGTGGAGCGGACACCTGATCGCGCAGACCCGCCCGGCGACCACGAGCTCCGGCTGGCTCTCGTGCAGGCACTGGCCGAGCTGTCCCCGCTGGACCGAGCAGTGCTGGTGCTGCGGTACTTCGAGGACCGCAGTGCCGAACAGGTCGCGTACGACCTCGGCAAGAACACAGGCGCGATCAGGACGCGCACGTCACGCGCACTCGACCGTCTCCGGGCAGTCCTGGGCGATGAAGCCGTCCATCTGGCCGCACTCTGACCCGGGAGCCTCGATGAGCGACCTGCACGACCACCTCCCGGACCTGATGCGCCGGGCAACCGATGACCTCCAGCCGGCCACTACTGACCTGGTTGCCCGCGGCATCCGTCGCGGCAAGGTGCTGCGACGCCGGCGGACTGCGCTGGCGAGCCTGTCCGGCGCGGCCGCAGTACTGGCCACCGTCGGGATCATCATCAGCAGCAGCCAGGCACTGCGAGTACAACCTGCCACCCCGCCGCCCGTGAGCCCACCTCCGACGCACAAAGCGTCTGCGTCAGGTCCTGTGACGCCTGCGGAGACCCTGGCGACGTTGACCCGCCTGCTTCCGAACGGGCTCACACCGACGAGCTCTACGACGTCCGGCGGCTACGGTCTCGGTACCAACGAGGCCGGCGTGCTGCTGGACGACGGTGCCGGCGCCTCACTGCTGACGTTGAGCATCACGACCGCCGACGCGATCACCGACTGCAACCCGTTCCCGCCCGGCACCTGCACGATCCAGGCAGACCGCAGCGTGTACGTGGTGTACGACGACCACCCGGTGTACCCGGACGGCCCGAACCCGGGCGGTGTCCGGGAGACCATCGTCGAGCTGTTCCGTCCCAACGGCACTCAGATCAGCCTGACCAACTACAACGCGCCCAAAGAGAACGGCGAGCACACCCGCGCCAGTCCCCTACTGACAGCTGCTGAGCTCACCCGGATAGCCCGCAGCACGCACTGGGTCTTCCCACCCCGCCAGGCCGCAGACTTCCCCGGAACTCAGCGCTGAACCAGGGTGTGCTCGAACGAGTAGCGGCTCGCCCTGTACAGGTGCGAGCCGTACTCGACCGGCTGGCCGTGGTCGTCGTACGTGATCCGGGTCGTCGCCAGCAGCGGCGAGCCAGGCTCCTCGGACAGCAGTCGCGCCTGGTCGGGCGTTGCCGGTATGGCGGAGATGGTCTGGTGCGCCACCTTCAGCCGGACACCCTCGGCACGGAGCAGCTGGTACAGACCGCGCTCGGCCAGCGTCGCCGGATCGGTGTCCAGCATCTCCGGCGGCAGCCAGTTGCGCATCAGTGCGAGCGGTTCGCCGTCCGCGCGCCGCAGCCGCTCCAGCCGTAGTACTCGGTCGCCCTGCTCGCACTGGAGTGCTGTGGCGACCTCTGCGGTCGCGGGCGAGATACCGAAGCGCAGGACTTCCGTTTCGGGCTTGCGGTGCGCTGCGGTGAGGTCGTCGTACAGGCTGGTCAGTTCGAGCGAGCGACGGACCTGTCCGGAGTTGCCGACCACCTGGGTGCCGACGCCGCGCTTACGGACCAGGAGGCCCTGGTCGACCAGCCGGGCGATCGCCTGGCGGACCGTTGGCCGGCTCAGCCCGTACGCCTCGGCCAGGTCCACCTCGTTGCTCAGCCGGGACCCGACGGGCAGGTCACCACCCTGGATGGCCGCCTCCAGCTGCTGCGCCAACTGCACGTGCAACGGCGTACGGCTGTTCCGATCGACCTGGACCTGGACGGTGCTCATGGGCTCATCCTGAAGGCTGGACCGGAATCCGTCGACCCACCACCCGGATTTGATCAGACCTGCCCGGCACGGCGCCGATCGATGAACGTTCGGTGAACCGAGTCCGGATCACGGGCACGCGGTGTCCGCCGCCTGCGATCGTCAGGCAATATGGCACGTTCGCCGTCGGCGCGGGGGACTACCCTTACCGGCGGAACACGCCCCTCGGACGCTCCCGCCGTACCGGATCCGGAACGGCCGACCATCGAAGGAGAAGGCATGGAACCGCTGCGGATCGGCATCCTCGGTGCCGCCCGGATCTCGGGCCGGGCCATCGTCGAGCCGGCCAAGCTGACCGGCGCCCGGCTGGTCGCGGTCGCCGCCCGCGACACCGGCCGGGCCGAGGCCTTCGCCGCCGAACACGGCGTCGAACGGGTCCATGCGTCGTACCGGCAACTGCTGGACGATCCGGAGATCGAGGCGATCTACAACCCGCTGGCCAACGGGCTGCACGGGCCGTGGAACCTGCGAGCCCTTGCCGCAGGCAAGCATGTGCTGACCGAGAAGCCGTCGGCGGCCAACGCCGCCGAGGCCCTGCAGGTCCGCGACGCCGTGCACGCGTCCGGGCTGGTGTTCATGGAGGCGTTCCACTACGCGTACCACCCGGTGATGCGGCGGCTGCAGGAGCTGATCGCCAAGGGCGAGCTGGGCGACCTGCAGCACATCGAGGCGACGATGGTGATGCCTCCGCCGCCCGAGGACGACCCGCGCTGGTCGCTGCCGCTGGCCGGCGGCGCCGTGATGGACGTCGGCTGCTACGCGTTGCACGCGCAGCGGATGTTCGCGCCGTACGCCGGGGGCGCGCCGCGGCTACTCGGTGCCCGGGCCGGCGAACGCAAGCGGATGCCCGGCGTCGACGAATGGCTGAACGCCGACCTGGAGTTCCCGAGCGGCGCGACCGGTGCCGTGCGGACCAGCATGGCCGCCGAGGACGTCGAGTTCAGCCTCAAGGTCGTCGGCAGCCGCGGCGAGGCGTTCGCCCCGTTCTTCGTGCTCCCGCAGAACGACGACCGGGTGATCGTGACGACCAAGGAGGACACCTGGGTCGAGCACCTCGGCACCCGGACGTCGTACACGTATCAGCTGGAGGCGTTCGCGAGCGCCGTCCGCAACGGTGCTCCGCTGCTCACCGACGCCGACGACGCGTTGGCCACGATGGAGCTCATCGACGCCTGCTACGTCGCAGCGGGCATGGAGCCGCGGCCGGTCTCCACCATCTGATCGTCGCGGCCGGCGACCGCATGCGCGAACGCCTGGATGAACGGGTGTGGACGCCTGCCGTCGCCGGCCAGCTCCGGCTGGAACAGGGTGGCCAGGTAGAAGGGATGACCGGGCAGCTCGGCGACGCGCGGCTCACCTTCGTCGTCGTACCCGCTGAAGACCATGCCGTGCTCACGAAGCAGGTCGAGCTTGCTGCTGTCCAGGCCGTAGGAGCAGTGGTACCGCTCCGTTGACCGCTCCACGCCCAGTAGCTCGGCCGCACGGGTCCCCGGCCGTACGCGCACCGCGCCCTCGTGCCCCTCGAGCGAGCACTGCAGCGGCACGATGAGAAGGTCGTCGGCGTCCGGCGTACTTTCACCGTGCTGTACGCCGGTGGCGCCGCAGACGGTGCGCGCGAACTCGAGCATCGCGTGCTGGAACCCGCCGCAGGTACCGAGGAACGGGATTCCGCGCTCGCGGGCGATCCGGACCGCGCTGACCGCGCCGGCCTCGCTCCGGTACGGGCTGCCGGGCAGCAGCCACACGCCGTCGAAGCCCTCCAGCGCGTCATCCACCTCGTCGGTCGGGACCCAGTACACGTCGAGGTCCAGGTGGTCGCGCTGCTCGAGCGCGTCGAGCAGACCGGGAATCCGGGCGTGCGAGCGGACGTGCGGCGAGCGGTCACCGACCAGGGCGAGGCGTCCGGAGTAAGCGTTCATGGCTCCATCCTCGGGTCGCGGCCTGCATCAGCGCCAACGATGATCTCTGCATACTCGATCAGCGATACTGATGGGCGTGGATCCTCATCTGCTGCGGACGTTCGTCACCGTCGCCGCGTGCGGATCGTTCTCGGCTGCCGCTGCGCGACTCGGCTACACGCAATCAGCCGTGTCGCAGCACATCGCCGCCCTGGAGAGCGACCTCGGTACGCCGCTGCTCCGGCGACGGCCCGTGGAGCCGACGCCGGCGGGTGAGCGGCTGCTCGAACACGCCGCCCCGATCCTGCTCCGACTCGACGCCGCCCGCGCCGATGTTCGCCGTACCGTCGCGGACCCGCCCAGCACACTCACACTCGCCGCCTCTCCCCTGGCCGCCGGGCGCCTCGGGACCGCGCTGGCCGAGGTACGACGCTCCTACCCCGGAACCGAGACGTCACTGACCGTCTGCGGCCGCGCTCAGGTAGCCACTGGAGTCGCCGCCGGCACCTTCACGCTCGGCCTGATCGACGGCATAGCCACCCCCACCGACCCCCTCCACCTGACCACCGCCGTCCAACTCCGCACCACCCCCATAGCTCACGACACCCTGGCCGTAGCCCTCCCCAACCACCACCCGCTGGCCCTCCGCCCCACAACCGGCCTCCCCGCCCCAGCCTCCGCTGGCCTCCCCGCCCAAGCCTCCGCTGCCCAGCCCGACCAGGCCTCCGCCGGCCAGCCCGTCCCAGCCTCCGCCGGCCTCCCCGCCCCAGCCTCCGCCGGCCAGCCCGACCAGGCGTCAGCCGGCCAGCCCGATCAGGCGTCGGCCGGCCAGCCCGTCCGGGCGTCAGCCGGCCGACCGGACGGCGCCTCGCCGCGGGCACGGCGAGGGCTGGCGCTGGGGGATCTGGCTGATGCGCGGTGGATCGACGCCCCCGACCTCGCCGCGCCCCTCCCGGCCTTGCGCGCCGCTGCCGGCTCCGACGCGCTCCGCCCGGCCTTCACCTACAACGGCACCGACCTCCACACCCTGCTGAGACTCATCGCCTCCGGCCACGGCCTCGCGGTCCTGCCCCAGTCAGCAATCACCCCGGACCTAGCAGCCGTCCCACTCACCACCCCGCGCCTGGTCCACCGCACCGAACTCCTCCACGGCCACCTCACCGAACCAGCAGCCGAAGCCCTCGCAACGGCACTCTCAACCCACGAGTAGCCGCTCCAGGCCACCACAGGTCATCGGCCGATCAAGCACCCCGACAGCCTCCCGCTCGGCAAAGACCGCCCGGTCGGCATCCTCCGGGTCGATCGCCTCACACATCGCGTTGTACGACCAGTTGAGCCACCCGGAGATCGCGACGGCGAACGAGGACAGATCAAGCCTCGGCCACTCCCGCACCTCGCCGTACCCGTCCTTGAAAGCGTCGAGTCCGCGGACGTTCAGCTCCGGCCGCAGGAACCACTGCGTCAGCGCGGACCCGAGCTCGAGGTCCGGCGTGAGCGATCCGGCGAAGTCCCACTCCATCACGACCAGCCGACCGTGATGCCCCTCCCGCACGTGCGTCGGGATCAGGTTCCGGTGACACAACATCAGCTCGTCAGGTAGCTCCAGCTCAACCGCCTGGAGTTCGCGAAACGTCGGCAGCAGCGCGTCCAGCCGCTCCGCCCATGGCTTCTCCGCGGCCCGCGCACGACCGAGCAACTGCTGCCACTCACCGTCCGGGTGGCGATAGGTCAGATAACCGTGGACCGGCTGCTCACTCGGGATGGCCAGCGTGTGCAGTGTCGCGATCAACACACCCACGCGGCGGGCTACGGCCGCAGAGACCGGCAGTGCCGGCGACGGGCCGACTTCGAGCCACTGGTGCACACGCCAGCTCTCGCCTTGCACGGTCTCGACCAGCCGCCCTTGTGGACTCCGTGCGGCAACCGGCGCCACTACGCCGGCTGCGCTCGCGGCTTCCCGCAACCGCGCGCCGAGCTCCGCCTGCTCATTCGTGATCCACTGGTAGACGGTCGTTGCCAGCCACCGGCCACTGTCGGTCGTGAGCTCCCAGCAACGTCCCATCGCCGTCAGCATCAGCGCTCTCGGCGCAGCAGTCGGCTTGCCCAGGCCGAACACATCCGCCAGCTCCTCTGCCAGGCCTTCAGGCGCTGCCGGCGCGACCCGACGCTCCACCTCGGCCTTCAGCGCGGACCAGTCGCGCACGCCGTACTCCGCGGCCAACGCACGTTGCGCCTCCGCGAGCGACGTGTCCGGCCGGGATTCCCGCAGTACCGCGAGGAGATCCTTGGCTTCCTTGCGCAGGTAGTCGAGGCTCGGCCGATCAGGGAGCAGTTTCACAACGCGTCCTTTCACACCCGGACTCGCACGGGCCTGAAGGAGACGTCACCAACCGCGGTCAGCTTCGGAATCGAGGTGGCTTCCAGCCTTCCGGCGACTCTCGACGCGCCCTCGAACGCAGCCCGAAGCTACCCAACCGAACCGCCACCGGTCAACGGCTCCCGGGGCGAACGGGGAGCCGTCGACCGCCGGATCAGTCGTGCGTCGGGAAGCCGAGGTTGATACCGCCGTGGGACGGGTCCAGCCAGCGGGACGTGACGACCTTGCCGCGGGTGAAGAAGTGCACGCCCTCGGTCCCGTGCGCGTGGGTGTCGCCGAACAGCGAGTTCTTCCAGCCGCCGAACGAGTAGTACGCCATCGGCACCGGGATCGGGACGTTGATCCCGACCATGCCGACCTCGACCTCGTTCTGGAACCGGCGCGCCGCGCCGCCGTCGTTGGTGAAGATCGCGGTCCCGTTGCCGTACGGGTTCGAGTTCACCAGGTCGAGCGCGTCGTCGTACGACGACGTGCGCAGCACCGACAGCACCGGCCCGAAGATCTCGTCGGTGTAGATCGGCATGTCCGCCGTCACCTTGTCGAACAGCGTCGGCCCCAGCCAGAACCCGTCGGCCGCACCGTCGAAGTCGCCCGCGCGCCCGTCGACCACGAGCTCCGCGCCGGCCTCGACCCCGGCCGCGACGTACCCGGCGACCTTGTCCCGGTGCTCGCCCGTCACCAGCGGACCCATGTCGCAACCCCGGGTCCCGTCACCGGTCTTCAGCTTGCCCATCCGCTCCTTGATCTTGCCGATCAGCTCGTCCGCGATCGGCTCGACCGCGACCAGCGCGGAGATCGCCATGCACCGCTCGCCCGCCGACCCGAAGCCGGCGTTCACCGCCGCGTCCGCCGCGAGGTCCAGATCCGCGTCCGGCAGCACGATCATGTGGTTCTTCGCGCCGCCGAGCGCCTGCACCCGCTTGCCGTTGCGGGTGGCGTTCTCGTAGACGTACTTCGCGATCGGCGTCGACCCGACGAACGACACCGACTTGATGTCCGGGTGCTCGAGCAGCCGGTCGACCGCTTCCTTGTCGCCGTGCACGACGTTGACGACGCCGTCCGGCAGGCCGGCCTGCTTCCACAGCTCGGCCATCGCGTTGGCCGCCGACGGGTCCTTCTCGGACGGTTTGATCACCACGCTGTTGCCGCAGGCGACCGCGATCGGGACGAACCACATCGGCACCATCGCCGGGAAGTTGAACGGCGAGATGACCGCGCAGACGCCGAGCGGCTGCCGGATCGAGTACACGTCGACCTTCGTCGAGACGCCCTCGCTGTACCCACCCTTGAGCAGGTGCGGGATCCCGCAGGCGAACTCGATCACCTCGAGCCCGCGGGTCACCTCGCCGAGCGCGTCGGACAGCACCTTGCCGTGCTCGGCGGTGATCAGCTGCGCGATCCGGTCCTTGTCCCGGTTGACCAGCTCGCGGTACGCGAACAGGGTCTGCGCGCGTTTCGTCAGCGAGGTCTGCGCCCAGGTCTTCGACGCCTCGTGAGCGACCTTGACGACCTCGTCGACCGTGCCGGCCGAGGCCAGGTCCAGCTCGCCGGTGACCTGGCCGGTCGCCGGGTTGTAGACCTTGCTCGTCCGCTCGGCGACGCCGGTCCACGAGCTGCCGCCGACGAGGTGGGTGATGCGCTTGGTGTCAGTACTCACGATGTTTCCTCACTGCCGGGGGTGTTTCAGAACGCTGTCTTTCCTGCGGGCGATTCAGCCCAGAACCTTGGCGCGGTCGGCCAGCACGACATCGACGGGTTTGCCGGTGCTCAACGACTGCAGGCCGGCCTCGCAGACGGCTGCCGCCGCGTAGCCGTCCCAGGCGCTCGGCCCGTCGATCTCGCCGCGCGCGGTGGCGTCGACCCAGCGCTGCACCTCGATGTCGTACGCCTGCTCGAACCGGATCCGGAAGTCGGCCGGCATCGCGCCGCCCCACTTCGCGCCGGCCCGGGTGAAGACGCCGGACCCGAGACCGATCGTCGCGCTGCCGCGCTCGGCGACCGCCTCACACCGGACCTCGTACCCGACCTGGAAGTTCACGAACACCTCCACATCGGCCATCGCGCCGTTCGCCATCTCGAACACGGCGAGCTGCGGATCGAACACGCCGTCCGCGACGAGACTCGTCGGCGCCGGGGTGTGCACGGTGATCCGGGCGATCTCCGCACCGAACAGCCACCGGGCGATGTCCACCTCGTGCACCATCGAGTCCCGGACGATCATCTCGCTGCGGAACGTCGGCGCGGCCGACTTGTTCCGGTGCACGTTGTGCAGCAACAGGGTCCGACCGAGGTCACCCGAGTCGAGCAGCTGCTTCAGAGCGGCGTACTCCGGGTCGAAGCGGCGCATGAACCCGACCTGGATCAGCGGCCGCCCGAGCTTGTGCTCGGCCTCGACGACCCGCAACGCCGACGCGGCGTCCATGGTCAGCGGCTTCTCGCACAGCACGGGCCGCCCGTGGTCCAGGCAGGCGAACAGCTGCTCCGCGTGCGCGAATCCCGGCGACGCCAGGATCACCGCGTCGATGTCGTCGGCCGCGATCAGGTCCATCGGATCCTCGACGACGCGCACGGTCTCCGCGTACGCCGGGCCGCCCGGGGGCCTCGCACCGCTGTCGCGGGACGTCCGGCCCGACGATCCGTCCGACAACCGGGCGGCCAGCGCCTCCGCGCGCGCCTGGTCCGCGTCGGACACCGCGACCAGGCGTGCGCCGGCCGTCTTCCGCGCGATCCGCTCGGCATGGTCGGCGCCCATCACCCCCACGCCGACGATGCCGACCCGCAGCTCGCTCATGTCCCCGCCTGCCCCTTCTCCTCGTCGTCGGCCACCACCGTGTCCGCCGGCCGTCCCGCGTCCCCGTCGGCCGGCGCCACGACTACTCCAGGATCGATCTCCCGGAGCTCGTGACTCAATGCCTCGAGCTCGGAACCACCCGCCATCTCGGTCGTCAGCTGCTCCAGCGTGATGTCGGCCCGATGCGTGTCGAGCGCCACCCGGCCGAGCTTCAGGACGACGAAGTGGTTGCCGACGAGGTACGCGTGATGCGGGTTGTGGGTGATGAAGATGACCCCGATACCCGCGTCGCGCGCCTTCACGACGTACTTCAGCACCACACCCGACTGGTTCACGCCGAGCGCGGCGGTCGGCTCGTCGAGGATCAGCACCTTGGCACCGAAATGGATCGCGCGGGCGATCGCCACGCACTGCCGCTGACCGCCGGACAGCTTGCCGACCGGCTGCTCGAGGTCGGGGATCGAGATCCCCATCTTCGTCAGCTCCTCGTGCGCGATCCGCTTCATCTTCGCCGCGTCCAGCTGCCGGAACGGTCCCTTGGTGATCTCGTTCCCGAGGAAGAAGTTCCGCCACACCGACATCAGCGGCGCCAGCGCGAGGTCCTGGTAGACGGTCGCGATCCCGCTGTCCAGCGACTCCCGCGGCGAACCGAAGTGCCGCTCCTCGCCGTTCACCGACATCCGGCCGGAGGTGTAGTCGTGCAGCCCGGCGATGATCTTGATCAGCGTCGACTTGCCCGCGCCGTTGTCGCCGAGCACGCAGGTGATCTCACCCTGCCGGACCGCGAGCGACACCCCGCGCAGTGCATGGATGTTGCCGTAGCTCTTGCCGATGTCGTCGAGCAGCACGATCGGGGTGTTCGGGCTGGTCGCGGCGTCGTCCGCGAAGGACTCCGTGGTGGTCATCGTGCCTCCGCCCGCTTCTTGACGGTGAGATTGACGATGGTTGCCAGCAGCAACATGGCACCCAGGAACGCCTTGAACCAGTCCGGGTTCCAGCCGGCGTACACCACGCCCAGCTGGACCATCCCGAAGATCAGCGCGCCGACGGCCGCGCCGACGACGGACCCGTACCCGCCGGTGAGCAGACAGCCGCCGACCACCGCCGCGATGATGTACAGGAACTCCTTGCCGACGCCCTCGCCGGACTGCACCACGCCGTTCTGCACGAACAGCAACTGCATGCCGGAGAACCAGGCGAAGAACCCGACCGTCATGAACAGGCCGATCTTGACCTTCTTCACCGGCACGCCGACGGCCCGGGCGGCCGCCGCGTCACCGCCGACGGCGAAGATCCAGTTGCCGATCTGGGTCTTCAGCAGCACCCAGGCCGCGATCGCGACGAACACGATCCACCAGACCACGATGATCTTGATCGTCACGCCGCCCAGCTTGAACTCCGACGCGAACACGGCCTTCGCCGCGCCGAACCCGTCCATGTCGCTGATCGAGTTCGACGCGACGGCGCCGGAGGTGGACCGGGTGACCGCGATGTTCAGGCCTTGCAGGATGAAGAACGTCCCCAGCGTCACCAGGAAGCTGGGCAGGCCCGTCCGCATCAGCAGCCAGCCGTTGAACAGGCCGATCGCCAGCGAGACCGCCAGGGCGACGACGACGCCGACCCAGACGTTCACGCTGAACTGGTAGGCGACCAGACCCGCGGTCAGGCCCGATGTCGTCACCGCGACACCGGCCGACAGGTCGAACTCGCCGCCGATCATCAGCAGCGACACCGGCACCGCCATCACACCGATCAGAGCGGCCTGGTACAGGATCGTGCCGGTGTTGTTGATGTCACGGAACGGTGGCGCTGTGATCAGGAAGAACACCAGGATGACGGCCGCGCCGACGAGCGATCCGATCTCCGGCCGGCTGAGCAGCCGGGCGCCGAGGGACCGGGCGGAGACGCGGTCGTCCGCCGAGACGGGTGAGGTGATGGTCGATGCCATGGCGCTACCTCAGCGCGTCCCGGCTTCGGCGAACTTCTGCACGGCCGCGATGTTCGACTTGTCGATGAAGGCCGGCCCGGTCAGGGTCGCCTCACCGCCGCCGATGGTGTTGCCGTTGGTCCGGTAGAGCCAGATCCCGTCGATCGCCAGGTAGCCCTGCAGGTACGGCTGCTGGTCCACGGCGAACTGCACGGTCCCGTCGGCGACGGCCTTGGCCATCTCCTTGCTCATGTCGAAGCTGCCGATCTTCGCCGACGAACCAGCGTCCTTGGCCGCCTGAACCGCGGTCAGTGCGATGCCCGCGTTCAGCGCGACGACGTAGTCGGCGGTCTTGTCCGCCTGCAGCTTCGAGGTCAGGGTGGCCTGCGTACCAGGCTGGTCGGTGCCGTTGACGTTGACGTTCTCGACATTGCCGAACTTGTCCTTGATGCCCTGGCAGCGGGCCTCCAGGCTGACGTTGCCCTGCTCGTGGATGACGCAGATGACCTTCTTCGCGCCGAGCTGCTTGAGCTTGTCACCGGTCGCCTGGCCGGCGATCCGCTCGTCCTGGCCGAAGTAGCCGAGCGCGCCGGTGGTCTTCCACTGGTCGAGCCCGCCGTTCAGGATCGTCACCGGGATCCCGGCCGCGATCGCCTTCTTCACGTTCGGGATCACCGCGTCGGGCTTGTTCAGCGTCACCGCGATGCCGTCGACCTTGGAGTCGATCGCGGTCTGCACCAGGTTCGCCTGGGCCGCGCCGTCCGGGTCGGCGGAGTACTGCAGTTCGATGTTGTCCTTCTTCGCGGCCGCCTCGGCGCCGCGCCGGACGATGTCCCAGAAGGTGTCACCAGGACCCGAGTGGGTGATCAGGGCAACCTTCATCCGCGGCGTGTCGGCCACCTTGCCGCCGCTGTCGCCGGAGCTCTCCTCCTTCTGCTTGCCGCCGGAGGAGCTGCACGCGGCCAGCGCCGCGGCGAGCGCGACCGCCGCGACCGCGGCCGTCGCCTTCTTCTGCCACCGAACCATGAGTTGGTACCAGCCTTTCAGGTGTTCCGCGGTCAGTCCGCGGACTTGCGTGGGACCCGAGAGTGTCACACTCCCGCGGTCGTCATCTCGATCCGCCACCCCCACATCCAGTGAGATAGGCCAACGTCCGCTCCGCGATCGGCAGCGGCACATCGGGCGCGCACGGGTACATGTCCTGCTCGACGATCGCGAACACGTCGGCGTCCAACGCAGCCAGTGCGTCCAGCACCGGCGGCAGCTCGGGTACGCCGTTCGGCGGCTCGCACATCACGCCCCGCCGTACCGCTTCGTCGAAGCTCAGTCCGTCGACCTCGGCCAGGACCTTCGGATCCACCTGCTTCAGGTGGACGTAACCGATCCGCTCCGGATACTTCCGGATCAGCTCGAGGTTGTCGCCGCCGCAGTAGCTGATGTGCCCGGTGTCGAGGCACAGGTTGACGAAGGCGCTGTCGGTCTCCTCGAGGAAGCGCTCGACGGTGTCCTGCGTGTCGACATGGCCGTCCGCATGCGGGTGGTACTGCGTCCGGAGCCCGAACTCCTCCGCCAGCCGGCGCCCCAGCTCGGTCACGGCCTGCCCGTGTCTCGCCTGCCCTTCGCGGTCCAGTCGCTCCTCGACGACCTCACCGTTGTCACCGCGCCACATCGACGGCATCACGACGAGGTGCTTCGCGCCCATCGCGGCGGTCAGCTCGGCGGTCTTCACGACGTCGCGCCAGGTCGCGTCCCAGCCGCCGGCGCGATGCAGCTGCTCGAACGTCGTCCCCGCGGTCATCGTGAGGCCCCGTCGGTCGAGCTCATCCTTCAGCCGAACCGGATCTGTCGGCAGATAGCCGTACGGACCGAGCTCGATCCGCGTGTACCCGGCCGCGGCGACCTCGTCGAGGAACCGGGTCCACGGCGTCTGCTGCGCGTCATCGGCGAACCAGACTCCCCACGAGTCCGGCGCCGTACCGATGTCGACTCTGCCCATCAGCGGTCGCCTTCGACCGGAGCCAGGTACGCCCGCTGGGCCTTCTTGCTCTCCTCGTAGGTCGCGCTCGCGGCCTGGGTGGACTGCAGCTCCGAGACCTCGCTGACCGGGACATCCCACCAGGAGTCGCTGTCCGGCCCGCCCACCAACGGATCTGTGGTGACGTGGATCGCGATCGGTCCCGTGGCCGCCTTCGCGGTCTGGATCGCCTTCTCCAGCTCGGGCCGGCTGTGCACGTCGATCACGTCGACACCGAAGCTGCGTACGTTCGCCGCGAGGTCGACCGGTAGGTAGTCGCCGTCGAGCCGGCCATCGCCCGTGCGCTTGCGGTACGCCGTCCCGAACCGCTGGGAACCGAGCGACTCCGAGAGCGCGCCGATCGACGCGAAGCCGTGGTTCTGCACGAGAACCACGATGATCTTGAGGTTCTCCTGGACCGCGGTGGCCAGCTCGCTCGACATCATCAGGTACGACCCGTCGCCGACCATGACGAACACGTCGCGATCCGGCGCTCCGAGCCGCACGCCGAGCCCGCCGGCGATCTCGTATCCCATGCAGGAGAAGCCATATTCGACGTGGTATCCCTTCGGGTCGCGCGGCCGCCACAGTTTGTGGAGGTCACCCGGCATCGAGCCGGCCGCGCAGACAACCACATCAGACGCCGCCGACAATTCGTTGACGGCACCGATCACCTCGCCCTGTGTCAGCAGTCCTTCGGCCAGTTTCGCCGTGACTTCGGCGGAGGGCCGGAAAACTGCGTCCACAGTTCTGTTCCAGTTCCTTGTGAGTTCCTGCGCCTCAGCGGTGTACTTGGCATCCACGGACCACTCGCCGAGCGCGGATCCCAATGAAACAAGGGCTTCCCGGGCATCGGCCACTACCGGGAGGCCGGCATGCTTGTCACCGTCGAAGCGCGCCACGTTGATGTTCAGGAAGCGGACCCGCGGATTCTGGAACGCGGTTCGCGACGCTGTCGTGAAGTCGCTGTAGCGGGTTCCGATCCCGATCACGACGTCGGCGTCACGAGCCAGCGCGTTCGCCGCCGTGGTGCCGGTCGACCCGACCGCACCCACCGATTGCGGGTGATCGTAGGTCAGCGATCCCTTGCCTGCTTGGGTTTCCGACACCGGGATACCGGTCCGCTCCGCGAACTCCCGCAGCGCCTCCTCGGCGCCGGAGTAGTGCACACCGCCACCGGCGACGATCAGCGGTCGTTGCGCGGACCGTAGAAGCTCTACCGCCTTGTCGACAATTGATGTCTCTGGCAAGGGCCGTGCGACGTACCAGGTGCGCTCGGCGAACAGCTCCTCCGGCCAGTCGTAGGCCTCGGCCTGCACGTCCTGCGGCAGCGCAAGCGTCACCGCGCCGGTCTCGACCGGGTCGGTCAGCACGCGCATCGCGTTCATCAGTGCCGACGGCAACTGTTCGGGACGCCAGATGCGGTCGAAGTACTTCGACACCGGGCGGAAGGCGTCGTTGACCGACACGTCACCGGCACCGAAACTCTCCAGCTCCTGCAGCACGGGTGTCGCCACCCGCGTCGCGAACACGTCGGAAGGGAGGATCAGCACCGGCAACCGGTTGATCGTCGCCAGGGCCGCTCCGGTCACCATGTTGGTCGAGCCCGGGCCCACGCTTGCGGTGCAGGCGTAGGTCTGGAGCCGGTCACGGGTGCGGGCGAAGGCTGCCGCGGTGTGCACCATGGCCTGCTCGTTGCGGGCCAGGATGTACGGCAACGCCTTCGGGTCTTCGAGCTCGGACTGCAGCAACGCCTGGCCGAGCCCGGCCACGTTGCCATGGCCGAAGATGCCCAGCGAGCCGGCGATCAGCCGCTGCCGAACGCCGTCCCGCTCCGAGTACTGGACGCTCAGGAATCGCACCAGCGCCTGCGCGACCGTGAGACGTACCGTCATGAGTTTTCTCCTGTTTGTCCGAAAGGCAGGCGCGGATCGATATGTTGGGAGTTCCACAACTCGCGGACCCAGGCGTGCTGCGGGTCGTCGGTGATCAGCCACTGGCGTTCGGTGCCGGGGCCGGCCATCACGTTCAGGTAGTACATGTCGTAGCCGGGCGGCGCCATCGCCGGACCGTGCCAGCCGTGCGGGACCAGCACGACGTCACCGCTGCGGACCTCGGCCAGCACGTCGATCGGCCGCTCCTCGGTGCCGTAGACCCGCTGGTAGCCGATCGGGTCGTTGCCCTTGACACCTTCCGGCACGTCGTCGGACAGCTGCAGCTCGAAGTAGTAGATCTCCTCGAGCTCGCTCTCCTTCCCCGGCTTGTGCTCGTCGTGCTTGTGCGGCGGGTAGGACGACCAGTTCCCGGCCGGTGTGATCACCTCACAGGCAATGATCGAGTCCGCGTCGAGGACCCCCGGCGTGCCGAAGTTGCGGACCTGCCGGGACGCGACCCCCGCACCCCGCAGTTCGGTCTCGACCTCGTCGACGCCGATCCGCCGGAACGGACGGTCCGTCGCCGCCTTCGCGTGCGGGAACGCGATCCGCGCGCCGCCGGCGCTGACGACGGCGAAGGTCGAGTTGCGCGGCACGTAGGCCAGATCCGTCGCGCCGGCGAACACGTCGGCCCGGCCACCCAGCGGGACGGCCTCGCCGTCGACGATCACCTCGGCCGAGCCACTCAACGGAAGGACGATGTACTCACAGTCCCCGGTCTCGATCTCGACCGACTGCCCCGGCAGCAGGCTCCGCACCAGGAGCCCGCTGTGGTGCCACTGCGCCTCGCCCGGCCGCACCGCCAACTCGAAGCCGTCACTCGCCGCGGTCCCGGCCGGCCGAACCCATTCAGTCATCCCAACTGTCCTTCCTCGGAACGTCAGCAGTCCGGGTCATACCGCGTCGCCGTGGACAAGGGCGGCGGCCTGGTCGACGGCCGCGGCCACGTCACCGTCGGGCGGGAACAGCAGCGCACGTCCGACCACGAGTCCACGGACCGACGGCAGTTCGAGCGCCTTGCCCCACGAGGCGTAGGTCGCCTCCGGAGCGGCGGTCGGATCGCCGCCGAGCAGCAGCGTCGGCAACGTCGTCGCCTCCATCACGCGATCGAGCTCGTCCACGACCGGCAGCTTCAGCCAGGTGTACGCACTCGTCGCGCCGAGACCGGACGCGATCTGGATCGACTTGATGACCGAGTCGGGGTCGAGCAGGTTCGTGACCCGCCCGTCCTCGCCGCGCGTCGACCAGAACGGCTCGACCATCGCCATCAACTTGTGCTCGGCCAACCCGGTCACCGCCGCCGCGCTGCTCTCCAACGTCGCCACGGTCCCCGGATCGTCGAGGTCGATCCGCGTCAGCATCTTCCCGCCGTCGAGCCGCCGCGCCGCGACCTCGTCCGCAGTCCGGTACGCCGTGAACCGATCGTCCAACTCGAACGCCGCACCCTGCAGCCCGCCCCGATTCATGGACCCGATGACGACCTTGCCTTCCAGCGCGCCCAGCAGGAGCAGGTCCTCCAGCACATCCGGCGTGGCCAGCACGCCGTCGACCCCAGGCCGCTCCAACGCGATCATCAACCGAGCAATCAGATCCGCCCGGCTCCCCATCGCCATCCGATCCCCACGCACCCCCAGCGCTCCCCGCGCCGGATGATCCGCCGCCACGATCAACAGCCGCCCGTCATCCCCCACCAACGCCCGGGTCCGCCGCTGCAACCACCCTTCAGCCACCCGCTCCGGATGCCGAACCCGAACCTCAGTCAACTCCCCCAACCGCTCCCCGAACTCTCTCCACTCATCCCCCCACTCACGCCCACCAGAATCCCCCACAACTCCCCGCACACCGGCCAGACCCTCACCAGTCACCTCACCAGCCGACGCGTGAACAGCCTCGGCCTGCCCACTCCCACCACGAACTGCCCCCGTGGCAGGACCGACTGCCCCCACAGCCGCACCGACTGATTTCGCAGCAGCGCCAGCGTGCCCGCCGACAGAACCAGCCAGCTCCTCACCAGCACTCGCCCGCTCGCCGGCAGCGGCGGTCTCACCACCTGCATCGCCGTCCGGAGCACCAGTCGCCCCCGCAGTCGCCTCACCGGCCAGGCCCGCAGCACGCTCATCCGACAACCCAGCCGCGTCATCACCCGACAGCCGACTCGCCTCGCCCGCCACATGCCCAGCCGCCTGGCCACCTACACCTTCGTCGACATCTCCCGGTGACTGCCCGACCGAACCGCGCTCAACTCCAGCATCGGCCGCGTCAGGCGCCGTACCAAGAGCCCCCACCGCGCCGACCACTTCAGCTGCACCGACTACACCAACTGAACTCGCAATGGACCTGTCAGCCGCGCTGCCAGTACCCGCGGTGCCTGCGGCTTCTTGTTCGCCGGCATCCGCTCCATCAACCGAGCCAGCTCGTCCCGCGGGACTATCGGTCGATGCCTCGACGACTGGGTCGTCGCCGCCAGGCTCGGTCGCCGGAGCGCCTGCTCCTACCTCCGCGTCAGGCTGAGGTGCGCCGGCGTGCGCGGAGACGGCCGACTGCTCGGCAGTCTCGTCGTCGGTTGTCGGGATGCCCGACGGCGCGCCCGACTGTTGGTCGTCCGACGGGACCGACTGATCGACGAGCGGCTGACTTGCCGTGTCGGCTTCATCCGTGGTCGCGGCCTCTGCGCGTGTGCTTGCCGGTTCCAGATCGCGCGTCTGGTCATTTGCGAGCGCTTCTTCACTGGCGTTCCCACCACGCTCGGCTCGCGATGCGTGCGACGACTGCTCCGCCTGTGGAGCGGGTACGGTCGCCCGCTGCTCACCGCGTACGGTCACACCACTCAACTGATGACCAAGCGATGTCGCCGCCTCGCCGCGTCCCAGGCCGCCTCCAGCAGACACACCCGCAGCCTGCGCACGAACGCTCTCCTCGCCAACGCCCCGCTCACGCACGCCCTGCTCGCGGGCGGCTTGCTCACGCACGGCTGAGGTGGGAGTGGGGAGGCTGAGGGTTCCGATGACTGTTGTTTGGCCGTCGGGGGTTGCCTGAGCTTGGGAGGTGTCGAGCATTACTGTCAGATCGTCGGGGCTGGGGCTGTCTGCGCGGCGTACGGGGACGGTCGGGTCGTTCAGCCCTGCGGTCGGGTCGTTCACGCCTGCGGTCGGGTCATTCAGCCCTGCGGTCGGGTCGTTCACGCCTGCGGTTGGGTCGTTTAGGCCTGCGGTTGGGGCGTCCGGGTCGGCGTACTGGCTCGCGGCGGGTCCCGCGGACGCGCTTCCAGGCAACCGCGCGCTGGGCATCCCGGGAGCGTTCTGGGCTCCGGGTCCGGGTGAGGGCGTGGCCTGCGTCGGGCGGCTGCTGCGCTCGGCGGGTCCGCCGGACGTCGCGTGAGAGCCGTGCTGCGACGAGTCTGAGATAACTGTTGGGTCGTCGGGGCCGCCGACCTCGGGGCGGTGCGCGATCACCGTCGGGTCGTCTGACCCCACGTACGCACGAACTGCCGGATCGTTCGACCTGACATGCCCGGCACCCGCCGGACGGTTCGATCCCACGTGACCGATGATCGTCGGGTCATCCGACCCGTCGTACTCAGCAACCGTCGGGGCGCCCGCCCCTCGGCGGCCAGCACCCGTGGGGTCCGCCGGCGCGGTATGTCCAGCACCCCGCGGGCTGTCCGGCGCGGTGGGGCCGGGGGGCGTTGGGGTGTTTGGGTCTCTGTGCGCGACGACTGTTGGGTCGTTGGGGCCGGGGGTGAGGGTGGTGGGGTCGGGGTCTTCGGGGCGGTGGATGGGGATGGGGCGGGCGTGTTCGGTGTACTGGTCTTCGTCGTGGGGGGTCATGATTCGGCTCCCAGGTGGGCGAGGACCTCTTCGGTGGTGGGCATGGCGGTGGAGCATTCGAGGCGGGAGGCGACGATTGCGCCGGCGGTGTTCGCGAAGCGGATGATCTTCTCCAGCGGCCAGCCGGAGAGGAGGCCGTGGCAGAGGGCGCCGCCGAAGCCGTCGCCGGCGCCGAGGCCGTTGACGACCTCGACCGGGTACGGCGGGACCTCGACGCGCTCGTCGCGGGTGCGGGCGAGGGTGCCGCGGGGGCCTTGTTTGACGACGGCCAGTTCGAGGCCGCGGTCGAGGAGGGCCTGGGCGGCCTTGTCGGGGTCGGTCTCGCCGACGGCGACCTCACACTCCTCACGGTTGCCGACAGCAACGGTGCAGTACTCCAGCGCGCGCGAAACCTGCTCGTGCGCCTCGGTCGGATCCGCCCAGAACATCGGACGGTAGTCCAGGTCCAGCACCGTGAACCGGGGTCCCGAAGACCCACCGCCGGGAGTCCCGGAGGAGCCCGTCGCGGCGTTGCCCGGCGAGGGCGGTGTGGGGTTGGCGGCGTCGGCAGGTCCCGGGGTGGTGGAGTGTGGCGAGGTGGTTCTGCCGCGGGCTTCCCAGGCTGTGAAGTGGGCGGAGCGGGAGGGTTCGGCGGAGAGGCCGGTGACTGTGGACCAGTAGATTCTGGCGTCCCGGATGGCGGCCAGGTCTAGTTCTGAAGGGTTGATGACCAGGTCGGGGGCCTTCGGGAAGCGGTAGAAGTAGAGGGGGAAGTTGTCCGGGGGGAAGATCTCGCAGAAGGTGATCGGTGTCGGTAGGCCGTCTACGGGCGTGACGAAGCGGTCGTCGACGCCAAGTTCGCCGAGGGTGCGGTGGATGAACGTGCCGAACGGGTCGTTGCCCGTCCGGCTGATCACCGCCGTCTTCCGGCCGTGCCGTGCCGCTGCCACCGCCACGTTCGTCGCGCTCCCGCCGAGGAACTTGCCGAACGAGGTGACGTCTTCCAGATGTGTCCCGATCTGCAGCGGGTACAGGTCGACCCCGATGCGCCCGATCGTCAGTACGTCGTCCACCATCAGACCTTCCCATCCGCACGGGTCCCGGGGGCAGTCATCCCAGCTCCGCCGCGATCGACCGCAGGTGCGCGATACTCGCCCGTACGTCGACCACGGGCCCTTCGTCCACCGGGCGGGCCGGCAGGATCGTGTCCTGCTCGAGCACGTACCAACCGTCGTACCCGGACTTCTCCAGCGTGCTGACGATCGTCGTGATGTCGATGTCGCCGGCGCCCAGCGGCCGGTACATCCCGGCGCTCACGGCGTCGGTGTAGGTGACCTCGCCGGACTGCACCCGCGCGGCCCACGCGGCGTCCACGTCCTTCAAGTGCGTGTGCCGGATCCGGGCGGTGTGCTCGACGGCCAGCGCCACCGGGTCGACCCCGCCGATCAGCAGGTGCCCGGTGTCCAGGGTCAGACCGATGGAGGACCCCTCCAGCACCTGTGCGACGTCCGTAGCGTTCTCGACCATCGTCCCGACGTGCGGGTGGACGGTCGCGAGCACGCCGCGCGAGGCCGCAAGCGCGGACAGCTTGTCCAGGTTGGCGAGCAGCGTCCTCCACCCGGCCGAGTCCAGCTCCGGGCGTTCGTCGTAGCCGTCCTGGCCGGTCGCCGCGGCGAGGACCAGCGTCCCGGCACCGGCCGCGACGAATCCCTCCAACGCGGCGGCGACCTCCGGAGCCGGGTCGTGCGAAGGGTCGTGCAGGACGACCGGCACGAATCCGCCCACAGCCCGAAGGCCGACGTCCGCCAGCTTCTTCGCCTTGTCGGACGGGTCGTCGGGCAGGAAACCGTCCGGGCCGAACTCGGTCGCCGCCAGCCCGACCGTGCGCATCTCCGCGAGTACGGTCTCGGCGTCGTACTGCCAGCCCCAGCCCGGCACCTCGCACACACCCCACGAGATCGGGGCGCCGGCGATACGGGCGGCAAGTTCAGTCATGTCGAGGAGGCCCTTCACAGCGTGACGATGCGGTTCTCGTGGCGGGACAGTTCACAGGCGTCGGCGATCCGGAAGGCCGCGAGCGCGTCCCGGACCGTACACGGCACCTCGCGGGTGCCGGCGACGACCTCGATGAAGGCGGTCAGCTCGGCGACGTACGCGGGCTGGAACCGGTCCATGAAGGTCATGTGCGGCGGCCCCTCCGGGAAGCCGACACCGGGCTCGGCCGAGCGGAGCGCGGTGTGCGAGTCCAGGCCGACCGCGATCGAGCCGAGGCTGCCGTGCAGTTCCATCCGGACGTCGTGCCCGGCGCCGTTGTAGCGCGTGCCGCTGACCGCGACGAACGTGTTGTCGTCGAGCGTCAGCAGCGCCGCCGCCGAGTCGACGTCGCCGTACTCGCCGAAGAAGGTCTCGCCGCGGTTCGCGCCGGTCGCGTAGACGCTGACGACCTCGCGGCCGGTGACGTACCGGATGATGTCGAAGTCGTGCACGGTGCAGTCGCGGAAGAAGCCGCCGCTCTGCGGGATGTACTCGCGGTGCGGCGGGAAGGCGTCGTTGGTGTTCGCCCGGATGTGGTGCACGAACCCGAGTTCGCCCGACGCCACGGCCGCCCGCGCCGCCTGGTACCCGGCGTCGAACCGGCGCTGGAAACCGATGTGTACCGGCACCGTGGACGCCTCGACCAACTCCACCACCCGCGACGTCTCGGCGAGGTCCAGCGCGACCGGCTTCTCACAGAACGTGGGTACGCCGGCCGCCAGACCGGCCTCGATCAGCGCAGCGTGCGCGGACGTCGCCGCCGCGATCACGAACCCGTCGACACCGGACGCGAGCAGCGCCGGTACGTCGGGGGCGGACTCGACGCCGAGCTCCTTCGCGACCACCTCGGCCCGGTCCGGGTCGGCGTCGGCGACGACCACCTGATCCACCGCCGGCAAACCCTTCAGCGTCGCGGCGTGGAACGCCCCGATCCGCCCGACCCCGACCAACCCGATCCGCATCCGCGCTGCCCCTCTCGAGAACGGCGCGCCACAGTCCCCGCGGCGCGCTGGTTGCTCGTCAGCTTTCCGGCCGCGTGGCCCGGGTGTCAATACTTTGTTAACACATTCTCACGTCGGCACATATGCCTGTAGCATCCGTTCATGACCGCCATGCTGCCGATCCAGCTCGATCGGAGCAGCCCGGTGCCGCTGTACCACCAGCTGGCCGAGCAGTTGACGGCCGCGATCACGGAGGGCCGGCTGCGTCCGGGCGATCCGTTCGAGAACGAGATCGGCATGTCCGACCGGCTGAGCCTGTCCCGACCGACGGTCCGGCGGGCGATCTCGGAGCTGGTGAACCAGGGGCTGCTGGTCCGCCGCCGCGGCATCGGCACCACGGTCGCGAACCAGATGGTGCACCGCAAGGCCGAGCTGACCAGCCTGTACGACGACCTCGCCCGCGAGGGCCGGACGCCGCGGACCGAGGTGCTGGCGCTGGACTGCGCGGCGCAGGACGACCGCGCCGCCGCCGTCCTCGAGGTCCCGCCGGGCACGCCGCTGGTCGCGATCGTCCGGCTCCGGTACGCCGACGACCTGCCGCTCGCGATCCTGCGCAACTGGTTGCCGCCGGCCCTCAACGACCTGACGCTCGACGAGCTGACGAGCGACGGCCTGTACGCCGTACTGCGGGCCCGCGGCGTCCGGCCGACGGTCGCGCGCCAGCGGATCGGCGCCCGCAACGCGACCGCCGAGGAACGCCGCACCCTGCACATGTCGAAGGCGGAGCCGCTCATCACGATGACCCGCTCCGCCTACGCCGCCGACGGATCACCGGTCGAGTACGGCAACCACTGTTACCGCGCCGACCAGTACTCCGTCGACGTCGTCGTCTCCGAACGCTAAGCCTGGCTGGCGATCAGCGTCCGGACCAGGCGGAGGCCGACCGAGAGGTGGGCGAGTTCGGGGCCTTCGGTTTCGACGATCTCCTCGAGCATGGTGGCGGCGCGGGCCAGGGCCGTGGCGTTCTGGTCCTGCCAGGTGACGACCCGGTCCTCGGGGTCGGCCGACGGGTCGGTGGTCGCGAGGACCTGACGGGTCAGGCGGGCGTGCACCGCGTGCAGGTCGTCGCGGAGCGCGGCGCGGGCCATGGTCTGCCAGCGATCGGTCCGCGGCAGGCCGATGATCCGCTCCAGGAAGCGGCCGAGCTGCAGCCGCTCGCCGAGCGCGAAGTGCACCTTCGCGACCTCGAAGATGTCGATGTCGTCGCGCGACGCCGTCTCCACGATCCCGAGCCCGGCGTACGCCGGCGGCAGCACCGCGATCCGGGTCGCGAACTCGTCCGAGACTCCCTTCTGCACCAGGGCTTCGCGCCGCTGCTCGAACAGCGCCAGCTCGCGCCCGCGCAGTACGTCGGGCAGCGCCGCCGTCAGCTTCGCGATCCCCGGACCGAAGAACTCGATCAGCTCCTCGATGTCGACCGGGGGCCGCCGGTTGCTGACCAGCCACCGGGTCGCACGCTCGACCAGCGTCCGGGTCTCCAGCCGCATGTGCGTCTGCGTCCCGGCGTCCACGACGTTGTCCAGGTCGGAGTTCCGCGACAGCAGCTCGGGCTGCGCGAAGATCCGGGATGCGGCCAGGTTCGCCCGGACGACGTCCTCGACGGTCCCGCCGGTCTCCAGCGAGAGCCGGTGGTACGCCGTGATGCCGGACGTGTTCACGAACTCGTTGACCACCTGCGTGGTGATGATCTCGCGGCGCAGCTGATGACTCTGGATCTGGTCGGTGAACCGCTCCTGGATCGCCTTCGGGAAGTAGCTGGCGAGCTTGTGCTTCAGATACGCGTCGTCGGGCAGCGAGGTCTTGAGCAGCTCGGCCTCCATCACGATCTTGGTGTAGGCGATCAGCACCGACAGCTCCGGCGACGTCAGCCCGCGGCCCTCGGCCTTGCGGCGCTTGAACTCCGTCACGCTCGGCAGGAACTCCAGCTCGCGGTCGAGCAGGCCCTGCTTCTCGAGCCGCCGGACCCAGTCCTGGTGGACGTGCATGAGCGCGGCCGCCTGCGCGCCGGCGTTGGCGAGCGCGATGTTCTGCCGGTAGTTGCTCTTCAGCACCAGCGCGCCGACCTCGTCGGTCATCGACGCGATGATGTCGTTGCGCTGCTTCTCGGTCAGGTCCCCGTCGGCGACCACGGTGTCGAGCAGGATCTTGATGTTCACCTCGTGGTCGGAGGTGTCCACGCCGGCCACGTTGTCGATGAAGTCGGTGTTGATCCGGCCGCCGGCCGCGGCGTACTCGATCCGGCCGAGCTGGGTGCAGCCGAGGTTGCCGCCCTCGCCGACCGCGCGGGCGCGCAGCTCGGACCCGTTGACCCGGATCGCGTCGTTCGCCTTGTCGCCGACGTCGGCGTTCGACTCGGCGGTGGACTTCACG
Source organism: Kribbella sp. NPDC003557 (assembly GCF_040610805.1). Lineage (NCBI taxonomy): Bacteria > Bacillati > Actinomycetota > Actinomycetes > Propionibacteriales > Kribbellaceae > Kribbella > Kribbella sp. NPDC003557. The sequence continues at coordinate 449,231 of NZ_JBEXMY010000001.1, forward strand.
TAGGTGCCGATGCCGCCGTTCCAGAACAGGTCGACCGGCGCCTTCAGGATCGCGTTCATCAACTCGGCCGGTGTCATCGTCGGCGACGTGCTCTCGATGCCGAGCGCGGAGCGGACCTCGGCCGAGATCGGGATCGCCTTGTCGGTGCGCGGGAACACGCCGCCGCCGGCCGAGATCAGCGACGCGTCGTAGTCCGCCCACGACGACCGCGGCAGGTCGAACAGCCGCCGCCGTTCGGCGAACGAGGCGGCCGTGTCCGGCGCCGGGTCGAGGAAGATGTGCCGGTGGTCGAACGCCGCGACCAGCCGGATGTGCTCCGACAGCAGCATCCCGTTGCCGAACACGTCACCGGACATGTCGCCGACGCCGACGACCGTGAAGTCCTCGCTCTGGCAGTCGTGGCCCATCTCGCGGAAGTGCCGCTTGACCGACTCCCACGCGCCGCGGGCGGTGATCCCCATCGCCTTGTGGTCGTAGCCGACCGATCCGCCGGAGGCGAACGCGTCGCCGAGCCAGAACCCGTACTCCTTCGCGACACCGTTCGCGATGTCCGAGAACGTCGCCGTGCCCTTGTCCGCGGCGACGACCAGGTAGGCGTCGTCACCGTCGTACCGGACCACGTCGCGCGGCGGAACGATGTCGCCGGCAACGATGTTGTCGGTGATGTCGAGCAGCCCGGAGATGAAGGTCCGGTACGACGCGATGCCCTCGGCCAGCCAGGCGTCGCGGTCCGCGGCCGGGTCGGGCAGCTGCTTGGCGAAGAACCCGCCCTTCGCACCGACCGGCACGATCACCGAGTTCTTCACCATCTGCGCCTTCACCAGGCCGAGCACCTCGGTGCGGAAGTCCTCGCGCCGGTCCGACCAGCGCAGACCGCCGCGGGCCACGGCGCCGAACCGCAGGTGCACACCTTCGACGCGCGGCGAGTACACGAAGATCTCGTACGCCGGCCGCGGCTGCGGCAGGTCGGGGATCGCCTTCGGCTCCAGCTTCAGCGAGATGTACGAGCGGGGCTGCCCGTCGGCGCCCGGCTGGAAGTAGTTGGTCCGCAGCGTCGCCTTCATGACGGTCAGGTACGACCGCAGGATGCGGTCCTCGTCCAGGCTCTGCACCGTGTCCAGCGCGGCCAGGATCTCCTTCTCCAGCTGGTCCGTGAGCATGCCGCGGTCCGGGTCGTCGGCGGGGCCGCGCGCCGGGTCGAAGCTGGTCTCGAACAGCTGCACCAGCAGGCGTGCCACGTCCACGTGGTTCAGGAAGGTGTTCTCGATGTAGTCCTGGCTGAACGGCGTACCGCCCTGGCGGATGTAGCGCTGGTAGGCGCGCAGGATCGACACCTGCCGCCAGCTGAGGTTGCCGCGCAGCACCAGCGCGTTCAGCTTGTCGGACTCCGCCCGGCCGTCCCACACCGCCCGGAACGTGTCGGAGAACAGCGTGCGCAGCTCTTCGCGCTCGTCGGTGTCCTCCGGCGCCCGCAGGCCGAAGTCGTAGATGTAGGCCATCGTGCCGTCGGCCCTGCGGATCTCGTACGGGCGCTCGTCGACGACCTCCACGCCCATCGCGCTCAGATGCGGCAGGACCTGCGACAGCGACAGCGGCGACCCGCTGCGGTACACCTTGAAGCGCCGCTCGTCCTCCCACTCCTCGTCGAGCGGGGTGTAGAGCGACATGGCCAGCCCGTTCGCAGGGGGCAGTCCCTCGAGGACGTGCACGTCGTTGACCGCGACGCGCGCGTCGAAGTCCTCCTTGTACGCCTCCGGGAACGCGCCGGCGTACCGGCGGGACAGCTTCGTGACCGCGCCGTCGCCGCCCTGTGCGTGCAGCGCCGCGGTGAAGTCGTCCTCCCACGCCCGGGTCGCCTCGACGACCTGCTGCTCCAACAGCTCCGCGTCGTACTCACCGACGGTCTCGCCCTGCTTCATCCGCACCACGAAGTGCACGCGGGCCAGCACCGACTCGGTGACGTAAGCGGCGTACGTGACGGTCTCGGCGCCGATCGCGTCCTGCAGGATCTGCTGCATCTTCAGCCGGACGGCCGTGGTGTAGCGGTCACGCGGCAGGTACACCAGGCAGGACAGGTACCGGTTGTAGACGTCGCGGCGGACGAACAGCTTGACCGCGCGCCGCTCCTGCAGGTGCAGCACCGACTGCACGATCGGCAGCAGGTCCTCGACCGGCGCCTGCAGCAGCTCGTCGCGCGGGTAGGTCTCCAGGACGTCGAGCAGGCCCTTGCCGCTGTGGCTGTTCGGGTCGAAGCCGGTCTGGCGGAAGAGCTCCAGCGCCTTGCGCCGCAGCACCGGGACCTGCATGACGCTCTCGGTGTACGCCGTCGACGACAGCAGGCCGATGAACCGGCACTCGCGGACCGGGTCGCCGTTCGCGTCGAACTGCTTGATGCCGACGTAGTCCAGGTAGGTCGACCGGTGCACCGTGGAGCGGGAGTTCGCCTTGGTCAGGATCAGCAGCTTCCGCTCCTGCGCCTTGGCGCTCACCTCCGGCGGCAGCTTGCCGGAGCCCGGCTTCGGGTCCGGCCGGAGGATGCCCAGCCCGGTCCCGGGGCTGCCGCGCAGGATCCCCTGCTGCCCCTCCATGGTGAAGTCGTACTCGCGGTAGCCGAGGAACGTGAAGTGTTCGTCGGCCAGCCACTCGAGCAGCTCCCGCGCCTCCTCCACCTCGCCCTCGGAGACCGGCAGGTCGGCGGCGTCCAGGCCGGCGGCGATGCTGACCGCCTTCTCGTGCATCTTCGGCCAGTCCTCGACCGCCTCGCGGACGTCGTTCAGGACCTTCTGCAGCGCCTTCTCGAGGGCGCGCTGCTCGGCGACGTCCGCGATCCGCTCGATCTCCAGGTGCATCCAGCTCTCGCGGACCAGGTCGTGGCCGTCCGCGGTCGTGGTGTCGTCCAGGACCTCCTGCAGGGTGCCGGCGACGTCGCGCCGGACCACGAACTGCGGGTGGATCAGCAGCTGCAGCTCGAGGTTGCGTTCGGTGATCGCCATCGAGGCGCTGTCCACCAGGAACGGCATGTCGTCGATGACGATCTCGACCACGGTCCGGCCGCTCGCGGACCAGCCGTGCTCCTCCAGCGTCGGCGTGAAGACGTGCACCTTCGCGGTCCCCTGCGGGCGCGACATCGCGGACTTGTAATGGTGCCGCGCGGCGCCCAGACAGTCGTTCGGCTGGCGCTCGGCGACGTCCTCGGCGGCGACGTGCCGGTAGTACTGCTCGAGGAACGCCTTCAGCCTGCCCGGGTCGGCCGACTTGTCGTGCCCATGTGTTCCCGCGGCGACCGCCTTGGCGAGTACATCGGCCTTCTGGACGTCCAGCTTGCTCTGCATTCCCCACCGTCTCCACACGTGACGTCGGCGTCGCTCGCGCCGGACCGCACGACATTGTGCGGTCACTCAGAGATTAGTCCACTCTTGTCACTGGTGTGGTGTCGGGACGGGCCTGTCACCGATTCGCGAGGCGCAGTGCGAGAGCGGGGCAGGCGAGGACTGCGCGGCGCGCGTCCGGGAGCTCACCGGCGGTGATTTCACGGCCGCGCAGGACCGGGAATCCCCACTCGTCGAGGACGATGTCGTCGGGCAGCAGGCCGGCGCACAAGCCGTGGCCGTCGCACCTGGTCCAGTCGATCTCCACCTTGTTCATCGGGTACCTCCGAGGACTCCCAGAACCGGCCGGCCGCATCCCTGACCGGACAGGTGACGCCGTACGTCGTCGCCGAACACCTCCAGCGCCGATGTGAGGAACCTCGCAGTCCCGTCCGGGTGCGCGCAGGCTCCGCGGCCCGGGACCAGACCGAGGTGCCGCTGGGCGTCGTGCCAGCCCTGCGCGTCGCCCACGGTCAGCCGGGCGAAGTCGTCGACCAGCGACGCCAGACCGAAGACACAAGGCCCGCACTGTCCGGCTGACTGACCTCTCAGCCATTCAGCGACCCTGGTGACCTCGCCGAGCGGGCAGGTGCTGGAGCCGAGCGCCAGGACGATGCCGGCCGACACCTCCGGCCGCTGCAGCAGCACGCCCTCGGTCTGCGCCAGCCAGCGCCCGTGGTAGCCGCCCAGCAGGACAGGTCCGGGCTCTGCTCCGGCGTACTGCAGGACGGTGTCGAGTGGGACGCCGGTGGGTGTCTCGATCACACCGGGCCGTTGGACGGCTCCGTCGATCGTCAGCAGCTGGGTGCCTGGCTCGCTCGACAGACCGGTACTGCTGAACCCGCGGGACCCGAGCCGCGCGAGGACGGCTAGCTGTGCGAACGTCTCCACGTTCGACAGAAAGGTCGGGCGCCGGTGGTACCCCTTCCGCGTCGGCAGCACCCGCCGACCGGGTGGTACGGCGTTGCCGCCCTCCAGTGCGCTCAGCACGGCACGAGCCTCACCTGCGACGAAGCGTCCTGGCGTCTCGCGCACCTCGATCGCCAGCCGGTCGTCGCGCTCCAGCAGCGCCTCACGCAGCGACCTGGCCGCGGCGTTGTCGTGTACGGCGATCAGCACGTGGGGCGCCCGCAGCGCATGCGCCAGACCGACTGCGCCGTCCAGAACCAGGTGCGGCGACCGCGTGAGGAGCAGCCTGTCTTTTCGGCTCACCGGCTCGCTCTCCGACCCGTTGACCACGACGGCCTCCACACCACGAGCTGGCAGGTCCTGCAGCTTCAGCGCGACCGGGAACGCTGCCCCGCCGCGCCCCCTGAGCCCTACCGCTTCACAGAGCCGTACGTAGTCGTCGCGGGTGAGCTCCGGCTGCGGACCGTGCGTCAGAAGGTGCCGCTGAAGGTCCAGGCGACCCTGGTCGAGTCCGGCGAGGACTCTGGCCTCACCGATGACCCTCGTGTCCTCGGCCGTAATCACTGCGTCCTCCAGGCTCGTGTGGGCGTTGCGTTGAGGCGGTACGCGCCGGCAGTGGCCACGGCGGCCAAGCAGCCGAGCGTGATGCCGAGCATCCACGGCGTACCGCGGTCGGTACCTGCCAGCAGGGCGTGGCCGATGGAGAGCAGCCACCCGACCGACGCGGCGATGTGGAGCTTGCGCCAGTGCTTCGTGAACGACGCGGACACGGCCAACCGGCCGCGGGCCGCGCCGACAAGTGCGGCCAGTACAAGGCTGTAAAGAGCAAGCGCACCGATAAACATGGCGAAGGGCCGGTAGCCGGCGCCGAACGGCCACACAAGGACAGTCGGACTGATGGCCACGTAGCTGTCGGCGATGACCGCGACCACATGGGTCGCCAGCAGGACCAGTCCGGTCACGGCTGCCGACCGATGGACGTACTGCAGCCAGAAGCGAGGCTCTGCCCGCCGTACGACCGGCATGACCATGCCGAGCACAGCAGACACCGTGAACATGACCATGGTGACCACGCCGGCTGCGCGGGCCAGGTACCACAGCGTCATCAGGCGGCCCTGCTCGCCGTCGGCCACCCCGACAGCTCTGTGACCTCACCGTCGTCAGCAATCAGCCGTGCCGGGTGACCGGCCAGCGTGAGCCGGCCGACAGCCGCCTCGCCAGTGGCGATCAGTGCTGTGCTGAAGGTGTTCGCGCGTACGGCGGTCGGCGCCCAGACGGATGCCGTTCGGTACGGACCGTCGGCGGGGCGACCTGTGCGCGGGTCGATGACGTGGTGGCCGTAGCCGGTCGGGGTCTGCCAACGCCGTACCGTCCGGGTCGACGTGGTGAGCCCGCCATGGGCGAGCGTGACGAGGACACCCTGGTCGCCGGCACGTTCCGCCACGGTGATGACCCACGGCTCCTTCGGTGTACCCGCCGCACGGAGGTCGCCGCCGATCTCGACGAGGACAGCGCAGCCGTACCGCTTGCTGATCACGTTGGCCGCCCGGTCCGCGGTCCAAGCCTTGGCAGTGGAGCCGAGGTCGAGAGCGCAGTCCTTGGGCACGCCGAGCAGCGCCAGCTTCCGGTTGAGGCGGACCTCCTGCCAGCCGACGACCGGCTTCGGGTCCCCGGCCGGCTGCGGGAAGCGCCGGCGTACGGCCTCGATGTCGGCGTCGTACCCGGCCGCGATCACCGCCGGGCCGACGGTCGGGTCCACCGCACCACCACTCAGCTGGGCCGCGACCAGGCTCACGTCGACAAGGTCGACGAGCAGCCGCGACACCGGTACGAGTGCGCCGGCGCGGGTGTTGACGACCGACAGCTCGGAGTCCGGACGGAACCGGCTCGCGGCCTTGTCGACGCGGTCCATCAGCGCCTTGAGCTCACCGCACGCTGCCCCGAGTACGGCGGGGTCGTCGACGGTCAGCCGGACCGTGCAGCTCCACGCGGTCCACGTGCGGGAGGCGGTCATGACCCGTTGCTCCCGCCCTGCGAGGTCGAACCGGAGTCGGCCGAGCCGAGCCCGCTCGAGCTGCTGCTGCTGTCGTCGGAGCCCGAACTGGACGTGGAGGTGGAATTCGAATCGCTGGATGTGGCCGTTGTTCCGGTGCCGCTGGAGTGCTTCGACGACACGACGGCGACCGAGATCCCGGTCGCGCCGACGCCGAGGACGGCGGTGGCTATCGCGGCCGCGGACGCTCGGTGGAGCCAGCGCCGGCGGTTGGGTCGGGATGCGTGTGTGGTGACCATGCAGCAAGCCTCGGTCGAGGCTGCTCAGCCGCACTCCAAGGGAAGATCAAGCCACCGTCAAGTTCTCCTGAAAGCTCTCTGAGAGCAGTCCTCAGGAGCGCGCCTCCAACGGGCAGTCGTCGTCGCAGTGCCGGCCGATCGCGTCGACGACCTCGTCGGAGACCTCACCCAGCACCGCGAACCGGTCCGGCCCGAACACATCGACGAAGAACTCCCGGACGCGTGCGGCATGCGCCGGCGCGCACTCCTTGATCGCCGCCAGGCCCTCCTCGGTGATGACGATCTCCGGGTACCGCGAGTCGCAGGCCTCCTTGCGGATCAGGCCGCGCTTCTCCATCCGGGTCAGGTGATGGGACAGCCGGCTCTTCTCCCATTGCGTCGAACGGCTCAGCTCGAACGCGCGCATCCGGCCGGCGTCGGACTCGGACAGGTTGACCAGGATCTCGAAATCCGATCCGGACAGGCCGAACTCGCGCTGGAGGTGACGCTCCAGGTGCGTCTCGAGCGTCCGCTTCATCAGCAGATAACTGCGCCACGACTTCTGCTCGCCGTCGTCCAACCAGGGTCCTTTGCTGCTCACGCCCACCATCCTACCCGGCTGGGTTGACACATCAACCCAACGCGCTATCTTAGTCGAGTTGACACATCAACCCGACTCTTTGAGGAGTGGATATGAGCAAGCTGATCGTCGTCGTCGGGGCCACCGGAGCGCAGGGCGGCGGGCTGGTCCGCGCGATCCTGGCGGATCCGTCCGGCGACTTCGCCGTCCGGGCGCTGACCCGGAACCCGGACTCCGGCGCTGCGCGGGAGCTCGCCGCGGCCGGGGCCGAGGTGGTCGCCGCCGACCTCGACGACGAGGCGAGCGTGCGGGCCGCGTTCGACGGTGCGTACGGCGCCTTCGTGGTGACGAACTACTGGGCTCCGCTGACGCCCGAGGAGGAGGCCGTCCGGACCCGCGCCGAGATGGAGCTCGCCCAGGCCGAGACCGCCGCGCGGGCCGCGCGCGACGCCGGCGTACGGCACCTCGTCTGGTCGACGCTCGAGGACACCCGGCCGTTCTTCGCCGGCCGCGACGACGTCCCGAGCCTCGACGACGGGCGCTACAAGGTCCCGCACTTCGACGCCAAGGGCGAGGCCGACGAGATCTTCACCAAGGCCGGCGTCCCGACGACGCTGCTGCGGACCACGTTCTACTTCGACGCGTTCGTCACCGCCATGGCGCCGGCCCGCGGGGCCGACGGCACCCTGACCATCACGTTCCCGATGGGCGACCGCCGCCTGTCCGGCGTCGCCTCCGACGACATCGGCCGCACCGCCCTCGCGATCCTCAAGCGCCCCGACCTGATCGGCGAGACCATCAGCATCGCCGGCGACCACCTGACCGGCGACGAGTACGCCGCCGCCCTGTCCGACACCATCGGCGAGAAGGTCGTCTACCACTCCCCGACCCTCGACGAGTACCGCTCCTACCCGTTCCCGATGGCCGTCGAGATGGCCAACATGTTCCAGTTCTACGCCGAGAACCACGACGACTTCACCGGCGACCGCGACCTCACCGAGGTCCGCGAGCTGAACCCGGACCTGGAGTCCTTCGAAACGTGGCTCAACCTGCACAAGGACGAGCTCCGGGCCGCAATCCAGTGACCCTGATGTAGGGCGGCTCGCGCCTTGAGCCGTCCAACATCACTGAGAGATATTTCGGGCTGTTGACCATCCGTTGGCGACGTCTCACGGAACAGCGACGGAACAAGACCGAAGCGCCAGAGCGGCGAGTCCAGGAGACGCTGCGGACTCGAGCAGCGCGGGTTCATCAGAGTCGTCAACAACCCCGGCCACCCCTCCAGCGCCGTCCCATGCCCGGAGGGGTGGCGGATACCACGCGCTTGGCAGTCGCCTTCGCGGTCGCGCAACCAGCCGTCGGCAAAGAGCTCACCACGCACCATGTCGAGTCGCCTCGATTGGACCCTGGGGACTGGTGGAGGGCTCGATTCATCCTGCAGATCGAACCGATGAACGACCCGGACTTCCTCGATCGCACGCCGACCGGAACCTCGAGCGACGGGAGTTGGCTGTCCTCTCTCGCGCACAACGCCCGACTGGCCCCGTCGACCGGCTGCGACAGGATGACCAAATGCTGAAACTCGCTGCCACGTTCTTCGCCGGACTCGCCGTCGCCATCGGCCTCATGCTTATCCAGCAGGCGATCCGAGACACCTCGCCTCGCCGGTGACGCCCCGAACACGTGCAGCGCGCGCCAGGTTCAGCCATGCGACGTCGAGCAGGCCGTCTGATGCCAGGCGCCGCAGAGCGCGAAAAGTGTCGTCTTCGCTGATGCCGGCGGCCTGGGCGATCCCCCAGCCGGGCCCCTCGACGTCGCGCTAGCCGCCACCTGGTCGGACACCCCGGGGCGCAGGAGTCCAACCGAGCTCGGGCCGTTCACACCACCCGGCCCTGTGTGCTTCACTGTCGCACGATCACGCCTCGACGAGGAGGTTCGAGAATGTTGCGCAAGGGCATAGGCCGCGCTGCTGCCATCGCGGCGGCGAGTCTTTTACTCGGATTCGGGCAAATCGTCGTTCCTGGGGCAGCGCATCTTCCCGTTGCTCACGCTGATGCGGGCTACTTCGATGATTGCGCATACGACTGGCTCCACTGTGGAACCGGTGAACAGGTCGACCTCACTGCTGACCAAGTTCGCGCACGCACTGACCTTTGTCTGTGGGACAACAACGACGGCAGTCATCCGAACGCCGCAGTGTGCATCAAGCGGGACGGAGACGTGGTCTTCGTGCGGGACACCGACAGCGACGGCAGATCAGCACTCGGGCAGATCGGCTTCACTGTCGACAACATCTATGTCTGCAGGAACGGGCACGGTTCCGGGACCTGGGCGCGATGTGACTTCCAGTGGCCGGAGAACGATGCTCGCCTTCGCACGGTGGACTGCGATTTCGACAATGCGCCGATCAGTTTCGGGTCGTCCGAATGCACCAGGTCGGAGCGCTACGTCGACTTCATGGGGTGACTCGGGCCGGTGTCTGCGAGGAGCTGCGGGAGCGCCCGGGTCTGACCGACGACCTGCATGAGTTGGATTCGTGCGAGATCGGACTGCCACCGTGCTCTCTGCGCCGGGCTCTGCGATGTCTGACTGCCGCTATCACGCGTACCCGGTGACGCCATCGGCCCCGCAGACTCGCACCCGAGGTCGAGCCCGGCCTGGCCGGCGACTGCAGCGCGGTACAGCCGCCGATGAGCTCGCCAGGACGTACGGCGTCTCGCGGGCCACCGTCTACCGGATTCCTCGCGAGCATCACGTGAAGAACAGCCCGCGGCCCCCCAGTTCCACGCCGAGAACCACGACGACTTCACCGCGACCGCGACCTCGCCGAGGTGCGCGAACTGAACCCGGACCTGGAGTCCTTCGAAACCTGGCTCAACCTGCACAAGGACGACCTGCGGGCCGCCGTCAAGTGACCCCTTGAGGTTGGGCGGCTCCACCCCGAGTCGCCCAATCGTGCAGTGCCCATTCTTGCCAAATTCGGGTGTTGCTGGCGAAAACGGGCAATTCGTTTACACGTGTCCCCGGTGCTGATCAGATTCGGTCACCCCAGACCACCGAGAGGACACCATGCGTTCTTCTGCCCGTCGGCTGCTCGTGCCGGCCGCTGCGCTTCTCCTGGTCGCCGGTCTCGCCACCCCGACGACGGCCGGCGCCGAACCTCCCCCACCACTCCCCACAGCCGGCGGCGCGGCCGCGACAGGAGGGACACCTCTCGACCTAACGCTCATCACCGGCGACAAGGTCACCGTCGCGCCCGGTCCTGGCCGCGCCGTGTCGGTGCAGGCTGTCGTACGCGCTCCGCGGTCGACCGGACCGGTACGGATCAGCGTCGAGAACGGCGACACGTTCGTCTTCCCCGGCGCCGCGATGCCGTACGTGGCGACAGGGCAGCTCGACAAGCAGCTGTTCAACGTCAGCGAGCTGGTGGCCCAGGGGTACGACAACGCCCGGAGCAAGGACCTCCCGCTGGTCGTCACGGGCTCGGCCGGCGTGGCCGCCAAGTCCGCGCGCCGCTCGGCGCTGCCGGGCACGACCACCACGCTTGACCTGCCGTCGGTCGACGGCGCGGCCGTCAAGGCCAAGAAGGCGGAAGCTGCCGCGCTCTGGTCGGCGCTGACCGGGCAGAGCGGCCTGCGGGCGAAGGCGAGCAGCGCCGCGGCGCCGTCCTTCGCTGCGGGGATCGGCAAGGTCTGGCTGGACAGCAAGGCGCGGGCGATGCTCGCGGACACCACCACACAGATCGGCGCGCCCGCGGCGTGGGCAGCGGGCGCGACCGGCACGGGCGTGCGGGTCGCGGTGCTGGACTCCGGTGTGGACCTGGGGCACCCGGACCTGGCACCGCGGATCGTGGCGACCAAGAGCTTCGTGGCCGGTGAGGACATCGTCGACCGCAACGGTCACGGCACGCACACCGCGTCGACCGTCACCGGTACCGGCGCGGCCTCGGACGGCACGGAGCGTGGTGTCGCACCGGACGCCGATCTCATCGTGGGCAAGGTGCTCGGCGACAGCGGCTCCGGTCCGATCTCCGGCATCATCGCCGGGATGGAGTGGGCGGCGCGGACCGAGCACGCCAAGGTGATCAACATGAGCCTGGGGACGCCGGCCTGGCACACCCAGGACGATCCGCTGAGTCAGGCCGTGAACGAGCTGAGCGCCGAGACCGGCGCCCTGTTCGTGATCGCCGCGGGCAACTCAGGCAGCAGCCCGTACAGCGTCAGCTCACCTGGTACCGCGGACGCCGCCCTGACCGTCGGCGCGGTGGACGGTTCGGATCAGCTGGCCGACTTCTCCAGCGTCGGCCCGCGGCTGATGGACGACGGCCTCAAGCCCGACCTGACCGCACCTGGCGTCGACGTGCTGGCCGCGCGGTCGCAGTACATGAACGATGGCGGTGAGGGCTACTACCGGACGGACAGCGGTACGTCGATGGCGGCTCCGCACGTCGCCGGCGCGGCCGTCCTGCTCGCCGCGCAGCACCCTGACTGGACCGGGCAGCAGCTCAAGGACGCGCTGATGAGCACCAGCAAGCTGACGCCCGCCTACACGCCGTACCAGGCCGGGACCGGGCGCGTCGACGTTGCGGCGGCCTCGCTGCACGGTCAGCTCACCGCCACCGGATCGGTCGACGCCGGGCTCGTCCAGTGGTCGCCGAAGCCGGACCGGACGCCGGTCGAGCGGCAGATCAGCTACCGCAACACCACAGACGAGCCCCTTACGCTGCAGCTGTCCACCGACCGCGCCGGGATCTTCCGCCTCGCCGCGACCCAGGTGACAGTGCCGGCGAAGGGCACCGCCGCGGTCGGTTTCACGGCCGACCCGAACGGCCTGGCTCCCGGGCAGTACGCCGCCCAGGTCATCGCGACCTCCCCGACCGGCACCGTGCACACGGCCGTCGGGCTGGCCGTCGAGCCGAAGAAGTACAACCTGAACGTCCAGCTGAAGGACCAGGCCGGCAAGCCGGTCAGCGGTGAGGTCGAGGTCACCGGCGCGGACGGGAAGTCCACCGTGCTGTGGGCAACGGACGGCAAGCTCACCAGCCGCTGGGCGCCCGGCTCGTACACGATCGTCTCGACCCTGGATGTCCCCGGCAGCAACGGCCCGCACTCGCTCGGCCTGGCCTTCCTGACCGCGCCGGAGGTCGACCTGACCGCAGACCGGACCGTGGTGCTGGACGCGTCGCAGAGCCGTCCGATCAAGGTCGAGACGCCCAAGCCGACGACCGTTACCACGAGCAGGTTCGACCTCTTCCGGTCGTTCACCTCGGCGCAGCCGACCCCGAACGACACGGCGGCGCTGCACGAGATCTTCATGCCGCCGCCGGAGTACGACAGCTTCTGGGCACTGCCGACGAAGGACAAGGTCCGCACCGGCAGCTTCGTGCTGACCACCCGGTTCCGGGCCGAGCAGACGCCGCTGACGATCAGCTACGACGGCCGCAGCCTCGACGACTCGCTGCTCGTCCAGCCCGGCTCCCCGGCGTTCCGCGCCGGCACGACGCGCGTCCAGGCGGTCTTCGCCGGTACGGGCACGCCCGGCGAGTACGCCGGTCTGGCCGTGCGCGGCAAGGCGGTCGTCGTCCGCAACAGCATCGACGTACCGCCCGCGGACCGGGCCGCCGCGGCGCACGCCGCCGGCGCGGCCATGCTGCTCGTGGTCAACGACGGCATCGGCCGCTACAACGACTGGTACGGCGGAGCCGACGGCCGGACCCTCGGCCCGATCCCGACGGCGTCGCTCACCCTCGACGACGGCGAGGCGCTGATCAAGAAGCTCAGCACACGCCGGACCGAGCTGACCGTCACGGCCAACCCGGTGCCGTCGTACCTGTACGACCTGGTCGACTACCACCAGGGCAAGGTCCCCGACGACCCGTCCGCGGCCACGGACCCCGGCAGCCTCGCCCGGATCGAGAACGACTTCGCTCCCCCGAACGGGCAGCAGGTCCTGGAGAGCCGCGAGGACAGCCCGGCGTACGAGCACTTCCCGGCCGCCTTCCCGTACGCCGTGTTCGGGTCGATCCGGGTACCGCGGTTCCCGGCGAAGCCCGCGGTGGGGCACCGGACGGACTGGGTGTCGGCGGGCGCGAAGTGGCAGCAGTACGCCTCGATCAACGGCTGGGCGACGTTCACCGACATCACGAGCTACCAGCCGGGCAGCGTGCAGAGCCAGCGCTGGTTCGGTCCGATCGTGCGGCCGCGGATGCTCGAGTTCGAGCTCCCGCACCGGGTCGGCAACGCGATGGGCGGCATGGTCGCCGGGTTCGGTGACGGCGGGTCCGCGCACAGCGGCGACTCGCTGATGACGCGCAGCTTCGCGCTGTACCAGGGCGAGGAGAAGCTGGTCGGGAGCGGCCCGCGGCCGGACTTCGGCGTCGGCGACCTGGCGCCGGAGAAGCGGCCGTACCGGCTGGTGGCCGACACCGTCGGGAACGCCGAGCTGACGCCGTACTCGACGAGCACGCACACCGAGTGGAGCTTCACGTCAGGGGAGGCGGAGAACCAGCCGCTGCCGCTGGCCCAGCTCGACTACGGCGTGGACGTCGACGCGGCAGGGCGGGCGAAGCGGAACTCGGTCTTCGCCGTCAAGCCTGTGGTGCTGGGCAGCAATGCCCGGCAGGACGCGGTCGTCTCGGTCGGGCTGGAGGTCTCGTACGACGACGGAGCGACCTGGCAACGGCTGCAACTGAAGGAGAGCAAGGGCAGCTGGGAGACACGGCTGCAGGCACCGTCGCGGGCCGGGCAGGTGTCGGTGCGCGTCACCGCCAAGCAGCGCAACGGCGGCGGCATCAGCCAGACGATCGTCCGGGCCTTCGGGCTCAGATGACGCGAGCGGGCGGCCGGCGAACGCCGGTCGCCCGCCCTTCTGTCATCTGACCCGCTTCACACCGAGGATCGCGGCAGCTCCCAGCGTGGCCGACGATCCCGCCGCTGTGTAGAGGACGGCGTAGCTGCCGTTGCCCAGGGCCAGGATTCCTGGCGCGAGAGCGGGGGCGACGAAGAACGGGAGGGCGCTGGCGATGTTGAAGACGCCCAGATCCTTTGCAGCGGTGGCACGGTCGGGGAGTACGTCGGCAACGAGAGCGAGATCGACTGCGACGTACAGGCCGAAGCCGAGTCCGCTGATCGCCATGCCGACGAGGTAGCCGGTGAAGGTGTCGGAGACGGCGATGACGAACATCGCGGCGCCGTACAGGATCGACGCGGTGACGACGAGGATCTTTCGCCGGCCGGTCCGGTCCGAGACGTAGCCACCGGCGAGGGATGCGGCGATCAGCACGACGGACTGGACGAGGGTGCCCAGGAAGATCTGATGCGGTACGTCGGCCTCCGGGCTGCCGATCTGGTCCAGCAGGTAGTAGGCCTGGTAGGTGGCGAGGAAGGCGTAGGCCAGCACCAGCAGGAACCGGCTGGTGAACGCCCAGGCGAAGTCGGGGCTCGTGCGTGGGTTGAAGTAGAAGGTGCTGAGCAGTTCCCGGACCGACCAGGGCGGCTTGTCCGCCGGGTCGAGCCGGCGATCCGTCAGGGTGACCGCGAAGAGCAGGACGAAGAACCCACCGATCGCGCACGGAGCCAGGAACATCAGGAGCCGGTTCCCGGTGAACAGCTGGACCAGATAGGTCGCGGTCACCGACGCGACGGGCAGACCGATGCCGAGGAATCCCGCGACCGAGCCGCGTTGAGTGACCGGGACCTGGTCCGGCAGGACGGCCACCAGAGCGGCGAGCAGAGCGTTCAGGGCGAGTTGCGCGAGGCACCATCCGGCCAGGACGACGGCGACAGTGGGTGCCAGCGCGACGATCAGGATGCCGACGCACCCGCCGCCCAGGCCGGCGACCATCCACGGCCGGCGCATTCCCAGTCGCGAGGACGTGCGATCACTCAGCTTGCCGAAGAACGGGTTCGCGATCATCGACACGACGGATCCGGTCCCGGCGACGAGTGCCAGGCTTCTCGGAGCCTGCTCGATCCCGACGAGCGAGTTGACCTTCAGCGCCAGGGTGACCAGCAAGGGAGCCAGGAACACCAGCGATGTGCCCATCGATGCCAGGGCATAGCGCGAGACGAAGCCCCACCCGACCCGGTCCGGTTCCCTCACAGCAGCGATCATCCAGGCGAATGCGGCCCACCGCCATCGGCGGTGGACCGCACCGGGGAAGTCAGTCGACCTTGGTAAGACCGGCGGTGACCGGCGCCGGCTTGAAGCCCTTGAAGGCCAACCAGCCGCCGACCGAGAGCTCCCAGCAGGCGATCGGGACGGTGGCGAGCATCGTGACGGCCGAGGTCTGCTCGTTGTGGCCGAACACGGTCGCGACGTTGGCGGTGAACAGCAGCGGCGCACCGACGAGTCCCAGGGTGGGGATGATCCGCGGGACCAGCCGCGACTGGTACATCAGCGTGCCGAGCAGTACGGCGTTGATGCTGGCCATGAACCCCGGACCGAACAGGAACGTCCAGTCGCGGACGGCCACGAGCGCCTGGCTGGTTGCCGTCGTACCGGTGCCGTTCTGGTTCAGGGTGACGACCGCGAGCAGGCTGACGACGCCGGTCATGATGATGGCGGCCTCGAGCAGCCGTGACGTGACGAAGCCGAGCGCGAGGGACTGGTTCTGGCGCTTCAGGACCGGGAACAGGGCCACGGCGCTGCCGATGCCGGTGAGGGCGGTGACGAAGTCCAGGAAGCCGGCCGACAGGAGCTGGGTGTCGTGCCCGGCGGCGACGGTGAGGTCCGGGTTGACCGCCGAGCCGATGACGGCGAAGGCGGGCAGCGACGCCGCGAACGTGAGCAGGTAGAAGATGCCGGCTGCGCGGGCGTGATTGCGGGTCGGGTCACTGGTCGCTGTCGTGGGTCGTGCGGTGGTGGTCATGGCTGTCTCCGGTCGTCGGGTCGTGCGGATCTTCTGGGTTGGAGTGCGGATCGGGCTCCACCTGGGCGACCGAGAGGAGGGGGAGGCCGAGGTCGCGGAGCCGTTGCAGCAGCCCGTGCAGGGCGGCCTGGTCCACGACAGGGCCACTGATGGTGGTGGTGCCGTTGGCGGTGGCGGTGAGGGCGAGCCCGTCGAACCAGGCCGACCACCGCGGATCGAGGCGCCCCCGGAGGCGGATCTCGTACCACTGCGGCGTGCTGTTCACGGGGTGCTCCTCTTGTTCGATACCCGCAAACTAGGAGCCGATGTGGTGAGAGGGCCTCACATCATCTGGTGAACTCGGTGATGATCTCTTCAGCGGCGCTGGGACAGCAGGTTGAGCTGGTGCGCCCGGCGGACCGCGGCACGGCGGTTGTTGACGCCGAGCTTGGCGTAGATGTTCTTGGTGTGGGTCCGCACCGTGTTGAGCGACACGACGAGCCGGCGGGCGATCGACGGCCCGTCGAGATCTCCGGCCAGCATCCGCAGGACATCCAGCTCACGCTCGGTCAGCGGCTCGATCAACCCATCTCGCGGGGCGGGCACGGCCGCCGCACCCGGGCAGGCGTCCAGGAGTCGCCGTACGTACGGCCGGCCAGGGTCCAAGGCAGCGAGTAACTCGGCCATCGGCTGCCCTTGGCTGGAGAAGACCCGCACGTAGCCTTCGGGCTCGGCCAGAGTCAGCGCGCGTTCCAGCACCGCCCGTGCTTCCTTGTCGTCGCCCGTCGCATGCTGGGCAAGCGCCATCAGGGTCAGGACTTCGATGAGGGTGCCTTGCCTACCGCCGTCCTCGGCCACGGCGATGAGTCGCTCGAGCAGCCCGATGGCGTCCTGCAGCCGCGATCCGTCCGCGAGCAGGACCCGGACGAGAGTCACGTGCTCGTACTCGCTCAGATACGACGCCTCGTCGTGCACGGAGACGCCGCGCTGGCGTGCCCAGTCGAAGGCGGCGGCCACCTCCCCGTGCGCAGCCAGCATTCGTGCGCGCAGTGCCGGGATCGGTCGCACATTCGGCGCGAAGTCGCCGACGTACACCCGTTCGGCCTCGGCGAGCAGCCCGAGCGCCGCGTCGAGATCACCCTCGGCCTCGCGGACCTGGGCCATCGCGACCCGCCATCGGTACGGGTTCTGCGGCAGGCCGAACTGCTCCCCGAACTGATCGCCCTGTCTCAGGTGCTCGATGGCACTGGTCAGATCGCCGCGCTCCAGCGCCACCTGGCTCAGACCGACGTACATGTCCCGGATCCCGCGTAGGTCGGGGTCGTGGCCGGCTGCGAGCTCGATGGCGCGCTCATAGGTCCGCTGCGCCTGCCGCAGCCTTCCTTGCGTGATCTCGAGGTCGGCGAGCGTGATGGAGCACCCGAGTACGTCGGCGACGTAGCCGACCCGGTGGAGCCCGTCGGCCGCGGCGGTGTAGCTGCGGTGTGCGGCCTCGAGGTCGCCCGCCGTCCAGGAGGCGATTCCGGCCAGCGCCTCGGCCGAAGCCCTGGTCAGGTGGTCGTGCTCGGGCGCACGGTCGACCGCCGAGCGGGCGTGCGCCGAGGTACCGCTGAGGTCGCCTCCGATCAGTGCCAGCGCGGCCCGGTACAGCTCGATACCGCCAGGCAGCCGGGCGAGTTCAAGCTCGTCGACGACCACGGTCTCTTCGGGTCCGTCCAACAGCTGCTCGATGTGGCGCAACCTGCGCTCGACGTCGCCGAACTCGTTGCCGGCCATCAGCGCGCCGACGAACCCCATCGCGAGCACGGGCCGGCGCTCGACCACGTCGTCGGGAAGCTCGTCGATCCACCGGCACAAGGTGTGCTCCTGGCGGTTCTTGCGCAGCTCCGGTACGGCGCGCTCGACCATGTCGGCCGCCCGCGAGACGTCACCGGCCGCGAGCGCGTGCCGGACCGCCGGCTCCGGCCGGCCGTCACCGCCGTACCAGTCGGCAGCGCGTCGATGCAGCTCTGCGACGTCGATGTCCTCATCGGTCAGATGGGCGTGGAGGACATCGCGGAAGAGGTGGTGATAGCGGTACCAGCGTCGCTGGTCGTCGAGCGGGACCAGGAAGAGATTGGCGCGGTCGAGCCGCTCCAGCATCGCCTTGCCGTCGTGTTCGCCGGTCACTGCATCGCACAGGGGTCCGGTGAGACGGTCGAGAATGCAGGTCGCCAGCAGAAACCGCCGGACCGCATCGGGCTGGCGGTCCAGAACCTCTTCCACGAGGTAGTCGACGACGAAGCGATCGTCTCCGGCGAAGCCGGCGATGAAGTCGGCGGCGTCGCCGCGACTGCGCAGTGACAGGACCGCGAGTTGCAATGCCGCGGCCCATCCTTCGGTGCGTTCCTCGAGTGACGCGATGTCCTCGGCGGACAGCCGCAGGTCGTTCACGTCATTGAGGTAACTGACCGCCTCAGCGAGGGTGAAGCGAAGGTCGGCGGCGCGGATCTCCAGGAGCTCGCCGCGTGCGCGCAGGCGTGCCAGCGGCAGGCCGGGGTCTGCTCGGGTGCTGATGATCAGCCGCACCTGCGGAGGCAGATGATCGAGGAGGAAGGTCATCGCCGGCCGGAGGCCGGGGCTGTCGACGAGGTGGTAGTCGTCCAGGATCAGGATGACCTCGTCCGATCGAACGCTCAGCTCGTTCAGAACCACGGTCAGCATTGTCTCGATTGGAGTCTGCCCGGCCTGCAGCAGCGGCAGGGCGCTGGCAGCGACGCCTGGAACGGCACGGTCCAGGGCGGTGACGACGTACGTCCAGAACGACGAGGCCTCGCGGTCGCCCTCGTCGAGAGCGACCCACGCGACTGTCGCTCCCGCCGAGGCGGCGTGGTTGCCGATCCACCGTCCCAGCAGGGTGGTCTTGCCGAACCCTGCCGGCGCCGAAACCAGAACCAGTCGACCGCCCCGAGTCAGGCCCTCGTCCAGCCGTGCCCGCGCGACGAGACCGGCCCGTGGCGCGGGCGGGAAGAACTTGGTCTCGACGAGCGCGTCGGTCATCGCAGCCCCGGGGTGTTGGCGCTATATCCACGAGAGTAGGACACGTGCGTTCAGCTACCGTGTGCGCGTGAGCGTTGATCCGGTAGCGCACAACCGCGCGGCGTGGGACCTTCAGGTCGAGAACGGTAACGAGTGGTCGCGCCCGGTCTCCCCCGAGACGGTCGCGCGGGCACGCGCGGGTGATTGGTCCGTCGTGCTGATCGGGTACCAGCCGGTCGAGCGCGCGTGGTTCCCCGACGACCTGTCCGCTGTGGACGTCCTCTGCCTGGCTTCAGGTGGTGGGCAGCAGGGCCCGACGCTGGCCGCGGCCGGCGCGCGGGTCACGGTCTTTGACAACTCGCCGCGTCAGCTCGCCCAGGACCAGATGGTCGCGGAGCGCGAGGGTCTGGAGCTGCGCACCGTGCTGGGCGACATGCGCGACCTGTCGGAGTTCGGCGACTCCTCGTTCGATCTCGTCTTCAACCCGGTCTCGAACCTGTTCGTGCCCGAGCTCGCCCCCGTCTGGCGTGAGTGCTTCCGGGTACTGCGGCCGGGCGGCGCGCTGCTGTGTGGCTTCCTGAACCCTGACGTGTACCTGTTCGACAACGAGGCCATGGACACCCGCGGCGAACTCGTCGTCCGCCACCGCCTTCCGTACAGCGACCTGACACACGTCCCGGCCGAGGAGCGCGAGCGGCTGTGGGGAGCCGACGCCCCGCTGGAGTACAGCCACACGATGGCCGAGCAGCTCGGCGGGCAACTCGCGGCCGGCTTCGTCATCACCGGGTTCGAGGAGGCACCACACCACTCCGACGCCACCGCGGGCTGGCTGCCCGGCTACTACGCCACCCGCGCCCTCAAACCCTGAGCGACACGGGCCGCCCGCTCGCGCGGAGGGCCGGTCATCGGCCGGCGTTGTCGCCGAGTGCTGCCCGGTTGCGGGGTTCGTTGTAGGTTCCGGCGGCGGCCTCGTCCTGCTGGTCGAGCTTGCGGCGGTAGAAGTCGTACGCGGCCTGCTTGCTCATGCCCAGAGCGGTCCCGACCTGGCTCCAGCTGGAGCCCTCCTCGCGGGCCTGACGGATCATGTGCCACCGCGCTCCGGTCAGCAGCTCCACGACCCGCCGACTCGCGCGCAGCGCCTCCAGGCCGGACACGCCCGGCAGATCAGCCAGGGCTCTCGCGAAGGCCGCCACGGGGTGGCCCGTTGCCTGCTGCCGCTCGATGCCACGCTCGTACAACTCCCGTTGATCGCTGATCCGCAGAACCTCGAGAAGCTCATCGAGGCTTCTCGTGTCCGGGGGGCGAATATCACCAGCCACAACGTCAAGATAGCTTGACACCAACGATCCGTCAAGGTAGCTTGACGTTGATCAGGTCGTCAAGTTACCTTGACGCTACGGGCTCACTGGAAGCACGCGAAGATCCCCATCACCACTTCGCTGCGACTCCGGGCGCGGTTCAGGTCCGCTCACAGTCCGAGACACCCGACAGGACGGAGGAGCGGCACATGTCCCTGCTAGAGGTATCCGCAGATTCAACGGCCGAGCGCTTCGCTCAACTCTCCCTCGACCTGCACGACTCCGTCGGCCTGGAAGAAACCGTCCAGGCAGTCGTGGACTTCGCGTTACAGGCACTGGACTGCTCCCACGCCGGCGTCGCCCTGGTCGTCAACGGCCGGAAACTGGAGATCCCCGCGGTCACCGACCCGGTCGTGGCCGAGATCTACGCCTTCCAGGTCAACGGCGGCAACGGCCCACTCGCCGACGCGCTACGCGACCACTCCACCATCCACGTCCGCCACACCGCCGACGACGACCGCTGGCCCGAGTGGGCCGCCAAGGTCCTCGACCTCGGCGTCCGCAGCGTCCTCGACGTCCCCCTCACCACCGCCGCCGGCACCGTCGGCGTCCTCGGCCTCTACAGCACCCAGCCGGACGCGTTCGGCCGCGACGAAGAGGCGATCGCACACATCCTCGCCCGGCACGCCTCGATCGCCGTCGCCACCGCCCGGCACGAGGACAACCTCGCCCAAGCCGTCGACGCCCGCAAACTCGTCGGCCAGGCCATGGGCATCCTGATGGAGCGCTACCACCTCGACGACGACCAAGCCTTCGCCGTCCTCCGCCGCTACTCCCAAGACACCAACACCAAACTTCGCGACGTCGCCACCCAACTCATCGAAACCCGCAAACTCCCGCACTGATCGCTGGAGTTGCTTTCAGCCACGCACCGAGAATTCGTTGCCGGAGTTGAACTTCGCTTGCCGGCGGTGGTCGCAGCGGAGGCAGAATCTCGTGGTCGGGATCGCCTCCAGTTGGTGTACGGAGATCGAGTTCCCGCAGAGTTCGCAGTTGCCGAATCGGCCTCTGGACAGCCGCGCGAGTGCGGCCTCGATCTCTGCCAGGGCCTGCTGCGCGCCGGCCGCGAGCACGGCTCGCACTTCGGCTTGGGCGGCCGGGCAGGGCAGGTTCGCCTCGTTGAACAGCGTGCCGAGTTGCTCGAGCCGGAACCGCCTCTGAAGATTCAGCTCCCTCCGGAACGGCTCCAGGTCGAGCGCGGATCTACCCGGTGATCCAATGCCCTGGTTCATCGACGATCTCCTGTCACGACTCAGGTCCACCGCTGTCCGAAAGTCGTTGTTCCCCAGGGCTTCCAGGCTGTTGGACCACCGCCGTCAGGTACCCGCTCGGGCGGCTTCAACTCGCGAAGTAGCCGGAAGAACCATTGCGGGCAGGTTTGAGAGTCGAATGCGCAGGGAACCCGAAACCAACTGCGCTCAGATGAGCGCTTAACGGGTGGGAGGGTCGATCGTGACTTTCGGCGGCGTGGATACCTATTACGACTATGGCGAACGCCAGTGGAAGTTCCGTCGACTGGGCGGCGGACCTGTCCGCAAGCCGGTCGTCTGCCCCGAGGCTCGGCCGTCGGCAGCCGACGAAGAGCCATCAGTGCCCCATGACGCACTGGCGACGCGAGCACGCCGGCCGCGCGCCGGCAAGGCCTGAACGCGGAGCACGAACCACCCGTAGGTGGGGCCGCGCTTGGACGCCCACCACATCGAGCGCTTCGCGTCGAACAGCGCACGGCCAGGCCGAGTGCAGCCAAGCTCGAAAGCCGGGTCTCGTCCTGGCATCCGGGAATGGGTTCGGCGCGAAGTACGTACGACACCAGGGGTTGCGGCCCGGAGGTAATCATGAGCTTCGATCTGCCTGATCCGGACGACAAGCACGGAACAGTGAGCGACACGGAGATCAACGAAGCGTTGGAGAACGCCGACCTCGACAAGGGCGCTCTGGACTTCGACAAGGTCGAGCACGTCGAAGGACAGCGCTCGCCCGGACCCGAGCGCGACGACGGGCGACAGACGCCGCCCGCCGAGGACGTCACAGCCGACCCGTCCGGTCGTCCGAGCGAGCCACCGGATTAACAAGATCAGGTGCAACCGTCCTGCCCTACGACGGAGACAGGTAGATGTCTTCGGATTCCGCCGTGGAACGGTGCTCGCACCGTAGACAGAGCCTGATGGTCGGTAGCGCCTGGAGACGGTGCGGTGAAATCATCTCCCCGCACATCTCGCAGGCCCCGAAGACGCCGCCGGCGAGGCGGAGCAGGGCGGCGTCGATCTCTGCCAAGGCTCGCCGTGCTCCTGCCTCCAAGACAGCCCGCACCTCCGCGACCGCCGCGGAGCACGGCGTTGTCGTCTGCTCGGTGGTCAGGCCGACCAGTTGGTCCAGACGGAACTGACGCTCGTGACAGAGCTGCTGGCGGAACCAGCCCACATCTAACGCTTGCTGATTCGGCCGAACGTCGGCCGGTCGCTCCTGGTTCATCGACTGCTCCTCGTGCGAGGTCACAAACCCAGGCCGCTTTTTGACCGTCCGGAAAGTACACCTCAAGTACCCGGCCGGAGCGACGAAAACTCCTGCGCGGACAAGGATTTCGCTGTATCGCCAAGGTGTGTGCCGCATCCTAGGAGCCTCTGACGGGAAGGCTCCGCGCTACGTTCGTCGCAGGAAGTCGGAGCGGAGGCCGACGGTCTTGGCGAAGGTGCGGATTGCTTCGGGGTCTGTCGAGTGGTGGAAGCCGACGACCAGCTCGTCGACGCCGGCCTTCTCGTATGCCGCGACGCGTTCCCGGACGGTGTCCGGTGTGCCGTACAGGAGGTACGAGGCGAAGTCGCCGGGATAGAACGCGCCCATGCTCGGGTGGAGTTGCGCCCGGGCGGCATCGTCGGTGTCGGTGATCAGCGCTCCGGTCGTCGCGCTGACCTTGATCGAGCGGACGTCACGCCCGACGTCCGCGGCGTGTTTGCGGAGGATCTGCAGCTTGCGTTCGATGTCGGCCGGCGACGCCATCAGGTTGCACACGTCCGCGAACTCGGCAACGATCCGCAGCGTCACCTTCTCGCCGCCGCCGGCGATCATCAGCGGGATGCGCGGCGTCTGAACACCCTTCGGCTGCACGTAAGCGTTCTTCAGCGAATAGAACTCACCGGTGAAGTTGCTGACCTCGTCGGTCCACAGCGACTGGATCACCTGCACGGCCTCGCGCAACTCGCGAAGGCGCCGGCCCGCACCCGGGAACTCGTACCCGAACGCGTCGTAGTCGGCCTGATACCAACCTGCGCCGATACCGAAGGTCAGTCGCCCAGCCGAGAGCACGTCGAGCGTCGACGCCATCTTCGCCTGGAGAGCAGGGTTCCGGTAGCCGTTGCCGGTCACCAACTGGCCGACACGGATCCTGGTGGTCGCGCGGGCCACCGCGGTCAGCAGCGTCCAGGCCTCGAACAAGTAGCCGTTCGACGGCGGGATCGTCTGCAGATGATCCGGCAGCCACACCTCCGAGAACCCGACGGACTCGGCCGTCCGCGCCAGCTGGATGATCCGCTCGACCGCGTCCACCGGATCACTGAAGGACGACAGGTCGCTACCGAATCCGGTGGGGAGGAACAGATTGAACTTCATCGTCGGACTCCTGCTTCGTCTGGGTCAGGCTTTCGAGAGGTACTGACCCGACGTACAGGCAAAAGGAATCGCACACTCGCCGCACGCGTCGGCGACCGGATGGGCTCGATCAGGAGGCGGCCGGGGCCATCGGGGCGAGGCCGAGTGTCGTGAGTGCTGCGGTGCCGCGCTCGGCGTGCTTGCCGCCCGCGAGCACGAGGGTGCGCGCGGCTTGGTACCGGCAGCCGGCAGCGTCGAATGCGTCGGCGGTGGCGAGCAGCGCCTCCTGCTCGCCGTCGAGCAACGCGGCGGCTCGCGCCACCATGGCACCGGCAACCGGGTTGCCGGCCACGATGGTCCGGGCCTCAGCCAGGCGGTCGCGGGCGTCCGGCGTTCGCGCGAGGACCGCGGTCTCGGCACGCAGCGCGACGTACCAGTGGTGCCAGATCCAGGTGACCCACTTCCACACCTGCTGCGGCGCGGGCGACATCCGCTCCAGCGCCTCGGACAGTTGCCCGTGGTGCAGCAGGAGCATCGCGTCGAACACCGCACCGTAGCCGTGGGTGTGCTCGGGCAAGGGGCCGAGCTGATCCAGAACCTCTTGCCATTCCTGCCGCGCGTCCTGGTCGTCACGGACGCCGTGCGTCATCGCCACGGCGGCGACTGCCGGGCCGAGGGACGACCCGGCCGGGCGGCCGGCCCGTCGCCACGCGTCGAGGAATCGGACGCTCCCGTTGAGCAGTTGCTCGACATTGCCCGCGAAGGCATCGGCGACCAGCAGCCAACTCGTGGCACGGTGGCCGACCTCGGCCAGCAGTGGATGGTCCGCGAGCTGTCCTGCCCAACGGCGAGCTGCCGGCAGGTCACCGGTGCCGAGGCTGGCTTCGGCGGCCTCGCCGAGCGCCTCGATCACCTCGTGGGTGGCGGCCGGGGTGCTCGGCAGGGACGACAGCAGCGTGATCCGGCGCTGGGTCGTCGCCGCGGCGGCGAACGAGTCACCTGCCCAGCTCAGGGCGCCGGTCAGGACATCCAGCGCGACGGACTCCTCGAGCGGATCGCCTGTCCGGCGGGTCAGGTCGACCGCTCGTTCGGCGCGCGCGATCGTGTCCGTGACGGAGGCGCCGGGGTGGCCCTGGGCGGTGCTGATCGCGCCGCTGAGCAGCTGCCCGGCCTCGGCCACCGCCACCGTGGCCTGCGCCGCCGGGTCGTCGCCGGCCAGGTCCCCTGCACGCGCGACGAGCGAGTCCGTTTCCTCCACGGACAGCTTGCGGACGAACTTGGTCGAGAACCGGTACGCCGTCGTGGCGATCGCCGCGAGATCACGGGCAGCGCCGGCGGAGTCGCCCGCGCTGGAGGCGGCTTCCGCAGCCTCGCCGTGCAGGCGATACAGGTCGTCGCCGCGCATTCGGCAACCAGCCACCGCCGCGGCCTGCCGCAGTGCCGAGGCAGCCAGCTCCGGGTCCTCGGCCAGTGCGGCTGCTTGCTCGTACCGTTGCTGGGATTCGCCGATCAGGTTGCGGGGGAAGGTCAGCTCCGCGAGCGTGAAGGCGACGCGGTAGGCGTCGGCGCGACGATCCGGCTCCTGCGCGGCCCAGGCCAAGGCACCGCGAAGATCGTCGGCGACCGCGTCGAACCCGGCTCGCCATTCCGGGCGGCCGACCTCCAGCGCGTCGGCCTGGGCCAGGCTCCAGCGAAGATGCCGGGAGCGAGTGTCGGCCAGCTCACCGGCTTCGGCCAGCCGCTCCGTCGCGTACTCGCGGATCGTCTCCAGCGCGCGGTACGCCGTACCGCGCGGGGACGCCGTCACCACCAGCAGGCTCTGCTCGGCGAGCCGGGCAAGGCCCTCGGCGACCAGGAACTCCTCGGCCCCGGTCACCTCCGCCGCCGCTGCGGCCGTGAACGGCGCCACGAACACGGCCACCCGGCGCAACAACGCCTTGTCGGCCGGCTCCAGCAGGGCATGGCTCCAGTCCAGCGCTGCTCGCACCGAACGGTGCCGTTCGTCGGCACGGAAGCCGCCGGTGAGCATCCGGAGCGGGTGGGACAAGGCAGCGGTGACGCCGTCGAGGCCGAGCGTGTGGTACCGCGCCGCGGCGAGCTCGATCGCCAGCGCCATACCGTCCAGCCGCTCACAGATGGAGACCACCTGGTCGCGCGAGGCCGGGTCCAGCGGTGCGCCGGCCGCAGCGGCCCGTGCCAGGAACAGCGCGACCGCGTCCGACTGGCCGTCGCCGGGCAGCGACATCGGCGGGACCTGGTACACGCGCTCGAACGGCACCATCAAGCGGGCCCGGCTCGTCGCCAGTACCGTCAGCCGCGGGCACGACGCCAGCAGCCGCTCGACGAACAGCGCCACCCCGTCGACCGCTTGCTCGCAGTTGTCCAGCACCAGCAACGACTGCCGATCAGCCAGCGCGGCAATCACGGACTCGGTCGTGTCACGGCCAGGCTGCTCGCCGAGTCCGAGGGCACTGGCCACCGCCGTCGCGATCATGCCCGGATCCGTGACCGGGACGAGGTCGACGAACCACACCCCGTCGGCGTACTCACCGGAGATCTCGGCGGCTACCGCCAGCGCGAGCCGTGTCTTGCCCACTCCCCCCGGCCCGACCGCGGTCACCTCCCGGTGGGTCCTGAGCAGCTCGGTCAGCTCCGCCTGCTCGCCGACCCGGCCGACGAACGGCGTCAACGGGGCCGGCAGAACCGGTACCGGCCGTGGCTCCGGTCGCGCCGGAGCGTCACCGACCGGCTCCGGTGCGCGCTGGGCGAGCGCGCGGCGATCCGGCACCTCCAGCTTGCGCAGCAACGAGGAAACGTGGCTCTCCACGGTCCGCACCGAGATGTAGAGCCGGGCCGCGATCTCGGCGTTGCTGAGCCGAGCGCCGACCAGTTCCAGGACCTCGGCTTCGCGCAGCGAGATCTCCACTGTTGCTGTCACCGCCCCATCTTGCCCCACCCGCTCCGTGCCACCGATCCGTACCACCGCTCCGTACCACTGATCCGTGCCCGCCATCCGTGGTGCGGATCCGTGCTCAGCACGGATGTGGACCGGTAGGGCCGGCGGAAAGACTGTGACCACGACAGCGGGTCGATGGGACCCACAACCAGAGGAGTAACCGTGACCAGCGCTTCCACTTACGGCATCAAGACCGTGCTGCACCCCGTGTCCGACCTGGCGAAGGCCAAGGCCGTCTACGCGGCGCTGCTCGGCATCTCGCCGCAGACCGACTCGCAGTACTACGTCGGCTTCGAGGCCGAGGGCCAGCACATCGGGCTGGTGCCGGGCGGCGGGCCGCAGGGCATGACCTCCCCGGTGGCGTACTGGCACGTGCCCGACATCGAGGCGACGCTGGCCGGGCTGACCGCGGCCGGGGCCACCGTCAACGAGGCCGCGCACGAGGTCGGCGCCGGCCGGCTGGTGGCGACCGTCGTCGACCCCGACGGCAACGTCCTCGGGCTCATCCAGGACCAGTGAGCGCCGCTCCGGCGCTGTCCCCGAAACACACCACCCCCTTCTCACCCAAAGGATCTGCCATGACCACCTTCGACTCAGTCATCCTGGAAGCGTCCGACCCGACGGCCGCCGCCGCCTTCTACCGGGCCGCCGGCCTGGACACCTACGTGACCGTCCGGGGCACGGACGCACCGAGCGCCGGCTTCCGCGGTTTCGCCCTGTCGATCGTCGCGTCCCAGCCGGGCAACGTCGACGCGATCATCGGTGCCGCCGTCGACGCCGGCGCGACGATCCTGAAGCCCGCCACGAAGAGCTTCTGGGGCTACGGCGGCTTCGTCCAGGCCCCGGACGGCACGATCATCAAGGTCGCGTGCTCGAAGAAGAAGGACACCGACCCGGCCTCCCGCACCATCGACCAGGTCGCGCTCCTGCTCGGAGTGACCGACGTCAAGGCCAGCAAGCGGTTCTACGTCGAGAACGGTCTGGCGGTGGCGAAGAGCTTCGGCGGGAAGTACGTCGAGTTCGACACCCCGTCGTCGGCCGTCACGCTGGCCCTCTACCCGCGACACGCCCTCGCCAAGGACACCGGCGTCTCCCAGGACGGCACCGGATCACACCGCCTCGTGCTCAGCGGCGACGCCGGACCCCTCACCGACCCCGACCGGTTCCTCTGGGAGACCGCCACCGCCTGAAGCATTTCGCCCGACCCGGACAGCACCCATCCGCACAAGGAGAACTCTGAAATGAGCAGCGTCGCCACCAGCAGGTACGAAGGATTCACGGCCGAGGAACGGGCCGCGATGAAGGATCACGCCCAGGAGCAGAAGACCGCAGCGCGCCGCGGCTCCCGCGCGGACAAGGCCGCCGAGGCAGTGCGAGACGTCCTCGCGAAGATCGCCGAGATGCAGGACTCGGACCGTGTCATGGCCGAGCGTGTCCATGCCGTCATCACGGCGAGCGCTCCGACTCTGGCGCCGAAGCTCTGGTACGGGATGCCGGCCTACGCGCTGGACGGCAAGGTGGTCTGCTTCTTCCAGAGCGCCGAGAAGTTCAAGGCACGCTACGCGACGCTCGGCTTCAGCGATCAGGCCAACCTCGACGAGGACGCCATGTGGCCGGCCGCCTTCGCCCTGACCAGGATGACCCCGGAGGTCGAGGCGCGGATCAGCGCCCTGGCACAGCAGGCCGTCCGCTGATCCGCTCAGGGGGTCGTGACCCCCACGGCGAGCTCGTGGCGGCCGGCGTCGAGCAGGGAGGCGAAGACTCCGCCGGGCCGGGCGCGAAGGTCCGCCGGAGTGCCCTGCTCGACCACGCTGCCGTCCTCGCCGAGAACGATGAGATGCGTCGCGGCCGAGACGAACTCGAGACGGTGGCTGATCATCACCACCGTCCGGTCCGGATCCGCCATCCACTCGGTCATCGGCCGATGCACCTCGGCGAACGTGAACGCGTCGACACCGGCCAGCGGCTCGTCCAGTACGACGATGGACGCCTGATCCACGAGGATGCGCGCGAGGGCCAGCCGCTGCTTCTGGCCCTCGGACAGCTTCCGCGCCTGGGTGTCGAGCAGTTGCAGCGCGGCCTCGTCGGTGGTGGCCAGCCGGACTGTTCGCAGCGCGTCGGCGAGTACGGTGTCGGCGACGTCGTCAGGCACGAACAGGTTCTCGCGAACGGTTCCGTCGATGACGTGGCCGGTCTGCGACAGGTAGCTCATCTCCTTCAGCAGTTCTTCACCGTCCCAGGAGCTCGTCGAACGGCCGCGGACCTTGACCTCGCCTTCGTCCGGCGTCAGGAACTTCAGCAGCATCCGGGCGATCGTCGTCTTGCCCGCCCCGGAACGGCCGACGATCAGTGTGACACCACCCGCCGGAATGGTGAACGAGCAATTCTTCACGACCGGCTTCCCGGGAACGTAGGCGAACGACACCGCGGAGAACTCCGCCTCCCCCGACGAGGCGGGCTCCGCTGACGCCGGCTGGACCGCAGCGTCCTCGTCCTTCGCGAGCAGGCGCAGCAAGGTCCGCGAGGTCGACATCGACCGCCGCACGTCGTCGTACCCGGCGAGCATGTTGCGGATCGGGTTCATGATCCGGGCGAAGAGCGAGACGTAGAAGTACGCGTCGCCGACCGCGTTGACGTTGGTGCCGCGCGCGGCCGCGACCAGCACCACCCCGAGGATCGCGATCAGCCCGAGATCCTGGATCAGGTTGACCGACCCCTGATACACGCTCTCGCGCGTGGACAGGTCCTTGTCGATCGTCCCGAGCTCGTGGCTCGAGGTGCCGAGGCGGTCGACGTACCGCTTCTTCTGCTCGTGGGCCAGCAGGACGTCGCGGTTCGCCAGGACCTGTCCGGTGAAGCCGAAGAGATCACGACGGCGGTCGTCGTACCGCTCGCGGCGTTCGTTCAGACGGCGGCCCTGCAGCCAGCTGATCACGGCCAGCGCGGCAACCACCGTCAGGCTCAGCGCGGCGAAACCGGGGTGCACGTCCGCGAGTACGAGGAAGACCGCGACCAGGCTGAAAAGGTACTGGCCGGCCTCGACCAGGAAGGCGTACGCGCCGGACACCGCGCGTGCTCCCTGTTGTACCGATCCCGCCAGACCGCCCGGCTCGTCCTCGATGTCGACCGGCACGGCGGAGCGTGTGAACGCCTTGTTGATGCCTGCCTCGAACAGCCCGGAGAACAGCCGGCGCGAGATGTTCTCCCTCGCGCTCGTGGTCGCGACGGTCAGCAGCACAGCGACCACACTGACCACGACGTACGTGACGATCCCCCAGCGGAACTCGATACCGCTGAAGAAGCGGTTCGCCACATCGACCACCCAGTCGGAGTCACTCGACCCGACGTCCCCCAGACGCCGTGACCAGATCGATCCTTCGCCGTTCCCGTTCATCACGTCGGCGACCGCGGAAATGATCCGCGACTCGATCAAGGACTTCACGGTCGCGATCGTGCCCGCGACGAACGCACCGACGACGACCGCGGCGATGGCCCGCTTCGACCCCAGCAACGCACGCCCCAGATACCGAAGCGTCACCTTCCACATGGTTCCCCCCTTGCCGCCCGCCGCAGATACGGAGGACGACAGTGACTACATCGCGTCACGAAGCCACGGCGTTACCGGCGCGGCCGCGGTCTGATCAGCGTGTCGAGGAGGTCGCGGCCTTCTTGCCAACGTCCGAGGGTGCTCGCGGAGTTGAGGTGGCCGTGGGGACCGGTTAGGCGCAGGGGCGCGTTCCAGGCTGTCCCGCAGGCCGAGGGGCTTGGGGAGGTTGTCGACGGGCTCGCCCGGTTCGGATTCGTCACCGCCTCGCTCGTGCTCCGCAGATATCCCCCGAAGCGTTGGCCGGGGCTAGCTAGTAGCCGTTGCCTTGGTGGGCTGCCTCGCGAACAGCGCGGTGCAGAAGGCGATGGTGGCGATGGAGAAGGTCACCAGGGGCGGGCCGGGGACCCACAGCGCGGCGATCGCCAGCGCCAGGACTGTTGCGACGAGCGCGACGACGCCGAACGGGCGTAGGCGGTCCGGAGTCGTCCGGAGTGTGTTGGCGATCATCCACAGCAGAGCGCCGACGACGATGACCGCCAGACCCATGACGAGGCTTACACCGCGATGCAGTGACTCGGCGTTCAGGTCCAGCGGGCCGATCTGGATCTGGCTCTCCCGCATCACCGCATCCAGCTCAGGATCACTGGGCAGGAAGAAACTCAGCACGGTGTGACCGGCACCCGTGACGACCCAGGTGATCGCACCGACCCGGAACGCGGTCGCGTTCATGACGCCGCCATCAGGTCGGGCCAGCAGCGGGTGTCGGTGATCTGCCGCAACGACAGGATCTTGCCGTCCTTCGTGGTCAGGACGTGGGCGAACGGCGCCCGCCAGCCGTCACCGCGATAGTGGCCCAGGACAACGAACTCGTTCGGTGCCACCGGGAGTCGGCGGTCCGGTTCGCAGTGCAGCTCGACGCCGGCCGGTTCGTGTGCGGTCAGGCTGTCGTAGAACTTCCGTACGGCGGGTTCTCCGGAATCTTCGTTCATGCTCAGGAAGCTACGCCCGCCCCGACATTCCGGGCAACGCGAGCTGGCTCACACATACATACATGCGTGAATGTATGATGATGGTATGACGCGGCGTACCCAGGCGGAGCGGATCGAGTTGACGCGGAACAAACTGCTCGAGGCCGCGGCGCGCGGATTCTCGACGTACGGCTACGGGAACGTGCGGCTCGACGACATCGCGCGGGAGGCGGGTTACACCCGCGGCGCGCTGTACCACCTGTTCGCGAACAAGGAGGAGCTCGCGCTGGCCGTCATCGACTGGGTGAGTCGCACGTGGCGCGCCGAGGTCGGCGATCCCGCGGAGGCGATCGCCGACCCGGCCGAGCGGCTGCTGTGGACGGCGCGGGCGCACGCGACGTACTGCCGCAAGGACGTCGCCGCGGTGCTGATGAGTCTGCGGGTCGAGTTCGCCGGCCGCGACCACGCCGTCACGAAGGCGCTCACCGAACTGATGCTGCCCTTGAAGGACACCATCGCCAAGCTGATCACCCGAGGACGGCGAAGCGGCTCCATCCCGGCCGGCCCGCCGCCGCGCGCGGTCGCGTCGGCGTACCTCGGCGCCCTCGAAGGGGTCACCGCCGCGGTCGGCGGACCGCCGCACGACAGAGAGCTGACCGTGCGCGCGGTCCGCGGCGTGCTGGGCCTGCCTCCGAGCTGAGCTCAGCCGCGGGGCAACGGGGGCAGATCGACGTGCCGGACCTTGTAGTCGCCCTTGGTCACCGGGGCGAACGGCGCCGGCGCCATGCAGGTGCCGACCGGTGCCTCCTCCCACTGACCAGAGGCGCCCTGCTGCAGATTGACCACGGTCCACGACAACCCCACGCGGTCGTGACGGCCGTTGTCCTGGACGCTGAAGCCCAGTCGCTTGCCGACCCAGTCCTGGACCGGCTCGTCCGCCTTGGTGATCTTCGCGGTGAGCGAGGCGACACCCGGCGCGGTCACCAGGCAGTCCACCGTCCCTTCCGCCCGGATGGTCTTCTTCCAGGCCGCGACGTAGTGAGAGATCTTCACCGTCCCGTTCGCGTCGGACGGCAGCCCGATCGGCGCACCGGGGATCGGCCGGCTGTACGGCGCGGCCGTGGCGTCGAAGTCGAAGTGGCGGACGTCGTCGTCGGGGCCGAAGGGCAGCATGAAGTCGGCGCCGCCGGACACCCGGGCCACCTTCGGCTTGCCCGGCTCGGCCTGCGCGGTGGAGATCCCGGCCACGGCGGTCGTGGCGACAACGGTCAGAGCGGCGAGCTTCTTGATCAGGTTCATGCCCACGATCCTCGCGATCCGCCCGCGCCGGGACCTCCCTCGCAGGAGGGGATCAGCTCCCCCACAGGTACCAACTCAGGAGATGCCCCAGAAGCGGGTGATGCGGGCGGCCGCACCACACCACAATTGGTCAGTGCAGCGTGTAGCCGCCGTCGATGACGAGTACCGAACCGGTCATGAAGCTGGAGGCCTCCGAGGCGAGGAACACGACGGTCGGGGCGATCTCCTCGGGTACGGCGTAGCGCTGCATCGGGGCGTCGTCGATCCAGCGGGCCTTGAACTGCGGCTCGTCGACCGGCGCCATCTCGGTCTTCACGTAACCGGGCGCGACCGCGTTCACCCGGATGTTCAACGGCGCCCATTCCGCCGCGAGCGACTTCGTCAACTGATGGACCGCCGCCTTGGACGCGTTGTACGCCGGCTGCCACTGCGGGCGGTTGACGATCTGCGCCGAGATCGACCCGATGTTGACGATCGTGCCGCCGCCGACGGTCGTGAAATGCCGCGCGGCCTCCTGGCTGAGCTTCCACAGGCCGTCGACGTTCGTGGCGAACACCTCGTCCCACTCGTCGTCCGGTACGTCGAGAGCCGGCCGGTGGACGCACGCCCCGGCATTGTTGACCAGGATGTCGAACCGGCCCGTCGCGTCGAGCGCAGCCCGGATCGCGGCCCGGCCGGAGTCCCGGTCGTTCACGTCGAGCCCGACGCCGACCACCGTACGGCCCGTCGCAGCGGCCAGCTCATCAGCGGCCTGCCGGGACGCCGCGGCGTCGCGCGCCCCGATCACCACGTCCGCCCCGGCCTCGGCCAGCGCCGCCGCGAAGGCCCGGCCGAGCCCTCGGTATCCACCTGTCACCAG
The DNA here is from genome assembly GCF_040610805.1 of Kribbella sp. NPDC003557. Lineage (NCBI taxonomy): Bacteria > Bacillati > Actinomycetota > Actinomycetes > Propionibacteriales > Kribbellaceae > Kribbella > Kribbella sp. NPDC003557. The sequence goes on from NZ_JBEXMY010000001.1 coordinate 482,797, forward strand.
CGCCGTTCGCCCGGCCAGCGAGAACCTCTCGAGAACAGTCATCGCACCATTCTCCCGGCCCGCGCAGCGGTCGGGCGCTGCTTCCGGAAGCGGAGTCGCGGTCTTAGGCTGGAGCGATTCGGGAGACTGCGGCGGGACGGACTCGGCGCGTCGTAGGCGTACCGCGAAGGGCGGCGGACGGTGGAACGTGGAGACGGGTTCCGCGGCCTGGGGGCGGGGCGGACGCAACCTGCGAGACTGCTCGGCAGGCGGCCGGAACGGGCCGTCCTCGACCAGTTACTGACCGACGTCCGCAGCGGCAGGAGCCGGGTCCTGGTTGTGCTGGGCGAGGCCGGGGTCGGCAAGACCGCGCTGCTGACCTACGCGACCGAATCGGCAGCGGACGTCAGCACGCTGCGCGCGGTCGGCGTCCAGTCGGAGATGGAGCTGGCGTTCGCGGCGCTCCATCAGCTCTGCGCGCCGCTGCTGGACCGTCTGGACCGGATCCCCGAGCCACAGCGCCGGGCGCTCGCGACGGTGTTCGGGCTGGCGCCCGGGCCTGCTCCGGACCGCTTCATGGTCGGGCTCGCGGTGCTCAGCCTGATCTCGGACCTGGCCGGGGAACAGCCGGTCCTGGTGGTCGTCGACGATGTGCAGTGGCTCGACACGGCGACGGCGCAGGTGCTCGGGTTCGTCGCCCGCCGGACCGGCGCCGAAGCGGTCGGGTTGTTGTTCGGCGCCCGCGAGATCGGTGTCGAGTTCCACGGTCTCGCGGAGCTCCGGGTCGAGGGGCTACCGGCCGACGAGGCCCAGGCGTTGCTCGGTTCGGCCGTCGAGTTCCTGCTCGACGAGCCGGTCCGCCGCCGCATCGTCGCCGAGACCGGCGGCAACCCGCTGGCTCTGCTCGAACTGCCGCGCGGCCTGACCGCGACCCAGCTCGCGGCCGGGTTCGGCCTGCTCGGCGGGCAGGGTCTGCCCGGGCGGATCGAGCAGAGTTTCCTGCGGCAGGCCGACACCCTGCCCGCGCCGACCCGGCAACTCCTGCTGGTCGCCGCGGCCGAGCCGATCGGCGATCCGGTCCTCGTCCGGCGGGCCGCCGACCAGCTCGGGATCGAGGCGGTCTTCGCCGAGATCGACGGGCTGCTGAGCCTGGGCGAGCGGGTCACGTTCCGCCATCCGCTGGTCCGGTCCGCGCTGTACGGATCGGCCTCCGAGATCGAGCGGCGCGCGGTGCATCTGGCGCTGGCCGGCGCGACGGACTCGGCGACCGATCCCGACCGGCGCGCCTGGCATCTGGCCGCCGCCGCGACCGGACCTGACGAGGGGGTCGCCCTCGAGCTGGAGCGGTCCGCCGACCGCGCTCAGGCCAGGGGCGGTTTCGCCGCCGCGGCTGCCTTCCTGCAGCGGGCCGTCGCCCTGACCCGCGACCCCGTCCGTCGTACCGAGCGTGCGCTCGCGGGCGCCCAGGCCAGTTTGCAGGCCGGTGCGTTCGGGACCGCCTGGGCGCTGCTGGCGACGGCCGAGGCGGGGAAGATCGACGACCTCGGGCGGGCCCGGATCGATCTGCTCCGCGCCGAGGCGGCGTACGCGCAGCAACGCGGCGCAGACGCGCCCGGGCTGCTGTTGCGCGCGGCCAGGACGCTCGAGCCGCTCGACGTACGGCTCGCCCGCGACACGTACCTCGACGCCTGGAGCGCCGCGCTGTTCGCTGGTCAACTGGCCACGGAAGCGGGTCTGCGCGAAGTCTCACTGGCGGCCGAGGCAGCACCCCGGCCGAAGGCGTCGACGCGCAGTTCGGACGTCCTCCTGGACGGGTTCGCGTTGCTCTTCGCCGAAGGTCGTCCTGCCGCGGTGCCTCTGCTCAAGGAGGCTGCCCGGGCGTTCGGTGATCAGGATGCGTCGGTCGAGGAGGTGCTGCGCTGGGGTTGGCTGGCCACCGCGGCCGCGGCCACCGCGTGGGACTTCGAGGCGTGCCTGTCGACCTCGACCCGGCAGGTGGAGGTGGCGCGCGGTGCCGGAGCGCTCGCAGTCCTGGCGGTCGGCGTCAACGTGCTCGGCCAGGTCGTCGCGCTGGCCGGCGACTTCGCCGAGGCGACCTCGCTGCGGGCCGAGGCCGACGCGGTCCGCGAGGCGACCGGCGCGCACGTCCTGCCGTACGGCGGGCTGGTGCTGGCCGCGCTGCGCGGGCTCCCGGACGAGGCGTTCCCCCTGATCGACGAGACCATCGAGAGCGCGATCGCCGGAGGGCAGGGCACGGCGGCGCAGTACGCGCGCTGGGCGAGGTCCGTCGTCCTGAACGGCCTCGGCCGCCACGACGAAGCTTTGCCGTGGGCCGTGTCCGCGAGCGAGGACACGCCGGAGCTGTTCGTGTCCTCGTGGGCACTCAGCGAGCAGGTCGAAGCGGCAGTCCGCAGCGGACGCCCGCGCGAAGCCGCCGCCGCGTTCGGCCAACTGCGGGAGAAGACACAGGACACCGACGAGCGCTGGGGTCGCGGTATCGAGGCACGCGCCCGGGCTCTGCTGGACGACGGCCCGGCCGCGGAAGCTGCGTACGTCGAGGCGATCGAGCAACTCACCGGGACCAGGCTGCGCCCGGACCTGGCCCGTGCACACCTGCTGTACGGCGAGTGGCTGCGGCGCCGCACGCGCCGTGGAGAGGCGCGGGCGGAGCTGCGTACGGCGTACGACCTGTTCTCGTCGATCGGCATGGCTGCTTTCGCCGAGCGGTCCCGTCGCGAGCTGCAGGCGACCGGAGAGACAGTCCGCCGACGGGCGAACGGACCGGCCACGAATGACGAGCTCACCCCGCAGGAACTCCAGATCGCACTGCTGGTCCGCGACGGCCTGTCGAACCCCGAGGTGGGCAGCCGACTCTTCCTGAGCCCCCGCACCGTCGAATGGCACCTCCGCAAGATCTTCGACAAGCTCTCCATCAGCTCACGCAGACAGCTGCGGGACGCACTGCCGGACGTCAGCGAGGCAGCCGGTTAGTGCCGCAGCAGCTGCTGACCGCCGTCGACGTCGTACGTCGCGCCGGTGAGCGCGGTATTCGTCATCAGGTGCAGGATCAGCGCCGCGACGTCGTCGGGCCCGACCACCCGCCGGATCGGCAAGGTGGCCCGCAGGTCGGCCCGGCGCTCTTCGAGCTGATCGCCGAGCAGCCGCGCCGACAGCGGCGTGTCGACGAACCCGGCGGCGACGGCGTTCACCCGGATCGGGGCGAGCTCCAGCGCGGCGTTGGCGGCGATCGCCTGGAGTGCGACGGTCCCGATCGCGGCGACGCTCAGGCCGACGCCCGGCCGGCGCGCGCCGGTACCGCTGATGAAGGTGAGCGAGCCACCGGCGCGCACCCGTCCGATGCACAGTTTCGCGATCCGCAGGGCCCCGACCAGATCCTCGTCGAAGACGCGCAGCGCCTCGTCGAAGTCCAGGTCGGCGATCGGTGCGTAGAACGGCCCGCCGCCGCTGACCAGGACGTGGTCGAGGTCCGCGGGCAGCTCCGCGAAGACCTGTGCGAGGCGGTCCGGATCACCCAGGTCGAGCATCGGCGCGCTCTCGGCGCCGACCTCCGCGGCGGCGTTGGCGAGCCGCTCGGCGTTCCGGCCGGTGACGACGACGCGAGCACCGGCGCCGCGGGCCTGCTGGGCCGTCGCCAGTCCGATCCCCGAGCTTCCGCCGATCACGACCACGAGCTGCCCGTCGAGACTTCCGGTCATCGTGCTTCTCCAGTTCATCAGGTCAGGTGGACACCGGCACGGCGCAGCCGTGCACCCGCGGCGTCGCCGGCAGTTGGGTGGCGGGCGGGCGGCCGCGGGCGACGAACCCGAGGGTGATCAGCGCGGCGACGACGCTGAGGGCCGCCATCACCAGCATCGCCGCCTGGTACCGCTGCGCCAATGGCTGGACGAGGTCGTCCGAACCGCCCACTCCGAGCAGGGCGGGGACGAGCGCGATCAGCACCACGCCCCCGACCCGGGACGCCGCGTCGTTGATCGCCGACGCCTCGCCGAGGTCGGCGTCGTCGACAGCGGCCAGTACGCCGGCCGTGAGCGGCGCGACGGTCAGCCCGATGCCGAGGCCCCACAACAGCGCGCCCGGAAGGATCGCGCGCAGGTAGCTCTCGCCCGGGCTCGCCGCCGACAACCACGCGAATCCACCGGCGACGATCAGGATGCCGATGGTCATCGGCCAGCGGACACCCACCCGGGCCACCAGACCGCCGGCGAGCGGCGAGACGAGCAGGAACACCGCCGACTCCGGGATGAGCGCCGCACCCGCCTCGGTGGCGCTGTAGCCGAGCCGTAGCTGGCACTGCAGTACGACGAGATAGCTCGCCGCGGACAGCGCGCCGTAGAACAGGATCGTCGCGGCGTTGATCGCGACGAACTGGCGGATCCGGAAGAGCGCCGTACGCAGCATGGGCGCCGCCCGTCGCTGCTCCACCGGCACCAGTACGGCGAGACAGACCACCCCGACAGCACCCGGGACCAGCACCTTCGCGCTCCCCCATCCGGCGGCAGGTCCGGCTGTCAGCGCGTAGATCACGCCACCCAGTCCGACGACGGTGAGCAGAGCGCCGAGAAGGTCGACCGAGAGCTCCCGGCGCGGGCGGCTGACTTCCGGTACGTCGCGCAGGACCCACAAGGCAGCTGCTATCAGCGGGACGTTCAGCAGGAACACGTACCGCCAGGAGCCGTGGTCGACCAGCCAGCCTCCGCCGTACGGGCCGAGCGTCGTACCGAGGGTCGACAGACCTGCCCAGATGCCGATCCCCTTGGCACGGTCCGCCGGCCTCAGGGTGCCGTTGAGCAAGGCCAGGCTGCTGGGCACGACCATCGCCCCACCGGCGCCCTGCACGACCCGGGCCACGATCAGCGCCGCGGTGTTCGGGGCAGCCGCGCAGCACAACGACGCGATCAGCATGACCACCAGGCCGACCATCAGAAGGCGGCGCCAGCCGAAGTGATCGGCCAGGGCGCCGGCGAGGAGAAGCAGCGACGCGACCGTCACCAGGTAGCCGGTCAGGATCCATTGCAGCCCGCTCACGCCGGTCCCGAGGTCGCGGCCGATCGCGGGGATCGCGACGTTGACCATGTAGGCGTCGATGAAGCCCACCATCGAGGCGAGCACCGTCGCCGCCACCAGCAGGGCCCCGGTCCGCCCGCGCACCGCCACCCCGGCGTACGACGCCCCACCGGCCGCCGGCCCGTACCTCGCCGCCATCACGAGGCCGTGCCGGGGTCGTTGGGGTGCGGGGACAGCTCGGTCACCTCGTCGGTCCGCCAGATCCGCAACGGCATCGAGGCCAGGACGGTCTCCAGGGCCGCGGCGTCGTCCGCCTCGAACAGACCGAGCGTCCGCCACTCCCCGGGGGCCAGCGGCGGGCGCCACAGCCGCTTCAGACTGCCCTGCTCTGCCAGCTCCGCGGAGTGCGCGGCCTCGCGGGCGCGGACGCCGGCCACCTCGGCGTCGGTGACTCCGTCCGGTACCCGGGTCGTCATCGTGACGAGAAATTCCATCTCCAGCCTCCGGCTCGTGGATGCTCCCGGTTCCACGATCCGCCTCGCCGGGCGGCCACCACCCCCGTGACGGTCCCTGGTCGGTGCGGACCAGGGACAGTCACTGGCCCGGCGGCCGCCTGGTCCACGCCACGCTGGACGCAACCGAAGGGAGTGCGAGATGGACAGCAAGGACGAGTACGACGTGATCGTGCTCGGCGCCGGGGCACCGGGCGAGCACTGTGCCGCGACGTTGGCCAAGGGCGGCGCGCGGGTCGCCGTCGTCGAGCGCGAACTGCTCGGCGGCGAGTGCTCGTACTGGGCGTGCATCCCGTCGAAGACCCTGCTGCGACCCGGCGAGGCGCTGGCCGAGGTACTCGACGCGCCCGGTGCCCGGGAAGCCGTCACCGGTTCCCTCGACGTGCCTGCGGCCCTGGGCTGGCGGGACTTCATGGTCTCCGGGTACGACGACTCCGGTCAGGTCTCGTGGGCCAAGGGCGCCGGGATCGACGTGCTGCGCGGTCACGGCCGGCTCGCGGGTCCGCACAACGTCACGGTGGACGACCGGACGTACACCGCCGGCGCGATCGTGGTCGCGACCGGCGCCGACCCGGTGATCCCGCCGGTCCCCGGGCTGCAGGACCTGCCCGGCGTGTGGACGAACCGCGACGTCACCGGGATGGTCGAGGTGCCGGACCGGCTGATCGTGCTGGGCGGCGGGGCGACCGGCGTCGAGATGAGTCAGGCGCTGGCCCGGATGGGCGCGGCCGTCACGCTGCTCGAGCGCGGCGAGCACGTGCTCCCCCGCGAACCGCGAGCGGTCGGCGAGGCGGTCGCGACCGCGCTGAGCACGGACGGCGTGGACGTCCGGGCCGGCACCGGCGCGGAGCGCGTCACGCTGGCGGGATCGACGTACGTCGTCGAGCTCAGCGACGGGACGCAGGTGACCGGCGACCGGGTCCTGGTCGCGACCGGGCGCCGGCCGCGGGTCGAGGGCATCGGGCTGGAGACCGTCGGCATCGACCCCGACCCGCGCGGCATCCCGGTCGACGACACGCTCCAGGCAGCGCCCGGCGTCTGGGCGATCGGCGACGTCACCGGCCTGTGGCAGTTGACGCATGTCGGCGAGTACCAGGGACGCGTTGCCGCAAGCAACATTCTCGGCACGCCCCGGACGGCGAGCTACCAAGCGGTGCCGCGGGTCGTGTACTGCTACCCCCAGGCCGCGTCCGTCGGCACCGCGGACGGCGCGTTCGTGGCTACCGTCCAACTGTCCGGCGTGCCACGAACCGCGACGTACCTGCGCTCCTACGACACCCAGCCCGGCTTCCTGAGCCTTGTCTCGGACGGAACCCTGCTCACCGGCGCGTACGCCGTCGGCCCGGAAGCCGGCGAATGGCTCCAGCAAGCCACCCTCGCCATCCGCGCGAAGGTCCCGCTCCCCGTCCTCCTCGACGTCATCCAGCCGTTCCCGACATTCTCCGAAGCCTTCCTCCAGGCTCTGCGCGACCTGGAGACACAGGTCGCCGCGCTCTGACGAAGGGGCGGGGCCGGTAGAGCTCGGCGCCGCCGGCCGACAGCGCGAGGGACAGCACCAGAAAACCGCCGTACAGGTACCAGGGATTGACCGGGTCGGTCCTGCTCAAGGCCCAGAGCGCGAGCTCGCCCAGCGCGATACCGACGGCACCGATGATGCGCGCCCACCGGTGACGAAGGTGGAGCAGGCCGCCCAGGAGGAACGCCGGGAGGAAGAGGATGCCGGGGCCGGCGAACGTGAGCAGACACGGAGCGGCGAGGATCCGCCACCAGCGTGACCGGCCGGCGCGGCGGAGGCCGTACAGAACCCCGAGCAGCAGACCTGATCCGCCGGTCAGCGCGAGGATGACAAGCGTTCCGGCCCAGGTGAACTCGGGTTCGGTCGAGATCAGCCGCATCCAGACCCGGGCCGCGACGCCCCACGCGAGGCCGAGTCCGAGTCCGGCGGCCGCCGAGCGCAGCACGCTCACCACGACACCGGGAGGCAGGCCAGGCGTGGGCCGGCCGCACCGTGGTCGTCGGTGGGCTCCTGGTGGATCACGATCGCGCGGTTGCCCGGCGCCGGGACGAACGGGACGCGCGCGGAGGCGTGTCCGGTGCCGCCGCCGGTCGCGGTGAAGTCGAGCCAGACCTCGGTCGTCTCGTCGATCCTCGGCGGCACCCGGCCTGCCAGGACATCGGTGTTGTAGTGCGGCCCCGCCGCGGCGCCGTTCCCCGCGACGCACGGACCCACGTGCAGGTGCGCACCGAACGTGCGGTCCGCGGCCGATCGGTCGATGCCGTAGAGGTTCAGCCGTACGCCGGTGTGCCCGTCGTCGGACACCATCACCAGCACCGCGTGGGCACCGTCGAACGGGCCTGTCGCCGCCGGCGCCAGATCCCGGAGCGCGCCGTGCTCCGTGACAACGTCCGACGCCGCCGCGGCCGGAGCGGTGGCGAGTGTGACGGCGGCGAGCACCGCCGTCGTCGCGAAAAGCTTCAGACCTGTCATGACTCCCCCTCGATAGCCGATGCTGGTTGCACGGATCACAACGACAGACGGCACAGCGCCGCGGAACGGGTGACACCGGAAGAAGATTCGTTGCCGTGTCACCCGCTCCGCCGGCTCATCCGTCCGTAGAGGTGATGGGGGCTATGGATGCGGCTGCGGACCTGCCGGCCGTCGGCGTTCGAGGGGACACCGATGCGCTGGTCGTCACGCTGTTCCGGGCGGAGGCGGCGCGCCTCGTCCAGCTCGCGCGCTGGTTCGTCGACGACCGGACGGCGGCCGAGGATCTCGTCCAGGAGGCGTTCCTCCGGCTGGCCCGCAGTCAGCACCGGATCCACGACCAGGACCGCGCGGCGGCGTACCTGCGCTCGATCGTCATCAATCTCGCCAGGGACCACAACCGGCGCGGCCTGGTGTCCCTGCGGCACCGGCTGCCGGCCGATCCGGACGACCGGTCGGCCGAGGACCACGCGGCCGAGGACGAGAGCCGCCGCGAGGTGGTCGCCGCCCTGCGCGCGCTCCCGCGTCGGCAGCGCGACTGCGTGGTCCTGCGGTACTACCTCGAACTGTCCGTCGCCGACATCGCCGGCACTCTCGGCCTGTCGCCGAACTCGGTCAAGACCCACCTGCAACGCGGCCTGCGGTCGCTGAAGTCTGTTCTGGAGGTCCAGGGATGACACGACGCCCCGAAACTCCCGGCGAACCCTCCGAGGTCGAACGCCGGCTGTACGACGCACTGGACCCGGCGGCCACCCGCCCGCCGGCACCGGACCTGTTCGAGCGCGTGCTCGGCAGCATCGCCGACGACCGGATCCGCCGGCGCCGGATCGTCCGCACCGTCGCGACGCTGGTCCTGGCAATCTTGTTGCTCGCGGCAATCGTCGCGGTCTTCGCACCGCGGACCGGGTCCGGGCAGCTGCTGCTGGAGTGGTGGATCCTCGAACTGTTCACCGACGCACTGCTGATCGGCCTGGCCCTGTGGCTCGGCCCGTTCATCAAGCGCTTCGGCCGGGCGTACGCCGCCGACGTCTTCCACGACAACCCGCAGACCGGCAAGAGCTACATCGTCCTGACCGACATCGTGTACTACCTGATCTTCATCGCGTACATCCTGTTCACCGTCAGCTTCCAGCCCCGGGAGAACTGGTCGATCTTCGCCACCGCCGAACAGGCGGGCTTCGAGGCCCGCCGGATCGGCGGCATCCTGCTGATCATCGGCGTACTGCACGGGGTGAACATCGTCCTGATGCCGATCCTGGGACGGTTGTTCTCCCTCAACCGCAGGATCTCGCGCCGGTAGCCGCCCTCACAGCCGGACCTCAGTGCTTGGGCTGCTCGCTCAGCTCCGAGCGGTACGAGCGGAAGGCGTCGATGGACGCCGTCAGATAGCGCTTGACGACCTCGAGCTCGTCCGGAGTGAAGTCGCCGGTGGCCGCGCGGTGATGCGCCCCGAGCGGCGTGAAGAACCGGCCGGCGAGTTCGCGGCCCGGCTCGCCGTACCGCAGGATCACCCGGCGGCGGTCCGCCGGATCACGTTCGCGGCGGACGTGACCGGCGCGTTCGAGCCGGTCGAGCAGCGTCGTCACGGACCCGGTCGTCAACCCCAGCTCTGCGGCCAGTTGCCCCGCCGTCAGCGGCCGGCCGCGCTCGCCGGCCACGAGGATGCGCACCAGTGCCTCGACATCGGTCCCGTGGATGCCGTGCCGCTGGGCGAAGACGTGCGCGATCCGCTGCCCCTCGGCGACCAGCATCTGCACCAGGCCGACCAGGTCGTCCTGCGGGGACCGGGACTTGCGCTCCACCACCTCCACCTCCTAATGTCTTGAAAATCAAGATACTTGATCATCGAGTTTTCATCGCCCCGTTGGGAGTCACTGTGCCAGGTCCGGCCCGGTTGGTGCGCAGTCGGCGCACGGCCGCCCTCGTGGTCCTCGTCGCCGTCCTGCTGGCGGCCGCGGCGTTGCTGCTGCCAAGCCCGGGAGAGGCCGGGCCGAGATCCGCGACCGGCCTGTCGACCGCGGCCGAGTCGGCGCAGGTCGAGCAGCTGCGCGCGCAACTCCCGCGGGCCGACGCGTCGGCCGCCCTGATCGTGTTCAGCCGGTCCGACGGCGGCTCGCTGACCGCCGCCGATCGGTCGGCGGCGCAGGCCAAGGCCGGCTCGGTGGGTGTGCGCGCGCCGCTGCAGGTCCCGGAGAACGGGCGCGTCGCGCTCGCCGTGCTCCCCCTGTCGGAGCGCGACGACGCCGCGATCGCCACCGCGGTCGACCAACTACGCGAGAAACTGCGCGATCTGCCGTCCGGCCTGGAGACCGCCGTCACCGGCCCCGCCGCCTTCACCACCGACCTCACCAAAGTCTTCGACGGCGCCGACACCAAGCTGATCCTCGTCACCGCCGCGGTGGTCGCGCTGCTGCTCCTGCTGACCTATCGCAGCCCCGGCCTGGTGCTGCTGCCCCTGATCGTCGTCGGGCTCACCGAGCAGGTCACGACCAGCCTGTCCGACCAGGTCCTGTCCCGCCTCGGGATTCCCGGCGGCGGGCAGGTCACCGGGATCGTCAGCGTCCTGGTCTTCGGCGCCGCCACCGACTACGCGCTGCTCCTGATCGCGCGCTATCGCGAGATCCTGCGGCACGAGGAGCGACCCGGCTTCGCGATGGCCCTCGCCGTCCGCCGGGTCGCCGAACCGATCCTGGCCAGCGGCGGGACCGTCATCGCCGCGCTCGGCCTGCTGCTGCTCGCCAGCACCGAGACGCTGGTCGGCATCGCGATCGGATGCATCATCGGTATCGCCCTGGCGATGGTCGCCGGGCTCGTCGTCCTGCCGGCGGTCCTGGTGCTGTTCGGGCGGAGGGTGTTCTGGCCGTTCGTCCCGCGGGTGGGTGACACCGCGACCGAGGGCAAACTGTGGGGCCGCCTCGGGGCGGGCGTCGCGCGCCGGCCGGCGGTGGTGCTCGTGCTCTCCACACTGGTGCTCGCCGGGCTCGCGCTCGGCACGTTCGGCGTCCGCACCGGCCTCGCACAGAACGAGCAGTTCCGGGTCGAGCCCGAGGCGGTTCGCGGCGCCAAGATCCTGGCCGAGGCGTTCCCGGCCGGCTCCACGGAGCCGCTGACCGTGATCGGTCCGGCCCAGCAGGCGTCCGCCATCACGACGTCGATCAAGGCCGCGCCCGGTGTCGCCGAGGTCCGGCCGGCCGCCCGCAACGACCAACTGGCTTCGTACGACGTGGTGCTGACCGCCGAGCCGGGCAGCTCCGAGTCCTTCGACGTGGTCCGGGACCTCCGGCAGCGGCTCGATCAGGTCGGAGCCGATGTCCTGGTCGGCGGCGGCGCGGCGGAGACGCTCGACTCGAACGAGGCCGACCAGCGCGACCGGCTGCTGATCATGCCGTTGATCCTGCTGCTGGTGGGAGTGGTGCTGGTCGCCGTCCTGCGCTCGGTGCTGGCGCCCGTGTTGTTGCTGCTGACCGTCATCGCCTCGTTCTTCGCGAGCTTCGGGGCCAGCTGGCTGTTGTTCGACCAGCTGCTGGGATTCCCGGCCCTCGACGGACAAGTCATCCTGCTGTCGTTCCTGTTCCTGGTGGCGCTCGGCGTCGACTACAACATCTTCCTCACCACGCGGGCCCGCGAGGAGGCGCGGACGACGAGCACCCGGGAAGGCATGCTGACCGGGCTCCGGGTGACCGGCGGCGTCATCACCAGCGCCGGGCTGCTGCTGGCGTCCGTCTTCGCGGTGCTCGGCGTGCTTCCGCTGATCACGCTGACCCAGGTCGGGGTGATCGTCTGCGTCGGCGTTCTCCTCGACACCCTGCTGGTCCGCACCGTCGTCGTCCCGGCGCTGGCCTTCCTGCTCGGCGACCGGTTCTGGTGGCCGAGCAGGTCCCAGCGAAAGGTGCCTACGGCAACATCATGAGCGGCACTCAGGTCCAGGACGTGGCGAACAGGAAGCTCGCCAGCGGATAGTCGCGCAGCGCCCGGGTCACCTCGTCCCGGAGGCGGGCCACCAACGCGGGTGGCAGCCGGCGGAACTCGAGCAGCGCCGTGATCCAGCTCGCGGTCTGAGCGACCGGACGCGGGTCGGTGGTCAGCAGCGCCGCCCAGACCGCGTGCAGCAACTGCTCGACCGAGTCCTTGACCAGGTCGGGATCCAGATCGCACTCCTCGCCCGGCCATCTGGACATCAGGCCGGCGACGAGGGCCGAGTGCTCCAGCTCGAGCGCGGCCTGCTCGGCCGCCGCGGCCGCGGGCAGCGGATCCGCCCTGGGCACCACGGCCGGCAGGGTCCGCATGACCTCGATCGCGTGGGTCGCGTCGGCGGCCCAGGCGGTCGCGCCGAGGCTGCGGGCCCGCAGGTCGTCGGTCCCGAAGGCAGGCCCGCCGACCAGCACCGGGATGCCCGCGGCTCTCGACGCCTCGATGAATCGTCGCGTCGTCGGCAGCGAGCCGAGGACCGAGCAGCTGACCGCCACCGCGTCCGGGCCGAGATCCTGCAGGTACTGGCTCAGCCGCAGCGCCGGTGTCGACGCGCCGAGCAGCGTCGTCTCCCAGCCGTCGGAACGCAGCGCGCAGTCGATCATCATCGCCGCGAGCGCATGCCATTCACGCTCGGCGCACGCCACCACGACCCGCCCCCGGACGACCGGCGTACGGCGTACTGCCCGGGCGATGGTCTCGGTCGCGGACATGGCCACCGCGGTCGCGGCATGCTCGTCCGCCACCGACCACTCGCCGCGTTGCCACTTGTCGCCGACCACGCGCTGGGCCGGACCGACGACATGCGTCAGCAGCGCGACCGGGTCCGCGCCGGCGAGCAGTGCCGTGTCCACGACGTCGAGCGCAGCGGTGACGTCCACCCTCGCCACCGCGTCCTGGAACGCCGTCAGGGTCGCTCCGAAATCGGTCGCGCTCATCCGGTCGTCCGCGCGCAGCCGACGGATACCACGGCGATGTCGTCATGACTACGGCCGTCGAGGTGCTCGACCACGTCCTGTTCGACCGCCGCGCACACCACGTCCGGTGCGGCGCCGGCGAGCCGGCCCAGCAACTCGACCAACCGCTCGTCGCCGTAGAACCCGGACGCGCCGCGGGCCTCCTCGACGCCGTCGGTGTACAGCACCAGCTGATCGGCGGGCCCCAGCCGGACCGTGGTCGCGTCGTACTGCGCATCGCCGACAACACCGAGCACGGCACCTTCGGCCTCGACGGCCTCGACCTGGCCATCGGCGCGGACGAGCAGTGGCGGGGCGTGACCGGCGGACGCGACCTCCACGACCAGGTCACCGGCCTCTTCGGCGCGGACACGCAGGCAGAGCAGCGTGATGAAGCGCTCCGAGGTGTCGTTGTGGAAGACCGAGCTCAGGGCGGACAGCAGAGCGCCCGGTTCGCGCTCGAAATGCGCCGCGGTCCGCAGGCTCTGCCGGGCCCTGCCGGTCAGGACGGCAGCGTTCACACCCTTGCCGCAGACGTCGCCCAGGGCGATCAGCCAGTCCTCGCCCGCACGGAAGACGTCGTAGAAGTCACCGCCGATGTCCAGCTGCTCGGCCGCCGGCCGGTAGCGCGCCGCGAGCACCGCACCAGGCACGTCCGGCAGCGGGGGCGGTACCAGGCTGTCGTGCAACGCCGACGCGATCTCGCCGCGCTGCTCGTACAGGCGGGCCGAGTCCAGCGCCAGCGAGGCCCGGGCGGCGATCCGCTCGGCCTGCTCGATGTCGTCCGGACCGAACCCACGCCCCTGCCCGCGCACCATGATCAGCGCGCCCAGTGTCGCGCCGCGGGCGGTCAGGCCGATGGCGAGGACGTCGGCGGGCCGCAAAGACGCTGCTTCCTGACGCAGCGCCGAGTGCGGGATCAGCGCGGACAGACCGTCCTCGACCCCGGCGGCGACATGCAGGAGCTCCCGCAGACCGGTCGTCAGCACCCGCCCGAGGGCCGTGCCGGCCACTCTGCGCCGGGACACGGTCAGCTCGGCCGTGACGTCGCTGCCGCCGAACAACTGGAGACCGGCGCCCTGCGGACCGGCAAGTGCGACCACCGCCCAGTCGGCGACCTCCGGGCGCACCCCGTCGAGCAGTTGCAGGACGGAGCGCCGCAGGTTGAGCGAGCCGGCCATCGCCAGCGCGATGTCCTCGGCGAGCTCGGGACGGACCCCGGTCGTCGCCGGCACGTCGAGGCCGGCGTACCCGGCGCCGGTCGTGTCCTCAGCCTTGATCATCGGTCACCGTGCCGGCGGCCGTGGCGACCGCTTCGACCGCCTGGTCGAGCGTCTCGTGGACGGCGAACACCTTGTGCAGCTTGGTGACCTTGAAGATCTTGTGCACCCGCGGACTCGGCGCCGCCAGGACCAGGGCCCCGCCGCGCGCCACCGCCTCCTTGTGCGCACCGACCAGGACACCGAGTCCGCTCGAGTCCATGAACTCGACCCCGCTCAGATCCAGCACGACCGGGCGTGGTCCGAGCCGTGCTTTCAGGTTCGCGGTGAGCACCGGCGCGCTCTCCAGGTCGAGGTCACCCACGACCCGGACCAGCAGGTACGGCCCGGCATCGGTGGTGCGGAGGACCAGTTCGGCACCTTCATCGAGCATGAGGGCAGCAGCTTTCTGCCGGACACCTGATCAGTCGACGACGCAGGCAACCCGACGGCTCAGCGCGCACGAAGGCGCGGGCCAGTACTCGGCTGCTGGCTAAACCGATCGACCTCGCCTACAACTATCACCGCCACACCCCACGGGCAACCTGACACACCCTCATCCCCCGCGATCGCGACTGTCCGCTCACGGCCGCGCACAGAGAGCCGAACGGTCAGCGGGAGACCGGCAGGTCGCGGTCCTCGATGACCCGGCGAGCGATCTCGGGCAGCGTCACGTTGTACTCCAGCGAGATCCCGCTCAGCACCTCGTACGCCTCGCGGCTGTCGATGCCGTAGCGCTCCATCAGCATGCCGAGGCTCGAGCTGACCACCCGGTGCGCCTCGATCGACGCGTGCAAGCGGTGCTGGTACCACAGCGATTCCATCGCGACCGCGACGTGGGTCGAGAACGGCCCGACGTACGTCAGGTCCGGGGCCGCCCCGGGCCAGTACAGCGACAGCATTCCGAAGGCCCGCCCGCGGCCCGGGATCAACGGCACGTGCGTCACGCGCCGCTCACCGCCCTGTCCGCCGGCGGAGAGCGGCTCGCCCGCCTCGAGCGACCGGCGCAAGGCGCTGGTGGGCACCGACGCCTCGTCGCGGACGAGGTCCGCGGCGGGACCGGCGACGTCGAGCAGGGCCGCGTCCCGGCCGAGCGCGGCGACTCCGACCAGCGGGCAGGCGAAGAATGCCGCCGCGAGCTCGGCCGTCACTGTCAGTAGGTCGGTCGTGTCCATGGCGGACTGGAGTCGCAGCGCCGCGTCGGCGAGTTCTGCCGCCTTGCGGCGCACGCTCTGCTCGTCGTCTGTTCGCAACGGGATTCCCATCGGCAACGTGGACCGGCCGGCGCCGGGTCCTCTCCTGGATCGTCGGGATCATAGGCGATCCGCCGCGGCCGGTCTGCCGGTCGGGGCAGGGTGGGCACGATGGACCGCAGGACGCACAATGAATCCACCGGTCGGCGCCGCCGACCACACGAGTCGAGGGTACTGCGATGGAACTACCGGAGTTGGCCGACCTGATGTCGACGGTCGCCGACACACTGCGAACGCCGGTCACGGCCGATGATTCGCTCGAGCTGATCACCTCCAGCGTGGCCGCGACGATCCCCGGGATCACGGGTGCCAGCATCTCGGTGACCAGCACCGACGGCACGATCGAGACGCTCGCGCCGACCAACCCGGTCGCGGCCGAGGCCGACCAGTTGCAGTACGACCTGGGCGAGGGACCCTGCCTCGACGCGGCGCTGACCGAGCCGGTCGTGCAGGTCGACAACCTGGGCGCGGACGACCGGTGGCCGCAGTACGGTCCGAAGGCCGCCGCGCTCGGGATGCACTCGCAGCTCTCGTTCCAGTTCCGGGCCGCCCCGCGCGTCCGCGGCGCGCTCAACCTGTACGCCGACAAGCCGCAGGCCTTCGACGCCGACGCCCACTACGTCGCGGGCATGTACGCCGACTGGGCCGCCGTCCTGCTGGGCTGGAGCCGGCAGGAGTCGACGATGACCGAGGCGCTCGAGAGCCGGACCACGATCGGCACCGCCATCGGGATCCTGATGGAGCGCTACCAGTTGGACGCGAACCGGGCCTTCACGTTCATGGTCCGGACGTCGCAGACCGGCAACATCAAACTCCGCGACGTCGCGGCCGGGGTGGTCGCGGACACCGCCAGGAAGGCCCGCTGATCTGCGCAAACCCTAGGCGAGGTAGGGGTTTCCGGCGCTGTTCCACTTCACGACACCGGTGTACGCCTGCCGCTTGTTCGAGTCCTTGACCCCGTTGTGGTTCGCGTCGACGTAGGCGTGGAACGCGATCCGGGTGGTCGCGCCGACGGTCAGCACGGTCGCCCCGCCGGGCCCGCAGAGTCGCGTCGACCTGGTCGTCATCAAGGTCTTGACGCGGGTGAAACGTCCACCCCAGAAGGAGTTCGCGGACCACACGTCGGTGTTGTACGAGCAGTTCACGTAGTCTCCGCGTGAGGCGAACAACCACACCTTGCCGCCGTGCGCGATCACCGACGGGCCCTCGATCTTGGTCGAGCTGACGATCTTGGCGATGCTCTTGCCGACGACGCGCGTGCCGGTTCGGCTGTCCATCTGCACCGCGCGGATCTGGAATCCGGACGCGTTGCGGTAGTCGCTCTTGTAGATCAGGTACCGCTTGCCGTCCTTGGCGCGGTACGCCGCCGGGTCGATCGCCTCGTACCCGCGCGAGACCCACGGCGAGCAGACGACCGGCTTCGCACCCGGCGTGTAGTTGCCGGCCGGCCGACGTGAGGTCGCGACGCCGATGCAGTGCACGTGCCGCGACGCGGACTCGCCGGTGAAGTACATGACGTACAAGGCGCCCCGGCTGTCCGAGCTCTGGAAGACCTCCGGCGCCCACAGCAGCGGCTTGCTGTGGTCGACCCAGGCCGGGATCGACGCCATCGACTTGTGCACCGCGGACCAGCCGCCGCTCGTCGTCCAGCGCGCGCCGTACCCGGCGCCGGTCCGGAACAGGTAGTACTTCGAGCCGAGATGGGCGAATCCGGGATCGGCGAACTCCTCGGTCCCGACCCTGCGCACGCTGCTCGGCCCGGCGGCCTCGGCGACACTCGCTTGGGTGACGAGTCCGAGAGTCGCGCAGAGACTCGCGACGATTCCCAGGACCAATGGCGTACGGCGCATACGAACTCCCGTGGGCGTCGGGTTGTCGAGGTGCTGCAATGTACCTCGGCTACCGGGCCACCTTCAGCGACACCAGGTCGAACGCCCCGTCCGTGACGAACAGCCCAAGATGCCCCGCACCCACGTCGTACCGACGGAAGCTCAGCGCGACCCGGTCGTCGACAACGACCTGGCCGGTCGTCCCGTCGAGCAGCACCTGCACGGTATGCCGGCCAGGCGGCAACGGGCAGGCTCGCTCGAGTTCCACCACGTACGGCACGTCGCCGCGGACCTGCCACTGTGCGGGGCCGGTGCGACCACGGGGCCAGTGGTCCAGGACCAGACGGTTCGCCTGTGGCTCCAGCCGGACGATGGTCGCGTCCTCGCCGTCAGGCCCGGCGTGCACCAGCAAGCCGAACGACTGCGTGCCGGGATCGACATCGGCGGTCAGCGTGATCAGGCACTGCTCGGGAACGGGATCACCGATCCACGCGGCGTACCGGTCGAGCGCGCCCTGCCCCGGTTCGGTGTCCGCACCGTCGAGCGGGGACACCTTGACGTCCTGCTCGTCGGCGTACGCCGCGACCACCTCGCGCGGGAACCCGAAAGCCAGCGTCCCGTCGTCCTCCTGGTGCGCCTCGAGGACGGCCAGGTCCCCGGCCCACTGCCACGGGCTGGTGTCGGAATCGCCTTGTTTCGTGGGGATCCAGCCGACGAAGAACCGGCGTCCGTCGTACTCGACCGACTTGGCCGCGTAGAACGCCCGTCCGTCGACGGTGTCGCGACCGGGCGCGCGCCACGGACCGTCCGGGCCGCGCGCGATCCGGTAGCGCGTCTGGAACGCGTCGGTGAACTCGGAGTACACCAGGTACCACCAGTCGCCCCACCGGAACACGTCCGGGCACTCCTGGGTAACGAACCGATGCGGCTCCCACAACGGCTCCGCGAGCTCCCACTGGTCCAGATCCGTCGACGTGAGCCGGGCGACCACGCCGCAGCGGCGATCGGGCGCATCGGCGTACCGCGCGGCGAGCACCAACTGCCACGGCTGATCCGGAGCGACCCGGTAGACGAACGGATCGCGCCAGTCCTGCGGCACGAAGCCTTCAGGCGCGCCGAAGGACAACGCGGGCTGCTTGGTCCACTGCGTCGGATCGCCGTCGCTGACCGCGTGACACACCACCTGGAACGAGCCGTCCGCGTCGCCGCGCCGCGGGTTGTGACCGGTGTAGAACAGATGCAGCCGGGACCCGTCCGCGACCACACTGCCTGTGTAGCAGTCGAAGTCCTCGTCGTCGCGGCCACCCGTCGGCAGGACGACGCCGTGGTCGGTGTACTCCACGAAATCTGTTGTCGACAGCAACGCCCACGGCATCCCGCCCGACCCTGCGGCCGGATCGTCAGGACGTCTGTCCAGCAGGTAGAACAGCCAGACCCGACCGTCGTGGCTGAACGGGATCACATCACCGACGAAGCCCGACGACGGGCGCCGATGGATCATGGCCGGGTCCCCCGCCGACGTCGCCGCGGCGGATCGCCGACCGAGTCGCGCTCGATCAGCTCACAGTCGACGATGATCCGCTCAGGCGCGTCGTCCGGCGCGGACAGCACCAGCTCACCGGCCCGGCGGCCCAGCATCAGGTGCGGCAGCGCGGCGGTGGTCAGCCCCGGGCGGACCTGGTCGGCGACGTCGGGCTGGTCGTCGAAGCCGACGATGCTGACGTCGCGCGGGCACTCCAGGCCCAGGGCATGCAGAGCGAGCAGAGCGCCGATCGCCATCCGGTCGTTGCCGCACACCAGCGCGGTCGGCCCGTGCTCGGACACCACGTCGGTCGCCAGGTCGTACCCGGAGCCGATCTGGTAGTTGCCGTACCGGTGGACGAGATCCGCCGGACGCAGACCGGCCGCCCGTGCGGCGTCGTCGAAGCCGCGCCGGCGTTCCTTGCAGGCGTAGTCGTTGCGCATACCGCCGAGGAACGCGACTTCGCGGTGCCCACGGTCGAACACCGACGCGGCCGCGGCCCGGCCACCGGCGTACTCGTCGGCGAGCAGGACCGTGTCGGCGTGCCCCTCCTCCGGCCAGCAGTTGACGAAGATCGTGCGGATCCCGTCGAGGCGCGGACTGCGGTGCAACGGTTTCGGCGCGAGCGACGCGTACACGATCGCGGCCACGCCCTGCCCGACCAGGCTCGCCACGGCGTCGTCGCCCTGGCCCGGATCGTCGGTCGTGTCGACGACCATGCACACGTACCCGGCCGGCTGGACGACCTGTTGCAGGCCGAGCACGATCAGACCGGCGTACGGCTGGGAGACGATGCCGCTCGTCACGACGCCGACGGTGAACGACTTGTTCGACCGGAGCAGCTGCGCGGCCCGGTTCGGGACGAACTCCAGCTCGGCCGCGGCCTCGAGCACGCGCCGCCGCGTCTCCTCGGCCACCGCGACGTCCCGACGGTCGTTCAGCACGAACGAGACGGTCGGCTGGGACACCCCCGCGCGGCGCGCGACATCGGTCATCGTGACGCGCTTCGGCCCGGCTGCCGCCTTCTTCGCCATCGGTCCCCCTCCACGGTGAGCACTGCCGCCAACAACTATCACAGATGGTGCCAATACGTATTGACCCCACTCTAAGCCGCTGCTACGGTCCCGGGTCAATACGTATTGGGCGCAAGGAGGACATCCCATGACCGGTATTCATCCGCCTGCCGGCACGCTCGGTCGCCGGACCCTGCTGAAGGCCGGAGCCGGTGGTCTCGGCCTGGCCGCGCTGGCCGATCTGGCCGCCTGCGGCAAGGACAGCGGCGGCTCGTCGAAGTCGCTGAAGATGCTGTACTTCGGTGAGCAGGCCGCGGCCACCCAGCTGCAGAACCGGCTGCAGCCGCAGATCGCGAAACTCGACGCGAGCATCAGGTTCGAGATCTCCGCGATCAACGGCACCGACTGGAACGACTTCCTGGCGAAGGTGCTGACCCAGATCGCCGCCGGCACGCCGCCCGACATCATCAGCGTCGCCACCGAGGGCCTGCAGCTGATGGCGTCGAAGGAACTCGCGATCCCGCTCGACGACTACGTCACCAAGGACCTCGACGCGCTGAAGGAGTACTTCGCCGACATCCACCCGGCGCTGGTCGAGTCGATGATGTACCAGGGCCACCTGTGGGAGCTCCCGGACAGCTTCAACGCCGGGAACATGTTCTACAGCACCGGCCTCTTCCAGCGCGCCGGCGTCGTACCGCCGAGCGAGGACTGGACCCTCGACGACTTCGAGGCGGCGGCGACCAGGATCGCCAAGTTCCAGGGCATCAACGCCTTCGGCTGGGTGGTCCGGCTGTGGGGCAGCTGGACGTCGTTCATGTACGCCAACAACGCCAACCTGCTCGAGGAGGGCAAGTACGACGGCGGCGACTGGCTGTGGAACAAGGCGTACGCCGGTGACGCGGCCGCCGCGGGCCGCAAGGGCGGCTGGAAGTGGGGCGCGCCGACCGCGAACTCCGACGCCACGGTCGAGGCGCTGAACTACATGATCGAGCTGACCAGGAAGGGCCTGTCCCCGTCACCCGACGTCGGCGGCGGCGGCACGCTGCAGGGCCTGTTCGCATCGAACCGGATCGGGATGTCGATCGGCGGCGGCTTCTGGGCCGGCGGCCTGACCAACGCCGGCATGAAGAACGGCAGCTTCGACGTCACGATGTTCCCGAAGTGGAAGAGCCAGCGGCACCTGTTCGGCGCCGGCGGGTACGCGATCTTCAAGTCCTCGAAGAAGAAGGACCTGGCCTGGGAGGTCCTGAAGCTGCTCGTCAAGCCGGAGACGTTCGACGTGGTGTTCCCGGGCAACGTGACCACGCCTGGCCGCAAGTCCCTGGTGACGGCCGCACGGTACGCGAAGACCGGTCCGAAGCACTGGTCGGTCTTCTACGACACGCTGACCAAGCACCCCGACACCGCCCCGATCCCGGCCCCGCCGTACTACAACGCTCTGGCGACCGCGCTCAACCAGCGCACCACCGAAGCGATCTCGTCCGGTAACGCGAAGGCAGCCCTGGACGGGTTGCAGTCCGACCTCGAGAAGGCCGCGGGGGCCGGCTGATGACCGCTGTCACCGCGGAGGTACGGCGGACGGCCGTGAAGCGCCGCAGCCATCCGGCGTCGCACGGCGAGACGCGGTTCGGCTTCGCGATGATCGGTTTGTCGGTGCTGTTCGTCGCGGTCTTCACCGCGATCCCGATCGTCGCCTCGCTCGGGTTGTCGTTCTTCTCCTGGGACGTCATCTCGTCGCCGGAGTACGTCGGGCTGGAGAACTACCGGCGGCTGTTCACCGACGGGCCGGTGCTCAAGTCCTTCGGTGTGACGCTCGGGATGGCGCTCGCGATCGTCGTCCTGCAGCTGACCCTCGGCCTCGGGCTCGCGGTGCTGGTCAACCAGCGGCGGCTGATCTGGGCCCGGACGGTGTTCCGGACCGCGTTCTACCTCCCGCTGCTCGCGTCGACGGCGGCCGTGTCGATCTTCATGGGCTACCTGTTCGACTACAAGTTCGGCGTCGTGAACTACTACCTCGGCCTGCTCGGCATCCCGAACGTGCCGTGGCTGACCAGTGGTTTCGCGGCCGCGACCACGATCGTGCTGATCGCGGTCTGGCAGCAGGTCGGGTTCACGTTCGTGCTGTTCGTCGCGGCGCTGATGTCGGTGCCGACCGACGTCCTGGAGGCGTCCCAGATCGACGGCGCCGGACCGCTGCGGACGCTGCTGCGGATCAAGATCCCGTTGATCAGCCCGACCATCCTGTTCGCCGCGGTCGTTGCCCTGATCAACGCGATGCAGCTGTTCGACCAGCCGTACATCATGACCAAGGGCGGGCCGGGATCGGCGACCACGACGGTCACGATCGCGATGTACCAGAAGGGCTTCCAGAACCTGCAGTTCGGGTACGGCTCCGCGATCGCGATCGTGCTGCTGGCGGCGATCCTGGTCATCACCGGGCTGCAGTTCCTCGCGGCACGAAAGCTGGTGTTCTACCAATGACACGATCCACCGGAGCCCTCGCGCGGATCGGCCGGATCACCGGCGTCGTGATCCTGGTGATCGCCGCGATGGTGGCCCTCGGCCCGTTGTTGTGGACGGTCACCACGTCGCTGCGGACGCCGGCCGAGGCGTTCAGCAACCCGCCGCAGTGGATCCCGCTGCACCCGGACTTCTCCAACTACAGCGCGGTCTTCGACCGGATCCCGATCGGCCGGTTCTTCGTCAACAGCGTGGTCGTCACCGGGCTGATCGTGATCGGCCAGACCATCACCTGCACGTTGTCCGGCTACGCGTTCGCGATGGTCAGCTTCCCGGGGCGCTCGGTGATCTTCGGGATCTTCCTGGCCACCATGATGGTGCCGCTGCAGACGATCATCATCCCGGTGTTCGTCATCGTCCGGTACCTCGGACTGTCCGACAGCCCGTTGTCCCTGGTGGTTTCCGCGCTCGGCAGCGCGTTCGGCACCTTCCTGATGCGGCAGTACTTCCTGCAGATGCCGAAGGAGCTGGGCGAGGCGGCCAGGATCGACGGCGCCGGGCACTTCCAGACCTTCCTGATGATCTACGCCAAGATGGCCGGCCCGGCGATCGCCACCCTGGCGATCCTGAACTTCTCCGGCTTCTGGGCGGAGTTCTACCGGCCGCTGATCTTCCTGCAGTCGCAGGACAGCTTCACGCTGCCGCTCGGTCTGGTCGGTCTGCAGGGAAATCTCGGCACCGGTTCGATCTCGGTCGTGCTGGCCGGCGTCGTACTGGCGATCCTGCCGAGCGTGGTGCTGTTCGTCATCGCCCAGAGGTACTTCATCGCAGGAATCACGGCAGGAGCGTCACGGTGACCCAGACCCAGTCCGCCCATCGATCGACCGGCACGGTCGCGCACCTGCGGCCCGCGTTCCACGTGCGACCGCCGCGAGGCCATCTCAACGACCCGAACGGGCCGATCGAGGTGGGCCAGGACGTCCACCTGTACTTCCAGTCGCGGCCTGTGCTCGACATGCACGTCCCGGTCGAGTGGGGCCATGCGACGTCGTCCGACTACGTCCGCTGGACGGTGCACCGGCCGGCGATGGCACCCCACCCGGGCGGGCCGGACACCGACGGCTGCTGGTCCGGCAACACGGTGCTCGACGACGGCCGGATCCGCGCGTTCTACTCGGGCCGGATCGAGGAACGCCCGTACCAGTCGGTCCTCACCGCCGTGTCCGTCGACGGCGGCGCGTCGTTCGGGCCGCCGCACCAGGTGGTGCCCGACCCGTCCGACGGCCCGATCATGTTCCGCGACCCGTTCGTCTGGCGGGAGGACGGGACGTGGTGGATGGCGGTCGGCGCCGGGTACGCCGGCCGCGGTGCGAGCATCGCGTCGTACCGGTCGGACGATCTGGAGCACTGGACGTACGCCGGACCGCTCGCCGAACTGCCCCGCGGCGTCGCGGACGGCGAGGACACCGGCGCCGCGTGGGAATGCCCGCAGGTGCTGACGATCGACGGCCGCCGGATCGCGGTGGTCTCGTCGTGGTCGCCCGAGGGAGGTCCTGGCGAGGTGCTGTCGTTCGACGCCGACGCACCAGTGGCTCCGCGGCGGGTCGATCACGGCACGAACTTCTACGCGGCGTCCGCCCTGCGCGACAGCCGGTTCGGCCCGTTGCTGTTCGGCTGGCTGACGGAGGGGCGCGACCGTCCCGGATGGAACGACGACTGGGCCGGGGTGATCTCGTTGCCCCGGGTCGTTTGGCTGGGGGCCGACGCGTCACTGCGGAGCGCCCCGGTTCCGACACTCGACTCGCTCCGGGTCGGGGACGGCTCGCCTGCCGACGGGGCGTCGACGGGTGCGCAGTGCGAGATCGTCGTACCGGAAGGCCCCGGGCAGGTCGTGATCCATTTCAGCGACCAGGAACGGCTCGTGATCGAGCTCGACGCGCACGCGCTGACGATCGACCGCAGCGAAGCGAGCCTCGACCGGCACGCCCACGGCGGGCGGATGCGGGTGACGGACGCCTTCGATCCGGCGTCGGACCGGCCGGCGGCGCGGATCGTCCTCGACGGTTCGGTCCTCGAGGTCTTCACCAGCGCGGGCAGGGTTCTCAGCACCCGCGTGTACCCGACCGCCCCGCCCACGTGGCGTGTCGAAGCCCCGCCGACGGCCCGGCTCTGGACGCTCAGCTGCTGAAAACGACTGATGCCGCGCCGGAGAACCGGCGCGGCATCAGGTCTGTTCGGACTACTCGCCGACCAGCTGGTCGTAGTGGGTGGTGAGAGACACGTGCGTGACGCCGTTGAACGTGGCCGGGATCTTGCCGTACTTGGTGATCGCGGTCGCGGTGCCGTTCGCCTTGCTCATCGCGTACTGGTCGGCGGACTGGGTGTTGTGGTCGGCGAACACGAGCAGCGTGCCGCCGCGGGTGCCGCAGCCCTGCGCGACGATCGACTCGTACGCCGCGAAGCCGGACGAGCGGATCAGCTTCATGACCGGCTTGGCTCCGGCCGCCACCGGGATGTGCGCGGTCCACAGCGCGCCGGCCTTCGAGACCATCAGCAGCGTGTCGTACGTCGCGGTCTCGCTGATCACCGTCATCGCCTTGAAACCGCCGAAGCCCGCGAGCGGGCCGAGCGCCTTGAAACCGGTGCCGACGATCGCGTAGCGGTACAGGCTGCCGTTGGTGTTCAGGCCGTACAGGTACGCGTGCCGCGGCTGGGCGACGCTGTAGTTGGAGGTGGCGATCGACGTGAAGCTGGTCCAGCCGTTCCCGACCTTCTTGAAGGTCGGCACCGGCGGCTTCTCCTCGTCGGCCGGCAGGTACGTCGTGTGCCGGTAGAGGTTTCCGCCCTGCAGCAGCAGGCCGTAGTAGTAGAACTGGGTCTGCGACGCGTTGGTCGCGAAGTACCAGGTCGCGTCCGCGCGGGTGCCGACGAACGGGAACGGCTCGTAGATGTCGGCACGCGGCGGCGTGGACGTGGACGGTGTCGCGTCGATCTCCTGCATCGTGCCCGCCGCGGTGGGCACGCCGACCGCACTGATGCACGGCGTGGCGGCGATCGCAGCCTTCGCGGACAGCGGCCGGGCGGTGCGTTCCGAGAAGTACGGCTTCGGGTCGGCCTGACCGTTCGCGACGGCCGGGGCGGAGGCGGCCGCGGCCGCGAGCAGACCCGCGCCGGCCACCGCGAGCGCAAAGCGCTGCAGTTTCATAGGAGTTCCCCCTCCAGTGTGCTCTCGAAGAGCTCGAGATCGGCCGACTATAGCCGAGCCCTCGGGCCATGGCGACCGTCTTGCAGCTAGTTGCCATTCACCCGGGACCCTCCCGCGGGGGGGCCTCGGGCGGCTTCCTCAGGAGCGGGTACGGCGGATGCGGGTCGCGGCGAGCAGTACGGCGCCGGCCGCGATCAGCGCCAATGCGGCGAGGAGGAGGGCCGGGCCGGCGGGGCTGCCGGTGTCCGGCAGTTCGGTGCCAGGCTTCGGCGGTGTCGGCTGGTCGGGCTTCGGTGGTGTGGGCCGACCGGGCTGCGGCGGCTTGACCGTCACCGTGACCGAGCTGCTGTTGTCGGCCGGGTCCGGGTCCGGCGTGGTCGCCGCGGCCGTCGCCGTGTTCGCCACCGAGCTCCCGCCGTACGACGCGTCCACCACGACCTCCAGCGTCAGCCGGGCCGTCGTACCGGGGTCGATCCGGCCGACCGCGCAGGTGACCTTCTGGCCCTCCGTGATGCAGTGCTCCGGGGTGC
Organism: Kribbella sp. NPDC003557; assembly: GCF_040610805.1. Classification (NCBI taxonomy): domain Bacteria; kingdom Bacillati; phylum Actinomycetota; class Actinomycetes; order Propionibacteriales; family Kribbellaceae; genus Kribbella; species Kribbella sp. NPDC003557. Next base: position 508,797 of record NZ_JBEXMY010000001.1, read on the forward strand.
CGGCGAGTCGGAGGCCGTTCGCGAGTACATCGGTGACGGTCACCCCCGCCGCGGACGACGGGCCCTGGTTGTGCACGTCAACTATGTAGCGCAGCGTGTGTCCGGCGATGACGGACGGTGCCGAAGCGGTCTTGTGGACGCTCAGGTTCGCGGACTGCGTGGTGCGGCCAATGACCTTCGCCTCGTTGTTGGCGATCACCGGGTCCGGCGTGGCCGAGCCGACGCGGGCGATGTTCTCCAACGTGCCGGTGTAGCCGGCCACCACGGTCGCCGTGATCGTGACGCTGATCTGTGCCCCTTCGGGCAACAAGGCCGTACCGCATTGGACAGTGCCGGCCTCCGGGGCGTCCGGGGCGCCGGGCGCGAGCGGCGGCAGCAGGGTGCAGGTGGTGCCGATCTTCGTCAGGCCACGCGGCAGCTCGTCGGTGATCGTCACCATCCGGGCGTCGGACGGACCGTTGTTCTTCACGGTCAGCACGTACTTCACCGGCTGCCCGGACACCGGCTCGGCCGGCGACATCGTCTTGGTGATCGCCAGATCCGCCAGTGCGGTCACCGGCGACTCCACCGTGCCGGAGTTGTTGTCCGGGTTCGGATCGGTCGTCGGCGACGTCGCGGTCGCGGTGTTGGTCACGCTCGCACCGTCGTACCCGGACGCCAGCCGCACGCGGAGCGCGACGGTCGCCTGCCCGATCGGCAGGTCACCGAGTTCGCAGCGCACCGTACGGCCCTCGACCGTGCACCCTGGCGATGCGGAGCTGACCGTCAGGCCGGCGGGCATCGTGTCGGCCAGGACGACCGCGCGGGCGGTCGACGGACCGGCGTTGGTGACCAGGATCGTGTAGTCGAACGTGCTCCCCGGCGTCACCCCGGCCGGATCGGACGTTTTCGTCACGCTGAGGTCCGCACGGGTCTCGACCGGGGTCGTCACCGTGGAACTGTTGTTGCTCTCGTCCGGGTCGGTCACCGGGGACGTCGCGGTCGCGGTGTTCGTCAACGACTTCCCTTGGTACGCCGGATCGAGCGCCGCTGTGATCACGACGGTCGCCGTCTTGCCCGCCGCGATCGCGCCGAGCGCACAACGCACGGTCTGGTCCGCCGTCGTACACGTGCCCTGGCTCGGGTCCGCCTTCACCAGCGACAGGCTGGTCGACAGGCTGTCCACCGCGCTGACACCGGCGGCATCGGACGGCCCGTGGTTGACCACGGTGAGGCGGTAGGTGACGCCGCCACCGGCGACCACGGTTGCCTCGTCGCTGGTCTTGATCACCTCGACGTCGGCGACCTGCTCGACATCGGTCGTCACCGAGCCGTCGTTGTTCGACGGGTCGGGATCAGGCGTCGTGCTCGTCACCGAGCCCGTGTTCGTGATCGCGGTGGTCTGCGACGCCGCGACCGCGACCCGCAGGACGACCACCGCGTTGCCGCCGGCGGCGACCGCGCCGAGCGTGCAGGTCACGGTCGTGCCGGAGGTCGTACACGTGCCGTCCGCACTCGTTGCCTCCAGCACCGACAGCCCGGCCGGTACGACGTCGGACACGGTCACCGCCTGCGCGGTGGAAGGACCGTCGTTGTGCGCGGTCAGCGTGTAGACCGCCTCACCGCCGGCCACCAGCGGCGACGGGTCCACGCTCTTCGAGAGCGACACGTCGGCGGCCGTCGTCACCTTGGTCTCGGCGGAGTCGCTGTTGTTCTGGTCGTTCGGGTCCGGGGTCTGCGAGCTCACGGCGGCCTTGTTGACCAGCGTGCCCGCGGGTTGGTCCGGTGAGACCTTCACGACGACCGTCACCTCGGCGTCGTCGTCCGGCGCCATCCGGCCCACCGGGCAGTTGACGACCGGTTCGGACACCGCGGGATCCTGGGTGCACGCGCCGCCGGGCCCGGTTCCGCGGACGAACGTCGTACCGGCGGGCAGCGTGTCCGTGACCACCGCGCCGACCGCGTCCGACGGACCGGCGTTGCGCACGGCCAGCCTGTACGTGAGTTCATTGCCTGCGACAACCGTCGCGGGAGCCGTCTTGCTGACCGACAGGTCGGCGCGGGCCACGACGGACGGCGTACTGGTCGAGGTGTTGTCGGACTCGGTCGGGTCGTCCGGCGTCCGCGATGTCGCCGTCGCGGTGTTGACCAGGTCTCCCGGCTCGGTGGATGCGGCCACCGCGCCGGTGACAGTGACGACGAAGCTGTCCCCCGCTGCCAGCGTCGCCGCCAGGCAGCGCACCTGTCCGTCCACCGCCGTGCAGGTCGCGCCGCCGTTCGCGCTCGCGGACACGTCGGTCACAGCGTCCGGTACGTCGTCCTCCACCGAGACAGCCCGCGCGTCCGACGGACCGGCGTTGCGCACGGTCAGCCGGAAGGTGATCGCCTGACCGGCCACCACCGGATCGGGCGAGGCGGTCTTGGTGATCGAGATGTTCGCCTGCGCACCGGTCAGCAGCGTGTACGTGGCGGAGTTGTTGGCGTCGACGGGATCCGGCGTGGGCGAGCTGACCGTCGCGGTGTTGTCGAGCTGGTTCGGCGGCGTACCCGACGGGACGTCCGCCACCACGGTCACCGTCACGAGATCGCCCGGCGCCACGGTGCCGACGGCGCAGCTCACCGTGCCGTCGGCCTCGCTGCAAATGCCGCTGGAGGTGGTCGACGAGACGTACCGCAACGGGGCCGGCACCGGGTCGGTCACCTTCACCGACTGCGCCGCGGAAGGTCCGTTGTTCGTGATCGTGAGCGTGTAGGTCACGGGACGGCCCGCTTGGACAGGCGTCGGCTGGGCGGTCTTCGTGATCGCCAGGTCGGCGCTGGCCGTCAGGTCGTCCGTCGTACGCCCGGTGTTGTTGCCGGTGTCCGGATCGGGCGTGGGACTGGTCACGGTCGCGGAGTTCGTGAGCTGCCCGATCGCCTTGGCCGACACGATGCCCGTCACGGTGACCGTCGCGGTCGAGCCGGCCGACAACTCGCCGAGCGCACAGTCGACCTGGGCCGCGTCGACGGTGCACGAACCCGCGGAACTGTCCGCCGTCACACCCGTCAACGCGCTCGGTACGGCGTCGGTGAGCCGGACCGTTCGGGCGTCGGACGGGCCGTTGTTGTGCACGCTGATCCGGTACGTGATCGGCTGTCCCGCGACCACCGGCTCGGTCAGCGTCTCCTTGAGGACGACCAGATCCGCCGTGGCCGCACCGGGCGTGACGGTCACCGTGCCGGTGTTGTTCGAGTCGTCCGGGTCCGGGGTGTCGCTGGTGACCTTCGCGGTGTTCGTCAGCGCTCCGCCCCGGTAGCCGGAGTCCAGCGTCGCCGCGATCCGCACCGCGACACTCGACCCGGCTGCGAGCTTGGCCAGTGTGCAGCTGACGTCCTGCCCCGCCGTCGTACACGTGGCGGCGGACTGTACGCCGGCGACCGTGAAGCCGAGCGGCACCGAGTCGGCGACCCGGACCTGCTCGGCGTCTGACGGTCCGTTGTTCTTGATCGCCAAGGTGAAGACGACCGACTCGCCCGGCGCCGGTTGTGCCGGTGCGACGGACTTGGTGAGCGCGAGGTCCGCCGTACGCGTCACGTCGGTCGTCACCGAAGAGGTGTTGTTGTCGGGGTTCGGGTCCGAGGTGGAGGTGGTGACCGTGGCCACGTTGGTCAGGTTGGTCGCGGTACTCGCGGCCGAGATACGCACCACCACAGTGATCGTTGCCGTTGACCCCGAATTGATGGTGCCCAGCACACAGGTTGTCGCGGTACAAGATCCCTGGGTGGGGCCGGCTGAGACCAGTTCGATGCCGTCGGGAAGGGTGTCGGTGACCGTGACGTCCTGCGCGGCGCTGGGGCCGTTGTTGCGGGCAACCAACGTGTAGGTCAGCTCACCGCCCGCGGGGACCGGGTCCGGCTTGGCGGTCTTGGTGATCGCCACATCCGCCTCGGCCGCGACAGGCGTGTGCACCTCGTCGGTGCGGTAGGTGTACTGCTTGTTCAGGGTCTCGGCCGTGTAGTCGAGCAGCCCGACGTTGTCGAGTGTGGTGCCGGCGGCGGCCCGGTCGACGGTCACACGGAACTGGACCGTGCTGCTCTGGTTCTTCTTCACGCGGCCGCCGTTCGTGGCGGTCGCACCGGTACCGATCCGGAACCGGACCGTGCGGTCGACGTACTCTGCCTGGTCGTCACCCGCCTGATCGGTCTTGGCACCGGACGTGGGCCCCGCCACCACACTGAGCGAGCCCGGAACGTACGTCGTGTTGGGCGGCAGCTCGTCGCGGACCGTCGCCCGCAGCGCGTCGTCGTCGCCGGTGTTGCTGAAGCTCAGCGTGTATTCGAGGGTGTCGCCAACCTTCGCCGGGTCGTTGCCCGCGAGGTTGCGGACCGTCTTGGTGCCGACGATCGTCGGGGCGTAGAGGTCGATCTGCGTGGTCAGCGCGGCCGGGTAGTACACGTCGCCCGTGCTCGCGAAGGTCAGCTCGGCGCTCGTCGAGCTGTTCGGCAGGATGCCGGCCGCGTCCACCACCTTCGCGTCCATACCCAGGTTGTTGAGGCCGGCCGGCGTCCGGTCGGTGAGGTTGGCGCCGCCGTCGGTGACCCGGCTGCCGTAGAAGTTCGCCGACGGGTTCTGCGCGTCGGCGAGCCGGGTGCCGTTCACCGCGAAGTAGTCACCGGTGATCCCGCCGTCGCCTTCGTACGTGACGCTGCCGAAGCGGGCGTTCACCGCGCCGCTCGGCGGGGCGAGGAAGCCGGAGATGCTGGTCCGCACCGGCTCGCCGCTGCTCACCTTCGCGTACCCGTTGAAGACGCTCAGGTCGCGCAGCGGTTCGTCCGCCGACTGGTAGGCGATCACCAGGCTCCAGCCGGCGTACCGGTCGGCGCCGGTCCCGGTCGGCACGTCGGCGCCCCAGTACTGGCCGTTGCCGCCGGCCCGCACCAGGTCGGTCACGTCGAGGTACGACGAGTAGTCGTTCTTCGAGCCGGTGTTCAGCAGGTCGGTCCGGCTCGCGGTCACCGTCTGGTACGCCGCGCGGCCGGGTAGCCGCAGGCGCATCGTCGTACCGTCCTCGGTGCTCGCCGTACCGCCCTTGCCGGCGCCGCGGGCCGCGCCCCAGAACAGGCCCGCGTACAGCACCTGGGCGCCGGACGGCAGCGCGACCGTCGCTCCCGAGGAGGACGCGGTCGACGGGTCGGAGTCGGTGTCCACCAGCTCCATCGTCCAGTCGTTGTTGTTCGCCCCCGAACTCCCGCCGGCCAGCGCCGCCCGGCAGGCCGCCGCCGTCCGGTCGCAACTCAGCAGCGTGTTCCCGGTGATCCGGATCGCGCCGTTCGCCTGCGCCCCGAACACCTTCCCGAAGTCCCGCACGGTATCGGCCTCAGCCGTTGCCGGCAGCACCGTTCCGGACACCACCACGAGCACCAGCGCAACCAGGATCCGCACCCGTGCGACCATCCGAAGTCCCCGTTCCTGTCAGCAGTCGCCCACCCAACAGGTCACAGAGTAATCAACCAACTACCCGATGTCACCGCCATCCGTTGCCAACGGCCACGTTCAGGGCTCGGGGATCGGGCGGCCGAAGGTGGTCAGGGTGATGGTGTCGGGCGCGGGGCCGCCGCGTTTGTTGGTTTCGAGGGAGTCGATGGCGGCCAGTTCGGCGGTGGTGAGTTCGAAGTCGAAGACGTCGAGGTTCTCGGCGATTCTCTCCGGCTTGGTCGACTTGGGGATGACGGAGCGGCCCTGCTGGAGGCCCCAGCGGAGCATCACCTGGGCCGGTGACTTGCGGTGGGCGGCGGCGATACTGCCGATCACCGGGTCTTCGAGGGCACTGGTGTGGCCACTGTCGCGGTAGAAGGTGATGCCGCCGATCGGTGACCAGGCCTGGCTCAGGATGCCGTGGTCGCGGTCGAACGCCTGCACCTCGCGCTGCTGGAAGTACGGGTGAATCTCCAATTGGTTCACCGCCGGCACCACGGTGGTCGCGTCGAGGAGGGCGCGGAGGTGGTCGACCATGAAGTTGCTGACGCCGATCGCGCGGACCTTGCCGTCGGCAAGGAGCTTCTCCAGAGCGCGGTACGCCTCGAGCGTCTTGCCGAAATCGCCCGGCAGCGCCTGGTGGAGGATCAGCAGGTCGATCTGCTCGACACCGAGCTTGCCCGCGCTCTTGCCGAACCCGTGCAGCGTCTCGTCGTACCCGTAGTCACTGATCCAGATCTTGGTCTCGACGAACAGCTCGTCCCGGGCGATCCCGGAGTCACGGATCGCCTCGCCGACCTCGCGCTCATTGCCGTACGCCGCAGCCGTGTCGATGTGGCGGTACCCGAGACCGAGGGCCGCGGTGACGGCGGCACGGGTCTCATCGGGCGGTGTCTGGAAGACGCCGAGACCGAGGGCCGGCATCCGGACACCGTTGTTGAGCGTGAGGGTCTGCATCACGAAATCCCTTGCAGCAGTCGGAAAATCAACGTCAGTCCTTTGCGGCTTGGTCGAGGACCGGCACGGTCCAGCTGGCCAGGAGCTTCAACGCTTCCTCCGCGGGCGAGTCCGGCGGTGCGGTGCAGACGTTGATGCGCTGCCCAGGGTCGCCGGAAAGCTCGAAGGCTTCGTAGTCCAGCTCGATGTCGCCGACGAGCGGGTGGTGGAAGCGTTTGCGGCCGGTGCGGTGGTAACGCACCTCATGAGCGGCCCACCGGCGGCGGAAGTCCTCGCTGCGAGTGGACAGCTCACCTACAAGGTCGGAGAGGTCCTTGTCGTAGGGGTCGCTACCGGCCGCAGCCCGCAGGAACGCGACACAATCGTTCGCTGTCTTGTCGTAGTCGATGAAGAACTCGGTCGCGCCGGGGTCCAGGAAGCAGAAGCGGGCACTGTTGGGAAGTCGGTGGGGGCCGGCCTGGTCGTACAGCGGGCTGTACAGAGCCCGTCCCAGATCGTTGGCGGCGAGCACGTCGAAGCGGCTGTTCCGCAGGTACGCCGGCATCGGCATCTGGTCGAGGATGCGCTGCACGACCGGACGCACGCGCTGCCTCCCCCGCGTACGGCGTGGCGCGCGTGCCGACGGCGTGGCCGCCGTACGGACCAGGCGGTAGAGGTAGTCGCGCTCGGCCTCGTCGAGCTGCAGCGCGTGTACGAGCCCGTCGAGGACGCTGTCCGAGACACTGCCGGCACTGCCGCGCTCCAGGCGGGTGTAGTACTCGACGCTGATCCCCGCGAGCAGCGCAACCTCTTCGCGGCGCAGGCCGGTGACCCGGCGGTTGGCGCCGTACACGGGCAACCCGGCCTGATCAGGGGTGATCCTCGCCCGGCGCGTGGTCAGAAACTCCCGCAGATCCTTGCTGGAGTCGTTGTTGACGGCCATACCTTCACGCTACGTCCTCGCCACGCTCCTGCCAGACCCTGTCAGTACCCCTCTGATCAGGTGACCGTCACGGGCGCCGCTGTTGCCTTTCGGAGTTCGGCGATCGTGACGGACGGGGCGAGTTCCACGAGGGTGAAGGTGCCGTTGGTGATGTCCAGGACGGCCAGGTCGGTGATGACGCGTTGGACCACACGGCGCCCGGTCAGTGGGAGCGTGCAGGTTTCCAGCAGTTTGGGGGCGCCCTGGCGGGTGCGGTGTTCCATCAGTGTGATGACGCGGCGGGCGCCGCTGACCAGGTCCATGGCGCCGCCCATGCCTTTCACCATGGCGCCGGGGACGAGCCAGTTCGCGAGGTCGCCGGAGGCCGAGACCTGCATGGCGCCGAGGACGGCGACGTCGATATGGCCGCCGCGGATCATCGCGAAGCTGGTCGCGGAGTCGAAGTACGACGCGCCCGGAACGACCGTGACGGTCTGTTTGCCGGCGTCGATCAGGTCCGGGTCGACCTCGTCGTCGTACGGGAAGGGGCCGACGCCGAGGATCCCGTTCTCCGCCTGCAGCGTGACGGACGACCCGGCCGGCAGGTAGTTCGGGACGAGTGTCGGCAGCCCGATCCCGAGGTTGACGTACTCCCCGTCGCTCAGCTCGACCGCCGCCCGCGCGGCCATCTGGTCACGTGTCCACGGCATGTCAGACCTCCCCGGCGGTGGGTCGTGGGCGGGTGGTGCGCTTCTCGACGGACTTCCGCGCGGCCTGCTCCGGTGTCAGCGGTACGACGCGGTGCACGAAGACGCCCGGCAGGTGGATCGCGTCGGGCGCCAGGTCGCCGACCTCCACGACCTGCTCGGCCTCGACGATCGTCAACCGGCCGGCCATCGCGGCGACCGGGTTGAAATTGCGGGCGGACGCGTGGAACACACAGTTGCCCGCGCGATCGGCGACCGCGGCCCGGACCAGGGCGACGTCGGTGACGATCGCCTCCTCCAGCACCATGTCCCGGCCCTGGATCGTCCGTACCTCCTTGGCCGGTGAGGCGACCGCGACCGTCCCGTCCGGCGCGTACCGCCAGGGCAGCCCACCCTCGGAGACCAGCGTGCCGACGCCGGTCGGGGTGAAGAACGCCCCGATCCCGGCGCCGCCCGCGCGCAGCCGCTCGGCGAGCGTGCCCTGCGGCGTCAGCTCGACGGTCAACTCCCCCGCGAGGTACTGCCGGGCGAACTCCTTGTTCTCCCCGACGTACGACGCGATCACCCGGCTGATCCGGCCGCGTTCGAGCAGCAGACCGAGCCCCGCACCGTCGACGCCGCAGTTGTTCGACACCACGGTCAGATCACCCGCGCCCTGCTCCAGCAGTGCCTCGATCAGGAACCACGGGATCCCGGCCAGCCCGAACCCGCCGACCGCGACGCTCGAACCTTCCGCGATGTCCGCGACCGCCTGCGCCGGGGTCGCGACGACCTTGTCGAGGCTCATGAGCCGTCCTCCAGAAGGTGGGCGACGACAGCCGGCGTCACCACGTCGGGCCGTTCCGCGGACGCCAGGTGCGCGGCCTGCGGTACGACGAGAAGCTTGCCGTCGGCAACTGTGTCGGCGATGCGCTCGAGCTGCCACGGCGGGGTGGCCGGATCGTCGGCGCCGGCGACGGCCAGCGTCGGCGCGGTGATCCGCGGCAGGTCGTCGAGCAGGTCCATCGTGGCGATCACCTCGCAACAGGCGGCGTACCCGGCCGGCGGTGTCAGTGCCACCATCTCCTCCGCTTCCTTGCGGACCTGCGGATGCGCGTCGAGCCAGCCGGCCGTGTACCAGCGCCGTACGACGGCCTCCGCGACCGCGGCCGTGCCGTCCGAGCGAACCAGATCTGCGCGCTCGGACCACGCCGACCGCGGATCCAGCCGGGCGCCCGTACACAGAACCACCAAACGGTCCACGCGGTCCCCGTTGCGCGCGGCCAGCCGCAGGCCGGTCATCCCGCCGAGCGAGAGGCCGACGAAGTGGGCGCGCTCGACGCCGAGCTCGTCGAGCAGGTCGACCACGTCGTCGGTGAGGTCGTCGATCGTGTACGGGCCGGGCGGGACCGGTGAGCGACCGTGCCCGCGGGTGTCGAAGCGGACGACCCGGAAGTGCTCCTCCAGCGAAGCCAGGTTCGCGTCCCACATCTCCCAGGTCGAACCGAGTGAGTTCGCCAGCACGACGGTCGGCGCGTCCGGCCGGCCGCTGACCTCGGACGCGACCTTCACCGGACGGCCTCGAAGATCGCGGCGATCCCCTGCCCGCCGCCGATGCACAGTGTCTCCAGCGCGTACCGGCCGTCGCGCCGGTGCAGCTCGCGGGACAAGGTGGCCAGGATCCGGGCGCCGGTCGCGCCGACGGGGTGGCCGAGGGAGATACCGGAACCGTTCGGGTTCAGGCGCTCGTCGAGCGGGTCGACCTTCCATTCGCGCAGGCAGGCCAGGACCTGGGACGCGAACGCCTCGTTGAGCTCGATCAGGTCGAGGTCGTCGAGGGTGAGGTCGGCGCGGGCGAGCGCCGCGGCGACCGCCGGGACCGGTCCGATCCCCATCACCTCCGGCCCCACACCCGCGACCGCCCATGAGCACAGCGCCACGAGGGGGCGGAGGCCACGGCGCTCGGCCTCCTCGCGGGTGGTGACGACGCAGACGGCGGCACCGTCGTTCTGCCCACTGGCGTTGCCGGCGGTCACGGTCGCCTCCGGGTCGTCCTTCAGCATGACCGGCCGAAGCGCGGCGAGACCGTCGAGTGAAGTGTCAGGACGCGGGTGCTCGTCGACGGTCACCAGCGTGCTCGTGCCGCGACGGCCCGGCACCTCGACGGGCACCAACTCGTCGGCGAAGCGGCCCGCGGTCTGCGCGGCGACGGCGCGCTGGTGGGACCGCAGCGCGAACTCGTCCTGCTCCTCGCGTGAGATGCCGTACTCACGGCGGACGTTCTCGGCCGTCTCCAGCATCCCGCCCGGCACCGGGTGGTACTTGCCGCCGGCGGTCTCGCGGGCGCGGATCAGGCGGTCGCTCAGCTCGACGGAGCCGCGGACGCCGGTCCGTAGGCCGAGCGCGTAGTGCTCGACCTGCGACATGGATTCGGTGCCGCCGGCAACGACCAGCCGGGCGGCGCCGGTGGCCACCATACCCGCCGCGTACAGCACGGCCTGCAGGCCCGAGCCGCAGCGGCGGTCGACCTGCACACCCGGTACGCCGACGCCGAGGCCCGCGTCGAGGGCGGCGATCCGGCCGACCGCGGGTGCTTCGCCGTTCGGGTAGCACTGACCGAGCACGACGTCGTCGACATCGCCTTCGCCCAGACCGGTCCGGTGGACCAGCTCGGTGAGAGCGGCCGTGGCGAGCTCGGCGGCCGACAGCGCGGACAGCGCACCGCCGAAGCGGCCCACCGGGGTGCGGATCGGTTCGCAGATCACCACATCGCTCATGCCCTCGACGGTAGGCTGCCAGGACCGATATGGAGAAATACTTATTTACGCTCGACTGAGACTCTGACAGTATCAATCAGGTGGAGCTTCGCCATCTGCGGTACTTCGTCGCCGTCGCCGAGGAACGGCACTTCGGCCGCGCCGCCGCCCGGTTGCACATGGCCCAGCCGCCGCTGTCGCAGCAGATCCGGCAACTGGAGAGCGAGCTCGGCCTGCAGCTGCTGCGGCGGACGACGCGTCGCGTCGAGCTGACACCAGCGGGCGAGGCGTACCTGGTCCGGGCCCGGCAGATCATCGCGGCGGTCTCGTCGGCGGCAGGTGAGGCGCAGCGGGTGGCGGCGGGGCTCCAGGGGCGGCTGGTGATCGGCTGCGTCGGCTCGGCGACGTACAGCCTGCTGCCGCACCTGGTGCGGACGTTGCGCGAGGAGCTGCCCGACGTCGAGGTCGCCGTCCAGGGCGAGATGCTCGCGCCCGAACAGGCCCAGGCGCTCGCGGACGGCCGGATCGACCTCGGGCTGCTGCGGCCGCCGGTGGAGGACGAGTCCCTGCGGGTCGACGTGCTGCGCGCCGATCCGCTGATCGTCGCCGTCCCCGAGGGGCATCGACTGGCCGGCAGTCGCCGGGTGCGGCTGGAGGAGCTGGCCGACGAGGACTTCGTGATCCACGCGGGAGCCGGCCGGTCGGTGATGCACGACACCGTGCTGGCGCGTTGCCGGGCGGCAGGTTTCGAGCCGCGGGTACGGCACGAGGTGGCGGAAACGTCGACCCTGGTGACGTTCGTCGCGGCAGGACTGGGCATCGCGATCGTGCCGGCACCCGTGGCCGAGCTGCTGGTTCCGGGGGTGGCCTATCGCGCGCTCAGCGGCTCGGCGACCGTCGAGTTGGCGGCCGCCACCCGGGCCGCGGACGAAGCGCCGCACCTCGAGCGGGCGCTGGCGGTGCTCAGAGGGCTGGTTCAGTAGAACCCGTCGCGGGCCTGGGTATCCAGGCGCCGGGTGCGGCCGAGCAGGCGAAGGTCCGCGGAGATCGCTGCCGCGGCGTCCTGCATCAACGGAACCACCTTGTCGACGACCTGCTCCGCCGTACGCCGGCCGACCGTCGTCGAGTAGGCGAGGGCCGCGAGCACGGCGCCGTCCGGCGTCCGGACCGGCACCGACGCCGAGAGCAGCCCGTCCTCGAGCTCGGACTCGACCAACGCGTACCCGTCCTGGCGGACCTGATGCAGCGCGTCCCGGAACGCCGTCGGGTCGGTGATCGTCCGCTGCGCCAACCGCGGCAGACCGGCCGCGATCACCGCGTCGACGACCGCCGAGTCCGCCCACGCGGTCAGCACCCGGCCCATCGAGGTCGCGTGCGCCGGCACCCTGCTGCCCACGTCGATCGAGATCGTCATGACGCGGCGCACCTGGACGCGGGCGACGTACACGACGTCGGTCCCGTCGAGTTGCGCGAGGGACGCCGACTCCTGGGTCTCCTCGGCGAGCCGGAGCAGGTGCGGCTGCGCGCTCTCCACGAAGCTGTGCGTGGCCGCGTAGTGCTGGCCGATCGTGAGCACCCGGGGCGTCAAGGTCCACCGGCTGCCCTGCGCGGCGACGTACCCGAGCTTCTGCAGCGTCAGCAGGATCCGCCGGACCGCGGGCCGGGAGAGCCCGGTCGCGGCGGCGACCTCGGCCAGCGTCGGGGTGGGCCGGTCGGCGTCGAACGCGAGCAGTACGGCGAACCCGCGCTCGATGCTCTGCACGTAGTCGCGCTCACTCATGCGGATCATCCTTCCACTTCTGAAGCACGGAAATTTAGTTGAGCCCTTGACAGTCGTTCGCAGGCCTACCATGGTCTTGTCGTACGCCAAGCGTACGAGCTGTACGCAGAGCGTACAATCGAGGAGGTAACGCCGATGGAATCGCGAGAACTCCGGACCGCGTTCGGCCAGTTCGCCACCGGCGTGACCGTGGTGACCTGTACCAGCGAGGAGGGCCGGCCGCACGGCGCCACCGTGAACGCCTTCACCGCCGTCTCCCTCGAGCCCGCGCTCGCGCAGGTCACGCTGACCCGCACGTCGAAGGCATGCCAGTACCTCGACGGCAAGCCGTTCGCGATCAACGTGCTCGCCGACGACCAGCTCGACGTCGCCTGGCACTTCGCCGGACGGCCCACCCAGCTACCAGGCCGCGCGCCCGGCTGGGTCGACGGTCCCACCGCTCCGCTGCTCGAAGGCGCGGCCACGACGATCTCGTGCCGGCCGTGGCGGACGTACGACGGCGGCGACCACCTGATCGTGATCGGTGAGGTGGCCGCGGTCGGGATCACCGCCCGGGACCCGCTGCTGTTCCACGGCGGCCGGTTCCGCTACCTGGGTCCGGTCGAGACCCACTGGTCCGGCTCGCTCGACTGCCCGGACTCCGGCTGGTTCGACGCCAGTGCCGTCTTCACGCCCCTTGCCCCGGAAAGGACTCTTCGATGACCACCACCCTTGATCCGCAGACCACGACCAAGCGCCCGATGACAGGTGCGGAGTACCTCGACTCGATCCGCGACGACCGGGAGATCTGGATCTACGGCGAACGCGTCAAGGACGTCACCGAGCACCCGGCGTTCCGCAACCCGGCGCGGATGACCGCCCGGCTGTACGACGCCCTGCACGACCCCGCGACGCACGACGAGATCACGGTCCCGACCGACACCGGCAACGGCGGCTACACGCACCCGTTCTTCCGGACCCCGCACAGCTCGGCCGACCTGCAGAAGGACCGGGTCGCGATCGAGCACTGGGCCCGCCAGACCTGGGGCTGGATGGGCCGCAGCCCCGACTACAAGGCCAGCTTCCTCGGCACGCTCGGCGGGAACACCGACTTCTACCAGCCGTACGAACAGAACGCGAAGCGCTGGTACAAGGAGTCGCAGGAGAAGGTCCTGTACTGGAACCACGCGATCATCAACCCGCCGGTCGACCGCAACCTGCCGCCGGACGAGGCCGGTGACATCTTCATGCGGGTCGAGAAGGAGACCGACGCCGGCGTGATCGTGTCCGGCGCGAAGGTGGTCGCGACCGGGTCCGCGATCACCAACTACAACTTCATCGCGCACTACGGGCTGCCGATCAAGAAGAAGGAGTACGCCCTGATCTGCACGGTCCCGATGAGCGCTCCTGGTGTGAAGCTCATCTGCCGGCCGTCGTACACCATGCAGGCCGACGTGATGGGCAGCCCGTTCGACTACCCGCTGTCCAGCCGGATGGACGAGAACGACACGATCTTCGTCTTCGACAAGGTGCTGGTGCCGTGGGAGAACATCTTCCTGTACGGCGACGTGGACAAGATCAACGGCTTCTTCCCACAGTCCGGGTTCATCCCGCGGTTCACCTTCCACGGCTGCATCCGGCTGTCGGTGAAGCTCGACTTCATCGCCGGACTGTTGCTCAAGGCCCTCGAATGCACGGGCAGCAAGGACTTCCGCGGCGTCCAGACCCGGGTCGGTGAAGTGATCGGCTGGCGGAACCTGTTCCGGTGCATGGCGGACGCGATGGCGCTGAACCCGGACCCGGGCCCGAACGGGACGGTGCTGCCGAAACTCGACTACGGCCTGATCTACCGGCAGTTCATGATCACCGGCTACCCGCGGGTGAAGGAGATCATCCAGCAGGACGTCGCCTCCGGCCTCATCTACCTCAACTCCAACGCCGTCGACTTCAAGACGCCCGAGGTCCGGCCGTACCTGGACCGCTTCGTCCGCGGCTCGAACGGCTACGACGCGGTCGAGCGGACCAAGCTGATGAAGGCGCTGTGGGACGCGGTCGGCACCGAGTTCGGCGGCCGGCACGAGCTGTACGAGCGCAACTACTCGGGCAACCACGAGAACGTGAAGGCCGAGATCCTGTTCGCCGCCGAGGCGCAGGGCGAGACCGCCGCGATGAAGGGCTTCGCCGAGACGATGCTCGCCGAGTACGACCTGGACGGCTGGACGGTGCCGGACCTGGTCAACCCGACCGACGTCAGCCGGATCCTGAACCGCTGAAGGAGAACCATCATGACCACAGTGCACGATTCACCGACCGCCGCCGAGTCCGGCGCGAACGCCAGCTCGAGCTTCAAGGACCGGGCCCGGTCCGCGGCCGACGTACCGCCCGAGCGGGTCAGCGCGGTCGTCACCGCAGTACTGCAGGGTGTGCACACTGCGATCCGCGACAAGCAGGTCACCTACCCGGAGTTCCAGGCCGCGAAGGCGTGGCTGATGGCGGTCGGCGAAGGCGGTGAATGGCCGTTGTTCATGGACGTGTTCGTCGAGCACGTCGTGGAGGATGTCGCCGCGACGTCCCAGCGGGGAACGCTCGGCACGATCGAGGGACCGTACTACCTTCCTGACCAGGTGCGGCTCTCGTCCTCGTGCGAGCTGCCGCATCGAGACGACGAGAAGGGCACGCCGCTGGTGCTGGCGGGTCAGGTCCGCGACCTCGACGGTACGCCGCTGGCGGGTGCGGAGGTGGACATCTGGCACGCGGACGCCGACGGGTACTACTCGGGCTTCGCGCCCGGCGTACCCGACGGCAACCTCCGCGGCGTCGTGGTGACCGATGCCCAGGGCAACTTCGAGATCCGGACCGTGCAGCCCGCGCCGTACCAGATCCCGACCGACGGCCCGACCGGCAAGCTGATCGCGGCGGCCGGCTGGCACCCGTGGCGCCCGGCCCACCTGCACCTGATGGTGCGCGCCGACGGCCACCGGACGATCACCACCCAGCTCTACTTCGCGGGCGGCGAGTGGCTCGACTCCGATGTCGCCGAGGCGACGAAACCCGAGCTGGTCCTCGACCCGGTCGACGACGGCACCGGCGTCCGGCGCGCGACCTACGACTTCGACCTCGAGGGGAACTAGTGCTCTTCCATGTCCGGATGGATGTCCACCTGCCGCCCGACCTGGACGCCGGCACCCGCGAGTCCCTGGTCACCCGCGAACGCGACCGCGCCGTCGCCCTGCAGAAGTCGGGCGTCTGGCCGCACCTGTGGCGCATCGTCGGCGAGTACGCGAACATCAGCATCTTCGACGTCGAGTCCAACGACGAACTCCACGAGATCCTGTCGAGCCTCCCGCTGTTCCCCTACCTGACCATCCACGTCACCCCACTGGCGAAACACCCGTCGAAGATCTAGCGACGCTCCCCTTGGACAGGCGACGTGGGCCGGGCCGTCGGTAGGCTGACTCCTCAGGCCTGCGACGTGTAGGGGAGCCACGGATGAGCAACACGACAACGGGCCAACCGAAGGACGACCGGGACTACGCGTGGCACCGTCACCCTGCCCTGCTCGCAGGGATCCCGGCCGTCGCGGCAGTAGTCGCCTCGGTCCTGACGATCGTCCTGGGCCAGGCAGGCGCCTTGCCGCAGAGCATCAATCCGGCACCACCGACAACCACCGTGACAAGCACGGTCACAAGCACAGCGACCAGCACGGTGACAACCACCATGACTGCGACGGCCGGCAGCACCGATCGTCCGTCCGGCAGCCCGGCTGCGGGAGGTGCCGGCACCCTGGTCTGGAAGGAGAACGTCAAGGTTCCGGACGACTACGGCGTCAACATCGACCAGCCGGGCCCGGTCGTCAACCAGGACCTCTTGACCATCGAGGTGCGCGAATTCAGGCCGATCGGCGGTGTGCCGTACGCACAACTGGGATTGAGCGCCGAGGCAGGCGTCCTCGCCCCCGGAACACCGGCCACCTACGAGGACTGCCTGAGCGCGCTGGGCACGGACGCTCAGCCGGAATCGTTCCCCGCCGGCAAGGGAACGGCGTTCTGCGTGCGCTCCGGCGAGCCCGTGAACCCGCACATCGGTCTGTTCCGAGTCCAGTCGTGGAACACGACCACGGGACGAGTCGAGCTCGAAGTGACGGTCTGGACGACCAGCTGACCTACGTCGCCGCGAGGGTCAGGACGACCTCGTTGCGGTGCAGGGTCAGTTGGCCGCCGGCGGCTTCGGCGCAGCGGCGGGCTATGTCGAGGCCCAGGCCGGTGGAGCCTCGGTCGCTGCGGCCGCGTTCGCCGGCGCCGAGTGGGATGCCGGGGCCGTTGTCGGCGACAACGATGCGGACGACGCCGTCCGCGCGGGTCAGGGTGATCCGCGCGGGCGTGCCGTCGGGGGTGTGGGCGACGACGTTCTCGACCAGGGCGTCGAGCGCAGCGCCCAGGTCCTCGGCCGAGGAGCGCACTGTCGCGGGGGTGTTCGGCAGGTCCAGCGCCAACTCGCGGCCCTGGTCCTCGAACAGCGGCTCCCAGAAGGCAGCCCGTTGACGCGTCACCTCGACGGCGTCCGAGTGCGGTACACGTCCCTCGCGTTGCGGCCGACGGGCGGCGCTGATGACCGCGGTCAGCGTCCGCTCGAGACTGTTGACCTGGGTGTTCAGCTCCTCGGCGCTCTCCCGATCCGGTAGCGCCTCGACCTGCAGGCGGAGCGCGGTCAACGGCGTCCGCAGCCGGTGGGACAGATCCGCGACCGCCTCGCGTTCGACCGCGATCACCTCGTCGATGCGGTCCGCGAGTCCGTTCAGCGCGGCGCCGACCTTCGCCACCTCGGCCGGCCCGGTCGTCGGGGCGCGGGCGTCCATGTCGCCGCGCGCCAGGCGTTCCGCCGTACTCGCGGTCTCCTCCAACGGGCGCGCGAGCCGACGGGACACCAACTCCGCGCCGACGATGCTGAGCAGCAGCACGAGGAGACTGCCGCCGACGAGGAACAACACCCGCGGCACGAGACCGTCGTACAGCTCCTCCCCGGTCAGGAAGAGACAGACCGAGGCGGTTCCGGTCGGCGTGCCGACACCGACATCCACCGCGAGTCCGCCGTCGACGTCCCGGTAGTCGGCGTCGCCGATCTTCGGCGGCCCCTTGCCGTCGCCGTCCGGGTCGTCGCCGTACCCGGCCGGGACCTCCTTCGGCGTCGGCACCCCGCCGGGCGGCGGCTCGCCCAGCGTCGTACCGTCCGGCATCCGCACCGAGATCCGCCCCGGTTTCTCGGACAGCCCGTTGATGTACGCCGTGATGTCGTCGTTCGTGTGGCCCTTGTCGCCGACGTAGTACGCGACGCTCTCGGCCAGGTACCGCGCCTTGTCCTTGGACTCGTTGGCCGTGGTGCTGCGGAGCAGGATCACCAGCGGGACGGCGAACGCGAGCACGACCAGCGTGGTCATACCCACCGACAGCAGCAGGATGCGACGACGCATGACTACTACCCGTCCGCCGCGAGTTTGACGCCGACACCGCGCACGCTGTGGATGAACCGCGGAGCGGCGGCCGTCTCGCCCAGCTTCCGCCGCAACCACGAAAGGTGTACGTCGACGGTCCGGTCGCCGCCGCCCCACGGCAGCCCCCAGACCTCCGCGAGCAGTTCCCGCTTCGTCACCACGGCCCCCGGGCGGCGCGACAACGCCAGCAGCAGGTCGAACTCCTTGCGGGTCAGGTCCACCGCGCCCCCGTCGACGGTCACCTCGCGGCTGCGCGGATCGATCCGCAGCCCGCCGATCTCGACCGTCGTCTCGCCCTGCTGGTCCTGCCCGAGCCGCCGCAGGACGGCCCGGATCCGCGCATCCATCTGCGCCGCGCTGAAGGGTTTGATCACGTAGTCGTCCGCGCCCGCGTCCAGCAGCCGTACGATACTCGCGTCGTCGTCGCGCGCCGTCGCCACGATCACCGGCACGTCGCTGACCGCCCGCACCATCGCGAGCACGTCGCGCCCGTCGAGATCGGGAAGCCCGAGATCGAGCAGCAGCACCTCCGGCCGCTCCCGCGCGACCGCGGCGACCCCGTCCGCGCCGGCCGCCACCGCCGACACGACATGCCCGGCCGCCGTGAGGGACTTCCCCAACGACGCCCGGATCGCATCGTCGTCCTCGATCAGCAGCACCCGCGCCATGCCACCGAGCGTATCCTCCGCCTGCTCAAGGCAACCTCAAGCCGGAATCAAGCGGACGTCCATCACTCACCAACCTCCGGCCCGGCCGATCGGCCACGCCTGGCGGCGCGATGCGCGCGGCACAGAGCGGGGGTTACTGGGTCGTGGAGGTCCGGGGCGGCTTCAGCCCGGTGGAGCGCAACTCCAGGCGGGCGAGCCGCGCGATCACGTCGGCGTCGCCGTCGCGCCAGGCGGCGACCGGGTCGTCGGAGATCTTCGCGAGCTTGTGCATCGGCTGGTTCGCCATCGCCCGGAGCGCGAACAGGTCGAGATCCGCCGTACTGTCGATGAACCGCTGCGCCGCACCGGCCCGCCGCGCGAACCGGATCCGCCGCGGCAGCCAGATCAGTACGGCGAACAGCACCGGCAGGCCGATCGTCACCGCCGCGAGCACGTACGCGAGCTGCTCCACCGCGTGCGCCTGGTCCCGCCCCGCCTGCGCCAGCTTCCCCGCGGCCCCGGCCGCGCCGTCGATCGGCGACCGCAGCTGGTCCCCCACCGCCGGCACCTTCCCGATCGGCTCGGACAACCGCCGCAGATCTCCCGCCAGCCCGTCCCCCGCCTCGGCCGCCTTCCGCCCCGGCGCCCCCAGCGCGTCGGTCACGTGGAAGACGACCTGCCCGAGCTGCACACAACCCCACACCCACGCGACCAGCATCACGTCGCCGACCACCTGCCCGAAACGCTTCGCCCCGGTGTCGGCATAGAGCTTCATGGGCGGCCTTCCGTGGGCTACAGGTTGCTGCGCAGGTTCCAGAGGAGCGGATAGTAGCGGAGGTCGAGGCGGCTGCGGAGGTAGGTGGCGCCGGAGGACCCGCCGGTGCCCGGTTTGGTACCGATCATGCGCTCGACCATGACGACGTGGCGGGCACGCCAGGCGGCGGCCAGTTCGTCGTGCTGGACGAGGGCCTCGGCGAGTTCCCAGACGGCCGCGTAGTGCGAGCGGTCGCCGGCGATCTTGCGGAGGGCGTCGCGGATCGAGTCCTCGGAGTCGGTGTCGAAGCCCGCCTTCTGCAGCACCTCGAGGTACGCGTCCCACAGGGTCGGCTCCTCCAGCCGGCGGCGCAGGCGGTCCTTCTCGGCGTCGGTCAGCCCGCGGAACCGGCGGACGAACGACGGGTCCTTCGCACCGGACAGGAACTCGACCTCGCGGAACTGCACCGACTGGAACCCGGACGCCGGCGACAACCGGTGCCGGAACTCGCCGAAGTCCTGCGGCGTCATCGTCTCCAGGATGTCCACCTGCTGCGTCAGGACCCGCTCGATCGTGTGCACCCGCCGCAGCAGGTGCTCGGCCAGCCACAGCTCACCGGCGAGCATCGCGTCCCGGGACGCGGTCAGCTCGTGCAGGACCTGCTTGAACCACAGCTCGTACACCTGGTGGATCGTGATGAACAGCAGTTCGTCGTGCGCCGGCGGGTCGGACTCCAGCCGCTGCTGGTCGAGCAACTCGGCCAGCCGCAGGTAGCTGCCGTACGTCAGCCGCCCGCCCTCCTCGCCGAAATTCACGTCGACCCCGCCCCACTGCCCCGCCACGCCGTCACCAGTGCTCATGACACGGAGACTAACCGACCACTTCGTGACTGGTCAGTGATTCGGTCGTTGGTACTCAGGTACGCCGAGTTGAGGAGCCGCATGTCCGCCACGGTCGAGACACCGATCGTCCCGGGGCCCGTCCAGGGTCCCACCAGGGAAGAACCGCTGATCGAGGCGCTGCTGCTCGACGACTACCGGTCGCTCGTCCACCTCGCCTACCTGATCCTCCCGCCTTCGATCAGCCGGGCGAGGCGGGTGGCGGCGGCGCACGCCGTGGTCCAGCGGGCGCTCCCGCCGGGCCTCCCGCTGCCGACCGACCTCGCGCTCCCGTCGAGCCTCACCGTGCCGTCGGACGTCCGGCTGCCGGCGACCAGGCACCGCGAGTTCATGCGCCGCCGGGTGGTCGAGGAGGCGACCCGGCAGGCGGAGCAGCGCTCGCTCCTGGCTCGGCTCGGCAGTGTCGTCGCGCCGTCCGACGAGCTCGGTTTCGACCCGTGCACGATCCGCCCCGACCGCTCCGCGCACACCCGCCGCCGCGCTCGCGGCCGCCGGGTAGCGATCGCGCTCACCGTCCTCCTCACCACAGCGATCCTCGCCGCCCTGCTCACATCTTGACGTAGCGTCATCACCCACCTACCTTCGGTGGCACCGCTGCGCCGATTCCTTTCCCGCCCCACCACCCCAGTCGCTTCCTACCGCCCCAGGGAGATCTGTGATGTACGTTGGAATCGTTTCCAGCCTGTCCCTGCTGATCGCTCCCCTCGGCGCGCCACCACCGGCGCCGGCTGAGACCCCACCGGTGACCATGTCCACCCAGGCAACGATCTGCAACAAGTACTGCGACGCCCGCGACCCCGCACTCGCGCCCGGCGACCGTGCCCCGGTCTCCACCACGCTCTTCGGCCGCACGATCACCCTGCACTTCGACGACGACGACGCGATGGGCTGGGCGTCGATCGAGAACGGCAACCCCGGCGACGAGGTCTGGCTGGACCGCTCGATGGACGGCGGCCGCACCTGGTCCGGCGGCAGCCGGCTCGGCAACACCGCGATCCCCAGCGGGCAACGCGGCTGGCGCACCCAGATGTACAACGTCGACGACTGGAACCACCTCGGCGTCGGCGCCCTCCGCGCCTGCGGCAAGGCCGGCGACCGCGCCGACATCGCCTGCACCCCCTGGGCCCGGACGACGTGGAACGCCTGGGATCGCCGTACGGCGGCCGCGACCGCGCTGATGCAGGACTACAACCTGGCCAGCGGGCTGTTCGGCACCACCGGCTGGTGGAACTCCGCCAACGCGCTCAACGCGCTGATCGACAACGCCCGGGTCAGCGGTATGCCCAGCTACAAGTACGCGATCGGCAGGACGTACGACCTGAACCTCGGCAAGTTCGAGGGCCAGTTCCGCAACGACTACATCGACGACACCGGCTGGTGGGGGCTGGCCTGGGTCGCGGCGTACGACCTCACCGGCGAGGCACGGTACCTGCAGACGGCTCGCGCGGACGCCGATCACATGGCGGCGTACTGGGACAACACCTGCGGCGGTGGCGTCTGGTGGAGCGAGGCGAAGACGTACAAGAACGCGATCTCCAACTCGCTCTACATCCAGCTGAACGCGCAGTTGCACACGCGGATCGCCGGCGACACGACGTACCTGCAACGCGCGCAGGTCGGATGGACGTGGTTCCAGCAGACCGGGATGATCAACGCCTCGCACCTGGTGAACGACGGTATCGACCTGTCCACCTGCAAGAACAACGGCGACACCGCGTGGACGTACAACCAGGGCGTGCTGATCGGCGCGCTCACCGAGTTGTCCAAGGCAACGAACAATGCGGCGTACCTGACGTCCGCGCGCCAGCTCGCCGACGCGGCCACCACCGCCGCGGCGCTGCACACCGCCGACGGCATCCTTCGCGAGCCGTGCGAGAACGGCGACTGCGGCGGCGACGGCCCGTCGTTCAAGGGCGCGCACGTCCGCGGCCTCGGCAAGCTGAACGCGGCGCTGTCCGACCACCCGTACACGTCCTACCTGCAACGCCAGGCCGACCGTGCCTACGCGGCCGACCGGACGCCGATGGACCAGTACGGCCTGCGCTGGTACGGCCCGGTCGACAAGCTCGACGGCGCCCGCCAGCAGTCCGCCCTCGACCTGCTCAACGCGGCACCATGACATCGGGGACATCGGGGACATCGGGGACATCGGGGTGACTTCGGTGATGCCATGATGACCGCATGGAGCTGAAGATGTCGGCGTCGTACGACGCCACCCCTGAGGAAGTGTTCGCGATCGTGACCGACACCGCCTTCCGTGAGCAGGCCTGCGAGAAGACGAAGGCGCTGTCGTACGACGTGCGGGTCAGCACGTCGGGCGCCGACACCGTCGTCCGGGTCTCCCGGGAGATGGAGTCCACCGACATCCCGGACATGGCCCGCAAGTTCGTCGGCGAGACGCTGACCGTCGTCCAGACCGAGACCTGGCACGCGGCGGCGGCCGACGGGTCGCGGACCGCGGACGTGTCCGGCGAGATCTCGAACACCCCCGTCACCCTGAAGGGCACCGCGCGGATCGGCAAGGACGGCGCGCAGACCGTCCAGTCGATCGACCTCGACGTCAAGGTCGCGGTCCCGCTGATCGGCAAGAAGCTGGAGCCGTTCGTCGTCGACGCGATCCGCTCCGGCCTGCAGAAGGAGCACGACCTCGGCCACGAGTGGAGTGGGAAGTAGAGCCGTGTCGTTGCGCTGAGCGCGTCGCCTCCGGTGGCAACCTGAAGGAAGTGTTGTCCCGGAGGTGATCGTTCCGATGCGAAGCACCCTGCGAAAGAAGCGGGATCGGACCCCGCCCACGAGCGGCGCCGACCAGTACTGCGCGTTCTGCGCCGCCGTGACGCCGTTCGAGCGGATCGACCCCTCGGACTACCTGGTCGACGAGCCCGACGAGTGGATCTGCGTGCAGTGCGGCTCAGCCCTCCTCGTCGACCCACCCACCCAGCCACTCCACCGAACCGCCTGACCGCCTGACCGCCGCGCCCAGCTAGCGGGTTGTTTCACCGCCGGCCCACTGCAACCCGCCAGCGGTCACACAACCCGCTATCTGGCCGAGGTCGCGTCGGCGGCGGCCAGGCCGGCCCGCATCGCCGCGCGCACCTCGGCCGGCCACGGGCCGGTGTTGGTGAGCGGGATCTCGGTGATGAACCGGCGCTCGGCCTCGGGGATCCGCGCCGCGACAAGCTCCGGCTCGTCCACGACCGCCGCGTAGAGCCGTGGCCCGTCCGCGCTGAACAGGTCCGCCGCCACCAGCCGCCCGTCGGTGGTGCGCATGATGTTGTCCGGGTTGTCGTCCAGCCGCGGCGCGAACCACGGCAGCTCCCGCGCCGCGCGCCCGTGCACCCGGCGTACGGCGTCCGCGAGCTCGGCGACCGCCGGCTCCCGCGCGGCCAGCGCCTGATGGAACCCGGCGGCCTCGTCCGGGTCGACCGGCTCGAGCCACTCCAGCAGCTGCAGATCCCCGCCGCCCGCCAGCCGCCGATGCCCGAAGACTCGCGGAACCTGGCGGGTGTGCGCCGCCTCGCGATACAGCGCGACCGTGTACGGCCCCGCAGGATCGAACGGACTGATCCGCGCCGCGGCCCGGCCGTCCGGCGCACGCAGCGCGATCGCCCAGTCCCCCGCCCCGCACGGCGTCCACCCGGCCGCCCGCAGCACCCGCTCCGCGTCGCGATGGTCGGCACCCAGTCCGAGCAGGTCCCCGCACGCGCTGCTCGTCATGCCGCCGAGCATAAGCAGCGTCCCGCGGCCCTCGCCGCGGGATTACAGCGGCGGCCCGAACGCGCACACGACCGGCTTCGCGTGGGCGGGATCGAGGGCGTTGGCAACGAGTTGGGCCACCGTCGGGTCGAAGGCCAGGCCGACATGGCCGACCGGATCCAGCGGGCAGCTGTTCTGGACATACAGGTTCGCCACGCCCGGCTCGCGGATGAACGACGTTTCGTGCGGGGTTACCAGGGCGTCGAAGCGGGACGCGATCATCGTGTACTTCACCCCCGGCTGCGCGATCGGGCCTGCGGTCAGCTTCGCCACCGCTGCCCCGCCGACGATGAGCTCGTCACAAGCCGGGCAGCCGAACTGCCGCAGCACCTGGTCGACCAGCGGGCCGAGGCCGAGGTAGTCGCCGACACTGACCAGCCCGCCGAACGTCGTACCGTGCGTCGGCGGCGCCAGCGCGACGACCTTGCCCACCTGACCGGCGTACCCGAGCACCTTCGGGCCGTAGATCGACTGGAAGCCGCCCTCGGAGTGCCCGACGATGTCGACCTTCGCGGCGCCGGTCGCCTGGCGGACCCGCCGGACGAAGGCAGCGATCTCCTTCGACGACTCCGCGATCGAGACCGTGCCGCCGACCGGGATCTCCGGCGTCGCCTGGCCGTAGGTGAGCGTGAAGGCGCAGTAGCCCTTCGCGGCCAGGAACGAGCCGAGGTACGAGTAGTTGCCGGGCCCGTTGCCGCCGAGACCGTGCAGCAGGACGAGTGGGTTCGGATGCGCGGCCGACGGCTTGCAGTCCCAGTCGTCGAAGCCGGCCGAGGTGACCGCGCCGGCAGGGGCGCTCAGGGTCGCGGCGCACAGGAACGCGGCGAGCAGGACCGTGGCGGTCCGGCGAAGGCGGTGGCGCATGACAACTCCCCGTTATGGTGTCTTTCGGTGATCAGCAGATCACGGGTAGTTGAGCACGTCTCCGGGTTCCAAACAAGAGCTCGTGTTCGAAACAAGATCTCTCGGTTACGGATCCGCCACGCGGGGTAGTGTCCAGCGCATGGGCCGCACCATACGGGGACTGGACGCCGAGCAGCGCCGCGCCGAGCGTCGGGAGCAGCTGCTGGACGCGGCGCTCAAGCTGTTCGCCGACAACGGGTATCTCGGGACGTCGATCGAGCAGATCTGCAGCACGGCGTACATCGGGACGAAGAGTTTCTACGAGCTGTTCACCAGCCGCGAGGAGTGCTACCTCGCGCTGCTCCGGCGCACGTCGGAGCGTCTCGAAGAACGCATGACCAGCGCCGCGGCGCAGGCGACCGGCAACGAGCGGCAGGAGGCGCCGCAACTGCTCGCGACCTTCGTGCACGCCCTCGTCGACGATCCGCGGATCACCAGAATCACCTTCGGGATGGCCTCCGGCATCTCGGAGTCGGCCGAACGGCAGCGCCGCGAGAACCGCCGCTGGGCGGCCGGCTTCCTTGTCCAGCTCTGGGACCGGTACGACGGACCGCAGCCCGAGGACCACCGCGCCGTACGGCACGGTGTCGCGATCGGGCTGGTCGGCGGCCTGTTCGACCTGGTGTCCGACTGGCTGCTGGACGCGGACCTGACCGCGCCGCGGCAGATCGAGGCGCTGATCGACGACCTGACCACCTTCTACATCACCGTACGGCGGGGCCTGGCGAACTAGTCGAACACGAGCGTGCGCAGGGCGACATGCCCTTCCTCGTCGATGACGTAGTGCGCGTGGCCCTCGTGGTCGACCGCGACGCCTTCGACGCGGCGGATGTCGCCGAAGTGGTGGACCACCTTGCTCCCGACGATTCCGCCGCCGGACGGCAGCTCGAAGCGCACGTGCTCCGACGCCGCGAGGGCTCCTTCCGGGTGGTCGGCGAGCACCGTCGCCGCCTTGCCGGACGCGTCGAGATCCCCGATCACAGCGTCGAACCGGTCGTCGCCGCGCGTGTCGAGGCCGCGCAGCCCGGCGGGCGCGTCGACACCGCCGATGTCGCCGAGGATCCACACGTCGCTGCAGACCGGGACCGCGGCCGGATCGTCGAACAGCTCGCCGACGTTCGTCAGCTCGACCAGCAGCGGATGCCCGTCGGCCGTCACCGGGTAGCGCAGCCCCAGCACGAGATTGCCGTTGGCGCGGAACTCGGCCGCCTCGATGTTGACCGGGTGGTCCGTCGGGCGGACGGTCCCGCTCCAGCTCTTCGCCTTGGCCTGGCCGCGGGCGATCGTCGCGTCGACGTACGCCTGCTGCCCGAGCGGCCCGACCGGTACCAGCTCGACGTCGGCCAGCGCGTCGTTGATCGCACGGTGCAGCCCGAAGCGCAGCCGGACGACCTCGAGCTCGGCCGGCTCGCCGCCGAGGATCGCCTGTTCCTTGACGCGCGCGATCCAGGACCGCTTGGCCGCCAACGGCCCCGCCTTCTTCCCGAACTGCGATCCCAGCAGGTACACGTACCCGCCGTACGACGCGCAGGCCTCGGCGTCCTCGGTCTTGCCGGCGTGCACGCCCGCGTCGGTCAGCACCCGGCGGGCCGACCAGCCGTCGTCCAGCGGCGCTCCGGCCGCGTGCACCAGCAGTGCCAGCGCGTCCTCGGCCGTCGCTTCGTCCAGGACCGTGACGAACGCCCGGTCCCAGCCGTTGCGGGCCAGGTCGTCGGGCCCGAACACGCGGCAGAGGTCGGATGCTTCGTTGGGTTCGAGGTGCAGGTCGGTCTCATGCATACCCGGGAAACGAGGAATCGGGCCGCGGTGCTCCCACCACGGCCCGATTCCCGGGTAATCCCTGACGCCGGCCCTGGTCAGCCCTGATCAGCCCTGGTGCGGGTAGCGGTAGTCGGTCGGCGGCGCGAAGGTCTCCTTCATCGACCGCGGCGAGGCCCAGCGGATCAGGTTCCACATCGAGCCGGCCTTGTCGTTGGTACCGGACGCGCGGGCGCCGCCGAACGGCTGCTGCCCGACGACCGCACCGGTCGGCTTGTCGTTGATGTAGAAGTTGCCCGCCGCGAACCGCAGGTACTCCGAGGCCGCCGCGACCGCGTGCCGGTCCTGCGCGATGACCGCACCGGTCAGCCCGTACGGCGCCGAGTGCTCCATGCCGCGCAGCACCGCGTCGTAGTCCGCGTCGTCGTACACGTGCACGCCGAGGATCGGGCCGAAGTACTCGGTGCTGAAGATCTCGTCGGCCGGGTCGTCGGAGACCAGCAGCGTCGGGCGGACGAAGTACCCCTCGCTGTCGTCGTAGGTGCCACCGGCAACGACCTGGATCGCGTCGGTCGCCGCGGCCCGGTCCAGCGCGGCCTTGTGCTTGGCGAACGCGCGGTCGTCGATCACCGCGCCGATGAAGTTCGACAGGTCGGTGACGTCGCCCATGGTGATCGCCTCGGTCTCGGCGACCAGGTCGTCACGGATCCGGTCCCACACCGAGCGCGCGACGTACGCCCGGGACGCCGCCGAGCACTTCTGGCCCTGGTACTCGAACGCGCCGCGCACCATCGCGGTCTTCAGCACCGCCGGGTCCGCCGACGGGTGCGCCAGGATGAAGTCCTTGCCGCCGGTCTCGCCGACCAGCCGCGGGTAGGTCTTGTACGACGCGATGTTGGCGCCGACCGTGCCCCACAAGGACTGGAACGTCTTCGTCGAGCCGGTGAAGTGGATGCCGGCCAGGTCCGGGTGGGTCAGCGCCGCCTTGCTGACGTCGATGCCGTCACCGGTGACCAGGTTGATCACGCCGGCCGGCAGGCCCGCGGCCTCGAACAGCCGCATCGTCCAGTGCGCGGCGAACTGCTGCGTCGGCGACGGCTTCCACACCACGGTGTTGCCCATCAGCGCCGGCGCCGTCGGCAGGTTGCCGGCGATCGCGGTGAAGTTGAACGGGGTGATCGCGTACACGAACCCCTCGAGCGGCCGGTAGTCCACCCGGTTCCACACGCCCGGCGAGGAGATCGGCTGGTCACTGACGATCTGCCGCGCGAACGCCACGTTGAACCGGAGGAAGTCGATCAGCTCGCAGGCCGCGTCGATCTCGGCCTGCTGGATCGTCTTCGACTGGCCGAGCATGGTCGCCGCGTTCAGCGTGTCCCGCCACGGGCCGGCCAGCAGGTCCGCGGCCTTCAGGAAGATCGCGGCCCGGTCGTCGAAGGACAGCGAGCGCCAGGCCGGAGCGGCCGCCAGCGCCGCGTCGACGGCGGCCTTGCCGTCCGCCTCGGTCGCGTTACCGAGCGTGCCGAGCACGTGGGCGTGCTTGTGCGGCTGCACCACCTCGATCGGGGCGCCGCCGCCGAGCTTCTGCTCGCCGCCGATCGTGCAGGTGAGGTCGATCGCTCCCGCGGCGGTCAGCTCCTTGAGCTTGGCCTCCAGGCCGGCCCGCTCACCCGACCCGGGCGCATACCCCTTGACGGGCTCGTTGGCAGGCGTCGGTACGGCGGTGACGGCATCCATGGTGCAGGACTCCTCGATCGTGGGGTGGACCGTGTGGGGCACGCCGGTGCGGATGGCCGGGCGTGACACCAGCATGGTGCCACGCCAGCACCGTCAACCACGAACGCGCCTGAATTACTTCCGCATTACTTCCGCCACGGCATGTGCTGGAGTGCCCAGGTGTTGCCGTCCGGGTCCGCGAACCAGGCGTAGAACACACCGCCCAGGTCCTCGGTCTCGCTGACCTCGACACCGCGCCCGATCAGCTCCTGCCGGGCCGCCTCGATGTCCTTCACCACCAGGTGCAGCGCACGCAGCGAGCCGGACGGCATCTCGGTCGCGGGCAGGCCGGTGGTGAGCGTGATCGAGCAGAACGAGCCCGGCGGCGTGAGCTGTACGATCCGGACCCCGTCGGCGGGCGAGACGTCCACGTCCGGGTGGAAGCCGCACTGCTCGGTGTAGAAGCGCTTCGCCCGGTCGATGTCCGACACCGGCACCGGGATCAGCTCCAGCAGGTACGCCCCCGGCTTGACCACCACGGCGCTGGGGTCGTCCGGGATCTCCGAGGCGTCCTTCGGGATCTCGGTCGTCGTCGGCGGCGTCGGCAGATCACTCATGCGGGCTCCCCCTGTGTGCTGCTGCGGGCCGCGCCCCGGCGGGCTCCCCCGGGCCCGCTCATGCCGACTTCTTGGTGGTCTTCTTGGCGGCCTTCTTCGCCGTGGTCTTGGCGGCCGCCTTCTTCGCGGCCGTCTTCTCGGCCGGGGCCGCCTTCTTCGCCGCGGCCTTCTTCGCCGGCGCCTTCTTGGCCGGCTCGGCCTCGCCGGAGCCACCGCCCGCACGCCGTGCCTTCGCGGCCTCGACCGAGGCGCGCAGCGCGGCGACCAGGTCGACGACCTCGGCACCCTCCGGCTCCTCCTCCTCGGACTCCGGCAGCGGCACGCCCTCGGCCTTCGCCATCACGACCTTCTCGAGCGCCTCGCGGTAGTCGTCGTGGTACTGATCCGGGTCGAACTCACCACGCAGCGTGTCGATGTACGACGACGCCATCGCCTTCTCCTGCGACCGGATCTCGACATCCTCCGGCGGCGCCGCGAACGACGCGTCCCGGATCTCGTCCGGCCACAGCATCACCTGCAGCACCAGGATGTCGTCGACGGTCCGGAGCAGCCCGAGGCTCTCCCGGGACCGCAGCGCGACCTTGACCAGCGCATACAGCTCGGAGCCCTCCAGGGCGTCGCGGAGCAGCACGTACGGTTTCGCGCCGGGGCCGACGTCGGCGGCCAGGTAGTACGACTTCCCCAGGTACAGCGGGTCGACCTGGTCGGCCGGCACGAACTCCAGCACGTCGATGACCTTCTTGCTGGACAGCGGCAGGTCGGCGAAGTCGTCCGAGTCCAGCACCACCATCCGGCCGTCGGGCATCTCGTACCCCTTGCCGATGTCGGAGTACGGCACCTCCTCGCCGTCGACCGAGCAGATCCGCTTGTACCGGATCCGGCCCCCGTCGGCGACGTGCACCTGGCGGAACGAGATGTCCTTCTCCTCGGTCGCGGAGAACACCTTGATCGGGATCGTCACCATCCCGAACGAGATGGCCCCCTTCCAGATCGCCTGCATCGCCATCAGCTCCCTGTCAGCTCAGCCCGCTACGCGGCCCCTCCGCCGCGAGCAGATCGGGGATCTCCTGTGTCGCGTACCACAACAGATCTTCACCCTCGCACGAATCCAGGGCAAAGATCGCGTCGTCGTCACCGTTCCGGGCCGCGTCCCAGAGATCGGCAGCCTTGCCGATCACCGCCGTCGCCTGCGCGGCGTCCAGGTGCACCGACGCCACCGAGCGCCACGGGATCACCACGTGCAGTTCCAGCCGCGCGTCGCCGAGCTCCACCGACCCGTCGGCCGGCGGGACCGCGCTCACCTCGGCCGCGATCACCACCCGCCGGCGCGCGATCCCCGGATCCGCTGCCAGCAGCCCGACCGAGGCCCGGGCCGCCTGCGCCATCGCGGCGAACTCCAGCTCCTCGTCGTCGCCCTCGGCATACCACTCGCGCAGCGCCGGTGTCACGGCGTACACCGTCAGTGGGGCCGGGCCGATCTCGCCGGCGTTGCACGCCGTCGCCAGCAGCCCGAGCGTGGACGGTACGTAGACCCTCATGAGCCCGCCTTCTTGGTGGTGCCGCGGGGTTTCTTCCGGCCCCGGGAGGCGCGGTTCCGGCTGCCCCTGGTCGTTTCCAGCAACTCGTCCAGCGCGTCGGTCACGCACTGGGCGAAAACAGCGAGGTCCGGCATGGCGGTGCGGTCCGCGTTCAGACCGTAGTACACCTGTCCGTCGTACGACGTGACGCCGACCGAGAGTCCCTGGCCGGGCATCAGCGGAACGACGGGGTACGACGCGAGCATCGGCGCGCCCTGCGCATACAGCGGGAACTGCGGGCCCGGCACGTTGGTGATCACCACGTCGTCGATCGGCCGGACCGTGGTGGTCGCGACCCGCGCCGCGAGCGCGTGCAGCGTGGTCGGCGCGAACCCGGCGATACCGACCAGCGACCGGGCGCTGACCGCGCGGCCGGTGTCCTTGTGCACCTTGGTCTGGTACGAGATCTGGTGCAGCCGCATGACCGGGGAGTTCTCCCCGACGGGTAGGTTGACGCTCGAGGCGATCACCCGGGAGCCGAGCGAGGTCGGCTCCTCGTCCTCGTCGTCGCGGATGCTGACCGGGACCACGGCCCGCACGCTCCGGGTCGGGCCGACGCCCTCGCCGCGGGTCATCATCCAGGCCCGGAACGCGCCCGCGACCACGGCGAGGATCACGTCGTTGACCGTGCCGCCGTGCGCCGCGCGGATGGCGCGGTAGTCCTCGAGGTCGGTCTGCACGGTGGTGAACCGGCGCTGACCCGACGTCTTCACGTGCAGTGAACTGTCCTGCGCGTGCCGCTGCGCGACCAGCGAACCGACCACGTCACCGAGCACCTCGCGGACCGACGTGGAGCCGGTCAGGCTCGCCATCTCGGCGCGCGCCAGCTCGAGCACCGCGCTCGGGTGCCGGGTCGCGTCGGAGAACACGCCGGCGAGCAGCTCGAGCGCGGACGGCGGATGGTCCGGCTGCCAGGTGTCGGTCGGGGTGTCCCTTGGGTGCGCGGTCGAGTCCAGCACGACCTGGCCGATGTCGACCGTGCTGTTGCCGTCGACAAGCGCCTGGTGGGACTTCGCGATGATGGCGAACCGGTCGCCCTGCAGCCCCTCGACGAGATACATCTCCCACAGCGGGCGGGCCCGGTCCAGCCGTCGCGACATGATCCGCGCAACCAGCTCGAGCAGCTGCGCGTGCGTGCCGGGCCGCGGCAGGGCCGACCGGCGGACGTGGAAGGTGATGTCGAACTCTTCGTCGTCGACCCACACCGGCCCGGCGAACCGCCCGGGCACCTGCTGGACCCGCTGCCGGTACCTCGGCACGAACGCGATCCGGTCCCGGATCAGCGCCACCAGACTCTCGTAGTCGAACCCCTCGTCGCCGTGCACCGGCGGCTCGAAGATGTCCACCGTCCCGACATGCATCGGAGTGGCCGGCGACTCGGCCTTGAGGAAGGTGAGGTCGAGCGACGTCAACCGGTCCGGCATCTGGCCACCTTCCTCTCGATTCGACGGATTCTCACCCTAGCGGCCCGCACCGACAGTGGGCTGCGACACTGGCCGTACGGGAACACTGGGCTATCTGTGTTCGTCAGGCAAGAGGGTGTGTCTTGCACCCTGAGAACTCATGTGAACCACCGAAAGGCTCCTGGACCGATGCGTTCGACGCTCACTCGCGGTGCCGCCACCGCTCTTCTGCCCACCCTCGGCATGCTGGTCCTGGCCGGCTGTGGCGGGGACGACACCGGCAGCGGCAGCACCACTCCCTCCCCGAGCGCCCCGGCCAGTACGCCGACGTCGACGCTGCCGACCAACACGCCGACCCCGGGCTCGCCGAACACCAGCGCCCCGTCGAACACCGCGGACCCGTCCGGCGAGCAGGCCGACGTGACGGTCGACGTCACCGTTGCCAACGGCAAGGTCAACCCGAGCGGCGCGACGGTCAAGGTGAAGGCCGGCCAGACCGTGCTGATCAAGGCCGTCAGCGACGCCGAGGAGGAGCTGCACATCCACGGCTACGACAAGGAGCTGGAGCTCACCCCGGGCAAGGCGGCCTCGGTCAAGTTCACCGCGAACATGAAGGGCACCTTCGAGGTCGAGACCCACAAGAGCGGCAAGCTGGTCGCCAAGCTCGTCGTCTCGTGAGCGTGCCGCTGCTGCTGCCACTGCTGCTGCCACTGCTGCTGCCGCTGCACGGGATCGGCGGGCGGCAGGACCTGCCGGTCCCGTTCGGGCTGGCGGTCGGCGGCGCCGCGGTCGCGGTGGCGCTGTCCTTCGTCATCCTCGGGGTCGCCTGGCGCACCCCGAAGTACCGCGGCAACGCGTCCGGCGTGCCGTTGCCCGCCGCAATCAGCCGGGTGATCGACGCGAGCTGGTTCCGGTGGCTCGTGCGGCTGTTCGGGCTGGCGACGTTCCTCTACGCGATGGTGTCGCTGCTGTTCGGCGTGGACCGGCTGACGAACCCGATCTTCGGGTTCATCTACATCCTGGTCTGGGTCGGACTGGTGCCGATCTCGCTGCTGTTCGGCCCGGTGTGGCGGACGCTGAACCCGCTGCGCACCCTCCATCTCCTGCTGTCGAAGCTGCTCCGCCAGGCGCCGTCCAAGGGCCTGCTCGAGCTCCCGTCCTGGGTGGGTCTGTGGCCGGCCGCGCTCGGCATCTTCGCGTTCGCCTGGCTCGAACTGGTCGCGCCGGACCGCGCGACGATCCCGGTGCTGCAGGCCTGGATCGCGCTGTACGTCGTGATCACGATGTTCGGCGCGGTGCTGTTCGGCGACCGCTGGTTCGCGCAGGGCGACCCGTTCGAGGCGTACGCGACGCTGATGGCGCGGCTGTCGCCGTGGGGCCGCCGGACCGACGGGCGCCTGGTGGCGCGGCGGCCGCTGGAGAACCTCGACGGCCTCCGCCCGCGGCCGGGCCTCGTCGGCCTGGTCTCGGCACTGCTCGGCTCCACGGCGTACGACGGGT
Organism: Kribbella sp. NPDC003557; assembly: GCF_040610805.1. NCBI lineage: Bacteria > Bacillati > Actinomycetota > Actinomycetes > Propionibacteriales > Kribbellaceae > Kribbella > Kribbella sp. NPDC003557. The sequence goes on from NZ_JBEXMY010000001.1 coordinate 542,305, forward strand.
TCTCGAACTCGTCCGCGTGGATCGGCTGGGCGCAGGACCAGGACATCTCGATGACCTGGCTCGGCACCGCCGCGCTGATCGTCTTCATCCTGTTCGTGCTGGTCACGTACTCCGGCGCGACGATCCTCGCCGGCCGCCTGTCCGACAGTTCGCGGACGGCGCTACCGGGCCTGTTCGCGCACTCGCTCGTACCGATCGTCTTCGGGTACGTCGTCGCGCACTACCTGACCCTGTTCATCCTGGAGGGCCAGCGGACGCTGATCTACCTGAGCGATCCGCTGAGCAACGGCGCCAACATCTTCGGCACCGGCCTGCTCGCGGTGAACACCGGCATCACCAACCACAGCGCGACGATCGCGGTCGTCCAGGTGGCGGCGGTCGTCTTCGGTCACCTGCTCGGCGTCATCTCCGCCCACGACCGCGCGGTCGCACTGTTCCCCCGCGCCAAGGCCCTGGCCGGCCAGCTCCCCCTCCTGGTGGTCATGGTCGGCTACACCTGCGGAGGCTTGCTCCTGCTGTTCTCCTCCTGAGGCTTCGTGAGGCCGCGGCTGGTGATCAGGAGGAGGGCGAAGGCGATCATGCCGACGATCAGGTGGGAGTTGCCGGGGATCGACTGCCAGAAGCTCCAGCTGAGCTCGCGGTCGTCGCGGAACGGGACCCACCAGATCGAGCGCAGGACGAACAGGCCGTAGAACAGGACGCCGGTCACGACCGCGGGGTTGAGACCCCACACGCGGTTGACGCCGCGGATCACGCTGACGCCGAGCGGGATGATCCACACCCAGTGGTGGCTCCACGAGATCGGCGACGCGTACAGCACGGCGAGCGCCATCACGGAGATCGCCGTGACCCGCTCCTCGGCGAGCCAGTACTTCCTGGCCAGCCAGAGCACGAGCAGCCCGAACGCGGCCGACAGCACGAACCAGGTCGGCTGCACCCAGCTCGCCTCGTCACCGATCCGGTGCAGGAAACCGTTGAACGACTGGTTGCCGGTGTAGGCGATCCCCCCGACCCGGTTCGCGTCGAGGATCACGTCGGTCCAGTACCGCCACGACTGGTGCGGCACGATCGCCAACCCGACCGCCATCGTGGCCAGCAGCCCGAGTACGGCGTTGCGCAGCGCGCGCCACTGCTTGGTGACCACCAGCAGCGCGAGGAACGGCAGCGGCGTGAGCTTGATGCCGATCGTCACGCCGAGCCAGAACCCGCGCAGGCGCGCATCGTTCGGCCGGATCAGGTCCAGCAGGATCATTGCGGTCAGCAACAGGTTGATCTGCCCGAACTGGATGGTCTGCCAGACCGGTTCGAGCAGCAGCGACAGCGCGGTCAGCGCGATCAGCACCGCCGTCCGCTTCCGCTGGGTGACGAAGGACCAGAACGTCTTGGTCAGGCTGGCCCGCCACAGCGCCGTGATGCACAGCACCGACAGCGTCGTCCACGCCACCAGCGCGACGGCCCATGGAACGGCGGCCAGCGGAACCATCGCGATCGCGGAGAACGGCGGGTACGTGAACGGGAGGTTCGAGCCGCCGGGCAGCTTCGCGTCGTACAGCGAGTCGCCGTGCAGGAGGACCGAGCCGCCCATCCGGTAGACACGCAGGTCGATCATGCCGCCGTACAGGTGCAGCGCCCAGGCGCCGAGGGCGACCAGCGCGGCGCACGCCAGCACGGCGATGACGATGCCACGGCGGCCGGCGGGACGAGTCGAGGAGGATGCGGGGGTGGTCACGGTCACGTCAGGTCGGCTCCGAACAGGGTTTCCAGCGCTCGCCGGGTCTCGTCGTACTCGGTGTGCAGAATCGCGGTCATCCCGACCGCACGGGCGCCGTCGACGTTGAGTTGCAGGTCGTCGACGAACACGCACTCGGCCGGTTCCAGGCCGAGCCGGCCGGCGGTCAGCCGGAAGATCTCCGGCTCGGGCTTGCGCAGGCCGACCTCGCCGGAGATGACGATGTCGTCGAACATCCCGTCCCAGGTGTCGCGCGGGTAGGTGTTGCCCCAGGAGTTCGACAGCAGGGCGGTCCGGATCCCGCGTTCGTTGGCGCGCCGGACGAGTGCGGACATCGCGGGCTGGTGCTCGAAATGCGCGAACATCCGCTCGATCAGTCCCTCCGCGGGCACCGGCGAACCGTCGCGGCGGACCAGCATCGAGGCGAGCTTGCGCTCGAAGTCCGGGACGGCGAGCTGGCCGCGTTCGAGCGCGTGCACCGGGTTGAGCTCGGCGGTCACGGCCTCGGTGGGCAGCCATTTCATGACCGCTTCGAGGTAGGAGTCGAAGTCGAAATCGTCCAGCTCAGCCCAGCGCCGCAGCGCCGGCTCCAGGCCCGAGGTGAGCACGCCGCCCCAGTCCACCAGCAGACCTCGCGGCTCCGCGCGCACCTCGACCATGCGCGCAAGCCTACTCAGACCGCGGTCGTCCTCACCCTCCCGGCCCTGGCCCTCACGCGCTGTGTTCAGTGGCTGTATTCGATGCTGACATCGCCCGAGGACGTCTTGGCCCTGATCGTCCGGGTGGAGGCCGGATCGATCTTCACGTTCGCCGACTCGTCACCCGACGACGTGTCGGTGTCGACCTTGTACGCCTCGGTGCCGGACGGGATCCGGATGTCGACGTCGCCCGAGCTCGACTTCGCGTCGATGGTCTGCGGCGCGACGGTGAAGTCCAGCGACGCGCTGCCGGAGCTGCTGTGGGTCGTCACCGATGTGGCGGTCAGCCCGTCCGCGTCGAGGTCGCCCGAGCTCGACCGGAGCTCCAGCGGCCCGCCGACGTCGTGCACCTCGATGTCGCCCGAGCTCGTCTTCAGTACGGCGCCACCCTCGACCCCGGCGACCGTCACCTTCCCGCTGCTGCTCTCGACCGTCAGCTTCACGTCCCGGGGCACCGTCAGCACGTAGCTCGTCTCGCACCCGAACGACAGGAACCCGCAGCCGCCGCTGTCCAGCTCGAGCCGGCCGTCGCCCTCGTCGTACTTCTCCTTCGGGTCCGAGCCGAACACGTTCCGCTCGGACTGCCGGTCGACCCGCACCTCGGGGCCGTCCCCCGGCCGCACCTCGATCGTCGCCGAGCTGCCCTTCACCAGCAGCGAACCGCCCTGCACCGGGTAGCTGCTCTGGCTGCTCTTGGTGCCCTCGGTGAGGCCGGTGAGCGCCCAGTACACCCCGCCGAGGATGAGCGCGACGGAGATGGCGATCCCGTACCGCCGCTCGACGCTCATCGAGCTCCGCGGCCGGCCTTGGACATCGGACATGCCCCAACCCTGGCACATCGCGGGCCTGCTGTCGGTGGGGTTGTCCCCCGAATCGACCCTGAGACAGCGGTCAGGCAGGCACCGAGTGAAGGTCGTCGGCCACCGCGCCGGCGAGCTGCTGGAACGCCTTGCGGAGCTTGCTCGTCCTCGCGGCCTCGGACAGGCTGCGGCCGTGCGCCACGGCGGTGTCCACGGCTCCCAGGTCGTACGGCAGGAGGGCGGCGCGGTCGATCCCGGCATACTGCCGCAGGGCGTCCATGGCCGCGTCGCCGGGCGATCCGCCGAGCGAACCGGAGCGCAGCCGGTTGACGACGACTCGCGTGGTGACCGACGGCACGACCGCGCGCAGCTCGTGGACCGCGCGGATCAGCCGGGTCAGGCCGACCGGGTCCGCCGTACCGACCACGACGACCTCGTCGGCCTCCTCGAGCGTGGCGATCGTCGCCCCGTTGCGGCGCGGCGCCAGCGAGTCGAACGAGATCTCCTCGTCGGTCTCGACACAGAAACCGGCGTCGATCACCGTGATCGGCGCCAGCGACCGCGCCGTCGACCAGATCGCCTCGACGGCGGCGGGCCGCAGCTCGGTCCACCGGTCCGCGCGGCTGAGCCCGGTCAGCACCAGGAGATGCGGATTCAGCTCGCGGGCGTGCCGGGCGAGGGTCGTCACGTCGAGCGAACCGTTCGACGCCGAGCGCGCCGCGGCGGCCAGGCCGGAGGTCTCGTCGAGCATGCCGAGCATCTGGGCGACGGTGCCGCCGTACACATCGACGTCGGCGAGGAGGGTCGGCACGCGTCGCACCGCCAGCTCGCAGGCGAGGTTCACCGCGACCGTCGTCCGCCCGGGAGCGCCGGTCGGGCCCCAGACCGCGACCAGGCGGCCGGTGCCCTGCGGGAACGCCGGCGGCTGCGGGTTGGCCGCGCTCTCCGGAGTGAGCGGCACGAAACCGCCCGCGAAGTGCGAATTGGTGATCGGGGGTCCGGACTCGACCGCGTCGGAGACCGCACGCGCGAGATCCGCCGGGCTCACGTCGGCGGGCAGGATCCGCTCGATCCCCATCCGGCTGAGCCGGTCCTCGGCCCCGAACGGCGCACCGGTCTCGGTCGGGTCGACCAGGGCGAGCACGGCGATACCGCGGGCGTGCAACGCGGCGACCGCGTCGGACGACAGCCGCGGCAGCGCGTCGGCCAGGAGGACGGCACGGGCCTGGCCGCTCGCGGCGGCTGCCATCACGTCGGCGATGTCGACACAGCGCCGGACGACGCGGATCCCGGACGCGCGCTCGGTCCGCCGTACGACATCGGCCTCCCACGGCGCCCCCGTGACGGCCAGCAGGACTGGGACCGACATCAGCCGTCCTTCCGGACCAGGGTCGGCTCACCAGCGCTGATCGCGGTCAGGGCGGCCGGGATGCGGGGCAGGTCGGCCGAGGCGAGCGCGATCGTCACCTGCCGGCGCGCCGTGCTGCCCGCGACACCCTTGACCGAGTCGATCTGCAGCACGCGGACGCTGCTCCACAGCGGCCGCGCGGGCTGCCCCTCGGTCTTGGGGACCACCCAGACGTCCACCACATCGCCTGGCGCGGTGTCGGACGGCAGACGGCCGGAGGCCACCGAGAGCGGGAACTCGGTGCGGTCCTGGTCGGACTTGGGAACGGCGGCCTCCTTCGGCACGAACTCGCCCTGGCCGACGGTGCGACCTACGACCAGACCTTTGAGATCGGCGTCGGCCGACAAGTACCGCCCCGCGTCGTCGCCGCTGGTGAAGCGGACCCGGACCGTCGTCAGGTCGTCGTCGGTCAGCGGGGTGCCGGTCTTGAGCTCGTGCTTGGCCGCCCAGATCGTCGTCGTGTCGTCGGCGGACGCCAGCAGTTTGGCGCCGGCCAGCGCGGTGACGGCGACCAGCAGCACGCCGAGCACCAGGCGACCGTCCTTCCAGCGCGCCTTGCGGTTGCGCTGGGCCGGAGCGGACGGCGCCCCGAACCCGCTTCGCACTGCTGTCTCGACCACGTCGTCTCCCCAGTCGATGGATCGGTGTCGGCGGACATTCTGCCTGGTCGCCGATCGCACGGTGAACGGTCATCCACAGGCTGTCACAGGCTGGGGACAAACTCGGTCATCCGTTCGCCAACCGTGGCAAACTGAAGGAACCAGCCACTACCCGAAGGAGACGACGATGCCGGGACCGCGGTTCCTCCAGCTCGCCGACGTCGCCGAGGTCCTGAACATCTCCGCGAACCAGGTCTACGCCCTGGTCCGGCGCGGCGACATCCCCGCGGTGAAGATCGGCGGCCGCGGGCAGTGGCGGGTCGAGGCGACCGAGCTGGAGAAGTACATCGAGCGTCTCTACACCGAGACCAAGCAGTTCATCGACACCCACCCCTTCGGCGAAGAGGCCGAAGCCACGGAGGACGCCAACCTCTGACCCCACCACCCCTCCGGCGGGCTGGCGCCGGCGAACGGTGGTGGTCACGGCTCTGGTCCGGGGCCCACATCTGGTAGCTGAAGACAGATGGTGGTCTGCCTCCACCCTTCTGGCCTGTTGGCCTCGGTGACGTACGGCGCGGTTCGTACGGCGCGGTTCGTACGGCGCGGTTCGTACGGCGCGGTTCGTACGGCGCGGTTCGTACGGCGCGGTTCGTACGGCGCGGTTCGTACGGCGCGGTTCGTACGT
>NZ_JBEXMY010000001.1:548311-551434 GCF_040610805.1 Kribbella sp. NPDC003557
GGTTAGACAGGGTCTGGGCGGGAAGACACGGTGGTCTGTCTCCCACCCAGTTAGGGTGGGAGACAGACTCGGTCGGGAGTCAGCGGCGGCGCAGGGCGCGGAGGGCCTGGGTGGGGATCAGGCGGACGTTGTAGACCTCGGTGCGGCGGCGCGGCGCGTCCAGGGGGTGCTCGGCGATCTCCAGGAAATCGGCGCCGACGCGGTCGATCGTCCCGGTGACCGGGCCGCCGCCGCTGCAGAAGAGCGTCACCGGTGAGCGGTCCCGCGCGATGCCGCGCAGCAGGTGCGCGAGACCGAGCTTGCCCTCGACGGCCCCGACCGCCGGCTCCGCCCACGGCCCGAGCCGATGGACCGCGACCAGCGCCTCGACCGGGATCAGCCACTCCTCGTAGCGCTCGGTCTCGATCAGCAGGCAGTCCTTCCCGACCCGGCTGAGCAGGCCGCGCACCGGGTCCGCGTCCTTCAACTCGACGCGGACGACGGTGTCCACCGCACCGCGGAGGCGGTCGAGCACGGTGATCTTCCCGACCTCGGCCCGGATCCGATCCGCCACCTCGCCGTACAGGTCACTGTCCTGGAGCGCGTCGAACTGCGACTCCAGATCCGCGAACAACGCATCCCACCGCATGACCGTGAACCTACCGGTCCGGGGTGCCGCCGGGCCGTCCGGCCGTCACTGTCCGCAGCGGAAACCGACGCAGCGTGGGTTAAGGACTTGCAAAGGCGGACCAGAACCGGTCTATAGTGGTCAAGCCAAAGCAAACTAAAGCAAACTCATAGGTCGGGAGCGAAGCGGGATGAACGCGATGATCCGGGGGGTCAAGGGAACGCTCGCGATCGTCGCGCTGGCGGGCGTCGGTCTCCTGCTGCGCTGGTTCACCGCGGGCTCGATCAGCGGCCTGCGGACGTACGACCTGGATTCGCTGACCGTTCTGGCGGTCGGGACCATCGCCTGGATCGCGTACGGGTGGCTGGTGCTCGCCGTGCTGCTCACAGTCCTCGAACAGGTCCCCGGCGCGGTCGGCACGCTGTCCGGCGCCGTAGCCGGCCGAATCACCACCAAGACCGCCCGAGCCCTCCTGCGCTCCGGCCTAGGCGTAGCCGCCGTCACGCCCCTAACCGTCGCCTCAGCCCAGGCGACCCCCGCCGACACAGCCCACGTCCGCCAGTGGACCCACCCCGCCACCCAAACCAACTTCCGCGCCACCGAACCCAACTCCACCGTCCACCTCGGCGCCACTGAGCCCCAGTCGGCCACACAGCACGGCAACGCAGGCACGTCGTACCGCGCGACCGAGCCGGCGTCGGGAGTTGAGGTCAGCGGCACCACCTCGGACCGCGACTTCCGAGCGACCGAACCCGCCTCGGCCGTGCAGATCGGCCCGGACGCCGGCACCCACCGCGCGACCACCGACAACTCAGCAGCCGACCAGCAAGCCGACTTCCGCGCCACCGCACCCGCCTCGAAGGTGCAAATCGGCCCGGATACCAGCGCGCGCCGCACGAACACCGACAACTCAGCAGCTGATCAGCACGCCGGCTTCCGCGCCACCGAACCTGCCTCGACCGTGCACATCCAGCCGGACGCCAGCACGCGCCGTACCAACACAGAAGACACCGCGACCGACCAGCGCGCCGACGACTCCCGAGCCACAGAACCACGCTCGACCGTCGAACTCGGCGAGTCCGGCCAGGCCCACACCGACTACCGCGCAACCGAACCGCCGTCCACACTCCACCTGGGTTCCACCCCCACCCCGACGGACGACTCCACCACCCTCCCCACCCCGAACCGTCCATCCGTCCCAGCCCGCCCCACCACCGAGCCAGCCGATCCCGGCGAGTCCACCAGCGGCAACCAGACGTCGGGCCGGACGGGCACCTCAGGAACCACTGAGCGCCCGGCCACCCCGAACCGCCCGGGTTCAGCGGCGCAGTCGGATGGTCGGACGGCCGCCCCGGGGACACCTGAGCGGCCGAGCACCCCGAACCGCCCAGGCGCGCTGACGGACGGGCGCACGGACCGGCCCGCCGGGCGGTCGCAGGTGGGGGTGCCGGATCGACCCAAGGGTGGGTCGCGAGTGGGGGTGCCGGATCAGCCCAAGGGCGGGTCTCGGGTGGGGGTGCCGGATCGGCCGGTTGATGGTGCGCCGACTCGGTACACCGAGCTGCGGCCCACGGTGCCGGTGCGCGTCGTCGTACGGGAAGGCGACTCGCTCTGGGAGATCGCCGCTCGTGAGCTCGGGCCGGGCGCGACGGCAGAGGCGATCGCCGCGCGCTGGCCTGACTGGTACGCCGTGAACCGCCACGTGATCGGGGACGACCCCGACCTCATCCTTCCCGGGCAGGTCCTCCGGATCCCGCCCGCGCCGACCGGCGACCACCTCCCGCCCCATCCCCAGGAGCAGTGACATGAGCCAGTCCCACCATCTCCAGCCGGAAGACCTCCCGCTGGACGACGTACGCCCGGCTGCTCCGCTGACCGCCGTCCCCACCCGTACGACGGACCCCGCCGCTCGCCAGGACCCGACGCTCACCCACCCGGACACACCGGAGGCTCAGATGGCCGTCACCCCAACCTCGCCAACAGCCAAGCCCGCGCAGTCTGCCCCGGCACACCCCGCTCGGACAGCAGCCTCGGACTCCGCAGCTGTGCACGCCGCGTCGGCTGTCGGGGTGGCACCTGCCACGGACATCCAGCAGATGCTCGCCGAGGTCGCACACCCGCGGTTGGCGTCGGTCGACGGAGCCACGCACACCGTGCCAGCCACGACCCGGTACGCCGACCAACTGACAGACGGCGCTCTCGCGCTCCGCCTGGAGGCCGTCAGACGACTCGGCATCGCCCCGACGCCTATCCCCGACGAGCAGAGCACCGCACCAGCCACCGCCGACCTGCAGCACACCTCAGCCGGCACCGCCGACCAGCAGGCCGCCACAGCACGTACAGCCAACCAGCCGAGCGCCGCACCCGGCGCCGCCAACCAGCACGGCACCACAGCAGACGCAGCCGACCAGCAGGGCGGCACAGCAGACGCAGCCGACCAGCAGGGCGGCACAGCAGACGCAGCCGACCAGCAGGGCGGCACAGCAGACGCAGCCGACCAGCAGGGCGGCACAGCT
>NZ_JBEXMY010000001.1:551532-552527 GCF_040610805.1 Kribbella sp. NPDC003557
CAGACGCTGGCGGCGGGCAGGGTGTCGTGGCAGGTGCCGTCGGCGGGCGAGCGAAGAAGCGCGGCCGGCAGCTCAGCGTCGCGCCGGCCGCTGTAGGCGCCACGCACGCCGACCAGCAGAGCGCCACAGCAGGTCCCGCCCACCGGCGCGGCGCCCCGGCAGATGCCGCCGGCCGGCAGGAGGCCACAGCACAGGCGGCTAGCCAGTACGGCACCACAGCACCCACCGGCGACCGGCAAGGCGCCACGGCAGATGCTGCCGGTGGGCAGGGTGCTGTGGCCGGTGCGGGTGGCGAGCGGGTGGAGGAGCAGGGGCGGACGCTCAGCGTGGCGCCGGGTGGTGCCGGTGTCGCGCGCTCGGTTGCGGCGCCTGGGCAACCTGACGGGGTCCGGGCGCCGCTCAAGTCGACCGCTGGCACTGTCGCCAAGGTCGCGCGGCGGGACGGGGTGGTGGGGCAGGAGCCGAAGGCTGCGCCGGAGCTGCCGGAGGTTCGGGCTTGGGGGGCTCGGTTGGCTCAGGCGGTTTCGGAGGTGCTGGCTGGGGATCGGCCGATCTCGCAGCTGGTGCGGTTCACCGACGATGTGGTGTTCCTGGAGCTGAACCGGCGGGTGCGGCTGCTGGGGCTGAACTCGACCGCCGGTCTTCGGGGGGCGAAGGAGAAGAGCGTTGTGCGCTCGGTGCGGGTGTTCATGCCGGAGCCGTTCATCGCCGAGGTCGCCGCACACGTTCGCCACGGCAGCCGCTCCCGCGCCGTCGCCTTCCGCTTGGAGATCCGCCGCAACCGCTGGGTCTGCACCGCCCTCGAACTCGACTGACACTCCCCCTCGCCCAACCAACGAGACCACCGCGCCAGCACCCCCTCGAACTCAACTGACGCCCAACCGGCAAGACCACAGCCTCTGCACCGCCCTCGAATTCGACTGACACTCCCCCTCGCCCAACCAACGAGACCACCGCGCCAGCACCCCCTCGAACTCAACTGACGCCCAACCGGC
>NZ_JBEXMY010000001.1:552624-1231398 GCF_040610805.1 Kribbella sp. NPDC003557
GGCAAGACCACAGCCTCTGCACCGCCCTCGAATTCGACTGAGACTCTGCCTCGCCGGACCGGCGACACCGCGGGGTCTGCGCGGCCGTCGAACTCGGCTGAGACTCTGCTCGGTGAACCGGCGAGACCACTTGGTCTGCACCACGTCGGACTCGACTGACACCCCCAGCCCCGCGAACCGACGAGCCCCCCAGGTCCACACCACCCCCGCGAACCCAAGCCACACCCAACCCGCCCAACCACCAGACCCACACCAGCCCGAACCCAACCCACACTCCAACCCCAACCAAACCGCCAGGTGCGCGCCGCCCTCGGACTCCGTTGACACCCACACCCCGGCGGAGCGAACTCCTGGTTCGGTGTGGGCGTCATACCGGGCGCAATTCGATTGTGGTGGTTCTGTCATCTGGTTGCGGTACCGGCGTCGTACGGTGGCCGGGGTCGTCAGGGTTCGGGGGAACGAGGATGTCGAAGAGCACAACTGCCGCGCCGGCGTGGCAGGTCGGTGTGCGGGAGTTGAGTGTGGCCGAGCAGGCCCGCATCCTCCCAGCGGTACGACGGCGGCGCTGGAGTGAACGCATCCGCCTCCTGTACCCGCTGGCCGTGCGCTACCACCGCGCCGTCAAACGCCTGCAGTGGCTGACGTCCAGTACGCCGTACTCCGCTACGCACGAGCCGACCAACCTGCCGGTGCGCATCAAGCGGCACAAGTCGTTGCTGCTGCGACAGCTCGGGGAGACCGAGATGTGGATGCAGCACAACAAGGTGGCGAATCTGAAACTCGCCTGCGCGCAGATCGACGGGCTGCTGATCCGCCCCGGCGAGACGTTCTCGTTCAACAAGGTGGTCGGCAACGCGACCCGTCGCAAGGGCTATCTGAAAGGGATGCGGCTGTCGAACGGCCAGGCCAAGCCGGGGATCGGCGGCGGCATCTGCCAGCTCGCGAACCTGCTGCACTGGATGGTCCTGCATTCGCCGTTGACCGTGACGCAGCGATCCACGCACAGCTTCGACCCGTTCCCGGACAACGGCCGGGTGCTGCCGTGGGGCGTGGGCTGCAGCATCGTCTACAACTACGTGGATCTGCAGTTCCGCAACGACACCGACCAGACGTTCCAGTTGCGGGTCGGCGTCGGCGACCGCTACCTCGAGGGCGAGATCCTGGCCGACGTCCCGGCGGAGTCGTCGTACCGGGTGTTCGCCAAGGACGAGCGGTTCCTGCGCGTCGGCGCCGAGTACTTCCGCCGGAACCAGATCTGGCGGACCGTCGTCGACCGGCGCACGGGGACGGCGGTCCGCGACGAGCTGATCCGCGAGAACGTTGCCCTGGTCAAGTATCTGCCGGTCGACGTACCGGTGCTGGACGTCGTCCTCCCGCGCTGATCACCCGAGCAGCGAGCACCCGTATTGCTCGAACAGCGCCGCCACGTCGCCGGAGAACCCGCCGTGCAGCTCGCGCAGCATCGCGTGCGTGGTCGCCGACATCACCAGCACGTACCGCGCCGGCTCCTCGCCCGGGTTGCCGAACGTGTGCGGCACGCCGCGCGGCCCGACGATCCCGGATCCGGCCGGTACGTCGTAGTCCTCGCCGTCGATCCGCATCCGCATCGTCCCCGACAGCACGTACCAGGCCTCGTCGTCGGTGTGGTGGACGTGCAGCGGCGCCTGCCACGCCACGGCGTCCGACGTACGGCCCGCGGCCTCCCACTCGGCGAGCACCAGACCGGACCCCTCGGGCGCGATCGTGCGCCCGAGCAGCGGAACCCCTGACAGATCGTCACGACGCGTCACAGCACCCCTCATGCCCGAACACGGACATCGGCAAACTGTCGGCGGCGCGTAGCAGACTGGAGAGGTGACTGTGGCCGTCGAGCCGTACCGGGAGCGCCCCGCGCGCATCGCCGGCGCCGACCTGTGGACACGGACGGCCGAAGGCGGTGAGTACCGGATCCTTCCCGACGGCTGTATGGACCTGCTGCTGATGGACGACGACCTGATCGTGGCCGGCCCGGACAGCCGCGCCTGGACGGGCTCTGCCCCGCGCGGCACGCGGTACGCCGGGATCCGGTTCGCGCCGGGCGCCGCGCCGGGCTTCCTCGGCGTACCGGCTCATGAGTTGCTGAATCAGCGGGTCCGTCTCGCCGACCTGTGGTCGCCGAACCGGAGCAGACGCCTGCTGGACCGGATCAGAGCCACACCCGATCAGGCGACGGCGCTCGACCTCGAGGTCGCCAAACTGCTGGAAGATCCCACGGACCGGCTCACCGCCCACGTGCTGCGCAGCGTCCGCGGCGGGCTGCTCCGCGGCACCGCCGGCGTGGCCCGCCTGGCGGGGACGATCGGCCTGAGCGAGCGGCAGCTGCACCGCCGCTGCCTGGACGCGTTCGGCTACGGCCCGAAGATGCTCGACCGGGTGCTGTGGATGAATGTGGCGCTCGACCACGCCCGCACCGGCCTGCCGCTCGCCGACGTCGCCGTCCTCACCGGGTATGCCGACCAGGCCCATTTCACCCGCGATGTGAGAGCCCTCACCGGTCTGCCACCGAAGATGCTGCTGGGCTGACACACTGCTCCTCATGACCGAAGTCGGTACGACGACGTTGCGGCACAACCCGCTCAACGCGGTGACGGCGAACGTCGAACGGGTGACGTACGCCGACGGCCGGACCGCCGTACGCAAGGAGCTCCGGCGGCCCGCCGACTCCTCCGGTCCGTGGGCCGCGTCGACCGATCCGCGGCACTGGAACTACTGGCGCCGCGAGCTCGAGGTCTATCGCGACGACGAACTCCGCGAACAGCTCGCCGACGCCGGACTGGTGCTGCCCGCGGCGCAGACCGAGGACCAGCCGGACGGCGCCGTCCTGCTGATGGAAGACATCGACGGTACGCCGGGCACGCACTTCAGCCTCGCGGAGCACGCGGCGCTCACCCGGGCCTGCGGTCGCTGGCAGGCCCGCCCCGCGCCGGAGCGGCCATGGACGTCGACCGGCTTCCTGCGCGACTACTCGACGACCCGCGACGTGCCGTGGCATCTGATGACCGACGACGCCGCCTGGCAGCAGCCGTTGATCCGCGAAACCTGGCCGGCCGAGCTGCGCGAAGCCTGGACCGGGTTGCTGGTCCATCGCGACGCGCTGCTCGGCCTGGTGGCGAGCCTCCCGCGGGCCCGCTGCCACCTCGACTTCTGGGTCTCGAACGTGATCCAGCGGCCGTCCGGCGAACTCGCCCTGTTCGACTGGTCGTTCCTCGGCGACGGCGCGCTCGGCGAGGACATCGGCAACTACATCCCGGACGCGGTGTTCGACCTGTTCTGGCCGGCCGAGCGGCTGCCCGAGCTCGCCGAGACCTGCATCGCCAACTACCTCGACGGTCTGCACGAGGCCGGCTGGCGTGGCGACCCGGACCACGTCAGGCTGGCCGTGATGGCCTCGGGCGTGAAGTACGCGTGGCTGCTCCCCGGCCTGCTCGGCCGGGCCTCGGATGCGACGCACAACGCCTACCACCGCCAGGTCGACAGCCGGTACCTGTTCCACCAGCGCGGCCAGGCCCTGCTGTTCCTGGCCGACTGGTGTGCCGAGGCGCTCAGCCGAGCACGACGGTGAACCCACCCGGTACGACGAGCGGCGCGCCGCGGGCAATCAGCCGGCCGCCGGCGTCGTAGGTGTAGGCCCGCTGGCCGAGACCGACTACCCGCGGACGGCTGTCGACACTCACCAGTAGCGTCGCCGAGCCGATCCGCAGGCTGCTGATGGTCGGAAGCAGAAGCACTGCGTCCACTTGAGCCGTGCCTGTCGCTTGTGCGCTGAGCGTGGTCGCGTTGGCCGGTAGCGGTTTGGCCAGTGTGAGCGGTTGGAGAGCACCAGGTGCCGCAGAGATTCCTTGTGGGCCGCAGAGATGCGTCAGCGTGCCAAGGGTCAACCCATCGCTGGTCCAGGTGGTCTTGGCCGGGTCGGGTGTGTTGATGAGGTTGACCACTGGGAGCACCAGCCGCGGCTGCGTCGACGCCGGCAGCGTCCAGGTCGCCGTGTCGTCCAGGGAGAGGTAGGCGCCGTTGCTCCACTGGGATTCGCCGGTCCAGGCCGAGGGCGGAGTGACGACCGTGCCGCCGGTGCCCGACTCAGCCTCGACGACGTGCAAGCCGTCGTACGTCGCTGAGCCTGAGAGCCGGGCGACGTCGGGGTGGGCGTCGAGGGCGAGCATCGAGAGTTGACCGTGGATCGTCGACTCGGCGCCGGAGTTGCGGTTGATCACGCCGTCGCCGGAGACGCCGTCGTACGTGCGCCCGGTGGTCGCGTCGTACATCGGTTCGCCGGCCCGGTTGGCACCGAAGTACCAGGCCGCGACGAAGGCGGCGAGGTGCTGCTGACCGGGGCGGTCGATCGCCAGCAGTGCTTGCAGGCGCGCGTCGACGCCGTACGCGATCTGGGTGCGGTCGATCGGGACCGGCAGCCAGCCGTTGTCGGGGCCGCCCGCCGTCAGCAGGAGCGGCGTGAAGCCGGCCGTGTCGCCGATCGCTGCGGTGAGCAGCCCTGGATCGCCGAGCGCCGCGGCGGCGGCCGCGAGGGCTGAGGGCATCTGGGCACCCCACGCGTGCCAGTCGGAGATCGACTCGCCCCACGGAAGGAGCGCACGGAACGGCCATTCGCGGGTCGAACCGGCCTGCAGCTGTGCGATGCCTTCGGCGAAGCGCGTCAGCGCGCGACGGGCGCTCGGCGATCCGCCGGCGTCGACGTACGCCGACAGTCCGAGAACAGCTTCCGAGGTGGCGTCGGCGCCGTTCACGATCAGCCAGGCGGGGAGCTTGTGACCATCGACCAGGTTGTACTGCCCGTAGCGGATCAGGACCTGGCGTTCTAGTGCGGCGATCGCGAGCTCGAGACGGTCCTTCAGGAAGTTGGCGAAGGCCCGGTCGGTGCGGCGGAAAACGCTGTATCCCTCCCCTAGCGCCCAGACCGTTCGGGCCAGCCAGTACGACGGGCCGGAGTCGGACGGGTCGGGCAGCTCGACCGGGTCGGCGCTGGGGTTGAGGGTGCCGTCGGGCTGCATCCAGAGGACGACGTTGCCGTTGCGCGACTGCAGGAAAGTGAGGGAACGCAGCAAGTTCCTGGCAGCCTGCAGCGACGAAGCCTCGTGGAACAACGTCCAGTGCCGCAGGTAGACGACGGCCGCGCGGGCGATGTCGTCCGCGTTGAAGGCGCCCTGGCCGTAGGTGTCGGTCGCGGGATCGTAGGTGCCGCCACCGATCCGCCGGTACGAGCCGTCGGGCTGACGGTCGGCGTACGTCCACAGAACGCCCAGCGGGCCGGAGCCGTAAGTGCTGTGGCCGACGGCGGGTGGAGGTGTGACCGAGGTCCGGAGGTAGTCGAGGTGCGCGAGATTCGAGAGACGAGTGGAGGCTCCAGCGGCGCTGACTGCCGATGCGGGTGAGCTGACTGCCGAGGCTGCAGCCAGTGCGACTGCTCCGCCGAGGACGGTGCGGCGGGTCGGGTTCATGACAGGCGATCCAATCGGGCCACGCCGATCGCGGCGTCGGCCATGCCGTAGAAGACGTACCGGACGCCGTCGACCTCCTCGATCGCGGTCGGGAAAACGACGTTCCCCACCGTTCCGACTTTTTCCTCCTCGGTTTCCGGGACCAGCAGCGGTTCGGTGCTGCGGGCAACCACCCGGGTGACGTCGGCGGCGTCGAGGATCAACGCGCCGGCCGCGTAGCAGACCTTCTGGGTCGTCGGGTCGAAGCCGGCCGGCTGCTCGCCGGTGACGCCGTGATGGATCACCAGCCAGCCTTCGGGGATCCGCAGCGGCGCCGGCCCGGCGCCGATCTTCAGCTCCTCGAACGGGTACTCCGACATCGCGACCAGCCGGTGGTGCCGCAGGTGGACGAGGTTGCGCAGGTCCTCCTCGACCGCCGCCACCGGCACGAACGACACCCAGATACCCGGGCGGTCGTCGGTGACGCCGGCCGGCAGGTGCACGCCCTCGCCCTCGCGGAACCAGCCGAGGTCCCACATCGGCCGGTGCAGCATCGCGTACGCCGGTTCGCCGTCCGGCCCCGGCACCGGCTCGGGAAAGAAAACGGTGTCCTTGTTCGGGAACAGGTTGAGGTCGGTGTCCAGGTCCGGCTGGTACTCGAAGTGCAGCGGACCCAGCCGCCGCCAGTCCCGCAGGTCCGACGACACCGCCAGGGCCGGCTTCGGTCCGAGCGGGCCGTAGGCGACGTAGGTCATCACGTGCAGGCCGAGCGACGGGACGAACGTGACGCGGGGGTCCTCGACGCCGGCGTTGTTCTTGCCGCGCTCCCAGCCTTCGTCCGGTGCGAGCACGACGCCTTCGCGCCGGACGCCGGTCGGTACGCCGTCCGTCACCTCGACCTCGGCCAGGCCGACACGAGAGACGTTGCCACCAGCAACCAGCCGCGGCAGCAGGTACAGCCGGCCGTCAGGAGTGTGCCCGGTGGCGGGGTTGAGCACCCCCTCCGCCTCGAGCTCGTTGCCCGGCTCGGGCGTCATCAGCACGCCGACACGAGTAAGGGTGTAGGGAACAGTCACGGGGAAAGCCCTTTCAGAAATCGACACTGCGGAACTAGCCTTTGACGCCGGACGACAGGTTCGTCGAGATGAACCGGCGCTGGAAGATGATGAACAGGGTCACCGCGGGCGCGGCGAGCACGCAGGCACCCGCGAGGACGGCGCCGAACGGGTTCGCGGCACGGGCGGACACCGTGGTCAGGTAGTTGGACAGCGAGACCGCGAGCGGCTGCAGGTCCTGCTGTTTGGTGATCAGGAACGGCCACAGGAACTCGTTCCACGGCCCGATGAACGTGAGCAGCACACCGGTCAGCAGCGCCGGCCGGACCAGCGGTACGGCGACCCGCCAGAGGATGCCGAGCTCCGACGCGCCGTCGATCCGGGCGGCGTCGAAGAGCTCGGCCGGCAACTGCAGGAAATATTGGCGGAACACGAAGACCGCCGTCGAGTTGATCAGGAACGGCAGGATCATCCCGAGATAGCTGTCGGCCAGCCCGTAGCTGCGCACGATCAATACGTAGAGCGGGATCGTCAGCAGCTGGAACGGCACCACTTGGATGAGCAGCATCAGGTTGAACACGAGCCCGCGGCCGCGGAACCGCAACCGCGCCAGCGCGTAGCCGGCGAGCACCCCGAACACGAGTGTGCCGAGGATGACACCGCCGGTGAAGATGCCGGAGTTGAGCAGCGACCGGCCGAGGTGGATGGACTTGTTGATCTCGGCGTAGTTGTGGCCGGTCAGGTTACCGGGTGCCGGAAATGCTCCGGAAACCGTCGGATCCGGTTCGGCCTGCAAGGAGCCGATCAGCATGTAGTAGAAGGGGAACAGGAACACGAACGCACCGATCAGCAACGCGACGAACTTGAGCCTCATCAGTCCTCCTCCCGCCCCACGAACCGCCGTTCGATCAGTGCGACCAGCAGGACGCCGATCACCAGCAACACCCCGATCGCCGAGCCCACGTCCGGGTTCCCTTGCTCGATCCCGCGCTGGTACATGATCAGCACCGGGGACGCGGACGCCCCGTCCGGTCCGCCGCCTCCGGTCAGCAGATAGGGCTCGGTGAACAGATTCGCTCCGGTCACCGTCGCGACCAGCACCACCAGCGTCGTCGCCGGCCGCACACCCGGAACAGTCACGTTCAGAAACGACTTCCACCGGCCGGCACCGTCCATCGACGCGGCCTCGTAGAGATCCTTCGAGACGTTCTGCAGGGCGGCCAGGTACAGCAGGATGAAGAACCCGAGCTGTTTCCAGGTCACGTACACAGCGACCGTCGGCATCGCCAGTTTCGAGTTCACCAACCAGGACGGATCGGGAGCGAGCGGCCCCAGGACCGAGTTGACCAGACCGTTGGAGTTGAAGAGGAACAGCCACACCCCGACCACCGCGACGGACGCGGTGACGTACGGGACGTAGTACGAGACCCGGAAGAAGGTCCGCCACCGGATCGCGGCGTTCAGCGCGGTCGCCAGCCCGATCGACAGGACGACGGTCAGCGGAACGTTGATCACCAGGAACACCAGCACGTTGGCGAACGCCCGCCGGACCGCCGGGTCCGACAGCACCGCCACGTAGTTGTCGAACCCGACGAACGGCCGGTCCACGACCGCTCCGGGGGCGGCGAAGAAGTAGTCGTGGAACGACATGTAGACCGCGAACCCGAGCGGATACGCGAACACCGCGGCCAGGAAAACGACGTACGGCGTGACGAACGCGGTCCCGGCCGGATGCTCACCGAGGATCCGGCCGAGCGGACCACGCGACCTCATGACTGCTTGGCGAGTTGGTCGACCTTCTGTGCGGCGTCGTCGAGAGCCTGGCCGACGTCCTGCTGGCCGAAGATCACCGACTTGGAGTAGGCGTCGCGGAACGTCTGCCAGATCGTGATCGAGTTCGGCACGTTCGGCACCTCGACGGTGCGCGAGGCCTGGTCGGCGAAGGTCTTGTAGTCCGGGTTCTTCGCGAAGTAGTCGGCGTACGTCGACGCGACGTCCTTGCGCAGCGGCATCTGCCCGGTGGCGGCCAGGAACTTGCCGTCCTGGTCCTTGCTGGTCGCGAACTTCAGCACGTCCGCCGCCGTCCCGCGGTTCTTGCAGGCCGAGTACATCGCGACGTTCTTGGCGTCGGAGAACGTGTGGATCTGGTCGGCGGCCTGACCCGACGACGTCGGCACCGGCACGACGCCCCAGTCGACCTTGCCCTTGTACGTCGCGATCGCCCACGGACCCACCACGGCCATCGCCGCGGTCCCGTCCACGAACGCGTCCCCGGTGTACTTCTCCGGCGACGCGAGCTTGTCGGCGTACATCGTCCGCCAGAACTGCGCGACCTTCTTGCCCTCGTCGGACGCGAACGTCGCCTTGCCGTCGGCGACCAGTTGCTTGCCGCCGCTCTCGGCCGCGTACAGCGGGTAGAAGTCGAACCAGGACTGGTAGAACTCGTTGCTCGGCGCGGGGTAGATCGCGAACTTCGCGGCCTTCGAGGCCACGATCTTCCGCGACGTCGCGAGGAACTCGTCGTACGTCTTCAGCGACGGGTTCGTGATACCGGCCTTCGCGAACACCTTCTTGTTGTAGAAGATCATCACCGGGTTCGACTTCCACGGCAGCTGGTAGTACTTGCCGTCCGGCGACTTGTACTGCTGGGCGACGTCACCGGAGCGCTCCTCGATGTACGACGCGTCCAGCGGCACCAGCCCGCCCTGCTTCTGGAACTGCGACACCGACGCCGGCGACGTGTTGAAGATCAGGCACGGCGCGTTCCCCGCCGTGATCGCGGCGCCGATCACCTCTTCCGACGACTTCCCGGTCGGGATCTCCTGCGCGGTGACCTTCTGGTCGGCGTGCCCGGCGTTCCAGGCCGCGACCATCTGCTTGCCCCAGGCCACTTCCTCGGCGTTGTTCGAGTACCAGATCGTGATCGGGCCGCGGGCCTCGGCCGCGGCGCCGGCGTCACCAGCGCCGTCACCGCCGCTCCCGCAGGCGGCGAGCGAGCCGGCCAGAACCACGGCCAGCAGTCCAGCTTGCAACTTCATGGGGTTCCTCCTAGGCAGGGGGTGCAGCGGTGGAGCGACGTACGACGAGGTCCGCGGGCGGGAGCTCGACGTCGGGGACGTCGGTGTCGCCGTCGACGACCCGGTTGAGGGTCCGGGCCGCCGTCTCGCCGAAGCGGAACGGGTCGGCGCGGACCGTGGTCAGACCGGGATGCACGTACTCGGCGAGCTCGCTGTCGTCGAAGCCGGCGATGCTCAGGTCGTCCGGCACCGTCAGGCCGGCGGCCTGGGCGGCGCCGAGACCGGCGATCGCCATCCGGTCGTTCGCGTAGACGATCGCGGTCGGGGGCTGCGGCAGCGCGAGCAGCCGGTGCGTCGCCTCGATGCCGCCGGCCGCGGTGAAGTCGCCGGTCTCGACCGCGACCGGCTTCAGCCCGGCGCCGGCCAGCGTCTCGACGAAGGCTGTCGACCGGGCGGTGGCGTGCACGAACGCGGGCGGACCGGCGACGTGCGCGATCCGGGTGTGCCCGAGCTCGAGCAGGTGCTCGACGACCGCCACCGTGCCGGGCCGGTCGTCGAGGGTGACCGCCGGGAACGGCGACTCGCCGTCCGGACGGTTCAGGGTGACCGCGGGCAGGCCGAGCTCGATCAGCAACTCGATCCGCGGATCGTCGTGCCGCAGGTCGGACAGGAAGACGCCGTCCACTCGGGCGTCCTGCGCGAGCCGCCGGTAGCCGTCGGCCTCCGAGCCGTCCGCGACCACCTGCAGCACCAGGGCCTGGCCCTGCGTCGACAGCACGCTCTCGACCCCGGCGATGAACGCCGGGAAGAACGGGTCGGACGACAGCACGGCCGGGTCCCGGGTGATCACCAGGCCGAGCGCGAACGCCTTCGAGACCGACAGCGACCGCGCCCGGTTGCTGGGCCGCCAGCCCAGCTCGTCGGCGGCCGCGAGGATCTTGTCCACGGTCGCCTGCGCCAGCCCCGGCCGCCCGTTGAGCGCGAACGACACCGACCCCTTGGACACACCGGCCCGGCGTGCCACATCCGCGATGGTCGGCCGTTTCGTCACGCTGGACTCCCGTCTAAACCGGTTTAAAGAGCATTTAAACCGGTTAAAATCACGGCTGTCAAGATCCAGCGCATTGCGCAATACCGCAATCTGCAGGCGGTTCCGCGCACTCGTTTGCAGCCGATCGCTTGACGGGCGCGGCCGGCGAGGGATTCACTGGTCGGCAGCGACGCACCCAGCCGGTACCAGGCCGACGGCCTGAAGTCCGGTTTTCCGGCGCCAGGGTGGTGAGAAACCCGAGGCGGGGTCGCGTCCCCGGGACCGATGGAGCAATCGTGTCCAGACTCACCCGCCGCCTGCTCGCAGCAGCCGCGGCCACCGCCCTCGCAGTCACCGTCACAGCCGCCGCCTCCACCCTCACCCGACATCCCGCCGACGCGGCCGTCACGCTGCCGCCGGCGCACGCGAAGTTCGACTATCAGATCGGCGGCGCGTACGCCCCGCCCGCCGGTGTCCAGGTGGTCACCCGCGACCGGACCGCCGCACCGGCAGCCGGCCTCTACAACATCTGCTACGTCAACGCCTTCCAGGTCCAGCCCGGCGAACAGGGCCAGTGGGCCGCCGACCTGCTCCTCCGCGATGCCAAGGGCAACCTCGTGATCGACGAGGACTGGGGCGAACCGCTGCTCGATCTGCGCACCGCGGACAAGCGGACCCGGATCGCCGCCAAGGTCAACGGCTGGATCGACGGGTGCGCCGCCAAGGGCTACCGGGCGATCGAGCCGGACAACTACGACAGCTACACCCGCTCCAAGAACCTGCTCACCGCCGGTCAGGCCAAGGCGTACCTGACCCTGCTGGCGACCCACACGCACGGCAAGGGCCTCGCGATCGGCCAGAAGAACACGGTCGAACTGGCCGGCTCCCGGACGTCGGTCGGCCTGGACTTCGCGGTCGCCGAGGAGTGCGGCCAGTACGACGAGTGCGGTGACTATGTCGATGCCTTTGGCAACAACGTGATCGTGATCGAGTACACCGACAGCGGCCGGCGGACCGCGTGCTCGCAGTACGGCGGCACGCTCTCGATCGTGCAGCGCGATGTGGACGTCTCCGTCCCGGGCGATCCCGGGTACGTCCGCAAGACCTGCTGAATCTCCCTTCCTGCACACCATTTCTGGAGACCGTCATGTCTCAGCATGCTCGAAACCTGTCCCGTCGTGACGTCCTTCGCGCGGCCGCGGCCGTCGCGGCCGTCGGCACCCTGGGTGCGTGCGGCAAGAACGACGACGAGGGCGCCGGTCCCGACGGCGTCGTGACCCTGGACCTGTGGCACGGCCAGGTCGATCTCGGCAAGGCCGCGATCGACTCCCTGATCGCCGCGTTCAACCAGTCGCACCCGAAGATCAAGGTGGTCGGTGGCGGTGGCGGCGTGACCGCGGACAGCATGCTGCAGAAGGTCACCGCCGGTCTGGCGGCGGGGTCCTACCCGGACATCGCGTACATTTTCGGGTCGGACCTCGCCAGCCTGACCAAGAGCCCCAAGGTCGCCGATCTGACCGGACAGCTGAAGATCGACGACTACTGGCCGGCCGCGAAGGACGCGGTCAGCGTGAAGGGAAAGGTCCGCGCGGCACCGGCTCTGCTGGACTCGCTGTGCGTGGTCTACAACAAGAAGCTGTTCGCGGCGGCCGGCGTGTCTCCGCCGAAAGCCGGCTGGACCTGGGACGACTTCGTCACGGCCGCGAAGCAGCTGACGAACCCGGCCAAGGGCGTCTTCGGCACCGGCTGGCCGGGCGTCGGCGACGAGGACACCGTCTGGCGGATCTGGCCGATGATCTGGGACCTCGGCGGCGACGTGGTCAGCGGCGACGGCAAGAAGGTGGGCTTCGACTCCGTGGGCGCCAAGGCCCTCGAGACGCTGGACCGGCTGCGGACCGACAAGTCGCTGTACGTCGACCCGAAGCCGGGTAGCGAGCAGCTCTACCAGGTCTTCCTCGGCGGGCGGATGGGAATGGTTGCCACCGGCCCCTGGCAGCTTCCCGAGCTCAAGGACAACGGCCTCGACTACGGCGTCGTCCCGCTGCCGTCGTACTCCGGGAAGCCGGTCACGATCTCCGGCCCGGACACCTGGACGATCTTCGACAACGGCAAGGCCAAGGTGAAGGCGGCCGCCGAGTTCGTCACCTGGCTGGCCGAGCCGGCGCAGGACCTCCAGTGGGACATGAAGGGCGGCAGCCTGCCGATCACCAAGGCGACCGCGGAAATGCCTGAATGGAAGAAGCATTCCGCGGCGACGAACGGCCTGGACGTGTTCGTGACCGCGCTCGACACCGCGAAGGTGCGGCCGACGATCCCGACGTACCCGCAGATCTCGCAGCACGTGGGCGAGGCGATCGCCGCCGTCCTGCTGGGCAAGCAGAGTCCCGCGGACGCGCTCAAGCAGGCCGTCGACCAGTGCAACCAGGTGCTGGCGGTGCCGAGCTGATGGCCAGCGTGGTCGGGACGTTCACCGTCGATCCGCGGGCCCGGGCGGCCAAGCGGCGGGCGCGGGGTGAAGGTGCGACCGGCTGGGCGTTCGTGAGTCCGTCGGTGGTGCTGATCCTCGGCCTCGGTGTTGTGCCAGTGGTGTGGTCGCTGCTGCTGTCGTTCCAGGTGAACGATCTGGTGTCGCCGAGCGAATGGGTCGGGCTGGCGAACTATCAGGCGCTGGCGAAGGATCCGGCGTTCGGGTCGGCGGTCGCGCACACGCTGATCTACACGGCGCTCTACGTCCCGTTGAGCGTGGTCGCCGGGTTGGCGATCGCGATCGCACTGGACCGGAAGATCGCGTTGATCGGGCTGTACCGGACGCTGGTGTTCGTACCGTTCGTGGTGTCCGCGGCGGCGCAGGGCGTGCTGTTCTCGTTCGTGCTCGATCCGGAGTTCGGGGTCGCGAACTCCCTGCTGCACAAGGTCGGGCTGCCCGCGCAGGGATTCTTCAGCGACCCGGGTCAGGCGCTGTACCTGCTGGTCGCGATCTCGTTGTGGAGCGGCATCGGGTTCTGCGTGATCGTCTATCTCGCCGGCCTGCAAGGGGTTTCGACCGACCTCGTCGAGGCCGCGCGGATCGACGGTGCCGGCCGCTCGGGCGTACTGCGGCATGTGACGCTGCCCGCGCTGACACCGGTGACGATCTTCCTGCTGCTGTTCCAGACCATCAACGCGCTGCAGGTGTTCGACCTGGTGTTCGTCACCACGAAGGGCGGGCCGCTCGGGTCGACGACGGTCATCGTGTACTTCATCTGGGAGAAGGCGTTCAAGACGTTCACGGCCGGCTACAGCGCCGCGGCGGCGTACACGCTGGCGGTCGCGCTGCTCGTGGTCGGTGTCGCCCTGCAGCTCTACCGGAGGCGGGTGGCTGCTCGATGAAGCGCATCAGCGGCTGGCATTTCGTCCTCGCGCCACTGGCGCTGCTGTTCGCGTTGCCGCTGGTCTGGCTGCTGGTCAGCTCGGTGATGAGCAACGCCGAGATCAACCGCTTTCCGCCGGCCCTGTGGCCGCACGGGATCAAGCTGGACGGCTACCGGTACGTGCTCGGAAACGCCTTGTTCCCGCGCTGGTTCCTGAACTCCTTCGTCGTGTCCGCGGTGGCGGTGACCGCGAACCTGGTGCTCGGCTCACTCGGCGGGTACGCGTTCGCGCGGATCCGGTTCGCCGGCTCGAAACTCGTACTCGGGCTGATGCTCGCGACGATGGTGATCCCGTTCCAGCTGACGATGATCCCGACGTTCCTGGTGATGAAGCAGCTCGGCCTGATCGACACGCTCGGCGCGCTGATCGTGCCGTCGCTGGTGACACCGCTGTCCGTGTTCCTGTTCCGGCAGTTCTTCGTCTCGCTCCCCCGCGAGCTCGAGGAGGCAGCCTGGCTGGACGGCTGCGGACGGCTGCGGATCCTGGTGTCGATCGTGCTGCCGCTCGCGCGGCCGGCGCTGAGCACCGTCGCCGTGCTGACGTTCCTCGCGACCTGGAACGACCTGACCTGGCCGTTGATCGCGATCAACAGCGACTCCACCTACACCCTCCAGCTGGGACTCACCACGTTCCAGGGACAGCACCACACCCAGTGGTCGGCGGTGATGGCCGGCAACGTCATCACCGTGCTGCCCGTCCTGCTGGGATTCCTCCTGGCCCAGAAGGCGTTCATCCGCTCACTGGCCTCCACCGGACTCAAAGGCTGACCTCATGTTCGATCTGCTCGTGATCGGCGACGCGAATCCCGACGTGGTCGTCGGGCCCGTCGACCAGCCGATCCTCTTCGGCCAGCGGGAGCGCCTCGTTCCCGGTGGCTCCCTGGTGCTCGGCGGCTCCGCGTCGATCATGGCCTGCGGCGCGGCCCGGCTCGGTCTCCGCGTCGCGTTCGCGGGCCGCGTCGGCGACGACCCGGCGGGCGACTTCGTCCGTACGTCGCTCGCGGACCGGGGCGTGAACGTCGACGCGCTGGTGGTCGACGACACGCTGCCGACGCCGCTGACCACGATCCTCACGTCAGGGGACGACCGCGCGATCCTCACCTCTCCCGGCTGTTTGCCCAGAACCGTGGCGGACGATGTGCCGCAGGCCCTCGTCCGGTCGGTGCGGCATGTGCATGCCGCGTCGTTCTACCTGATGCCGGAGTTGGCGGCCGGGCTGGCGGGGATCTTCAAGGAGGCCAAGGCGGCGAAGGCGACCACGTCGCTGGATCCGAACGACGATCCGGCCGGACGATGGGACCGCATGGTCCTCGACCCCGTCCTGCGCGTCACGGACTACTTCCTGCCGAACGCGGCCGAGGCGCTGGCGCTCACCGGTCACCACTCGGTCGAGGACGCCGCCGGCATCCTGGCCCGGCGCCTGGCCCGCCGCGGCACCCACGTCGTCGTCAAGAACGGCGCGGACGGTGCCCTGGCTCACGACGGGTCCAAGGTCGTCTCCGCGCCGGCCTTGAAGGTCGACACCGTCGATGCCGTCGGCGCGGGTGACAGCTTCGACGCGGGCTGGGTGGCCGCCGTACTCAACGGCTCGAAACCCGAGCGTGCGCTGGCGATCGCGGCGGCCTGCGGCTCCCTCTCCACGCGCGCGGCCGGCGGCACTGCTGCCCAACCCGACTGGGACCTGGCCATCGGGAGTGTGGCGTGATGACGGAATCGCAGCAGCACCTGACCAAGATCGCGTTCGTCGGGGCGGGCAGCGTGGTGTTCACGCAGGGTCTGCTCGCCGACCTGTTCGGGCTCGAGCTGGGTCCCGTGCACATCGCGTTGCACGACATCGACCCGGAGCGGCTGGAGACGGCTGGAGCCGCGGCGTCGTACATCGCCCGGGAGCGTGGCGTCGTACCGCGGATCACCACCCATCTGGAGCGGCGTGCGGCGCTCGACGGCGCCGATTACGTCATCAACATCGTGCAGGTCGGGATGAACGCGGCGACGCACGTCGACTTCGAGATCCCGGCCCGGTTCGGGATCCGGCAGACGATCGGCGACACGCTCGGCGTCGGCGGCGTGTTCCGCGCGCTACGGACGTTCCCGGTCCTGCGCGGGCTCGCGCAGGACATCGCTGAGGTCTGCCCGGACACGTGGCTGCTCAACTACACCAACCCGATGGTGATGAACGTCTGGTACTTGAAGGCGCTCGGGGTCCGCAACGTCGTCGGGCTCTGCCACTCGGTCTACTGGACGATGCAGGGGCTGTCCGAGCTGGTCGGCGTGCCGTACGACGAGGTCAGCTATCTGGCCGCGGGTGTGAACCACCAGTCGTGGGTGCTG
This sequence comes from Kribbella sp. NPDC003557, assembly GCF_040610805.1. Taxonomy (NCBI): domain Bacteria; kingdom Bacillati; phylum Actinomycetota; class Actinomycetes; order Propionibacteriales; family Kribbellaceae; genus Kribbella; species Kribbella sp. NPDC003557. Next base: position 568,939 of record NZ_JBEXMY010000001.1, read on the forward strand.
CGGTTCGAGCGCGAGGCCGAGAACCTGTACGACCGGTTGGACGCGGCGATCGAGGCGGACCCGGAGCTGCGCCGGCGGGTGCGGGTGGACATGTACCGCCGGCTCGGGTTCTACCCGACAGAGACGAGCGAGCACTCCTCGGAGTACGTCCCGTGGTATCTCGGCCACCCCTCCGAGATCGAGCGCCTCCGGCTACCGATCGGCACCTACCTCGACATCGTCGCCGACAACCTTGCCTCCTACGAACACACCCGCAAGGCCCTCAAGGCAGGTGACCCCGTCGAGGTCGAACCCACGATGGAATACGCGCCCCAGATCATCCACAGCATCGTGACCGGGACCCCGAGAACGGTCTACGCCAACGTCTCGAACACCACCGGTGGCGAGTTGATCAGCAATCTGCAGTCCGGGGCCGTCGTGGAAGTGCCTTGTTCTGTGGATGGTTCGGGGATCCGGCCGGTTGCGGTGGGCGAACTTCCGGCACAGTGTGCCGCGCTCAACCGTTCGTATCTGAATGTTGCCGAGCTGGTCGTACAGGCGGCGGTGACCGGGGATCCGCGGGCGGTCCGACAGGCGCTCATGGTCGACCCGGCGACCGCCGGCGCGCTACCGGTCGAGCGGATCTGGGAGCTGTGCGACGAGATGGTGCTTGCTCACCGCAACTACTTGGACCCGTCGCTGAGGGCGGCCCTCAAGTAGTCGCGGTACGTCGCGAAGTCGTCGAGGACCTCGGCCGCCGTCGGCCGGCCGGTCAGTGCGCCGACGCCCTGGCCCGCGTAGATCGACGCGCGGGCCGGGTCGGCGGCGCGGGTGCCGTCCACGTACTCGGCGTGGCCCGCGTCGTCGGACTTCAGCTCCTGCTCGCGGCCTTCCCAGCTGTCGTAGTACGTGTTGCGAAGCGCGCGTCCGCCGAACTCGTCCGGCCACCCGGCGCGGGACGCGGCGTCGAACACCGTGCCGTAGACCGTGTCGGTCTCGCCCGCCTCGATGATCCGCTGCCGCACCGGCTCCTTCGTCAGCGCCTCGACACAGGTGAGGAACGCCGTACCGATCCACCCGCCCGACGCGCCCGCGGCCAGCACAGCCGCGAGGCCGCGCGGGCCCGAGATCCCGCCGCCGGCGAGCACCGGAAGGTCGGTGAGGTCGAGGATCGCCTGTAGCAACGGCAGCGTGGCCACGGAGTTCCGTCCGTGGCCGCCCGCTTCGGCGCCCCGGGCAACGATCACGTCCACCCCGGCCGCCACGGCCTCGCGGGCGTCGGCCACGGTACCGGCCTGGGTCGCGACCACGATCCCGGCAGCCTGCAGCGCACCGACGTACGGCTGGTAGTTGCCGAAGCTCAGCGAGACCAGCGCCGGTTTCAGCTCCAGCACCGCCTCGAGATGCTCCGGGTGGTCATCGACCGACCACGCCATCAACCCGATGCCGTACGGCTTGCCGCCCGCGGCGGCGATCGCGCCCTCGGTCCGGATCCAGTCAGCCGACACCGCCGACCCGGCCCCGAGCATCCCCAGCCCACCCGCGGCCGAGATCGCCGCGGTCAGCTTCCCGCCGCTCACGTTCGCCATCGGCGCACCCACCACCGGCACCGCGAGCCCGAACCGCTCCGTCAGCCACATGCCCCCAGAGCACCACACCCCGACCATCCCGCGCCATGGCCGGCGCCACACGCGCACGCAGAAACGGCCGACCCCCATTCCTGGGGGCCGGCCGTCGATGGTTCCGCGTCAGAACTTGTAGACGTCCGATTGGGGGTCGCCGTGGCAGCGCTTGTACTTCTTGCCGGAGCCGCAGGGGCAGGCGGCGTTGCGCGGCGTCCCGGCGTACTCCAGCTTGCCTTCTTCGACGGCGTCGGAGTGCATCGCGACCTCGTCGTCACCGTCGATGGTCGGCGCCGAGTACGTCAGGCGCTGCGGCCGCGGCTCGTTGGTGAGCCCCTTGGCCCGCAGGCGCGGCGTGTCCCGCGGCCGCGGGGTGTCCTGCGGCCGCTCCTCGTCCGCGGTCCGGCCGGCGAACTCGGCGACCGGCGCGCCCGGGGTGAGGATGTCCTGGATCCGCTTGCCCTCGAGGCTGTCCTCGTCGGCCAGCGCCGCCTCGTTCGCGAGCTCCATCTCGGCCCGCATCGCCTCGACGTCGACCTCGACGTTGAAGATGAAGCCGACCGACTCCTCCTTGATGGACTCCATCATCGCGGCGAACATGTCGTAACCCTCGCGCTGGTACTCGACCAGCGGGTCGCGCTGCGCCATCGCGCGCAGGCCGATGCCCTCGCGCAGGTAGTCCATCTCGTACAGGTGCTCGCGCCACTTGCGGTCCAGCACGCTCAGCACGACGCGACGCTCCAGCTCACGCATCGCCTCCTCGCCGAGGTGCTCCTCACGGCGCTCGTACGCCGCGGTGGCGTCCTCGAGGAAGCGCTCGACCAGGAAGTCCTGGGTCAGACCGGCCTTCTCGCCGCCGGCCTCCTCGATCAGCTCCTCCTCGGTGAGCTCGGTCTGGTAGAGCGTCTTCATCGCGGTGAACAGCGCGTCCAGGTCCCAGTCCTCGGCGAACCCGTCCGCGGTCGCGCCCTGCACGTACCCGGTGACGGTCTCCTCGAGCATGTCCTGCACCTGGTCGCGCAGGTCGGCGCCCTCGAGCACCCGACGGCGCTCGTCGTACACGACGTGCCGCTGCCGGTTCATCACGTCGTCGTACTTGAGGATGTTCTTCCGGGTCTCGAAGTTCTGCGCCTCGACCTGGCCCTGCGCGGACGCGATCGCCTTGGTGACGACCTTGTTCTCCAGCGGCTGGCTGTCGTCGTTGTTCCGCGACATCGCCCAGTCGACCATCTCGCGCTTGAACAGCCGCATCAGGTCGTCCTCCAGCGACAGGTAGAACCGGGACTTGCCCGGGTCACCCTGCCGGCCGGCACGACCGCGCAGCTGGTTGTCGATCCGGCGGGACTCGTGCCGCTCGGTGCCGAGCACGTAGAGGCCGCCGAGTTCGCGAACCTCCTCCTGCTCCGCCTTGACCTGCTTCTCGAACTGCTCGAGCATCGCCGGGTACTCGGCCTCGTACTGCTCGATGTCCTCGACCGGGTCGATACCGCGGGCCCGCAGCTCCTTGTCGGCGAGGAACTCCGGGTTGCCGCCGAGGATGATGTCGGTACCACGGCCGGCCATGTTCGTGGCCACGGTGACCGCGCCCTTGCGGCCGGCCTCGGCGACGATCGCGGCCTCGCGCGCGTGCTGCTTCGCGTTCAGCACCTCGTGCGCGATGTTCTCCTTGAGCAGCTGCCGGGACAACCGCTCGGACTTCTCGACCGAGGTGGTGCCGACCAGGATCGGCTGGCCGGTCGCGTGCACCTCGACGATGTCCTTGACCACCGCGTTGAACTTGGCGTCCTCGGTGCGGTAGATCAGGTCGCGCTCCTCGACCCGGATCATCGGCTTGTTGGTCGGGATCGGCACCACGCCGAGCTTGTAGACCTTGGAGAACTCGTTCGCCTCGGTCATCGCCGTACCGGTCATGCCGGCCAGCTTGGTGTAGAGGCGGAAGTAGTTCTGCAGCGTGATCGTCGCGAGGGTCTGGTACTCCTCCTTGATCTCGACGCCTTCCTTGGCCTCGATCGCCTGGTGCAGGCCCTCGTTGTACCGGCGGCCGTGCAGGGTCCGGCCGGTGTGCTCGTCGACGATCAGGACCTCACCGTCGTTGACGACCACGTAGTCCTTGTCCCGGTGGAACAGGTCCTTGGCCTTCAGCGCGTTGTTCAGGTAGCTGATCAGCGGGGTGTTGGCCGACTCGTACAGGTTGTCGATGCCGAGCCGGTCCTCGACCTTCTCGATGCCGCGCTCGAGGATCGCGACCGTGCGCTTCTTCTCGTCGACGTCGTAGTCGGCGACCCGGCGCTTGGTCTCGTCGATCTCCAGGTCGGTGACACGCGGGTTCTTCCGCTTCAGCTCGGCCTCGTCGGCCAGCGTCCAGGCCTTCAGCGTGTTCGCGATCCGGGCCATCTCGACGTACCAGCGCTGGGAGTCCTCGGCCGGGCCGGAGATGATCAGCGGGGTCCGGGCCTCGTCGACCAGGATCGAGTCCACCTCGTCCACGATCGCGTAGTTGTGCTCGCGCTGGACGCAGTCCTCGATGCTCTGCGCCATGTTGTCGCGCAGGTAGTCGAAGCCGAACTCGTTGTTGGTGCCGTAGGTGATGTCCTTGGCGTAGGCGATCCGGCGCTCCGCGGGCGACATCTCCGGCAGGATCACGCCGTAGTCGAGGCCGAGGAAGTGGTACACCCGGCCCATCCACTCGGCCTGGTACTTGGCCAGGTAGTCGTTCACCGTGACCACGTGCACGCCCTTGCCGGACAGCGCGTTCAGGTACGTCGGGAGGGTGCCGACCAGGGTCTTGCCCTCACCGGTCTTCATCTCCGCGATGTTGCCCAGGTGCAGCGCGGCGCCACCCATGATCTGGACGTCGTAGTGCCGCTGGTGCAGCGTCCGCTTGGCCGCCTCCCGGACCACCGCGAAGGCCTCCGGGAGCAGCGCGTCGAGGGACTCCCCGTTCTCGTGGCGCTCCTTGAACTCCGCGGTCTGCGCGCGCAGCTCCTCGTCGGACATCTTGACGAAGTCGTCCTCGATGGAGTTGACCATCTTCGCGATGCCCTGCAGCTGGCGCAGGATCTTGCCCTCGCCGATCCGCAGGACCTTGTCGACAACCTTCATGGTGGGGAGTTCACTCCTTGCTGCTGAAGCCTGGGTTGCGGCCGAACGCCGACAGGGCGCGCCGACCCCTCCCGGGCAGGCGTGCGTCCCCCATCGTACGGGGCCGGGTGTGCCAAGCCACGCCCGCAGCGTGCCTCAGTGGGTGTCATGGCCTTACCGGACCCACGTCCGGGCGGGCCGGAAAGTTCCCGCGATCGCCTCAGGACCCTCGCAGGGCGTCACTGAGCGCTGGCGAGAGGTCACCGCCGCCCGCCACCCGGACCCGGTCCAGCCCGAGCCATCCGGCCAGCTGGATCAGCTCCGCGGCCAGCTCGTCCGCCGTCTCCACCGGCGCCTTCGGCTCCGCGTGCGCCGACTGGACGAGCAGCACGCCGCCGGGGCGGTCGGCCTTCAGGTCCACCCGGGCGACCAGCCTGTCCCCGAGCAGGAACGGGAGCACGTAATACCCGTAGATGCGCTTCTCGGCCGGCACGTAGATCTCGATCCGGTACCGGAAGTCGAAGAGGACCTCGGTCCGGGTGCGCTCGAAGACCAGCGAGTCGAACGGGCTGACCAGGGCCCGGGTGTTCACCCGGCGCGGCAGCCGCGCGTCCCGGTGCAGGTACGCCGGGCGCTTCCAGCCGTCGATCTGGACCGGGAGCAGCTCACCCTCCTCGACCAGCTCGGCGATCGCCTGCAGGGTCGGCTCGGGCGCGGTCCGGAAGTAGTCCCGCAGGCACTGGGCTGTCGCCACCCCGTGCGCCCGGGCCGCGATCGACACCAGCCCGCGATGCGCCTCGTCGAGCGTCGGCGTCGGCGTGTCGACCACCGCCTCGGGCAGGACCCGCTCGGGCACGTCGTACAGCCGCTCGAACTGCTGGTTGCGACGGGCGACGGTGATCTCGCCGGCGAAGAACAGGAACTCGAGAGCTCGCTTCACGTCGGACCAGTTCCAGCCCCAGTTGTCCCGCGCCCGCTCGACGTCGTCGTCGATCTCGCGGGCGGTCAGCGGGCCGTGGGTCCGCACGTCGGCGAGCACCTGCTGGATCAGGTCCGGCCGCTCCTTCGCGATCGACCGCGGACCGCCCCACGCCTCCGTCGTCGCGCGGGCCATCCGCCAGCGCATCAGCGGATGCGTCTCGACCGGGATCAGCGACGCCTCGTGCGCCCAGTACTCCACCAGGCGGCGCGGGGCCTTCCCGGCGGCGCGGTCCAGCAGCTCACGCGGATACGGACCGAGGCGGGAGTAGAGAGGCAGGTACTGCGTGCGGCTGAGGACGTTGACCGAGTCGATCTGGATCAGCCCGATCCGGCCGAGCACCCGGGACAGCGCCCGCGCGTCGGGCACGCCCTTCGGCCGGGGGTCCATGAACCCCTGCGCCGCCAGCGCGACCCGTCGCGCCTGAGCCGTCGACAGCACCTGTGTGGTCATGCGGGAATTCTGCCCGCTGCCACCGACAAGTTCCGCCGGGCATAACTCCGGAGTTACCGAAAGTGGGAGGTGCGCTACGCATGGTATTCGGGAGAACCTGCCAGGAGGCCGTCCGCCCGTGCGGCCCCTATCACCCTGGAGTGAGGCATGACAGGAAAGAAGCAGGTGATCCGTGCTGCCCTGGCAGCCGGCGTACTGACCGCGGCGTCCCTCGGTGCGGTGGCCGTAGCAGGCTCCGCCTCGGCCGCACAGTCGCCCGACGGACCCAAGAACCGGATCGTCGGCGGCACCATCGCCCACACCGCGGACACCCCGTGGGCCATCCAGCTGTCCAACAGCGGCTCACCGTCGCCCAACCTCGAGTGGTGCGGCTCGACGCTGGTGAAGGCGAACAAGATCGTCACCGCGGCACACTGCGCCCAGGAGGCGGCGACGACGTACACCGCGATCCAGGGCCGCGACGACCTGGCCGACAAGTCCGTCGGCAAGGAATCCAAGATCAGCAGCATCTGGGTGGACCCGGAGTACGGCAAGTCGCCCGGTCACGACGTCGCCGTGATGACCCTGGCGACGCCCTTCGACGGTGTCGACACCCTGGCGCTGGAGACCGACAAGGCGGCGGACGCGGCCGGCGCGGCCTCGGTCGTGTACGGCTGGGGCGCCACCGAGGGCACCGGGCCGGAGGACACGTTCCAGAAGGTCGACGTACCGGTGCTCGGCGACGCGTACTGCGAGAAGGCGTACGCGAGCGAGGGCTACACGGCCGACGGCGAGATCTGCGCCGGGTACGAGGAGGGCGGCAAGGACTCCTGCCAGGGCGACTCCGGTGGCCCGCTGGTCCTGAACGGCCGCCTGTTCGGTGTCGTGTCCTGGGGCGTCGGGTGCGCGGACGCCGGCAACCCGGGCGTGTACGCCGAGGTCGCGACCTACGCGGCGGAGCTGCAGCAGCAGATCGACGGCTGACCTCTGGCGAGACCTACATCGAGGGGCCGGGCGGTTGATCCGCCCGGCCCCTCGGCTGTGCTCCTCCCGGGCTCTAGACGGCCAGCCGGATCACGCCGTAGTCGTAGCCGCGGCGGCGGTAGACCACGCTGGGCTGGTTCTCGTCGGCGTCGACGAACAGGTAGAAGTCGTGCCCGACCAGTTCGAGCTCGTAGAGCGCCTGGTCCAGGGTCATCGGCTTGGCGGTGTGGGTCTTCTCGCGCATCACCAGCGGACCGTCGCCGGTCACCGTGAGAGATCCGTACTTGTGTGTCGCCACCTCGTCCTCGGCGACTGGTTCCTCCACTACAGGTGAGGTGCCGGCAACCGGCTGCTTCGCGTTCACGTGCCGCAGGCCTTCCGGCGTCCGCTCACCCCGGTGCACCCGGCGCCGGTCGGCCGCCTTGCGGACCTGGGACCGGAGCCGGTCCAGGCAGACGTCGAACGCCGCCTGCTTGGTCTCGCCGCAGGCTTCTGCGCGGACCACCGGCCCCTTGGTGTACATGGTGAGCTCGACACGCATCGCCCGATCGTGCTGTCGCGGGTTCTTCTCCTGGCTGACTTCCACCTCGCACCGCAGTACCCGATGATCGACTTTCTCGATTCGCTCGAGCTTTTCCTCGACGTACTGCCGGAAGCGGTCACTGACCTCGCAGTGATGACCCTTGACAACGACGTCCACGGAAACCTCCATCGATCGGCGACTTCTTTTACGTGTTCGGACCCCCGTGCTCAGATCGACGGTGCCCGAAACGAGAACACCCGCTGTCGAACCCGTCGGACCCGGTGGCGAGGAATCCGGCTGATCCGGTCCTCCACCACTCCACTGCCCGACAAGCCCTAGCGGGTGTCATAGGCCAACGCTAGTCGGCTTCGGCGAAAACCGGTAGGGAAGTTCTCATGAACCAGACGGGTGGCGCCGCGCGGTGGCAGCCAGCACCGCGCAGCCGAGCACCCGGATTCCCCGGGATTCCAAGGCGCGGCAGGCTTCGCTGAGCGTGGATCCGGTGGTGATCACGTCGTCCACCAGCAGGACCGGTTGATCGATCAGCGTTTCAGCCCAGCGCGAACGCACTCCGAAAACCCCGTCCAGGTTGGCGGTACGGCGTTCCGCGGACAGGCCGGCCTGGTCGTCGGGGCGTCCGACGACCCGCAGCGCGTCGGCCGTCCGGGCGTCGATTCCCTGTCTGCGCAGGGATCTGACGGCAGCCTTCGTAATCCGCCGGAGCGGGTCGTGCCCCCGCCGGCGGACGGTTGCCCGCGGCGACGGCACCGGACACACCCACGCCGCCCGCCGGTCGCCGAGCGCGGCCCGGACGACGTCCGCCAGCAGCCGGCCGAGCGGCCTGGCAAGGGCGTACCGCGCGTGCTCCTTGTGCGCGAGGATCAGGCTGCGGAGCTCCCCGGCGTACGGCGCGGCGGCGGTCGGCGGCGCCAGACCGGGCGGGCTCGGGTCCGGCCAGGCACGGAACGGAGTCGTCCCGGTCAGTAGCCGACGGCAACCACCACAGAGCGTGACCCCGGGCCGGCCGCACCCGGCACACCGCCCGCCCAGCACCAGGTCCGCGAACCCGTCCCACCCCCGCACCACCTCACGGTCCCCGAACGCCTCCGGCTCCCGCAACCTCGGCCGCGCGAGCCTGTGGACAACTCAGCCGGGGTAGGTGGGGTCGACCGGGCCCGGGATGTCTCCGGAGTCGGGCGAGACCCAGATCAGGTCCTTGCTGAGCCAGTGGATGCGGCCGGTGTCGTCCTGGATCACCGGCAGGGTGTCCTTGTTCGGGTTCGACGCGACGCGCTCCGGGACGAAGTCGGGCGACGATCCCGGCAGCAACTGCAGGCTGGAGCCGTCCGGGCTGGCCAGCCAGGCCTGGCGCGCCGAGCTGGCGTTGACGCCCGCGCCGATCACGATGATGCCCTGCTTGTTCCAGGCCGCGTCGGTGATGTTGGTCAGCGCCAGCCGGAGCGGCCGGAACGCCCCGAGCACCCGGTGCTTCCCGTCCGGGGCGGTCTGGATCGCGGCGGTCTGGACGTAGTTCTGCTTGGTGCCGGCCGCCTGCATCACGAGCAGCACCCGGACACCGTCGGGCGCCATCCGGAGCGCGACCGGGGTGTCACCCTTGAAGTCGACGTCGATGGACTCGAGCGGCCTGTCGTGGTTACGGACGCGCAGCCGCGGGTGGTCGGTGCCGGCCCGGTCCAGGAACCACAGGTTATCCTGGTCGTCGAAGCTCGGCACCAAGGTCTTGCCGTCGAGATCGATCTTCGCCTGGTCGGTGTCCTTGTCCCCCGGGTCCAGCTTCCCGTAGACGAGGTGCTTCCCGTCGTCGGTGACGATCGCCCCGGCGTCACCGGCCAGCGCGACCGCGAACGACTGCGCCTTGTACAGCGCCAGCGGGCCGGCGTTCAGCGGCTGGGCGGCGATGTCCGAGGCCCCGTCCAGCCCGACGATCCGCTGCGGCTTCTGCTTCAGCAGCCCGTACAGCCGGGTCGCGGTCCCGGCAGGCACCTGTGGGTCGAACGGGCTGAAGTTGGCGAACGGCAGGATCTCCGGGTCGTCGGGCAGCAGTGGGGCGCCGCCGACCGTGATCTTGGCTCGCAGGTTCAGCTGGTTGAGGGTCCAGACGATCTGCGCGGCCAGCAGCCGCCGGTCCTGGTCGCGGAGCGAGCCCGCGGCGTCGTTGAGCGCCACGGTCGCCACGCCGAGGTCCACCGGGACGGAGACCTGCACCGCAGTGCCGGGCGGCGCTATCGACACCACACCGTTGCCGAGCCGGCTGGTCGGGCCCTTCAGCAGCTCCTGGACGAGCTGGGTCGCGGCCTGGCCGGACGGGAGATTCTGGGGCAGCCAGACCTGGTCCGGTACGAGGAGCTCGTGGGCCTGGTTGAAGAAGTACAGGTCCCGGGGAGCGAGCTTCAGGTCGACCTGGTTGCTGCCGAGGTAGGCGCCCGGCGGTGCCACGTCGACGCGGTACTGGCCGTCGACCTTCTTGAGCCTGAAGAAGAAGTCGGCCGGCTCGTCGGCCTTCGCCGGGATCCACTCGCCGCGCGCGCCGATGGTCGCGATCTTGCGGGCGGTCAGCTGGATCCCGCCGGGCTTCCGGGTCAGCGAGTCGGCGCTCTGCTCGTACACCACGGTCTTCGCCTCCGGCCGCCACTCACCGGCGGCGTCCGGAGTCATGTACTGCCGCGCGACGTCGTACGCCTGGGAGTCCGACATGGCCTCCAGGAAGCCGCTCACGATTGCCATGTCGCCGACGTTCGCGCGCGGTGGCTTGGCCTCGACGCCGACGCCGCCGAGGTCCGGCGCCGACCCTTGCCGCTCACCGTTGCGGATCGTGCCCTGCGTCGGCACGGCCGCGCAGCCGCCGAGCATGACCACGGCCAGCACGACCCCGAGAAGCTTGCGCCTCATCGCTGTTCACCGCCGCTCAGCTTCTGGTACGGCGCGCCGACGTCGACGAGCTCGGTGACCACGCGGGTCGCGTCGGCCGGACGCGGCGGCAGCGGCGAGCCGGTGAGCGCCACGTCCGGGCGACGCGGCAGCGTCAGCCGGAAGTACGCGCCGTCGCCGGGCGACCCCCACGCGTCCAGGCGGCCGCCGTGCAGCCGGGCGTCCTCGAGGGCGATCGACAGCCCGAGCCCGGTGCCGCCCGTGGTCCGGGCCCGGGCCGGGTCGGCCCGCCAGAACCGGCTGAACACCATCTCGGCCTCCTCGGGCCGGAACCCGACGCCGTGGTCGCGGACGGCCACCGCGGCGGCGTCCTCGTCGTGCGCCGTACTGATCCGGATCGGCAGGCCCTCGCTGTGCTCGATCGCGTTGCCGATCAGGTTCCGCAGGATGCGCTCGATCCGGCGCGAGTCGACCTTGGCCCGGCACGGCTCCGGCATGTCCAGCTCGACCGGGCAGCCCTTGCGGTGCAGCAGGGTCTCGTGGTTCTCCAGGACCCGGCTGACGATGTCGCGCAGGTCGACGTCCTCCAGGTCCAGGGCGGCCGCTCCGGCGTCGAACCTGCTGATCTCCAGCAGGTCGGCGAGCAGCTCCTCGAACCGGTTGAGCTCGTTCTGCAGCAGCTCCACCGAGCGGCGGCTGATCGGGTCGAACTGGTCACGGCTCTCGTGCAGCAGGTCGGCGGCCATCCGGACCGTGGTCAGCGGCGTCCGCAGCTCGTGGGACACGTCCGACACGAACCGGCGCTGCAGCCGCGACAGCTCCTCCAGCCGGCGGATCTGCCGCTGCAGGTTGGAGGCCATCTTGTTGAACGACACGGCCAGCCGGGCCAGATCGTCGGTGCCGCGGACCTGCATCCGCTCCTCGAGCTTGCCGGCCGCCAGCCGCTCGGCGATCCGGCGGGCCATCCGCACCGGCGTCACGACCTGCCGGGTGACCAGCCAGGCCACCGCACCGAGCAGGACGATCAGCAACAGGCCCGCGGTCACCAGGGCGCGCTGGACGACGTCCAGCGTCTCCTGCTGCGCGGTGAGCGGGAACAGGAAGTAGATCGCGTACTTGTCACCGGTCGAGTCGATCCGGATCTGGGAGCCGATCACCAGGCCCGGGACGCTGGGGCTGTCGCGGTAGTTGATCAGCGTGTACGTGTCCCACAGCTTGGAGCCGTCGCTGACCACGGACGAGGACAGCGGCTGCGGGATCGAGTCACTGTTGACCAGACCGGTGTAGCGGATCGCGTTGGACGCCGCCTGGTCGGTCGGCACCAGCAGGACGTCGTACAGCCCCGGGCGGTTGGAGCCCAGCACGAGCTCGGACAGCTGCTGGTTGACGAGGTTGGGGTTGGCGGCGTCGAGGCTGACGGACAGCTGCTGGAGCTGGGCGCGCACCTCGGCCTGCGCGCTCATCCGGCGCGACTCCAGGACACCGTCGGTGACCTGGCTCATCATCACCCAGCCGACCAGGATCAGCACCAGCGTCGACATCAGCAGCGTGCCGGTGACGATCCGGGCCTGGATCGACCGCCGCCAGATGTCCGGCCAGTGCTTGGGGTGCGTCCGCCACAGCGGCTGCGGCTGGGCAGCCCAGTCCGCCGCGGCGGCGGTGAGCTCCAGCTCCGTCCCGCGGGACTCGGCCACCTCCTGCTCTGGCGGTGCCGTCGGCTGCCCGTTCCGGTGGTCGGCGACCTGACCGGTGTGCACCTCGTGACCGGGGTCCACCACCTGGTCGCCGGTGGCAGCCTGCGACTCTTGGCCGCGTCCGTACTCGATCAGTCCGCACCCGCCTTGTATCCGACCCCACGGACCGTGACCACGATCTCCGGGTGTTCAGGGTCCTTCTCGATCTTGGAGCGCAGGCGCTGGACGTGCACGTTCACCAGCCGGGTGTCGGCGGCGTGCCGGTAGCCCCAGACCTGCTCCAGCAGCACCTCGCGGGTGAACACCTGCCAGGGCTTCGACGCCAGGCAGACCAGCAGGTCGAACTCCAGCGGCGTCAGCTGGATCGTCTCGCCGGCCCGCTTCACCGAGTGACCGGCGACGTCGATGGTCAGGTCGCCGATCGTCAGCGACTCCGGACCGGGCTCGTCCATCCGGCGCAGCCGGGCCCGGATCCGGGCCACCAGCTCTTTCGGCTTGAACGGCTTGACCACGTAGTCGTCGGCCCCGGACTCCAGCCCGAGCACGACGTCGACGGTGTCGCTCTTGGCGGTCAGCATCACGATCGGCACCCCGGACTCGGCCCGGATCGCCCGGCAGACGTCGATCCCGTCCATCCCGGGCAGCATCAGGTCGAGCAGCAGCAGATCGGGCTTGAACTCGCGGAACGCCGGCACCGCCTTGTCACCGGTCGCGCACAGGTAGGTGTCGTAGCCTTCGTTGCGCAGCACGATGCTGAGCATCTCCGACAACGCGGTGTCGTCGTCGACGATGAGGATGCGGCCCCGCATCGTCCGGTTACCGTCTGCCACGCCCTTAGCTCCTCGCTGCTCCGTTGGGTCCGAGTCCGACCGGTCGGTGTGCGCCCGGCGGGGTGCCAGGCCGTACGCACTACGGATAGTGTCCCATTCCCCTGGTAGTGCACACGCCGGATCGCCGTGTGACCCCGAGTTGGGCTGTGATCATCCGGGATCATGGTGCACGGCCGGGGTTCACCACAACTCACGTGCCCGCTGGTCCGACGGTTCACCGGGAGAGGAGGGACGCAGTGGCCGACCACCCTGTGCAGTCGAGTATGCGCCTGCACGACGACGTGGCGACCGAGCCGCTGCGGCCGTGGCTGCCGGCGGACCTGCTCGACAACGCCGCCCGGACGATCTCCGACAACAAGACGATCATGCTGGGCCTGCCGGTGCTGGCCGGGATCGCGCTGGTCGCGGTGCAGGCCGTTCTGACCGAGGTCGCGGTCCCGGGCGGGCTGGGCGGCTTCTTCGGGGCCGACGACCCGTTCGGGCAGGCCGGTGCGGCCCTCCTGCTCACGTACGGCGTCCAGGTGGTGCTGTTCTCGGTGGTGTCGAGCATGCTGTCCGGCATCATCGCCCTGGCCGCGGTGCGGAGCCAGCTGGCGCACCGGGCCGGGCCACGCGAGCTGATGCGCCTGGTGCGGCCCGCGCTGCCCGCACTTGCCGCTGTGGGTCTGGTGCAGTCGCTGTCGTTCATGCTGCTGATCGGCGGCTGGGGGCTCGCGGTGTTCGGCATCGGCGCCGGGGCGGACGCGGCGATCTCCTCCGAGGTGGCCGGCGCCGCGGCGCTCGGGATGATGCTCCTCGGCGGCGTGCTGGTGCTGATCTTCGGCATCCGGCTGGTGCTGGCCGGGACCGTCGTCCTGATGGAGGGCCGGCACGCGCCGGACATCGGGCTCCACATCCCGCTGCGGGTGGGGGTCTGGGGCTCGCTGCGGCGGTCGTGGCAGCTGGTGAAGGGCAAGTTCTGGCGGGTGTTCGGGATCCTGCTGTTCGGCGGGCTGGTGGTGAACATCATCGGGTACGCGCTGCAGTTCGGCGTCAGCGCGCTGATCCTCACGGTCGGCGGGTGGGCCGGCTCCAGCGAGAGCACCGGGGCCGTCGTGGTCACGATCGTGCTCGGCGTGGCGGTCGGCATCGCGACGCTGATCACGCTGATCGCGAGCCTGGCCTTCATGTCCGCCGTCCAGGCCCTGATCTACCTCGATCTCCGGGTCCGGCGCGAAGGTCTGGACCTGTGGATGCGGCCGGCGCTGCGGGTCGAGGAGACGGCGTGATCCTTCTCCCGCTGGAACCGCCTGTCGACATCGACCGGGACCAGGCCGCTCAGGAGGCGGCCAAGGAGCTGTCCAAGTCCGCGTACCGGGACTCCGGCTCGCTGATCGAGCGGGCCGTCGGCAAGGTGCTGGACTGGATCCAGGACCTGCTGGACAGCCTCACGGGTTCGTCGCCCAACGGCCACGCCGGGCTGGTCATGCTGATCGCCCTGCTGGTCCTTGTCGTGGTCGTGGTGCTCTGGCGGTCCGGCGTACTGCGGACCAGCCGAAGGGCCAAGTCTCAGGCGGTTTTCGACACCGCCCGGCCGCAGAGCGCCGCGGAGTACCGCGCACTGGCCGAGCGGGAGGCCGCGTCCGGCGACTTCGCGTTGGCGATCCGCAGCCGCTTCCGGGCGTGCGTGGCGGAGCTGACCGAGCGGACCGTGCTCGACGAGCGTGCCGGGCGTACGGCGTACGAGGTCGTTGCGGATGCCTCGCGGGCAGCGCCTGTACTGCGTGAGCCGCTGCAGCCGGCCGCACTGGTGTTCACCGAGGTTGTGTACGGCAACCGTCCTGGAACCCCGGAGCGGTACGCCGCTGTTGTTGCGGCTGATGATGCTGCGCGAACCGCCCGGGTGGCCGTATGAGTACGCCGGTCGGACGCAGCGTCAGCGAGGGCTGGCGCGCGTTGCGGACACCGCTGCTCGTCACCGGTCTGATCGTGCTGGCCGCGGTCGTCGTGCTGATCGCGACCTCGGCCCGTACGTCGGGACCGTTCAGCCCGGACTCCACCGAGTCCGACGGTGCACGGGCTCTGGCAGCCTTGCTGAAGGACCACAACGTCGACGTCCACGGCACGGAGTCGCTGGACGACGCCCAGCAGCCAGGCGACGGTAAGGCGCTGATCATCGGCCCGGGTGGTTCACTGAACGCCGCGGACTGGCAGCGGATCGCTAGTGCGCAGTGGAGCCACGTCATCCTGATCCGTCCCAGCAGCCGCGCATTGGAAGCTCTGGCGCCAGGTGTGCGCCCGACCGGCAACTCACTGGCGAGCCGCAGCCGCCAGCCCGGCTGTGAGCTTCCGGCCGCGGTGAAGGCCGGCACGGCGACCGTGAGCGGGCCGACGTACTCCGCTCCCGACGGCGCGATCACCTGCTACGGCGACGGCATCAACGCCACGATGGTTCGGTTGGACGTCGGCGGCCGCCTCGTCGACGTGGTCGGCGCCCGGACGTCGTTCACGAACGCCCAGCTCGCTGACGACGGCAATGCGGCGCTGGCCCTCAACCTGTTCGGCACGCACGAGGATCTGACCTGGTACCTGCCGCAGTGGGAGTCGACCTACAAGGACTCGGGCGACGACGCTCCCCCGTTGATCCCACCTGCTGTCCGCTACATCGGCTGGGCTGTGGCGTTCGCCGTACTCGTGGTGGCGATCTGGCGCGGACGGCGCCTCGGCCCTGTGGTGGCGGAGCGGCTGCCGGTGATCGTGCACGCGGCGGAGACAACTGAGGGCAGGGCGCGGCTCTACCGACGCTCACGAGCCCGCGACCGCGCCGCGGCCGCGCTGCGCGAGTCGGCGCTCGGTCAGCTGCACAAGGCGCACGGCATCCCACGGCGGGCCGACCCGTCGGCTGTTGTCGCGACTGTCGCCGCACGGACCGGCCGCGACCCAGCCATGCTGTACGAGCTGCTCTACGGCCTGCCGCCGATCACCGACGACGCTTTGATGTCCTTGTCCCAGGAACTCGACGTACTGACGCAGGAGGTACGACACCCGTGACGACTACCGAGGTCACCGCGGACCAGGCCCGGCAGGCGCTGGTCGCGCTACGGACCGAGATCGGCAAGGCGGTGGTCGGCCAGGACACTGCGGTGACCGCACTGGTGCTCGCTCTGCTCTGCCGCGGCCATGTGCTGCTGGAGGGTGTCCCTGGTACGGCGAAGACCTTGATGGTGCGAGCGCTCTCGATGGCGCTGCGCCTCGACACCAAGCGTGTGCAGTTCACCCCGGACCTGATGCCGGGTGACGTCACCGGATCGCTGGTGTACGACGCGAAGACGAGCGAGTTCGAGTTCCGGCCGGGGCCCGTGTTCACCAATATCCTGCTGGCGGACGAGATCAACCGGACGCCACCGAAGACCCAGGCCGCGTTGCTGGAGGCCATGGAGGAGAGGCAGGTGACCGTGGACGGGGAGCCGCGCCGGCTGCCCGCGCCGTTCGTGGTCGCCGCCACGCAGAACCCGGTGGAGTACGAGGGCACGTATCCGCTGCCGGAGGCCCAGCTGGACCGGTTCCTGCTCAAGGTGACGCTGGACATCCCGCCGCGCGACGCGGAGATCGCCGTGCTCGCCCGGCACGCGCAGGGCTTCGATCCGCGTGACCTTGCTGCTGCCGGGCTGCGTCCGGTGGCCGGCCCGGAGGACCTGCAGGCCGCGCAGAGCGCCGTACGGCGTGTTGCGGTCCGGGAGGACGTCTTGGCGTACGTCGTGGACCTGTGCCGCGCCACTCGTCAGTCGCCGTCGCTGCAGCTGGGCGTCTCGCCACGTGGTGCCACCGCGCTGCTGGCGGTCTCGCGGGCCTGGGCGTGGCTGTCCGGCCGGGACTACGTCATCCCGGACGACGTGAAGGCAATGGCGCGTCCTTGCCTTCGGCATCGGGTCCAGGTGCGGCCGGAGGCCGAGCTGGAAGGTGTCAGCGCGGACGCGGTGCTGGAGAGCGTGCTCGCGACGGTGCCGGTGCCACGCTGATGGTCCTGACTGGCCGAGCCGGCGTCCTGGCTGCTGCTGGAGTGGTGTTCGTCGCTCTGGTGATGCCGTCGTGGGGCGGGATCGGCGTGGTCGTCGCTGCTGTGCTGGTGGTGTGTCTCGTGGACATCCTGCTGACCGGGTCGCCTCGGCGGTTGCAGTTCGAGCGGGAGGGCGACAACGCCGTACGGCTCGGTGAGCAGGCTGCGGTGAACCTACTGATCACCAACCCGGGCCGACGCGTGCGCGGGTTGCTGCGGGACGCGTGGCCGCCGTCTGCCGGCGTACTGGATCGGCCGCACAAGCTGGACCTGCCGTCGGGCGAGCGGCGGCGGCTGACGACACACCTGCTCCCGACCCGCCGCGGCGATCGGCAGGCGTACCGGGTGACTGTGCGGTCCGTGGGCCCGCTGGGGTTCGCGGGTCGGCAGGGGTCGCATCAGGTTCCGTGGACTGTACGGGCGCTGCCGCCGTTCAAGAGCCGCAAGCATCTGCCGTCGCGGCTGGCGCGGCTGCGGGAGCTGGACGGGCGGACTGCGTTGCTGGTGCGTGGGCAGGGGACGGAGTTCGACTCGCTGCGCGACTACGTGCCTGGCGATGACGTACGGAGCATCGACTGGCGTGCGACGGCACGGCGCGGAAACGTCGTACTGCGGACGTGGCGACCGGAGCGGGACCGGCAGGTCGTGATCGTGATCGACTCCGGACGGCTGTCGGCGGGGCGCGTCGGGGATGCGCCGCGGCTGGACCACGCGATGGACGCGGCACTCCTGCTGGCCGCGCTGGCGACGCGGGCCGGGGACCGGGTTTCCTTGCTGGCGTGCGATTCCGCGGTGCGGGCCGACGTACGGCGGCCGGCGCCGCAGGACGTGCTGCCGTCGTTCGTGAACGCGCTGGCGAACGTCGAGGCCGAGCTCGTGCAGACCGATTTCCGCATCGTCGTGTCGCAGGTGCTGGAACGGCTGGGCCAGCGCTCTCTGGTGGTGCTGCTGACCGGTCTCGATCCGGCGGTCATCGAGGAGTCGCTCCTGCCCGTCATCGGCCCGCTGCTGCGCCGGCACGTCGTCGTACTCGCATCGGTGGCCGATCCCCGGCTGACCGAGCTGGAGGCCACCCGCGGCGACCTCCTGGACGTGTACGGCGCCGCCTCGGCCGCCCGGACCCGCCTCGACCGCGAACGCCTGACCGCCACCCTCACCCGGGCCGGCGCGACCGTCGTCGACGAGTCCCCGGACCAGATCGCCCCGGCCCTCGCCGACACCTACCTCACCCTGAAGAAGGCCGGCCGCCTCTAGCCCAGCGCAGCCTCGAAGACGCTGCGGTGCGCCGTCACGAAAGCGTGTTCCTGCCGCGACCAGGCGATCCGCTCGGCCGCCTCCGCACACGGTCGGCGTACCCAGAACTCCACGTTCGCCGACTGTCGCGCCAGCGTGGCGTCGACCAACTCGGACCGCTGATCGCCGGTGAGCCCGTAGGCGTCGCCGAGGACGCGCACCTGGTGAGCCTGACGGCTCGGGTCGCCGTGTTTGGAGGCGATGCACCACGTCCACGCTGCGTACCCGAGATCCTCGAGCGGATCGCCGGGTGCGGCCAGGTCGAAGTCGATCAGGGCGGCCGGGAGCTCGTCGGTGAAGACGAAGTTGGTGGGGGCCGGGTCGTGGTGGCAGACGACCGGGTGGTCCGCGGCGAGCCGGCTGTCCCGGGTGGCGTCGTGAAAGCGCCGGATGAGGGCACCCGCGGCGGTGATTTGCTGGTCGGACCACCGTTGATACCTGGACGGCACCCAGCCGTCCAGGTAGGTGAGGATGTCGCGCCCGGTCTCGTCCTGCCCCAGGTACTTCGGAGCGGCGCCGAAGCCGTTTTCTGCAAGGAGTTCCAGGAGTTTCGCGGTGAAGGCGGAGCTGTCCGACCCGGGGCGGCGTACCGTGTCGGCGATACGCACCACCCCGGGCGTCAGACGGCCACCGGTGAGGGGCTGTTCGGTCATCCCATCGTGGGGCGGGCCTGGGCGAAGGTCCACGGCCGGCCTTCCAGGTCCTCGGCCTCGTAGCAGCGGTAGCCGTGCGAGTGGATCTCGGTGAGGATCTTCGCCCCGGCCGCCTGGACCCGGGCGAAGTGTGCGTCGAGGTCGTCGACGTACACCCAGACGTTGTGATCGACCGCGGTCGGGCGGGGGCCGGTCCGCTTGAACAGCAGTACGGCGACGTGGCCGACGTGCAGCTCGATCCACATCGGGTTCTCGCCCTCGGCGGGAAGCGTGTCCCAGGAGTCGATCGCGAACACCTCGTGCAGCCAGCGTGCCGCGGCGGCCGGATCGTCGTAGTACAAGGCGATCGAGAGCCGCTCGATCTCACGCGGCGGCTGACCGGACGCGGCCGCCCGCCGCCCGACCCAGTCCGGCAGCCAGCGGATCACCCGCGGCCAGAAGTAGAACGCATTGCCGTCGTCGGTGACCAGCGACTGGACAACGGTCACACGCGTCCCGCCCGCCACCGGCTCGAAGTCGACGCTGGTCTCGGTGTCGTCGACCGAACTGCGGTACCCGAGCCGCACGCCGGGCTCCCAGACGGTGATGCTGGCGAGCTCGAGGGCATCGTCGGCCGTGTAGACCTCCAGCACCCGCCCGCCGACCCCCGGCTCGATCCGCATCGCACTGACCCGGCCGGAGTCGAAGAAACTGATCGGATTTCGCAGCCACCACTGGTCGATCTCGGCGGTGAACACCTCGAACGCGGTCCCCGGGTCGACAGCAACTTCGACGGAGGCGGTCGCGGACGGTTCAGTCATCGGACTTCCCTTTCTGCTCGACGTGCTGCTTGAACGAGGCCAGTTGATCGCGCCAGTGCGCCTGCACCTGGTCGAGCCAGGCCTGGACGGCGACGACGGGCTCGGGATTCAGCCGGAACACGCGGACCCGCGCGTCGTCCGGGACCCGCTCGTCGGAGACCAGGCCGGCCGCCAGCAGGATGCGGAGGTGCCGGCTCATCGCCGGCGACGACGCCCCGGTCGCCGCGGCCAGCTGACCGGCCCGCTGCGGCCCCTCCCCGAGCAGCTGGACGACGTGCCGCCGGGTGGGATCGGCCAGGACTTCGAAGAAGCGGTCGACCTGATTTTGCGCCATACCGCAATAGTTCTACTATCTGTTAACTATTGTCAACCTCTGGAAGAACCTTCGGCCTGCTTGGATGGGCGGCATGAGTGAGAGAGATGTCGAGAAGGACTACTCGGTCGCCGATTTCGCGGCCAAGCTGCGGCGGCTCGCGGACGCGCTGGAGTCCGGCAAGCCGTTCCGGATCCAGATCGCGGGCGAGCGGTTCACGGTGCCGAAGAACGCGCGGATCAGCGTCGAGCACGAGCGCGGCGAGGACGAGGAAGAGGTCGAGTTCCAGCTGAAGTGGGCGCTCGCCGACGCCGCCGAGGAGCCCGAGGACGACGACGAGGTCTGATCAGGGAGCGGCCACGTGGCACGCGACCTGGGCCGCCGTGCCCGCGGGCAGGATCGGCAGGGGTTGCGTGCCGCAGGCCGGTTTCCCGTTGCCCTGGGCCACCAGTTGGCAGCGGGGATGGAAGCGGCAGCCGGCGGGGACCCGGGTCGGGTCCGGCGGCTCGCCGCTGAGGACGACGCGGTTCGGGGATTCGGGCAGGACCGAGAGCAGCGCCTGGGTGTAAGGGTGCTGCGGGTTGGTCAGCACGTCCTCGGTGGGGCCGGACTCGACGATCCGGCCGAGGTACATCACGGCGACCCGGTCGGCGATGTTCCAGGCCAGGCCGAGGTCGTGGGTGACCACGAGCGCGGACAGCCCGAGGTCGTCGCGCAGCCGGAGCAGGAGCGCGAGAATCTCGCCGCGCACCGACGCGTCCAGCGACGCGACGGGCTCGTCGGCGATCAGGACCTTCGGGTCGAGGGCGAGCGCGCCCGCGATCACGACGCGCTGGCGCTGACCGCCGGACAGCTCGTGCGGATAGCGCTGGAAGAACCGCTCCGGCGGCCGCAGCCCGGCCCGGGCGAGCGCCGACGAGACCACGGATTCCTCGTCCGGCAGTCCGTGGATGCGCGGACCTTCGGCCACTGCCTCGTAGACGGTGTGCCGCGGGTTCAGCGACCCCATCGGGTCCTGGAGGACGAGTTGCACCTGGCGGCGGAAGGCCCGGAGCGCGCGGCCCGTGTAGCTCAGCCGCGTACCGTCGTACGCGACCTGGCCCTGCGTCGGGCGTTCCAGGCCGAGGAGCGTGCGGGCGAGGGTGGTCTTGCCGCAGCCCGACTCACCGACCAGCGCGACGATCTCGCCGGCTCCTACCGACAGGTTGACGCCGTCGACTGCCCGGGCCCGGCGACCGCCGCGGCCTGGGAACTCGACATGCAGATCAGTTGCCTCGAGCAAGAGTCACTCCCCTACCAGGACACAGGCGGCAGACCGGTCGGTGCCGGCCTCTCGCAGGTGTACGTCGGACGTCGCGCACGACTCGAGTGCGACCGGGCAACGCGGGTGGAACGTGCAACCACCGGGCAACTGCTGCGGATCGGGCGGATCACCGGCGAGTCCGCGCGGCGCGAGACGGGACGCCGGATCGCCGACGGTCGGGAACGCGGCGGCCAGCGCCTGGCTGTACGGGTGCCGGAAGTCCCCGGACGAAGGTCCGACCTCGACCAGCCGCCCGGCGTACATGACGGCCAGCCGGTCGCAGACGTCCGCCAGCACGGACAGGTCGTGCGAGATCATCAGCAACGAGATGCCGTGGTCCGCGATCAGCTGACGGATCAGCGTCAGCACTTGCGCCTGCACCATCAGGTCGAGCGCGGTCGTCGGCTCGTCGGCGATGATCAGCTGCGGTGCGCAGGCCAGCGCCATCGCGATCATCACCCGTTGCCGTTGGCCACCACTCAGCTCGTGTGGGTAGCTGCGCGCCCGCCAGGCCGGCAGCCCGACCTGCGCGAGCAGGTCCTGCACCCGCTTGTCCGCGGTGGCTCCGGACGCCAGCTTGTGCACGAGCAGCGGCTCCGCGATCTGGTCGCCGATCCGCCGCACCGGGTTGAGGCCGTGCTGTGCGCCCTGGAAAACGATGGACGCCGACGACCAGCGGACCGCGCGCAGCCGGCCCCACTTCATCGACAGTACGTCCTCGCCGTCGAGCATCACCCGCCCGCCGACCACGGCGGACCGCGGCAACAACCGGAGCAGGGCGAGCGCGACCGAGGACTTCCCGGACCCCGACTCCCCCGCCAGTCCGAGGGCCTCGCCGGCCGGTACGGTCAGCGACACCCCGCGGACGGCGGGAACCTCGCCGCCGGCGATCCGGTACCTCACGGTCAAGTCGTCGAGCTCAAGCATGTGCACGCGTCCGCAGCCGGGGGTTGAGCACGGTCTCCAAAGCCCTTCCACACAAGGTGAACGCCATCACCACGGTCACGATGCACAGACCCGGCACGAGGATGTACCACCAAGCTCCGGCGGTCGCCGCGCCCCAGTCGTACGAGCCGCGCAGCATCGTTCCCCACGAGGTCTTGTTCGCGCTCACGCCGAGGAACGCCAGCGTCGACTCGGTGACGATCGCGCTGGCCACCTCCAGCGTCGTACTCGCCAGCAGCAGCGGGGCGACGTTCGGCAGCACGTGGCGCGTGGTGATGTGCCAGTGCCCGGCGCCGAGTGCCAGCGACCGCTCGATGTACGGGCGGGCCTCGACGGCCAGCGTCTGCGCGCGGATCAGTCGCGCCGTCGACGGCCACGAGGTCACGCCGATCGCCACGATGATCGTCGTTGTGGAGCCGCCCAGGATCGCCGCCAGCACCAGCGCGGTGACCAGCGACGGCAGCACCAGGAACCAGTCGGTGACCCGCAGGATCACCGCGCCGATCCAGCCCCGGAAATGCCCGGCCGCGATGCCGAGCACGGTGCCGATCACCATGCTCAGCAGTGCCGCGAGGAAACCGATCAGCAGCGAGGTCCGGGAACCCCACCAGATCATCAGCAGCACCGACCGGCCCGACTCGTCCGTGCCGAGCGGCTCGTCGAGGCTCGGCGGCGCCAGTTTGGCCCCGGTCCCGCTGACCACGTTCGTGACACCGGCGTCGATGAACAGCGGCGCGATCAGCGCCAGCACGACGGCGACCGCCAGAACGATCAATCCGGCAACTCCTGCGCGCTGTTTCCGGAAATCCGTCCAGAAACGACCGGCAGCGTGTTTCCGCCGCACCCAGGCCACGCTGCTCATGCCGACCTCACCCGTGGATCCAGGACGTGGTAGACCACGTCGGCCAGCGTGTTCATCACGATCACGGAAACCGTGATCAGCAGGAACGTTCCTTGCATCAGCGTGAAGTCCGGCACCCGGATCGCCTCGTAGAACAGCTGCCCGAGCCCTGGCCAGCTGAAGATCGCCTCGACCGTCACGGCGCCGCCGACCACGAACCCGATCCGCATGAACACCAGCGTCACGGTCGGCAGCAGCGCGTTCGGTACCGCGTGCCGGCGTCGTACGTCGTCGTCGCGCAGGCCCTTCGCCCGCGCCGTCGTGATGTAGTCCTGGCCGACCTCGTCGATCACCGACGACCGCATCACCAGCAGGTACTGCGCGTAGACGACCGCGACCAGCGTCAGGCACGGCAGCACCATGTGCTGCGCGACGTCGAGCACCCCCGCGAACCCGTCGGGCTTGTCGACGCTCGAGCTGCCGCGGGTCGGGAAGATCCCCGGGATCGGGCCGATTCCGGCCGCGAACACCATCAGCAGCAACAGCCCGAGCCAGAAGGTCGGCACCGACCACAGCACCAGCGAGATGGCCGTCGACACCTTGTCGAACCTGCTGCCGGGCTTCCACCCGGCCCGCGCGCCCTGCCACAGGCCGAGGCTGACGGCCATCACCAGCGCGGTACCGGTGAGGAGCAAGGTCGACCCGATCCGCTCGCCGATCAGGTCGACGACCGGGCGCTTGTACTCGTACGACGTCCCGAGGTCGAACGACAGCGTCTGCTGCAGGAAATGCAGGAACTGCTCCGGGATCGGCTTGTCCAGCCCGAGCCGGGCCCGCTCCAGGTCGAGCTGCTCCGGTGTCATGTTCCGGCCCTGGGCCAGCGCACGGACCGGGTCGCCCGGCAGCAGCCGGAACAGGAAGAACGTCGCGACGATCACCATCGCGATGCTCAGCAGCGCCCCGCCCGCCTTGGTCGCCGCGTACCGCGGCAGACCGTGGCGGGCCGGGCGCTCCTCGAGCGCCTCGACGGCAGCGGAGGTGGTGTCGACCGTCATTCGCGCTCGTCGGCCGCGCCCTGGCGGCGTCGCAGGACGAAGAATCCACCGATCAGGACGACGACCACGGCCGCCGCGATCCCGGCGATCACGCCACCGCCCAGGCCACCGCTTTCCGCGGCCGCGCCGTCCTTCGACACCGCCTCGAGCGTGTAGAACGGCCAGTAGCCCGAACCGCCGTACAGCAGGCCCTTGTCTTCTGGGATCGGCGTGATGCTGGCGATCCGGTCCTTCCGGTACCCCTCCAGGTCGTTCGGGTAGTAGAGCGCGATCACCGGCGCGTCGGAATAGAGCCTTTCTTCCATTTTCTTGATGATTTCCGCGCGCTTTCCGCGGTCGAGTTCCTTCTGCTGCTGCAGGTAGAGGCTCTCGTACTGCGGGTCGCAGTAGAACGACTCGGTGCCGCCACCCTGGCCGGACGCGGTCGGACGCCGGCTGCACAGGTGTGTGCCGAGCACCTCCTCCGGGTCCGGGTTCACCGACCACCCGCTGATCGCGATGTCGAACAGCGCCGTCGTCCCGGTCTCCTCGGTGAACTTGCTGGAGTCCAGCCGCTTGGTGGTCAGCTGGATGCCGACCTCCTTGAACCAGCCGGTCAGGTACTCGGCGAGCTTGTCCTCGATCGGGGTGTCGGTGTGGATGCTGAACCGGAACTGCAGTTTCCGCGACCCGTCCGGCATCGACCGGACGCCGTCGGCGCCCTTCTTGTAGCCCGCGTCGTCGAGGATCTTGTTCGCCTTCGCCGGGTCGAACGAGACCTTCTCGGCGCCGCTCGCCTCCCAGAAGAAGTCCTTGTACAGCGGCGGAATGATCGAGCCGTCGGCCGGTTTCGCCAGCCCGCCCTGGACCTCGTCGACCAGCTTCTGCTTGTCGATCGCGTAGTGCAGCGCGGTCCGCACCTTCGGGTCCTTCAGCGCCGGATGCCCGTCGCCGATCGGCTTGTCGTCACTGGTCGTCGCGCCGTGGTTGATCTGCAGGTACGTCGCCCGCCGGCCCTGCGTGTTCCACTGCTCGATGTTGCTGTCGCCCTTCAGCGACTCGAAGTCCGGCGGGTTCAGCCGGCCGATGAGGTCGATGTCGCCCTTCTTCAGGCCGACGATCGAGGCCGCGGGGTTGTCGTAGAAGATGATCTGCAACTCGTCGATCTTCGGGCGGCCGCGCCAGTAGTCCGGGTTCGCCTCCAGCCGGACGAACTGGTCCTTCTTGTGCTCCACCGCGACGTACGGCCCGCTGCCGACGGTCGGGTACACCTCGCCGTCGTACTTCGAGATGTCCGTGACCTTCTCCCAGACGTGCTTCGGCATGATCGGCACCGGGTTGTCGAGCATCGACGCCTGCGGCGCCTTGAGCTTGATGGTCAGCTCCTGGCCGTTCGCGGTGACGCTCTGGAAGTTCTCCACCGCCGGGCCGTTGCCGGTCTTCGCGCCGTCGTCGGTCATCATCTTGTTGAACGTCCAGGCCGCGTCCGCCGCGGTGATCGGCTGCCCGTCCGACCACTTCGCCTCACGGATCTTGAACGTCCAGGTCAGCCCGTCCGGCGACGTTGTCCAGGACTCCGCGAGATCCGGGCTGGGCTGCAGCGTCTTCGAGTCCGGCACCGTCAGGAAGCCGTAGATCATCCGCTGGATCGACCCCGTCACCAGCCGGACGGCAAGGAACGGGTTCATCGAATCCACCGACTGCGTGACCCCGATCTTGATGACCTTCTTCGCCGCCGGCTCAGCCGCCGACGCCGTCCCAGGTACCGCCGCCAGCACACACAACGCCGCCAGCACAGCCAACAGCTTCCTCATGGGCCGCCCCACCTTCCCCAGCCGGGTGTTGATGTTGGGAAGAAACCACACCAGCAAGCGCTGTCCTGTCAACAAGATACGAAGCTTTGTCACACTGAAGTAACCTTCTTACGGCGCGTCGGGGTGTGTGGGGTATGGCGAGCCCACGCGTGCTTCGCGGCCGCTTGCCTCGTCGCTGCGCTCCTCACGGCGTCCACTCCGCGCGCTCCCACCCACCCTCCGCTTAGCGCGGTGCATCAGCTTCCGGCTGGCGCCGGGTGCTTCCGGCTGGCGCCGGGAGTTGCGGCTTGCGCCGGGTGGTGAAGCGAACCCACGCGTGCTTCGCGGACGCTTGCCTCGTCGCTGCGCTCCTCACCGCACCCACTCCGCGCGCTCCCACCCATCCCCCGCTTGGCGCGGTGCATCCGCACCCGGCTATCGCCGGGCGTTCCGGCTGACGCCGGATGTTCCGGCTGACGCCGGGAGTTGCGGCTTGCGCCGCGGGCATCGGCTTGCGCCGGATGTTCCGGCTGACGCCGGGTGATTCCGGCTTGCGCCGGGTGATTCCGGCTTGCGCCGGGCGTTCCGGCTGACGCCGGGAGTCGCGGCTTGCGCCGGAAGTTCCGGCTATCGCCGGGCGTTCCGGCTCGCGCCGGGTATTCCGGCTGCTCCGGGTGTTGCCGGCTGCGCCGGCGAGTTGCGAGCTGGCGCTCGCGTGTGTCTGCTGGGCAGATGCCCTGTGAGAGCGTCCGACGCGGGTGGGCCCGGACCCCAGCCGGGAACGTCCCACAGCCGATCGCTGTTCCCGTGGGGCGCGTCGTGGCCTTGGCCGTCGTGCTGTGAACCGAGTCGTGGAAATCAGTTCTCGCTGCTGATCCGAAGCCTGAGGAGCCCGGGGCCACCACGGACAGGGCTCCGCGGCGACAGGCACTCGCACGCGAGCGGCAGCTCGCAACTCGCCGGCGGCAGCCGGCAAAACCCGGCGTCAGCCGAAGTACCCGGCGCAAGCCGGAACACTCAGCGCAAGCCGGAACACTCAGCGCAAGCCGGAACACTCAGCGCAAGCCGGAACACTCAGCGCAAGCCGGAGTAGTCGGCGCCAGCCGAAGTACCCGGCGTTAGCCGGAAACAGCCGGCGCAAGCCGGAAACAGCCGGCGCAAGCCGGAACTTCCGGCGTCAGCCGAAGCACACGGCGGTAGCCGGAAACGGATGCACCGCGCTAAGCGGGGGGTGGGTGGGAGCGCGCGGAGCGGGTGCGCTGAGGAGCGCAGCGACGAAGGAAGCGCCCGCGGAGCACGCGTGGGCCGACTACCTCCCTCACACACTCCACCCCCCGCCAGCTCCCTCACACACCCCACCCCCGCCACCTCCCTCACACACCCCACCCCTGCCTCAACACACACCACGCTCCCGCCGCCTCCCTCCCACACGCCACACCCCCTCCACCCCACGCGCGCTTCACAGCCGAGTACTTGACTACACGATCGTGTAGTAGTTTGCTGTTGTGTGTAGCGAGAGGAGTTCGGGGATGGATCGGGCGGTGGAGGATCTGACGGCGCGGGCCCGGATTCGGGATGCGGCGGTTCGCCTGTTCGGGGAGCGGGGGATCGAGGGGGCTTCGATCCGGGACATCGCGGCCGAGGCCGGTGTCTCGTCGGGGCTGGTGCGGCATCACTTCGGGTCGAAGGAGGCGCTGCGGGAGGCGTGTGATCAGTACGCGAAGGAGCGGATGCTCCAGATCGGCGCCGAGCTGACCAAGGACGGGAACCTCACCGGGCTCGACCCGCTCACCCTGCACCCGCTCGCGTTCCCGCTGCAGCTGTATCTGGTGCGGTCGATGATGGACGGTTCGGAGACCGCGACCGCGCTCTTCCTCGAGGGCGTCGAGGCGGTCGAGGAGTGGACCACCAGCTTCGGCATCAACCCCAAGGACCGGCGCGGGTATGCGGCCGCGCTGGCGGCGATCAAGCTCAGCGTGTTCGTGTTCCGCGACCAGGTCTCGAAGGCGCTCGGCGAGGACATCACCACACCGGCGGGCTACAACCGGATCGGCCAGGCGCTGATGGAGGTCTTCACGATCCCGCTGCTCACCCAGGAACAAGTCGACCACATGCGGAAACAGGAGAAGTGATCATGCCGGCTGCGATCAGCACGGAAGGTCTGGTCAAGCGCTTCGGGCGCACCCACGCCCTGGACGGTCTCGACCTCACGGTGCGAACCGGTGAGGTGCACGGGTTCCTCGGCCCGAACGGCGCGGGGAAGACCACCACCATTCGCATCCTGCTCGGGATGACCCGGGCCGACGGCGGTACGGCGCGGGTCCTGGACGGCGATCCGTGGTCGGACGCGACCGAGCTGCATCGGCGGCTCGCGTATGTGCCCGGCGACGTGACGCTGTGGCCGAACTTGTCCGGCGGCGAGGCGATCGATCTGCTCGGCCGGATGCGCGGCGGCGTGGACAAGAAGCGCAAGGCGGAGCTGCTCGAGCGTTTCGACCTCGACCCGCGGAAGAAGGCGCGCGCCTACTCCAAGGGCAACCGGCAGAAGGTCGCGCTGGTCGCCGCGTTCGCGTCCGACGTCGAGTTGCTGCTGCTCGACGAGCCGACCTCCGGGCTCGACCCGCTGATGGAGGAGGTCTTCCGCGACGTCGTGCAGGAGATCAGCGACCGCGATGGCCGGACCGTCCTGTTGTCGAGCCACATCTTGTCCGAGGTGGAGGCGCTGTGCGATCGCGTCACGATCATCCGGGCGGGCCGCGCGGTCGAGAGCGGCACCCTGAGCGAGCTCCGGCATCTCACCCGCACGTCGATCCAGGCTGAGCTCGTCGGGCCGATGGACGGCCTGGCGCAGTTGTCGGGCGTCCACGACCTGACGGAGGTCGACGGGCGCGTCCAGTTCGACGTGGACACGGACGAGATCAACCCGGTTCTGCGGCGGCTGACCGAGATCGGCGTACGGAGTCTCGTGAGCCAGCCGCCGTCGCTGGAGGAGCTGTTCCTGCGGCTGTACGAACCCGAGGCCGTGAAATGAAGTCGCTGGCCGGCACCGGCGGTCTGATCCGGCTGATCCTGCGCCGGGACCGGATCGTGCTGCCGCTCTGGATCGTGCTGCTCACCGCGATCTCGGTGAGCTACGTGAAGGAGTACGGCGACCTGTTCCCGACGCCGGAGTCCCGCGTCAAGTACGCGAGCAACGCCGGCTTCATCACCTTGTACGGCGAGCTGTCCGGGTCGAGCCTGGGCGAGTTCGTCACCTGGCGGCTCGGGTTCGTGCCGGTGATGGTCGGGCTGATCAGCCTGCTCACGGTGATCCGGCACACCCGCGTCGAGGAGGAGACCGGTCGCCGTGAGTTGCTCGGGGCAACTGTCGTCGGGCGACACGCGCAGCTGGCCGCCGCGCTGATCACGGTGCTCGGCGCGAACCTCGTCCTCGCCGTACTGCTTGCTCTCGGCATGCACAGCCAGGACCTGCCGTGGGCCGGGTCGGTCGCCATCGGGGCCGTTTATGCCGGCACCGGGTGGTTCTTCGCGGCGCTCGGCGCGGTCGCGGCGCAGCTGACCGCGAGTGCCGGCACGGCGCGCGGTATCGCGATCGCCGTGCTCGGCGGTGCTTACGTACTGCGGGCGGCCGGGGACACCAGCGCGCACACGGACGGTCCGCTCGCGTGGCTGTCGTACCTGTCGCCGATCGCGTGGGCACAGCGCATCCACCCGTACGCCGAGAACCGTTGGTGGCTGGTGATTGTGATGCTGGCGGCAACCATCCTGCTGGTCGGGGCGGCGGTGTTCCTGGCGGTACGACGCGATGTCGGGGCCGGGATCCTGCCGGATCGGCTCGGCCCGGCGGACGGGAAGCTGGGATCGCCGTTCGCGCTGGCGTGGCGGCTGCATCGTGGGCTGCTCGTCGCGTGGACGATCGGATTCGCCTTGCTGGGCTTGCTGTTCGGCGGTGTCGCGGAGGGCGTCGGCGACATGATGCGCGACGACCCGGGCATCCAGGAGATGTTCCGGCGGATGGGCGGCGCGGCCGGGCTGATCGACTCGTTCCTGGCCGGTGTGATGACGCTGGTCGGGCTGATCGCGTCGGCGTACGCGGTCCAGGCCACGTTGCGGATGCGCGTCGAGGAGAGCAGTGGACGCGCCGAACCGGTCCTGGCGACCGCGACCAGTCGCTGGCAGTGGGCCGCGAGCCATCTCGTCTTCAGCCTGCTCGGCCCGGCTCTCGCGCTGCTGGCGGCGGGCGTGGCCGAGGGGCTCGCGTACGGCGCGGCGATCGGCGATGTGGGTGGTCAGGTACCGCGACTGGTCGGTGCGGCGCTCGCGCAACTGCCGGCCGTGTGGGTGCTGGCGGCGCTGGCGATCGCGATCTTCGGGCTGTTCCCGCAGGCGTCGATGGTGTCGTGGGCCGGTCCCGTGGTGTGCATCCTGATCGGGCTCGTGAGCGCTGGGGTCAGTACTGCCGGCTGGATCCGTGACATCTCGCCGTTCACCCACCTCCCCTCGCTGCCCGGCGGATCGGCCTCAGCCGGCCCCTTCCTGGCACTGCTCGCCATCGCATTCGTCATCGCCCTCACCGGACTGATCGGCCTCCGCCGACGGGATCTCCCGGCCTGACCGTGGCGGGCACCGTGTCGAGAGTTGTGTCCGAGCTCCGACGTCTCCGGTATGAGACGAGCTATCGCCGACACAACTGCGCTCCCGCCGGTCGTCGACCGGGAGACGTTCGACGCAGGACTCGAGGCACTGCGGGTCCGCGAGAAAGCGCACACCCGCGAGGGTGACGCGATCGCCGCGGAACGCAGACGGTTGCCGATGGTCGAGGTCGATGCGGACATCACGGTGGCCGGTCCGGACGGGCCGGTCACCCTGCTCGACGCAGTCGACGGCCGCAAGCAGCTGCTGGCGTACTACTACATGTGGCACACGGGTCACCCGGCCGCCGAGCAGTGCCAGGGGTGCACGTGGTGCACCGGGCAGGTCCAGGAACTCTCGTACCTGCATTCGCGCGACATCACGTTCGCGGTGTTCTGCCAGGGCCCGTACGCCGAGAGTCGGGCGTATCGCGACTTCCTGGGCTGGACGATGCCGTGGTACTCCGCCGTCGGATCGCTCGACCGGCTCCTGACCGGGCGCACCATCGGGCAGATGTACCTGATCTCGTATGTACGGCAGGGCGACCGCGTCTACGAGACCTACTGGACGACGATGCGTGGCGTCGAGGTGATGGACAACAACTACGCGCTGATGGACCTGACCGTGTACGGCCGGCAGGAGCCGTACGAGGACTCGCCGGACGGCTGGCCGCAGCGGTGGGCGACCGAGAACCCCAAGCTGCCCAAGACGATCGATGGCCGCCCGATCGCGCAATGGTCCCGGATCGCGGCCGGCCGCGACGACGACCTCAGCGGCGCGCCGCGATGACCAGCTCAGCGGCGACCCAGGATGACCGGCTCAGCGGCGGGCGTTGCGGGACCAGCTGAAGCAGTAGGCGCCGAAGGCGGCGATGCCGGCTGCCAGGACGGCGAGTAGGACCGAGCCGGCCGGCTGTTCCTTGATCGTGTGCAGCGCGGTGTCGAGGCCGCCGGCCTTCTCCGGGTCGTAGGCGATCGCCGCCCAGCCGAACAGGACGCCGACCACGGCGTACGCGAAACCCTTCGCGCCGTACCCGATCCGGCCCAGCAGGATGGTCACGTCCGAGACGCCGCCCACCAGGTCCTCGGTGAACTTCTTCGTGATCCCCTTGTAGACGTGGTAGCAACCGATCGCGAGGATCGCGACCCCGGCCGCGATGATCACGGCCCGTCCCCAGCCGTGCTCCATCAGCCGCGCGGACATCGTCCGCTGCTGACCGGTTCCCGAACCGCCCGAGCCGATCGCGACCTTCACCGCACTGATGGCCAGTACGACGTAGACAATCGCGCGTCCGGCCGACGACAGCTTCTTGTGCGGCTCCAGGTGGCCCCAGATCACCTGCAGGCCCTGCCAGACGGCCAGGGCGAACAGCCCGATCGCAACAACCCACAACAGCACGCCGCCGAGCGGCTTGTCGGCCAGTTCCCGCAGGGCCCCTTGTTGTGAAGCCTCCTGCGAGGACTTGCCGAACGCGAGCTGCAGTGCGATCCAGGCGACCAGCAGGTGTACGACGCCGTACGCCACCAGACCGACCGTCACCGCGTACCGGTACGGCCGGCTGTATCGGACTTCCTGGGCGGTAGTAGTCACACCTGAGAAGTGCCCACCGGGAAAACCATCAGTCCGGAAAACGGTCAGGCGGAGACGGGCGCGCTCGCCTCACGGTCAGACTCGTCGATGTCGCCGTACTCGCCCTGGCGGTAAGCGCGCCGGCCCAGCGTCCACACGTACGTGATGAACGCCAGCTCGGCCAAGATGCCGATGGTCACCCGGACCGGGCCGGGCAGGAACGGTGTAACAAACGCTTCGATCAGCCCCGTGACCAGAAGCACCGCGGCCAGGCCGATCGCCATACCGACAGTGGCACGGCCGGTCTGCGCTACGGCCTGCATGCGCGTACGAGGTCCTGGCACGACCCAGGCCCAGCCGAGCCGCAGGCCGGCCGCGGCTGCGACGAACACCGCCGTGATCTCGAGCAGGCCGTGCGGCGCGATCAGGCTGAAGAACAGACCGCCCCGGTCGTGGCCGATCATCAGTCCGGCGCTCAGGCCGAGGTTGAGCGCGTTGTCCCAGAGCACGAAGACCGACGGGATCAGCAGGATGCCTAGTGCGAGGACGGCGGCGCTGATGGTTGCGTTGTTGATCCAGACGCGCAGGGCGAAGTCCTGCGCCGGGTTCTCCGAGTAGTACGCCTCGAAGTCGTGCTCGACGAGCTGCTTGATCTGGTCCGGCGTAGCGATCGAGTCGATCACCTCCGGATGTGCCAGCACCCGCCAGGCGGCCCAGGCCGCGACGAGGTAGAAGAGCAGGCCGATGGTGATCCACCAGCGTCTGGACGCGTAGAGCGCGGCCGGGAAGCTGACCAGGAAGTACTTCGAGATGTCGCGCCAGACAGGTGCCTGCGCACCGGTCACCGCGCCCCGCGCGTCGGCGATCAGGCCGGACAGCCGGCCGATCGACACCGGATCCGCGCCGGCTGCCCGCAGCGCGGCCAAGTGCGTGCCGACGCGCTGGTAGAGGACTACAAGCTCTTCGGCTTCAGCACCGGACAGGCGGCGCTGGCGACGGGTCAGGTACGCCAGGCGGTCCCACTGCGGCTGGTGCACCGAGACAAACGCTTCTACGTCCACCGCCACCTCCTCCACCCGACTGGTGGCAGACTAACCGGACCCAGTGTCTACGCAGGAAGGGGGCGGCGGAGTGTCGCAGCTGGTCACCGGCGAAGCAGTCGTCCTCCAGGTGCGGATCGCCCGGATGCCGACGCGGGCGCTGGCGTGTGCGATCGACATGCTGCTGCAGGGCATCGTGCTGACCGTGCTGATCGCGCTGCTGGCCGGGTTCCTGTTCGGGAGCGAGGCCAGTGAGGCGCTCGCGGGTGCGCTGATCTTCATCGTCGTGCTGCTCGTCGTGGTCGGCTACCGGGTCGTGATGGAGACGCTGACCCGCGGGCGGACGCTGGGCAAGATGGTGCTCGGGCTCAAGGTGGTGCGCGACGACGGGAGCTCGATCCGGTTCCGGCACGCGCTGGTGCGGACGCTGATGTGGTTCTTCGTCGACTTCGCGCCGTGGTTCGCGGCCTGCCCCGGGATCGTGGCGAGCCTGATGAACAAGCAGGGCAAGCGGATCGGGGACATGGTCTCCGGCACGGTCGTCATTCGCGAGCGGAACCAGCCGATGGCGTCGCCGCCGCTGTTCGTGCCCGGTCATCTGGTCCCGTGGGCGCAGTCGCTGGAGCTGTCGCGGCTGTCCGACGAGCTGGCGAACGCGGCCCGCGACTACCTCGCCCGCTTCACCGAACTCCTCCCCGGCCCGCAGTACGCGATCGGCGAGGCCCTGGCAGCCCGGGTAGCGGCCGTCATCGCCCCCGCACCGCCGACCCAGGTCATCGCCCCGGCCTACCTCTCCGCCGTCCTGGCCGAACGCCGCCGCCGCGAACTCCAGCGCCTGGCCACCCACCGCCCCCACCAAACCGGCCCCTTCCCCACCACCCCCTACACACCAACCCCGTCCCCGTACGCCGCCGGCGCACCCGCCGCGCCGTACACCCCGGCTCCATCGCCATACGCCGCACCGGCCGCGCCATACGCCCCGGGTCCATCGCCGTACGCCGCACCCGCCGCGCCATACGCCCCGGGTCCATCGCCGTACGCCGCGCCGACCGGGCCGTTCGCCCCGCCGAGCCCGTACGGCGCGATGCCGCCGCCTGCCCCGTCACCGGGCCCGTTCGCCCCGCCCGTGCGACCGTCAGCACCACGTCCTGCGACGGTCAACGCCGAAGGCTGGGCCGCCCCGGGCAGCAACGAAACCAGCCAAGGTTTCTGACCCGGCAGCGTCCGGCAAACCCTCGTCGTGGGGATCCGCTCAGCGCCCTGCTATGCCCCGGTCTCGACCTATAGTCCCTTCCGGACCTGCAGCGACTGACAGAACGACGATCCCCTCAAGGAGACACCTCTTGACCTCTCGGCACATCGAGGCTGCCCAGCCCGGCCCGGTCACCGTCGACGCCCGACTGCTGCAGCAAGCAGGCAAGGTCTCGGTCGTCGTCGATCCGAACTGCAAGCGCGCCACGCTGCGCATCTCGACCCCGGACACCCGCGGCCCGTCCGCGGACCTGGTCGATCGCGCGACGCTGCAGCAGTCGACGGACGGCGTGATGTCCGCGAAGGTCGAGGGAACCGGCGCCGGGAACGGCGGCATCACGATCCAGAGCGGTAGCGGCAACATCTCGATCGGCAGGGTCAACGGCGCTGTCTTCAGCACCGGGAACCGCGGTATCAGCATCTCCGGCGTCAGCGGTCCGATCATGGTCAACGGCGTGCGGATCGATCCCTCCAACGGCGGCGTCGACGCGTCCGAGCCGGCCTCCGACATCGAGGTGACCGCCGTCCTGCCGCCCGGCAGCGCGCTCACCGCCCAGACCACGTCCGCCGGCATCGAGGCAACCGGCCTCAGCACTGTCGAGGCGCGCACGCAGTCCGGGGACGTCGACGTGAAATCCGCCTGGTCCGTCAACGCGTCCACCCAGTCCGGGAGCGTGGCCGTCGGCTGGGTGCAGGACCTCGACGTCCGGACGCAAAGTGGATCCGTCCACGTCGACTGGGCCCAGGGCCAGGTGCAGGCGAAGGCACAGAGCGGATCGGTGAACGTCCGTCAGTTCGCGGGCGCTACCGCGACCGTCGGCGCGATGTCCGGCAATGCCAGCATCCACGTCGTCGCGGCACACCAGCCGATGGACGGGCAACGCATCGTTCGCGCCAGCGCGATGTCGGGGAACGCGACCGTGACTGCCGCGAGCCCGGACGTGGAGCAGACCCTGAACGCGCAGGCGACGTCGATGTCCGGCCGGGCCAGTGCCCCGCAACCCGCCGCGACCCGGCCGATGCACCAGGGCGGTGCGCGCGCCTATCAGCAGATGCCCGGCCATCAGTCGGCCCGCGGCAGCAATCTGGGTTATTGACGCACGAGGCGCCCCACCCGAGCGGTGGGGCGCCTCGTCCGGGAACCTCAGTAGCGGTAGGCCTCGGCCTTGTACGGGCCCTCGACCGGTACGCCGAGGTAGGCCGCCTGCTCCTTGGTGAGCTCGGTCAGCTTGACGCCGAGCGAGTCGAGGTGCAGCCGGGCGACCATCTCGTCGAGGTGCTTCGGCAGCACGTACACCTCGGTCGGGTAGTCGGCGGTCTTCACGAACAGCTCGATCTGCGCCAGCACCTGGTTGGTGAACGAGTTCGACATCACGAACGACGGGTGCCCGGTGGCGTTGCCGAGGTTCAGCAGCCGGCCTTCGGACAGCACGATGATCGTGTGGCCGTCGGGGAAGCGGAACTCGTCGACCTGCGGCTTGATGTTGACCCGCTCGATGCCGGCGACCTTGTACAGCCCGGCCATGTCGATCTCGTTGTCGAAGTGGCCGATGTTGCCGACGATCGCCTGGTGCTTCATCGCCGCCATGTGGTCGGCGGTGATGACGTCCTTGTTGCCGGTCGTGGTGACGAAGATGTCGGCGATCCCGACCACGTCGTCCACGGTCGACACCTGGTAGCCGTCCATCGCGGCCTGCAGCGCGCAGATCGGGTCGATCTCGGTGACGATCACCCGCGCGCCCTGGCCGCGCAGCGACTCGGCGCAGCCCTTGCCGACGTCGCCGTATCCGCAGACGACCGCGACCTTGCCGCCAATCAGCACGTCGGTGGCGCGGTTGATGCCGTCGATCAGCGAGTGCCGGCAGCCGTACTTGTTGTCGAACTTCGACTTGGTCACCGAGTCGTTGACGTTGATCGCCGGGAACAGCAGCGCGCCGGCCTTGTGCATCTCGTACAGCCGGTGCACGCCGGTGGTGGTCTCCTCGGTGACACCCTTGATGCCCTGACCGATGGTCGTCCACTTCGACGGCGAGTCGGCCAGCGTCCGGGTCAGCAGCTTCAGGACGACGCCGTACTCCTCGGAGTCGGCGGTCGACGGGTCCGGAACGGCGCCCGCCTTCTCGAACTCGGTGCCCTTGTGGACGAGCATCGTGGCGTCGCCGCCGTCGTCGAGGATCATGTTCGGGCCGTCAGCGCCCGGCCAGGTCAGCGCCTGCTCGGTGCACCACCAGTACTCCTCCAGCGTCTCGCCCTTCCAGGCGAACACCGGCACGCCGGCGGGGTTCTCGGCCGTCCCGTCCGGGCCGACGACGACCGCGGCCGCCGCGTGGTCCTGGGTGGAGAAGATGTTGCACGACACCCAGCGCACCTCGGCCCCGAGCGCCGTCAGCGTCTCGATCAGCACGGCGGTCTGGATCGTCATGTGCAGCGAGCCCATGATCCGCGCGCCGGCCAGCGGCTTGCTCTCGCCGTACTGCTCGCGCATCGCCATCAGGCCGGGCATCTCGTGCTCGGCCAGCCGGATCTCCTTGCGCCCGAACTCGGCCAGGCCGAGATCCGCCACCTTGTA
This sequence comes from Kribbella sp. NPDC003557, assembly GCF_040610805.1. NCBI lineage: Bacteria > Bacillati > Actinomycetota > Actinomycetes > Propionibacteriales > Kribbellaceae > Kribbella > Kribbella sp. NPDC003557. The sequence continues at coordinate 606,024 of NZ_JBEXMY010000001.1, forward strand.
GTCGAAGGTCATGCCGCTCCCCTGCTGAAGACTGTGATTACTACCTGCCCGAGCCTAGAGGGCCGAGCCACGCGGTTTGATCGCTCCAGGCGCATTTTTGACACCGAAATGTCAGGATTGATGCTATGCGCATCACCGAGGCCGCTCGCCAGCTGGGTACCACTCCGCGCATGCTCCGCTACCGGGAGGCACTCGGGCTGCTGCCGCGCTCCCGCTCCGAGCACACGTCACAGCGCCAGTACGACGACCGCGACCTCGCGGCCGTCCGGCTGGCACTCGACCTCGAACGCCGGTACGACGTGACGCCGGCCGCGCTCGCCTTCGCACTGCGCGCGCTGGCCGAGCCGTCCGTGGCGGCCGACATCCGCAATCTCGGCTACCGCACCGGCCGCCTCACCGCGCCGCCGACCCAGGCCGAGATCGACCGCGAGCGCGCCCTGCGCTGGCTCGGCCGCTCCGGCGTCCTCCCACCCAAGCCGCGCTGACGTCCATCTCAGGGGTCAACCCCCGAGATGGACGGTTCGCCTGCCTGCATGCGGAGTGCCAACCGGCGAACTGAGGGGTTGACCCCTCAGCTGGCCCTTAGTGGGACGGGGCCTCGGGGACGGCCGGGCGCTCGTCGGGGACGTGGTTCTCGTGGAAGATGTCCGGCTCGAGGTAGATGTGCCGGCTCATCGGCTCGGCGGCGCGGATCGCGCGCTCGGCGGCGTCGATGGTCTCGGCGACGACGGAAGCGTCGGCGGTCGGCTCGACGCCGAGCTTCGCGGCGACCAGGACCTCCTCGGGGCCGAGGTGCAGGGTCTTGATGTGGATCAGGCGCTGGACACCGGGGGTGTTCTCGATCGCGGCGACGATCCGGGCCTGGGACTCCCGGGTCGCGGACTCGCCGAGCAGCAGCGACTTCATCTCGATCGCCAGGAAGATCGCCACGCAGACCAGCAGCGCGCCGATCGCCATCGACCCGAGGCCGTCGTACACGCCGTTGCCGGTGGCAAGCGTCAGTACGACGCCGATCAGCGCCAGCACCAGGCCGGTGAGCGCCGCGAAGTCCTCGAGCAGGATGACCGGCAGCTCCGGGGCCTTCGCGTTCCGGACGAACTTCACCCACGGCACCGTGCCGCGGACCTTGTTCGCCTCGACGATCGCGGTCCGGAACGACAGGCTCTCCATCACGATCGCGACCACCAGCACCGCGACCGGGACCCACTTCCAGTTGTCGATCCCGTGCGGGTCGTGCACCTTGTGGTAGCCCTCGTACAGCGCGAACAGACCGCCCACGCTGAACAGCACGATCGACACGATGAACGAGTAGACGTACCGCTCCCGGCCGAACCCGAACTGGTGCAGCTCGTCGGCCGCCCGCTTGGCCCGCTGGCCGCCGACCAGCAGCAGCACCTGGTTGCCCGCGTCGGCGAGCGAGTGGATCGCCTCGGCCAGCATCGACGCCGACTGGGTGAGCGCCCAGGCGGCGAACTTGGTGACCGCGATCCCGGTGTTCGCCAGCAAAGCCGCGACAACGGCCTTGTTCCCGCCACCAGCCATGGTTGTTCAGGTCCTCCAGTTAGCGTGCGGCGACGACGAACGCCGTGCCGGAACCACGCAGGGTACAGGGTCCTTCGGGTCCGGCGAGGAACGCCGACTGACCAGCGGACAACGTCACAACGGATTCCTTGCCGGCAGCATCGACGGAGCCGTCCACGCAGCAGACGATCCGCGGCCCGACGCCGTCGATCGTGCGCTCGTCGGACGCGAGATCCACCCGGTGGATCGCGAAGTACTCACACCCTGTCTCGTAGACCCCGTCCGCCGTCGCGGTCAGCACCGGGTCGGCGAGCGGCTCGAAGTCCACCACCGAGACGAGCTCCGGTACGTCGACGTACTTGCTCGTCAGACCGCCGCGCAAAACGTTGTCGGAGTTCGCCATCACCTCGAAGCCGAGGCCGCGCAGGTAGGCGTGCACGTTGCCGGCCGGGAGGTACACGGCGTCGAACCGCTGCAGGCGGACCCGGTTCAGCAGCAGGGCCGCGAGCACGCCGGGGTCGTCCGGGAAGTCCGCGCACAGCTTCGCCAGCGTCTCGCGCTCCAGCGGGAACGCGTCTCCCGGGTACTGCGCGACGGCCTCGCCCAGGGCCGCGACCAGCGGGCGGATCGAGTCCCGGTCGGTGCTCATGAAACCGGTGAACGCGTCCTGCAGCTTGCCGTTGCGGAGCAGATCCGTGAGCTCCCCGAACCCGGCCGGGGCCAGCGCGTCGAGCAGCGCGACCGTCCGCTCCAGCGGCCGGAAACCGACCAGTGCGTCGAACGGCTCCAGCGCGATCAGGATCTCCGGCTTCGGCCAGGCGTCCTTGTAGTTGCGGTCCGCGGCGTTCCGGGGGATGGCGGCGGCCTCGTCCCGCTGATAGCCGTCGATCGCCTGCTCCCGGGACGGGTGCGCCTGGATCGACAACGGCTGCGCGGCCGCGAGCAGCTTCGCGAGGAACGGGAACCGGCCGTCGAAGCGCTCGGCCGTCTCCTCCCCCAGTACCGCGGCCGGGTCGGCGGACACCGCGTCGTACAAGGTGTCACCGTTCGGCAGGACCGACGGGGCGGACTCGTGCGCACCCATCCACAGCTCGGCCTGCGGCTCGCCGGTCGGCGGCACCCCGAGCAGCTCGGGCAGTGCGGTCGGCGAACCCCACGCGTAGTCGCGGACGGTGTTCTGCAGCGGGACTACCACGCCGGATCCTCCGAGGGGTTGCCTGGCTCGACCGGGTCGTCCTCGGTCGCCGTACCATAGCGGCCCAGGCCGATGCCGAGGTACGCCGCGGCGTACCGGCCGTGCTGGGTCAGCGCGGCGTACCGGGCGATGTCCGTGCCGTTGGCCTGCGTGACCGTGAAGACGCGGACATCGTGCGCCTGTGCCTTCGCCTCGAGCTTGCGGCGGTGCTCGGCGACGCCGGAGTCCTCCACACCGTCGTCCAGGATGACCAGAGCGGGCCGCAGCTCCTCCGGCTTGTCGAACGGGTCGGCGAAGAGGTCCCGGGCCGGCTGGTTGAGCACCGGCAGCAGGTGACCGGCGTCAGCGGCCAGAGCGGGCCGTCCACTCGCCAGCCGGAACGCCTCGACCACACGGCGCGCAGCACGCGCCGCGAGGACCGAACCGCCCCACACCAGCGGCAACGCGTCGGCCAGCACCAGCGCGAGGTCCTTGGCCGGATTGGAGGCGACGTCGTTGTTCGGCGAGCACTCGATCGCGACGTCGTCCAGGATCGACGCGACGGCCTTGTGATCCACCTCGGGCCCGAGATCCATCTGGTGCAGCGCCTGCAGTACGGCGACCGCGGAGGCCAGCTGGTCGTCGGACTGCGACGGCAGGCGGATCGCGTGCCGCAACCCCGCCGAGGCGATCGCCACGGGCGAGTCCTCCGGCGCGGCCACCATCAGGCCGCAACCCCGCCGTACCGCCTCGCCCGCGGCCGAGACCGCGTCGAGGTCCTCGGCGGCGCCGGCGAGCACGACGACCAGGTCCAGCGGGCCGGCCCAACCGGGCAGACCGGGGCCCGGCCAGGCCAGGAACGGAACAGGGCAGACCGGCTCGAGCACGGCCCGGACCAGCCGGGCGTCGCGGCCGGCGGCCACCACGGCGCGCGGGCGGAAGCCGTCGGACGTCAGCTTGGACAGGACGTCCTCGGACGCCTCCAGCTCAGCACGGACGCGGGCACCGGCCATCGCCAGGCGGCGCAGCAGGTGGTCCGCCGCCTCGAGTGCGGCCGGGTCGTCCAGCCGCGTGTCGTCGAAAACGCTCATCAGGAGTCCGTCGAGGCCGTCTCTCGCGTGTCCCGGGCCTCGTCGATCAGCAGCACCGGGATGTCGTCACGCACCGGGTACGCCAGCGCGCAGCCGGCGTTGGTGCAGATCAGCTCGTTCGCCTCGTCGTCCACCCGGAACTCCGAGCGGCATTTCGGGCAGACCAGGATGCTCAGCAGGTCCGGGTCCAGATTGACTGCCATTCAGTTCTCCTCCACCGATGCGCCGGTGATCAGGGCCAGTACTTCGTCACGGACGCGTTCCATCTCGGCCCGGTCCGCGGCCTCGACGTTCAGCCGTAGCAACGGCTCCGTGTTCGACGCACGGACGTTGAACCACCACTGTCCCGCCGACACCGTCAACCCGTCCAGATGGTCGACCGTCACGCCGTCGACGCCAGAATACGTATCCTCGATGGCCGCGACGGTCGCCGCCGCGTCGTCGACCGTGTTGTTGATCTCGCCGGAGGCGACATACCGCTCGTAGTCGGCGAACAGCTCACTGGCCGGCTTGTCCTGCTCGCCCAGCGCGGCCAGGACGTGCAGCGCGGCCAGCATGCCGGTGTCGGCGCGCCAGAAGTCGCGGAAGTAGTAGTGCGCGGAGTGCTCACCGCCGAACACCGCGTCGGTCTCGGCCATCTTCTGCTTGATGTTGGAGTGCCCGACCCGGGTGCGGACCGGGACGCCGCCGTGCTCGGTGATCAGCTCCGGCACGGCCTTCGAGGTGATCAGGTTGTGCAGGATCGCCGCGCCCGGGTGCTTGGCGAGCTCGCGGACGGCGACCGCGGCGGTGATCGCGCTCGGCGAGATCGGGTCGCCCTTCTCGTCCACCACGAAGCACCGGTCGGCGTCGCCGTCGAAGGCGAGGCCGAGGTCGGCGCCGGTCTCGCGGACCTTGGCCTGCAGGTCGACCAGGTTCTTCGGGTCGAGCGGGTTGGCCTCGTGGTTCGGGAAGCTGCCGTCGAGCTCGAAGTACATCGGGACGATCGTCACCGGGCCGTCGGCGAACACGGCCGGGACGGTGTGGCCGCCCATGCCGTTGCCGGCGTCGACGACCACGGTCAGCGGACGGATGCCGCTGAGGTCGACCAGGTCGTGCAGGTGGTCCGCGTACGCCGTCAGCAGGTCCTTGCGGGTGATGTGCCCGCTCGAGGACCCGGTCGCCGGGCCCTCGGTCAGCGCCTTGGCGACCAGGTCGGCGATGTCGCGCAGACCGGAGTCGGAGCCGACCGGGGCGGCGCCCGCGCGGCACATCTTGATGCCGTTGTACTGCGCCGGGTTGTGGCTGGCGGTGAACATCGCGCCGGGCAGGTCGAGCCGGCCGGACGCGAAGTAGAGCTGGTCGGTGGACGCGAGGCCGATGTCGATCACGTCCGCGCCGGTGCTCGCCACACCTTCGGCGAAGGCCGCCGCCAGCGCCGGGCTGGACGGGCGCATGTCGTAGCCGATCACGACCGCGCCGGGACCCGCGAGCACGTCCAGGACCTCGACGAACGCCGCACCGGTCGCCCGGGCCACGGACTCGTCCAGCTGCTCCGGCACCACACCCCGGACGTCGTAAGCCTTGAAGATCCCCGCAACATCAGCCATGCACGGACCCTATCCGGCCCACCGGCAAAGCTGTATCTCAGCCTCGGTCCGCGCGGCGCGGCCGCCGCAGGCAACAACTAGGCATCGTTGTCAGCCGGTGTCCTGACGCTGCCCCCTTCGTTCCGTATGTTCGGGCCTGGTCACCGAGCGGCGTGGCCTGGCGGCTGGGGGGTGGCCAATGACGTTCCTGCGGCAGGCTCTGCGCTACCGGTGGTCCCAGGCGATGGTCCTGGCCGGGGTCAGCCTGTTGATCGGCACCTGCGCGGCGTTCGCGCCCTGGTTCGCACGCGCGGTCGAGCAGACCGTCACGACCGAGACCCTGGCGCGACAGTGGAACTCGGCCGCCTGGCAGGTCAAGACGGTCCCGAAGACGACCGTCGGCGGATCGTCCGAACCAACTCCGCCGGAGGAACTTGCCGAGCTCATTCCGGCCGACCTGAAGCAACTGTTCACCCCACCGGTGTACGGGCGGGCCGCCGCGGTCGTCTGGGGCCTCGGCGACGACCGACCGACCGTCCAGGGCCGGGTGGTCTGGCGGGACGGTTACTGCGCCCAACTCGAACTGACCGCCGGCCGGTGTCCCCGCAGCCCCGGTGAGGTCGCCGCGTCGGCAGCCGACGCGAAGAACTTCGGCCTGGCGGTCGGGGCGACGATCAAGGCCCAGACCGCCAGCAACCCCACGCGCAGCCCACTCCGCGTGGTCGGGATCTACCAGGCGGACGCCGAAGCCGTCTACTGGTTCGGCCGGAGACCGATCGGGAACTCGCGGCAGGCCAGCGACTCGCAGCCCCCGCTCGGCGACTTCCTGCTCACCGAGCGGGACACCCTCTCCACGGGGCCTTGGGGCACCTACTCGACGCTGGACACCCGCCCGCAGCCGGGAAGCGTGCGAGTCGACGACCTGGCTCGGATCCGTCAGGTGACCGATCAGCTCGAAGCACAGATCGCCGAACGCGGCATCGACGCGCAGAACAGCTCAGGGCTGATCGACGTCATCGACGGCATCCAGGCGGAGCGGCGCCAGGCCACGACGATCATCCCGCTGGTGATGGTGCAGGTGGCCCTGTTCGGCGTGGTCGTCCTGGCGCTCGCGCTGGCCACGGTGGTCGACCAGCGCCGCCCCGAGCTGGCCGTCTCGCGACTCCGCGGGTCGGGGGCAGGGTCGGTCGGCCGGGCGCTGGCCGTCGAGCTGAGCGTGCCCGTGCTGCTCGGTACGGTGCTCGGCGCGGCCGCCGGTTTCGCGATGCTCCTCGCCGTACGAGCGGCCTGGTTGGCCGGAGTACCGCCCCTCGAAGTGCCGTGGACGGTTCCGGCCGCGGTCGGTCTCGCAGCTCTGGCAGGGCTGGCAGTCGTCGCGCTGTCGGTTCGTACGGTCGTACGCCGGCCGATCTCCAGCTTGCTCCGGCGGATCGCGCCGCGCGGCAGCCACCGGACCATCGGTCTGATCGATCTGATCGTCATCGTCGTCGCATCGGCCGGACTGGTGACCGGACTGACCAGCGGCGGACGGGGTCCGTTGCCGATCCTGACCCCGACGCTGCTCGCGCTGGCCGCCGGCCTGGCCTTCGCCCATCTGCTGCTCCCGGCCGCCGGCCTGGTGAGCCGTCGGGCGCTGCGCAACGGGCGTCTCGGTCTCGCGCTCGGCGCTCTGCAGGTGGCCCGGCGTCCAGCCGTGACACGGCTCGTCGCCGTGGTCGCGGTCGCGACGGGCCTGGTGTCGTTCGCCGGCCAGGCGGCTTCGGTCGCCGGTCGGAACCGGGACACCAGAGCCGGCTACGAGACCGGCGCCGAGGCGGTCCTCGCGATCGACACCATCAACCTCATCGACTTCACCGCGGCGATCGACAAGGTCGATCCCGACCGGCGATGGCTGACGCCGGTCGTGCTCACCCAGGCGCCCGCCGCCGAGAGTCTGCGCGCCGTGCTGATCGAGCCGGACAGCTATCGGCGGATCGCCTTCCGCGGCGACCTGCTCGCCGAGACCGAGGGGTTCGGCAACCTCCGGGCGCCGGCGGAGCCGCAGCCGATCAAGGTCGTCGGCGACCAGCTGAAGGTGACCGCCGACGTCGGGACGACGGCGTCGTACGCGCCGCCCACCAGTGACGGCGAGGAGCTCGCTCCCGAAGGCCGGGCGAGGTCCGTGATCCTGCAGGCGACGGTGGTCAACCAGCGCAGAGGGGCGCGCTACCTGGTCCGTTTCGCGCCGATCCCGCTGGGCCGCAGCGGCCCGGTCCAGCTGAGTACGCCGATGGACTGCCGGCCGTCCTGCCAACTGATCCGGCTCGGAGTCGCCCGTGAGGTGGGTGACCCGGTGGGCGCCAAGGGCGAGATCGCGATCAGCCAACTGGCGACCGACACCCAGCCGTCGATCCCGCTGGGCAGCGCCCGGGACTGGACGAGCGGCCCGCAGGCAGGCGACGACGACCAGAGCCACATCGCGGCCAAGAGCCGGCCGAACGGACTGACGCTCGAGGTGACCAGTCTCGGGAGCGACCTGACCCTCCAGCATGCCGCGATCCCCACGCCCGTCCCGGCGCTGGTGAGTCAGGACTTCTCCGTCAGCGAGGTCCAGACCGTGCCCGGCCTCGACGGGCTGTCGATCCCCGTCACCAAGGTGGACAGCCTGCGGACACCGATGCCGCGGCACACCGAACGCGCCGCCGTGATGGACCTGGAGACCGTCCGCCGGCTCGGCGGGAACGTCGACGACACCTCGACCGATCTCGAGCTCTGGCTGAACGCCGACGGGCTCGCGAACCTCGGCAAGGTCGTCGACGGGCTGACCGCGGCGGGGCTGACCCCGACCCTCGTCGATCGGCGCTCCGACCGGATCGAGGGGTACGGGCGGTCCGCGAGCGCCCTCGCGCTCCAGCTCACCCCGGTCGTTGGACTCGCCAGCTGGGCTCTCGCGGTCATCGTGCTGCTGCTGATGGGAGTCAGCTCCTGGCGATCCCGGGCCCAGGACTACGCCAGCCTGCGCATCAACGGCGTACCGGCGTCCACGACCGGAGGGGCGGCGCGCTGGGAACAGACCGGTCCGGTCGCACTGGCGGCCTTGCTCGGGTCGGCCTGCGGCATCGTCGGCGCCCACGTCGCGCTGCCGATGTTCCCGCTCTTCGCGGAGACCGCCGACCCCTCGCCGATCCCGCTCGACCTGGCGATCAACTGGACCGGGGCGGTGATCCTGTGGCTGGCCGGAACCGTCGTACTGACGGCGACCACGCTGGTGCTGGGCACCGGTGTGAACCGGCGCGCGGGGTACGGCCGGATCCGGGAGGAGCTGTCATGAGCGGACTGGCGATCAGCACGAGCGGCCTGGTGCACATCTACCGCAGCCAAGGCCATGACGTCGCCGCCCTGTCGGGGATCGGGATCACCGTGCGTCCCGGCGAGCTGGTCGGACTGCTCGGCCCGTCCGGCGCCGGCAAGTCCACCCTGCTGCAGCTGTGCGGAGGTCTGCTGACGCCGAGCGCCGGGCGGCTGCAGATCGGCGAGCACAACCTGACCACGATGACCGAGCCCGAGCTCGACAAGATGCGCGCGCATGACGTCGGCATCGTGCTGCAGGGGGCCGGCCGCAATCTCATCCCGTACCTGTCACCCGTCGACAACGTGCGCTACGCACAGCGCGCCGCGTCGCGCGACCAATCCCTGCCGGCCCCGGAGGAGGTGCTCGGCCTGGTCGGTCTGGCCGACCACGCCCGTACTCCCCTGGCAGCGTTGACGCCCGGGCAGATCCAGCTCTGTGCGGTGGCGGTAGGGATCGCCACCTTCCCCGGTCTGCTGCTGGCCGACGAGCCCACGAGCCAGCTCGACCACCGGGCCCGGGACGAGGTGCTCGCCGCGATCTCGACCGTGAACGAGAGCACCGGTATGACGGTCCTGCTGGTCACTCACGACCCCGACGTCGCCGCGCTGCTCCCCCGGACCGTGACCATCCGCGACGGCCGGATCGCGTCCGAAGGGCGCAGCGGCGAGGAGTTCGCGGTCGTCGCCACCGACGGATCGCTGCCGCTGCCGCCGCACGTCGCCGAGCTGCTGGCCCCCGGAACCCTGCTCCGCGTCACCACCACCGAGGACGGCGACGTTCGCCTGAGCCGCGTACAGCACCATGGACAGCAAGAAGGTCAGTCGTGATCACGGTCACCAACCTCACCGTCGCGTACGACGGCCTCGTCGCCGTCGCGGACGTGTCCCTGCACGTGCCGCCCGGGTTCGTCCTCGCGGTGAGCGGGCCGTCCGGGGCCGGCAAGAGCTCGCTGCTGTGGGCGATCGCCGGCGCGGTCCCGGCGAAGTCCGGCCAGGTCGAGGTGGACGGCCTGACGATCGGCGACCGGCCCGCGGCCGCGGCGCACGGCATCGTACTGATCCCGCAGGGCAACGGGCTGGCCCGGGTCCTGACCGCGCGGGAGAACCTGTCGATGCCGCTGCTCGCCAAGCGCACCGAGCCGGAAGCGGTCGACCGTCACGTCGAGCAGGCACTGGCCGACGTCGGGCTGCAGGACAGCGGCGACCATCTGGTCGAGGAACTGTCCGGCGGCGAGCAGCAGCGTGTCGCCGTCGCCCGTGGACTCGCCCAGCAGGGCCGGGTCATCCTCGCCGACGAGTCCACCAGCGAACTCGACGGCGCGAACCGTGAGCGAGTCCTCGACCTCCTCCGCCGCGAAGCCGGCCGCGGCGCCGCGGTGATCATCGCCACGCATGACCCCAACGTCGCGGCCGACGCCGACGGCCACGCCACCATGGACGAAGGCCGCCTCACCTGGCAGCGGAGACTCTGACCGCTCTCAGGCCTTGTCGAACCAGCCGACGTCCTTGCGGTGGTGGACCGTCGGGAGTTGGCGGGGGCTGGTCGGGGCGGCCCACTTCGCGGCGTTGGCGATGATCTGCTGGACCTCGGGCTGGTGGTACGTCGGGTACTCCTGGTCGCCGGGGCGGAAGTAGAAGACCCGGCCCTGGCCGCGGCGGTAGCAGCAGCCCGAGCGGAACACCTCGCCGCCGGAGAACGAGCTGACGAAGACCAGCTCGTCCGGCTGCGGGATGTCGAACAGCTCGCCGTACATCTCCTCGCGCTCGATCACCAGCGGGTGCGGGATGCCCTGCGCGATCGGGTGGCCGGCCGCGACCGTCCAGATCAGCTCCCGGTCGTTCTCGGCGCGCCAGTCGAGCGAGCAGGTGGTGCCCATCAGCTTGATGAAGATCTTGCTGAAGTGCGCCGAGTGCAGCGCGATCAGGCCCATGCCGGACAGCACGTGCTGCTGGACCCGGTCCACGACCGCGTCGTCGACGTCGCCGTGCGCCGCGTGACCCCACCAGGTGAGTACGTCGGTGTCGGCGAGCACCTCCTCGGTCAGACCGTGCTCGTCCTGCTGCAGCCACGCCGTACGGACGACCACCTCTGGATTGTCACCGCCGAGCTTGTCCCGCAGCGCGGCGGCGATCGTCTCGTGCATGGTGTCCGGGTAGACCTTGCGCACGGTCTCGTCGCGGCCCTCGTGCACGTTCTCGCCCCACACCGTGACGCGAATCGGATCAGTCATGGAGCACAACCTCTCGTCCTGCCTTCGCCGAGGCGTAGCAGGCGTCGATGATCTCGGTCCGCAGCAGCGCCTCGGACCCGTTCTGGCCTTCCCACTCACCGCTCTTGACGATCCGGACGAACTCCGCCACGACCGCGCGGTGCCCGAGCCCGGCGCCGGTCGCCGGCTTCACCTCGGCCGGTACGCCGCCCACGTCGGTGAAGATCCGCAGGGTGTCGTCGTTGGTGTAGTTCTGCACCTCGATCTTGGCGCCGCCGTCGGTGCCGAACAGCTCGATGCCGAAGTTGTCACCCGGCGCCCGGTACGTCGCCCAGCTGGTCTCCAGCTGCAGCGCGCCGCCGCCCTGCAGCCGCAGGTACGCCGTCGCCAGGTCCTCCACCTCGAACGCCGAGCCGAGCGTGTTCGCGTTCGGGTCCCGGCTGCCCTTGCCGCGCGGGCCGAGCTCGGCGAAGGTGTTCGCCGAGACCGTGGTCACCTGCGGCTCGCCCATCAGGTGCAGCGCCATGTCGAGGATGTGCACGCCGAGGTCGATCAGCGGACCGCCGCCGGACAGCTCCCGGTTCGTGAACCAGCCGCCCATGCCCGGGATGCCGTTGCGGCGCATCCAGTGCGCCTTCGCGTAGTAGATCCGGCCGAGCTGGCCCTCGTCGATCTGGTGCTTGAGCGCCGCGACGTCACCGCGCTCACGGTGGTTGAAGACGACCTTCAGCACCCGGCCGGCCTGCTTGGAGGCCTCGACCATCGCGGTGCCCTCGGCCACCGTCCGGGCCAGCGGCTTCTCGGACAGCACGTGCAGACCCTTCTGCAGGGCCTTGAGGGCGATCGGGGCGTGCAGCTGCGTCGGCGTACCGATGCTGACCGCCTCCAGGCCCGGGGTCTCGAGCAGGTCCTCCCACTTCTCGTACAGATGCGGTACGCCGTGCTTCTCGCCCAGGCTGGTCAGGATGTCCTTCTCCAGACCCGCCAGCGCGATCACCTCGACATCCGGCAGCTCGGAGAACGCCTCCAGCGCCGTCCGCCCGGCAAAGCCCAGTCCTACGACACCGACCCGCAGTTTTTGATCGTTCACAAAGACGATCCTCTCCCGATGACAACGAAGGACACAACCGCTTCCCACACTACGGAACAGGTTTCAACACCCGTCAACCGACTTGTTTTAACAGACCGGTAACGGGCCGTGCGGCCGGCGCTACAGCTCAGTCGTCGTCGGAATCGAAATCCGGGTCGATCTGCTCGGGAGACAGCGCCAGGACGTCGGCGAGCTCGAGCACCAGCGCGGAGCGGACCAGCCAGGCCAGGCCGGCGCCGGAGCGTTCGGCGCGGAGCTCGATCGGGCGCCGGAACACGACGATCCGGTACGGCTCGTGCGACGTACCGCCGGTGGCGTGGGTCAGCGGGATCTCGGTGGCGTCCAGGTCCAGGTTCGGCACGTCCTCGATCGCGAACTCGACCCGCGCGACCACCTGCGGCAGCCGCTTCTCCAGCCGCGTCACCTCGATCGCGACCACCTCGTCGAACTGCGCCGCGGCGGACCGCTGCAGCGGCAGGCCCCGGGGCGCGAACGTGCTCGGCCGGCTGATCGGGCCGAGCATGCCGCGGCCGTGGCGGTCGATGTGCCTGCGATGACGGCGAGCCTCGGTCACGCGCTCAGCCTAGTGGGGGTAACGTCTGTCCGTGAGCATCGCCAGGATCTGTTCGCGTGCCGGATGTCAGAAGCCGGCCGTCTCGACGCTCACCTACGTGTACGCCGACTCCACCTGCGTCCTCGGTCCGCTCGCGACGTACGCCGAGCCGCACTGCTACGACCTGTGCGCCGACCACGCCGACCGCCTCACCGCGCCGAACGGCTGGGAGGTCATCCGGCTCGCTCCGGACCCCGCGGCCGCCGGTCCGTCCTCGGACGACCTGGAAGCGCTGGCGAACGCGGTCCGCGAGGCAGCGCGCCCGCTGCCGCGCCGCGAGCCCGGAACCGGTACGCCGGGAGCCCCGGTCGAGGTGGCCCGCCGAGGCCACCTGCGGATGCTCCAGGACCCCGGCGCCACCACGAACACGAACGAGGGCTGACCTACCGCAGCGCGGCGCTCACGTCGGGCTGCGCGCCCAGCTGGGCCCGGAACACCAGCGACGTGCTCAACGGCCACACGGCCACCTGCGGCACGTCGTCGTCGGCCGGTTTCGCGGCCGGCATCAGCGTGACGCCCGCGACGACGCTCCCGCGCGTCTGCTGAACCATCAGGTACGTCGGCCGCGGCTGCGCCGGGAACGAGATCTGCGACGTCGCGCCGCCGACGACGTCGAGCGCCCGCGTGCTCAGCACCCGGTCGACCGCGTCCCGCAGCTCGAACTTCACGCTGCCGTTCTTGCCCGGCGCCGTCACCTGCAGCACCGCCGGCTGCTTGTGCGCCGGGATGACCAGGTACGCCGGGCCGGTCAGCGCCTCGGCCGACCCGATCGACGCGAACTCCGTCCGGCTCGCGTCGGTCATCCGCAGCGACGCGGTCACCGGCTGGTCCGAGGTCAGCGTGACACCGCTGGCGTCGCCGTGCAGCACCGGGTCGAGCATGAAGGTCTTCACCGACCCGGCCGCGATCTGCACGGTCTCCAGACCGGCCGGCTTGAACGGTCCGTTCGGCCCGTTCACCGTGAGGCTCGCGGTCGCCTGCAGGTCCGTGGGGTTCGCCACGGACAGGATCCGCAGACCGCTGCCGGGCGCCACCGCGGGTACGAACACCTTGGTCGCGGGCGCTGCCGAGGTGTTCAGCCAGTCCACACCGGCCGGCTCGTTGCCGTTCGACGCGTTGGACCGGACAGCGGCCGCGACCCGGCCACCCGTCGATTCCACGTGCAGAGCGATATCGCGCAGGTTCGGCGCGACCTGCTTGAGGTACAGCTCGGCCGAACCGCGCGCCGGGACCACGATGCCGCGCGCCGCGGGCAGGTCCTGGGCACCGGTCCGCGCGTACACGCTGACGTTCACTTCCGCGTTGATGGTGTCCAGGTTGGTCAGCACCAGCACGTCCCGGCGGTCGCTCGCCCCGGACGCGCCGACGAACCAGAAGTCCGAGCCGGGCACCTGGCACGGCACGCTGGCCATGCCGCGGTTCACGCCTTCCTGCGCGGTCGTCGTACTCGTGCCGACCGTCCCCGCGGCCAGCGCTCCGGTGCCCTGGATGGACAGGGTCTGCGGCTTGACCACCACCGGGCTCGACCCGATGGTTCCGCGCTTCAGCAGCGATCCGACCGGGTCGGACGTCGCGGGCAGCGGAGCGATCGACAGCGGCTCGGCGGCCCCGGACGCGGTCGGCGTGCCGGCGGGCAGCGTCGGCGCCACGCCGTTCACCAGGCTGGCCATCTTGCCGCCGGGAGACAGCGCCGGACACGCCAGCGCCGTCCGGTTCACCACCGTGCGGGCCGGCTCGGTGACCGCGGCCTCCGCCCGGGTGTCCGCCTGCTTCGGGTGGGTGACGACTCCGAGCCCGGCCAGTGCGGCCATGGCAACGACAACGGCTCCGATCCGCAGTCGCGGGTCGGACAGCAACCGGCTCACCGGACCCTCCTCGCGTGGGTGCCCTGCGGTACGGCGACGGTGCGGCGCACGGTCGGCAGGCAGAAGATCAGTGCGAGGATCCAGCCGATGATGCCGAGGATCCGCCAGATCGTGTGGGTCTCGTCGGCCAACGGTGTCTTGCCCTCGACCTTCGACCGGTCCACCAACCAGGACGCGTCGCCGTCGTTCGCACTGGCCCTGGTCAGGCCGGGCAGTGAGTCGAGCGTCGACTGCAGCGTCGGATCCACCGGACCGGGCAGGTACACGTAGTCGATCGCGAGCGCGGCCAACTGCCGGCCTTCCTCGCCGCTACCGCCGCCGCCGAGCGTCGCCAGGACGTCGGTGAGCGGCTTGGTCTGCGCCGGTGTCGGCGCCGCCTCGAGCGATCCCATCCGCGGCCCGCCGTCCTTGACCAGCGAGAACCGCATCTGGCCCTCGGGCGCCTTCCGCACCACCAGGATCGACTGGTTCTCGGGTGGGTCCTGCGCGGCGACCAGGTACGCCGGGAGGTCCTGCGCGGGGCCGCGCCACAACGGGCCGTCGGTGCCACGCACCAGCCAGAAGCCGGCCGTCACGACGGTCGTCAGCAGCACGACACCCAGCACGCCCTGGACGATGATCTCGGTGGACTTGCCGAGCGAGTCCCACGCGACCGTGACGGTGATGATCCAGCCCGCGGTCATCAGGAACATCAACGGACCGCTGCCGCCGCCGAGCCGGCTGGCGACCAGCGTCCCGGCCAGACCGGCCAGTGCGGCAAACCAGCCGAGCAACTCGTACCGCTGCCGCGACTGACGCAGCAGGCTCACCAGCGCCACCACGATCAGCGGCACGGCGAACCACCACGGCGTCGGCGCACCGATCGGCGTACCGGTCAGCAGATGCGGCAGGCTGTCGCCCGGACCGACCGCCGCGGTCGGCGGACCGCCCGCCTCCTGGCCCAGCTTCGACGGGTGCCGGACGAGGTCGATCGTCCACGGCAGTACGAGCACCAGGCCCAGGACGACCGAGAACACCAACTGCCGGCCCTGTCGCCGCCAGCCGAGCCCCAGCACCGCGCCGAGGACCAGGCAGACAGCGACCAGCAGACCGAGCGCCGGAGTGAACGCCAGCAGCACGGCGAGGCAGATCCCGGCGAACCACGCGGCCCGCCAACTGCCCTGGACGTAAACGCGCCTGCGGCGGGCGACGGTGTGCACGGCCGCGCCGAGCAGCGGCAGCACGATCGCCGCCACACAGGTCCCGAGCCGCCCCTGCGAGATCGCACCGGTGGTGAAAACCGCCAGCCCGTACGCCGACGCGCCCCAGGCCCGCGCCACCCGGTCGACGACGAAGGACCGCAGCAGCGCCCACGCGGCGAGCCCGGCCAGCGGGACCGCGCCGAGCAGCAGGACGTTCGTCGCACCGGTCGGACCGAACATGACTGTCGAGAAGGCCCAGAACTGTGCCAGCCAGGCGGGCGGCGTCACGCCCGGCGGCGCCGAGGCCGCCGCATGCCACAACGCCGCAAGAGACTCGTGCGCCGGCAGCAGCAGGTGCGAGCGCAGCACTCCGCTGCCGATCAGTGTGCGGGCCGAGATCAGCGCGCCGATGGCCAGCACGACCCACGCGACCAGGAACGGCCGCCGGATCAGCTGCCGCCGCCACCTCGGCTGGTCGACCGCCACGCGCGCGGTCGACTTCGCGCGGCGCGCGGTCGTGACGACCTGCTCCTCCGGCTCGTCCGCCCAGGCCTCGCGGATCCGCTCCGAGATCGTGCTGGTCGTTTCCTCCAGGTTGTGCCGCAGGGCGTGCACCGACCGGGAGAACAACCCCTTGATGTCGTCGTACGGAACCTGGTCGAGATTCCGGCGGTTCTTGCGGGCCTGGGTCCAGCCACCGGCCAGCAGTGTGCCGAGCAGCGCGGTCCACTCGTCGACGGCGCCGGACGGCGTCTTGCCGAGCAGGAACCAGATCGACCGCATCACGGCGCCGAACAGGAACCGCAGGATCAGCAGCGGCAGCAGCTTGCCGGGAGCGTTCGCGAGCACGGTGTAGTACGCGTGCGCACGGTCGAGCTGGTACGCGTGCCGCCGGGTGCCGGCCAGCGCCCGCTCACCGGTCGCCGCGGCCTGCGCGTGGTAGACGACCGCGTCCGGCGCGACGCCGACCTGGTACCCCGCCCGGCTGGCCCGCCAGCCGAAGTCGATGTCGTCGCGGAACATCGGCAGCCGCGGGTCGAAACCGTGCAGCGCGTCCCAGACGTCGCGACGGACCAGCATGCCGGCCGAGCTGACCGCGAGCACGTTGCGCAGCTGGTCGTGCTGTCCCTGGTCCAGCTCGCCGTTCTCGACGCCGGTGTCGCGGCGGCCGCCGAGCGACGTGGTGACACCGACCTCGAGCAGCTCACGGTCCCGCGGCCAGAGCCGCAGCTTCGGGCCCCAGACGCCGGTGGCCGGCGACATAGTGGCCTGGAGCAACAATTTCTCCAAGGCCTTCGGCGCCGGCGCACAGTCGTCGTGCAGCAGCCAGAGCCACTCCACCACCGGCATGTGGCCGTCGTCGCCGTACGGACCGACGGCGCTCGGGATCGGCGCGAAACCGTGCGTCTCGAGACCGCGGGCGACCGCCGTCCCGAAACCGGTGCGCGCGGACACGCTCACCACCGGCTCGACGCCGGGCATCGCGGCGAGCAGTTCGGCGGTGTCGTCGGTGGATCCGGTGTCGACCGCGATCAGCCGGTCCGGGCGTGGGTTGAGCGCCCACAACGCCTCGGACAGCCACGGCAGCCAGGCCGCGCCTTCATGCCCGACCACCACCGCGGTGACGACATGCCGGACCCGCGGACGACCCATCGGGTCGTCGATGTGATCGGTCGGGAAGTCGACGGAGTCGAAGAACTCCCAGCCGGCCGGGGCTTCTTGTTCCATGCGGAGCTGTGACACCTCGATGCTTGCGGACGGTCACCGCGACCGCAGTCCCGGCGAGGAATCACCATACAGCCGCTCCAGGAGCGCTGGAAAAAGCCGCGGGCCCCGGGGTGATCGCCCCGGGGCCTCGCGGAAGTCCGTCGTGAAGTTGTGCTGCTGGTGTCCGGACCGTCAGACGGCCTTCTTCTTCAGCTTGCGGCGTTCCCGCTCCGACAGGCCGCCCCAGATCCCGAAGCGTTCGTCGTTCTGCAGCGCGTACTCGAGGCATTCGCCCCGGACGTCGCAGCCGAGGCACACCTTCTTGGCCTCGCGGGTGGATCCGCCCTTCTCCGGGAAGAACGCTTCTGGGTCGGTCTGGGCGCACAACGCCCGTTCCTGCCAGTTCGGCTCCTCCTCGATCGCCTCACCGTCGACAATCGCCATCAGGCTCTCTGTCACGGTCCGACCTCCTCGACCCTGTTCGTTCCCCTGTACATGTGGGTTTGCGGTCCACATGCCTGACCTCGTCCGTCCTGCGCTCTGCAACGGTCCCCGATACCGAGTGTCCTAACGAACGACACGGTTGAAATTACATTCCTGCAATCCACGAAAGTCAAGCCGTGCTCTGCTATTGGGATCATCCGCAACATGCCCGCAAAAGAACGAGAGGCCTGTAGATACAGGCCTCTCGCGCTGTGTACCCGGGGACAAACCTGATGTTGCCGGGATTTTCCCGCAGGGCTTGGTAAGGGCTTGCTGTCGCAGACCGCCCGAACTGTTGCCCGATCAGGAAGGCTGCGACCACCAGCCCTGCTGACCCTGACCCGGCTGGTTCGGGTCGTTCTTGTCCGACTCGGTCCGCGGGTCGATCCGGGTCTCGTCGGCGGACTCGGCCTGCTGCGGCTCGCTCGGCTGCGACTCCGCGGCCGGCGTCTCCTCAGCCTGCCAGGCCTGCTCCTGCTGCCACGCCTGCTGGGCAGGCTGGGCCTCGGCCTGCTCCTGGGAGCCCTCGGTGGCGCCGTGCTCCTGCTGGCCCCACTCCTGCCCGGACGCAGCCTGCTGGCCGTATTCCTGGCCCGCGGGGGTCTGCTGGCCGTACTCCTGGCCGCCCCACTGCTGCTGGCCGGCGTCGGCGCCGCCCCACTGCTGCTCCTGCGGCCACTGCTGCGCCTGCTGGCCCTGCTCCTGGCCGCCCCACTGCTGCTGGCCTTCGGAGCTCCACGCCTGCGTCGGCTCGACGCCCTGGCCCTCGGCGGGCCACGCCTGCTCAGAGCCCTGCTGCGCCGAGTGCTGGCCGCCGTGCTGCTGGGCCTCGGCCTCACCGGCCGACCAGGCCTGCTGCTGCTCGCCCTGGTTCCAGCCCTGCTCCTGCGGCCACTGCTGGCCCTGCTCCTGGCCGGCGGCGTAGCCACCAGCCGCACCAGCAGCACCAGCAGCACCCGCGGCACCAGCTGCGTAACCGCCGTACTGCTGGCCCTGGTCGTATTGGCCGCCGTACTGACCCTGCTGCTCGTAGCCCTGCTGCTGGCCGTAGCCCTGCTGCTGACCGTACGGCGCCTGCTGGCCGAACTGCCCCGGCTGGCCCTGCTGCTGGAACTGGCCCGGCTTCGGCGCACGCACCGGCGCGGGCAGCGTCTGGAACGTCTTCAGTGCGTACAGACCCACACCGCCGTACAGCGCGAGACCGCCGAGCGAGTAGATGAAGCCGACGATCTTCTCACCGGTCGTGCCGCTGCCGTTGAACTGCGCGAACGTGGCGATCAGGCCGATCAGCAGGAACAGACCGGTGATGACGAGCGTGCCCAACACGACGATCCGTGCGTTCGGCGTCCGCTCGCCTTCGTTCACCAGCCAGACCGCACCGACCAGCGCCGCGAGCACCATCAACGTGAAGTTCGACGGCGGGACGATGACGGAGTGCACGCCGCCGGAAGCGGCGACGAAGCCGATCCCGCCGACGAACAGCTGGAACAGCGAGGCCAGGACCAGCAGGCCGGCGAATGCGAGCAAGATGTACGCGACCGGCTCTCTGAGCTTCTTGGTTGCGTCGGTGACCACGAGGGCTCCTCGGATGTTGGGGGGCCGTACAACTGAGCTGTGCGGATGTGATGACCCTCCGCAGCATAGTCGTGCGGTGGTCCGACGCATTGACGACTCGGGCAGACTCTTCCCATGCGATTGACAGTGCTGGCCGGCGGCATCGGCGGCTCCACCTTCCTGCGCGGCCTGCTGAAGGCCCGTCCGGACGCCGAGATCACCGTCGTGGGGAACACCGCGGACGACATCACCCTGTTCGGGCTGCGGGTCTGTCCCGACCTGGACACCGTGATGTACACGCTCGGCGGCGGCATCTCGGAGGAGCGGAAGTGGGGCCGTGAGGACGAGACCTGGGTGATCAAGGAGGAGCTCGCCGCGTACGGCGTGGAGCCGACCTGGTTCGGGCTCGGCGACCGCGACGTGGCGACGCACCTGGTGCGGACGCAGATGCTGGACGCCGGCTACACGCTCAGCGCGGTCACCGAGGCGCTCTGTGCGCGGTGGAAGCTGCCGGTCCGGCTGCTGCCGATGAGCGACGACCGGATCGAGACCCACGTGGTGGTGGACGACCCGGAGCAGCCCGGGCGGCGCAAGGCCATCCACTTCCAGGAGTACTGGGTGCGCTACCAGGCCGAGGTTCCCGCGCACCAGATCGTTGCCGTCGGCGCCGACAAGGCCAAGCCCGCACCCGGCGTCCTGGAGGCGATCGCGGACTGCGACGTGCTGATCGTGCCGCCGTCCAACCCGGTGGTGTCGGTCGGCACCATCCTCGGCGTCCCCGGGATCCGGGACGCGGTCCGCGAGACCGCGGCGCCGGTGATCGGATTGTCGCCGATCATCGGCACCGGACCGGTGCGCGGCATGGCGGACAAGGTGCTCGCCACCGTCGGGGTGGCGTCCACCGCGTCGGCGGTCGCGCGGTACTACGGCTCGCGCGCGTCCGGCGGCGTCCTGGACGGCTGGCTGATCGACACCTCCGACGCGATCCAGGCGGACTCGATCGCCGGCGCCGGAATTCACGTCCAGGCCGTGCCGTTGTGGATGACGGACGAGACCACCACCGCCGCGATGGCTGACGCGGCACTGACCCTCGCGGAGGCCGTACGGCGATGAGGAAGCACCTGGAGATCTTCCCGGTGACCGGACTGCCGGAGGTGACGGCCGGGGACGACCTGGCCGCACTGATCGCCGACGGCACCGACCTGCGCGACGGCGACGTCGTCTCGGTGACGTCGAAGATCGTCAGCAAGGCCGAGGGCCGGCTGACGTTCGGCACCCGGCGCGAGGCGGTCGACGCCGAGCTGGTGCGGGTCGTCGCGCAGCGCGGTGAGACGCGGATCGTGCAGACCCGGCACGGCCTGGTGATGGCCGCCGCGGGCACGGACACGTCCAACACGGCGCCTGGCACGGTCCTGCTGCTCCCGGTCGACCCGGACGCGTCGGCGCGCGCCCTGCGGGCCGCGTTGAAGGAGCGGTACGACGTCAACGTGGGCATCGTCGTCACGGACACGCTCGGCCGCCCGTGGCGCAACGGCCAGACCGACCTGGCGATCGGCGCGGCGGGCGTCCGCGTCGTGGAGGACCTGCGCGGCACGACCGACAGCCACGGCAACGTCCTCGCGGTGACCGAGCCGGCGCTGGCCGACGAGATCGCGAGCGCGAGCGAACTGGTCAAGGGCAAGGCGGACGGGGTGCCGGTCGCCGTACTGCGCGGGCTCGACGACGCCGTGCTGCCGGTCGGCGAGCACGGGCCGGGCGCCCGGGCGCTGGTGCGGGACGCCGAGGCCGACATGTTCAGCCTCGGGACGCGCGAGGCCGCGCGGGCCGCCGTACTCGACCGGCAGCCGCCGGCCGGGCCGCGGGAGGTCGACCCCGCGCTGTGGTCCGGGCTGCTGGCCGATGTCGACGGCGTCCGCCTCGACCTGGCCGACAACGCTGTCACGGTGTTCGGCGACGAGCCGGTGACCGTCGGGGTGGTGGCCGAGCGTCTCGCCGTCCTGCTGCACGCCGAGGGGTACGGCGTCACGGTGCGGCCGGGGCCGGGCAGCGAGGCCACGGTCACGTTCGGCTCACGGTCGAAGTAGTTTTCTAGGCAACTTCTTAGGGTCACCTCGTACACTGCCCTGGCACGGCGGCGCGGTGGCCGCCCCTGTCCGGGAAGACCAACACTGTGGGTAAAGCGTCGTCGCAGAAGCAGTCGCGCCGCGAGATGATCGAGAAGATGCAGCGGGAACAGGCCCGGTCGGACCGCCGCCGCACGATCCTCATCGTGGTGTGCTCGATCGTGGTCGGCCTGGCCATCATCGCCTACCCGGCGATCAAGCTGATCCAGGATTCCCGGACCAAGGACCAGGCGCTGACCGACTTCGGCGTCGCCGCGTCGGCGGCGTCCTGTGACGCGGTCACCAACGACGACGGTGGCGGCACCCAGGACCACCGCCCGGAGGGCGAGAAGATCATGTACCCGGTCTCCCCGCCGTCGTCGGGCCCGCACTACCCGAACTGGGCGCCGTTCGACAAGAAGTTCTACTCGACCGGCGACCGGCCCGCGGTGGAGAACCTGGTGCACAACCTGGAGCACGGCTACACGATCCTGTGGTACCGGGACACGCTGCCGAAGGACCAGATCGACCAGATCGAGAAGATCTCCAAGTCGAAGCTCCCCGAGAGCTCGCTGAACAAGTTCATCGCCGCCCCCTTCAAGGCGGACGAGGGCAAGGCCTGGCCGGACGGCAAGAACCTCGCCTTCGCCCACTGGAGCGGACCGGACGCTTCCAACAAGTCGTTCGGTCACCGCCAGTTCTGCGGATCGGTCAGCGGTGACGCCCTGAAGCAGTTCATGGACAAGTACCCGGCCACCGACGCCCAGGAGCCGAACGGCGGCTGACGCCGAAGCCTGTGAGAACGCCCCCGAGGAGCATCTCCTCGGGGGCGTTCTCGTTCAGTCCAGGGCAGCCGCCTTGCGGAGCAGGACCGAGCGTTCGGGCTGGTTGGGGCAGAGGCGGGCGGCCAGTTCGAGTTCGGCGCGGGCCTCCGGGTGGCGGCCGAGACGCGTGAGGAGTTCGCCCCGGACGGTGGGGACCAGGTGTGACCCGGGGAGACGGTTCGTGGCGACCAGTTCGTCGACGATGAGCAGGGCCTGGGCCGGGCCGGTGGCCATCGCTACCGCGACGGCCCGGTTGAGTTCCACGATCGGTGACGGGGCGACGCGACCCAGGGCCTCGTACAGGACGACGATCTGCTCCCAGTCGGTGTCCTCGACGGACACTGCCGACGCGTGCGCGGCGGCGATCGCGGCCTGCAGGCCGTACGGGCCCAGGCCACGGGTGGACGCCACGGACAGCGCGGCGAGACCGCGCCGGACCGCCGCGAAGTCCCAGCGCGTGCGGTCCTGGTCCTCGAGAAGGATCGGCGTACCGTCGGCGGCCGTCCGGGCCGGGAAACGTGCCGCGGTCAGCTCGCACAACGCGAGCAGGCCGTGGACCTCCGGCTCGGTCGGCAGCAGCGCCGCCAGGGTGCGCGTCAGCCGGATGGCCTCGTAGGCGACGTCCGGACGGACCAGCCGATCACCGGACGTGGCCGTCGAGCCCTCGGTGAAGATCACGTAGAGGACGCTGAGCACACTGCCCAGCCGCTCCCGGCGCTCGTCCGGCGGCGGCAGCTCGAACGGCACCCCGGCGGCGGCGATCGTCTTCTTGCCGCGGGTGATGCGGGCCTGCACGGTCGGCACCGGTACCAGGAACGCGCGGGCGATCTCCTCGCTGGACAGGCCCGCCACGACGCGCAGGGTCAGCGCGATCCGGGCCTCGGGTGAGAGCACCGGGTGGCAGCTGATGAACATCAGCGCCAGCACGTCGTCGTCGATCGTCTCGGGATCGATCTCCTCGTCGACCGCGGCGGTAGGTGCCAGTAGCGCGTACCGGTCGCGGAGGGCGGCGCGGCGGCGGATCGCGTCGATCGCCCGCCGCCGGGCCGTGGTCATCAGCCAGCCGGCGGGATCGGCCGGGACGTCGTGCGGCCAGGACACCAGCGCCTCGGCCACCGCCTCCTGCGCCGCGTCCTCGGCCAGCCCGAAGTCGCCGGTGAACCGGGTCAGCGCGGCGACGATCCGCGCCGACTCGATCCGCCAGACAGCCGCGACGTCGGCCGTCGTCCCCATCAGACTTCCGGGACCTCGTCGTCGCCGGCCACCCGCCGGACCTCGATCTTGGAGCCGCGGGCCGCCGGGACCCGCTTGGCCCACTCGACCGCCTCGGACTGCGACGCGACGTCCAGCAGGAAGTAGCCGCCGAACAGCTCCTTCGTCTCCCCGTACGGCCCGTCCGTGACCACCGGAGCCGCACCGCCGAAGTCGACCACGACGCCCCGCCGCGGATCGTCCAGTCCCTCCGCGGCCAGCAGGACGCCGTCCTTCAGCATCTCCTCGATCAGCCGCCGGGTGGCGGCCATCGACTCCTCGATCGAGGCCATCATCGCCGCGTTCGACTCGTCGGTCCCCCGCATGATCAGCATGTACTTCGGCATCGTGTCCTCCTCGTCCCGCGGAGCCGCCTCCCGGCCCTCGCCCCCACAGGTCGAACGGGGGATCCCCGGATCGACAACGCTCCCGAAGTATTTTCCCCTGCGGGTCAGATGTAGCTGGAGTGGTCGGACTGGACCTGGGCGACCAGGTCCTTCACGCGTTCGCCGTCCGACAGCGGGCAGACCATCGTGACGTCCTGGGTGTGCACGATGATGTGACTGCGCAGCCCGACCGCCGCGACCAGGTGGTCCGGGTCGTCGGTGACGATGATGTTGTCGTGGGAGTCGAGCAGGCAGCTCAGCGTGATGCTGTCGGTGCGGTTGCCGTTCGCGTCGGCGGCGTAGGTGTCCGCGAGCGCCGCCCACGAGCCGACGTCCAGCCAGTGCACGGGCATCGGTACGACGACCACGTCCGCGTCGACCTTGCCCTGCGAGGCCGGCTCCATGACCGCGTAGTCGACGCTGATCTTGCGCAGGTTCGGGTAGATCTCCGCGAGCGTGTCCTCCCGCGCCGGGGTGTCCCAGACCGCGGCCACCTCACGCAGCCGCGCGGCCGGCTCCGGCAGCAGCGCGTCCAGCACGTTCAGGACCGTCGACGCCTGCCACACGAACATCCCGGAGTTCCACCAGAACCGCCCGGTGGCCAGGTACTCCTCGGCGGTGGCGCGGTCCGGCTTCTCCCGGAATCGGTCCACGACGTACGCCGACGTGCCCTCGATCGGCGCGCCGCGCTCGATGTAGCCGAGCCCGGTGTGCGGATGCGTCGGCTCGATCCCGAACGTCACCAGCGACCGGGGCCGCGCCTCCACCACCTCGAACCCGTGCTGGATCGCGGCCCGGAACTCGTCCTCGGGGCTGATCAGGTGGTCCGACCCGACGAACGCGACCACCGCGTCCGGGTCGTTGCGGGCGACCACCGCGGACGCCAGCCCGACGGCGTTCGCGGTGTCCCGCCGGGCGGGCTCGCCGATGATGTTGTGCGGGCCGAGCTCGGGCAGCTCCTGACGGACGACGTCGGTGATCGCGCCGACCGTGCAGACGTAGATGTTCTCCGGCTCGACCAGCCCGAGCAACCGGTTGTACGCCACCCGCAGCAGCGACTGTCCTGCCGCCAGCGGCAGCACCTGCTTCGGCCTGTCGTCTCTGGACATCGGCCACAGCCGCGTCCCCGAACCACCCGCCAGGATCACCACGTTTCGCATGAGGAGAGACCCTACCGGTCGTCACCAGGCGGCTGCGGAATCCGCAGGTGCTTCAGATCCGGCGGCACCGGCGTGTCCGCGGGCTGCCAGAACAGCTCGGACTGCCCGTCGAGCGCCGTCGCGGGCGCGTCCGTGAGCCGGAACCGGTCGCGCAGCCGGCCGTAGAAGTCGGTCGGCCGCAGCCGGACCAGCCGCAACCGCTGCGGTGACCCGTACACCCCGATCCAGTCGCCCGGGTCGAGGACGCCGCGCAACTGCCCGTCGATACTGACCGCGGCCTGTCCCGAGTGCGGCAGCACGCGGAGCGCGATCGGCTCGTCCGGGGCCGCGACGACCGTCCGGTTGAAGGTCATGTGCGGCGCGACCGGGGTGAACACGATCGCTTCGGTGTTCGGCGACAGGATCGGCCCGCCGGCCGCGAAGCTGTACGCCGTCGACCCGGTCGGCGTCGCCACGATCACCGCGTCGGCGGAGTACGACGCCAGCAGCCGGCCGGACAGGTACACACCGAGCGCCACCTGGTGGTCACGCGCGAGCTTCTCCACGACCACGTCGTTCAGCGCGGTCACGTCGAGCGCCATCCCCCAGCCGTCGCCCTCGGCCATCTCGTGCCGCACCGGCGGCGGGGGCAGCGCGGGTCCGTGCCCGTACCGCAGCAGGGACTCGATCCCGGTCGGGATCTCCAGCGGACGCGAGGCCCGCATGGTCAGCGTCATCCGCTCCTCGTACGTCGCGCTGCCGTGGTGGACCGCTTCGAGCGCCTTCTCGACGTCCTTGCACGCCACCTCGGTGAGGAACCCGACCTTGCCGAGGTCGACCCCGAGGACGGCGGCGTTGTTCTTGGCCGCGATCCGCGCGCCGCGCAGGAACGTCCCGTCACCGCCGAGCGTGACGACCAGGTCGGGGTCGCCGGCGTGATGCAGCTCGTCGGTCCCGGTCCGGCGTTCCTGGTGGTCCTTCCAGACGTCGATGTCGGTGCAGCCGATGTCGTGGGCGGTGGCCCACTTGCGCACCGTGTCGGCGGTCTCCACCGCCACCGGCCGCCCCTGATGAACGACTAGCCCCAGCCGCCTGATCGGCACGACGGTCCTCCTCCGGACGATTCCTGCCTACAAGCTACCTACAACCTAATCGGTGGCCCTGGTGCGGGCCGCCGCGCTGATGATGGGGTCGGTCTCGTCGTTGAACTCGCCGATGACCTCCTCCAGCAGGTCCTCGAGGGCCACCACGCCGATCGCTCGCTCGCCGCCGCAGACCACGGCCAGCTGGGAGCGTTCGTCGCGCATCGTACGGATGGCCTTGGCGACCGGGGTGTTCTCGCCCAACTCGAGCGCGGGCATCATCAGGTCCGACGCACGGCTGGCCGTGTCGCCGGCGGTGGTGACGCGGGCCGCGTCGCGGACGTGGACGATGCCGCAGATCCCGGGCTCCCCGTCCGCACCCGCGCTGACCACGGCCAGCCGGGAATGGCCCTCACGGCGGCTGGTGAGCTCGACCTCGCGGGCGGTCGCGGTCGACGGGACCGTCGACAGCCGCGCGATCGGCGTCATCACCTGGCCGACAGTGGTGTTCTGCAGCGCGAGCATCGCGGTGAGGAGCTCGTGCTCGGGTTCTTCGAGGGTGCCGTGCTCGCGCGAGGACTCGATCAGCAGCCGCAGCTCGTCCGGGCCGTGCGCGTTCGCGAGCTCGTTCTGCGGCGTCACGCCGACCAGCCGCACGCACAGGTTGGCGAGCCAGTTGAGGACGATCAGCAGCGGCCGGAAGACCCACGTGAACCCGCGGAACGGCACCGCCAGCACCAGGGCCGACCGCTCCGGATCGCTGATCGCCCACGACTTCGGCGCCATCTCGCCGAGCAGCACGTGCAGCAGGCCGATCCCGGCCACCGCGATGATCAGCGCGATCACATGGCCGACGCCCTCCGGGATGTGCGCCAGCTCGAACAGCGGATGCAGCAGGTGCGCGACCGCCGGCTCGCTCAGCGAACCCAGTCCCAGCGTGCACAACGTGATCCCCAGCTGGGCCCCGGCGAGCATCAGCGACAGCTCGCTGACCCCGGCGATCGCGGCCCGCGCCGCGAGGCTGCCGGACGCCGCGGCCTCCTCCAGCCGGTGCCGCTTCGACGCGACCAGGGCGAACTCGGCCGCGACGAAGAACCCGTTCAGCGCGAGCAGCACGACGGAGATGATCAACGCCCACGTCGTACTCATGCCGTCCGCTCCATCACCACGACGCCGGGCACCCGGCGCTCGATCGACTGCACCGTCAGCCGGACGAACTCGGCCGGGACCGGCCGGCCGTCGTGGTCGATCCGGTGCGGCAGCTCCACGACCAGCGAGTCGCCGACGTCCGGGATCCGGCCGAGCCGCGCCATCACCAGACCGGACACCGTCTCGTAGTCGTCGCTGTCCGGCAGCTGGACGCCGGTGGCCTCCGCGACCTCGTCGAGCCGCCACCGCGCCGGGACCGTCCAGGACCCGTCGCCGCCCTCGACCAGGCCGGTCTCGGGCAGGTCGTCCTCGTCGCGGATCTCGCCGACCAGCTCCTCGGCGATGTCCTCCAGCGACACGATGCCCGCGAACCCGCCGTACTCGTCGACGACGATCGCGAGCTGCCGGCGCGCGACCCGGAGCCGTTCGAGAACCGCGGGCAGCGGGAGCGTGGTCGGGACGGCGACCGGCGGCGACGCCAGCGAGCCGACCGCGATCGTGGCCCGGTCGGCCGGCTCGAGCTCGACCACCTCGCCGATCGCGACCACGCCGATCACCTCGTCGACCGACGCCCCGACCACCGGGAACCTGCTGTGCCCGGTGTCCTGCAGCTCCACCACCCGGGTCAGCGGCTCCTCGCGGTGCACGGTGACCACGTCGACCCGCGGGACCATCGCCTCGCCCGCGGTCCGGCCGCGGAAGTCCAGCCCGCGGTCCAGCAGCCGCGTCGTGTCCTGGTCCAGCAGGCCCTGCTCGTACGACGTCTCGATGATCCGGTCGAGCTCCTGCGCGGTCGCGCCCTGCGGCAGTTCCTCGACCGGCTCGATCCCGACCCGGCGGAGGATCCGGTTCGACGCCGAGTCGAACAGGTGGATCAGCGGCCCGGCGACGGTCAGGTACAGCAGGGTCGAGCGGGCCAGCCGGAGCGCGATCGCCTCGGCCTTCGCGATCGCCAGGTTCTTCGGCGCCAGCTCGCCGAGCACCATCTGGATGATCGTTGCCAGCAGCAAGGCCAGGAGCACGGAGATCGACGTGCTCACCGCGTGCGGTACGCCGGCCGCGCCGAGCAGGTGCTCGAGCCCTTCGCCGAGGTACGGCTCGGCGAAGTACCCGGCCAGCAGGGCGGTGATGGTGATCCCGACCTGCGCCCCGGACAGCACGAACGACAGCCGGGCGGTGACCTTCAGTGCTCGCGCGGCGGCCGCGTCACCTTCGGCGGCCAGCGTCTGCAGGCGGCTCCGGTCGACGGCGACGTACGCGAACTCCTGGGAGACGAAGTAGCCGGTGGCAACGGTCAGCACCAGGATCAGGCCCAGGCCGGCCAGGATCAGCATGGGACGACCTTATGAGAACTCCGGCGACCGGAGTACCACGGGGTCACGGCCGAACCGCGGATCGTCGCACCACTCACATTAGTTAGGCTAACCTAACCAGGCTGGAGGATCTTACGGCCTCCAGGCGAGCACCTCGCCGTCGCGGATCAGCTCGCCGTACCGGGCCGGGTCGACGTGATCGGCGAGGATCAGGTCGGCGATCGGTACGACGGCGTCGGCCGGCGACTTCGCCTGGCTGAAGTCGTCGAACCACGGGCGCGACGCGCGGGTGTCGACGAGCCCCGGGCAGACGGACGCGACCAGGGTGTTCTCGGCGAGGTCCCGCTCCCGACGCCCGGCCGCGACGGCACGGACCGCGGCGACCTGGGCCACCTTCGACGGCAGGTTGATCCACTCCGGCCAGCCCTGTGCGGCCGCCGTACCGTCGTGCACCGCCGTCCGCCACTCCTCCACGACCTTCTCGACGTCCTCCAGCGAGGCGCCGTCGAACCGGTCCCACAACTGCGGGGGCCAACTGCGCCAGCGTTCCCAGCGAACTCGCCACCACGATCAACCGCCCACCCGGCCGCAGAATCGCCCCGAAACTCCGCAGCACGTGCTGCGCCCCCAGATTGGCCACGTCGACGAACTCGTCCACCTGGTCCACCGGCGCCTTCCCCGGCTCCAACGGCCCCACCGCGTTGGACACCACGATGTCCACCCCACCCAGTTCCCCAGCCAGCCGAGCGACCGCCTCGCCGTCCGTCACGTCCAGCACCCGCCCCTCGACCCGCGCCTTCCCCTGCACTTGAGCCGCCGCGGCAGCGACTCGTTCCGGGTTTCGGCCGGTGAGGAGGACGAGGTCGTCGGGGTCCATCCGGTACGCGAGTTCTTCTACCAGTGCATATCCGATGCCTTGGTTGGCGCCGGCTACCAGTGCGATTCGTGGTGTCATGTGGCCACCGTAGGTCCGGGACTTGTATGACTCCAGCGAAAGTTCCGCACAGGTGGTATGCGTAGATGTCATGGATTTCACCGACGTCTCGCTGGTCGCGCTCCGGGTGTTCCGGGAGGTGGCGGAGCGGGGCACGTTCACGGCCGCCGCGGCCGCGCTCGGGTACACACAGTCGGCCGTGTCGCGCCAGATCGCCGCTCTGGAACGCGCCGCGGGCAGCCGATTGCTCGAGCGCCGCCGCGAAGGTGTCGCGCTCACCGCCGCGGGACGGGTCGTGCTCCGCAACGCCGCCGCCGTCCTCGACCGGATCGACGCGACCGCCCGCGAACTGTCCGGACTGCCGGTCGACGGCGGCACCGTCCGGCTCGGCTGGTTCCCGAGCGCCGGCGCGGTCCTGCTGCCGCGGGCGATCAGCGCGGTACGGCGTACGCACCCGGCGATCACCATGACGACACGCGAGGGATCCACGCCCACACTCGTCCGGGCGTTGCGGGCCGGGACCATCGACCTCGCGCTGATCGCGTCCGCGCCGCCGTTCCGCCCGCCGGACGCCGAGTCGCCGGCGCTGAAGCTGGAGACGGTCGCCGAGCGGAGCCTGCGGCTGGCGGTGCCGGCCGGGCATCCGCTCGCGGCGTACGACGCCGTGGACGTCGCCGACCTGCGCGGTCAGCGGTGGATCGCCGGGCCCGCGTCGAGCAGCGAACTGTGGATGGGTGTCTGGCCCGGGCTGGACGAGCGCCCGGTGATCGCGCACACGGTCCGCGACTGGCTCGCGAAGCTCCACCTGGTCGCGGCCGGGGCAGGACTCACCACGATCTCCGCGTCGATGGCGTCGGCGGTGCCACCCGGTGTCCGCGTGGTCACCGTCCGGGGCGGTCCGCAGGAGCTCCGCCGGACGATCCTCGCCCGGCTGCCCGGCCGGCTCCCGGAGCCGGTCGCACTACTGGCCGACGCCCTGCGCGCCGCCGCCCTCGAGATCACCTGAGCCCTGCGGAGCTGATGCCTGGGGAGCTGCCTGCGTGACCTGCGGCGGCGTCTCGTCGTCGTCGCCGTGGCGGGCCTTGTCGAACTCCTTCATCGCGCGGGCCGCGTTGCGGGTCAGCTCGGGGAGCTTCTTCGCGCCGAACAGCAGCACGACGATGACCAGGATGACGATCCATTCGCCGCCTTCGGGCAGCGCGAGTTCTGGCACCATGACAAGCCTTCTTTCCGGTCAATCCCCGTCCAACCTACGTCGGTGCGCGAACCGTAGGGTGGGCCATATGTCACGAGTTCTGCCCGAGCTGTTCGCGGCCGCGGTCCGCCGCGACGGCGCCGCCCCGTTCCTCACCTACTACGACGACGCGACCGGCGAACGCATCGAGCTCAGCACGGTCACCACCGCGAACTGGGTCGCCAAGACCGCCAACCTGCTGGTCGACGAGTACGACCTGGAGCCCGGCGAGACGGTCGCGATCGGCCTGCCGCCGCACTGGCTCGGCGTGGTCTGGGCCCTGTCCGCCTGGTCAGCCGGCGCGGCGCTGACCAGCGGCACCGGTACGCTCGCGATCACCGGCCCGGACTTCGCGATCCGCGGCGAGCGGGAGACGGTCGCCTCCGCGCTCCTCCCCCTCGGCGGCCGCTTCCGCGAACCGCTGCCGGACGGCATCCAGGACTACGGCGCCGAGGTCTACAACCACCCCGACCTGTTCGTGCCGTTCGACCCGCCGACGCCCGCCTCACCGGCGTACGACGACCTCACCCACGAGGACCTGATCGGCGCGGCGGAGCCGGTCAGCGACCGGATCCTGGTCACCCGGAGCCTGGTCGACCGCCACGGGCTGGGACTGCTGGTCGGGGTGATCGCCGGAGGTGGTTCGATCGTGCTCTGCAGGAACCTGGATCCGGCCAAGCTGGAGCGCCGGGTCGCGGACGAGAAGGTCGACCGGACGGTCGACGACAGGGAGGGGTAGCGTGCAGCGGTTCGAGGGCAAGGTCGCACTGGTCACGGCGGCGGCGCAGGGCATCGGTGCGGCGGTCGCGCGGCGGCTGGCCGACGAAGGCGCGTCGGTGCTGCTGACCGATCTCCAGGAGGAGAAGGTCACCGAGGTCGCGAAGGAGATCGGCTCGAACGCGCTCGGCCTGAAGGTCGACGTGACGAGTCGGGACGACGTCGACGCGGCGGTCGCGGCCGCGGTCGAGCGGTTCGGTCGCCTGGACGTCGTGGTGAACAACGCCGGCGGCTGCATCGTCCGGTCGGTTCCCGAGGACGCGACGGCCGAGGAGTTCCACGCGCAGCTCGACCTGACGCTGGTCGGCGCCTCGCGCTGCATCCAGGCCGCGCTGCCGCAACTGGTGAAGAACCGCGGCAACGTCGTCACGATCAGCTCGGTGAACGGGCTCGCCGCGTTCGGCAACATCGAGTACTCCGCGGCCAAGGCCGGACAGGTCGCGATGACCGTCAACTACGCGGCCCGGTACGGCAACCTCGGCGTCCGCTTCAATGTGGTTGCCCCAGGCACCATCCGGACGCCGAACTGGGACAACCAGCCGGACACCCTGGAGAAGTTCGGCACGATGTACCCGCTCGGCCGGGTCGGCGAGCCCGAGGACATCGCCGCCGCGGTCGCCTTCCTCGCGTCCGACGACGCCTCCTGGATCACCGGCCACACGCTCCCGGTCGAAGGCGGCGTCCTGACCGGCCCCGGGGTCCTCGACCTGACAACCTCCGGGCCCTTCAAGAAGGAGTACTGAACAGCTGCTCGGCTTCGGCCAGGGCAGCGGCATCGCCCGTGGTGCGGTGCAGGCCGCGCAGCGCGTGGGCCTGTTCGAACTTGTTGCCGAAGGCACCCCAGTCCGCGGCCGCTCGGGCGAATCCGGCGGCCGCGGCCTCGGTGTCGCCACGGTGTTCGGCGAGCAGCGCCCGGGCCGTCGTCGCGGCGTACTCGCGCATGGGCAGCACCGGCTCGACGAAATCCGCGAGGACAGCCGCGGCCTCGTCGTGGCCCACGGCGAGCGCCGCCCGCACCAAGGACGGCAGGCGGACGTCGAATTCGATGCTGCCGTGCAGATCGGCCAGCGAGGCGAGCAGCCGCAGGATCTCCAGCACACCGTCCCGGTCGCCGTCGTGCGCCCGCGTCGTCGCCGCGGGCGAGGCCGCGACGGCGATCATGTCCGGCCAGCCCGCCTCCACCGCCAGCCGGTACGCCTCCTCGGCGTGATCGCGAGCCTCCGGCAGGCCGGCCTCGGCCTCCGCGACCGCCACCGCGCCGAGGACCTCGATACGCCGCAACAGGGTGAACGCCGGTGACGGACGCTCGAGCTGGGCCCGGCACGCCGCGATCACCTCGGCCGGCCGGCCGGTCTCGATCATCAACTGCAGGACGGTACAGCCGATCTGCTCCTCCATCTCGGCCAGCCGGCGCCGGGCGGAGAACTCGCGGGCCGCTTCCAGCTCGCCCAGGGCAACCAGCGGTCCCTCGATCTGCCACAGCACCCAGCCGTAGTTCAGCCACGTCACCGCCGCGTCGCGCCCCCGGCCGCCCTCGAGCAGCGCGGTCAGCCCCTCCTTGACGTCGACCAGCCCGCCGGTGTCCCCCAGACCGACCCGGGCGAGCCCTCGCGACTCCAGCGCCCGGTGCGGTACGGCGTACCCCTGCTCGGACGCGATTCGCAGGGCACGGTTCGCCGAGTCGATCGCATCCTGGTAGCGGCTCGCGACCACCCGGATGCTCGCCTGTCCGGACAGCAACAGCACCAGGTCCTCGCTCGGCCCGAGCTCCTCGAGCATCCCGACCGCCCGGTCGACCGTCGCCAGGCTCTCCTCCATGCTGCTCAGCGAGTACGTCGAGGCTCGCAGGGCGAGTGCGACGCCGCGGACGTCCCCGATCGCCTCGAAACCGGCGATCGCTTCGAGGTACGCCGCCTGGGCGTCGTCGAGGCGGCCCGCCTGGAAAGCCGCCCAGCCCCAGCGCAGCAGGACCGTGGGACGTTCGGGATCGCCGGCCGGGCTCAGGGCCAGCGCGCGGTCGAGCAGGGCGAGCGCCTCGTTCGTGTCGAGGTTCATCGCCAGTTCAGCGGCCATCAGCTGGTGGTGCCGGGCCCGCGGCGCGATCTGCGCCGCCGCCTCGGTGTCGCCGCGTGCGGTGGCCAGGTCGAGCGCGGTGGTCAGGTGGTACGCGATCAGGTTCGGCGTCTCGGCCTGACAGGCGGCGCAGCGCAGCTCGAGCCAGTCGGCGGCAGCGAGGTGCCGCTCCGAGCGGACCGCACGCGGCACCTGGCTGTAGGCGACGTCGCGGGTCAGTGCATGCCAGAAGGAGTACTCGTGCTGGTCCAGCATCGACGACCGCCGGACCGGTCGCACCAGCTCCTTGCGGGCCAGTTCCTGGAGCTCTCGGACGACGTCCGCCGGGTCTCGCCCGGACATCGCGGCGACGGCCTCGGCCCAGAACACCCGGCCGACCACGGCGGCATCCGCGAGCAGTGCCTTGCGATCGGGTTCCAGCGTGTCCAGCCGGGCCGCGATGAGCGCGGCGATCCCCGCGGGCAGGTCGGCAGAGGCCGCTTGGTCCGGGCCGCAGTCGGTCACAACCCGGGCGAGTTCTTCGGCGTACAAGGGGTTGCCGTCGGCACGGCGGACCAGGCGCCGCCGGATCTCCGCCGGCACGTCCTGACCGGCGAACATCCCGGTGAGGAGCTGATCGGTCTCGTCGGCCGTCAGCGGTGAGAGGCCGAGGGTGAGGGCGTTCTGCATCCCGCGGGTCCACTGCGGTCCGCGTTCGAGCAGCTCGGGGCGGGCGGTGACGACGACCACCAGCGGCAGGTCGGTCAGCCATTCGGCCAGGTGATCGACGAAGGCGAGCATCGCGTCCGTCGCCCAGTGCAGATCCTCGAGCACCAGGACCACCGGCGACTGCTCGGTGAACGACTCCAGCAGTTGCCGCCAGGCCGCGAACGACTCCTCCTGGGTCGCCGGCCCCGGCTGGGCGGACTGGTCGGCGCCGACCAAGGGGCCGACCCGGGCCCGCAACCAGGCACGGTCCGCGCCGTCCGGCACGATCGCGTCGAGCTTGGCGACGGCCTGCGCCGGCGGGTCGGTGTCCAGGATCCCGGCCTGGACCTTGAAGATCTCGGCGATCGGCCCGAACGGCGTCTCGCCGTACGGCAGCGCCCGGCCTTCGCGCCAGGTGACGAGCTCGTCGTGCCGATCCAGCCAGGCGCCGAACTCCGCGGCCAGCCGCGACTTGCCGATCCCCGGCTCGCCGAGCAGCGTGACGAACTGCGGCACCCGCTCCGCGAGCGCCTTCTCGAACGCCGTGCACAGCAAGGTCAGATCACGCTGCCGGCCGACCATCGGCGTACTGAGATCGCGGATGACGTCGGTCCCGAAGCGGGCTCGCGGCGGGCCGGCCTGCCAGCGTTCGACCGGACGGCTGACGCCCTTGGCCGCAACGGGTTCCAGCGCGTCGTAGCCGAAGACGCGGTGCGTCGCCTCGTGGGTGCCGTGCCCGACGACGACCGCGCCGATCGGCGCGGACGATTGCAGGCGGGCCGCGAGGTTGACCACCATGCCGGTGACGAACGGCTCGCCGAGCTCCGGTCGTGCGTTCAGCTGGACCAGCGCCTCACCGGTCTCGATCCCGATCCGGACCTCCAGCGGCCCGTCCGGCAGCGTCCGCACCGCCTCGAGGATCGCCAGGCCGGCCCGGACCGCCCGTTCGGCGTCGTCCTCCCGGGACCGCGGCGCGCCGAAGACGGCCAGGACGGCGTCCCCGGCGAACTTCTCGACGGTCCCGCCGTACCGCTCGACCGTCTGCCGCAGGGTCGAGTGGTACGGCGCCAGCCAGCGCCGGACGTCCTCGGGGTCGGCGGACTCGGACGCGGTGGTGAACCCGACGAGGTCGCAGAACAGCACCGTGACGACCTTGCGTTCCTCGGTCATCGCGCCCCCACGCGGTTCGGGCCGGATCGGCTCAGCTCCCGGACTCGAGACCGCGGATCCGGGCGGTCAGGGCCTTGAGCAGTGCGTGAGCGACGTCCGGGTTCTCCTTCACGACCGGCTCGAACGCGAGCGCGGACAGCGCGAACGTCGTCAGCCCGTCCGGCCCGGCCACCACGGTCGCGGACCGCGGCAGGCCGTCGATCATCGAGATCTCGCCGAAGTAGTCCCCCACTGCCAGCGGCTCACGGACGACGCCGTTGACCTCCACGGCGGCCGAGCCCTCCAGCACGACCTGCAGGCCGGCGTCGTTCGCACCCTGCTCGACCACATGGCTGCCGGCCGGAACCTTCAGCGTGGTGCCACGCTCGATCAGGTCGGACAGCGTGTCCTTGGACAGCCCCTCGAAGAGATCGATCTTCGCCAGGAACTGCGGCAGGCTCTCGTGACTCATGGATCGCACCCCTCGATCGTGCCCGTTGCCCGGGCAGCAACTGTGAACTGCGCCACAGGCTACAACCGCCGGGGATCGCTCACCACTCAGCTTTTCGGCCAGGCCTCCCAGGCGGTCGCGAACATGTCGTCGACCGTGGAGGTGTTCTGCCAGGCCAGGTCGCGGGCGGCGAGGTCGCCGTTCGCGACGACGCGGGACGGGTCGCCCGGGCGGCGCGGGCCCTCGGTCGGGGTGAAGTCGATCCCGGTGACCCGGCGGGCCGCGTCCATGATCTCGCGGACCGACGTCCCGGTGCCGCTGCCCAGGTTGTAGACCCGCTCGAGGGTCTTGCCCGACTCGAGCGCGCGGGCAGCGGCCACGTGTGCACGGGCCAGGTCGGCGACGTGCACGTAGTCCTTCACCGACGTACCGTCCGGGGTCGGGTGGTCGGTGCCGTAGATCTGCGGCACCTTCCCCTGGGTGAGCAGGTCGCAGACGATCGGGAACAGGTTGTACGGCGACGCGTCGTACACCGTCGGGTCGCCGGAGCCGACGACGTTGAAGTAGCGCAGCGAGGTGTGGTGCAGCTCGGTCGCGGCGGCCTGGTCGCGCAGCAGCCACTCACCGATCAGCTTCGACTCGCCGTACGGCGACTGCGGGTCCGGCGCGGTCTCCTCGGTCACGACCTCGTCGCGGGGCGTCCCGTACACACCGGCGCTGGACGAGAACACGATGTTGCGCACCGACGCCTCCGCCATCGCCTCGAGCAGCGACACCATCGCGGTCACGTTCTGCGTGTAGGTGTGCAGCGGGCGCTCGACCGAGACCCCGGCGTACTTGAAGCCGGCGAGGTGCACGACGCCGTCGACACCCTCGAGCGCCTGGCGTACCGCCGTACCGTCGAGCAGGTTCGCCCGCACGAACGGCACACCGTCCGGAACGAACTCCGCCTTCCCACTCGACAGGTCGTCGATCACGACCACGTCGATCCCGTCGTTGCGGAACGCGCGCACCACATGCGCCCCGATGTACCCAGCACCACCAGTCACGAGCCACGTCATGTCTCAGATCCTGCCACCCGGCCACACCCGGGACGGCGGAAACGGGCCGAACCCGTACCAGATCAGCAGACAGTTGCCAGCCAGAAGTACGTCAGCTCGGTCCACTCCACCTCGGCCGGCATGACCGCCGCCGCGAACTCCTCGCGCGCCGGGAAGTTCTTCAGAACCTCGAACGTGCGCCCGTCGGACAGTTGCCGGGTCTGGTACGTGTCCCCGCTGGCCGTCGTCCGGGTGATCGGATAGTTGCTGCCCTCCACGTACCGGTTGTCGGCGAGGATCACCACGCCGCCCGGCTCGACCCGGTCCTGCAGCCCCCGGACCCAGCGCCGGACGTCGGCCCGCGGCACGTGCGACCAGAAGAAGCCCGCGAAGACCGCGTCGAAACGGCCCTCGACGGCGCCGAGGTCGTACGCGTCCGCGGTCTCGAAACGAACCTCGGCCGGGCCGTACGAGCGGGTCCGGGCGACGGCGAGGGTCTCGTCGTTCAGGTCCGTCGCGACCACCGAGCGCGCGGTGCTCGCCAGCGCGGTGGTCCAGTAACCGGTGCCGGCGGCAACTTCCAGCACCGACCGGCCGGCGACCAGCGGCGGCAGGAGGGCCCGCAGGCGGGCGAGGTCCTCCTGCCGTTCCGGCTTGTCGTACACCGCGTCGTACTCCTGGGCCCGCTCGCGGTAGTAGTCGGCGAGGTCACTCACGGGTTCCCAGTTTCGGTGCCAGTTTCGGTGCCAGTTTCGGGGTCAGCAGGAACGCTCCGACGTAGAGCAGCGCGGCGATGATCAGCAGGCCGTGGAAACCGATGATCAGCGCGGCGTACTCCAGGCAGCCGCCGAGCATCGCGCCGAGCAGGTTCGCGCCGAACGACGCCGTCCCGTCGGCGGTGTCGGTGAACCGCTTCGCGAAGATCACGTTCGCCGCGAAGATCGGCAGGAACGCGATCAGCACCGCGACCAGCGCCCGCAACCCGACCGGCATCGCCAGCAGCCAGCTGTCCGGGAACACCCACGACAACGCCAGGCCGCCGAACAGGATCGCGAACATCACCTTGATCGGTGGTGTCTTGAACCGCCTCGTCACTTCGACCGCCGCGAGCACCGCCACCAGCACGCCGGCGAAGACGATCGCGTTCACGACCCACGTCGTACCGAACAGCAGCGCGAAGCCGGTGATGCTCTTCGTCTCCAGCAACATGAACCCGGCGCCGAGCAGGAACAGGTCGGCGTACGGACGCATCCGCTTGTACGACGCGCCGCCACCTGCGATCCCGACGCCGACCAGGCCGGCGACCAGGATCAGCCCGAGCGTCACCAGGTACAGCGACGGGATCCGGTCCGTGAACAGGTACAGGAACGGGCGGTTGTCGGTCGCGGGCGGCGGCGTCGTCGCGGACGCACCCGGCCATTCGGCGGCACACGTCTGGTCCTGCTCGGTCAGGCCGACCGTCACGACCGCCTGCTGCAGGCCGTCACCGATCTTGTCGACACACGGCTTGTGCCCGAAGGCCTGCTGCGCCGTCGACGCCAGCCGGTCGATCAGCCAGGTCTCGCGGTAGTAGTTGTACATCGCGAACGCGCCACCCGGGTTCAGGTGCTCCTTCGCGGACTCGAACGCCTGCTGGGTGAACAGGTAGCTCTCCAGCCGCAGCGAGCTCGCGCCGTTCACCAGCGTCAGCGAGTCCGGCAGCGCCAGCAGGATCAGGTCGTACTTCTTGTCCGTGCGGGACAGGAACGCGCGCCCGTCGTCGATGTGCGAGGTCACCCGGGGGTCCTGGTACGGACGGTCCGGGTGCAGCGCCTTGCCGAGGTCGCGGATCCGCGGGTCGATCTCGACCGCGTCGACGTGCTGCGCGCCCTTCTTCAGCGCGATCGCGACGTCCGAGCCGGAGCCGGCGCCGATGATCAGGACGTTCTTCGGCTGCTTGCCGGCGGTCGCCCGCTCGTACGGCAGCCCGTACTGCGGCTCCCACTGCAGCCGCGCGTCGGCCGGGATCGCCTGCTGGTGCGGTACGCCGTTCACCGTGATGGTCAGCAGCGGCACACCCTCCCAGGTATACTGCTTCGTCTGCACCTTGTAGTACGGCGACCAACTGTTGTCGGCCCTGGTCGACTCGTGGAACAGGACGCCGAGCATCACGATCAGCGGCGACAGCACGAGCGCGGCGCTGAGGCCGGTCGCCACCGCGCGGCGGCCGCTGAACGCGGCGGACCGCGGGATCATCAGCGCGGCGAACACCAGCGTGACGATCAGCCCCCACCAGATCGGCGGCGCGCCCAGGAACGACAGCCCGGTGAACGTCGCGATCCCGACCAGGCTGCCGACCAGGTCGAACCGGTACGCCGTCAGGCGCGGCAACTCCCCGAAACAACGGCCGACCAGCTCGGCCGGACCGGCCAGCACCACGGCGGCCGCGACGAAGATGACCGGCAGGATCAACCAGACCGGCGGGCCGGTGGTGTTCAGGCTGGTGAAGTAGATGACGCTGGACGAGCTGCCGCGGTTGACCGTGACCGGCTTCCACGCGATCA
The DNA here is from genome assembly GCF_040610805.1 of Kribbella sp. NPDC003557. Classification (NCBI taxonomy): domain Bacteria; kingdom Bacillati; phylum Actinomycetota; class Actinomycetes; order Propionibacteriales; family Kribbellaceae; genus Kribbella; species Kribbella sp. NPDC003557. The sequence continues at coordinate 645,545 of NZ_JBEXMY010000001.1, forward strand.
CCAGGACCAGCAGGCCCAGCATGATCGGTGAGTAGTAGGGCAGCCGTTTCGCCCGTCCGGAGCGGAGCACGCCGATCCCGATCCCGAGGAACGAGCCGAGCAGCACGAAGTTCGAGAAGTAGCTGAGGTGGACGACGTTCGAGCCGGTCCAGCGGATCAGCGCGAGCTCGACGAACAGCATCAGTGCACTGGACGCGACCAACCGGGTCCGAACCCCGAACGGGCTCGGCCAACCGGTCGTGACGACGGGATCAGTAGCGGAGTCGACTGCCATGCGGGGCGACGTTACCGGATATCGAAGTGCTCTGCGTCACCCCGCAGGCATCGTTACTTTCTGTTCGAACCGCCGTCAGTGACGGCGGGCCGGCTTGGGCAGTTCGCAGCCGGACTTGTTCAGGTCGAGGGTCCGGTTCGCGGTCAGGCAGGTGTAGAGCCACCAGGTCTGCTGGCCGTACGCCGCGCCCTGGTCGACCGTGACGTTGCCGTCGGCGTCCACCTCGCACGGGTTGTTGACGGTGCACTGCTCGCCGTCCTCGTTACCGGTGTTGTTGACCCCGATGACCTCGCCGGTCGAGGTGCTGACCACGGGCGATCCCGACGTACCGCCGATGGTCTCGCACCCGGGCTGCTGGTACTTGATCGAGTTCTGCCAGGTCCAGTCGCCCTCGCGGAGCTGCGGGATCGTCGCCTGCACCGAGCAGGTGTAGATCCGCTTCCAGTAGCCCGACACGACCGCCATGCCGGCGCCGTCCGCGGGGCCCTGCTTGGCCAGGGTCAGCGGGGTCACGTTCAGGCGGCTCTTGATCGAGGCGTAGCTCTCGTTGACCTGGTACACGATCATGTCGGTCTTGGTCATCGTGCCGAACAGGATCTTCTCGGCGCGGATCGTCCCGGCCCGGCTCGAGTCCGGCTTGAGCAGCGTGATCGAGCGGGTGGACGTCTTGTTCACCAGGACCTGGCCGGGCTGCAGGAACCCGCCCTCGTAGCAGTGCCCGTTGGTGAGCACGAGCGCCTTGTCGGTGCTGACCGACTCGGCGTACCGGACGAGGGAGGCGGAGCAGTTGCTGAGCGCCGCGATCCCGGTGAAGTCGGCGCCAGGTGCGGCGGCTTGGGCGGAGCTGGTGCCGAGCAGGGTGGTGCTTGCGACCGCGGTGGCAGCCAGCAGCGTACGGAACAGTTTCATGGGGGCGGTTTCCTCACTGTTTGGGCTTAGAGGTCTTCGTAACGCATCCCGCCGCCGCCGACCATCACAGCTGTGTGAAGCAGGGTCAGATCAGGGGTTTTCCTGCGCTCCGTGTCAGGACTGCTACTCTTCGTCTCCGGATCCGCCCGGGCTCGAACCATCCCCGCCCCCGGCACGTCGTACCAGTGCACGGTTGGGGCACAAGGTACGGTCGGCATCAGCCGCCTCGGAGGAAACGGAAGGACGTCATGCCGCAGGAGAAGCCAGACCTGCGCAATCTCCGCGAGCCGGTGAGGTTCAAGCGGGCGCTGACGCTGTTGCTGATGACGCTGGTCCTGCCCGGCTCGGCGCAGGTCGTCGCGGGCAGCCGCAAGACCGGCCGGTGGGTGTGGCGCGTGGTCGCCGGGTTGATCGCGATCGTGGTCTTCTTCGTCGTCCTCGGCCTGATCTGGCGGTCCGGCACGATCAACATCCTGGCCCGCCCGGGCACGCTGCGGATCGTCCAGGTGCTGCTGATCCTGCTCGCGGTCGGCTGGGCCGCGCTGTTCGTGGACGCGTACCGGCTCGGTCAGCCGCTGACCCTGGAGCGGAACCACCGGCTGACGGCCAGCATCCTCGACGGCGCGCTGATCTTCGTCGTCGTCGGCGCGCTGATCTACGCGAGCGTGATCGTGAACACCCAGCGCGACTTCGTCGCCAGCGTGTTCGGCAGCGGCCAGAAGTCCAAGGCCGACAAGGGCCGCTACAACGTGCTGCTGATGGGCGGCGACTCCGGCGCGGACCGAATCGGCACCCGGCCGGACAGCATGACGGTGGCCAGTATCGACGCCGACACCGGCCGGACGGTCCTGATCGGCCTGCCGCGGAACCTGGCCAAGGTCCCGTTCCCGGCCGGTACGGCGATGGCCAAGCAGTTCCCGGAGGGCTTCAAGTGGAAGAACTGCGGCGCCGAGTGCCTGCTGAACGCCGTCTACACCTACGCCGCCAACCACAAGAACCTGTTCCCCGGCGACCCGAACCCCGGTGAGACCGCGACCACGCAGGCCATCGAGGCGGTCACCGGGCTGAAGATCAACTACTTCGTGCTGATCGACCTGGCCGGCTTCCGCGACCTGCTGAACGCGGTCGGCGGGATCACCCTGGACATCGGCAAGCGGGTCCCGATCGGTGGCGGCAGCTCGCCGATCAAGGGCTACATCGAGGCCGGCAAGAACCAGCACCTGGACGGCTACCACGCGCTCTGGTTCGCCCGGTCCCGCGCCGAGTCGTCGGACTACGAGCGGATGGCGCGGCAGAAGTGTGTGATGTCCGCGATGCTGAACCAGCTCTCCCCGTCGACCGTGCTGACCAAGTTCCAGGGCATCGCCTCGGCCAGCAAACAGGTCGTCAAGACCAGCATCCCGGCGGGCGAGCTGGGCACCTTCACGGATCTCGCGCTGGACGCGAAGAAGCTGCCGGTGTCAAGCTTCTCCGCGGTCCCGCCGTTGATCCACACCGGCGACCCGGACTTCGCGCTGATCAGGACCAAGGTCGCCGAGACGATCGCGAAGTCCGAATCGCTGGACAAGGAAGGCTCGGGAGGAGACGGTAAGAGTTCGAGCACTCCGAGTAGCAGCAAGCCGACCAGCAGCAGTACCACGAAGAAGCCGAGCACGAGCACCACCAAGAAGCCGACAAGCTCACCGACCACACCCGCCACCGGCGTCGACGACGTCGCATCGATCTGTAAGGCCTGACCTGATATGCCGCTGTCCCACTGGCCACCCGTGTCCGTCGTGATGCCCGTGCTGAACGAGGAACGCCACCTCGAGGAGGCGGTCGGCCGCGTACTCGACCAGGACTACCCCGGCCAACTCGAAGTTGTGCTGGCGATCGGCCCGAGCAAGGACCGGACCCAGGAGATCGCGGACAAGCTGGCCGAGAAGGACCACCGGATCAGCATCGTGCCGAACCCGACCGGCAAGACACCGGCCGCGCTGAACGTCGGGATCGCGCACGCCAAGCACGACATCCTGGTCCGGGTCGACGGGCACGGCGCGCTCACCGACGGCTACATCACCCGCGCGGTCGAGGTGCTGGACGAGAGCGGCGCGGACAACGTCGGCGGCGTGATGGCCGCCGAGGGCCGGACCCCGACCGAGATGGCGGTCGCCTGTGCGTACCGCTCCCGGCTGGGTCTGGGCGCGTCCACCTTCCACCAGGGCGGCCAGGCCGGCCCGGCCGACACCGTGTACCTCGGCGTCTTCCGGCGGGCCGCGCTGGAGCGGGTCGGCGGCTTCGACGAGACCATGCACCGGGCGCAGGACTGGGAGCTGAACTACCGGATCCGCAAGACCGGCGGCCTGATCTGGTTCAGCCCCGACCTGTCCGTCACGTACCGGCCGCGGTCGTCGCTGTCCGCGGTGGCCAAGCAGTTCTTCCACACCGGCCAGTGGCGCCGCGAGGTCATCCGCCGGCACCCGGAGACCGCCAGCAAGCGGTACCTGGCGCCGCCGGTCGCGGTCATCGGCCTGGCCGTCGGCACGATCCTCGGCATCATCGGCCTGATCACCGGGATCAGCTGGCTCGACATCGGCTTCCTGGCGCCGCTGGGCTACGCCCTGCTGCTGATCTTCGGCTCCGCGATGGAGGGCCGCTACCTGCCCTGGAAGGCGCTGTTCTGGATGCCGCTGGTCTGCGCGACCATGCACGTCTCCTGGGGTCTCGGCTTCCTGATCGGCCTGCGCGAGCGCCCCAAGGCCGTCTAGCCCGCCCTGGTGGACTTGATGTAGGCCGCGACGACCTCGTCGACCGGCCCGTCGAGTTTCAGCACGCCCGCGTCCAGCCAGAGGGCGCGGTTGCAGGTCTCCTGGACCACGTCGAGGCTGTGGCTGACCAGGAACACCGTGCCGGCCTCCGCGCGGAGCTCCTTGATCCTGCGCTCCGACCGGACCCGGAACTCGGCGTCACCGGTGGCCAGTGCCTCGTCGACGAGCAGGATGTCGTGCGTCTTCGCGGACGCGATCGCGAACTTCAGCCGGGCCGCCATCCCGGACGAGTACGTCGACATCGGCAGGTCGATGAAGTCGCCGATCCCGGAGAAGTCGACGATCTCGTCGTAGCGGCGCCGGATCTCGTCCCCGGACATCCCCATCGCCAGACAGCCGAGGACGACGTTGCGGTCGCCGGTGAGGTCGTTCATCATCGCCGCGTTGACGCCGAGCAGCGACGGCCGGCCGCCGGTGTAGACGGCCCCGGACGCGGGCGGCAGCAGGCCGGCGATCGCGCGCAGCATGGTGGACTTCCCGGAGCCGTTGCGGCCGATCACACCGATCGCGTCGCCCTTGTACGCGGTGAAGCTGACGTTCTTGACCGCGTGCACCTCGCGGATCGTCGGCCGGTCCTGGCGCTTCACGATCCGCCGCAGGGCGGTCGCCGCCGTCCCCTTGCCGCCCTGGCCGGCGATCACCTTGTAGATGATGTCGAGCCCGTCGGCGATGACTGTCGGTTCAGCCCCGGTCTCAGCCACGGCCATAGCGGTCCTCCGCCTGCCAGAAGTACACGAACCCGGCCACGAGCATGACGAACGACCAGATGATCGCGATCGTCCACGCGTGCGGCAGCTGGTTGGCCTCGTGTTCGGCGAGCAGCGAGCGCCGGACGATGTCGATGTACGCCGAGATCGGGTTCAGCGCGAGCACCTTGATCACCCAGGCCGGGGCGTCGATCTCGTTGAGCTTGGCCGGCAGCGAGAAGAAGATGCCGGACGCGTACAGCCAGGTCCGGGTGACGAACGGCAGCAGCTGCGTGATGTCGGAGACGAACGTCCCGATCCGCGCGAAGACCAGCGTGATCCCGATGTTGAACATCACCTGCAGCAGCATCGCCGGGACGACGAGCAGCCAGCGCCACGCCGGGCCGTCGGTGAACCCGACGACCACGAACAGGATGCCGAGCGACACCAGCATCTGGTTCAGCTCGTTCAGCACGTAGGCGAGCGGCAGGGTCGCGCGCGGGAAGTGCAGCGTGCGGATCAGCGACAGGTTCAGCGCGAGCGAACGGGAGCCTTCGGTCATGCAGCGCTGCGTGAACGTGAACACGAAGATCCCGCTGAGCAGGAACGCGACGTAGTTGTCGATCCCGTTCTTCGTGCCGAGCAGTACGCCGAAGGCGAGGTAGTACACCGCGGCGTTGAGCAGCGGGGTCAGGACCTGCCAGATCGACCCGAGGCGCGCCCCGGCGTACATGGCGTAGGTGCGGGCGGTGGCGTAGCTGACGACGAACTGGCGACGGCTCCACAACTCGTGCAGGTACGCGCCGAACGGCGGCCGCACCGAGCTCTTGGACAGCCCGTACCGTCGAGCCAGCGCCGCTGCGTCGGTCTGCTGTGCGGCGGTCGGCATTGCGCCAATGTACTGCGGTGGGTGACGCCGTGGTGACTCAGGTCAGGCCACTAAGCGGGCTCTCAGCTGCCGCAGGTCCGCGGCGGTCAGACCACCGTGCAGCAGGTATGCCTCCGGGCCGCCGTACTTCTCGTCCAGATGCCGCAGGATCGCGACGATCGACTCGGCGCGGGTGTCGCGGAACTCGATCATCTCCGGGTGCTTGGACGCGTCCGGTTCCTCGGCGAGCTGCTCGGCCAGCCAGCCCGCGAGCCGCGACTGGGTCAGGTAGTAGTCGGCGACGATCTCGTCCTCGGGGACGCCGGCCACGCTCAGCGCCAGCGCCACGACCATGCCGGTGCGGTCCTTGCCGCCGTGGCAGTGCACGACGACCGCACCGTCCGGCTCGTCCGCGATCGCCTTCACCGCGGCCGCGAACAGCTCCGGTCGCTGGTCGAGCATCCAAGTACAGGCCTCGACGATGGTCGGCTGCCCGTGGTCGGGGTCCGCCGGGTCCACCAGCCGCTGCCGCACCGCCAGCGCCGTACCGGTGAACGGCGTCGGCGCGATCGCGACCTCACCGTCGCCGCGCAGGTCGAGGATCCTGGCCACGCCGGATCGCCGGACCGCCTCGACGCCGTCCGCGGTCAGGTACTGCAGGCTGTCGGCGCGGATCAGCACGCCCTCGCGCACCACCCGTCCGTCGCCGGTCGGCAGACCGCCCACGTCGCGGACGTTGCGGCAGCCGGGCCAGTCGAGATCCATCGCGGTCACCTGTCCTGGGGGCGGTCGACGGGGCGGTCCTGCGGGCGGTCCGGGTTGGGGCCCGGGTGGTACGGCGGCGGCGCCGGGAAGGTGTGCTGCTGCGGCGGGGGCATCGGCGGGTAGTTGCCCGGGGCCCCTGGTTGTCCGGGGAAGGTGTTCGTGGGCCGGTTCCGCCGGGCGGTCCTGACCGCGCCGACGGTGAGGAACGTGATGCCGAGCCCGATGAAGATCAGGAACCCGAAGACCGTGCCGAGGATCGACAGCACGAACCCGACCACCGACGACTTCGGCCCCGCCGCATACGTCGCGCCGGTCTCGTCGTCGGTGCACGAGATGCTGTAGTCCCCGGCCGGGACGGTCTGCGTCGAGCGTGCGACGACGTACCAGCTGTCGCCGTTGATAGTGATCGTCTCCGACCCGTTCGGCGGCTCGATCGGGACGTCGTTGCCGCTCGCGTCCTGAGCCTCGCACGGCGGGTTCAGCACCGGGATCGAGGCGTAGATCGTCAGCCCTTCCTTCGTCAGGTGGACGACACCGTCGTCGATCGGCTGCGGCGTCCGCGGCGCGGTGACGACGATCCGCCAGACGAAGAAGCCGACCACGACCGCGCCGACGACGAAACAGGCGACGGCGAGCTTCGGCAGGACCGACTTCTTCGGTGCTCCGGGCGCCGGCGGATACATGGTCATACCCGCACGGTATCCGCTACGAGGACTGACGAGTGAGTGTCAGGTCGTCGCAGTAGCCGGATCCGGCGCCGGCCCGCGTGAAGCAGTACACGGTCGCGGTCGTGCTGCTCGGCCCGGTGGTGAAGGTGACGCTGCCGCCGCGCCAGGTCGTGTTGACGAAGGCCGGCGCGCGGATTTCCGACGGACCGCCGAACGCCTTCGCGCCGATCACGATCTCGGTGTCGTACGCGCTGACACGTCCCCAGCCGGACAGCACGTACGTCGTACCGGGCTGGACTGCGACGACCTGCTCCGCGCTCGCCTGCGACGGGCCCAGCTTGAGGCTCTTCGCGCCGCCGTGCGCGGTGTCGGTGACGACGGACGCGCGTCCCGCGGTGACGCTCCAGCTTGCTGTCGTGCCGGACTCGAAGCCGCCGTTCTGGACCAGGTTGCTACCCACGCAGGCCGCGTCGTCGAAGGCCGAGCGCTGGTGGAATCCGATGTCGGGCCGGCAACTGCCCGGGACGGGGTTGCCGAAGTAGTCCGTGGGGCTCGATCCCACCAGGTTCAGCCCGCTGCGCAGGGCGGGCGATCCCGATCCCAGCTGGTACCCGTCCGGCGCCGAGCTGCCCGGTGCGGCCAGCAACGGGTTCGCGGTCGACTTGTACGGGTCGGAGGGTTCCGACGCCGGATGGTTGCCGTAGTAGAGGTTGCCCCGGAAGACGTAGTTGCCGACCTGGTCGTAGCCGCCGCTGCCGAGGTTGTAGATGAGGTTGTTCGTCCAGGTCGCCTTGGTCGAGGCGGATCCGTTGTCCTCGATGATCTTGGTCGTCGACCCGGCCGGCAGGTAGATCGTGTTCCCGTAGATCTGCGCCGCGCTCTCGCCCGCGGCGTACAGGATCCGGGACTTGTCGTTGACCGACAGGTTGTAGCGCACGGTCGTTCCGGACGTGCTCCAGCCGCTCGAACAGCCGCAGAACAGGACGAATCCGCCCTCGTTGTCGTGGCTGTAGTTGTACTGGAAGACGACGCCGCGGTTGCCGCCGTCGGAGTCGAACGCCATCCCGTCGTTGCAGCACGGCCGGCGGACCCGGTAGACCTCGTTGTACTGCACGACGGTCCGGTCGCTGTTGATGGTCCAGATCCCCGCGTTGTTGCCCGCGGACCGCATCCAGATGTCGTACGCCGTGTTGCGCTCGACGACGGCGTCGGCGCCGATCCGCAGGACGATCCCGTCGCCGCCGATGTCGTGGATGCGGTTGTTGCGGAAGACGATGTTCGTGTTCGCGGTCCACGCCGGGCCGGAGGTGCAGGCGTAGATCGCGCGGCAGCCCCAGCTCGACGCCGTGGTGAGACCTTCGCGGTCGACCCGGTAGATCTCGGAGTTCTCGACGGTCACGCCGTTGAAATGGGTGGGCGTCGTCGTGCCGCTGACCCGGAACTGGATGCCGTTGCTGTTCTTGGTGTCGCCGCCGTTGACGTCGTGCACGTAGACATTGCCGATGACGTAGTGCGAGCCGGTGCCGAAGTCGGCGAGCTCGACGAGGATGCCGTTCCGCTCGGCGGCCGAGGCTCCCAGGTTGGTGACCTCCAGCCCGCGGACCTCCCAGTACTGGACGTTGTAGAGGTGGATCGCGGCGTACACGGCGCCGCCGCCGGCGATGACCGGGCGTGCGGTGCCTGTCCCGTACGCGTCGATTGTGATCGGCGCGGCGGCGGTTCCCGATCCGGACGGTTTCAGCTGACCGGCACAGGTGACGCCGCGGGCGAACAGCAGCCGGTCGCCGGCCGCGAACCCGTGCGCGTTGACGGTCGCGAGCGAGTTCCACGGCGAGGTCTGGCTGCCGTTGCCGCCGGACGCGGCCGAACAGTCGACGTAGTACGAGGACGCCGCGACCGACGCGCCGGCGACGGATCCCGGCCAGGCCAGTGCCATGACCAAGAACGCGAGAGCGACTTTGAGTCCGATGGAACGCAGCATGCGATCACCTCCGGTGGGCGGACCATCAGGTCACCACGGATCGCTTCCGCGGCACGCCGATTCGGACAAAAGACGACATGTCCTCCTCTAGGGTTCCGGCCATGAGGCAGCTTCTGGGGTCGCAGCGCAGGGAGCTTCTGGTCAAGTGGATCGAGCGCACGGGTTCCGTGTCGGCCCTGGAAGCGGCGACCGCCCTGGGCGCCAGCGTGCGGACGATCCAGCGCGACATCGAGGAACTGTCCACCGCGGGACGCCTGACGCGAGTCCACGGCGGCGCCGTCGGGGCGGCACGGCGTACCGCGCCCGTCGGCACGCAGCTCCGACTCGGGATCCTGCTGCCGACGAAGGGCTATTGCTTCGATGCTGTCCTCGCGGGCGCCGAGAAGTCCGCGGCGGCGACCGGCAGCACGCTGGTGGAGGCCGACTACGACTACGCCGACGACCTCGCCGCGGCGCGCTACGCGCGCATCTCGCGTCTGAAGCTCGACGGGTTGCTCGTCACGCCGCAGCCTCCGGCGGCGACCTGGGGTCAGCTCTGCCGCACCGACGTACCGGTCGTGCTGATCGAGCGACCGTGGGAGCTCGACTGGGTGCGTGACCTCGACCCGGCCACGTCCGTCGCGGCCGCGGGATCCCCGGTGGACCACGTGTTCACCGACCACGAGGCCGGATCGGTGCTCGGCCTCGATCATCTCGCCGCCCTCGGACACCGCACGATCCAGTGCCTGATCCGCGATACGCCCACTGCGCCCGCGTTGATCCGCACGGCCTCGGCGTACGGCGCCACGATCGCCCCGGCGCGCGGCGTGACGCTCGGGATCACGCAACTGCGGCGGTCTCCCGATCAAGCGGGCGTACTGACGAGCGCGCTCGACGACCTCCTCCGCGGCCCGAGGCTGACCGCGCTGTTCATCCACACCGACGAGGACGCGGTCACCGCCCGGGAGTTCCTCGCGGCCCGCGGCATCGAGGTCCCGGGGGACGTGTCGATCCTGTCGTACGACGACGCGCTGCCCGGCAACCCGGCGGGCGGCCTGAGTGCCGTCGCGCCGGATCGGGTCGCCCTCGGCCGGCGCGCGGTCGAGATGATCGTCGACCGCCTCAGCAGCCGAGGGCAGCACACGCACGAGGCGCACCCGCCCACCAAACTCGCCATCGTCCCGCGGCTGCACCAGCGAGCGACGACAGGACCGCCCGCCTAAGGAACGCCGAGCAGGCGGAGACCGGCGGCGGTCGCGGCCGCCGCGACCACGACGAGCACGAACGGCGCCCGGCGCCAGGCCAGGATGCCGCCGACCAGGACGCCGGCGGGGCGGGCGATGCCTGCCGGGCCGTGCCCCTCGGTGAGCGCGGAGGTGGCGACCAGCGCGGTCAGCAGGACGATCGCGGCCGCGGCGAGCAGTTGCTGCGCCCGCTCCGGCACCTCGAACCGGCTCCGCAACGCCGGCCCCGCGAACCGCAGCGAAAAGGTGCCTACGGCAAGCACTCCGATCCCGATCAGCAGCAGTGGAGTGTTGTTCATCGGGCGACCTCCAGAGCCGGCTTCTCGGCGCGGTAGAACAGCAGACCGGCCAGCGCGCACAGCACCGGCAGACCGGCGGGCAGGAACGGTGTCGTCGCCAGCGCGATGACGACGCCGACCAGCGCCGCCGTGCGCGTCGACCGATCGCGCAGCGAGGGCAGGACCAACGCCAGCAGGACGGCCGGGAACGCGGCGTCCAGACCGAACACGTCGGTGTCGGTGATGACCGAGCCGGCCAGGCCGCCGACGACGACGCCGATGTTCCAGCAGACGAAGATCCCCAGGCCGCCGGCCCAGTACGCCGCCCGCTTCTGCCGCACCTCGTCCTGGCCCATCGCGAACGCGACGTTCTCGTCGGTCATCACGTGGCTGCCGAGCCAGCGCCGCCATCCGCTGCCGATCACGTCACTCATGGCCAGACCGAACGCGACGTGCCGGCTGTTCACCAGCAGGCCCGCGACCATCGCCGCGATCGGGCTGCCACCGGCCGCGACGATCCCGACGAACAGGAATTGCGACGCACCCGCGAACACCACGACGGACAGCAGGATCGGCACCCACAACGGCAGCCCGCCACCGACGCTGATCGCGCCGTACGACAGCCCCACGACGCCGTCGGCCAGGCAGACCAGGCCGATGTCGCGGGCGAGTCCCGGATCGAGTGTTCGCCAGATCGAACGCATGGGCATTATGATGAACACCTCGCCACGTGTTCGTCAAGCCGAACAAACAGACCGATGGAGCGAACAATGGACTCCCGCGCGCCCCTGGACGTCATCGCCGCCTCCCTCCGTAGGCACCGAGCCAGGGCCGGCCTGTCGCTGACCGAGGTCGCAAAACGCGCCGGGGTCGCCAAGTCCACCCTGTCCCAACTCGAGTCCGGTACCGGCAATCCGAGCGTCGAAACCCTGTGGGCGCTGGCCGTCGCGCTCGACACCCCGTTCGCCGCGCTGCTCGACCCGCCGCGGCCGAAGGTCCAGATCATCCGCGCCGGCGAGGGCCCGGCGATCTACTCCGACCAGGCCGACTACAGCGCCACGCTGGTCGCGTCCAGCCCGCCGAACGCGCGCCGCGACATCTACCGCATCGTCGCCTCGCCGGGTCCCGGCCGGAAGTCCGAGCCGCACATGCCCGGCGTCGTCGAACACGTCGTCCTCGGCTCCGGCCGCGCCCTGGTCGGGCCGCTGGACGACCCGGTCGAGCTCGGCCCGGGCGACTACATCGCCTACCCCGGCGACCTCCCGCACATCTTCCAGGCCCTCGAAGAAGGCACAGCCGCCACGCTCGTTTCCGAGCACGTGTAACGTTAACTGCTCAGCTCTGGACATTCATGCGCAGTTCTGCGCATCATCACCTTAGAGAGCGCTCTGGTCGAAGTCCGCCCCACTTCGCTTGGAGGTAGCACCCCGATGAGACTCAAGTCCTTGCTGCTGTGCGCCCTGCTCGGCCTCGCGGCCGCCCTGGTCCCCGCCTCCCAGGCCGCCGCCGTCGGCGTCACGCCCGGCACCTACGTCAACTACACGTTCGACACCGCGTCGCTCACGCAGGCCGAGTTCCGGATGACGATCAACGCCTCCCCGGGGCGCGCGAACGTTTACTGGGCCAACCAGTTCGGCTTCACCGGCGGCGACGTCGGCGGGTACACCGGCATGCAGACGCATCGCGACGGCGGCGGCATGTTCCTGTACTCGCTGTGGAACTCCACCGCCTGGAAAGCCGGCGACGCCGGCACCTACTGCATCCAGTTCCAGGAGGACGGGACCGGCGGCAGCTGCCGCCTCGACCAGGCCCCGACCGCCGGCCACACCTACGCGTTCGCCGTCGCGAGCGAAGGCAGCGGCTGGTACGGCGTGACGGTCCGCGACCTGACCGCCGGTACGTCGTTCAAGCTCGGCAGCCTGCAGACGGGATCCGGCAACACGATCAGTACGTCGGGCATGGTCAGCTGGACCGAGTACTTCGACTGGAACAACGACAAGGCGACCTGCGACGACGAGCCGTACTCGAAGCTGACGATGAGCGCGCCGACCAGCGGCAGTCTCACCGCGCACTTCACCGGCACGTCGGAGAGCAGCGGCTGCGCCGCGGACAGCCAGGTCACACTGAGCGGATCGACCGCCGTGCAGGAGAACGGCATCGGCAATTCGGCGTCGGGTGACATCCGCGGCAGCGGCGGCTGCCTGGACGTCTCCGGCTCGGACGGTACGACGATCCTGTTGTACAGCTGCACCGGCGGCAACAACCAGAACTGGGTGCACGCGCAGAACAGCACGTTCCACGCCTTGTTCAGCTGCCTCGACGCGAGCGCCACGCAAGCCGGAACCGTGATCCTCTACAGCTGCCACGGCGGCACGAACCAGCAGTGGACGCTGCCCGGCGACGGCACGATCCGGTCCGGCGGCCGCTGCCTCACCGCGCCCGCAGCGCTGGGCAATCCCGTGACTGTTGCCACCTGCAACAACTCGGCCGCGCAGCGCTGGACGGTCTGACAACGAGCGACGCCCGGGACCGCACAGTGGGTCCCGGGCGTCGCGACGTACGGCTGCTTGCTAGAGCTTGCGGCCGACCGCGCCGACGATGCACTCCTCGACCTGGTTCAGCGGCTTGAGCCGCGGGCCGTCCGGCCACCAGTCGTCGCAGAGCACCAGGCCCGGGGCGACCAACTCCTGGCCGGGGAAGAACTCCAGCAGTTCCGCGCGGGTGCGGAACCTGCCGCTGCCCATCGGGCTGTGGATGAACTTCTCCTCCATCCGCTGGGCGACCTCGGTGTGCTCCGGCGTCTCCGGGTCGTAGAAGTGCGAAATCACCGTGTACGACCCGGGCACCACCGCGTCGACGTACTTCTGCATGATCTGCGCACCTTCGGTGCCGATGTAGTGGTGCAGCGTGCCGGCCTGCATCACGGCGATCGGCTGGCTGAAATCCAGGAAGTCCCGGACCTCGGGCTTGCTCAGCACCTCGTCCGGGTCGAAGATGTCGGCGCTGACGAACAGGGTGTTCTCGTTCTCCTCCAGCAGCGCCCGGCCGTGCGCGAGCACCACCGGGTCGTTGTCGATGTAGAGCACCTTGGCCTCGGGCTGGATCCGCTGCACGACCTGGTGGGTGTTCTCGGCGGTCGGCAGGCCGGACCCGCAGTCGAGGTACTGCGTGATTCCCGCCTGGCCGGCCAGGAACCGGCACGAGCGGATCAGGAAGTTCCGGTTCGACCAGGCCAGGTCCTGGGCCTGCGGCGCGGCGGCCTGGACGCCACGCAGTACCTCGCGGTCGACCTCGAAGTTGTCCTTGCCGCCCAAGAAGGCGTCGTACACCCGGGCGATGCTGGCCCGGGTGGTGTCCACGCCGACCGGGATCGAACTGGGTGCCTTGGTGGCGTCGACCATCAGTGAACCTCGCAGAGGGTGATCGGGAATTTGGTGGTTCCGACTCTACTGACCGTAGGGTGCTGTGAACACCGCGTGCAGGCGCGTCGGGGTGGACGAGGTCACGATCTGTTGTGAAATGATCAGCTGTTGGTATCGGGCAGCATCTGCTGGGAGGCGAGAGGGTGACCGAGCCAGGCGCGTACGGCGGCCCGACCGCCCTGCGCATCATGCTTGGGGTGCACCTGCGCCGGCTCCGCGAGGACGCGGGCGTCACCCGCACCGACGCGGGCTGGGCGATCCGCGGCTCGGAGTCGAAGATCAGCCGCCTGGAGCTCGGCCGGGTCGGTTTCAAGGTCCGCGACGTCGACGACCTGCTGACGCTGTACAAGCTCGAGGACCCGGAAGAACGCGACCGGCTGCTCACACTGGCCCGCGACGCGAACAACCCGGGCTGGTGGCAACGGTACGACGACCTGACGCCGCAGTGGTTCCACTCCTACCTCGGCCTGGAGATGGCGGCCGACCTGATCCGTACGTTCGAGTTGCAGTTCATCCCCGGACTGCTGCAGACACCCGACTACGCGCGCGCCGTCGTACAGCTCGGCCGTCAGGACCAGTCGTTGTCACGAGCCGAGCAGGAACGCCTCGTGTCGTTGCGGATGAGCCGCCAGGAAGTGCTGACGAGGCAACGGCCTGCCCGGTTGTGGGCCGTCATCGACGAGGCGGTGCTGCGCCGCCCGATCGGCGGCCGCGCGATTCTCAAGGCACAGTTGGAGCACCTGATCGAAGCCGCCCGCCGGCACAACGTGACGCTGCAGATCATCCCGTTCGACAAGGGCGGGTACACGGCGACCGGCGGCGCGTTCACGCTGCTGCGCTTCAACGACGCCGACCTTCCCGACATCGTCTACATCGAGCACCTGACCAGTGCGGTCTACCTGGACAAGCGCGAGGAACTCGACACCTACGTCGTCACGATGGACGCCGTCTCCATCACCGCGGCCCAGCCCCGCGAGACCGAATCCATCCTCCGCAGGGCGATCGCCGACCTCGAGGCCTAACGCGGTTGCGCGCCCGGACCGGGGCGGAAGGCAACCTCGCGCGGGGTCGGCTCGTGGCCGGCCTCGCACTGCATGACCACGGTGACGCGCTCGCCGCAGTCGCCGCGGTGGCGCGGCTCGATCGGCGGGCCGGCGTCGAGCGGCAGGTACTGATCGGCCCACTGGATCATCGCGACCAGCACCGGGTAGAGATCCATCCCCGCCTGGGTCAGCCGGTACTCCGAGCGCTCGCGCTGACCGGGCAGACGGTACGGATGGCGGCGGATCAGGCCGCGCTCGATCAGCGCGGCGAGCCGCTCGGTCAGCACCTGCCGCGGGACGCCCGCCCGCGCCCGGATGTCCTCGAACCGGCGCACACCCACGAAGACCTCGCGCAGGACGTGAAACGTCCACTTGTCGCCGAGGATGTCCATCGTCCGGGAGATCGTGCAGTTCTCCGTGGACCAGTTCATCGCCTCGGGCAGCTGCTCGCCGACCATCATGCTCATGTCCCGATGATAAGTCTGCTTGACAGACTCAGCCAAGTGGAGCAAGGCTGAATCCGTGAATCAGACTCAGGCGAGACCGCCACTGGTCCGCCGCGCCGGCGAACCCGACGCGGACGAGCTGGCGAGGATGCTGTCCGGGCTGACGGACCTCAGCCGCTACTTCCGGTTCCAGACCGCGATCGGTACGCCGCCGCGGCAGGCGTTGCTGCTGCGGATGCTGTGCCCGACCGGCGCCGCGTTCGTCGCGACCCGGGCCGGAACGATCGTCGGCCACGCGATGTGGGCCTGGGCGCCCGGCGAATCGACCGCGGAGCTCGCGGCCGTGATCGCCGAGGACGACCAGCGCCGCGGCCTCGGCATCCGGATGCTGTCGATCGCCGCCGCCGACGCGATCGCCGCCGGCGCCACCCACTTCCTGTTCGTCGTCAGCGCCGCCAACGACCGCACCCTGCGGATGGTCCGCCGCCGCTGGCCCGACGCGACCGTCGAACGCGACGGCACCCTGCTGAACTTCGTCGCTCCCGCGCGCCTACCGGACCAGGCGGAAGAACGTGCGGAGGTCGTCGATCAGCAGGTCGGGAGCTTCGAGCGCGGCGAAATGGCCGCCGCGGGAGAACTCCGACCACTGGACGATGTGGTGCCGGCGGTCTAGGACCCGGCGGATCGCGGGATCGGTGGGGAAGACGGCGACGCCGGTCGGCACGCCGGGGCGTCCGTCGTCCGCGGCCGAGCGGTTCTCGTAGTACAGGTTCGCGGAGGTGGCGCTGGTGTTGGTGAACCAGTAGATCGACACGTCGGTGAGCAGGTGGTCGAGATCGACCGCGTCCTCGGGCAGGTCGCGGTCCGGATCGGTCCACTCCCAGAACTTCTCCAGGATCCACGCCAGCTGTCCGGCCGGCGAGTCGCTCAACGCGAACGAGACCGTCTGCGGCCGCGTGCCCTGCAGGTCGGCGTACCCGGTGCCGACCGCGCGCAACCGCTCGGCGGCGGCGAGGCGCTCGCGCTCGGCCGCGTTCAACTGCTCTCGATCGCCGGGCTCGAGCGGCGGGAACGCCAGTCCCCCGTTGATGTGTACGCCGACCACGTGCGCCGGATCGACCTGCCCCACCAGGGGTGACACGACCGAGCCTGTGTCGCCGCCTTGTGCGCCGTACCGCCGGTAGCCCAGGCGGCGCATGAGTTCCGCCCAGGCGTGGGCGATCCGCGGGTGGTCCCAGCCGGACGTCAGCGGCACCGAGAAACCGTGGCCCGGCACGGACGGCGCGACGATGTGGAACGCGTCGCGCGGATCCCCGCCGTACGCCGCCGGATCGGTCAACGGCCCGAGCACCTCCAGGAACTCCGCGACCGACCCGGGCCACCCGTGCGTCATGATCAACGGCAGCGCATCCGGCTCGGGCGACCGCACGTGCAGGAAGTGGATGGTCTGGCCGTCGATCTCGGTTGTGTACTGCGGATACTCGTTGAGCCTGGCCTCCCACGCCCGCCAGTCGTACGCCGCCCACCGATCGGCTGCGCGACGCAGATAGTCGACCGGCACACCACGCGCCCAGCCGGCGCCGGGTAGTTGACGCGGCCAACGAATTCGCCCGAGCCGGGCGCGCAGGTCCGCCAGCTCACGCTCCGGGACCGCGATCCGGAACTCAGAGATCATGGGCCCGCTCGTGCAGCGGCTCGTACAGCCCGACCTCACCGCCGCCCGGCAGCCGGAACGCGGTCAGCACACCCCACCGCTGCCGCTCGACCGGCCGCACGAACTCCACACCCCGCGCCGCCAGGTCCGCCATCGTCTGCTCGAGATCGTCACACATCAGCAGCAACTCGTGCGCCCCGGCCTCCGCCGGATGCAGCGCGACCTCGGCCGGCGGCAACGTGAAGATCAGCCAGCCGTGCCCCGCGTCCACCGACGGATACTCCAGCACGTCCCGGAAGAACGCCCGATCCGCCTCGGCGTCGGTGCTGTAGATGATCACATGCGCTCCGTTGATCATCTACAGCACTGTAGCCGGGAACTCAGTCCTCGACGACGATCGCGAGGGCCGGGCAGACGGCCGCGGCCTGGTGGACGTCGGCCTGCAACTCCTCGGACGGGTTGTCGGTGAGCAGGACGACGATGCCGTCCTCGTCGCGCTGGTCGAACACGTCGGCGGCCGCGGTCACGCACTGGCCCGACGCGACGCACTTGTCCTGGTCGACGATGATCTTCATGAGGTCTCCTTTCACCACGTCACGGGGAGCGAGTAGACGCCGTACACGGCGCCGTCGTGCTTGAACGGGATCTCCTCCAGCGCCACGGCGCGCCGCAACGTCGGGATCCGCCGGTACAGCGTGCTGTACACGACCTGTAGCTCCAGCCGCGCCAACGGTTGCCCGAGGCATTGATGTACGCCGAACCCGAACGCCACATGCCGCCGCGCGTCGCGGTGCAGGTCGAGCGTGTCCGGCTCGGCGAACACCGACGGATCGCGATTGCCGATGTCGTTCGGGAAGATGATGCCTTCGCCGGCCTTGATCACCTGCCCGTGCAGCTCGATGTCGTCCAGCACCGCGCGCCGCCGGCCGTTGTGGGTGATGTTCAGGTACCGCAGCAGCTCCTCGACCGCTCCGGCGACCACCTTCGGGTCGTCCGTCTCCCGCAGGACGGCGAGCTGCTCCGGGTGCTCGAGCAGCGCGAGGGTGCCGAGGGCAATCATGTTCGCGGTGGTCTCGTGCCCGGCGATCAGCAGGAGTACACCCATGCCGGCCGCGTCCTGCCGGGTCAGCTCGCCCACCTTCACCCGCTCGGTCAACCCGGACAGCAGATCGTCGCCGGGGTTCGCCAGCTTCTCCCCCACCAGGTCGTCCAGGTACGACGCGAGGTTGCCGTGCGCCGCGGCACGCTCCTCCGGCGTCGCCGACATCCGGATCAGCAGCTTGCTGTTCTGCTGGAAGAAGTCGTGATCGGCGTACGGCACCCCGAGCAGCCGGCAGATCACCAGCGACGGCACCGGCAGCGCGAACGCCTCCACCAGGTCGACCGGTTTCGGCCCGGCCAGCAGGTCGTCGATCAACGAGTCGACCAGCGTCTGGACGGCGGGACGCATCGCCTCGATCCGCTTGATCATGAACGGCGCGGTCACCATCCGCCGCAGCCGTGCGTGCTCCGGGTCGTCCATCAGGATGAACCCGATGCCGACGCCGTCCTTGCGCGGCGGCGCGCCGGTCGGACTCGGGTAGCCGGGTTTCGTGACGTCGGAGCTCAGTCGCGGATCCGCGAGCAACGTGCGCTGGTCGTCGTACCGGGTGACCAGCCAGGCCTCCTTGCCGAAGACCTTCACCTTCACCAGCGGCGCGTCCTGCTGCAGCTCCCGCAGCTGCGGCGGCGGGTCGAACGGGCAACCTGTCGCCCGGGTCATCGGATAGACAGGAGCGGTCATACGAATCCTTCCCCAGAGAGGTTTCGAACTGAACATCCCACCAGCACGGTCACGAAGTCACCGGTGCAGTCAGCAGCCCGACGATGCCGTCGATCAAACCGTCGGCCATCTCCTGCCAGGTCGCTCGCGCGGTCGGCCGGCCCTCGGCCAGCGCGAGCTCGAACTCCGCGGTCATCTGGATGATCAGGTGCCGCGCCATGTCGCCGCGCTCGATCCGGACCGCCGGCGGCAGTTCGGCGAGATGCTCGCCGAGCCCGTCGACGACCCGCTGCAGCGACGGCGAGTTCCGCGACTCCTGCAGCTGGATCTCCCGCAACGCCGGATCGTTCATCAGCTGCGCACTGAACCGCGCGAGCCAGCTGGGCGTCCCCAGGCTGCCCATGTGATCGGTCGCCGACCGGACCAGGATCGTCACCCAGTCCCGCACGTCCGGGTCGGCGCCGAGCTCCGCGATCAGCTCGCGGCGCCGGGCCTCGACCGGCTCGGCGTGCTTGCGCACGATCGCCCGCACCAGATCCGTCTTGGTCCCGAAGTGGTACCCGACCGCGGTGTTGTTGCCCTGCCCGGCCGCCTCGCTGATCTGTCGGTTCGACACCTCGTGCACCCCGCGCTCGGCGAACATCCGCTCCGCCGTCGCCAGGATCAGGTCCCGCGTCGCGTTCACCCGCGCCGCCCGGACCGTTTTCGCCATCATCATCATCACCAGACCACCTTGACCTCCCGCAGCCCGCCGACGAGCAGCCCCTCGACGAGCGGCAACTCGGCCGGCGGCACTGCCAGCGCCAACGTCGGCAGCCGGCGCAACAGCACGTCCAGTACGACCTGCAGCTCGGTCCGCGCCAGCGACTGCCCGATGCAGGAATGCGGCCCGGCCCCGAACGCCAGGTGGACGTTCGGGCTCCGGGTGAGATCCATCGCGGCGGCATCGTCGAAGATCCGCTCGTCCCGGTTCGCCGAGGCCATGCTGCAGACGGCGGTCGTCCCCGCGGGCAGGACGCCGTCGGACAGCGCGAGCTCCTCGGTGACGTACCGGAGCATGCCGAACCCGGCGTTCGCGTCGTACCGCAGGGCCTCCTCGACGGCGGTGCGGACCAGCCCCGGATCGGCGAGCAACTGCTCCCAGCGGGCGCGGTCGGCGAGCAGCATCGCCATCATCTTGCCGATCATGTTCGTGGTCGTCTCGTGCCCGGCGATCAGCAGTCCCATCCCGGTGGAGACGAGCGCGTCATCGCTCAGCCGCTCACCCGCCGAGTCGGTGCCGGTGATCAGGTCGCTGAGCAGATCGCTGCCCGGCTCCGCACGCTTGGCATCGATGTGCCCGGCCATGTACGCGGTGAACTCGGCCTGCGCCGCCTCCATGTCGGAGGCGCTGTAGCGGCTGAGGTTGAGGAACGTGTCCGACCAGTACGAGAACCGCTCCCGATCCGACGCCGGTACGCCGAGCAGCTCGCAGATCACCCACACCGGTAACGGGAATCCGAGACTCGCCTTCAGGTCGGCCGGCTTGCCGTCCGCGACCATCGCGTCCACGAGTTCCTCGGCCATCGCCTCGATCGAGGGACGCAGCGCCGCCATCCGCTTGGCCGTGAACCACTTGGTGATCATCCGCCGCCAGCGCTGGTGCCCGTCCCCGGACTGCGGTACGCCGGGGCGCCGCCGGTCGAACACGCCCGCGCCCTGCGCCGAGACCCGGGCCGCACCCTCCGCCGTCCGGGCGAACCGTGCGTCGGACAGCACCTGGCGGACGTCGTCGTACCGGGTCAGCAGCGCGGCCTGGTCGCCGCTGGGCAGCCGGACGTGCGCCACCGGGCACTCCTGCCGGAACTGCTGCCACTCCGGCGGCGGGTCGATCGCGTCGACGGGCGGGATCGGGTACTCGACGAGCTGGTCACTATCGGTCACAGATCATCACCTCCGCGTAGTTTGCCTTCCACCTTCTCCCAAGAGCTTGTTTAAGTCAACTGCCTGACTTAGCCTTTTGGTTGCAGAAACCAACTATCTATCTCAGCCGGGAGGCTGCTGATGTCCGCAACTCCATCCGTGCGTGCCGGTGCCGTCGTACCGGTGCTCGCCTCGGCCGGTATCACGGTCGCCCTGATGCAGACCCTGGTGATCCCGCTGGTCCCGGAGCTGCCGCGGCTGCTGCACGCCTCGGCCGCCGGGACCGCCTGGGCGATCACGGCCACGCTGCTCGCGGCCGCGGTCGCGACGCCGATCATGGGCCGCCTGGGCGACATGTACGGCAAGCGCCGGATGCTGCTGATCAGCATCGGCATGCTGGTCACCGGCTCGGTGGTCGCCGCGCTGAGCAGCTCACTGGTGCCGATGATCGCCGGTCGCGCACTGCAGGGCCTGGCCTCGGGCGTGATCCCGCTCGGCATCAGCATCATGCGCGACGAACTGCCGTCCGAGAAGGTCGGTACGGCGGTGGCTCAGATGAGCGCCTCACTCGGAGTCGGCGGCGCACTGGGCCTGCCCGCGGCGGCGTTGCTGGCCGAGAACTTCAACTGGCACACGCTGTTCTGGGTGTCGGCCACGCTCGGCGCGATCGTCTTCGTGCTGGTCGTGCGGTTCGTCCCGGAGTCCGCGGTGCGGTCCGGCGGGCGGTTCGACGTACCCGGCGGGGTCGGGCTGTCGGTCGGCCTGATCTCGTTGCTGCTGGCAATCTCCCAGGGCGCGAGCTGGGGCTGGGCCGGCGGCCGGACACTGGCGCTGTTCGCGCTCGCGGTGGTCGCGCTGCTCGCCTGGGGCTGGTGGGAGACGCGGACCGCGGAGCCGCTCGTCGACCTGCGCACCACCGCCCGCCCGCAGGTGCTGCTGACGAACCTGGCGTCGATGGTGTTCGGGTTCGCGATGTTCGCGATGTCGCTGGTGCTGCCGCAGCTGCTGCAGATGCCGAAGGCGACCGGTTTCGGCCTCGGCCAGTCGATGCTCGCGTCCGGTCTGGTGATGGGCCCGTCGGGTCTGATCATGCTGGTCGCCGCGCCGTTCTCGGCGAAGATCTCGAAGACCCGCGGCCCGAAGGTCACGCTGATGCTGGGCGCGCTCGTGGTCGCGGCCGGGTACGGCGTGGGCAGCGTGCTGATGAGTTCGGTCTGGGAGCTGGTGCTGGTCTCGCTGCTGATCGGCGCGGGCATCGGCGTGGCGTACGGTGCGATGCCCGCGCTGATCATGGGCGCCGTACCGGTCTCGGAGACCGCGGCCGCGAACAGCTTCAACACCCTGATGCGGTCGATCGGCACGTCGGTGTCCAGCGCGGTCGCCGGTGTGATCCTGGCGAACCTGACGATCAGCCTGGGCGGCTACACCCTGCCGTCGCAGAGTGGCTTCCGGGTCGTCCTGCTGATCGGCGCCGGCGCCGCCCTCACCGCCCTCGCCGTAGCCTCCTTCATCCCCACCCGCCGCACGACCGCCGAGGCCCCGGCTGTCGAGGCTGAGGCAGTCGCCGGCTAGCGCCTTGTGTGACCGCCGGCGGGTTGTAGCACGTCAGCCATGAAACAACCCGCCAGCGGACGGGTCTAGGCCAGGAAGGTGAGGGTGCGGTCCAGGAGGAGTTTGGCGGCGGTCTCGTTGTAGCCGGGGAGGGACGCGTCGGCGAAGAGGTGCTCCTTGCCGGGGTAGAGGAACAGTTCGACGGAGTTGGTGGCGGCGACCAGGGCGCGGGCGGCGTCGATGTCGCCGCCTTCCTCGGCGAAGAACGGGTCCTCGTCCATGGCGTGCACCTGCGCCCGCAGCCCCTCCGGCCACGACCCGAACTCCTCGGCCGGCAGGCACGAGTAGTAGAACAGGGCACCGGCAGCGCCCGGCCGGGTCTGAGCCAACTGCTGGGCGGGGACGACGCCGAGCGAGAAACCGGCGTACACGACGTTGGCCGGCAGGTCCTGCGCGGCCTCGACGCCGCGCTCCGCGATCTTTCCGAAACCGGTCGACCGCGCGTAGTCCATGCCTTCGTCGAGGGTCCCGTAGGTGTTGCCCTCGTAGAGATCCGGCGTGTGGACGGTGTGGCCCGCCTGCCGGAGCTCGTCGGCGAACGCCTTCACCCCGTCGGTCAGCCCCTGCGAGTGGTGGTACAGCACGACCTCGGCCATCATCAGCTCCAATGATCCAAATATCTCGAACAATCGGCGATGCTAGTCTATTCGAGCTATGTCGATCAACAAGCCGGTCCCCGACTACGAGCTCGCGGACACGCTCGAGCTGACCACCGCCGAGCAGGTGCGGGCGATCAGCGACCCGCTCCGGACGACGATCCTCGGACTGCTGCACGAGCGCGCGGCGACCGTGACGGAGCTGGCCACCGCGGTCGGGCGGCCGAAGAGCACGGTCGCGCACCACGTGAAGGTGCTGACCGACGCGGGCGTCCTGCGGGTGGTCCGGACCCGGCGGGTGCGGGCGATCGAGGAGCGCTTCTACGGGCGCGCGGCGCGGATGTTCTTCGTCGGGCTCGGCCGGCAGGGCAAGGACGGGCAGCTGCCGCACGACTTCAACGACTTCGAGGTCGCGGCCGAGGAGTCCAAGCCGGCCTACGACGCCGGTCAGATGCGCTCGTTCATCCGGCACGCCCGGATCCCCGAGGAGCGGGCCGCGGAGTTCTGGCAGCAGGTGGACGCATTGATCCACAGCTTCGACCAACTCCCCCGCGGCGGCGCCACGACGTACGGGTTCACGGTCGGCCTCTACCCGATCGTCGACTACCCGACGCTGCCGCCGGCCGAGGACGAGGCCTGAGTCCCGGCGGCCGCGTGCCGCTCCAGTACGTCGGTCAGCCGGGCCAGTACGTCGCGGACGACGGCGTACTCGTGCTCGCCGAACTCCTCCGCGAACAGGTCCTCGAGGTCGGCCAGATAGCTGAAGCCGTCACCCGCCACCTCCATCCCGTGCTCGGAGTAGGTGACGACCTTCGCCCGGCGGTCATTCGGATCGGGCAGCATCTCGAGTAGGTCGAGGGCGACCATGTCGCGGATCACCTCACCCATCGACTGCCGGGTGATCCCGGCCCGCGCGGCCATGTCCGCCGCCCGCCCGGGCCCGGTGTGCAACGTGGCGAACACCGAGTTGTGGGTCATCTTCACCTCGGTGTGCCCGCGGGCGTGCGCCTGCCGCACCAGATCGGTCTGGAGCGCGCGGTTGGCGCGCTCGACCAGCGCGATCAGCGGCTTGTGCGCGGGCCGCCGCACTTGAGGCCTTGACATGTCGTAAGGATACCTTCCAATATTTCGACAGGAATCCTTACGGTATCAGGGAGGGCCGATGGAGGCCAGGGAGCTTCACCCGGTGGTGGCGGGCCTGTTCGCGCGGGCGCGCCGGCGGTCGGTGCGGGTCGCGATCGAGCAGGAGTACGTGGTGGCCGCGGCGGACGGCGGCGTGGTGCCGATCGAGGAGGTACGACGGGCCGTGGCGGGTTCGCCCGCGACGCCGTACGTCGGTTTCGAACCCGGCGGGCAACTCGAGCTGAGCCTGCCGCCGTCGCGCGAACCGGTCCGCGACCTGCGTGTGCTGACCGCGGATCTCGAAACCAGGCTGGCCGGGATCACACTCCGGCCGATCCCCGTCGACCCGCGCCCGGACGTGCCGCTGCAACTGACGTCACCGCGGTACGTCGCGATGCAGCGGCACTTCGACCGCATCGGACCGGCCGGCCGGCGGATGATGCGCCGGACCGCGTCGACGCAGATCTGCCTGGACTGGTGGCCGGGACAGGCCGGGATCGAGCAGTGGCAGGTGCTCAACCTCGCCGGACCGTTTCTCGCCGCGCGCTTCAACCGCAGCGACCGGCTGGCCACCTGGCTGGAGGTCGACCCGGCGCGGACCGCCTTCGACGACAGGCTTCTGCACGGCGATCCGGTCGCGGCGTACACGGCTTTCGCGGCGGGCGCCACGGTCTTCGTCGACGGACCGGCCGGGCACCTGAGCACGTTGTTCCCACCGGTCCGGCCGCGCGGGACGTACCTCGAGGTGCGTTTCCTGGACGCGTTGCAGCCCGACGCCGTCGAGCGCGCGGTCGCGGCACTCGAGGAGCTCATGTACGACGACGTGCGCCGGCGTGACGTCCTGCGCCGGCTGCCGACGGGGCTGTGGCGCGCGGCGGCGGACGGCGTACTGGACGAGGAGTTGGCGGCATGACCGGCGTGCTGTTCGTGACCGACCCGCTCGCGGGCCTGCAGTGCGACATCGACGCCAGCATCGGGCTGATGAGCGCGACCCAGGACCTGGGGTTCGACGTCTGGTGCTGCGGGCCCGAGGAGCTCGCGGTCGTCGACGGCCGGGTGTGCGCCCGGGCGCGGCGGATCCGGCTGCGGCCGCGGCTGGCCGGTGGCGATCACCGGTGGATCGTGGACTCGGACTGGTTCGACGAGCTCGGCGCCGCGGTCGTGGACGTGGCGTCGTCCTTCGAGGTGATTCAGCTCCGCATCGATCCGCCGGTCGACGCGCGGTACCTGCACACGACGTACCTGCTGGACCTGGTCGAACGCGCCGGGACGCGGGTGATCAACCGGCCGGCGGGGATCCGGGCGATGCACGAGAAGCTCGTCGCGCTGCAGTTCCCCGAGTTGTGCCCGCCGACGTACGTCGGGGCGGATCCGCTCGCGCTGCGGTCGTTCGTCGGCAATGTCGGCACGGCCGTCGTGAAGCCTGTGGACGGGTTCGCGGGGATCGGCGTCTGGCTGGTGCGCGACGACCGGAGTGCGGTCGCGCTGCTGGAGTCCGCGACGCACGGCGGGCGGCGGCACGTGATCGCGCAGCAGTACCTGCCATCTGTTGCGGAGGGCAACAAGCGGCTGTTCCTGCTGGACGGCGAGATCGTCGGGGCGGTCCTGCGCCGACCGGCCGCCGGCGACTTCCGGATCGGCCCGCCGGTCGCGACGGCCGCCGTCGACGACCACGATCGCGCGATCGTGGCCGCCCTCGGGCCGGTACTGCGCGCGCACGGCCTGGTCATCGCCGGTCTCGACGTGATCGACGGCCGGCTCATCGAGGTCAACGTCACGTGTCCCGGCGGCATGCACAAGACCGATGCCCTGCTCGGGACCCGCCTCAGTCACACCATCGTCAGCAGTCTGTTCGAGGGAGCACTGGTATGAGCACCGTCACCGTTGTCTGCATGGCTTTGCTGGGCATCCTGTTGTTCCTGCTCGGCGCCAACGTCACCCGCAACCGTGCACTGCGTGGCGCCGGCAACCAGCAGCCGACCGATCCGGCCGACCCGTTGCTGATCGCGGTCCGCGCGCACGGCAACGCGGCCGAGTACATCCCGACGATGATCGTGCTGCTGCTGGTCTGCTCGGTGCTGTCCGACAGCCGGCTGATCGACGTCCTCGCGGTCGCGGCCGTCGTCGTCCGGTTCACGCACGCGGTCGGCATGTTGCGGTCCGCCTCGCTGGCCTCGCACGGCCCGCTCCGCGATATCGGTGCCCTGGGCACCTATCTGGTCGGGGTCGCGCTCGGAGTCACCGCGATCGTGACGATCTGACCGACGTCGGTGTCGCGCCGGTCAACTGCCGGAACACCCGCGCGAAGTGCTGGCTGGAGCTGAAACCCAGGCTCAGCGCGAGCGCGGTGATCGTGACGTCGCTGGATTCGAGCAACTGGCGGGCACGGTCGATGCGGCGTTCGTTGAGGTAGCGGTGCGGCGGCTGGCCGAGCTCGGCGGCGAACAGTTCGGCCAGGTACGCCGCGGCGAGCCCTGCACGATCCGCCAGCTCCTTGAGGGTCCAGCGCTCGTGGAACTCCTGGTCCAGCAGGCGTTTCACCGTCCGTACGGCCGGATGCATCGCGAGCTGCGGTGCGGCGATCGGCGCCAGCGAACGGGAGACCGCGAGGACCAGGTGGTCCACGGCGAGCGCGAGCCCGGTCTCGGCGTACTCGTAGCGGGTGGTGAGCTCCCGGACCAGCTGCGCGAACGCGTAGGCGACGTCGCCGGCTTCACGATGGACGACGGTCCGCGGCCTCGCGAGCGCCGGATGACGTGCTGCCACGACGTCGAGATCCACGGCCGCGAAGTAGAAATGGTGGTTCCCGGACCTGCCCGCGAGGTGATGGGTGACCCCGGGCGGTACGGCGAACAGGTGCCCTGGACGCAACGCGTAGCTCTCGCCGCCGGCGACCCAGTGTGTCGTGCCGTGCTGCTGCAGGTAGATCTCCCAGACCGGATGCTCGTGCGGCTCGATCAGGAACTGCTCCGGCACCCACTGCTCCCCTGCGTGCAGCAGGCCGCTGCCGGGTGCGAACCCGTCGGCGTGGAAGCCCGCGCGCAGCCCGCTGGGTCGGTGGAGGGACACCTGAAGATTGTGTCCAGTAGGCTGAACATCGGCAACGCCGAAGCAGTCGATCACTTCCTAGGTTGAACGTCATGAATGCTGATGACATCGCCTTCTACCGCGAGCACGGCTACTGGATCTCGCCGGTGATCGTGCCTTCCGACGTACTCGACGCGGCCGAGCGTGGCATGGAGCGGTTCTACGCCGGCGACCACGACCACGCGCTGCCCGACGTACCGGCCACGCGCGGCTGGCAGCCCGAGGACGGCGACGTCCTGCGGAAGAACGACTACTCGTCCTTGCGGGTGAACGAGCTGGCCGCGCTGGTCCATCACCCGGCGATCGCCGCGACGGCGGCCGCGTTGTCCGGCGCGGACGGGATCCGGTTGTGGCACGACCAGTTGCTGTTCAAGCCGCCGGGCGGATCGGCGGCGCGGGTCGGGTGGCACACGGACCGGCAGTACTGGCAGTCGTGCACGTCGGACGAGATGCTCACCGCCTGGGTCGGGTTCCACGACGTCGACGAGACGAACGGCGCCGTCGCGTTCATGCCGGGCAGCCACCGGTGGTCCGTGACCGGGCTGGACTTCTTCTCGCAGGACGCGGCGGGGCTCGAGGCGTCGATCGTCGCCCAGGGGTACGACCCGACGCCCGTCGTACCGCGGATGCGTCGCGGGCAGGTCAGCTTCCACCACTGCCGGACCGTGCACGGCAGCTCGGGCAACCTGAGCACGCAACCGCGCCGCTCGCTGGCCATCCACCTCCAGCCGGCCGACAACCGTTGGCGGGCGGGTGCGATCCACCCGAACGACACGCTCGTCCGGCACGATCCCGACCCGGACTACACGGATCCGGCCGTCCAGCCGAGGCTCTGGCCTCAGCATTGATAACCGGACCATGGTCCGTTAATGTCGTCGGTATGGAGACCACCGCAGGCCTGGCCCGCATCAACGAACTCGGCCGCCGGGATCACTTCCTGGCGGTCGCGATCACCCAACGGCGCTCCGGCGAGCCGGCCGCCTCGGTCGTGAACGCCGGCGTCCTCGACCATCCGCTCACCGGCGAACCCGTCGTCGCCTTCGTCGCGCGCGGGCGGACCGCGAAGCTCGCGCACCTGCGGCGGACGCCGAGCGCGACGCTGGTGTTCCGCGCCGGGTGGGAGTGGATCGGCGTCCGCGGAGCGGCCGAGCTGGCCGGTCCGGACGATCCGCTGGAGGGCATCGACGCGGAGCGGTTGCGGGTGTTGCTGCGCGACATCTACCACGCCGCGGGCGGCATCCATCCGGACCTGGACGCGTACGACCGGGAGATGGTGGCGGACCGGCGGACGGCGGTGCTGATCAGGCCCGAGCAGTTCACCAGCAACCCGACCGGTGCGGACCACGAGGAGGACGAGTGAACGTCGCCGCCGGGACGATCCAGGTGTGGTCGGATCTGCTCTGCCCGTTCGCGCACGTGGCGATCCACCGGCTCCGGACGACCCGGGCCGAGCTCGGGCTGGACGGTGTGGTCCGGCTGGATCACCACACGTTCGCGCTCGAACTGTTCAACGGTCCGCACTCCCGGCCGGGGACCGACAGCGAGGCCGTCGGGCTGGGGCAGCTCGCCCCGGAGGTCGGGTTCCGGTTGTGGACCCAGCCCGACTGGACGTACCCGTCGACGGTCCTGCTCGCCGCCGAGGCGGTCCATGCCGCCAAGGCCCAGGGCCTGCAGGCCTCCGAGGACCTCGACGCCGCCATCCGCCGGGCGTTCTGGTTCGACTCGCGGCCGATCGGCCACCGGCAGACGATCCTCGAGATCGCGGCCGGCCTCGAGTCCGTCGACACCACCGAGCTGACCACGGCCCTCGACAGCGGCCGGGCGCGGCCGGAGGTGATGGGCGACCACGCGATCGCCGTCACCGACGCCGTCCAGGGCAGCCCGCACCTCTTCCTCCCGGACGGCACCGGCATCCACAACCCCGGGATCGAGGTGCACTGGGAAGGCCCGTGGGCGTCGGGCTATCCGATTGCCAGGAGCATCGATCCCGCGTGGCCGGAGAAGCTGTTGCGGGCGGCCGCCGGGTAGTCAGGCCTGCGCGTTCGCGGCCGCCCAGCCGAGGTGTTCCCACATGTCGCAGGCCTCGTGCGCGAACCGGCCGGGCTCGTCGGCGGGCGAGCCCGGGGCGTGCGTGACGATGCGCTCGTCCACCGGGCCGCCGAGTGCGCGGAGCTGCTCCGCGAGCGCGTGCGCGTGGTACGTGCCCTGGCCGGGGATGATCGTGTCGGCGCCGGACCATACGAGCCGTACGGTGGTGCGCGCCAGTTCTGTTGCGTACGAGATCGGGCTTCGGCGCGCGTACTCGTCAGGCCGCTCGGACGGAGCGCCGCCGACCTCCTCCCGGATCGTGGCGTCAGCATCCAGCAGCGCCTCGCTCGCACGACAGTCGCGGATGTCGTCGTGCCACCGCGTCAGGTCGACGACCGGGTTCGCGGCCCACACCGTCCTGACCTCGTCAGCGTGCTGGGCGGCCAGCACGAGGGCCTCCTGCCCGCCCATGGACAGCCCACCGACAGCGACGGCGTCCGTGCCGTAGAACTCACACAGCTCCCGTACGACGGACCACGTGGCGTCGAGGTGGTCCTGCCAGGCCAAGGAGACTCCGGCGAGCACCCGCCCGTGGCTCCGCGGCGCGACGACGATCTGCCCCGTGGCCTCGGCCGGACCGAGCGCGCCGTCGAGCGGCCTGATCAGCAGCTCACCAGCGGGTTCACCGATGAGCACCGCCTCGGGCGTGAAGCCGAAGGGATGGAACAGCACGGTCACACCGAAGACAGGACGGTCCGGCACAGCCACCAGATACTCCCGCTCGACGCCGGAGCGATCGCGTCGAGCGAGGCGGTGCACACCGGCTCCCGCCACGAGCGAGCCGACTGCCTCCATCGTTTCCTCCCGGGCTTTCGGCATGCCTCGCCAGCTTGCCGTCGGCAGCGTAGACCAGCATCGGCCGACGCTTCCCGTCGTACCGGATCGTGAATTGCTGGTGTTCCGGCGTCTTGGTTCGCGCGGCCGAGCGTCTCAGGGCGTACGCGTTGCCCGCCCGCCAGGCGGGTGACCACGATCGGTAGTCAAACGGGGACCTGTCAACGATCTCGCGGCGACCGTCAACCGGTGAGCCGGGCGTAGAACGCGCGGGCATCCGGCGTACGGCCCGTGCCGAGGACTCGTAACGCCTCCGCCAGGTCCGGGTACTCGGACTCCAGCAGGCGGGCGGCGCCCTCGAGCTCGGCCGCCGAGGCGACGGCCCGGAGCACCTCCTGGATCGCGGTCACCGGGTCCCCCGTCGGCTGCGGCCGGGCCGGCTGCACCTCGAGGTTGAGGGTGGAGCGCTCGGCGGCCCGTACGTCGTCGAGGCGGCGCGACTGCTCGTCCGGCGGGAGCGTGTCCCACGCGGCGTCGCCGACCATGGCTTCGAGGGACAGCAGCCGGGAGAGCACCGCGGGGCTGCTGATCTTCGACCGGTGCCCGGACATGAGCTGCGACAGCATCGGCGCCGAGAGTCCCAGAACGCCGGCGAGCTGGGCCTGCGACAGACTCGTGCGCGCGAGCAGTCGTCCGAACCGGTCGCCGAGCGGCTCGCCGTACCACTCGATCTGCCGCTCGACGTTGCGGGTGTGGGCGTCGCTCACCGATCCTCCGAGGCTTTGCGGTTGCAAATCGCAAATGCAAACGATATGGTCATGACCGTTCCGATCTGCAAACACTGGAGTAGCTCATGATACGCCGTGCCGCCGCACTCCTGGTCGTGACCGGCCTTGCCATCGCATTTCCGTCTGCAAACGCCTCCGCTGCCGGGTCGGCGGACACGTTTTCGCCGGTGATGGTCGTCCTGGACTCGTCCGGGTCGATGAAGGCCAAGGACGCCGGCGGCTCGGGCACCCGGATGGACGCCGCCAAGCGCGCGGTCGCCAGCATGGTCGACGGGCTTCCGGCGGAGGCCCGGGTGGGGCTCACCATCTACGGCGCGGGCACCGGTTCGGCCGGATCGGAGAAGGCCGCGGGCTGCCGCGACGTCCAGGTGGTCCAGCCGGTCGGGACGGTGAACAAGCCGGCCCTGAAGGCCGCGGTGTCCCGCGCGCAGGCTCGCGGCTACACCCCGATCGGCCGATCGCTGCAGACCGCCGCGGCGCAGCTGCCGAAGGAAGGCCAGCGGTCGATCGTGCTGGTCTCCGACGGTGAGGACACCTGCGCGCCGCCGCAGCCCTGCGAGGTCGCCGAGGAGCTGCGCAAGCAGGGCATCGACCTGCACGTCCACACCATCGGCTTCCGGGTCGGTGCCGCAGCCCGCGCGCAGCTCGCCTGCATCGCCCAGACCACCGGCGGCACGTACCACGACGCCGACGACGCGGCCACGCTCACCGGCGTACTCGGCCGGGTCACCGAGCGGGCGCTGCGGCACTACGAGCCGGTCGGCAAGCCGATCACCGGCACCAACGACCCGACGACGGCGCCGCTCGCCGCGCCCGGGCAGTACGTCGACACGCTGGACTCTCAGGAGGAGCGTTTCTACGCCGTCGACCTGAAGGAGGGCGAGACGCTGTACTTCGCCGCCACCGCGATCTTCCCGCGCGGCAACGTCCGCGACGTCGAAGCCCTGGACATCCGCATCACCGGGCCGGGCGGCGCCGACTGCAACAAGCGCGAGCGGCAGCTCAACACCCGGGCGCAGACCGACGGCGGCAGCCTCAGCACGGTCCTGCGCTGGGACGAGCTGGCCGACGGCAACAACTCCCGCACCTGTGACGAGCCCGGTCGCTACGTCCTCCGGGTCACCCGCGACAACAAGGGCACCGACCGGGTGCCGGTCGAGCTGCTGGTCCGGGTCGAGCCGCCGACCGTCGGTGGCAAGGGTGAGCCGGCGGCCGCCACGCGGGTCGAGTTCGCCAACGAGCCCGCAGGCGCCGGTCAGGCGGTGCGAGGCGGCGGGTCCTTCAACGAAGCCACCACTCTGCCGGGGCCGGGCCGGTACGGCGAGACCGTGTACTACGGCGAGCAGCTGTTCTACCGGGTCAAGCTGGACTGGGGGCAGGGGTTGGCGTACCGGGTCACGTACGGCGGGGTTCCGGACGGGCAGACCGTCAACGTCGCGACGACCCTGTTCAACCCGGTGCGGGACGAGATCGACAGCGACACCACCGCGTACACGGGCAACACGATGACACTGCCCTCCAACGGGAAGCCGATCGCCACGACGCGGGTGATGTACCTGAACCGCGAGGGCGGCGCGGCCGACATCCGGAAGATGGCTGTCGACGGCTGGTACTACCTGGTGGTCAAGCTCGGCGCGTCCGACGCCGGGGCGAGCGGCGTACCGGTGAAGATCGACGTCGCCGTCGCCGGGACGAAGGTGAGCGGGCCGGAGTACGGCACGTCCAACACACCCGAGCCGACGGCCAGCGAGACACCGACGACCTCGCCGTCGTCGTCCTCGTCGCCGGAGAGCGGCTCGGGCACTGCGAGCGGCCCGATCGACGGACGCTCCGCCGAGAAGGACTCCTCGTCCGTCCTGCCGTGGGTGATCGGCGGCGCCGCCGGACTGCTCGCGGTGGCCGGCATCGCCATCGCCCTGATCCTGCGCAACCGCCGGCCGCAGGTTCCAGGCCCGCAGGGTCCGCGGTGGCCTAGCTGACCTTCGCCCAGCGGTACGACGACCCCTGCTGACGGCACTCCACCCGGATGCCGTCAGCAGCCGTTTCCACCGACCCCACAACCTGCCACCCGCACGGCTGCCCAACCCGAATCCCAGGATCCGCGGACCGCGTTGCCGGCGTCACCTCAACGGTCGTCGCAGTCTCGGACGCCTCACTCCCAGGCCCACCCGGACTGTTCTCCGACGGCACCGCATCTTTACCACCAAACGGATCGAACACGGCCAGCGCGGCACCCCCACCCCCGGCAACAGCCACCACGACAGCCACCACCGCGATCACGCCGGTACGCCGCCCACCGCGCCGGCGCACCCCGGCACCGTCCCCCGCACCGCCGTCCGCCGGACCACGGTCCGCCACCTCGCCGTCCACCGGACCACCGTCCGCCACCACCCCACCCGCCGGAGCACCGGTCTGCGCCTCGCCGACGGGCGTTGCGTCCTCGGCCAGGGGGTCGTGGAGGGTGGGGTGAGGGTTGTTGGTGAGTGGTGGTAGGTGATCGAAGACCTCGATGGTTTCACCATCGGCTGTCAGTGCCGGGAGTTCGAGGGGCTCCACAAGGAGTGGCGCGAGAGCCTCCAGGGCTTCCGCTGCGGACTGGGGGCGGTCGGCTGGGTCCAGTTGGGTGAGCTGGGTGACCAGATCCCAGATCGGGCCGGTTGCGTCGGACGGGAGCGCCGGGAGGGTGCCGTGTTCGGGTGGTTCGGAGCCGGTGAGGAGTTGCCAGGCGGTCACGCCGGCGGCGTACAGGTCCTGGCTCGGCGCGGGTGTCGCCCCGGCGAGTGCCTCGGGCGCCAGGTAGCCGGGGGTGCCGACGACCGTTCCGTGGACCGTCAGCCGGGGTTCGCCGAGCGCGATCGCGATGCCGAAGTCGGTCAGCCGCAGGACCGGCCGCGCGGTGCCGGTCGCCTCGAGCAGCAGGTTCGCGGGCTTGACGTCGCGATGCAGGACGCCCGCGCTGTGGATCGTGCCGAGCGCGCCGAGCAACTGCCCGAGCAGTTCCCCGGCGAACCGCACCGGCAGCGGCCCGAAGTCCGCCACCAGCGTGTCCACCGACCCGCCGCCGACCAGGTCCATCGCGAGCAGCGCCAGGTCGTCGTCGGCCGCCCACCCGTACGGCGACAGCACGTTCGGGTGGTCGAGCCGCCGTCCCTGCTCCCGGACGAAACGCAGCAACGCCCCGGCGTCACGCTGCCGCAGTACCTTCGCGGCACACGGCCGCTCCAGCCGCCGGTCCCAGGCCCGCCACACCGTCCCGGCCCCACCGACCCCGATCGGGTCGAGCAGCTCGAACCGTCCAGCGAACACATCCGCCACCCCGCAGACCTCCCAGCCGTCGCCGTTCGATGCACACCGTAGTAGGTGAACGGCTGAGCAGGCGCCTCAGGCGAAGTCGCGGGTGAAGTCCGCGGTGTTCCACTGCTGCGGCTTCATCACGTACAGGAGGTCGGTCTCCGGCCCACCGGCCTCGTCCCATTCCTTCGTGTACGTCGTGCCGAAGTCCTCGCCCAGGTACCGGATCGCCAACGGAAGCAGGTCCTTCGCGGTGTCGGGCGAGCGGATCTCGGTGACCGGCCCTTCGACGGTCACGTAGCGGTACGGCGTCGCCTCCGACTGGACGACGAGGACGAACCGCCGGGCGGCCTCGATCGCGACGCCCTTGCGGGATTTGGCGTTCATGATCACGGTCACGCCGGTCTCCGGCGAGAAGTCGTACCACACGGGCGCGCTGACCGGCGCGCGCTCCGGATCGTCCGACGTAACGGTGAGCACTCCGACACGGACGTCGGTGAGAAAGGCCTCCCGCTCGGCCCGGGTCATACGGTCTGGCATCCGAATACCTTCCTGTCTAGGTCGTTGACCTAATTGTAGGTCAACGACCTAGACAGCGGTAAGGTGCGGGGGTGACCACCTCGTTCAGCGACCGGGGCGCGGCGCGGCGGGACGCCGTACTGGCCGTGGCGCGGGAGTTACTGGTCGAGGAAGGGTTCGACGAGTTCGTCCTGCGCCGGGTCGCGGCCAAGGCCGAGATGAAGCTCGGAAACCTGCAGTACTACTTCGCGACCCGCGACGACCTGCTCGAGGCGGTGATCCGCGCCGAGTTCGAGCACGACCTGGCGGCCGTCCGACGGGCAACCACGATCGAGGGCCTGACCGGATCCGCCCGCGCCCTGGTCCGGAACTGGACCACCGGCGCGGGCGCCGTCTTCGGCACGATGTCACTGCTGGCGTACCACCACGCCCGCTTCCGCCGCCTCAACCACGAGATCTACGAGGCCTTCTACCGCGAGCTCGGCGTCCTCATCCGGCGCGTCACCCCGGGCCTGCCCGACCACGAGATCCGGATGCGCGCGCGGCTGATCACGTCCGTCCTGGACGGTGTCGCGATGCAGATCCACGCAGGCGCGACCAACCGCACCGAACTGACCAAGCGCGCGACGGTCCTCGTCACCACGATCGCGACCGAGCCCTCCTGACCTCCGTGCCTCGAGCGTCATCGGCACCGAAGACAGCTTGCCGACGGCCCGTACGACGGCCAGGATTGCTCGGTGGCTTCCTCCGAATCATCTGACCCGGCCGTCAAGGCGGAGCTCGACGAGTTGATGCGTAGGTTCCTCGGCGCCTTCACCAACACCGGCGGCAGCCGGCCCGATGTCGAGGCGGTCCGTGAGGTGTTCATCCCGCAGGGCATGATCATCGCGAACGTCGGCGCCGAGCCGGTGATCTACGACCTCACCTCGTTCGTCGAACCGCGGCAGAAGATGCTCACCGACGGGACGCTCACCGAGTTCTCGGAGTGGGAGGTCGCCGAGCGGACCGAGATCGCCGGGGCGATCGCGCACCGGTTCAGCGAGTACCGCAAGTCCGGTGTCCGCGACGGTGAGGCGTTCGAGGGCGTCGGCTACAAGACCACCCAGTTCGTTCGCACCGCCGACGGCTGGAAGATGAGTTCGATGGCCTGGTACGACGCCTGAACCGCCGGCTGGTCAGTGGCTGGTCAGTGGCTGGTCAGTGGTTGGTGTGGGCGTGGATCGCGAGCTGCACGCGGTTGGTCGTGCCGGTCTTGGTCATCAGGTTGGCCACATGGGTCTTGACGGTGGTCACGCCGAGGTGCAGACGGGTGGCGATCTCGGGATTCGAGAGTCCGGCGCCGACCAGCGCGAGGACGTCGCGTTCGCGGTCGGTCAGCCCGACGGGTGAAGCCGGCGGCGCCTGCGAGTTGCGGGTGCGGACCGCCTGATCGACGAGCCGGCGCAGGACATTCGGGCTGAAAGGGCTGTCTCCGGCCGCGGCTCGCCGGACGCCGTCCAGTAGCTCCTCCGGCGCGGTGTCCTTGACCAGGAACCCGCACGCGCCCGCGGCAAGCGCCGGGTACAGGTGGTCGTCGTCGTCGAACGTCGTCAGTACGACGATCCTCGCCGCGGGCCGCTGCGCCAGGATCCGCGCCGTGGCCGTCGTACCGTCGACGCCCGGCATCCGGAGGTCCATCAGTACGACGTCGGGCACCAGTCGCTCGGCCAGGCGGATCGCGGTCGCGCCTTCGGCCGCCTCGCCCACCACCTCGACATCCGCCGCGGACTCGCACAGCATCCGCAGACCCGCGCGCACGAGTTGCTGGTCGTCGACCAGGAGCACGCGGATCACGCCAGTTCTCCCATCGTCGGAACCAG
The DNA here is from genome assembly GCF_040610805.1 of Kribbella sp. NPDC003557. Lineage (NCBI taxonomy): Bacteria > Bacillati > Actinomycetota > Actinomycetes > Propionibacteriales > Kribbellaceae > Kribbella > Kribbella sp. NPDC003557. Next base: position 681,968 of record NZ_JBEXMY010000001.1, read on the forward strand.
CGCGGTCAGGCGCCAGCCGACGTCGGTCGGTCCCGCGTGCAAGCTGCCGCCGAGGACCTCGACCCGCTCGCGCAACCCGACAAGGCCGTGCCCGCCGGTGGACGACGTCGCAGCCCGGCCGCCGAAGTCCTGCAGGTCGAAGGTCAACTGCTCCGCATTCACTTGGATCGACAGGCACGCGCGCGCCGCCGTCCCCGCGTGGCCGGCCACGTTCGCGAGTCCTTCCTGCGCGAGCCGCAGGACCGCGAGCGCCGTCCGCGCATCCAGCCGGACAACGGCCGGATCGATCTCCGCGTCGACCGTCAGACCGAGCTGCTGACCGCGTTCCACCGCCGAACGCAGCGCGACCAGCAGACCTTCCGGATCCACGAACGCGGTGGACTGCGCCGAGCCGGGATCCCGCAGTACGGCGACCAGGCGCCGCAGGTCGGACAGCGCACCGGAGCCGGTCGCGTGGACGTCGTCGAGCACCTGCCGTACGCGGGGATCGCCGATCTCGAGGACGTCGCGCGCCACCCCGACCCGGAGCACGATCGAGGCGACGTGGTGCGCGACCAGGTCGTGCAGCTCCCGGGCGATCGCGGCCCGCTCCTCGGCCCGGACCCGGTCGGCTTCCTGGCCGGCACGCTCGGCCGCCTGCCGGTTCAGTTCCGCCAGCACCCGGACATGCATCCCGAACAGCAACGGCAGCACCACCGCCGCGCCGGCCCGGAAGACGACGGTCAGGACGACGTCCGCGACCTCGCCGTAGTCGGCGACCAGACTGCCTGTCAGCCCGATCGCCGCCGCGCACCACACCTGGCGCCCGGACCGCCGTACGCCCAGCTCGAGCATCGCCCAGCCGAGCGCCACCATCGGAACGATCGTGTCGGCGCCGAGCAGCGAACCGACCGCGAGCGCAGCCGCCAGACCGCTCACGGCCACGATCGGCGACCAGGCACCGACGTACGCGAACGCGATCACGCCGAGCGCGAGGTACAGGCTCAGCCCGTCGAGCGCGGCGCCTTGCGGAACCAGGGTCAGGTAACTGGCCGCGGCAAGGTTCATCACGGTCAGCCGGACCAAGGCGTAGCGATCGTCGAACAGCCGCCCCAGCCACAGCATGGCGCTCATCCTAGGTGGCCGGGGTGCGGCGCGACCATGACACAACGGCCAGCAGCACCGCCGTCGTCACCATCACCCCGAGCGCCGTCAGCGTGACTCCGTCCGGGTGGTGCAGCGGCTGACCTCGCAGGGCCTGCCATGTCACCAGCACGAGCAGACCGGCGTACGCGAAGGCGAAGACGAACACCAGCCGGGTACGCCGTACCACGTCGTCCACCAGGCGCGGCAGGAGCAGCGAGAACAGCAGAATCGCTTGCAGGCCGTGGATTCCGACGAAATGCCCGACGCGCAGATCGCCGCCCGTCGTGCTCCAGCCGGTCAACGGCATCCCCGGGCCGCCGTCCGGTACGCCGACCGAGTGCGCGCCCATCATCGTGGTGACGCCGCGCTCCTGCAGCGCGATCTGCTCGGCGGTCGGGATGACCATCGTGAAGGCCTGCATCATGCCGGCCAGGAGAAGCAGCAGCCCGAGCCGGACGGCCCAGGTACCGGCGCGATCAGGCATCCCGTCGCGCCAGAGCAGGACCGCGATGACCACGGTCCCCACCCACAGGACGGTGGCCAGCGCGCTGAGCCCCCGCCACAGAGCCTCGTCGAGGAAGGTCGCTTCGTTGAAGTGACTCGCGTGTCCCCGGGCGGCCTGACCGGCGATGACGACGTACTCGACGTACGCCGCGACCGCGATGGCAACCGCTGCGCGACCTGCGGCTCGCCGGCCTCGACGCAGCTGGGCGAGCATCCAGGCCAGCGTGAACCCGTACACCGCCAGCGACACCGCGAACTTCCCCGGCTTGAGCCAGACCGGCTGTCCACCAACGGTCCGATGGTCGAAGAGCAGACCGGCGACGCACACGACGAGCATCCCGGACATGACACCGGCGAGAACAGTAAGGGCACGGCTGCCCTGGAGGGCGGTACGCAGCAGCGAGGTCATTCCTCCACGCTCGCCGCCGCGCGCCATCCGCACTTCCTGCGACCAGCCCGACCACCTCCTCCGATCGGAGGAGGCGGCGATCGCTACCAGGTCAGCTGATGCCCTTCAGCAACTGGCGGGCCATGACGATGCGCTGGACCTGGTTGGTGCCTTCGTAGATCTGGGTGATCTTGGCGTCGCGCATCATGCGCTCGACCGGGTAGTCGTGGGTGTAGCCGTAGCCGCCGAGGAGCTGGACGGCGTCGGTGGTGACGGCCATCGCGACGTCCGAGGCGAAGCACTTGGCGGCGGCGCCGAAGTACGTGAGGTCGCTGTCACCGCGTTCGGAGCGGGCGGCCGCGGCGTAGGTGAGCTGCCGGGCCGCCTCGATCTTCATGCCCATGTCGGCGAGCATGAACTGCAGGCCCTGGAACTCGGCGATCGCCTTGCCGAACTGCTTGCGCTCCTGGACGTACCCGAGCGCGTAGTCGAGCGCGCCCTGGGCGATGCCGAGCGCCTGCGCGGCGATCGTCACGCGGGTGTGGTCCAGCGTCGCCATCGCGGTGCCGAAGCCGGTCCCCTCGGCGCCGATCAGACGCGACGCCGGGATCCGGACGTTGTCGAGGTACACCTCGCGCGTCGGCGAGCCCTTGATGCCGAGCTTCTTCTCCGGCGCGCCGAAGGACACGCCTTCGTCCGACTTCTCCACGACGAACGCCGAGATCCCGCGCGAGCGCGCGGACGGGTCGGTGACCGCGAACACGGTGTAGAAGTCGGACACCCCGGCGTTGGTGATCCACCGCTTCACGCCGTTCAGGACGTACCCGTCACCGTCGGCGACCGCGCGGGTCTTCATCGAGGCGGCGTCCGAACCGGCCTCGGGCTCGGACAGGCAGTACGAGAACATCGAGTCACCCGCCGCGACCGGCGGCAGGTAGCGCTGCTTCACCTCCTCCGAGGCGGACAGCAGCAGCGGCAGCGAGCCGAGCTTGTTGACGGCCGGGATCAGCGAGGTCGAGGCGCACGCCCGGGCGACCTCCTCGATCACGATCACCGTGGCGAGTGCGTCCGCGCCGGCCCCGCCGTACTGCTCCGGGATGTGCGGCGCGTGGAAGTCCGACGCCTTCAGCGCGTCGTACGACGCCTTCGGGAACTCGGCCAGCTCGTCCACGTCCCCGGCGTGCGGGGCGACCTTGGCGTCGCAGACGTCGCGCACGGCCTCGCGGATCGCCTGGTGCTCCTCGGACAGCGCGTACAGCTCGAATGAGTTACTCACGAGTCACACAGTACGACGAACAACCCGCGCAGACAGGACGTCGTACCCCGAAAGTGACCAAGTCCGCACGGGCCGGACATGAGCCGGTCACCGGCCGATAACCACGATGGGTAGAGTCCCCGACATGAGTGAAGCGACGCCCCGTCCGCTCCGGATCGCCGTGATCGGCACCGGCTACCTCGGCTGCAACACGTCCGCCGGGATGGCCGAGTTCGGTTTCGACGTGATCGGGGTCGAGATCGACGAGCACCGCCTGAAGCTGCTGAACGACGGCAAGGCGCCGCTCTACGAACCCGGGCTGGACCCGCTGCTGAAGAAGCACGTGGACTCCGGCCGGCTGCGGTTCACCAGCGACTACCGCGAGATCGCGGACTGGGCCGACGTCCACTTCATCTGCGCCGGCACCCCGCAGCTCGAGGGCAGCGAGGCGGCCGACCTGTCCCAGCTGCACTCGGTCGTCGACATGCTGGCCCCGCTGCTGACCAAGCCGACGCTGGTGGTCGGCCGCTCGACGGTCCCGGTCGGCACGTCGAAGGTCCTCGAGCAGCGCTTCCACGCCGAGTCCCCGGCCGGTACGGCGGTCGAGATCGCCTGGCAGCCGGAGTTCCTCCGCGAGGCGCACGGCGTCGACGACACCCTGCACCCGGACCGCCTGGTGTTCGGCGTCCAGTCCGCGGCGGCCGAGACCCGGCTGCGCGAGGTGTTCGGCACGCCGATCGCCGAGGGTTCGCCGGTGGTCGTGTGCAACCTGCCGACCGCGGAGCTGGTCAAGGGCGGCGCGAACGCGTTCCTGGCCACGAAGATCTCGTTCATCAACGCGCTCGCCGAGATGGCCGACGCGACCGGCGCCGACGTCACCCAACTGGCCGACGCGCTCGGGTACGACAAGCGGATCGGCCGCGGCATGCTGAACGCCGGCCCCGGGTACGGCGGCGGCTGCCTGCCGAAGGACCTGCGCGCGTTCATGCACCGCGCCGGCGAGCTCGGCGTCGAGGAGGTGATCACGTTCCTGCGCGAGGTGGACGACATCAACCAGCACCGCCGCGCGCGGATCGTCGACGTCACCCACGACGCGCTCGGCGGCGAATGGGTCGGCCGGAACGTCACCGTCCTGGGCGCCGCCTTCAAGGCCGGTACGGACGACGTCCGCGACTCGCCCGCGCTCGACGTGGCCGGCCGGATCCAGCTGCACGGCGCGAATGTCACGGTCTACGACCCGGAGGCGATGGAGAACGCCCGCAAGGTCCGCCCGACGCTGCGCTACGCCCCGACCGCGATCGAGGCCTGCCGCGACGCCCACGCCGTCCTGCACCTCACCGAGTGGCCCGAGTTCCGCGAACTCGACCCGGTCGCGCTGAGCCAGATCGTCACCACCCCGGTCGTGGTCGACGCCCGCCTGAACCTCAACGCCGAAGCCTGGCGCGCCGCCGGCTGGACGTACCGGGCCCCGGGCAGGCCGTAGCGGTCAGGACACCCGGGCGTTCCGGATCACCGGACGGCTGAGCGCGACCAAGCCGATCAACGTGATCGCGACGCCGATGGCCAGGCAGACACCGGTGATCTGGACCCCCTGGACGTCGGCGAGGGTGCCGAGGACCGGGTTCATCACGACCAGGGCCAGGCTCTGGCAGAGCACGACGACCGACTGCAACCGCGACTGGTACTCGCTCTCCACCGAGTTCATCAGCAGCGGCAGGATGTGCCCGGTGAAGGTGCCGACGCCGATGCCGCTGATCACGGCCGCGACGATGGCCAGCGGCAGTGCGTCGAACACGGACAGGCCGGCGAAGCCGAACGCGGCGAACAGCAGGCCGAGCATCGCGACGATCCCGGGACGCTGGAAGGCCCCGCGCACGAGGATGCGGATCGACACGATGCCGACGCCGATGCTCCGGGTCGCGATCAGGATGGCCGCCGTCTGCGCGTCCCAGTGGTGATCGCGGGCCAGCAACGGCAGCAGCAGCCCGTCCATCGGCATCAGCAGACCCGCGGCCAGGGTCATCGTGATCAGCAGCGCCCGCGTGAGCGGACGCCCGAACGCGGCCTGGACGCCGTCCACGATCGAGCGGAACATCCCGCTCCTGCGCGACCCGTGCGGGATGGTGGTGCCCCGCAACAGGTACAGCACCACGATCATGGCGCCGAAGGTGATCGCGTCGAAGGCGGCTGCGGCGGTGAGGCCGGCCCAGTTCACCAGGACGCCGCCGACCGCCGTGCCGGTGACCGCGAAGACGACTCCTGTGACCTGGAAGCTCGCCAGTGCGCGCGGGACCTGGGGGGCGGGCACGAGCAGGCGTGGCATCGCGCGGGACGACGGCAGGAAGAACGCGTCGATCACGCCGACCACCACGGCCAGGATCATCAGCAGCCACACCGGCTCGCCCACGGCGCGGGTCGCCGGGACCAGGGCCGCGGTGACCAGGAACATCGCGGTGCAGCTGACCAGCAGGACGCGGGGTGCGCCGTACCGGTCGCCGACGGCTCCGCCGACCAGCAGGAGGATCGCTCTCGGGGCGGCGGCGAGCAGCAGGATGAGGCCGGCGACGCTGCCGCCGTGGCGGGTGGCGGACCAGCCGATGGCGAACGACATGGTCAGATCGCCGAGGAGGGACACGGCAGCGCCGAACAACCAGATCCAGTAGCGGACCGGAATGCGCTGCGTGTCCGAGTCAGTGGGCGGAGTCACGATCGACGACCTTAGACGACAACCAATGGGATCTCACGACTACCCGCCCCCGCCCTGTGGAAACCAGCGCCAACCTCAGCCTTTACGCAACTCTGCCGCCCCGTCACGGACCGTACCGCCCTTCCCGCGGGCCATCTCCGCGAGCGACTCCTGGAACCCGATCATCCGGTCCCGCAGCCGCTCGTCGGAAGCCGCCAGGATCCGGACCGCCAGCAGCCCCGCATTCCGAGCGTTCCCGATCGAGACCGTCGCAACCGGGACACCGGCCGGCATCTGCACGATCGACAGCAGCGAGTCCATCCCGTCGAGGTATTTCAACGGCACCGGGACGCCGATCACCGGCAGCGGTGTCACCGACGCGAGCATCCCGGGCAGGTGCGCGGCCCCGCCGGCGCCGGCGATCAGGACCTTCAGGCCCCGCCCGTGCGCTGACCGTCCGTAGTCGATCATCTCGGTCGGCATCCGGTGCGCCGAGACCACATCTGCCTCAAAGGGCACGTCGAACTCGGCGCAGACCTCGGCCGCGGCCTTCATCGTCGGCCAGTCGGAGTCCGACCCCATCACGATTCCAACGGACATGTTCACCCTTACTCGTCGATGGTGCCGGTCAGGTACGCCGCCGCGTGCCGCGCGCGCTCACGGGTCTCCTCGAGGTCGTCGCCGTACGCCGTGACGTGGCCGACCTTGCGGCCGGGCTTCACCGACTTCCCGTAGAAGTGGACCTTCAGGCCCGGGTCGCGGGCCATGCAGTGCAGCAGGCCGCGGTGCATGTCCTCGACGTCGCCGCCGAGCACGTTCACCATCACGGTGTACGGCGCCCGCGCGGCCGGCGAGCCGAGCGGCAGGTCGAGGACCGCGCGCAGGTGGTTCTCGAACTGCGACGTGACCGCGCCGTCGATCGTCCAATGGCCGGTGTTGTGCGGGCGCATCGCGAGCTCGTTGACCAGCAGCCGCCCGTCCCGGGCCTCGAACATCTCGACCGCGAGGATGCCGACCACGCCGAGCTCGCCGGCGATCCGCAGCGCGGTCTGCTGCGCCCGGGCGGCGCGCTCCGGCGCCAGGCCGGGCGCGGGCGCGGTCACCTCGACGCAGATGCCGTCGCGCTGCACCGACTCGACGATCGGGTACGCGACCGCCTGGCCGTGCGGCGAGCGCGCCACGATCGCGGACAGCTCGCGGACGAAGTCCACCTTCTCCTCGGCCAGGATCGGGACGCCGCTGCCGAACGCGGTCGCGATCTGCGGGTCGTCCGGGCCGTCGACGAACCACACCCCCTTGCCGTCGTACCCGCCGCGGGTGGTCTTCAGGATCACCGGGAAGCCGCCGACCCGCTTGGCGAAGTCCTCGACGTCGGCGGGACCCGCGACCACCTGGTGGGCCGGCGACGGCGCGTCGAAGGTGTCGAGCCGGGCCCGCATCACGGCCTTGTCCTGGGCGTGCACGAGCGCGTCCGGGCCGGGCCGGACCGCGACCCCGTCCGCCTCGAGCGCGTGCAGCAGGTCGGTCGGGACGTGCTCGTGGTCGAACGTCACCACGTCCGCCCCGGCGGCGAACCGGCGGACCGTCTCCGGGTCGCGGTAGTCGCCGACGGGCGCGTCCGCGACCGCCTGGGCCGCCGACACCGTCGGGCCCTCCGCGAGCACACGGAGCTGGATGCCGAGCGCGACAGCCGTCTCCTGGGTCATCCGGGCCAGCTGCCCGCCGCCGACCATGCCGACCACCGGCGTACCGGCGGGGAGGTCCTTCCGATCGAACTTCACAGCGGTGAGCCTAATGTCCATACATCATCGGCCTGACGGCGGCCACCACGGCGCGCGGGCGATTTCGGGGTAGCCCCGGTCGCCGGGTACCGTGGGAAGCTGCCCTCCCCGTCGCGGTGTGATCACAGAAGGTTCCGAACCCCGTTGAAGCTCGTCACCAAGCTGTACCACCAGTTCCAGCACCTGGTGCACGAAGTGGCCAAGTTCGGTCTGGTCGGTGTCCTCGGGCTGGTCGTGGACCTGCCGATCTACAACTGGCTGGTGTTCAACAACCCGCTGGTCCTCGCGGACTCCGGCGAGGGCATGCTGCACCACAAGCCGCTGACCGCGAAGCTGATCTCGACCACGGTCGCCACGATCGTGACCTACTTCGGCAACCGGTACTGGACGTGGCGGCACCGTGAGCGCAGCGGCCTGCACCGGGAGTACGTGCTGTTCTTCGTGCTGAACGGGATCGGCCTGCTGATCGCAGCCGGCTGCCTGGCCTTCTCGCGCTACGTGCTCGACCTGCACACCTGGCTGTCGGACAACATCGCCGCGAACTTCATCGGCCTCGGCCTCGGCACGCTGTTCCGCTTCTGGTCGTACCGGAAGTTCGTCTTCAGGGAAGAGATCGCCCTCGACGAGGTCGAACACACCCCGGCGCCGGACTCCCCCGCCGAGCTCGACGGCGAGTCCACCGGCGACCTGCCGGCCGTCCGCTGACTCACTCCCCGTTCAACGGTCCGCCCGGGTCCTTCAGCCGGGCGTAGACGTTGTCCCCGAACGTCGCGGGAACCTTGCCGAGCGACTGGATCACCGTGCTGGTCCCGGCGAAGTGCCCGACGGCGTACAAGTAGGCCGAGTCGGTGTCCTTGTCGATGCCGAGCAGGATCGTGCCGTAGACGCCACACTTCATGGCGAGCAAGGCTTCGAATCCCTGCCAGGTGCGGGTGCGGACCGGTTTGACCACCGGCTTCATCGGTGAGCTGGTCGGAATGTGGATCGTGTAGAGCGCACCGCCGCGGGTGTTCGCGACGAAGGTGTCGTAGGTCGCCGACTTGCTGACCAGTGCCATCGACTTCACCGAACTGAAGCCGGGCGCGGACCCGGTCCTGCGCCAGACGCCCTTGCTGCTGACGCTCCACCGGAAGAGCACGCCGTCACTGCGCAGGCCGTACACGTTCCAGCGCGAGACGCCGCCCTCGGTCGGGCCTTGGTACTCGGCCTCCTCCACCGTCGTGAAGTTCCCCCAGCCACCACCGATCCGCCGCAAGACCGCCGGAGGGTTGTCGATGATCCCGTCGCCGTGCGCGTCGTACGCCGCCTGGTAGAGCGCGTCGCCGATGACGACGTAGCCGTACACGGCGTATTGAGAGCCGTCAGGGCCCTGGTCGGCGAGTACCGACATCGAGGCCATCACCTTCACCTGGCCCGGCGCGAACGCTGCACGCCCGAGCACCTGGCCGGTCGCCGTGGGCGGCCTGGTGGACAGGATGCCAAGGTTGTTGTGGTCACCTCGCGCGGTGACCGACGAAGCCGACAGGCCGCAGCTGTCCGTCGATGTGGCGGACGCCGTACCGGCCGGCGCCAGGGTTGCTGCGGCGAGCAGCGCCGCCGCGGTTGTTGCGAGTGGTTTGATCATTGGTCCACCCCCTTCTACCTACCTTGATGGTCCTAAATCGGCGGCGGTTGTCGATACGGCATGTGAAGATGCGGGGATGAGCGAGATCCAGGTGCGGGCGGCGCAGGCCGGCGAGTACGGCGCGGTGCAGGCAGTGTTCGGCGGGGCGATGATGTTCGACCCGAAACCGGACGAACTGTGGCAGCAGCTGTTCGAGCCGGATCGGGCTCTGGTGGCGACCGACGGCGGCCAGATCATCGGAACGACCAGGGCGTTGACGCGGGAGTTGTCCGTGCCCGGTGCGGTGCTGGACGCTGCCCACGTGACCGGCGTCGGCGTGCAGCCCACGCATCGCCGGCGCGGGGTGATGTCCCAGCTGATCGGGCGGCAGCTGCGCGAGGTGCCGGAGGCGATCGCCGTCCTGTGGGCGAGCGAGCCGGCGATCTACGGGCGATTCGGGTACGCCGCGGCCGCCTGGGGCGTGGAGTACACCGTCGACCTGCACCGTGTTGGTCCGTCCAACGACCGGATCCGTCCGGGCGAGCTCGGGGTGCTGAGCGTGGACGAGGCACTCAAGGAGCTGCCGGCGATCCTGCGCAGGCTGCAGACGCAACGATCCGGGGTGTCCGGGCGGTCCGACCTGCGCTGGCAGGCCCGCCTGCAGGACAAGCCGGACGACCGGGGCGGGCGCACCGAGCGCCGGATCCTGGTGCACCGCGACGAGACCGGAAGCATCGACGGATACGCGCTCTGGCGGGGCAAGATGGCCTGGGGACCGACCGGCCCGGCCTCCGAGGTCTCCGTCGAGGAATTGGTCGCGCCCGAGCTCCCGGCGTACAAGGCGCTCTGGCAGCACCTGCTGACGATGGACCTGAGCGCGAAGCTCACCTACGAGTACGCCGCCGTCGACGAGCCGCTCCAGCAACTCGTCACCTACCCGACAGCCCTGGAGCGCCGGCTCGGCGAATCGCTGTGGCTGCGGGTGACCGACGTGCAGCGGGCTTTGCAGCAGCGTCGGTACGCCACACCGCTCGACGTCGTGCTGGACGTGACGGACAACCTCATCGAGTCGAACACCGGACGGTTCCGGTTGACCGCCGACGGGTCGTCCGTCCGATGCGAGCGCACCGACGACCCGGCCGACCTCAGCCTGGCAGTCACCGAACTCGGCGCGACCTACCTCGGCGGCCGCTCCCTGTCCGAATTCGCCACCACCGGCCGCGTAGCCGAACACTCCCCCGGCATCCTCACCCACACAACAGCAGCCTTCGGCTGGCCGATCGCGCCGGTCAGCATCGAGGTCTTCTGATCTGTACATCACTCGGTAGCTGATCTCCCAGCAAACTCATGCGAGTGTTGCGTAAATTTCCCCCTCACTTGAGGTAAGGTTTCCTGCAACAGCTCCAGGATGGGAGGTTCACGATGGCGGTGTTCGCGGAGATCGAGGAAGTCGAGTCACAACTCGAATCGTTGGGACTCACTCGCAGCGGTCTCGAGAGAGTCGTCAGTGCGGCCGTCGGCGGATACACGTCAACGACGCGTTTCCACGCTTCATCGGCAGCTGGCACGTACCTCTACCACGAAGCGACCGCCGCACTGCGTCGAGTATTGGTTCCGAGCAACGAGGACTGGGACTACGACGAACAAGACCAGCAACCACGGGTCTTCTCGGAGGTCCGCGGACTCACGATCGTGGCACAGTCCGGCGATGAGTACACGGGACTCGAAGATCCTGACGAGGAGCCGAGAGCCCGCCACCCGAAAGGGGCGGCGACGGCGCGAAAGGTAACGGTCAACTCTGATCAATTGGCTCTATTCCCGATGAGCCTACTCGTGAGTGGCGCTGATGCAAACGCTCCCTCGGGCATGCTCACCTGGGTTTTATTGATCGCGATCGTGGATGGCGTTGCCCGCTCAGAATTGTCTCTCCCCAATCAGGTCGACAAGCAGGGCAAGGCGTGCGGCTGGGTGCACAGAATTCTCCTCCCGGATCACGAACTGGGCGGTGCTCAAGCGGAGACGACGATTGGCGAAGAGCCGACGCCGGACGTCGAGGTCGACGTCGAATGGAAGCAGTGACGGCAGCCTTCACCCCCGAGCGCCTCATTTCCGCGCGCAAGCGCGCCGGTATTTCGCAAGCTCGCCTGGCAAGTCATATCGGCATCTCGCCAAGGTCTATTGCGAACTACGAGGGCGGCGAGCACGCGCCGAGCGAGGAGGTGTTGCAACGCCTTGCCGACGCGCTTGACGTTCCAGTCTCGTTCTTCGGCGCGGCGCCACCGGACATCATTGAGCCGGACGCCGCAAGCTTCAGGGCCCTGAGCAAGATGAGTGCGTTGAAGCGCGACGCGGCCTTGGCCAGCGGAGGTTTGGCGACGGAACTCAACGACTGGCTTGAAGCACGGCTCCGCCTTCCCCGAGTCGCAGTCCCGAGGTATGCCCGTGGCGCTCGCGATCCAGAGTCGTGTGCTCAGAGGCTGCGCCTTGAGTGGGAGATGGGTTATGCCCGAGTCCCAAACATGGTGCATCTTCTTGAAGCCCACGGCGCGCGCGTTTATTCCCTCCCGGAGGACCTCACCGATACAGATGCATTCAGCTTCTGGTGGCGCGACGTTCCCTTTATCCTCTTGAATACGCGCAAGAGCGCGGAACGGGGTCGATTCGACGCCGCGCACGAACTCGGTCACTTGGTAATGCACGCCGATTACGATCTGCCGCGGGGTCGCGAACGCGAGTTCGAGGCGAATCGGTTCGCCGCAGCCTTTCTGATGCCCGAAGACGACGTACTAGCCGCTGGACTACGCCACGCTAATGCCGAGCAGGTCATCGCAGCCAAGTCTCGCTGGGACGTTGCAGCCACCGCGCTGGCCCACCGACTGCACGAACTCGGGATCACTTCAGACTGGACGTACCACAGCACCTTCCGCAGGCTCAGCCAACTCGGATATCGCAGCGGCGAGCCAGATCGGGAAGGACGACCGCGTGAGACATCTCAGGCACTCGAGAAGGCGTTTGCACTACTGAGAGAGCGTGGAATCCGTCCGGTGGATGTGGCTCGGGAACTCCATGTTCGGCCGGAGACACTTCACCAGTTGCTGTTTGGGCTTGTGCTGACCCCAATGTCGGGGCAGTCCACCGCTCGCGGGGGACCAAGGGCCGGATTGCGTGTTGTCAAATAGCCCGTTCGTTCAGTGGCTCGGGGCCCTCGTGATCAGCGGGCGCGATCGGATAAACACAGTCGCTCGCAGGCCGGTCAGTCCGGCCCACGACATGTTGTACTCACTCGGCGGGCGATAGCCCACACACGCCGGCGGCAGCCGGCAGAAAAAACGCACCGGCGGCAGCCGGGGGTGGGTGGGAGCGCGCGTAGCTGACGCGGACGAGGAGCAGAGCGACGAGGTAGCGGCTGCGTAGCACGCGGGGGGCCTAATCCTTAGCGCTCGTCGTCCGAGCTGAAGATCGTGCCGTCGTCGGTCCGCGGCTGCTGCTCCTGCGGCTGCGGACGGCGGCGCATGTGTTCCGGCGGCTGCTCGTCCTCGAGGATGCCGTCGCCGGGCCGGCCTTCGGGGCCGCCGAAGAGCAGGTCGGACATCTGCAGGTGGACGTGCTCGACATGCGGTACGTCGGGGAGCACGACCTGGCCGCGTTCGCCGGCGGACTCGATGTGCAGCGTGCCGCAGCCGAGGATGCGGTCGACCAGACCGTGCTCGTAGGACACGTCGTTGATCCGCATCAGCGGGATGTCCCGGCCGGTCCGGGTGAGGATGCCGTGCCGGGTGATCAGCCGCCGGTTGGTGATCGTGTACGTCGAGAAGAACCAGTTCAGGAACGGCTTCAGCGCGAACGTCGCGAGGATCACCACGCCGACCGCGAGGATCGCGATCCGGGCCGGCGTCTGCAACGAGCCGGTCGGCACGATCGCGGCCAGGAACCCGCCCAGGGCCGCCACGACCAGCAGCAGGAACACCGGGCCGATCAGCGCCTTCCAGTGCGTCCGGGTGCTGACGACGACGTACTCGTCCTCACCCAACAACTTCGCCGAGATCGCCATGCGCCCAGTCTCACAGGTCCCGGGTTCGGTTGTCCCGTCCCGACACGATCGGGGGCAGCCGGGCGGGCACGATCAGGCGACAAAGAGGTTTAACACTTCACAAAATGCATACAGTGAGCCAGGATGCGCGAGGGGTTATCAACTGGGGGACGAGAGGAAGCCGTGATGGCAGTCTTGTCGATACTCGACCGGGAACACACCGTCGCACCGCCGGGGTACAGCCGCTGGCTGATCCCGCCGGCCGCGCTCGCGGTGCACCTGTGCATCGGCCAGGCGTACGCGACCAGCGTGTACAAGACCTCGATGGTCAAGCACTTCGACAGCAGCCAGACCGCTGTCGGCGTGGTGTTCAGCATCGCGATCGTGATGCTCGGCCTGTCCGCCGCCGTCGGCGGCACCTGGGTGGAGCGCAACGGCCCGCGGAAGGCGATGTTCGTCGCCGCCTGCTTCTGGGCCTCCGGCTTCCTGGTCGGCGCCCTCGGTATCGGCACCGGCCAGCTCTGGCTCGTCTACCTCGGGTACGGCGTGATCGGCGGTATCGGGCTCGGGATCGGCTACATCTCGCCGGTCTCCACCCTGATCAAGTGGTTCCCGGACCGCCCGGGACTCGCGACCGGCCTGGCGATCATGGGCTTCGGCGGCGGCGCCCTGGTGGCCAGCCCGCTGTCCCGCCAGCTGCTCGGCCTCTACGACTCCGGCTACGACCCGAACGTCAGTACGTCGGTGGCCGGCGGCGGCGCGCTCGTCGGGCTGTTCCTGACGCTGGGCATCGGCTACTTCGTGATCATGATGTTCGGCGTCTTCAACATCCGGGTACCCGCCGACGGCTGGGCGCCGGACGGCTTCGACTCGGCGTCGGTGCGGCAGAAGTCGCTCGTCACGACCGGCAACGTCTCCGCGGCGAACGCGATCAGGACGCCGCAGTTCTGGTTCCTGTGGGTCGTGCTGTTCTGCAACGTCACCGCCGGGATCGGCATCCTCGAGCAGGCCAGCCCGATGATCCAGGACTTCTTCCGCGGCGACGGTGCCACCGGGGGCAAGTCGAGCGTCGCGGTCGCGGCCGCCGCAGGCTTCGTCGGCCTGCTCTCGATCTTCAACATGGCCGGCCGGTTCGGCTGGTCGTCGACGTCCGACCTGATCGGGCGCAAGCCGATCTATGCGATGTACCTCGGGGTCGGGATCATCGCGTACACGTTGCTGGCGAGCGTCGGCGACAGCAGCACGGTCGTGTTCGTGCTGCTGGCCGCGGTCATCATCTCGTTCTACGGCGGCGGGTTCGCGACGGTTCCGGCGTACCTGCGGGACCTGTTCGGCACCTACCAGGTCGGCGCGATCCACGGCCGGCTGCTGACCGCGTGGTCGGCGGCGGGCATCGCCGGACCGCTGATCATCAACGGGTTCCTGGACCGCGAGGGCAAACCGGGCACGCTGACCGCGGCGGCGTACCGGCCGGCGCTGTTCACGATGGTCGGCGTGCTGGCCGTCGGGTTCGTCGCGAACCTGCTGATCCGCTCCGTCTCCGAACGGTTCCACGAGAAGTCCGAGTCCACGGTGGAGGCGACGTCATGAACCAGACCCCACGCCTGGTGATCTCCTGGCTGCTGATCGCCGTACTCCTCGGCTACGGCATCATCCAGACCTTGATCACCGCAGCCAAGCTCTTTACGCACTGAAGCGAAAACGATCAAGTACGGCGCGGAGGCGGCGGGCACGATGGTCACATGACCGATGTGTTCGCCGCCTTCGTCTCGGTACTGGCCGACGCGCTGGACGAGCACGAGGCGACCGCGGCACAACTGGCGGCCCGCGTCGGGCTGTCGCGGTCGTACCTGGACCGACTGGTCGATGCCGCGGCGGGTGAACGGCCGGGGCAGTTGCGGCGGCGGATCCTGCTCGAGCGTGCGGCGTACCGGCTACTGGTCGGCGGCGGGACCATCCTGGACGTCGCGGTCGAGGCCGGGTACGGGTCGCACGAGGCGTTCACCCGGGCCTTCAGTCGCGCGTACGGCGTACCGCCCGCGCAGTGGCGCGGGCAGCCGGACCGGATCCGCCTGGACGCGCCCAGCGGCCTTCATTTCCACCCGCCCAACGGGTTGCGGGTGCCGGCCAGGGACGAGGTGAGTTCGATGGATCTGATCCGGACGATGGTTGACCACCACCTCTGGCTGCTGGGCCAGATGCTGCGGCAGGCGGGGGCACTGACCGACGAGCAACTCGACCGCCCGATCGAGATCTCGGTGGAAGGGATCGACGCGGATCCGACGCTGCGCTCGCTGCTGTCGCGGCTGGTCGGTCAGCTCGGTATGTGGCACGCGAACCTGACCGGCGCGCCGTACGACTTCGCCGTCGAGCAGGGCGAGAGCGTCCAGAGCATGCGACGGCGGCTGGACGAGGCCGGGCCGGCGTTCGCGGGCGAGGTCGGCGAGCTGTGTACGGCGAACCGGCTGGACGAGCTGATCGTGTGCCCGGGTGAGACCGTCGAGGTGTACTCGGCCGGCGCGATGATCGCGCACGTGCTGACCTTCGCGTCGTACCGGCGCACGCTGGTCGCCGGGGCGCTGCACGACGCCGGCTGCGACGACCTGGACAGCGGCGATCCGATCCGCTGGATGAGCCGATGAGCGCGCGACTGGTTTCGGTGAACGTCGTACACGAGCTGATCCGCGGCCCGACACGGTGGACGGCGATCGACAAGCGGCCGGTGGACGGGGCGGTCGAGGTCGGTGAGCTCGGGCTGGCCGGCGACCGGCAGTGCGACACGCGGTACCACGGCGGGCCGGACAAGGCGCTCTACGCCTACGCGTCCGAGGACGCCGAATGGTGGGCGGCCGAGCTGGGGCGGGAGATCCCGCCCGGGTTGTTCGGCGAGAACCTGACCACGCGGGGCCTCGACATCACCGGCGCTCTGATCGGTGAGCAGTGGACGATCGGCGGGATCCTGGTCGAGGTCCGGTCGCCGCGGACGCCGTGCGGGAACCTGTCGGGGCGGATGGAGATCAAGCGGTTCCACCACCAGTTCGCGAAGACGGGCCGGGTCGGCGCCTATCTGAAGGTCCTCCAGCCCGGACAGGTGCGCGCCGGCGACCCGATCGAGGTCGTGTACCGGCCCGACGGCGCTCCAAGCATCGGCGAGACCGCTCGGAGATAGCTCAGGCTGGGCGTACGTGTGTGACGTCTCCCGCTGCCAGCGGGCGTGGGCCGTCGGGGGTGTCGACGATGAGGCGGCCGTCGTCTGCCAGGTCGCGCGCTGTGCCTTCGAGGAAGGTGCCGTCCGGCAGCTCTACCCGAACCGCCTGGCCCAGCGTCGCCGACAGTGCACGGTACTCCGGGAGCACTACGGCAGGGTCGCCGTCCGCGTCGACCCAGGACTGATAACGGGAGGCGAGCTCACGCAGCACCGCCGCCATCACAGTCGCCCGGTCCGTGGTTGCTGCCTGCTCGAGGGCCAGTGACGTGGCTGCCTCGTGAGGCTTCTCCGCGTCCCGGAGGGTCACGTTGAGGCCGATGCCGACGACCGCGGCACCTTCGACGCGCTCCAGCAGGATGCCTGCCAGCTTGCGGTCCTCGACCAGGACGTCGTTCGGCCACTTCACCCGCGCCGGCACCTCAGCCACGTCCCGCACCGCGGTAGCAACAGCCAGCGGGACCAGCAGCCCCAGCCACGGCCAGCGGGCAGCGTCAACCGTGGTCGGACGCAGCAGGACTGACATCAAGAGCGCAGACCGCGGCGGAGTGGTCCACGTCCGCCCCAACCGCCCGCGACCGGACGACTGGTACTCCGCGGCAACCACCAGCCCCTCGGGCTGACCAGCCGCGGCCGCAGTGGCAACAACAGCGTTCGTCGACGGCGTCTCCGCGAGCACGTCGATCTGCGTCCACAGCGCACCGGGACGCACCAACCGCCCCCGCAGGAACTTCTCGTCCAGCGGGGGCCGATCCAGGTCGCTGAACATCAGCCGGTGTTCTGCAGGCCGGCGGCGACACCCGAAACGGTCAGCAACAGCAGCCGTCGGGTGCGGACGATCTGCTCCTCGTCCAGTGAGTCATCGGTGCGCAGTGTCCGCAGCGCCCGCAGCTGCAGGTAGCTGAGCGCATCGACGTACGGGTTGCGCAACTCGACCGCACGGCCCAGGACACGGCGGCCCTGCAGCAGACGCTCCTGGCCGAGCACCTTGAGCACCCACTCGGTCGTCAGCTCATGCTCGTCGAGCATCTGCTGCGTCAGCTCAGGCCGGTCGCCCAGCTCCAGGTAGCGGCCGAGAATCCGCCGGTCCGTCTTGGCCAGCGACATCTCCGCGTTCTCCAGCATCACCTGGAACAGCGGCCAGTTCTGGTTCGCGTCCCGCAGCAGGTCGACGTCCCCGACCGCGGCCAGCGCCGTACCGAGACCGAACCAGCCGGGCGCGTTCACACGGGCCTGCGACCAGGCGAACACCCACGGGATCGCCCGCAGGTCCTCCAGCGACGACACCGCGACACCACGGCGCGCGGGCCGCGACCCGAGCGGCAGCTGCCCCAGCTCCTCCAGCGGCGTCACGGTGCTGAACCACTCCGCGAACCCCTCCGCCTTCACCAGCCGGTGGTACGCCGTCCGCGCGGCCTCGTCGAGCGTCTTCTCCATCACCGCGAACCGCTCGGCGGCCACCGCGGCCCGCTCCTCGACCGCCGGGGTCGAGGCCAGCAACGTCGCCGCCGTCACCTGCTCGATGTGCCGCTGCGCGATCGCCGCGTTGCCGTACCGGGCCGGGATCGCCTCGCCCTGCTCGGTCAGCTTGAACCGCCCGGCCACCGAGCCGGGGGCCTGCGCGAGGACGGCGCGGTTCGCCGGGCCACCGCCACGCCCCAGCGCACCGCCCCGGCCGTGGAACAGCGTCAGCCGGATCGCGTTGCGCTGCGCCCACGCGGTGATCCGCGCCTGCGCGTCGTACAGCGCCAGGGTCGCCGAGACCGGGCCGACGTCCTTCGCGGAGTCGGAGTACCCGAGCATGACCTCGAAACGCCGGTCGTTCGCGGTCAGCCGGTGCCGGACCCGGGTGAGCTGGATCGCGTTGTCCAGCACCTCGACCGAGTTCTGCAGGTCCTCACCGGTCTCGAACAGCGGCACGACGTCCAGCTCGATCGGCCGCCCGTCGAGCGCCGCGTCGGCCAGCTCGTACACGGCCGCCAGATCGCCGGCGTTGCGCGTGAACGACACGACGTACCGACGGCAGGCCTCGGGGCCGAAGCGCTGCTGGATCTGCGCGATCACCCGGAGCGTCGCGAGCACTTCCTCGGTCTGGTCGGACAGCTCGCCGCCGCCGAGCACCTCCTCCAGCGCCTTCGCGTGCACCGAGGAGTGCTGGCGGATCTCCAGCTCGGCCAGGTGGAACCCGAACGAGTTCACCTGCCAGATGAGCTGCTGCAGCTCGCCGAACGCCTGACGCGGTGCGCCGGCGGTCACCAGCGAGTCCTGCAGGACCTTGAGCTCGTGCAGGAAGTCGGCGGCCCGCGGGTACCCGAAGTCCGCGTCGCGGGACCGGGTCGCGGCCAGCCGGCGGGCGGCCAGCAGCAGGAGCTGCCGGTGCGGCTCGGCCGGCGAGCGGGTCTCGATGTCGGTGATCAGCTCCGGGTTGACCGCCCGCGCGTCCTCCAGGATGCGGCGGACCGGCGCCGACGGCGGCGTGGTCGCGGCGTCCAGGGTGAGCGCGCGGCCGAGCGCCTCGGTCGCCTGCTCGAGCGCCCGGAGCACGTGGTCGGCCTGGATCTGCATCGCCTCGCGGGTGATCGCCGCGGTGACGTTCGGGTTGCCGTCGCGGTCGCCGCCGATCCACGAGCCGAGGTGGACGAACGGCGCCACCACGGGCGTCCGCGTCCCGGCCGCGTCACCGGCCAGCGCGTCGTCCAGCCGCCGGTACACGTTGCCGACGACCGTGAACAGCGTCTCCTCGAACACCGCCATCGCCGAGCGCACCTCGTCCAGCGGGGACGGGCGGCTGGTGCGCAGCTGCGACGTACGCCAGAGGACGTCGACCTGCTCGACCAAGCGGCGACGGTTCTCCGCCAGGTCGCTGTCACCGGCCCGCGGGTCGTGCCGCTCGTCCAGCAGCGACGTGATCCGCCGGATCGTCGCGAGCACGGCGCGGCGCCGGGCCTCGGTCGGGTGCGCGGTCAGCACCGGGCGGAACTCCAGGCCGCTCAGCAGGGCACGGGCCTGCTGCTCGCCGCTGTCGCGGGAGATCTGCTCGACGGCCTGGGCCAGCTCCGACACGACGGCCTCGCTGCCGGCCCGGTCACGCTCGCGCAGGACGCGGGCCCGGTGCAGCTCCTCGCTGAGGTTCGTCAGGTGGAAGTAGCAGGTGAACGCCCGGGCGACGTCCTCCGCCCGCTCGTGCGGCCAGGACGCGACCAGCTCCTCGGCCGCGGCGCCGTCGCCGGCGATGGTCAGCTCGCGCAGTTTCTCGACGTCGTCGAGCAGCGGCTGACCGGCGTACTCGACCAGGACCTTGCCGAGGATCTCGCCGAGCAGGCGGACGTCGGCCCTGAGTTCCTCAGGCACCTCGAACCGCGCGCGGGTACGGGTCTCACTACCGGTCTCGCTCACGTTCGCCCACCCTATCGGCGGACGCCCGTCCACGCTGCCGAGTCCGCCCACTGGAAGCCGATCGTGACCGGTTGTTCAGCTACTTCACAGTATGTGCGTCAGACATTGCCGAATCCGCCGCCGACGACCTGGGACACGGTCCGCGCCAGATCGGCCGGGCTGCGGGTGGTGCCGTCGGTGACGAGCATCCGCGCGCACGCCTCGGTCATCGAGGCGAGGAGCTCGGCGAGGACCGGCAGGTTCGCGTCCGGGTCGGTGACACCGGGCAGCGACTGCAGCAGCGTGAGCCGCAGGCTCTCGACCAGGAACGCCCGCGCGCCGCGGACCCGCTCCGAGACGACCGGCGCCGCGCCGTACTGCGCGCCGAACACGATCCGCCAGGACTGCGGATTCTTCTGCACCGCGGTCAGGAACGCCGTCAGCCCCTCCAGCACGTGCTCCTCGGGAGTGCCGACGCTCGGGTCGGCCGGGAGCGCGGAGACGATCGAGATCACCAGATGCTGCTCCTCGCGGGCCAGCAGGGCGAGCAGCAGCTCGTCGCGATTCGCGAACGAGTCGTAGACGACCGGCTTCGTCACACCGGCCGCATCCGCCACGGACTGCATCGTCGTCCCGGCGTACCCCTTGGCGTTGAAGACCTCGAGCGCAGCATCCAGAATCATCGGCCGCCGCCGCTCAGGACCGAGGTGCCGCGCACGCCGGCGTTTCTCAGCATCCTCGACCACTTGACAAACCTACCTCATCGTAGGAAATTCCTACGGTCTGGTAGGAACTGCCGCGGGGGTGGTCGGTGACCGAGCGAGGCAGTGCCGGCTGGCTCGAGTCCGCGGGCATCACCGCCCTGGACGCGAGCGAGCTCGCCCGGCTGGTCGACCGGACGTCGGAGCGGGAGCTTCGGCATCGACTCATCGGGGGAGTACGAGAGATCGCGTTGCGCGAGATCTTTCGCCGGATGCCGGAGTACCTCCGACCCGCCCGGGCCGCCGGGTTCGACGCTGTGATCAGCTGGCAGATCACCGGCGCGGGCGGGGCCGGTCGCCCGGACGCGGTCAGCGAGTACTGGACCCGCGTCCACGACGGCCGCTGCACCCTGATCTCTCCCGGCCCCACTCCCCCCGACATCTCGATCCGCACCGACCCCACCACTCTGTTGCGCATCGTCACCGGCAACGAGGACCCCGTCGTGGCCGTCCTCAAACAACGCCTAACAGTCCACGGAGACCTGGCCCAAGCAGCCCGCCTCCCCAAACTCTTCAGCGCCGGCCCAACCTGAACCACGCGTGTTGGCACGCAGCCGCCAGCCACCCGCGCGTTGGCAGCCAGCCCCGGCTGCACTTGTTGGTCGCCCGCCCGCAGCGTGTGTTTGGCAGGCCGCCCGCAGCGCACGTTGGCTGGCGGCCGCCATCTGCGCGTGTTGGTAGACATCCGCCAGCTCCGCGTGTTGGTAGGCAGCCGCCAGCTCCGCTTGTCGCAGGCGGCGGCCACCTGTGCGTCTTGCTAGACCGACGCCAGCACCGCGCGTTGGTCGGCAGTCCGCAACGCATGTTTGGTACGCCGCCTGCAACGCGGGTCTCGTACGCCGCCTGCAACGCGGGTCTCGTACACCGCCTGCAACGCGGGTCTCGTACGCCGCCTGCAACGCGGGTCTCGTACGCCGCCGCCTGCAACGCGGGTCTCGTACGCCGCCGCCTGCAACGCGGGTCTCGTACGCCGCCGCCTGCAACGCGGGTCTCGTACGCCGCCTGCAGCGCGGGTTGGCCGGCGGCCGCCCAGCTGCGCTTGATGGCAGGCGGCGCCCAGCTGCGCGACTTGGTAGACCGCTGCCAGCAAGCGCGTGTTGGTAGGCCATCCGCAGCAGGCGTTTGAGGGCGCCTGCAGCGCATGTTGGTAGGCGGCCGCCGGCTGCGGCTGTTGGGAGCGGCGGCCAGCTGTACGACCTGGTAGGCCGTCGCGACCAGCGAGCGTTGGTAGGCGGGCGCCTGGGAGCGACGTCTTGGGCGGACGGCTGCCAGCAGCGTGTGTTGGTAGGTGGCCGTCCGTGCGCTGGCCTGCCTACCTGGCTGGGGCGTCGGTGGTGCGTCCGGCTGACTGCTCGGTGGCGTGAGCACCAGCGCGGCGCGCGGAGGTTGCCTGCCCGGGGAGCACCCGGGTGGCACCGGCAGCAGGCGCTTGGTTGTCAAGCACAGCACGCAAGGAAGCCACGTCCTGCCCCGGAGCCGGCGATCCCCCACCCGCCCCAGAAGCCCCCCACTGCGCCCCCTGCCCAGACTGCTGCCACCACGCCTGCTGCGGCTGTTGCCCAGCCGGCTGCTGCGACACAGACGAAGGCTGCTGCTGACCCTGCGCAGGCGGCTGCGGGTACTGCACCTGCGGCTGTGGCTGCGGGTACTGCGCCTGCGGGTACCGCGGTTGCGGTTGGAACTGACCCGGCGCGTACTGCTGCGGCTGCTGGGGTGGCTGCTGCGAAGGCGGCTGAGGTTGAGCCGGCGGTTGGGCCTGTGGCTGCTGCCAACCGGGCCGCTGCTGGAACTGTCCAGGCTGTTGCTGCGGGTACTGGCTAGGTGCGTACTGCGACTGCGGCTGGGGCTGTGCGTGCGGTTGGGGTTGTGCAGGAGGCGGCAACTGCTGCCCAGGCTGCTGTTGCGGGTACTGACTGGGTGCGTACTGCGACGGCGGCTGCGGTTGTGCGTGCGGCTGCGGTTGTGCGTGCGGCTGCGGTTGTGCCGGCTGCTGTTGGCCGGGCTGCTGCCACCACTGGTGTGCCTGCGGGGGCTGCCCACCGACCTGCTGCTGCGGGTAGGACGATGGCTGCTGGTACTGGGCGGGCTGCTGAGGTTGCTGGTACTGGGCGGGCGTCTGCTGCGGTGGGTACGGCGACTGTTGCTGGTACTGGCCCGGTGTGTACTGCGGCGACTGGGGTCGGGCCGGCGACTGTGTCTGTGGTTGGCGTTGAGTGAACCGCTGCCACCACCGCTGCTTCTGGCCGGCCTGCGCACCTACCTGCTGCGGCTGCTGGCCAGGTGTGTACTGCGTCGGCCGCGCCTGACCGGGCGCCTGCTGGGGCGAGTACGGCGACTGCTGTCGGTACTGCCCGGGTACGTACTGCTGCCGCGGCTGCGGAGCCGGCGGCTGGGCGGGCTGCTGTCCCGGCCATGACTGGCCACCGGCCTGCTGCGGGTACGGCGACTGCTGCGGGTACTGACCGGGCGCGGACTGCGGCTGGACCTGCGGCTGCGGCTGGACCTGCGGCTGCGGCTGTACCTGCGGCTGGCCTTGGGGCTGTGGGTGGGCGGGCTGTTGCCACCACTGCTGGGGCTGTGCGGGTTGCCCGCCGACCTGCGGTTGGGGCTGGCCTGGTACCTGCTGTGGGGACTGCTGCTGCGGGGGTGGGGGTTGGAGCGGTCGCGGAGCCAGCGGCTGGAGTCTGGGGAATGTGGGTTGGCCGGGTGTGGCTTGCGGACCGGCCTGCTGCTGCGTCCGCCACGACTGGCCCAGCTGGGGCTGCGGCTGGGCCTGCGGTTGCGGCTGCGCCTGGGGCTGCGGTTGAGGCTGTGGTTGGACCTGAGGCTGCGGTTGGACCTGCGGCTGCGCCTGAGGCTGTGGTTGGACCTGCGGCTGGGCCTGTGGCTGCACCCGCGCCTGCGGCTGCGACTGAACCTGGGGCTGAGGCTGCGGTTGGACCTGTGGCTGCGGTTGGACCTGTGGCTGGGGCTGCGGCTGAACCTGCGGTTGCGGCTGAGCCTGGGGCTGCGGTTGCGGCTGGACCTGCGGTTGCGGTTGCGGCTGGACCTGGGGCTGCGCCTGCGGCTGGACCTGCGGCTGCGGCTGGACCTGGGGCTGCGCGTGCGGCTGGACCTGCGGCTGGACCTGGGGCTGCGGCTGCGGCTGCGGCTGCGGTTGGACCTGGGGCTGCGGTTGGACCTGGGGCTGGGGCTGTTGTTGGGGGTAGGGGCGGGGTAGCTGGATTGTGGGGTGTTCTCGGGTGGTGGTTTGTTGGAGTTGTTGGGTTTGTTGTAGGGACAGCTGGTTGCGGTACTGGGCTTCGGTGGTGCGGACCGTGGCCGTGGCGGAGTCGGCGATGGTTAGGCCTCGGCTGCGGGAGATCGAGCGGAGGTTCGGTGCGGTGCTGTCGCTGAGCGAGCGGAGTTCTCCGAACTCGCGGTCGATCTGCGCGGCCAGGCGTTGGCGGACCGCCTCTTGCTCGTTCGCGGGCACGACGTTGGGCAGGTCCGAGCTGTCGAACAGGACGTCCGCGGCGGCGCGTCCCTTCGACATCGGGGGCTGGGCGGCCATTCGGCGGAGGACCTCGTCGCCGGTGAGGTTGGCTTCTGTGCCGACCTGATCCGCGAACGCACGGGCCGCGGGTTCGTACGCCGGGTACGAGTGCGGCGCCCGGACTGCCTTGACCTGCGCGGCCAGGTCCGGCGGCAGCACGCGGTCGGCGACGGCGTCGATCTGTGCCTGGCTCCACGCCTCGGTGACGCCCTCCTCGAGCGGCCGGTACTCCAGCGGCCCCAGGTGAGCCTCCCAGCCGGCCTGGTCGAAGTCCGCCGGCCCGGCCAGGTGGTCGAACTCGTGGATGACGGTCTTCAGCGCGTTCCGCCGGATGCTCCACTGCTCCGGCGTCGCCGGCTGTCCCCGGGTGGCGTACATCTCCTGCAGCGGCTGGACGACCAGCGTCCGGTTCAGCCGGACGGTGCCGTTGGCGTAGGCCGCACCGCGCAGTCCCGGATCGTCGGTGAAGTGCAGCTCGCCGTTCCACACCGAGGCCTGCGACCCCGACTCGGCGGCGACCGCGTCCCGGACGCGTTCCCACAGTCCGTTGTCGAGGTCCGGGATCTCACTGTTCGCAGTGCGGACCACCCGCGCGGCCATCTACTGCTCCGCGGACCCCAGGTCGATCATGTCGATGATCGATGCCAGAGTCTCGTTCATCTCCAGGGCGGCGTCCCGCTCACCGGAGGTCGGCGCGGCGTACGCGATCCGCGTGATCTCCGCCATACCGGCCGCGGCGCGCGCACGTCGCTCGGCCGCCGTGCCTTCCGGGCCCGAGGCGCGCAGCAGCACATCGGACGCCTCCCGCACCGCGGCGCTCTCCGGGGTCCGGGCTTCGAGGACGAGGTCGTCGAGCGTCTTCAGGTAGCGGATCGCCTTCGCCCGGTCGTCGTCGCCGTCGACCGTTTCCGCCTGCTGCCGCAGTTGCTCGACCGCGCCGGCCAGTTCCTCGGGGTCCGTGATCTCGGTGCCCCAGGCCTGGACGATCCGGCGCCGCGCCGCGTCGAATTCCCCGTAGTCCACCCGCACATCATCGCATGTTCACCTGTCACGGACGGGCGCCTTGGACTCGGCCTGGGCGTTCGGACGCGCGGCGGCCGGCGCGTCCGGAGCAGCGATCGTGCCCGCGGGCGCGATCGCCGGGTCCATCGCGAACCGCGCCTCCGGTCCCTCCGCGCCACGGCCCGCGCCGCTGTCGTGCAGGTCCACGATCACGGCCAGGGGCTCGTTCATCTCGAGGACGGCGTCCCGCTCGCCGGCGGTCGGCGCCTCGGCGGCGATCCGGGTGATCTCGAGCATTCCGGCCGCGGCGCGAGCACGGCGCTCGTCCGCGGTCCCGTCCGGTCCGGTCGACCGCAGCAGGACGTCGGAAGCCCGCCGAACGTGCTCGCTCTCCGCGCCACGGGCCTCGGTGACCAGCTCGCCCAGACTCTCCAGGTAGCGCTCTGCCTTGGTTCGAGCATCCGGGTCGGCGATCGCTGTGGCCTGCTCGCGCAGATCGCTGACGGCTGCGGCCAGTTGTTCGGGGTCGGTGATGTCGCGGCCCCAGGCGCGGGTGATGCGGCGGCGTTCGGTGTCGAAGGCGTCGTACCCCACCTCCGCGCCGCGGCCCGCATCCGCGCCCGGCGATTCAGGCGCCTGCTGCTCGAACGTACGGACGGCCGCGAGTGTCCGGTCCCCGAGGGTCGCGCCGTACAGCGCGGCCTGCCGGTTCACATCCGCGCCGCCTGCTCTCCAGGTGGTCTCCAGGGCCGCCAGTTCGTCGAATCCCTCGGCCAGCATGCCGGCCGTCGCCGCGGCGGCGGCTTCCCGGTGTTCGGCGGGGATCGCCGACGTCGCCACCATCGTCTCGGCCGCGGCGGCCGTCACGGCGGACGGCGACGTCAGCTGGGCGTTCGTCAGGTCGGCCTGGATGCCGGCGTGGTGCTCGACCCTGGACACGAGCTCCCGGGCAACGATCGCCCGGACGTCTCCCGCCGGCCGCGGGTCGCTGCGTTCCCAGTAGTCGATCTTCTGCAGGAACGCGTGCAACTTGCCGAGCTCGTCGGTCGCCATCCCGCTCGCCGTGTCGATCGTGCCGGCGCCGCCGGTGACGTCCTCGCGCCGGTTCTCCAGCTGCTCGGTCAGCTCGCGCGCCCTGGCCTCCCGGACGTCCCGCACGACGAACCCTGCCTCGATGCTGCGAGCCAGGTGCCGCCGGATCCCGGGCCGTTGTTCCGCCGGAAGGCGTTCGTAGTCCGGCCGGGTCTCCAGCAGCATCTCGGCCGCCTCGTACGCCGTCCCACCGTGGCCGGCGGCAACCAACCGCTTCAGCACCCCGTCCTCCCCGAGCCCTGTCCGGGCCCCGATCGCGACTGCCATCGCCCGGGCGGCCGCGACATCCCCTTCGAGCTGCGGCGGCGCGAACCGCCCGAGGTCGTCCGGTCGCCCGTCGGGGAACAGACCCGCGACCAGTCGCGGTGTCGCGTTGGCGGCGTACGCCCTGGTCACGGCCCGTGCCAGCCGCTGTCGTGCCCCGGCGTCGACGGGCGGCGGCAGCGACGGGTCCGGCTCGAGCGCGTCCGCGCACAGTGCGACCAGTTCGGTCAGCCCGGCGCGGGCGTCCGCCCGCCGGTCGTACCACCGCCCGTCCTGGTGGTTCGAGACCACCCGGAGCGTCGTCGCCAGCCGTCCCGGCAGGTCCAGGTTGTCGGCGAGCGGCTGGATCATCTCCACATGGCCGTCGCTCAGCTCGATCGGCCGGCGCGAAGCGACACCGTCGACGGTGTCCCTCTCGACGAGCCGGGTCACCTGCTGGACGAGTCTCTCGACGGGGTCGGCCACGCCGGAAATCTATCGCCGGACCGGTTCAGGACGCGGCCTGCGAGCGAGGTCACAGGCGGTACGGCGTACTGGCGCGTAGGCTGCCCGTTCATGGGAGAGACCGTGAACATCCACACCACCGCGGGGAAGATCGCGGACCTCGAGCACCGGCTCGACGAGGCCGTGCACGCCGGGTCGGAGCGCGCGGTGGAGAAGCAGCATGCGCGCGGCAAGAAGACCGCCCGCGAGCGGATCGGGCTGCTGCTGGACGAGGGCTCCTTCTCCGAGCTGGACGAGTTCGCCCGGCACCGGTCGACGAGCTTCGGGCTGGACGCGAACCGGCCGTACGGCGACGGCGTGGTGACCGGGTTCGGCACCATCGACGGCCGGCAGGTGTGTGTGTTCGCGCAGGACTTCACCGTCTTCGGCGGCAGCCTCGGCGAGGTGTTCGGCGAGAAGATCGTCAAGGTGATGGACCTGGCGATGAAGATCGGCTGCCCGCTGATCGGTATCAACGACTCCGGCGGCGCCCGGATCCAGGAGGGCGTGGTCAGCCTCGGGCTGTACGGCGAGATCTTCCGCCGCAACGTCCGCGCGTCCGGGGTGATCCCGCAGATCTCGCTGATCATGGGCCCGTGCGCCGGCGGCGCGGTCTACTCCCCCGCGGTCACCGACTTCACCGTGATGGTCGACGAGTCGTCGTACATGTTCATCACCGGGCCGGACGTGATCAAGACCGTCACCGGCGAGGATGTCAGCCAGGAAGAGCTCGGCGGCGCCCGGACGCACAACACCAAGTCCGGCAACGCGCACTACCTCGGCTCCGACGAGGAGGACGCGATCGAGTGGGTGAAGGCGCTCGTCGGTCACCTGCCGCAGAACAACCTCGAGGACCCGCCGGTGTACGACGCCCCCGCGGACCTGGATTTCACCGAGACCGACCTGGCACTGGACACGCTGATCCCGGACTCGCCGAACCAGCCGTACGACATGCACACCGCGATCGAGGCGGTCGTCGACGACGGCGACTTCCTCGAGGTGCAGGCGCTGTTCGCGCCGAACATGATCGTCGGCTTCGGCCGCGTCGAGGGCCGCCCGGTCGGCGTGGTCGCGAACCAGCCGATGCAGTTCGCGGGCACCCTCGACATCGACGCGTCGGAGAAGGCGGCCCGGTTCGTCCGCACCTGCGACGCGTTCAACCTGCCGATCCTCACGTTCGTCGACGTCCCGGGCTTCCTGCCCGGCACCGACCAGGAGTGGAACGGCATCATCCGCCGCGGCGCCAAGCTGATCTACGCCTACGCCGAGGCGACCGTGCCGATGATCACCGTGATCACCCGGAAGGCCTACGGCGGCGCGTACGACGTGATGGGGTCGAAGCACCTCGGCGCGGACATGAACATCGCCTGGCCGACCGCGCAGATCGCGGTGATGGGCGCGCAGGGCGCGGTGAACATCCTGTACCGCCGCGAACTGGCCGGCGCCGAGGAGCCGGAGAGCCGTCGCCAGCAGCTGATCACCGAGTACGAGGACCACCTCGCGAACCCGTACATCGCCGCCGAACGCGGCTACATCGACGCGGTCGTCAAGCCCAGCGAGACCCGCGCCGAGATCGTCCGCGCCCTCCGCCTCCTCCGCACCAAGCGCGACACCCTGCCCCCGAAGAAGCATGGGAACATTCCACTTTGACGTCCTCCCCGAGCATCGAGGATTTCAGCTTCTACGCGGAGGCAGAGAGTTGAGGTTCACGCTTCGGCGAGACCCGTACTGGCGTCTCTCGGCGTGCGCTGACGGCCCGTCCGGCCGCGATGTTGATTGCCGCGTTCACGTCCGCGTTTGCGTGGTGTCCACAGGCCACGCACCGGAAGACCGCTTGGCTCTCGCGGTTCTCCGGCGAGCAATGCCCGCAGACGCTGCAGGTCCGCGATGTGTACGCGGGGTTGACTCGCTCAACCCGTCCCGGCGCCTTGTCCTGGAGACGACGTACCAGCTCGCCCCAGCCGTTGGCCAGAATGCTGCGATTCAGTCCGGCCTTGGCGCGGCGACGGTTCGGGAAGAAGCTGCCTGGTCGCTGCGCGTCGGGTTTGGGCTTCGAGCGTTTGGTCATCGACGCGATGCGCAGGTCTTCGACCCGGATCAGGTCGAACCGGCGGGGGAGGTCGGTGCTGGTCTTCTCCAACCAGTCCTTACGCCGGTTCGCGGACCGAGCATGCAGCTTTGCGATCGCGGCCTTGACTCGGCGACGTCGATTCGAGCCGCGACGGCAGCGGCTGAGGCGACGCTGCAGAAGCTTGATCCGCGCGCGTACGCGCTTCGACGGCACGGGACATACCAGGAGCTCGCCAGTACTCAGTGCCGCCGAGACGCTGACGCCGCGGTCCACGCCGACGACCTCGCCGCTGCCCGGTGCAGGGATCGGCGCCGGAATCACAGCGAACGCGATATGCCAGTGGCCCGAACGGTTGCGGGTGATCCGGTACGACTTCGCATCCGGTGCGGTACGGGACAGCCGGAAACGGACCCAGCCGACCTTCGGCACGAGCGCCTTGGCCCAGCTGCGGTTGAGCTTGACGATTCGGGAGGCCTGACTGCCGACGATGCGGAATGCTTCGTGCTGCCCAGCCTTGCGCCAGGTCGGTCGCCGATGGCTTCCGCCGTAGAAGTTCTTCACGGCCCGCGCGAAGTCCCGCAACGCCTGCTGCTGCACCGTCTGCGACCCGCTCCGCAGCCAGCCGAAAGCAGCGCGTGCTTCGGTCAACTGCCGGCATTGCTCGACGTAACCGGGTGTAGGGCGCCTGTCTCGCGTCCACATCGACCACTGCTCGAGCGCCAGGTTCCAAACGTGCCGCGCATGTCTGCACTGCTCCAGCAGCGCAACCTGCTGCGCGGGAGTCGGATACATCCGGAACCTGGACACAACCCATAATCAAACAGACTGCACCGACAACTCCTGATGCCCGAGGGCAGGTAGCCGATGAGCGAGAACACCGTACTGAAGATCGTCAAGGGCGACCCGACGCCTGAAGAGCTTGCGGCCCTGATCGCGGTCGTCGCCGCGCGCGCCGCCGTGCCTGCCGCCGAGCCTGAGTCCGGTCGCGCCAGCAACTGGGCGACGTACTGGCGCAACGCCCGCACCCCGTTCCACCCCGGCCCCGGTCAGTGGCGCGCCAGCGCTCATCCGTAAACACTGGCGGTATGGCGAGATACGCGGTCAATCCCGAGGCGGTCGACCACGCGCGGAAGCTGATCGACGCGCGGCAGTACGTGCTGGACAGCGACTGGGGTGAGGTGCAGCCGCGGGCCGAGGACCAGAACTCGTACCTGGACAAGCACAGCTGGCAGGAGTACGGCGCCTGGCACCTCGGGCTCACCGAAGGCGCCGGCGAGGAGACCAAGGCGCGCTACGGGTTCGTGCTCGGCGACTTCCGCCGCATCCACCGCACCGCCCTGATCGCCTCGGTCTACCGAGCCTCCGAATGGCGGCACAAGGCCGTCGAGCTGGCCGCGCACGACCTCCTGCAGTACCTCGACCAGAAGACCGGCCTCACCGCCTGACCGTTAGTCGTCGCCGCCGAGCTTGGACTCGTCGAACCAGAGGCCGGCGGGGACACGGGCCGTGAGTTCGTCGACGACGGCGGTGGCGCCGCGGAACATGTCCGGGTCGACGGGGATCGTGCAGCCGTTCGCGCCGAAGACCAGGGTCATGCCGTCGGGGCTGCGCAGCACGCCCGCGATCTCGTCCCAGCGGACCTGATGGATGCCGTCCTCGTCGCGCAGGACGAGCGCGTCGTCGGTGCGGACCCACAGCATCGAGCGAGCCTCCTTGACGAACGCCCGCGCGGTGAGCGGCGGCTTGAAGGTACGGCCGGCCGGCAGTTCGGCGATGACCGGGCACGGCGCCGCGAGCGTGAACCCTGCCTCCTGCCAGACCGCCAGCGCGTGCTCGTCGCCGTACCCGATCGCACCGGGCAGCGCGGCCTTGAGTACGGCGGCGATGTCCGACGCCTGCACCGCCGCCAGCCGCGCCGGATCGACCCGCGGCAATTCGGGCTCGCCGACGATCCGGCTCATCGCGTTGCTGACCGCGCGCCGCGCCTCGGGATCGTCGGCGACCAGGCTCTCCTCGGCGCGCGCGATCTGGTGCGCCAGCTCGGACGGCGTCGGCCCGTTCTCCGCGAGGTCGGTCAGGGCCGCGACGACCGCCCGGGACACCGCTTCCTCGCTGCCGTCACGCGCCTCGGCGTACACGACCCAGTCGGTCGATCCGTCCGGACCCGCCACCATGTCGAGGCCGATCTCGTAGCTGTGCCCGCCGACGAAGCGGCACTTCTCCTCGATCCGCTGGCGCAGCGTCATGATCGTGAGCGTCGAGAGCCGTACGTCGTCGTCCGCCGGCAAGGAGAGCACTACGCCGGCCGCTGGAATGCCGTGCCCGACCACGACCGGACCGTCGAAGGACCGCGCCGGCGGTAGCACTCGCACCGGCGCCGGGCCGCTCGGCAACGCCAGCTCGAGTCCGTCGGGGAGCGGGCCGGTCACCTGCAGCACCGCGTTCGCGGGGACGAACCATTCCTTCGCGAAGGACAGCACATGCTCCGGCGTGAGTCCGTCGTACCCGGCGCCTTCCAGCCAGGCGAGCCCGGGTCCGCGAGCACCGAACCGCACGTTGAACAGAAACGCGACCACCGGGTACGCGACGTTGCCCTCCTCCGCGGCCAGCACGCCCGCTTCGAGCGCGAGCCGGCCGACCGGCGGCGCGGCGAGCGCGCGGCAGACGCGGTCGAGGAACTCGCCGACCCGCGCCGGTGAGCCCGACGCGACGAACGTGGTGGTCAGCAGGTCGACCTCGGCGTTCATCTCGATCGGCAGGTCGCGGACGCTGTACATCACCAGGTGCTCGAGCGCGTGCGCGACCCCGATCGTGCGCAGCGTCTCGTCCCGGCTGCCGACGGCGAAGGTCAGGGTGACGTCGGTCTGCCGCTGTTCGCCGGGGTGCCGCACCACCCGGACACCGTTGATGTACTCGTCCACGGGTGGACCCTAGCGGTCAGGTCCGACGGAAGCGGACCAGCGGATACACCGGGGCGTTGCCGGTGGTGCGGGGTGGGCCGGGGAAGGTCGTGGCGCCGTCGAGGGCGAGGCCGTACCGGGCGGCGGTCGCGACCAGGTGGGAGAGCGCGTCCTGGGAGCGGGTCTCGTCGGGGACTCGACTGTCGGCGTAACGGCTGGCGTCGGACTTCTCGGTGGTGGTGACGAAGACGCCGTCGGTACGGAGTACCCGGGCGACCTCGGCGATCACCGGCTCGCTGTCGTTGAGCAGGTGCAGGAGCCAGACCGCGACGACCGCGTCGCACCGGCGGTCGGCCACCGGGAGGTGGGTCGCGTCCGCCGCCGCCACGTGCCCGGGGAGCCGGACCCGCGCGCGCCGCAGCATCGCGGTGGACAGGTCGACGCCGTGCACCAGGTTGCCGAGAGCAACCAGCTCCGCACCGACGATGCCCGTCCCGACCGCGAGCTCGAGGACGCGTCCGCCCTTCGGCAGCAGGGAGTCGACCGCGCGGGCGGCGGCCTCCGCGCGGACGACGCCGCCGCGCGTCTCGTCGTACGACGAGGCGACGGTCTCGTCGTAGGTGAACGGCTGCTGGGTCTTCCACAGCTCCGGCCAGGGCATCCCGACCTCGATCAGCATCCGGCGCAGCAGCGGCAGCGAGAGGCCAACGACGTTGTGGTAGTCGCCCTCGATCGCCGTCACGAACGGGCCGCCGAGGCCGTCGACGGTGAAGGCGCCGGCGACGACGAGCGGCTCGCCGGTCGCGACGTACGCGTCGATCTCCTCGTCGGTCAGGTCCGCGAACTGGACCTTCGTGGACGACAGCTCCCGCAGCTCCTGCTTCGCGGAGGTGTCGATCAGGCAGTGGCCGGTGTGCAGCACGCCGCTGCGCCCGCGCATCATCCGCCACCGCTCGCGGGCGATGTCCGGTGTCTCGGGCTTGCCGTACGGCTGCCCGTCGAACTCCAGGACCGAGTCGCAGCCGAGCACGGTCGCGTGGTCCGTCAGGTTCGCGACGACCGCGCGGGCCTTCAGCGTGGCGAGCACACGCGCGAGCTCGCCGGGGTTCTCCGCGGTGACGTTGTCCTCGTCGACACCGGAGACGATCACCTCCGGCTCGATGCCCGCGGCCCGCAACGTCTTCAGCCTGGCCGGCGACGCCGACGCCAGGACGAACCGGGGGCTCACAGCTTCGCCATCGCGCGTCGCAGCGGGTCCAGGCCGATCGATCCGAGGTTCAGCGCATCGGAGTGGAAGGCCCGCAGGTCGAACGCGGAACCCTTGCGCTGCCTGGCTTCCTCGCGCGCCTGCAGCCAGATCCGCTCACCGACCTTGTACGCCGGTGCCTGGCCCGGCCACCCGAGGTACCGGCTCAGCTCGGCCTGGAGGAACTCGGTCTCCATCCGGCAGTGCGCCCGCAGGAACTCGAACCCGAGGTCGGCGGTCCACCGCTCGCCCGGCCGCCAGCCGAACGGGTTGTCCCGCGGCACCTCCAGCTCCAGGTGCATCCCGATGTCGACGATCACCCGGGCCGCGCGGAAGCCCTGCGCGTCCAGCATGCCGAGGCGCGCGCCGGGGTCCTCGAGGTAGCCGAGCTCCTCCATCAGACGTTCGGCGTACAGCGCCCAGCCCTCACCGTGGCCGGAGACCCAGCAGGCCAGCCGCTGCCAGCGGTTCAGCAGGTCGGTGCGGAGCATCGTCTGCGCGCACTGGAGGTGATGCCCCGGCACGCCCTCGTGGTACACCGTCGTGACCTCGCGCCAGGTGGCGAACTTGTCGACGCCGTTCGGCACCGCCCACCACATCCGGCCCGGCCGCGTGGTCAGGTCCTCGCTCGGCTGCGTGTAGTAGATCGAGCCGTCCGAGGTCGGCGCGATCATGCACTCCAGCCTGCGGATCTCGTCCGGGATGTCGAAGTGCGTGCCGGCCAGCTCCGTGACAGCCGTGTCGGACAGCTGCTGCATCCAGTCCCGGAACGCCTCCTTGCCCTGGATGGTCCGGGCCGGGTCGTTGTCCAGCAGCGCCGCGGCCGCCTCGATGCTCCGGTCGCCGCCGTTCAGCCCGGCCGCGATCTCCTGCATGGCGTTCTCGATCCGGGCCAGCTCCTGCCAGCCCCAGGCGTACGTCTCCTCGAGGTCGACCTTCGCGCCCAGGAAGCTCCGCGACGCCAGCTCGTACACCTCACGGCCGCACGCGTCGCGCTCCGGCGCCCGCGGGGCCAGGTCGCTGGTCAGCCACGCGCCGAACTGGTCGAAGGCCTTGCGCGCCGCGGCGGCCGCGGCCTCGACGGCCGGCTTGACGGCGTCGTCCGGCGCCTGCGCGGCCAGTCCGCCGAAGAAGTCGTCGCCCTCGGCACCGGTCCAGCTGGCGATCCGCTCGGCCAGCCCGGTCACCTGGCGGACGGCCGAGACCCGGCCCTGATCCGCCTGCTCGAGCAGCGTGTCGCGGTACCCGTCGAGCGCCGTACCGATCTGGTTGAGCCGGATCGCGACGATCTCCCAGTCGTGCGACGTCGCGGTCGGCATCAGGTCGAACACCTGCCGCAACGCCACCGGCACCGAGGCGATCGAGTTCAGCTGGTGCTGCGGTACGCCGGCCTGGTAGCGCTCGAGCTCCAGGCCGAGCCGCTCCACGAAGGCGTCCTTCGCGACCTCCTCGCGCGGGCTGCCCGGCTCGATCGACGCGGCCCCGGCCAGCGAGCCGCGGGTCAGCTCGATCCGCGCCCCGAACCCGGCCGGGGTGAAGTCCGGCAGCTCGTGGTCGTGGTCGGTGACGCCCAGCTCGGTCGCCAGCAGCGGGTCGAGCACGATCTCCTGCTCGAGGTGCCGTTCGGCGAGCCGATCGATCGGGCTGTCCGGCGTACGGGAATCAGGCACGGCATCGGTCACCTGATCGACCCTACCTGTCGAGGGTCGCCGGAGCTGACCTGATGGTTGCCGATACTGTGACGGTCGCTGAATGCCAGCACGAGGGACGAGAGGAACGGCGTTGAGCCAGCCACCCTACGGGCCGCCCGGCCAGAACCCGCCGTACCAGCAGGGCCCGCCCCCGGGTCAGTACGGCCCGCCGCCGCAGGGTCCTCCGCCCGGCCAGTACGGCCCGCCGCCGCAAGGCCCGTACGGCGGTCCGCCCCAGGGTCCGCCTCCCGGTCAGTACGGCGGTCAGCCGCAGTACGGCGCGCCACCGCAACAGCAGCAGGGGCCTGGATTCGGCTGGGGTCCGAGCTTCGGTCCTGGCGGTCCCGGTGTTCCCCAGATGGGATGGCAGCCGCAGAAGCCGCGGAAGAAGTCGAAGGCGCCGCTGATCGCGATCCTGACGATCGTCGGGATCGCTGTCGTCGGCGGCGCGATCATCGGCCTGGTGCGGAAGGCAACCACCGACGTCACCACGCCGCCGGTGACGCCGTCGCGGTACACCCCGGAGCCGACCACGCCGACCGGGTCGCCGACCGAGGAGCCGACCGAGTCGCCCACTGAGGAGCCGACCACCACGGAGCCGACGACGACCGAGCCCACCACGACGGAGACGTCGAGCACGCCGAACAAGCCGTCGGACGCGGTCGTGGTCGGCAAGAACGCTCTCTACAAGGTCGGCCAGATGGCGACGGTCAACTGCAAGGAGCCGAAGGTCCGCCCGACCAACGCCACGAACGCCGCCAAGTACTGGGCCGCGATCAAGCCGTGCCTGGACAGGTCGTGGGCGCCGCTGGTGGCGAAGGCCGGGTACAAGTTCACGGCGCCGCGGATGACGTACTGGTCCGGGACCTCGATGTCGACGCCGTGCGGTGACGGGCCGGTCGCCGTACCGTTCTACTGCTCGGGCAACCACATGATGTACATGAAGGTGGACGTCTTCGTGAAGGCGTACACGCAGTACCCGGGCGATCCGATCGGTCAGGCGTACGCGCGGATGTGGTACAGCCGGTCGATCGCGCACGAGTACGGGCACAGCGTGCAGTTCATGACCGGGATCCTGCAGGCGTCCAGCAACCTGCGCTACGAGCAGCCGGACTACGAGGGCCGGACGCGGATGACGCGCCGGATGGAGCTGCAGGCGAACTGTTTCGCCGGCGTCTTCCTGGCCGCGAACAAGCGCAGCTACCCGATCAACGGAAACCTGCTGTACGTCTGGAAGAAGTACGTCGTCACCGCCGGCGACAAGCCCGAAGAAGGCGACCACGGCAGCGTAGCCAGCCAAGCACGCTTCATGGGCAAATCCTTCAACACAGCCAACCCAGCCACCTGCAACACCTTCTCAGCCTCCCCAGCCAACGTCAGCTGAGGAAGCAGAGATTGAGAAGCACAGAAATCCAAGAAAAGAAAAGCAAAGAAAGAACAGAAAGAAATTAGAGTTAGTTGGGTGCCTGGCTGGGTCAGCTTGCCGGCTCTCGTCGCGCTGCCATCCGTACGCAGTGGATGCGGCGACTCCCTGAGCTGAGCCAGCTGGCTCGGCAAGACACCACGCGGGTTCTCACGCCGCTGACCGACGATGAACAGTTGCTCATCGCGTTCGACGTTCGGCGGAGACCGCTGGGTGACGCCATGCGAAGGTTTCCTCAAGTCCTCGAAACCATGGTCTTAGGCCCCGGCTCTTCTCTTGGAACAACCGGAAGCCAGGCCGACGTTCACCCGCCTACGACCGGCCGCATCCCCGAAGTGCGGTCAACGTCAGTTGACGAGGTCTGGTGGGGCTACCTGGCGCCAGGAGTCGGCGAGGATGTCGTGGAGTTCTTCGGGGTCTTCGAGGGCTTCGAGGCGGGCTCGGACCCAGTTCGAGCCCGCCTCGTGTTTCGGTACCCAGAACTTGTGGGGCTCGGCGGCGATCAGTTCGTCGCGCTCCAGCCGCGGGCACCGGACCGCGAACGACGTGCGGTCGTCCGGCACCGTGACGAACATCCTCCCCGCCACGTCGAACGTCGGATGCCCCCAGCGCTCCTTCTCGACCGTCTCCGGGAAAGAAAGCGCGATCCGTCGTACGTCCTCAGCGTCCAGCACGCTCACACTCTAGAGCGTTCACGCCCCGGCAGCAGGAGCGCGACGAGGGTGCCGGCGGCGACGACTGCTGCTCCGGTCCAGACGGCCGGGACCAGGCCGGCGGCGTACTGAACTGGGGACTCATATGAGCCGGAGGACGCGAAGACCGACGCCAGGATGGCGACGCCCATCGCGACGCCTACCTCGCGGATCGTGTTGTTCGTGCCGGACGCGACCCCGCGGTCGGCGTCCGACGCGCTCGCCATCACGACGCTCGCGGACGGTGCGAAGGTCAGGCCCATACCGATACCGGCGAGGATGAACGGTACGACGAGGTCGCCGTACTGCGTGGTCGCCGTGGTGATCAGCGCGATCCACCCGAGCGCGACGGCCAGCAACGCCTGCCCGGCAACGATCAGCGTGCGCGGGCCGACCCGGTCGACGATCAACCCTGCGATCGGCGCGACGACGAGCGGAGCCGCGGTCCACGGCAACGTACGGACACCGGACTGGAACGGCGTGTATCCCTGCACCACCTGGAAGAACTGCGCCAGCAGGAACACCGCGCCGAACACCCCGACCGCGAACGTGAACGCCACCACATTCACCACGCTGAACGAGCGGACCGAGAACAACCGCAGCGGCAGCATCGGCGCCGGCGTACGCCGCTCCCAGCCGAGGAACGCGGCCAGCAGTACGCCGCCCGCGATCAACGAGCCCAGCACGCCCGCGGACGTCCAGCCGTCGTCGGCCCCGTGCACGACACCCCAGACCACGGACAGTACGCCGGAGCTCGCGAGCACCAACCCGAGCAGGTCGAGCCGCTGCGCCGTGCCACGCGATTCGCTCAGAACCCGTGCCGCGAGCACCACGGCGATCGCGCCGATCGGGACATTCAGCCAGAAGATCCACTGCCAGTTGATCCCGTCCACGACGGCTCCGCCGACCACCGGACCGACGGCGATCCCGAGGCCGGAGATGCCGCCCCAGATGCCGATCGCGGCGCTGCGCAGCTTCTCCGGTACGGCGCCCGCGAGCAACGTCAGCGACAGCGGCATCACGGCCGCCGCGCCGATGCCCTGGATCGCGCGGGCCCCGATCAGCATCCACGGCTCGGTGGCCAGCGCGCAGGCGGCCGAGGCGAGCGTGAACAGCGCGATCCCGGCCAGGAACACCCGCCGCCGGCCGAGCCGGTCGCCGATCGCGGCCGCGGTCAGCAGCAGCGCGGCGAACGCGAGCGTGTAGGCGTTCACGAACCACTGCAGGTCCGACAGCGACGCGCCCAGCTCGGACTTGATCACCGGCAGCGCGTTCGTCACCACCAAGTTGTCCAGCGTGACCATGAAGGTCGGGATCCCCACCGCGGCGAGCACCACACCGAGCCCACGGCGCCGCGGAACCGCCACCACTTCCCTCTCGTCGAGAGCGGTCGAGGTCATCTCGTACTCCTAGTTGTAATTGACTGATAACAAGCTTGATGACGAGAGTATGCATCCACTGATAACATGTCAAGGGAGTGGAAGGAGCACGGATGACGACTAGGGTCCGGCTGACCGCCAAGGAGCGCGGCGACGAGGTGCTGCGGGCCGCGGTGCAGGCGTTCGCAGCGTCCGGGTACGAGGGCACCAAGACCGACGAGATCGCCCGCCTGGCCGGGGTCTCCCAGCCGTACGTGATCCGGCTGTTCGGGACCAAGCAGCAGCTGTTCCTGGCCGCTCTCCGCAGCGTCTGCGGGCGGATCGAGGAGATCTTCCGCGAGGCCGCGGCCGACACACCGGAGCTGAGCGCGCTGGGCCGCAACTACGAGCAGTTGCTGTCGGAGCCCGAGCTCCTGCTGGTCCTGCTGCACGGCTTCTCGGCCAGCGGCGACCCGGCCATCGGCGACTGCGTCCGCGAGCGCTTCGGCAGCATCTACACCCTGGTCCGCGACCTCACCGGCGCGTCACCGCAGGAGGCGCGGGAGTTCCTGTCCGTGGGCATGCTGATCACCGTCATGTCGGCGATGCAGGTCCTCGGCCCCGACGCCATCTCGATGCCCTGGGCCGAGGAGATCACCAGCACGTTCGGCCAGGGCGCTCCCTAGGTCCTGCCTGGTAATCCAGCGCCGTCGCGAGGAGGTGCTCGGTGCGGCGCCTCGGCGTGCTGGAGCGAAGGCCTCGATGCGGATCCATCGTGGTCTTTGCGCCAGTGCGGCGAGGTGCCGTGCCGAGTGCCCCGCAGTAGGCGATGGATTACCAGACAGGGCCTAGTCGCGGCCCAGTTCCTGGCCGGCGGTGAACCAGATGGTGGCGGCGGTCAGGATGATGGCGGCGACCGTCACCAGGAGCGAGCCGGCCACGTCGGCGCCCCGGATCAGGGCTGCCGCTCCGGCCACGAGCGGCGCCAGCAGCACGGCGATTGCCCCAGGCAACCACCAGCGGCGCAGGGCGGCCCGGTGGACGCGGGCGTACGACGGCAGCTGCCCGGCGAACGCTGCCGCCAGATGGACGAGGACGAGCGCCACAGCCGTGACGACGAGGCCCCAGCTCGGCGCGGCGGGTCCGCGCATCAGCCAGCCGAGCATCACCACGAGCAGGAAGATCACCCCGGCCAGCGAGTCGGGCAGGACCACCGTGCCCACCAGCATCGCCGCGCCGGCGATCGGCACCAGATCCGCCTGGTCCCACGGCTGGACCGCGGGCACGACGAGCGCGACGACGCCCGCCACCGCGATCACCAGCCGGGCGATCAGCACGCCCCGCCCGGACGCCCGCAGTTGCGCGAGCCACAGCGTGATCCGTTCGTCCGCGGTCATGGGGCCTCCCGTCCTGGACTGAGGAGCGTAGGGAGCGAAGCGACCGGAGCGACGAGGGAAGGACGGGAGTTACAGCCCCATGACCCGCCGCGCCGGAGGCGTGGCATCAGTACGGTCATGAGCGGATCCTCGGTGCGGCGGACAGGCGGGACGCGTCGCGCAGCACCTCGTCCAGGGTGCCGGCGCCCTGCCAGCGGACGGTCGGTACGCCGAGGTCGCTGAGGCGGTCGAGGTCGCGGCGGCGTTCGAGCAGCCGCAGGCGCCAGGCGAGCGGCCAGGTACGGGCGTCGTGCGCGTCGAGGTCCATGATCGACGCGACGTCCGGCGGCAGCGTGTCGACGGCGATCACCGTGCAGCCGGAGTGGACGAGCGTGACGACGTACCCCAGGATCGTCGGCCGCAGCAACGGGCTCAGTACGAGCACCAGGCTGTCCGACCGGATCCGGTTGCGCCGCGCCAACTGCTGCTCGTCCTGCTGCCGGCCGCGCTGGTCCGCGTGCACGAGCGTGTCCAGGATCCGCCGCAGATGACCGCGGCCACTCCCCGACCGCACGCCGCGGAACAGGCTGCCGGTGTCGATCAGCCGCACCCGGTCGCCGTTGCGCAGGTAGTGCTCGGCGATCGCGGCGGCCGCCCGGACGGCGGTGTCGAGACTCGAGGACCGCCCGTCTATCCCTTCGCTGATCCCGATCTCGCCGCCGGTGTCGACCAGGATCACCACCTCGGTGTCGCGGTCCGACCAGGTCGACGTGACGTGCAGCTCCTGGGTCCGCGCCGACACCGCCCAGTTGATCCGCCGCAACCGGTCGCCGGTCCGGAACGGCCGGACGCCGGCCAGCTCCGTCCCCTCTCCCGGCCGCCGCGACCGGTGCAACCCGACCAGCCCGGCCGGCCGCGGTACGGCGTCCACCGCCGCGAATCCCTCGCGCAACGGCAGCGTCGTCACCGCCAGCGCCTCCGCCGACGTCACCTGGACCCGGTACGCCCCGACGGCCGACGTCGCGGCGACCGTTGGCCGCTCCAACGAGCGCAGGCCCCACCGCTTGGACCGGACGCCGACCTCGAGCCGCACTTCACCGTGCGAGACCGGCTCGGCGATCGCGGCCTGCGGCGGGTCGTACTGGAACCACGCGGCCCGCGGCAACGCCGCCACGATCAGGTCGATGTCCGGATCAACAGCTCCTGAACCAGATGCAGTAACCACCAGCCGGTACGTCGTCCCCTGCCCTTCGAACAACACATCCGCGTCCAGCTCGGTGTGCACCTCGGGACGTTCCCGAGGGCGGAAGAACCGTCCCCACGCGGCGAGAAACGCGAGCGGCAACCCGAACACGGCCGCATCCGGTCGCCGGAGCAGGACGGCGGCGCCGAGCAGCACCGCGGCGACGCAGATCGCCCGGATCTGCGCGTGCGTCGGCCGCCAACTCATGCGCGGGCGGCGGCCGGGTCCGACACGGTGGGCGGTGCCGCGACCGAGCCGAGGACCGCGCGGACGACCGTGGCGCCGGTGACCTCGTGCAGCCACAGCTCGGGCCGCACGGTGATCCGGTGCGCGAGCGCGGCCACCGCGACCGCCTTCACGTCCTCCGGTACGACGTAGTCGCGGCCCTGGATCACGGCGTACGCCCGCGCCGTCAGCAGCAACGCCAGCGAGCCACGCGGCGACGCGCCGACCAGCACCTGCGAGTCCCGGCGGGTGGCGGTGGCGAGGTCGACGCAGTACTGACCGACAGTGTCGTCGACCGTCACCGTCTCGACCGCACGTTGCGCCGCGAGCAGGCCCGCGGCATCCGTGACCGCTTCGACCGACTGGTCCTCGCGACGGCGGCTCATCCGCCGGCGCAGCACCTCCCACTCCTCCGCGGGGCTCGGGTACCCGAAGCCGATCCGCAGCATGAACCGGTCGAGCTGCGCCTCCGGCAACGGGTAGGTGCCCTCGTACTCCACCGGGTTCGCAGTCGCGAGCACGTGGAACGGGGTGGGCAGCGGGAACGTCTGTCCCTCGACCGTGACCTGGTGCTCCTGCATCGACTCCAGCAGCGCGGCCTGCGTCTTCGGCGGTGTCCGGTTGATCTCGTCGGCGAGCAGCAGGCCGGTGAAGATCGGGCCCGGGCGGAAGACGAACTCGGACTCCTTCTGGTCGTACACGAACGCGCCGGTCACGTCCGACGGCAGCAGGTCCGGCGTGAACTGCACGCGCCGGAACTCCAGCCCGAGCGCCTGCGCGAACGACCGCGCGGCCAGCGTCTTCGCCAGGCCCGGGTAGTCCTCGAGCAGCACGTGCCCGCCGGCCAGGATGCCCGCCAGCACCAACTCCAGCGCCTCGGCCTTCCCGACCACGGCCTGGCTGACCCGCTCCAGCACCTGCCGGCTCAGTGCGGACACCTCACCGAGCGTCAACTCCGCGTCAGTCACTGCTATCCCTCACAGGTTCTCGATGGTCTGGATCGCGTACTCGATCTCGTCGAGGGACGCGGTGCGCTTGTCGTCGTCGGTCATCAGCAGCCAGAGCCGGTCGCCGGTGATCGCCCGGGCGCGCTCCGGCTCGCGCCCGGGGTCCACGCCGTGCCGGTGCACCAGCCGATCGGTGGCCAGCTCGAACAGCAGCGGCTGGATCCGGCGCAGGAACGTCCTCGACCCTTCACCCGCGCGCCGCTCACGGCCCGACTCCTGCAGCCAGGTGGCGACGAATTGCGTACGGTTGTCGTTGTTCCGGGCGCGCAGCACGGCCAGCTTGTCGTCGTGCCGACCGGGCCAGCCCGTCTCCAGGATCTGCGGCACCACCAGCCTGATCGCCAGTGAGGCCACACCGACCGCGACCGCCGTCGCCACGAACCACAACGGCCGCGGCGCCATCCCGGCGGCGCTGAAGATCGCCACGAACAGCAGACTCGCCAGCACCGCCAGCCCGAGGTGCTGCACCAGGAGCTTGCTCGGCCACAGCCGCCGCTTCCGCTTGACCTCCGGCGGCGGTCCCTTCTCCTCCAAGGGAGTCCAGCTGTACGACGTCATCGGGCAGCCTCACCTGCGGTGAGCTCCTCGCGCAGTCGCAGCAGTGCCGCGCGGGCCTCCCACCGTGCGTCTTCGCTCGAGCCGTGCGTGGAGTACCGCGCCTCGCGATACAACTCGCCGAGCCGGACCAGCTGCTGCTCGGAGATCCCGCCGACGCCGAGCACTTGTACGGTGAACTCGGCCGGTGTCTCGGACGGATCCCGCGGTACGCCGGCCGACGCGGCCGCCTGCTCCAGCGCGACCCAGCACGCGATGACCGAGTCCGTCGCCGTCCCGCTGTCGATGCGCGCGAGCCCGGTGTCGACCGCCTC
Organism: Kribbella sp. NPDC003557; assembly: GCF_040610805.1. Taxonomy (NCBI): domain Bacteria; kingdom Bacillati; phylum Actinomycetota; class Actinomycetes; order Propionibacteriales; family Kribbellaceae; genus Kribbella; species Kribbella sp. NPDC003557. Next base: position 725,158 of record NZ_JBEXMY010000001.1, read on the forward strand.
GGCCAGCCGCTCGGTCTTCATCCGCTCCCAGTCGGGCTCTTCCGCCTCCAGATGCGGCAGCCGGACCCGGCGCACGATCCGGACGATGACCACGATCACGAACGCCACCACGGCGGCGATCACCAGGTAGACCACGGCCTGCCACAGCGACAGCACCCAGCCGGGCGTCCTGCCCGGCGGAATCGTGAGCGCCGGCGTGGGCTGCGACTGCTGCGGCGGGGTCGCGTTGACTGACTGGGTCGGCAGCGGCCGCGGGCTCGAGCTCAGCGTGCTGTCGCTGACCGGGCGCACCGGTCCGCTCGCGGAGGCGAGCACGACGAAGCCGGCCACCACCACCCCCACGAGCAGTGCGGCGACCGCCGCGAGCGCACCCCGTCGCTGCGTCTGCATCTGGGCAGGCTACCCCGTCAGAAGCCTGTGTCGAGGAAGGGAAGCCGAGATGTGGAAAACGCTTCCGAGGTTGCGGCCAGGGCGCCGGCGGTGTGCTCGGCGACCAGACCCGCGCGTCCGAGCCGCTCCAGCGACGGGCGACCGAGGTACACCGCGCCCAGGTCGCGGACGTCCAGGGTCAGGTCGGCGTCGCGCGTGACCGACTCGCACGAAGCGCCGCCGGGTCCGCCGCTCAGATGCCAGCGACCGGCGTTCCACGGAAGGAAGTCGTCGACCACCTCGACGACGACGTCGATGTCGCGCGCGTACGTCCGGCCCGCGAGCGCGCGCCCGACGTCGACCGTCCGGACCCACAGACCGTCCCGGGTGATCGGCCCCGGCGCCCGCGGATCGAGCAGCAGGTCGAACAGCGGGTCGTCCGACGCGACTATCTCGCAGCGCGTCTCGCTGAGCAGATCCGGCTCGAGCAGGTACCGCCACAGCGCCGCGTGGGACGCGATGTCGACGGCATGCACCCGCTGGACCTCGACGTACCCCTTCTCGGCCCGCTTCGTGCGGTAGTACGCGAAACCGGTCAGCTCACCGTCCCGCTCGGCGACGACACAGCGGCGCTTGGACGCGTTGCCGGTGTTGAGCGTGACGGTGTTGCTGATCGCGTACTCCTGCCAGCGCTCGTCGTGCACGAACAGGCCGGGCCGCTCCAGGGCGAGCTTGTTCCGCAGGTCGGCGCAGCGGGCGAGATTCTGGCGGACGTCGACGTGCCGGATCCGGACGTCGTCGATGCCGGCCACCGGGCGCAGCCCACGCGATGCCTTGGGGACGACGATCTCCTGGTGATCGGATGCCAGCCCGTACCCGAACCGCGGGTAGATCACCGGCTCGCTCGCGGTCAGCGCCGCCAGCGGCTCGCGGCCGGCCTCGTGGACGTCGGTCAGCTGCCTGCGCATCAGGTCGCGCAGGATGCCGCGCCGCCGGTGCGTCGCCCGCACGCCGACCATCGTCACGCCCGCGACGGGCAACTGTCCGCCGGGCACCGTCATCAGGTGCGAGAACGTGCCGGTGTGCCCGACGAGCTGTCCGTCCTCGCTCGCGACGACGCTGCGCTCCCGCTCCCACACGCGCCGCTCCGACTCGTACTGCTCGTCGGTCCACGGCGCCGAGAACGCCATGTCCAGGAGCTCCAGGAGCTCGTCCCATTCGCCGGTGAACCGCCCGATCTCGATCGCCATGTCCCTTGACTATCAGACGATCGGGCGCTTCACCCGTCCTTTTCGCCGCCGGCCCGATCGTCGGGCCGAGGTCTGGACTGATGAAAACCGTTTTCATATACTGGGTGGATGACCGCCCGAGCGAAAACCCCGTTGTCCTTGTTGGTGGGGCTCTCCACGACGTTGCGGGAGCCTGTCCTGGAGGCGATGACCGACGCCACCACAGTCGTCGTGGCGATCGGTCAGGACGACCTGCCCGACCGGGGCGTGCTGTCCTGGCAGGTGCGGGACGCGTCGGGGCCGATCGACGCGGGCGAATTCACGGTCGGGGACGACTGCGGCGCGTGCCAGCTGATCGAGTCGCTCGTGCCGTTGCTGGAGGCGCTCACGGCCCGCGAGCACTGGGATCACATCGTGCTCGCGGCGCCACCGGCGATGGAAGCGCGGCCGCTCGTCAGCACGCTGGTGTCCGCCCTGCCGGAGATCGTCGTCGACACGGTCACCTGCGTCACCGACGCGGTCCTGCTGGTCGAGCAACTGTCCGGCGACGAACTGCTCGCCGAGCGCGGCCTGGCCCTCGGCCTGCCGGATCGGCGCAACGTCGCCGAGCTGACCGCGCGCCAGATCGAGTACGCCGATGTCTGCGTGCTGGCGAACGCGCATCGCAGTACGGCGACCGCCCGGCTGGAACACCTGCTGCTGCACCTGAATCCGCGCACGTCGGTCGTCGCGGCCGACGGCGCCGGCGTACCTCGCGGCCCGGTCGCGCGGACCGGGCGGTTCGACTTCGACGCGGCCGAGGCCTGGGCCGGCGAGCTCACGCCGTCGGACCGGGTGCAGCCGAGCGGCGACGGCGTCACGACGGTCCTGTGGCGGTCGACGCGACCGCTGCACCCGGCCCGGCTGAACGACGCGCTCGAGGACATCGTCGACGGAGTGGTCCGCAGCCGTGGCGTGGTCTGGCTGGCGAACCGGCCGACGCAGCGCGTGCGGTGGGAGTCGGCCGGCTACAGCGCGTCGCTCGGGACGCTCGGCGAATGGTCCGAGACCGAGCACCTGGCCGAATGCACCGTCGTCGCGACCGGCATGGGTCTGGACCCGGCCCGGCTGCAGGCGATCCTCGACGCCTGCCTCCTCACCGAGTCCGAGCTGGCCGACCTCGACTGGACGAAGCTCGACGACCCGTTCGCCGGCGTGCTCTAACCGAGCAACGGAAGGCGGGCGGCGTGCGGGCCGAGCATGTCGCGGTCGGCCTCGTCGAGCGGCACCCGGCCGGTGGCTTTCAGGATGTACGTCGTGGTGTCCCACTCGATCACGTCCCACGCCTCCGGGCCGAACAGCCCGTCCAGCGTCCGCGCGGTGATCTGCAGCGCCTCGGGATCGGGCTCCGGCGCGTCCGGCAGGCCGACGGTCAGGTCGAGGTGGTGGACGGTTGCCTCGAGCACCAGAGTGGCGACCAGGTCGACCGCCCGCAGGACGTGCCCCTGGGTCTCGATCCGCCGGCCCTTGGTCGCCAGGCCGGCCGCGGCCGCGCGGACCGCCGCCTCGGACACCTCACGCCAGTGCTGCACGAGCTGGGCGGGCTTGCGGTACGACGCCGCGACGCCCTGCACGAAGCTGGTGTCGCCGTCGGGCTGCGGCGGGAAGTCGTGCCAGTACGTCACGAAGTCGCGGTCCGGCTCGGCGACGGCCGGACTGGCGAACGCGATCAGCGCGCGCTCGGCGTCGTACAGGAGATGGACCAGCAGCGGACCGACGGGCATGCCGGCGCAGCGGGTCTCGCGCTCGAAGTCCGCGTCGCTGAGCCCCTGCACCGTCTCGGTGAGCCGCCCGTAGGCGCGACCCAGTGTCGCCGCCAGCCCCAGCGGCAACGCGCCGCGCTCGGGTGCCTTCATCCCGGCCTCCTCGGTGTTCTCTGAAGAACTTAACCCGAGAGGGCCGGGAGGTGTTCCTACGAGCGGGCCGTGTCCAGGTGGGCCGCGGCGATCGCCTCGAGGTGGCTGAGGTCGGAGGCGACGGTGGCGTAGGTGTAGCCCTGGTCCAGGCGCTTCTTCGCCGAGTCACCGTCGAACGTGTGGATCCCGGCCGCGATCCCGGCCTCCCGCGCGGTGCGTGCGATCAGCTCGACCGCCTCCTCGAACGGCCCCTCGACCTCGGGGTCACCGGGGAACCGGGCCCCGAGCGCGAGGCTCAGGTCCGACGGGCCGACGTACACGCCGTCCAGGCCGGGCGTCGCGCAGATCTCGGCGACGTTGCGCAGGCCGAGCGGCGTCTCGATCATCGCGAGGACGACGGTGGCGTCGTTGCTGTCCGCGGGCACCGGCCCGATCCGCAGCGCGGCCCGCATCGGACCGAACGAGCGGGCCCCCGTCGGCGGGTACTTCGCCGCACGGACCGCCCGTGCCACGTCGTCCGCACTGTCGACGAGCGGCACGATCACACCGGTCGCACCGGCGTCCAGCGCCCGCCCGATCGGCGTCGGGTCGTTCGCCTCGACCCGCACCATGCCGACGGTCGGCCGCGGCCCGATCGCGGACCCGGCGTCGATCGCGAGCAACCCGGTCATCAGCCCCTGGTACCCGATCAGGCCGTGCTGCCCGTCGAGCACGACGTAGTCGTACCCCAGCCGGGCGATCCGCTCGGCCGCCGGCGGCACGTCCAGCGTGACCCAGTAGCCGACCAGCTTCTCCCGCGACCTGATCCTGTGCGCGAAATCGTTTGCATTCACGGGTTGAGCCTATCTACACCGGCGGGACGCCGTGCCGGCGGTGGGAGAACGTCCGGTCCTTGGACTGGGCCGCGGCGAGGCGGGCGATCAGGTCGGCGCGGAGGTTCTCCGGCTCGATGATCGCGTCGATGACCAGGTCGGCGGCCAGCCGGAGGATGTCGATGTCGGTCTCGTACTCCTCGCGCAGCTTGGACACGTACTCGACCCGCTCGCCCTCGTCGGCGATCTCCTGGATCTTGTTGTAGTACACGGCGTTGATCGCCGCCTCCGGCCCCATCACCGCGATCTTCGCCGTCGGCAACGCCACGCACGCGTCCGGCGAGAACCCCGGGCCGCACATCGCGTAGAGCCCCGCGCCGTACGCCTTCCGGACGATCACCGACACCGTCGGCACGGTCGCCTCGGAGACCGCGGTGATCATCTTCGCGCCGTGCCGGATGATCCCGGCCCGCTCCACCTCGCTGCCGATCATGAAACCCGGGACGTCGCACAGGTACACCAGCGGCACGTTGAACGCGTCGCACAGCCAGATGAACCGGGCCGCCTTGTCGGCGGAGTCGACGAACAGGACGCCGCCCTTCACCGCGGGCTGGTTCGCGACGATCCCGACCACCTGACCGGCGAGCAGCCCGAACCCGGTGACGAGCTCCGCGGCGTAGGCCGGCTTGATCTCGAAGAACGTGTCCGCGTCCACGACCGCGTCGATCACGTCGTGGATGTCGAACCCGACGCTCTCCTCGGCCGGAACCAGGTCCCGGGTGAAGTCCCGGCCGGCGTCCGAGGCGTCGTACGACGGGGGCCGCGAGCGCCACGAGCCGGGAAGGTACGAGAAGTACTGCTTGGCGAGCTCGATCGCCTCGGTGTCGTCGCTCGCCAGCAGGTCGCCGCAGCCGGAGACGCTGGTGTGCATCCGGGCGCCGCCCATCTCCTCCAGCGTGACCTTCTCGCCGACGACCATCTCGGCCATCCGGGGCGAGCCGAGGTACATCGAGGCGTTGCCGTCGACCATGATCACGATGTCGCAGAACGCCGGGATGTACGCGCCGCCGGCCGCCGACGGGCCGAACAGGCAGCAGATCTGCGGGACCTTGCCGGACAGCGCGACCTGGTTGTGGAAGATCCGGCCGGCGCCGCGGCGGCCCGGGAACAGCTCGACCTGGTCGGTGATCCGGGCGCCGGCGGAGTCGATCAGCCAGAAGATCGGCAGCTCGTCGCGGAGCGCGACCTCGGTCACCCGGACGATCTTCTCGACCGTCCGCGCGCCCCAGGAGCCGGCCTTCACGGTCGGGTCGTTGGCGACGAGCAGCGCCGGGCGGCCGTCGATGAGCGCGCGGCCGGTGACGACGCCGTCGGCGGGCAGGCCCGGGTTCAGCGCGTTCGCCAGCTGCGCGTCCTCGACGAAGCTGCCCTCGTCGACGAGCAGCGCGATCCGGTCGCGGACGTAGAGCTTGTTCTGGGACTTCAGCTTGGCCGCGGCCTTCTCCGGCGGGGAGAGCGTGGCCTCGCGGGCGACCTTGACCTCGGTCCAGTGATCGTGGGTCATGCGGAAATCATCTCAGGCATCATTCCACCGGAAGCCCGAGACTCCGGGCGATGAGCATCCGCTGCACTTCCGACGTCCCCTCGCCGATCTCGAGGATCTTGGCGTCGCGGTAGAAGCGGGTGACCGGGTACTCCTCCATGAAGCCGTAGCCGCCGAACACCTGCGTCGCGATCCGGGTCGCGGTCACCGCGGACTCGGTCGCGTACAGCTTGGCCACCGACGCGGCCTGCTTGAACTCGGCCATCGACGCCCCGGCGTCCTTCAGCGCGGCCGCCCGGTAGACGAGCAGCTCGGCCGCGTCCGCCATCACCTTCAGGTCCGCGATCTGGAACGCGACACCCTGCTTCCGGCCGATCGGTACGCCGAAGGTCTGCCGCTCACCGGCGTACTGCACGGACATCTCCAAGCACGCCCGGATGCAGCCGAGCGCGACGGCCGCGATCGCGACCCGCCCGTCGTCGAGCGTCGCGAGGAACTGCCCGAACCCCTTGCCGCGCTCGCCGAGCAGGTTGGCCTCGGGGACGCGGCAGTTCACGAACGACAGCGGGTGCGTGTCGGACGCATGCCAACCGAGCTTGTCGTACGCCGCCTCCGCGGTGAAGCCCGGCGTACCGCTCGGGACGATGATCGTGGAGATCTCGGGCTTGCCGTCCGCGCGCTCACCGGTGCGGGCCGTGACCGTGACGACCGACGTGATCGAGGAGCCGGAGTTCGTGATGAACTGCTTCGAACCGTCGATCACCCACTCGCCGTTCTCGACCACGGCGCGGGTCTTGGTGGCGCCGGCGTCGGACCCGGACTCCGGCTCGGTGAGCCCGAAGCCGGCCAGCTTGGTGCCCGCGACCAGGTCTGGCAGCCAGGTCGCCTTCTGCTCGTCGGTGCCGAAGGTCAGGATCGGGTTGATCCCGAGCCCGACCGCCGCCTCCAGGGTGATCCCCATCGACTGGTCGACCCGGGAGATCTCCTCGATCGCCACGCACAGGCTGGTGAAGTCGCCGCCGGCGCCGCCGTACTCCTCCGGCGCGGTCAGCCCGAACAGCCCGAGCCGCCCCATCTTCTGCACGACCTCCACCGGGAAGTAGTGCTTGCGGTCCCACTCGGCGGCGTGCGGTGCGATCTCCGCCTCCGCGAAGTCGCGAACGCTACGGCGGAACTCCTGATGCTCCGCGGACAACTCGAACATGCGGCACTCCTTCGTGCTTGACGCTTACGTAAACGTAAAGCACGCTAGGCAGCATGCACAATAGCCAGGTGCCCGCTCAGACCTGGTCGATCGCCGAACTGGCCGCCGAGTACGACGTGACGCTCCGCACGATCCGGTTCTACGAGGACCGCGGCCTGCTCACACCCGAACGCCGCGGCACCGCCCGCGTCTACCACCCCCGCGACCGCGTCCGGCTGGCCCTCATCCTGCGCGGCAAACGGCTCGGCTTCTCCCTCGACGAGATCGCCAGGATCGTCGACATGTACGACGCCGAGCCCGGCGAGGAAGGCCAGCTGGTCTACCTCCTCGACCAGATCGCGCACCGCCGCACCGAACTCGAACAACGCCGCCGCGACATCGAGGAAACCCTCCAGGACCTCGCCGAGGTAGAAGCCCGCTGCCACGCCGATCTCGGAGCGCTGCGGGATCGGCGTTCGTAACCCTCAGAACTTGCTGCGCGAAGTCGGCACCGCCGAAAAGGCCGCACTGGACCGAAGGATCCTTGCGAGCTCGCCGGCCTCACCGTCGGACAGGAAACCGTCGCTCCGATCCGAACCGATGACGACACCGAGGTTCTCGAGTCTCACCAGGTGCTTGTCCAACCCGTCCGGCAAGACCTGCGCGCGCCCCTCGGAGAGGTAGGTGAGGTGTCCGGCCTTCGGGCCGGGCGAACCCGCCGGCTGCACATCGGCCAGAGCGCGGAGGAGCGATCTCGACGTCACGGCGGCCCAGTCCGGATCCCACGCCGCGACGACCTGGCGCAGTATCGGGCCCGCGAGCGCCTCGGCCCCACGCCACTTCAGCACGACCGCGTTGTGCACCCTCGCGGAATCGGAGTATCCCCCCACGGTCATCCCGAGCGAGATCCTGCTGAATCTCTCGCTGTCGGCGTCGTAGTGCTGACTGATCCCGAGATGCGGCGCGTCGGTGTTCGCGCGGAAGGCATCGGAGATCACCCGCCGGGCGTTCACCGGATCGGAAAGCAAGGCGCCGGCGAGATCGGCCGACGACCAAGGCAGCGTTTCCCCGGCCATGTCATCCAGTGCCGCGAGGAATGCCAGCAGTCTGTCGGCGATCCGATCCGGTGACTCCTGCCTCGGGCCCCAGAATCCCCGTGCGATCAACTCTGCATCCACAGGCCGCGAAGCTATCACCGACCCGCCCTAGCTGGTCTTGCGGCCGAAGACCCAGTAGATGAGTGGGGCGACGCCCAGCGAGTTGGAGATGCCGAGGACGATGCCCCACAGCGGCTTGGGGCCGCGGACCTGGGCGGCAGGGCGGCGGGCGAGGTCCGTCAACGCGACCGCCTTCAGCACACTGTCGACGATCCCCGCGACGACAAGGAATTTCCGTTGCCGGGGGCTCAGCTCAGCCCATCTCTTCCCGCTCACACCCCCACCATCGCACAGCATGCACCGTCCGTCGCGGGTACCCGCGCCGTGAGGACCTCCTCGTAGCGGCGGAGGGCGAGGGTGGCTAGGCGGGGGTCGGGGGCCAACGGAGCGGTGACGGCGCGGCCGCCGGACTGGCGGCGGACGAGGTTGTGGAAGAAGCCTGGGGCGAGGAGGTACGTCGCCACGGCCACGCGGCCGGGGGTTCGGGACAGGACGGACGGGAGGCGGTCGCCGGCGCCGGAGACGTAAGCGACTGTCACCGGGCGGTCCACTTGCTCTGACAGGAGCCTGGCGGTTGTCTCACAGTCGTCCAGCGCGCGGGGATCGGATGAGCCGGCGGCCGCGAGTACGACGTGGTCGACGCACGACAGGTCGCCGAGCCGGTCGGCGAGGATGTCGACGAGCAGCGGGTCCGGCCCGAGTGCGGCTGCCGCGTGGACCCGCCCGGGATAGCGCCGCGCCTCGGCCGCCACGTCGACGTACACGTGGTACCCGGAGCTCAGCAGCAGCGGTACGACGACCGCGTCGTCCGTGTCCGTCGTGACGCGGCGGACGAGCGACGGCAGCGCCGGCGTCAGCAGGTCGACGAAGCCCAGCGAAACGGGCAGGTCGGGACGCAGCCGGGCCATGTCGCGGACGAGGTCGTGCACCACCTGGATCCCGCGGGGGTCCGCCGTACCGTGGGCTACTGCGACGAGATCGGTCATGAGGCGACTCCGGCGGGTTCCACGGCCAGGCGGTAGCCGCGGCGGACCACCGTGCGGACCAGTTCGGGCCGGCCTACGGCGGTGCGCAGGCGGTTGACGGTGACCTCGACCGCGTGGACGTCCTCGGCCCCGGGGAGTACTGCGAGCAGCTCAGGACGCGACACTACGTCCCCACCGGCCGCGACCAGCGCAGCCAGCACAGCGCGCGGCCCGGGACCCAGCGGCAGTACGACGCCGTCGAGCACGGCCGCGCCGCCACGGATCACCAGCTGACCGAACGCCGTCTCGATCGACCGCGCGTTGTCGTCGGTGAGCCGGTCGGTGACGATCCGGATCAGCGCGCCCAACCGGTACCGGTCCGGCACCAGCGGGTCCAGTCCCAGCGCCCCGAAGGGCCCCGCGGTCACGGGACCGACGCAGGCGTTCAGCACCCGCCCGGTCCGCAGCGACGACACCACTTCGTCGTACTGCCCGGTCAGCGCCGCTGCGTCGAGCATCGCCTGCGCACCCGGCGCGGAGGTGTGGACAACGGCGTCCACGGTCCCCGCACAGACCTGCGAGAGCATCCGCTCCACGACCACCGGATCGGGCGCCGGCCCCCACCGGTACACCTCCAGCCCGCGCACCGACGCGCCGGCCGAGCGCAACGCGTCCTGCAACGCCGGATCCGACAAACCGTGCAGCTGGACGACGATCTTCCGCCCGCCGACGCCCTGCGCGCGCAGCCAGTCGACCACCTCGGCCGTCGTCTCCGACCGCGCCGACCAGTGCTCGACGAGCCCGGCCGCGCGGATCGCGCCGCGCGCCTTCGGGCCGCGGGCGAGGATCCGCGACTGCTCCAGCGTGCCGAGCAGGTCCGCGGCGAGACCCGCGGTGTCGGCCGCCTCGATCCAGCCGCGGAACCCGACCGCCGTGGTCACCACGACGTCGTCCGGCGGGTTCGCGATCACCCGCCGGGTCGCCTCCAGCAGCGCGTGGTCGTCGGCGACCGGCACGATCTGCAGCGTCGGCGCGTGCAGCACCTTCGCGCCGCGCCGCTCGAACGACGCGATCAGGTCCTCCGCGCGCCGGTGCGCGGTGATCGCGATCGTGCAGCCGCTGAGCGGCCCGGGCCTGGTGCTCACTGGGTACCCACCACGACCTGTCCCCCGACGATCTCCACCGGATACACGGGCAGCGACACCTCCGGGTCGTCCAGGCAGACGCCGCTGCGCAGATCGAAGACCTGCTTGAACATCGGCGACGCCACCGTCGGTACGTCGCCACGGCTGCCGACGATGCCCCGCGACATCACGTTCGCCCCGCTGAACGGGTCCTGGTTGCCGATGGCGAACACCTCGCCGTCGTGGGTGCGGAACAACGCGATCTGCGTGTCGCCGAGCAACGCGGCGACCCCGCGCTCGGGAAGCAGGGCGTCCACAGCACAGACCACCGTCGTACCAACGGCCGTGACACTCATCGGCGTACCTCCAATCGGGGGCCGGCCAGCAGCACCGGCTCCAGCTGTCCGCGCTCGGCCGTGGTGGCCGGACGCGGCTGGTTGCGCTCGACCACGTACCGCAGGTCGGCGTCGGGCTGGTCCGGCGCGTTCACGAACGACACGAACCGGGCCAGCTTCTCGGGATCGTTCAGCGTCGCCTGCCACTCGTCGACGTACGCGTCCACGTGCTTGGCCATGGCCGCGTCCAGGTCGGCCGCGATCCCGAGGCTGTCGTCGAGGACGACGTCGCGCACCTGATCCAGACCGATCTCGCGCATCCACACCGACGTACGCTGCAGGCGGTCACCGGTGCGGACGTAGTACATGAGGAACCGGTCGATCGCCTGGAACAGCTCCTCGTCGGACAGGTCGGAGGCGAGCAGTTCCGCGTGCCGCGGCGTCATCCCGCCGTTGCCGCCGACGTACAGGTTCCAGCCCTTCTCGGTCGCGATCACGCCGACGTCCTTGCCGCGCGCCTCCGCGCACTCGCGGGCACAGCCCGAGACGCCGAGCTTGAGCTTGTGCGGCGAGCGCAACCCGCGGTACCGCAGCTCCAGCGCGATCGCCATCCCGACCGAGTCCTGCACGCCGTACCGGCACCAGGTCGACCCGACACACGACTTCACGGTCCGCAGCGCCTTGCCGTAGGCGTGCCCGGACTCGAAGCCCGCGTCCACCAGCCGCTTCCAGATCGCCGGCAGCTGCTCGATCCGCGCCCCGAACAGGTCGACCCGCTGGCCGCCGGTGATCTTCGTGTACAGGCCGAAGTCGCGCGCCACCTCGCCGATCGTGATCAGCCCCTCGGGCGTGATCTCGCCGCCGGGGATCCGCGGCACGACCGAGTACGTGCCGTCCTTCTGCATGTTGGCCATCACGTGGTCGTTGGTGTCCTGCAGCGTCGCGCGCTCGCCTTCGAGCACGTGACCGGCCGGGTCGAGACTCGCCAGGATCGACCCGACCACGGGCTTGCAGATGTCGCAGCCGCGGCCGGTCCCGTGCCGCTCGACGATCTCGCTGAACGTCCGCAGTTCGGTGATCCGGACGACGTCGAACAACTCGGCCCGGGACAGCGCGAAGTGCTCGCACAGGGCCTTGCTGACCTCGACGCCGGCCTTGGTCAGCTCGGTGTTCAGCAGGTTCTTCACGATCGGCAGGCACGAGCCACAGCTGGTGCCCGCCTTGGTCTTGCCGCACACGGACTTGATGTCGGTGCAGCCCTCGTCGCGGACGGCGCAGCGGATCGTCCCCGCCGACACGTTGTTGCAGGAACAGACCGGCGCCTCGTCGGGCAGCTCGAGCTGCACCGGGCCGGCGCCTTCCGGCAGCAGGAACGCGGCCGGGTCCGCACCGAGCTCACGACCGACCATCGGCCGCAGTCCCGAGTACGCCGACGCGTCGCCGACCAGGATGCCGCCGAGCAGGGTCCGGGCGTCGTCGGACAGCACGAGTTTCTTGTAGACGCCGGCCACCGGGTCGGCGTACACGATGTCCAGCGCCCCCTCGGTGGCGCCGAACGCGTCGCCGAAGCTCGCGACGTCGACACCGAGCAGCTTCAGCTTCGTCGACGTGTCCGCGCCCGGGAAGGTCGCCTCGCCGCCGAGCAGCCGGTCGGCGACGATCTCCGCCATCGTGTAGCCGGGGGCGATCAGACCCCACACACGCCCTTCGATACAAGCGACCTCGCCGATCGCCCAGACGCCTTCCACCGAGGTACGGCAGGCCTCGTCGACCACGACGCCGCCGCGTTCGCCGATCTGCAGACCGGCTTCGCGGCCGAGTTCGTCGCGCGGCCGGACACCGGCCGCGAAGACGACCACGTCCGCGGGCAGATCAGGGCCGTCGGCAACGCCCATCGCGCGCGCCGCGCCCTGCGAGGTCAGCTTCACCCGCTGGCACTGCGTCCCGGTCAGGACGTCGACATCGAGCCCTTCGATCAACCGGGAGAGCGCAGCGCCACCGCCCTCGTCGACCTGCAGCGGCATCAGCCGCGGCGCGAACTCGACGACCTTCGTCCCGGCGCCGAGCGCCCGCAGCGCTCCGGCCGCCTCCAGGCCGAGCAGACCGCCACCGACGACGACACCGTTGACCTGCTTGCCTTCGCTCTTCAGACGCTCGACATACACCCGCAGCGCGGCGACGTCGTCGATGGTCCGGTAGACGAAGCAGCCCTGCGCGTCGTTGTTCTTCACCGGCGGGACGAAGGCCGCGGAGCCGGTCGCCAGCACCAGCTCGTCGTACCCGACCAGCTCGCCACGTGCTGTGGTGACGGTCTTGGCCGTGGTGTCGATCGACGTGATCTGCACGCCCTTGCGCAGGGTGACCGCCGGGTCGTCCCACAGGTCGGGGTCGCCGAGCGACAGGTCCTGCGGGTCGCGGCCGGAGAAGTAGCTGGTCAGCGCGACGCGGTCGTACGGCAGCCGCGGCTCCTCGCCGAACACCGTGATCCGGTAGCTGGTCTCGGTGTCGCGCTGCCGCAGCGCCTCGACCAGGCGGTGGGCGACCATCCCGCCACCGACCACCACCACGTGCTTGGCCTTGTTCAGCTCTGCCATCGTCGCCCTCCTGCTCGGGACTGGTTCGGTCTCGCCGCGCCGGAAGCGGTCGAGCAGTTCGCCGACGGCGCCGGTGCAACTGCCGCACCCGGTCGTCGCCCGCGTCGTGGCGGCGATGCCGGCGACACTGTCGGCACCTCCACGCCAGGCCGCCTCGATCGCGACCCTGGTGACGCCGTTGCATCTGCAGACGGTCGCCACCTTCTTCGTCTGTACGGCGGGCGGCGTGCCGAGCAGCCCGTCCGCGACCACCGGCGTACCGCGGTCCGCCAGCAGCACCAGCTCCGCGGCGACGTCCGGAGCACCGACCGCGACGGCCGAGCGCACCACGCCGTCACGCAGGACGGCCCGCACGTACCGCGCGTCGTCCTCGAGCCGCACCACTTCGCCGTCCTCGTCCTTGTCGCCGAGGACCAGGACGTCGAGCCCGCCCGCGGTGAGCCGGACGACGTCGAAGTCGGGGACGGCCGGACCCGGCTCGGACGCGGCTGGGTCCTGCAGCGTGTGCGCGAGGGCCTCCGCGTGGGACCACGCCGACGCCACGGTTCCGGTGACCCGGCCGTCGATCTCGGCACAGTCGCCGATCGCGTGCACCCGCGGGTCGTCCGGGCTCGTCAGCGTGCTGTCGACGACGATCCCGCCGCGGACCGTCAGGCCGTCGGCCAGCTCGGTCCGCGCCCGGACACCGCACGCCACGACGAGCAGTTCGCCGTACACCTCGGAGCCGTTCCGCAACCTCAGGCGGCGGAAACGGCCGTCCTTCAGGTCGGTGCCGGCCAGCTCCGCGTTGAGGAGCACCTCGACACCGAGTCGCCGGACCGCGCGCGTCACCCGCCGTCCCGCGGAGGCCCGGACCGTCTTGTCCAGAAGGGTTTCCCCGTCGTGGACGAGCGTGACCGCGACGCCGCGTTCACGCAGGGCGCAGGCGGTCTCGACCCCGAGTACGCCGCCGCCGAGCACGACCGCGCGCCGTACCTGCGCAGCCTCGGCGACGATCGCCCGGGCATCGGTCTCGGAGCGCAGCGTCCGGATCCCGGGCGCCGTGCCGACCTCTCGGGGGACGACCGGGACCGCGCCGGTCGCGAAGACCAGCCGGTCGTACGCGTACTCACGTCCGGCGGCGTCTGCCACCACCTGGCGGCCACGGTCCACCGCGACCGCGGTCGTCGCCGGCTCGTTGCCAACTGCAACTTCTGCACGACCTGCGACGTGTTCCGTCAGCCGGCCGCGGTTGTACGACGGCTCGTCGCCGAGCACCGTCACGTCGTCCGCCGGCAGCAGCCCGGCCAGCCGTCGGCCGGCCATTCCGCCGCCGATGATCACTACTCTCATGCCGGCACTCCCGTCGCTGGCAGGGCAGCGGCGGTGACTTCGACGGCACACGCCTTGAACTCGGGCATCCGCGACACCGGGTCGAGGACGTCGTTGGTCAGCTCGTTGACCGCCTCGGCGCCACCGAAGTGGAACGGCACGAAAACGGTGTCCGGCCGGACGTCGGCGGTCACCCGGGCCGGCAGCACCATCGACCCGCGGGCGGTCCGCAACCGCACCGGGCGCCCGTCGCCGATCCCCAGCTGCGCGGCGACCCGCGGGTGGATCTCGGCGTACACCTCCGGCTCGGCCTCGGCCAGCTCCGGAACCCGCCGCGTCTGCGCACCGCTCTGGTAGTGCTGCAACAACCGCCCCGTCACCAGATAGAGCGGTGCCCCGGCGTTCAGATCGTCCGCCACCGGCCGGTGATCGACCGGGACGACGTGCGCCCGGCCGTCCGGCGTCGGGAAACCGTCGGCGAACAGCCGCGGTGTCCCCGGATGCCCGTCGTGCGGCACCGGCCAGAACAACGCCTCGTCGGCGTCCAGCCGCGCCCAGGAAATCCCGGAATAGTCCGCTTTTCCGCCGGCACTCGCCCGCCGCAACTCCTCGAACACCTCGGCCGGATCGGTCGGGAAACCCGGTACGCCGAGCCGTTCGGCGATCCCCGCGAACACCGCGAGGTCGCTGCGCACCTCCCCCGGCGCGGCCACCGCGGCCCGCCGCCGCAGCACACGCCCCTCGAGTGAGGTCATCGTCCCGTCCTCCTCGGCCCACTGCGTGACCGGAAAGACCACGTCCGCCAACAGCGCCGTCTCGGACGGCACCACATCCGCGACCACCAACAGGTCCAGGGACGACAGCCGATCCCGCACCGAGGCGAGATTCGGCGCCGACACGAGCAAGTTGCTCCCGTGCACGAACAGCGCCTTCGGCCCGTCCGCCGTGCCGAGCGAGTCGATCAGCTCGACCGCGCTCTTCCCCGACCGCGGCAAATCGTCCGGGTCCACACCCCAGATCTGCGCGACGAACGAACGCGCCGCCGGGTCCTCGATGCTCCGATAACCCGGCAGCTGATCGGCCTTCTGCCCGTGCTCGCGGCCGCCCTGACCGTTCCCCTGCCCGGTGATGCACCCGTACCCGCTGCCCAGCCGGCCGGGCAACCCGAGAGCCAGCGCGAGGTTGATACACGCCGTCACGGTGTCGGTGCCCTTGCTGTGCTGCTCGGCGCCACGCCCCGTCAGGATGTACGCCCCGGAGCCGCCATGCACCGGAGCAGCCGCGGCCAGGACCCGCGCGGCCTGCCGGATCGTTGCGGCGGGCACACCAGTGACCCGCTCGGCCCGCTCCGGCCACCACGACGCCGTCGAACGAACCAGCGCGTCGGGGTCATCGACGCGTTCGCCCAGGAAAGCGGTGTCGGCGAGGCCTTCCTGCAGTACGACGTGGGTCAGGGCGAGGACCAGCGCGAGGTCCGTGCCCGGCGTCGCCTGCAGGTGAATGCCGGCGTTTTCCTCGGTCAGTCCGGCGGTGGCCGAGCGGCGCGGGTCGACGACCAGAAGTCCACCCGAGTCGCGTGCGCCCTGCAGATGTGCCACGGCCGGCGGCATGGTTTCCGCGATGTTGCTGCCGACCAGCAGGACGGCCCCGGCCCCGCCCAGATCGGCCAGCGGGAACGGCAGTCCGCGGTCGATGCCGAACGCCCGGTTCGTCGCCGCCGCGGCGGACGACATGCAGAACCGGCCGTTGTAGTCCACATTCGCGGTCTTCAGCGCCACCCGGGCGAACTTGCCCAGCGCGTACGCCTTCTCGTTCGTCAGTCCGCCGCCGCCGAACACGGCGATCGCGTCCCGTCCGTGGGCGGCCTGCAACGCCCGCACCCGCTCGGTGACGAAGTCCAGGGCTTCGTCCCAGCTCGTCTCCACCAGTTCACCCGCGGCGTTGCGGACCAGCGGCATGGTGAGCCGGTCCGGCACCGTGAGAACCTCGGGCGCCGTCCAGCCCTTACGACACAACCCACCTCGGTTCGTGGGGAAGTCGCGCGGCCGCACCTCCACGCCACCCGGCCGAGCGACCGGGTGCAGCGTGGTGGCGCACTGCAGAGCGCAGTACGGACAGTGAGTAGCGGTCACACGCGCTCCTGGGTGAGCGGGCCACCCTTGCGCAGGTAGCAGAGGTACGTCACCGCGAGGCAGACCACGTAGAAGCCGCAGAACACGTACAGCGCCGGGATCAGCGAGCCGAAGTGGCTGGTCGACATCGCGAACCCGCGCGGGACCAGGAAACCGCCGTACGCACCGACCGCCGAGGCGATCCCGATGCAGGCCGCCGCCTCCCGCCGGGCCCGGCCCGGGTCACCCGGGGTGGTGAGCCGGAAAACCGCCGGAATCATCCGGTACGTCGACCCGTTCGCGATGCCGCTGGCCACGAACAGGACCAGGAAACTGCCCAGGAACGCCGGGAAACTTTCGGCCTTCAGGGAGAACACCGCGGACAGGATCCCGAGGCCCATCACCACGAACGAGCAGACCGTCACCCAGGCGCCGCCGACCCGGTCGGCCAGCTTGCCGCCGAACGGCCGGGAGACCGACCCGACCAGCGCGCCGAGGAACGCGTAGTGCGCCGGCGTGATGTCCGGGAACGTGGTCTTGATCAGCAGCGGGAACGCGGCGCCGAAGCCGATGAACGAGCCGAACGTGCCGATGTAGAGGAACGAGATCACCCACGTGTGCGGCCGCTTCGCCGCGGCGATCGAGGTCCGGAACGAGGAGTTCGCGACCGACAGGTTGGCCATCGCCTTCCAGGCCCAGAACGCGGCCAGGACGATCAGCGGCAGCCACATCAGGCCGGACCGGTTCAGCGACAGGCCCGCGCCGGCGACGATCACGACCGGAACCAGCAGCTGCACCACGGCGACGCCGAGGTTGCCGCCGGCCGCGTTCACGCCGAGCGCGAAGCCCTTCTCCTTCTCCGGGTAGAAGAACGAGATGTTGGTCATGCTGCTGGCGAAGTTGCCGCCGCCGACACCCGCGGTCGCCGCGACCAGGCCCATCAGCCAGAACGGCGTGTCCGGCTGGGTCATGAAGTACGCCAGCCCGATGGTCGGGACCAGCAGCAGGAGTGCGGAGAACACGGTCCAGTTCCGCCCGCCGAACCGCGGTACGGCGAACGTGTACGGCAGCCGCAGCGTCGCACCGACCAGGCTCGGCAGCGCGACCAGCCAGAACAGCTGGTCGGTGCTGTAGGTGAAGCCGGCCTTCGGCATCGACACCACGACGATGCTCCACAGCTGCCACACCGAGAAACCGAGGAACTCGGCGAAGATCGAGGGCCACAGGTTCCGCCGGGCCAGGGCACGGCCCTTCCCGGCCCAGAACGCGGTGTCCTCGGGATCCCAGACGTCGATCCAGCGCCCGCGCCGCGGCGCCTCGACCGTACCCACCGCACCGCTGCCGTCTGTCTGGCCGCGGCTGGCGACGGTCGCTTGTCGTGCCTCGAGCGTCATCGCAAGTCTCCGATCATCCGACCTCACTGATTAGGCCTGGACGTTATGACCGGGGTGTTTCCGAGTAGTCATCTTGTTGTTACGCCGCCGAAACGGCTCCCGCACACCCGCCGCCGGGTGGTGAGAGATCCGGACGTGCCGCTGGGTACTGTTCGGATTCAGGGCGGGATCCGGACACCGAGGGGACGGCACCGTGCACGACGACGACCAGAACGCCGCCGAAGCAGGTGGGAAGCACCGCGCCGACGGGACGCCGCACACCGGCGACGACGTGGTCGAGGCCCGGCACGCCGACGACCAGCCCGGCGGGGACACCGTGACCCGCGTCACGGTCGAGGAGGACACCGGCAAGCAGCGCTCGTCGCGCCGCTGGACCTGGCGCGTGGCGATCGTTGCCGTACTGGTCGGCTGGCTGGTGCTCGCCTCGCTGGGCGGTCCCGCGGTGGGGAAGCTGAGCGAGGTCCAGCAGAACGACAACGCCAACTTCCTCCCGAAACAGGCCGAGTCGACGTTGGTCGCCGACGAGGCGGCCAAGTTCGTCGACTCCAAGGCGCTGCCGTACTTCGTCCTGATCGAGCGCGACTCCGGCATCACCGCCGACGACCTCGCGAAGGTCAAGGAGTTCCAGGAGAAGCTGCCGAGCCTCGACCTCGGCGCCGGCAAGAAGCTCGGCGACTACCTCGCCGCCCCGGTCGGGCCGGCGATCCCGTCGGAGGACCGCAAGGCGCTGCTGCTCACCGTGCAGACCGACGGCGACCGCGCCGACGAGGTCGTCAAAGAGGGCGAGACCGTCCTGTTCGCCGTCGCGGACAGCATGCGGACCGCCATCAAACAGGACCTCACGCCGACGGGTCTCACGGTCTACGTGACCGGTCCCGGTGGTGTGTTCGCGGACTTCGTGGTCGCGTTCAGCGGGATCGACGGGATCCTGCTCGGCGTCGCGCTGGCGGTCGTGTTCGTGATCCTGCTGATCGTGTACCGCAGCCCGATCCTCCCGATCGCCGTGCTGCTCACCGCGGTCTTCGGCCTCGCGCTCGCCGCGCTGGTGGTGTACCCGCTGGCCAAGAACGGCGTCCTGCAGCTGAACGGGCAGAGTCAGGGCATCCTGTTCATCCTGGTCGTCGGCGCCGCGACCGACTACTCGCTGCTGCTCGTCTCCCGGTACAAGGAGGAGCTGCACGACTACACGAGCAAGTACCAGGCGATGCGGGTCGCCTGGCGCGCCTCGATCGAGCCGATCGCGGCCAGCGCTGCGACCGTCATCCTCGGCCTGCTCTGCCTGTTGCTGTCGAAGCTGGGCAGCACCAAGGGCCTCGGGCCGGTCGGCGCGTTCGGCATCGCGGGTGCGTTCATCGCGTCGATGACGTTCCTGCCCGCGATCCTGCTCGCCTTCGGCCGGCGGATCTTCTGGCCGTCGATCCCCCGCGTCGACCACGTGCACTCCAGTGACCAGGTCGGCGGCCGCCGACTCTGGGGCCGGGTGTCCGGGCTGGTCGGCCGGCGCGCGCGGCAGGTCTGGGTGGTCACGGCGCTGGCGTTGCTCGCCTGCGCCGCCTTCCTGCCGACGTTCAAGGCCAGTGGCACGTCGCAGGAAGACCTCTTCCTGAACAAGGTCGAGTCGGTCACCGGTCAGGAGGAGCTCGGCAAGCACTTCGACGCCGGCGCCGGTACGCCGGTGGAGATCCTCACCCCGGTCGCACAGGCCGACCAGGTGGTCCAGACCGCGACGAAGGTCGACGGTGTCGGCACGGCGTCCGCCTCGGCCGCTCCCGGCGTACCGCCGAAGGTCGTCGACGGCAAGGTCCTGGTCCAGGCCACACTGAAGGTCCCCGCCGACTCGCCCGAGGCGACCAAGGTGGTGAAGCACCTGCGGACCGAGCTGGACAAGGTCAGCCCGGACATCCTGGTCGGCGGCAACACCGCGATCAACCTCGACGTGCTGGACGCCGCGCAACGCGACCTGCGGGTGATCATCCCGACCATCCTTGCGGTGATCTTCGTCGTCCTGATGCTGCTGCTGCGGTCGCTGACCGCCGCGGTCCTGCTGGTGATCGCGAACGTGCTGTCGTTCGGCGCCACCGTCGGGGTCAGCGCGCTGATGTTCAACCACGTCTTCAAGTTCCCCGGGGCCGACCCCGGCATCCCGCTCTACGCGTTCGTGTTCTTGGTTGCCCTGGGCATCGACTATTCGATCTTCCTGATGACCAGGGTCCGCGAGGAGTCGCAGGAGCACGGCACCAGACCCGGCATCCTGGTCGGCCTCGCCGTCACCGGCGGCGTCATCACGTCCGCCGGCGTGGTCCTGGCCGCCACCTTCTCCGCCCTCGCGGTGCTGCCGATCCTGTTCCTGGTCCAGATCGCCTTCATGGTCGCCTTCGGTGTCCTCCTCGACACCACCGTCGTCCGCTCCCTGCTGGTCCCGTCGATCGCTCACGACGTCGGCAAGAAGATCTGGTGGCCGAGCAAACTCGCGTCCTAGGCTGCGTGGCATGGAGACGTTCGAGGGACGGATCGTGGTGAACGACGGTGGGGGTGCCTGGGTGGAGGTGCCGGGTGACGTGGTTGCTGCGCTCGGTGGCGGTGGGCGGATTCCTGTGCGGGCCACGTTCGACGGTGTGGCCTACCGTGGGTCGATCGCCTCGATGGGGGGCTGTATGGCGCTGGGGGTGCTGAAGAGTATCCGCGGCGAGCTGGGCAAGGGGGACGGTGACGCGGTGACCGTAACCCTGGAGCGGGACACCGGTGAGCGGACGGTCGACGTGCCGGAGGATCTCGCGGCGGCGCTGGCGGATGCGGGTCTGCGGGAGGCGTTCGACGAGCTGAGCTACAGCCACCGGCGCGAGCACGTGAACGCGATCAACGACGCCAAGAAGCCGGAGACCCGCACGCGACGCATCGCGAAGGCGCTGGAGATGCTCAAGGCTTCCTGAGCGACGCCAGCTCGGTGCGGTTCGAGACGCCCAGCTTCGCGTAGACATGGGCGAGGTGGGTCTTGACCGTACCGCGACTGATGAACAGCCGCTCGCCGATCTCCGGGTTGCTGAGGCCTTCGACCGCGAGCGCGACCACCTGCTCCTCGGTCGGCGTCAGGCTGGCCCAGCCCGACGAGGGCCGTCCGCGGGCTCCGCGCGTACGGCGGGCGTAGGCGACGGCGTCGTCCAACGCCAGCGGCGGTTCGTCCGACGCCGGCAGGTCGGGACGATCGGCCGGTACCGCCAGACCGGTCTCGGTCCGGGCCGCGGACGCCGCGCCGGCGAGACGAGCCGCGTCCGCGGCGCGGTTCGTGTGGATCGCCAGCAGGGCAAGGGATTCCAGGCTGTCGACGACGTACGTGCGCAGCCCGTGCTCGACGCGGATCGTCAGGGCCTGATGGAGCAGGTCTGCCGCCTGGTCCGGCTGCGCGGTGATCGCGATCCGGCCGAGCTGATCAAGCGCGTCGGCCAGGATCCGGGGCAGGTCGTAGCGCCGCGCCAACTCCGCGGCGCGTTCGAGCAGGGCAGTCGCGTCACGCCCGCGAGCACGCTCCGCGGCGGCGACGGTCGGCAGCAGCATCGCGGGCGCGAACGTCCCGGCGAGCGGGCTGTCCGGCGCGGTGTCAGCGGCCAGCCACTCGACCGCAGCGTCGTACTCGCCCGTCCAGTAGGAGATCAGGCTCATCACCTGACCGAGATTCGGTACGGCGACGCCCGCGGTCTCGGCGAGCTCGAGCAGCGGGCGCATCAACGCGCGTGCCTCGTCGGGGCGGCCTGTTCTGACCAGCAGCGACGCCAGATGCGCGCGGGCCGTGCCGACGCGGTGGAAGTCGGCGAGCGGCTCGGCCGCGGCGAGGGCACGCTCGGCGATCTCGACCGCCCGCAACGGCTCACCCGTCGAGTACAGACTTTCGGACCAGATGGTCAGCACGGTGGAGGCGATCCCGCGTTCGCCGCTGGTGATCAGCCCGTCGGCGGCGCGGTCGAGCAACGGCCGGAGCTCGTCGTGACGGTCCCACAGCGCGAGCAGGACGCACTGCAGGGCGACGTTCGCGTTCCGGGCCGCTTCGTCGCCGATCCCGTCTGCCAAACGGACTCCCTCGGCAGTGAGGTCCCAGGCCTTCCGGAAGTCGGTGAAGAACTCCGTCACCGCGACCAGCGCGAGGAACAGCGAACGCAGCCGGTCGTCCCGCAGCTCTGTCGCGAGCTCCAACCCGCGGCCCGCGGCGTCGTACCCGAACGGGTCCACGGTGTCGGCGACCGTCGCGTACGCGTAGAGCAAACGGGCCTGGAGCAACGTCCGGTCGTCCGGCGCACGGTCGATCGCGCGGCGCAGGTAGCCGATGCCCTCGGTGCCGGTCGCCTGGAGGTTCCACAGCCAGCGCAGGGCTGCGGCCAGCCGGCGGGCGCGTTCGGGATCGTCTGCGGACAGGCCGTGTTCCAAGGCGGCGCGGAAGTTCTCGCGGTCCGGTTCGATCAGGACGCGCCAGGCGTCACGATCCTTGTCCAGCAGAGGTTCCGCGGCCTCGGCGACCTGGAGGTAGTGGTCGAGGTGCCGGTCGCGTACGTCGTCCGCGGCCGTCAGGCGGGTTCCGGCGTACTCGCGGATGGTCTCCAGCAGCCGGTACCGGCCACCCTCGGCGACGATGAGCGATTTGTCGACAAGGCGTGCCAGGGTTTCCAGTCCGGCGCCCGTCACGGCCGAGGCGGCATCCAAGCCGAAACCGCCCGCGAAGACGGCCAGACGGCTGAAGACCTGGCGTTCGTCCTCGTCGAGCAGGTCGTAGCTCCAGTCGATCGATGCGGCGAGCGTGCGCTGGCGGGCAGCAACGCCACGGACGTTCTTCGTCAACAGACCGAACCGATCCCCCAGTCCTGCTTCGATCTGCATCGGTGTCAGCGTCCGCGTCCAGGCGGCGGCA
This sequence comes from Kribbella sp. NPDC003557, assembly GCF_040610805.1. Taxonomy (NCBI): domain Bacteria; kingdom Bacillati; phylum Actinomycetota; class Actinomycetes; order Propionibacteriales; family Kribbellaceae; genus Kribbella; species Kribbella sp. NPDC003557. Next base: position 748,074 of record NZ_JBEXMY010000001.1, read on the forward strand.
AGCTCCAGGGCCAGCGGGATCCCGTCGAGGCGCGCACAGATCGCCCGGACCGCGCGATCCGCGGCGGGGTCCAGCGGGGTCGAGCGTTCCAGAAAAAGCACCCGGGCTTCGTCCGGCGACAGCGGCGGGACTCGCCAGATCGCCTCGCCGGGGACGTCGAGGGGCTCCCGGCTGGTGGCGAGGATCGACAGCTCGGGGCAACCGGTCTGCAAGGCGACGGCGAACTCGGCGACGGCCTCGACGATCTGCTCGCAGTTGTCGAGGCAGATCAGCGCCCGCTTGGTGCGCAACTGCCCGATCAGCAGGCGATCGGACTCGACCAGCAGACCGCACGCGGCGGCGACCGCCTCAGGGATCTGGGCACCGTCCGTGGCCGCGGACAGGTCCACCCACCAGACGCCGTCCGGCCAGCGTTCGGCCAACTCCGCGGCGGTTTGCGCTGCCAGGCGGGTCTTGCCGCTCCCGCCGGGGCCGGTCAGCGTGACCAGACGACTGCCGGAGAGTTGCGTGCGCAGCGCGGCGACCTGGGTCGTCCGGCCGACGAAGCTCGTGAACATGACCGGAAGGTTGTTCGGCACCCGGTCGAGAGAGCGCAGCGGCTCGGACGTCGCGGTGAGCTCGAAGATCCGTTCGGGCGACCCGAGATCACGCAGGCGATGCAGGCCGAGATCGACGATCCCGGCCGGGTCCGGCAGGCTCGCGAACGTCGTTGCTGTGAGCAAGGTCTGGCCCGGGTTCGCCAATGCCAGCACGTGTTCGGCGTGCCGGACCGCGGGCGTGCTGGTCGGTGCGGTGTGCAGGGCGATCCGGACAAGCTCACCGGCGGGCACCCGGGCGGCCGCGTCACGCAGCGTTCCGGCCGCGGCGATCGCGTCGGCCACGTCGTCGTACGCCAGGACGGGCCACGCGGCGTCCCGGCGTACCAGCTGCTCCCCCGGCAGTTCCGCGGCCAGGCCGGCCAGCCGTGCGTACGCGGGCGCGCCGGCGGCGCCGGCGTACGACGCGACGAGAACTGTCACCCCACCCATACGCGTCAGTCTGCCATTTGCCTGTGTCGGGTCGCCGTTGTCGACAGTATTCGCTACTCTCGCGAAGCAGGGGGTCGAGGAGTGAGGAGCCTCAATGGCAGACACCACGTCCACTGACCACGGCAGATTCGCCCTGCCCACCAAGAACCTGCCCGCACCGCAGGTTCGCGACCTTCCCGAGCCGCCCACCAGGACCTGGAAGATCATCGGTCCCGGCATGGTCGGCGCCGGGGTCGGACTCGCCTCGGGTGAGTTCATCCTCTGGCCCTACATCTCCAGCCAGGTCGGCCTGGTGTTCCTCTGGGGCGCCGTGGTCGGCGTGGTGGTCCAGTGGTTCCTGAACATGGAGATCGAGCGGTACACGCTGGCCACTGGTGAGACAGCGTTGACCGGCTTCAACCGGTACGGGAAGCACTGGGGCCTGTTCTTCGCGATCATGACGTACTTCGCGAACCTCTGGCCCGGCTGGGCGACGAGCTCGGCGAGCATGCTGACGTACCTGTTCGGCGGCGGCGACCCGCGCTGGATCGCGATCGTGATGCTGGTGGTGATCGGGGCGATCCTGACCCTGGCGCCGGTCGTCTACGTGATGCTGGAGCGGCTGATCGCGGTGAAGATCGCGGCCGTCGCGCTGCTCGTCGTGCTGGCGCTGGCGTTCGCGATCCGCGGCAAGACGTACGGCGCGCTCGGCGACGCGGTCACGCAGCCGCAGTTCCCGGCCGAGCAGCTCGGGTTCGCGCTGGTGATGGGCGCGATCGCGTACGCCGGTGCGGGCGGCGGCCAGAATCTCGTGCAGAGCAACTGGATCCGCGACAAGGGCTTCGGGATGGGCGTGCACGTGCCGCGGCTGACGTCCCCGGTGACCGGCGGGACCGAGGCCGACCCGACCGCCAACGGGTACACGTTCCCGCCGAACGACGAGAACCTGGCCCGCTGGAAGCGCTGGTGGAAGTTCGCGAATCTCGAGCAGGCCCTGACCTTCGTGGCGATCACCGTGGTGACGATCGTGTTCACCTCGATGCTCGCGCACGCCACGCTGTTCGGCAACGACGCCGTCAAGAACAACATCAGCTTCCTGAAGATCGAGGGCACCACGCTGCAGACGCTGGTCGGCGACTGGTTCGGCTACCTGTTCTGGGCGATCGGCGCGTTCTCGCTGTTCGCCGCCGCGGCCGGCATCGTCGACTACACGTCGCGGCTGGCGGCGGACATGGTCAAGGCCCGGTACCTCCGCGAGTCGAAGCTCACCGAGTCCAAGCTGTACTTCTGGCTGGTCTGGGGACTTGTTGCCTTCGGCATCATCGTCCTGCTGGCCGGCCTCACCCAGCCGCTGGTCCTGCTGGTGATCTCCGCCTGCACCGCCGGCACCATGATGTTCGTCTACTCCGGCCTGCTGTGGTGGATGAACTCCAGAGCCCTCCCGCACGCCATCCGCATCCCCGGCTGGCGCGCGGCAGTCCTCTGGTTCTCGTTCCTCGCCTTCGGCTTCCTGGCCGTCTTCACCATCATCGACCAGGCGAAGAAGCTCTGACCGGCCGTCAGCCGAGGAAGTCGACGACGGCTTCCTCGGCGGCGGTCCGCCGGACCACCTCGACGCCCTCGCGGACCTTGCGATAGACGTCGACCGCTGCCCGCAGCGCGCGCAGGCAGTCCTCGGGATCCGCGTCCGCGAGCGTGGCCCGCAACTCCGGCACGAGTTCGGGCGCCAGCGTCTCGAACCGCCGGACGCCGGCCGGTCGCGCCGTCCGGCCGAGCGTGGCCAGCGGCGCGATCGCCGCGGACCGGAGCGCGTCGAGGGCCCCGATCGCCTCGAACAGCTCCCCGCGCGCGATCTTGACGGCCGTGTAGTGCACCCAGCACCAGAACCGGTCCTCGATCCACTGCGGATCCGGTTGCGGCCAGGCCGGCGCGCTCTCCTGCCGGATCCGGTCGACGGTCGCGTCCCGCTGCCACAGGACGACGCCGTCCTCGACCCGTGTCCGCAGGCCGTCCGGCGTGACGAACTTGAGGTCGACGTGGACGAGCGGCGGCCCGTAGAGCGCGATCAGCAGCCGCGGTTCGCCGACGTGCTCGCCGGTGAAACTCGTCAGCAACGGACCCACCCGGCCCGCGAACTCCTTCGCCTCGGCGAGACACGCGGGCTGGCCTTCCGCCGTACACACCAGCACCAGATCGAGATCGGAGTGCTCGTCACCGGTGCCCGTGGCGACCGAGCCGCCGGCCAGCACCGCCAGCACCCGCGGGTCCCGCTCCGCCTCGGCCACCACGTTGTCCGCCACCGCCCGGAGATGTTCCGGAATCATGCTCACCAGTCCTCCTTGGATCAGGTCAGCAGGCCATCATCACGCAGCCACGGGCCGGTCAGCGACCGAATTACCGGGCCGGGCCGTAGGCCTCCGGGGCTCCGTTGGCGGTGGTGAAGAGGGAATAGACGGAGGTGGTCGCGGTGAGGAACAGGCGGTTGCGCTTCGGGCCGCCCCAGGTCAGGTTGCTGACGGTCTCGGGGACCAGGAGCTTGCCGAGCAGCGTGCCGTCGGAGTGGTAGACGTGGACACCGTCCGCGGCCGAGGCCCAGATCCGGCCCTGGGTGTCGAGGCGGATGCCGTCGAAGATGCCGTTGCCGCACTCGGCGAACAACTCGCCGCCGCTCAGCTTGTCGCCGTCGACGGTGAAGACGCGGATCGTCGCCTCCTCCGAGTCGGTGATGTAGAGCAACGACTCGTCCAGCGAGAACGCGAGCCCGTTCGGCCGGTTGAAGTCGTCGGCGACGCGGGTCAGCGCACCGTCCGGCGAGATCCGGTACACGTGGCAGCCGCCGGTCTCGATCGCGCCCTTGTACCCCTCGTAGTCGCTGTCGATCCCGTACGCCGGGTCGGTGAACCAGACCGATCCGTCGCGCTTCACCACCACGTCGTTCGGGCTGTTCAGCCGCTTCCCGTCGTACTCGTGGGCGAGCACGGTGATGCCGCCGTGGTGCTCGGTCCTGGTCACGCGCCGGTTGCCGTGCTCGCAGCTCACCAGCCGGCCCTCGGTGTCGCGGGTGTGGCCGTTGGTGTTGCCGGCCGGGTGCCGGAACACCGACACCTGGTACGACGTCTCGTCCCAGCGCAGGATGCGGTCGTTCGGGATGTCGCTCCAGAGCAGGTACCGGCCCGCGGCGGAGTACACCGGGCCCTCGACCCAGCGGCCGCCGGTCCACAGCCGTTCGAGCCGGCTGTCACCGCGGATCCCGGCGAACCGGTCGTCCAGCTTCTCCCAGACGGCCGGTGCGGTCCCTGCCAACGGCTCGAGAATTCCCGTCATCACGACTCCTCGCGAACTCGGCTGCAAACGCTCGCCGACGAGCCTAAGCGGTCGCGGCGCGGTTCGCTCCCGGCTGTCCACAGGCGGTCGTCAGCCACGACCACACCGACGTGGTCGCGGTGATGAACAGGCGGTTGCCCTTCGGGCCGCCGAAGGTCAGGTTGGAGACGATGTCCGGCAGCAGCAGCTTGCCGATCAAGGTGCCGTCCGGGGCGAAGCAGTGCACTCCTTCGTGGGTCGCTGCCCAGACCCGGCCGGCGCTGTCCAGCCGGATCCCGTCGAACATCCCGGCCTCGCACGGCGCGAACACCTCGCCGCCGGTCAGCTTGCCGCCGTCGACGCCGAACCGCCGGATGTGCTTCGCGGGCGTGTCCACGACGTACAGCTGGGACTCGTCGTTCGAGAACGCCAGCCCGTTCGGCCGGACGAAGTCGTCGGCGACGACGCTCAGCGCGCCGTCCGGGTCGATCCGGTAGACGTGGCACCCGTCGATCTCCTGCTCGGCGGCGTGCCCCTCGTAGCTCGAGGTGATCCCGTACGGCGGGTCGGTGAACCAGATCGAGCCGTCGCTGCGCTCGACCACGTCGTTCGGGCTGTTCAGCCGCCGGCTCGACCCACCGCTGTCCAGGTGGGACGCGAGGACGGTGAGACTGCCGTCGTGTTCGGTCCGGACGACGCGGCGGTCGCCCTGCGAGCAGCTGATCAGCCGCCCGGTGCGGTCGATGGTGTTGCCGTTGACGTACCCGGACGGTTGCCGGAACACGCTGACCTGGCCGGACAGCTCGTCCCAGCGGAGCATCCGGTCGTTCGGGATGTCGCTGAACACCAGGCAGCGCCAGGCCGGTGAGTACGCCGGGCCTTCGAGCCAGCGGCCGCCGTCGTACAGGCATTCGAGGTACTCGTCGCCCGCGACGGTCCGGAACCGCTCGTCGAGGACGACCAGCTCGGCCCGGAGCCGCGGCGGCGCGGCGTTGATCGTGACAGTCATATTCTGAATGTAGTCTTGCCAGTGACCATCTGAACAGAACGAGGTTTGGTTTGTGACCCATATGACCATAGATGATGTGGATCGCGGCCTGCTCGCCGCGCTGCAGGAGGACGCCGGGCAGTCGTACGCCGCGCTCGGGCAGGCCGTCGGGCTGTCGGCCGGGTCCGCCCACGAACGGGTCCGGAAACTCAAGGCGGCCGGCGTGATCCGGCGGACGACGGTCGACGTCGACCCGGCCGCGCTCGGCGCGGGCGTGCTCGCGTTCGTGCTGCTCGAGGCGGATGCCTGGATGGGCGACTCCCGCGAGGCGCTGCTGGCCGTCCCGGCGGTCGAGGAGGCGCACATCATCGCGGGGCCCGCGTCGGTGCTGGTGAAGGTGCGGACGAGGAGCACCGAGGACCTGCAGGCCACGCTGCGCGCGCTCCACGGGGTAGAAGGCGTGACCAGCACACAGACAGTCGTCGTACTGGAGTCGTTCTTCGAGCGGCAACCCGCCGTGGTGTGAGGAACGCCCTGTCTCCTTCGGCGGCCGGTTGACCCTAGACTCGGGCCACCGAAGGGAGTCAGCTGTGACCGACAGCAAGCAGATCACCAAGGTGCTGGTCGCCAACCGGGGCGAGATCGCCGTCCGGGTCGTCCGGGCCGCCGCCGACGCGGGGCTCGGCAGTGTCGCCCTGTACGCCGACCAGGACCGCGACGCGCTGTTCGTCCGGCTCGCCGACGAGGCGTACGCGCTGGACGGGTCGACACCGGCCGACTCCTACCTGAACATCGGCAAGATCCTCGACGTGGCCGCCCGCTCCGGCGCCGACGCCGTGCACCCGGGCTACGGGTTCCTGGCCGAGAACGCGGAGTTCGCGCAGGCCGTGATCGACGCCGGCCTGATCTGGATCGGTCCGCCGCCGTCGGCGATCGACTCGCTCGGCGACAAGGTCAAGGCGCGGCACATCGCGGAGAAGGTCGGCGCGCCGCAGGTGCCCGGGACGCCGGACCCGGTGGCGGGCGCCGACGAGGTCGTCGCGTTCGCGGAGCAGTACGGTCTGCCGATCGCGATCAAGGCGGCGTACGGCGGTGGCGGCCGCGGCATGAAGGTCGCGCGGACGCTGGACGAGGTCCCCGAGCTGTTCGAATCGGCGACCCGCGAGGCGGTCAGCGCGTTCGGGCGCGGCGAGTGCTTCGTCGAGCGCTACCTGGACAAGCCGCGGCACGTCGAGACCCAGTGCCTGGCCGATGCCCACGGCAACGTTGTCGTGGTGTCGACGCGGGACTGCTCGCTGCAGCGCCGCTACCAGAAGCTCGTCGAGGAGGCCCCGGCGCCGTTCCTGTCCGACGAGCAGCTGGAGATCCTGTATTCGTCGTCGAAGAAGATCCTCCGCGAGGCCGGTTACGTCGGCGCCGGGACGTGCGAGTTCCTGGTCGGGCAGGACGGGATGATCTCGTTCCTCGAGGTGAACACCCGGCTGCAGGTCGAGCACCCGGTGTCCGAGGAGGTCACCGGCCTGGACCTGGTCCGGGAGATGTTCCGGATCGCGCAGGGCGAGGAGCTCGGGTACGACGACCCGGTCGTGTCCGGCCACTCGATCGAGTTCCGGATCAACGCCGAGGACGGCGGGCGCGGGTTCCTGCCGGCTCCCGGGACGCTGACCCGGTGGCACGCGCCGTCCGGTCCGGGCGTGCGTCTCGACGGCGGGTACGACCAGGGCGAGACCGTGCCCGGCGCGTTCGACTCGCTGGTCGCGAAGCTGATCGTCACCGGCCGGGACCGCACGCAGGCGCTGGAGCGGTCGCGGCGGGCGCTGCGTGAGTTCGTCGTCGAGGGCATGCCGACCGTGATCCCGTTCCACGCGTCGGTCGTGTCCGACCCGGCGTTCGTCGGCACCGACGGGTTCAAGGTCCACACCCGGTGGATCGAGACCGAGTACGACAACCAGCTCACGCCGTACGAGGGCCCGACCGCCGAGCCGCCGGCCGACGCCGAGCGCGAGAAGGTGACCGTCGAGGTCGGCGGCAAGCGGCTCGAGGTCGTTCTCCCCGCCGGACTCGGCGCGCTCGGTGCGACCACGGCCGCCGCCGGGTCGAAGAAGAAGCCGGCGCGACGGGCGGGCGGTACGAAGAACTCGGCCGCGTCCGGCGACTCGCTGACGTCGCCGATGCAGGGCACGATCGTCAAGATCGCCGTCGAGGAAGGCGCCACGGTCGCCGAGGGCGACCTGATCGTCGTCCTCGAGGCGATGAAGATGGAGCAGCCCCTCAACGCCCACAAGTCCGGCACCGTCACCGGCCTGTCCGCCGAGGTCGGCGCCACCGTCACCGCCGGCGCGGCCATCTGCGAGATCAAGGACTGACCCGTGCCCGCGACGCCCGGACCCGTGCCGGTGATCGACGCCGTCGTCTTCGACTGCGAGGATCCGGACGGGCTCGGGCAGTTCTGGCAGGCACTGCTCGGCGGCGAGCTGCGCCCTGACCAGCACGGCGTCACCGAACTGCACGGCGGCCGGGTGCGCCTGGACTTCGCCCAGGTCCCCGAAGGCAAACAGGTCCGCAAGAACCGCCTCCACATGGACCTCTACGTCCCACCCGACCGCAAGGACGAGGCCGTAGCCCGGGCCCTGCACCTGGGCGCCACCCTCGCCGACGACATCTACGACGGCGACCTCTGGCAGGTCATGCGAGACCCCGAAGGCAACGAATTCTGCTTCGTCTGGGGCGCCGGCAGCCCCTGAAGCCGCTGCTGGACCTGGCCGGTCGGCTCTTCTCCCGGGTTCGGGCGCAGGATTGACAGACAGTTCTCAGGTTTTCGCTGTAGGTTCCCTCCAGGCGTTTCGGTGAGGAGGGTTACTGCATGTCCAAGAAGACCCATCAGCAGCAGCTGGCGGCGCGGAAGGCACAGCGGCAGGCCGAGCGGGAGGCCGAGCGGCGGCGGCAGCGGCGGAACCTGGGGATCAGCGTGACCGGGATCGTGCTGGTGGTCGCGGTCCTCGTCGGGGTCTTCGTGGTGTTCGGGTGGGGTGGCGACGACGAGCCGGCCGCGACGCCGTCGGTCGCGCCGGAGAACAAGCCGGCCAGTATCCCGACCGCGATGGCGGCGGCGCCGAAGCGTGCGACGCCGCTCCCGGCCGAGGTGAGCTGCACGTACAAGAAGACCGGTGAGGCCGCCGCCAAGACGGTCAATCCGCCGGCCGACGGGAAGACCAAGTCGTCCGGGACGTCGAAGGTCAGCCTGAACACGTCGATCGGCGACCTGCAGCTCACGCTGGACAGCGCGCTGGCGCCGTGCACCGTGAAGAACTTCCTCAGCCTGGTCGGGCAGAAGTACTTCGACAACACCAAGTGCCACCGGCTGACGGTCGGCGAGGGTCTGCAGGTGCTGCAGTGCGGCGACCCGACCGGGACCGGATCGGGCGGACCCGGGTACAGCTTCGCGGACGAGGTGTATCCGACGCTGAAGTACGGCCGCGGCATCCTCGCGATGGCGAACTCCGGGGCGAACACGAACGGGAGCCAGTTCTTCATCGTGTACGGCGATGCGTCGGGGTTGACGCCGCAGTACACGGCGTTCGGGACGATCGACGAGGCGAGCCTGAAGCTGATCGACAAGGTCGCTGAGGCCGGGGTCATCCCGCAGAACGGGCCGCAGGACGGGACGCCGGTCACCCCGGTCGACATCAAGTCGGCAACCGCGGCTGCCTGAGGTACAGAACACGGCGGGCCCTCCTGGATCCAGGAGGGCCCGCCGTTCGTTTCGGATGGTCAGGCGAGAAGGTGGTACTGCGAGCGGGGCCACGCGAGGAGGGCGTGGATCTGGGTGATGCCGGACTGCTGGAGGAGTTCTACCGAACCCTCGTGGAACTTGTAGAGGTTCGTGGCGGGGTCCCGGGTGGTGTTCCAGTTGTAGTCGGCGTAGGACTGCATCGCCTGGCGGTAGCGCGGGTCGGGGGCGACCGAGTCCAGGATCAGCAGGTTCTTGAACCAGATCGAGTTGAACGCGGCGCCGTTCTTCGCGAGGATCTCCGGCGTGTTGTAGAACGCCAGCGACGCGTTCGCGACCGACTTCGCGTCGCGCAGGTAGCGGGCGTCACCCGTTGCCTTGAACAACAGCACGCCGGCGCCGAGCATCACGCCCTGGTTGTAGCTCCACTGCGTCTTCTCGATGTTGCCGGCCAGGTCGATGTGGTCCCAGTACAGCCCGTTCGGCGCGAGCATGCAGGTCTGCGCCCACTGGTACATCCGCTGCGCCCAGGTCAGGTACGACTTGTCCCGCGTCAGCAGGTACAGGTGCGCCCCGAGCTCGGCGCCCGGACCGTTCGACACCGTGTTGCGATCCTGGCTCCACGGCGCCTGGGTCCAGTAGACGCCGCCGGCGCACGGGTGCGTCGGGTCGGTGTCCCACCCGTGGACGACGAGCGCGAAGATGTCCTTGGCGCGAGCGAGTGCAGCGCGGTCACCAGTCCGCTTGAACCGCTGGATCAGGTTCAGCCCGATCCACTCGTTGTCGTCGTAGAACTTGTCCCCGCCCTGACCGTTCGGCGGCCGGACGTAGGAGTCGTACCCGGTCGGCGTCGTCCCGGCGTTCCAGTAGAACTCGTACGCCGCCAGCCGCCGGTCGGCCTCCGCGGAACCCGCGCGGCCCGCGCCCGGCACGCCCGCCAGGTTCTCGGCCGCGATCGCGGCCTGCGAGTACGGCCAGACGTACGAGTACGGGTTCGATCCGGTCCTCGGGTAGTCCTCGAGCAACAGCCCCTTGCCGGCGTCGAAGTACGTGTTGATCGCGTCGTACGACGCGCGCGCCCGGGCGGCGGCGGCCGGGTCGGTTCCGGCCGCCTCACCGGCGCTGGCCGTGGCCACGGTCAGTGAGCCGAGGACGGCGACCGCGAGCACTCCGGCGGCCAGCCTGGTTGATATACCAATTTTCCTGCGCATCGAACTGCTCCTCCTGGCGGTGATTGACAGCGATGTCACGTTCTAACCGGCGCACGGACACCCCGTCAATGCCTCAGCCACCACGGCTTCCGGAAGGTTAGTTGGTATATCAAGAAGTGCGAGCCGGGAAGCTGATCCAGGCGGACCGCAGATGCAGCCGGATCCGGACCTGGTCGGCCGTCAGAATCCGTTTTCCGCGCGATCCGGCGGCCTCGACCGTGAGCGCCCGCCCGCCGCCCGGGCCGACGCCGGTGCGCTTCAGGACGCGGACGTACCGGATCGCCCCGACGTCGAACACTGCCTGCAGCTCGGCCGCCGTCCGGGTCACGGTCCAGGTCACGTTCGGATTCCCGTTCTTCGGGTACGCGTCCCAGCCGTCCGCCTTCGTCACCTGGTACGGCACGTCGCCCGCCGCCGTCGCGCCGCCGTTCGACGAGGAGAACTCCGCGATGATCGGCTTGCCCTTGTACAGCCGGACCTGCCCGGCGGTCGCCGCGATCGCCGTGTTGGTCGACGTCTCCTCCGAGTCGTACCCGCCGTACACCTGGCAGGACGTCGTGTCGCACAAGTCATACGCTTTCCGGGCCGCCCGGGCGCGGTGGAAGACCGAATAGGTGCGCGCGGCAACAGACTGTGCCTGGAGCGCGGCCGGCCGCCAGCTCGACACCGACTCCCGGGGAACGACGCCGCGCAGGTAGTGCTCGAGCGGCAGCACGTTGACCGTGTCCAGGTGCGTGCCGGACACGTCGATCGCCCGCAGTGCACCGCGATACCGGCGGACGGCGCCGCTGGGCAGCACCAGCCCGATCACGGCCGCGCCCTCGAACTGCGCCATCCCGGAGAACGTCTTGTAGAGCGTCCATCTCCGGGTCTTCGCGTCGTACGAGCTGAGCTTCGTGCCGTGCTCGCCGTTCGGGTCGATCGACCACTGGTTGCGCGTCGAGGCTCTGGGCAACGGATAGACCTTGCCGGTGGCCAGCGACCGGACGGCCAGGCCGCTGACCGCGCCGACCCGGACGCCGTCGGTGGTGTCGGCGCCGATCCGGACCCGGATGCTGCCGGTCGCCTTCCCGGTGGTCGTTCCGGGGTAGTAGAAGTCGAGGATCTGCCGCGCGGACCTGCCGGCCAGCGCGGCGCCCTGTGCGCCGTACTGCGACAGCCCGCGACCATGCCCGAAGCCGCGACCCATGATGGTCGTGTCCGGCGCCGCCTCCGGCACGACCTCGCGCGCCTGCGCGGTCGTGCTGATCACTGTGGACGAAAGAACGACGGCCGCGATCGCGCGTTTCCTCACGATTCCCTCCCGTAGACAAGACGAACCTGCCGGTCACGCCGGTCCCAGACGAGCCACCCGCGCTGGAACTTCTGCCGTGCGCCGCCCGGGACCTGGTACGCCTCGGTGATCGGCAGTCCGAGCCGCGCACTGCCGGCCCCGAGCCGCCGGAACCGGGTCCGGAACGCGCCCGCCGTGGAATGCGGGCCGGTGGCAACCGAATCGAAGACGTCGCGGGTCGCGAAGTAGGTCGCCCGGCCGGTCCGCGTCGGATGCTCGCCCCAGAACGGCTGTCCGATGTTCCGGAACCCGAGTTTCCGCGCGAACGCATAGATCGGGGTGCTGAAACTCCCGCCCATCAAGGTGTTCACGCGCTGCTTCAGCCGGCCGAGCTGCTGGTACAGCTGGGTTCCCGGACACGCGGTCGCCTTCGTGTCGCGGTGTCCGGAAACCGTGTGCAGGCGGTTTCCGTCGAGCACGACGGTGGCCAGCGGCGAGCGGTAGTTGGCGTCCAGTTTCCAGGCGATCACGCGTGCCGTGGACTCCAGCATCGCCGCCGGCGGCGCGGTCTGCTCGAAGTTGCCGATCACCGCGACGCCGAACGAGTTCGCGTTGTACGACGCCGTGTGCGCGCCGAGCACCGGCAGCTGGGCACCGCCGTACCGGCCCTCGAAGACCCGGCCGAAGCGGTCGACGAGGAAGTTGTACCCGAGGTCGCACCAGCCGCGGCTCTTCACGTGGTAGGCGTACATCGCCCGGACCATCGCCGGAACCTGCGTGCGGGTGTAGTCGTTGCGGTCGGCCGTGTGGTGGACGAACGCCGCCAGCACCGTCGTCGTGTACTTCGGCCGCACACACGAGGCTCCGTTGTACGCACGCAGCCGCTCGTCGGCACCCCAGCGCTTCCGGCTGACCATCAACGGCATCGGGTACGGCGCCTTGCCGGCCGCCGCCTCGACTCCCCCGGCGTCGTCCTCGGAATCGGAGCTCAGCACCCCGGGCTGGATCAGCACCACCTTGGCGCCGGGCACGGTGCCCGCGCCGGTGACGGCGCTCGCCTGCACGCCGGTCGCGGTGCCGACCCACAACGGTTCGGTGCCGCCGCGCTCAATTCCTTCGGGTGCCGATGGATCCGGCCCGTGGTCGTCCTCGACGTGCAACGTCTGCCAGTCGGTCCACTTGCCGTCCTGTTCGACCCGGACCTTCGCCGTGACGTCCCGGGTGCCGGCGGGCCAGGTGATCCCGACCATTCCGTAGGGCTCGGTCTCCGCCCGGACGGACGGACCGTCCAGCGGAATCTCCCAGTAGGACCGGGACGGCGGATTCCCGTGCGGCGGCGGGATCAGCGCGGCCGCGGTCAGCACCAGCGGCAGCAGTCGCGCGGTCGTGCGCATGGCGGAGTTGCCCATCTGTGGCCTTCCGGCGGGGGTAGGACAGTCGCTGGGCGGCGCGACTTCGATTATGCGCCGCCGGTGACCGCTTTCCGGGGATTCGATCACCCTGCGTGGCGTCTTGAGGGGTTGGATAGGCTCTCCCCAAAGAGCCCCCGAGAAGAGGCCCGACATGGAATTCATCCTGCTCATCGCTGTCGTGGTGATCGCGGTCCTGGCGTATCGCTCGTACCGCCGGACCCAGCTGCAGTCCAAGAAGCAGCACGAGATCACCGCTGCTGAACTCGAGGCGGTCAAGCGGACCGCGGACGAGGACATCACCCGCTTCGGCGAAGAGCTGCAGGACCTCGACCTGGAGATGGTCGGCAAGGACCTCGGCGACGGCGCGCGGCAGGACTACCAGCGCGCGCTGGACTCCTACGAGTCCGCCAAGCAGGCGATCGGCCAGGTCACCCAGGCCGACCAGATCAAGCACGTGGTCGAGATCCTCGAGGACGGCCGGTACGCCGCGGCCTGCGTGAAGGCCCGCGTGGCCGGCGAGCCGCTGCCGCAGCGCCGCCCGGCCTGCTTCTTCAACCCGCAGCACGGGCCGTCGGTGGTCGACGTGATGTGGTCGCCGCCGGGCGGCGCCCCGCGCGAGGTGCCGGCCTGTGCGGCCGACGCCGAGCGGGTCCGCGCCGGCGCCGAGCCGGACGTCCGCAAGGTCATGGTCGGCCCGCAGCGGGTTCCGTACTGGGAGGCCGGCCCGGCCTACTCGCCGTACGCGCAGGGGCTGTTCGGCGGTGTCGGCGGCGTGCTGACCGGCATGTTCATCGGCACGGCGCTCGGCGGCATGTTCGCCGGCGGCGGGTACGGCGACTACGCGGCCGGTTACGAGGACGGGATGTCCGACGGCGGCGGCGACATGGGCGGAGACGGCGGTGACGGCGGCGGCGACTTCAACCCGTTCGACGGCGGCGGTGACGGCGGCGGCTTCGATTTCGGCGGCGGGGACTTCGGCGGCGACTTCTAGAACACCCAGGACGAGGCCCCGGTGACCAGCTGGTCACCGGGGCCTCGTTCTGCTCTCACTCGCCGAACAGCGGGGCGTTCCCCTCGGCGGTGTTCAGGAAGTAGACCGGGTCCTTGAAGTCGCCGGGCACCTTGCCCAGCCCCTTGATCACGGTCGAGGCGCCGTTGGCGTGACCAACGGCGTACAGGTACGCCGAACCGCTGTCCTTGTCGACCGCCGCGAGCAGTGTGCTCTGCGCGCCGCACTTCTCCGCGACCAGGTACTCGAAGCCCTGCCACGTCGACGTGCGGACCTTCTTCACGACCGGCTGCCCGCTGACCGGGATGTGGATCGTGTACAGCGCGCCGCCGTTCGTGGTGGCCAGGAAGGTGTCGTACGTCGCCGTCTCGCTGATCAGCGCCATCGTCTTCACCGACGAGTACCCCGGCCAGCGCATCACCTTCGCCACGTTGCCGGAATAGACATACCGGTAGAGCACTCCGTCGCCGCGCAGCCGATACTCGGCGCTGCGGTCGGTCTTGCCCCAGTACCACGAGGACTCGATCGCCTTGTAGCCGATGTACCCGACGCCGCGGGACTTCAGCGAGGTGAACGGCTTGCCGGCGGCGTCCACGCCGTACGAGCCGGCGTACAGCGTTCCGCTCACGATCACGTCGCCGTACACCGTGTAGTCCGCGCCGACGCCGAGCGAGTTGGTCCAGGTGGACGCGAGCTTCGCAAGGCCCGGCGAGAACATGTGCGGACCGGTCGACCGCCTGACGGTGGCGGGCGACGTCGCGGTGACTGAAGCGTTGGCCATGTCACCGGCGGCCGTGATCGAGCCGAGGTTGATCGAGCAGGCCGCGGTCGCGGCGGTCGTCGCAGTGGTCGCCGCGGTCGCCGTACCGGCCGGTGCCGCGGCCAGCCCGCCGAGCAGAAGGGCTGAGGCCGTGACAGCAGAAGCCCGGTTGAATTTCATCGACATGCCTTTCGTGGGTTGTCACTCGCCGAACAGCGGTGCGTTTCCTTCGTAGGTGCTGAGGTAGTAGACGGGGTCGGTGAAGGTCCCGGGCACCTTGCCCAGGCCCTTGATGACGGTCGAGGTGCCGTTCGCGTGGCTGACGGCGTAGAGGTACGCCGCGCCCGTGTCCTTGTCGATCGCGGTCAGCAGCGTGCTCTGGCTGCCGCACTTGTCGGCGACCAGGTGCTCGAAGCCCTGCCAGGTCGAGGTGCGCACCTGCTTCACGACCGGCTTCATCGGCGTCGCCGCCGGGATGCGGATGGTGTAGAGCGCGCCGCCGCGGGTGTTCGCGAGGAACGTGTCGTACGTCGCGGTCTCGCTGATCAGGGTCATCGTCTTCACGGCGGAGAAGCCCGGGTACGAGCTGACCTTGCGGAAACCGTCGGTCCAGCGGAACAGCACGCCGTCGTTGCGCAGACCGTAGACCGCGCCGCGGAAGGTCTTGCCCCAGTAGAACGACTCCTCGACCGCGGTGAAGTTGCCCCACCCGCCGCCGATCTTGTTCAGCGTGTTGATCGTCGAGCCGTCGGTGTCCTGGCCGTACGCCGCGTAGTACAGCGACGAGTTCAGGACGACGTACCCGGCGTCGCGGTAGCCGACCGGGTTCAGGACCGTGTAGGTCCAGGTCGAGCTGATCTTGGCGATGCCGGGGGTGAACAGGTGCTTGCCCGTCGTGCGCTTGGCGGTCGGCGGGGTGGTGGCGGTGACGGTCGTGTCGGCGAGGTCGCCGCCGCTGGTGATGGAGCCGACGGGCATCTGGCAGGCGGCGGTGGTCCCGGTCGGACCCGTGACTGTCGCACGCGCGGGCGCCATCGCCAGCCCGCCGACCAGAAGGGTGGTGGCTGCCGCGACCGCGGAAGCTCGGTTCAGTTTCATCGGAAGTCCTCTCCGGGGACGTTATTCGCCGTTGCGCGGCGCCGCGTCGTCGCGACGCCACAGCGAGACGACCGGGTCCTTGAAGGTGGCCGGGATCTTCCCGAGGCCCTGGATCACGGTCGAGGTGCCGTTCGCGTGGCCGACGGCGTACAGGTAGCCGGTGCCGGTGTCCTTGTCGATTGCCGTGAGCAACGTGCTCTGGGTGCCGCAGCGCTCGGCGACGAGGGTCTCGAAGCCCTGCCAGGTGCCGCCGCGGACCTTCTTGACGGTCGGCTGCAGCCGGGTGTCGGCCGGGATCCGGATGGTGTACAGCGCGCCGCCGCGGGTGGTGGCGAGGAACGTGTCGTACGTCCTGGTCTCGCTGATCAGCGTCATCGCCTTCACCGCGCCGAAGCCGGTGTACTGGCGGACGTTCTTCCAGCTCGTCCAGCGGAACAGCACGCCGTCGTTCCGCAGCCCGTACCGCGCGATCCGGGTCGCCGGCGAGCCGTACGTCGCCTGCTCGAACATCGTGAACCTGTCCCAGCCGCCGCCGACCAGGTTGTTGTACGCGTACAGCTCGCCGGTCATCTCGTCGTACCCCCACGAGACCTGGTAGAGCCGCGACCCGAGCACGACGTACGCATCATTGGAGCCCGCATCCCACCGCCAGGTCGAACTCACCTTCGCCGCCCCCGGCGAGAACAGCTGCGGCCCCACGACGGTCTTGGCGGCCGGCGGAGTCCCCGCGGTGATCGTCGTGTTGGGTGCGTCCCCACCACCGGTCACCGACTCGACCTGCATCGAACACGCACCAGCCGACACCGCACCAACCGTCGCACCAGGCGCGACGCTAGCCAGCGACCCCACCAGCACACCGACCACGGAAAGTCGTCTCAGGTAACTGATCACACCCCACACGATGCAGCCAACAACACCGAAGTTGCGTCCCGCTTCCCCACAATTCGCACCACGGCGGCATACGTGGACGACTGCCTCATCGAACCGAAGGGGCACCGCACGCCGGACCGGCTCCTCCGAAGCGGCGACGTGAACGCAAACCGCGCAGCCGCGGTGTGGCTCGCCACGCTTGCGGACACCAGGGGCGCGTTCCGGGAGGAGGCGCTGCGGAAGCGCGCCGAACAGGATCCCCGGCGCCGGTTGGTGTCACGCCGAAGAAATGATCCAACCTTGCCGTGTTGACGGACGGTCCGGCGCTCAGGCGAATCACGGCGGGAAGACGGCCACGTTCTCCAAGAGCGTAACCACGGCACGCAGCCCGTGTCGCCTGATGCATTTGTCCGCGCCACAGTCCCGTGGCGCACGTCCTGCGCCTTGGCAGGAACTCTGGACAAGCCTGTAACCCAACCTCGCCAGTCGGTCACCGCCAGACCAACTTGACCAGAGACCAAGTCAAGTTAAAATTCTTTGTTCTTTGTTCTTTGTTCTTTGTTCTTTGTTCTTTGTTCTTTGTTCTTTGTTCTTTGTTCTTTGTTCTTTGTTCTTTGTTCTTTGTTCTTTAGACCCAGTTCCCCGGTTTCTCAGTTCCTGCGTGGTCAGTTTCTGAGGTGGAGGCGGCGGGCGGCTTCGGCGATCGAGCCGGAGATGGAGGGGTAGACGGTGAAGGACTGGGCTACCTGGTCGACGGTGAGGCGGGCTCCTACGGCCAGGGAGATGGGGTGGATGAGTTCGCTGGCGCGCGGGGCCACCACGACGCCGCCTACGACGATGCCGGTGTTGGGGAGGCAGAAGAGTTTCACGAAGCCGTCGCGGACGCCCTGCATCTTGGCGCGGGCGTTGTCGGCCAGCGGGACCTTGACGACCAGAGCGGTGCTGCCGCCGGCGTCGACGACCGCCTGGGACAGGCCGACGGTGGCGATCTCGGGCGCGGTGAAGACGTTCGCCGATACCGTTGACTGGTCCAACGGCGTGACGGCGTCGCCGAGCGCGTGCGCCATCGCGATCCGGCCCTGCATGGCGGCCACCGACGCGAGCATCAGGACGCCGGTGCAGTCGCCGGCCGCGTAGACGCCGCGGGCGGTGGTCCGCGACACCCGGTCGACCTGGACGAACCCGCCGTCGGTCAGCGACACGCCCGACTCGACCAGGTTCATGTCGTCGGTGTTCGGCAGCGACCCGACCGCGAGCAGCGCGTGCGACCCCTCGACCGTCCGGCCGTCGGTCAGCGTCACCACGACCCCGTCGCCCTGCCGCTTGACCGACTCGGCCCGCGACTTGCTCAGCACGGTCAGCCCGCGCCGCTTGAAGACGTCCTCCAGGACCGCTGCCGCGTCAGCATCCTCGCCCGGCAGCACCCGGTCCCGCGACGACACCAGGACGACGTCGCTGCCGAGCGCGTCGTACGCGCTGGCGAACTCGGCACCGGTCACCCCCGACCCGACGACGATCAGCCGCTCGGGCAGTTCGGACAGCTCGTAGACCTGCTCCCAGTTCAGGATCCGCTCGCCGTCCGGCTCGGAGCCCTTCAGCACGCGAGGCCTTGCACCAGTGGCGATCAGCACCACGTCGGCGTCCAGCCGCTCGTCGCCGACGACCACCGTCTCCGGCCCGTCCAGCCGCCCGCGACCCTGGATCACCCGCACCTTGTCCCGGTCCAGCCGCCGGCTGATCCCCGAGGACTGGGCGGCGGCCAGCGCCTTGACCCGTTGGTTGACGACGGAGAGATCGACACGCACGGAGTTCGCCGGATCGTCGTCGCCGTCGTCCAGCCGGACCCCGAGCTCGCCGGCCTCCTCCACCTCGGTCATCACCTCCGCGGTGGCGATCAGGGTTTTGCTCGGTACGCAGTCGGTGAGCACGGCGGAACCGCCGATCCCGTCGGAATCGACGACCGTCACCTCCCCGCCCAGCTGGGCGGCCGCACTGGCCGCTTCGTACCCGCCTGGACCGCCTCCGATGATCACAACTCGCGCCACGGGAGGCCATTCTTCCGTATCCTCTGATTCCGTGACCCTGTACGCCGCGTTTGCGTCGAATCTGGACCCGAACCTGATGGCCGAGCGGTGCCCGTACTCGCCCCTGCGCGGGACCGGCTGGATCACCGGCTGGCGCCTCACCTTCGGCGGCGAGGAGCTCGGCTGGGAGGGGGCGATGGCGACCGTGGTCGAGGACCCGGCCGACGCCACCAACCAGGTCTTCGTGGCGCTGTACGACATCCACCCCAAGGACGTCGAGCGGCTCGACGAGTGGGAGTGGATCGACCAGGGCGTCTACCGCAAGATCCAGGTCCGGGTGCAGACCCTCGACGGCGAGCAGCTGGCCTGGATGTACGTGCTGAACGCCTACGAGGGCGGCCTGCCCTCGGCCCGCTACCTGGGCATCCTGGCCGAGGCCGCCGAGGCCGCCGGTGCCCCCGACGACTACGTGGCCGACCTCCGCGCGCGCCCCTGCCAGTCCGCCGGGCATTAGCTATCGTGCGGTGGTGACCGATGATCTGAAGGCCGCCGCCGAAGCCTGGCTGAGCGAGGACCCCGACCCCGACACGCGCGCCGAGCTGCGGCAGCTCCTGGACGCCGGTGACACCGCGGAGCTGGCCGACCGGTTCGCCGGCACCCTGGAGTTCGGTACGGCGGGCCTGCGCGGCGCCGTCGGCGCGGGACCGAACCGGATGAACCGGGTCGTGGTGATCCGCGCCGCCGCCGGACTCGCGGCGTACCTGAAGGCGAAGGGGCTGACCGACGGCCCGGTCCTGATCGGGTACGACGCCCGCCACAAGTCCGACGTGTTCGCCCAGGACACCGCGGCCGTGATCCGGGGCGCCGGCCTGGACGCCGTACTGCTCGACCGGCCGGCTCCGACGCCGGTCGTCGCGTTCGGGATCAGGCACCTGCACGCGGTCGCCGGCGTGGTCGTGACCGCGTCCCACAACCCGCCGCAGGACAACGGCTACAAGGTCTACCTGGGTGACGGGTCGCAGATCGTGCCGCCGGCCGACGCCGAGATCGCGGCCGCCATCGCCGCGGTCGGCCCGTTGGCCGGCGTGCCGCGGGGCGACGACTGGCAGACGGCCGGGGACGACCTGCTGAACGCGTACCTGGACCGGATCGCGGAGCTGGTGCCGGCCGATGCGCCCCGGGACCTGAACGTCGCCTACACGCCGCTGCACGGCGTCGGGCGCGCCCTGGTCGAGGCGGCCGTCGCCCGCGCCGGGTTCGCCGTACCGCAGGTGGTCGCGTCGCAGGCCGACCCGGACCCGGACTTCCCCACCGTCTCGTTCCCGAACCCGGAGGAGCCGGGCGCGATCGACGCGGCCCTGGACCTGGCCCGCGCGATGAACGCGGACATCGCGGTCGCGAACGACCCGGACGCGGACCGCTGCGCGGTGGCGGTCCCGGACGCGCTCGGCTGGCGGATGCTGCGCGGCGACGAGCTCGGCGCACTGCTCGGCGAGTTCCTGCTGGCACCGAGCCAGAACCACAGCCCGGACGGCGTGGCGGCCTG
The DNA here is from genome assembly GCF_040610805.1 of Kribbella sp. NPDC003557. Taxonomy (NCBI): domain Bacteria; kingdom Bacillati; phylum Actinomycetota; class Actinomycetes; order Propionibacteriales; family Kribbellaceae; genus Kribbella; species Kribbella sp. NPDC003557. The sequence continues at coordinate 768,305 of NZ_JBEXMY010000001.1, forward strand.
CTCGATCGTGTCGTCGTCGCTGCTCGGCAAGATCGCCGCGTCGTACGGCGTCCGGTACGTCGAGACGCTGACCGGGTTCAAGTGGATCGGGCGGGTGCCGGACCTGGTGTTCGGCTACGAGGAGGCGCTCGGGTACTGCGTGGACCCGGCGGCGGTGAAGGACAAGGACGGCGTGTCGACGCTGGTCCGGGTGCTGCAGCTGGCGGCGCAGGCGAAGGCGGCGGGACGCACGCTGGTCGACCTGCTGGACGATCTCGCGGTGAAGCACGGGCTGCACGCGACGGACCAGCTGTCGGTGCGGGTCGAGGACCTGTCGCTGATCGCGCGGGCGATGGACCGGCTGCGCGCGACACCGCCGACGACGCTCGGGTACTACACCGTCGAGCGGATCGACGACCTGAGCCAGGGGTCGGAGTCGCTGCCCCCGACGGACGGGCTGCGGTACACGCTGTCCGACGGCGCACGCGTGGTCGTGCGCCCGTCGGGTACGGAGCCGAAGCTGAAGTGCTACCTCGAGGTGGTCGTCCCGGTCGTGTCGGACGTCACCACGGCACGCACCCAGGCGGCGACCGCGTTGGCAGCCGTCAAATCGGATCTGGCTGCCGCTGCGGGCATCTAGCCGCGGAACACCTGGCGGGTGGTTCCGGAGCTCAGCGGGCAGCCGCGGCTGCTTCGGCCTGCTCGGCGTGCAAGGAGCTCTGCAGCGAGGAGTGCAGGATGCGGAGCGTGCTGGTGGACTGCATCAGCGCGTCCCGCTCGTCCGGGTTCCGGCCGGCCAGGGCGGTGATGTCGTTGATGGCGGCGTCGATCCGGGCGATCCGGTCGGCGACCGAGCCCTCCTGGCTGCTGGCCCGGCGGATCGCCTCGGACGTGACCGTCCAGACGTCCTCCTTGTCGTTGGTACGCCGGGACATGTCCACCATCTGGCTCAGCGCGGCGAGGTCGTGGTCGACCTGGGTGCGCTCCACCGGGGCGGTGATGCCCGCGGTCGCCTGGCGCAGCCGGGTGACGTGCCCGGACAGCTCCGACCAGGTGCTCCGACCGCTCTTGATCTTGTCCAGCACCTTCGCGTACTCGGTGTTGAACTCGTCGTAGTTCACTGTGACTCCTGCCGTTCGAGACTCGACTCGGAAACTCTAGGGCGTCCGGACCCGAAACAAGTAACCACACGATCGCAGATCGTGCAGGTGTCGCCAAAAAGAAACAGCCGCCCGGTACGCCAACGCGTACCGGGCGGCCGAGTTACGTACTACATCAAGCGACGTACGCCGACGACGCGTTGAAGGTGTTGCAGTTGCCCGCGACCGTGTAGCTGTGCCGCGCGTTGAAGCCGGCGGTCACCCAGAACGCGTGGTTCTTCAGCGAACCGTGGTCCCGCGGCATGTTCGGCTGGTCGCCGCTGTGCGAGACGATCCAGTTGTACTGGGTCATGAAGCCGCCGCTGAACGGGTAGTTGCGCTTGTTCGCGCCGTCCACGGCACCGCCCAGGCAGGACGCCTGCAGCTCACGACGGCGGCTCTCCTCGAGCTGCGCGGCGTAGGTGCTGAAGGCGCGCTGACGCTGCCAGGACGCGCCCAGGATGCCGGTCAGCCACTGGACGTGGTGGCCGTACTCGTGGGACAGCGTGAAGGTGGCGTACGCCTGCGCGAACGTCGGGCTCTGGTTCCAGTAGTTGATGATCTGGTAGGCCGGGATGTAGATCCACGCCTGGCCGTTGTAGCCGCAGAAGAACGCGGTGTCGGTGACCACACCGCACATCGAGTTCACCGTGCGGTTGTTGTGCACGACCAGCTTCGGGGCGACCTTGTACGCCGCGCCGGCCTGCTTCAGCGGCAGCGCCCAGGACCCGTAGAGGCACTTGAACAGGTTGTTCTCGTACGCCACGACGCCGTTGAAGGTGCGCAGCGAGACGTTCAGCTGCTTGCAGCCCGACGACGGGATCGCGCCGGTCTTGTACAGGCGGTTGTAGCGCACGATGTTCAGCGTCGACGACTTCGTCGTGAGGCCCTCGCCGGCCGGCGGGTTGCCGATCGCGTACGCGACGCCGTCGACCGGCGCCGGCTTGGCGGCGACCGCCGTGGCGGCGGTCTTCGCCGTCTCGGTGGCGCCAGAGGCCTGCGTAGCCTGGGCGTTCGGCATCACCGCGGCCGCGAAGCCGGCCAGGGCGCCGACCGTGGCCACGCCACGCAGGGTGTAACGGGAGAGGTTGACCATGAGCTCCACTCTCGATGTGTGTCTGGGGACCTGTCGGACCAATCCTGGAGTGCACAGGGGTTCACTCGGGGCTGGACACGGGATCGGACGCGGCGATTCACGCCACAGTTCCGTCTACCGGCCGACTTTCTCGCCGAGAAATCGCAGCTGGTCAGGCAGCATGCGCCGCCAGTAGCCGGGAGTGTGGACGCCGGCCTGCTGCCCGCCGGCCGCCTGCAGTTGTTCGCGGAGCTCCCGGGCGGCGTCGGCGAACGGGTCGTCCCGCCCGCAGTCGATGCGGACGGCAACGTCGCGGAATCCGCTCGGCCGGTCGAACACCTGGCTGCGCTCGAAGTCCGCGGCGTCGTCGAACGCTCCCGGCTGGACGTCGGCGTACCGGCGCCACAGCGCGGGGCTGAGCGCGCCGACCGCGACCGCCCGCGCGGACGGCCCGACCCGCCGCTGCCAGTAGTGCAGGGCGACCCAGAGCAGGGCGCCGTACCCGCCCATCGACCAGCCGAGGACGCCGAACCTGCTGGTCCGCAGGCCGCGCCTGGCCAGCAGGGGAAGGAATTCCTGGTCGAGCATGAACCCCGGATCGTTGCCGTCGGCGCGCCGGTGCCAGTAGCTGTCCCGGCCGCCGTCGACGGTCGCCAGCGCGAACGGCGGCGTCCCCGCCTGGACCGCGGCGGTCAGGTAGCGGTCGATGCCGAGGTCGTTGACCGCGGAGGTGTGATCGCCGCCGCGGCCGTGCAGGACGAGGACGACGGGCAGCTCGGCCGACGCGTCGTACCCGTGCGGGTAGACGATGCTGTAGCCGACCTTCGTCCGGCGGCCGAACGAGTCGAAGCTCCCGGACACCACCAGGCCCGCGGGCACGTCGGGGACGACGCCGTCCGGACCGGTCAGGCCGAGCAGGTCGTGCACCCGCGCCCGGCCCGGGACGACCCCGGTTTCCAGGGCGGCCACCGCGGCGACACCCACCGCACCTGCCGCGACCCCGGTCCGGAGGAACACGCGACGGGTGAGCACGTTCAGCGGACCACGGCCGCCACGACGGCGATCACGGCCAGCACGCCGAAGATCGCCAGCTCGGGCACCGCCCAGCTGTTCACCACCTCGCCGTCGGACGTCGCGGCGTACCGCTCCTGGTGGGTCTCGATCCGGTTGACGACGAACTCGGCCTTGGAGATCGAGCTCTCCGCGCCGGACTTGCGGCCGGCGACCCGCTGCTTGCGGAGGTCGCGCATGACCAGCTGGACGCCGGGAGCGCGGAACCGGCCGCCGTCGACGTGCACCCGGAGGATGTCGGTCACGTCGACGCCGGTCACCTTCGACCACGGGATCCGGTGGTCGCGCAGGTGGTTACGCAGCAGTACGTTCTCGGGGCTGAGGGTGACCGAGGGGCGGATCAGGCCGACGTACGCCAGCACCATGAACATCCCGACGATGCACGACACCATCAGCCCGGTCACGGTCCGCCACTCCAGCAGCACGTCGACCAGGCCGAGCGCCCCGATCACCAGCACGATGGACCCGGTGATCCGGTTCGACGCGGACAGGTACTGCTCGCTCTCGGGCGATTTCGACTTCACCCGCACAAAGTAACCGGCCCGCAGTACCGGCACTAGAATCGGCACTAGACTCCCAGGGGTGACCACACTCGACAGCGGCGTCGACACACTGGCCGACGTGACCTCGTCCGAGGACCGGCTGCGCCGGTTCCTGCTCGGGCTGCCGGGCGTCGACCAGGTCGGCGCGGAGGCCCGCGCCGCCACCCTGAGCACCCGGTCGATCAAGACCACCGCGAAGCAGTACGCGCTGGACCTGGCGATCCGGATGATCGACCTGACCACGCTCGAAGGCCAGGACACCCCCGGCAAGGTGCGGGCCCTGTGCGCCAAGGCGAAACGGCCCGACCCGTCCGACCCGTCCACCCCGCAGGTGGCGGCGGTCTGTGTGTACCCGGACCTCGTCGCCACCGCGAAGCGTGAGCTGGACGGCTCCGGCATCAACGTCGCGAGTGTCGCGACCGCCTTCCCCAGCGGGCGATCCAGCCTCGCGATCAAGGTCCAGGACACCAAGGACGCGGTCGCGGCCGGCGCCGACGAGGTCGACATGGTGATCGACCGCGGCGCCTTCCTGTCGGGCCGCTACGCCATGGTGTTCGACGAGATCACCGCGATCCGCGAGGCGGCCGGCGACGCGCACCTGAAGGTGATCCTGGAGACCGGCGAGCTGGTCACCTACGACAACGTCCGGCGGGCCTCCTGGCTGGCGATGCTGGCCGGCGCGGACTTCATCAAGACCTCCACCGGCAAGGTGTCCCCCGCGGCCACGCTGCCGGTCACGCTGGTGATGCTGGAGGCGGTCCGCGACTACCACGAGGCCACCGGCCTGCACATCGGCGTCAAACCGGCCGGCGGGATCCGGACCGCGAAGGACGCCGTCAAGTACCTGGTCACGGTCAACGAGACGGCCGGACCGGACTGGCTGGACCCGGAACTGTTCCGTTTCGGCGCCTCCAGCCTGCTGAACGACCTGCTGATGCAACGCACCAAGCTGGCCACCGGGCACTACCCGGGCCCCGACTACTTCACGCTGGACTGAGGCATGAGCAGATTCGAGTACGCACCCGCCCCCGAGTCGCGGGCGATCGTGGACATCAAGTCGTCGTACGGGCTGTTCGTCAACGGCCAGTTCGTCGAGGCGACGGACGGCAAGCCGTTCAAGACCGTGTCACCGGCCTCCGAGGAGGTGCTCGCGGAGGTCAGCGAGGCCGGCCCCGCGGACGTCGACAAGGCCGTCCGCGCGGCCCGCAAGGCCTTCGACAAGGTCTGGGGCCCGATGAGCGGCAAGGACCGGGCGAAGTACCTGTTCCGGATCGCCCGGCTGATCCAGGAGCGCGCGCGGGAGCTCGCGGTGCTGGAGTCGCTGGACAACGGCAAGCCGATCCGCGAGTCCCGCGACGTCGACATCCCGTTGGTGGCCGCGCACTTCTTCTACTACGCGGGCTGGGCCGACAAGCTCGAGTACGCCGGGGTCGGCGACGACCCGCGGCCGTGGGGCGTCGCGGGCCAGGTGATCCCGTGGAACTTCCCGATGCTGATGCTGGCCTGGAAGATCGCGCCCGCGCTGGCGGCCGGCAACACCGTCGTGCTGAAGCCGGCCGAGACCACGCCGCTGACCGCGCTGGCGTTCGCGGAGATCTGCCAGCAGGCCGACCTGCCGCCGGGTGTGGTGAACATCGTCACCGGCGCCGGCCGCACCGGCCAGGCCCTGGTGGAGCACCTGGACGTCGACAAGGTCGCGTTCACCGGGTCCACCGAGGTCGGCCGGGCGATCGCGAAGTCGGTGGCCGGCACCCACAAGGCTGTGACTCTGGAGCTCGGCGGCAAGGCGGCGAACATCGTCTTCGAGGACGCACCGATCGACCAGACCATCGAGGGCATCGTCAACGGCATCTTCTTCAACCAGGGCCACGTCTGCTGCGCGGGTTCGCGGCTGCTGGTCCAGGAGAGTGTGTACGACGAGGTCCTCGCGCGGCTGAAGCGCCGGATGGGCACGCTGCGGGTCGGCGACCCGCTGGACAAGAACACCGACATCGGCGCGATCAACTCGGCGGCGCAGCTGGCGAAGATCCGCGAGCTGTCGCAGATCGGCGAGGACGAGGGCGCCGAGCGCTGGTCGCCGGAGTGCGAGCTGCCGGCCAACGGCTACTGGTTCCCGCCGACGGTGTTCACCGGCGTCTCGCAGGCGCACCGGATCGCCCGGGAAGAGATCTTCGGCCCGGTGCTGTCGGTGCTCACCTTCCGCACGCCGGCCGAGGCCGTCGAGAAGGCCAACAACACACCCTTCGGGCTGTCCGCCGGGATCTGGACCGAGAAGGGGTCCCGGATCCTCTGGATGGCGAACCAGCTGCGCGCCGGCGTGGTCTGGGCGAACACGTTCAACCGCTTCGACCCGGCGTCGCCGTTCGGCGGCTACAAGGAGTCGGGCTACGGCCGCGAGGGCGGTCGCCACGGCTTGGAGGCCTACCTTGCCCACTAAGGCTGTATCGAATTCTTCAGGCCAGAGGCTCGAGGTGCGCAAGACCTACAAGCTGTACGTCGGCGGCGCCTTCCCGCGGAGCGAATCCGGCCGGTCGTACGTGGTGAACGATGCCAAGGGCAAGTTCCTGGCGAACGCGTCGCAGGCCTCCCGCAAGGACGCCCGGGACGCGGTCGTCGCGGCCCGTAAGGCGTTCGGCGGCTGGCACGCGCGGACGGCGTACAACCGCGGTCAGGTGCTGTACCGGATCGCTGAGGTGATGGAGGGCCGGCACCAGCAGTTCAGCTCGGAGGTCTCGCAGTCCGAAGGGCTGTCGATCTCCAAGGCCCGCGCGGTCGTGGACGCGTCGATCGACCGCTGGGTCTGGTATGCCGGCTGGGCCGACAAGCTCGCCCAGGTGGTCGGCTCCAGCAACCCGGTGGCCGGACCGTACTTCGACTTCTCGTTGCCCGAGGCAACCGGCGTGGTCGCGGTGCTGGCGCCGCAGGACTCCAGCCTGCTCGGCCTGACCAGCGTGATCGCGCCCGCGATCGTCTCCGGGAACACGGTGGTCGCGGTCTCGTCGTTCGAGCGTCCGCTGCCGGCGGTGACGCTGGGCGAGGTGATGGCGACCTCCGACGTACCGGGTGGCGTGGTCAACATCCTCACCGGGTCGGCGTCCGAGATCGGGCCGTGGCTGGCGTCGCACATGGACGTCAACGCGATCGACCTGTGCGGCGTGGGGTCCGAGGACGAGGCCCGCGAGCTGGAGATCGCCGCAGCCGGCAACCTCAAGCGGGTCCGCCGCCCCGCCGAGGAGGACTGGACCGCGAACCAGGGCCTGTCCCGCCTCACGCAGTACCTCGAACTGAAGACCGTCTGGCACCCGATCGGAGTCTGAGTGCTGAAGCCTGGTGATCGGGTCGCGATCGTTTCGCCGTCCCGGGGACTGCCGGAGATCTTTCCGGGGCCGTACGAGCTGGGCCTGCGCCGGCTGCGCGACGACTTCGGGCTGGAACCGGTCGAGTACCCGACCACCCGGAAGCTGGGGACCTCACCCGCGGAGCGCGCCGCGGACCTGCATGCGGCCTGGTCGGATCCGTCGATCCGCGCGGTGTTCGCGTCGATCGGCGGATCCGACCAGATCACCGTGCTGAAGCATCTGGACCCGGCGGTCTTCCAGGCCGATCCCAAGCCGTTCTTCGGGTACAGCGACAACACCAACCTGCTGAACTTCCTGTATTCGCTGGGCCTGCCGGGCTACTACGGCGGCAGCGTGATGGTCCAGTTCGGCCGCGGCGGCGCGATGCACCCGGACACCGAGCGCTCGCTGCGCGCAGCGATCTTCGACGGCGGCGAGTTCGAGCTGACACCCGCCGCGGGCTGGACCGACGTCGACCACGACTGGAGCGTCCCGGCGAACCTGGAGACCGAGCCGCCGCTGTTCCCCGGCACCGGCTGGACCTGGAGCGGCACGCGCGCGGTCACCGGGAAGCTCTGGGGCGGCTGCATCGAGATCCTCGACTGGCAACTCGCCGCGAACCGCTGGATGCTGCCGACCGAGTCCTACGGCGGTGTGCTGTTCTGTGAGACCAGCGAGGAGATGCCGTCGTCGGAGCATGTCTACTGGATGCTCCGCAACCTCGGCGAGCGCGGCCTGCTGGAGCGCTTCGACGCGGTGCTCTGGGGACGCCCGAAGTCCCGCTCGCTGGACCGGACACTGACGCCCGAGCAGTCGGTCGCCTACGTCACCGACCAGTACATCGCGGTCGACCGCGCGCTCGCCGATTACAACCCGGACGCGGTCGTCGTGAAGGGCCTCGACATCGGCCACACCGACCCGATGCTGGTCGTCCCGTACGGCGGCCCCGTCCGCGTCGACCCGGCCGCGCAACGGATCACGGTCACCTACTGACCTCTGTCAACAACTAACGAATCGTTGTACATTCTTAGGTGAAAACCTTCTTCTTCCGTACCGCCCCCGGGAGGCCAGAATGGTTCACCGCCGCCTGCCCCTGCTCCTGGCCACGCTGCTGACCGCGGTCGCCGGTCTCGCCGCGCCGCCGACGGCGTACGCCGGCCAGGCACCCGTCACGATCACGATCGGCTCGTCGCAGGTCGACCTGACCTTCAACGACCCGGTCGACCACAACGGCCAGGACATCACCCAGCTGAACAAGATGATCGCGCTGTTCAACGGAGCACCGGCCGGCTCCGAGGTGCGGATCGCGCTGTACAGCATCACCGCGAACATCGTGTACGACGCGATCAAGGCGGCCGTCGACCGCGGCGTCCACGTCTACGTGGTGCACAACGGTGAGGACAAGAACTCCACCGATGACTCGCCGGCCGCGCTGGCGTCGTTGCTCGGCGCGAACCACCACTGGTGCGACCACGGCAGCAGCTCGCTCGCGTACGGCGGCGGCTGCCTGTCGAACTCGGGCACCGGGCTGATGCACGCCAAGTACATGCTGTTCTCGCAGACCAAGGACGCCGCCGGCACCGCCCGGTCCTGGGTGACCTGGTTCGGGTCGCCGAACATGACGTACGCCTCGGGCGCGAACCTGTTCAACAACTCGTTCACGATCTACGGCGACAAGACGCTCTACGACAACTTCTACGCCGAGCAGTGGCTGCCGCAGTGGCAGGAGAACACCTATGCGGACAACGACTTCTACGTCGCGTCGGCTCCCCGCGGGTACTTCGGTTCGTCCGCCTCGCACGTCCAGGTGTACTCCTCGCCGGAGCAGAACACCGACCTGGTGGTGAACCGGCTCAGCTACATCGACGCGGACGCCGACTGCCGGATCCGGGTGATGGAGGCGTCGATCAACGACACCCGCTCGGCCGTCGTCGACAAGCTGGTGTCGTTGCACAGCGGCGGTTGCAAGGTGTGGGTGGACGTCGGCGACATCCAGAGCGGGTCGCTGAGCAAGCTGAAGTCGGCGGGCATCCCGGTGCACAAGTCGCCCGTGCACGACAAGACGATCCTCGTGTCGGCGCGGTACGCCGGCTCCGGCGCCGTACGGACGCTGGTCTTCACCGGCTCGCACAACCTGACCGCGTCGGCGCTGCGGTACAACGACGAGCTGCTCGTGAAGGTCGAGGACAGCCAGCCGATGTACGACGCGTTCTACGCCCACTTCAACGACGCCTACAACACGGGCTCGGCGCTCTGACTAGCGCACCGCGGTGCGGGTCAGGGCCGGGTTCGGATCCGGATAGCAGGCGACCGGCGCGGTCGTGGTGATGAACTTCCACTTGATCTTGGCCTGCAGGGTGAGGCCGGGGTCGTCGTAGCTGGTGCCCTTGAGCCTGGTTTCGATCGTGGTGCCGGCGCGGCCGGACTTCAGGCGCACGCTCAGGGCGGGCAGCTGGTAAGAGGCACCGCCGGGGATCGGGCCGGCCACCTTGACGACCGCGGTGTTGCCCTCCAACTGCACAGTGGGCGTGGAGTTCAGGCCTGAACCGCCGGTCAGCCGGGCGCTGACGTAGGAGGAGTTCGCCGGGACCGGGATGCGCAGTGTGAGGTCGCGGACCTCCTTCAGCTTGAAGCCCTTCACCTCGCTCGGGAGCGTTCCGGGCTGCAGGTGGACGGCGACGGTGAAGCGGGAGTTGGCGGGTACGGCGGCCGGCGCCTGGGCGTCGACAGCCTGCCGGAGCGAGACGGTGTGCCGGCCGAACTTCGTGTCGGCGCGGCACGCATAAGTGGCGACGGGTGGCGTCGTCGGGGCGAGCAAGGCAAGAGTCACCGCAATACTGCAGTAAGTAGCCATATGGCTACTCTATGCAGTCACATCCCGAAGAGGAACCACCCGCCGACGGCCGCCGCGACGAACACGACGGGCAGCGCCAGCAGGAACCACGCGCGCCGCCGGCGCCGGCGCCGGACCGGCGGTTCGGTCGCGACCGTGGTGTCGATGTCGTCGTCGGTGATCGCGGTCCGCTCGCCGGCCCGCAGCGGCGCCTCCTGCTCCAGCCGGTACGCCTCCGCCTCCAGGCGCTCGGCCAGCGTGTCCGCGCGTTCCCAGCGGTCGGTGACGCGGTAGGCCAGCGTCCGCGCGAAGATGTCGTCGAGCTGCCCGACCGCGTCGTGCAGCACCGGACGCAGGCTCGGCGGCGGCAGGTCCGGGTCGCGGTTCAGCACGTCGCCGATCGAGCCCGCGGAGTACGGCGGATGCCCGGTGACGAGCGCGTACGTGACCGCACCGACCGCGTAGATGTCCGCGCGCTCGTCGAACCCGCCGTCACCGCGGCCCTGCTCGGGCGCCATGTACGACGGCGTACCGACGGCCTGGGTCAGCCCGGACGCCTCGGCGGCCCGTTTCGCCAGGCCGAGGTCGGCGAGCACGATCCGGTGCGTGCCGCCGCCGGCCTCGTCACCCGCCCGCAGCAGCAGGTTCGCCGGGGTGACGTCGCGGTGCACGACGCCTTCGCTGTGCAGGGCGGCCACCGCGCGCGCCAGGTCCGCACCCCACCAGAGCGCGTCCACCGCGTCGAGCGGTCCTTGCCGCAGGACGTCCCCGAGGGTGCCGCCGCCGACGTAGTCCATCACGAAGTACGGGCGGCCGTCCGGGAGCTTGCCGAGGTCGAACACCCGGACCACGCGGTCGCTGGAGATCCGGCGCATCAGCCGTGCCTCGGACAGGAAGCGCTCGCGCACGTCGGCCCGCGACGCCCAGTTGTCCGCGAGAACCTTGACGGCCACGTCGACGTCCAGGTCGTCGTCGTACCCCCGCCAGACGGTCGCGAACGCGCCCGCGCCGATCTTGTCCCGTAACCGGTACCGCCCGATGACATCCATCCCGGCTATTGTCGGTCACAACCAAGCTCAAAAGGGGGAGCATGACCGAGGAGTTGGAAGAACTCGCGGCTCGGGCGGCAGCCGGGGACCAGACGGTGCTTCCACAACTTCTTCAGGCGATCCGGCCGCAGGTGCAGCGCCGGGTGGCCAAGTTCCTGCCGTACCGGGAGGACGCCGAGGAGGCGGTCCAGGACACGCTCCTGCAGGTCGCGAACAAGGTCCATACCTTCAAGGGCACCGGCAGCTTCGCGGGCTGGGTGACGATCGTGGCCACCAACCAGGCGCGCCAGACCTACCGGACACTGAAGCGCCGCTCGGTCGAGCAGTCCGCCGAGGTGCTGCCGGAGTCGGTCGACCCGCGGACCACCTCGGTCATCGCCGGCTCGCGACTCGACCTGCTGGAGGCCTTGGAGGCCTTGGAGTCCAGCCATCCGCAGCTCGTCCAGCCGCTCGTGCTGCGCGACCTCGGCGCGTTGTCGTACGCCGAGATCGCCGACGAGCTGGACGTTCCGCTCGGCACCGTGAAGGCCCGGATCCACCAGGCCCGCAAGGCCGTCGCGGAACGTCTCACCGTCCGCTGACGCCGGCTCAGCCGTACGTCCGGCGGACCTCCACGGCCCGGCGGAGATCGTCGAGGAAGTCGGCGGTCTGGCGGCGGATGCCCGACACCACGGACTCGTCCGCGATCAGCGTCTCGGCCGGGGCGATCAGGTCCGCGTCCACGGTGAAGCGCGGCGCGATGCGGTGGGCGGTGAGCCCGAGGACCATCCCGGACCGGATCTCGCCGGTGTGCGCGATGTCGGTGAAGTAGCGCTGCGCGTACGGCGCCGTGGCGGCGGCCTGGATCGGGTGCCAGAAACCCTCGGCCGCGGCCAGCAACTCCTTCACGCCGACGGTCGGGTCGGTCATGATCCGGGTCCAGGCCGCCTCCTTGCCGTCGGGTAGCGCGGCCCGGCAGCGAGCGGCCTGGTTGACGCCTTCGGTGGAGCGGTCGCGCGCCAGCTCGGCGTCGATCTGCGCGGCGCCGTACGCCCCGAGTCGCACCAGCCGGAGAACGATCGCCCAGCGGAGGTCCGCGTCGATCGCCGGCCCGTCCGGACCTCCGGCGCCCTGCAACCAGGAGGTCAGCAGGCCGGCATCATCCGTGGTCGCGATCAACCCGCGCGCGGTCACCAGCTGCAGGCTGCTGCCCGGAACGGTCCTGGCCAGCTTGTCGCGCAGGGCCTCGGCCGCGAGCCCGTGGTACTGCTCGTAGTCCAGGTAGCGCCCGAGCAGCCGGATCTCCAGCCACTGGACGAGCGACCCGACGGCGATGTCGCTCGTCTCCTCCGGCAACGCGGCGACGAACAACTCGAGCGCCAGCCGCGGGTCGAACTCCGCGTCCGCCACCGAATCCCGGACCGAGTTCCACACCACCGCCCGGGTGGTCCCGTCGGCGATCTTCGGCAGCACCGCGGGCAGATTCGCCAAGCTCACGGCATCCAGCCGAACCTTCGCCCAGGTGTCGTCCTGAGCGTCCGGCACCACCACCGCCTCACCGACGACACCCACCTCTGCGGAGTCCTGGGTGATCACGGCATCCGCCGCAGCAGCCGATCCGTCCTCCCCGAACACCCCGACGGTCAACTTGTGCAGCCGCCGGGACGTGTCCGGACTCGACCGATGCAGCACCACCCCCGACGCCGTCCGCTCGACCGAGATCGTGTCCAGCCCGGACGTCCGCAACCATTGGTCCGACCAAGCATCCAGGTCGCGCGCGCCGGCCGCGGTCAGCTTCGCGACGAACTCCTGCAGATCCGCGTTCCCGTACGCATGCGCCTCGAGATGCGCGTTCACACCCGCGAGGAACACGTCGTCGCCCAGATACTTCGCCAGCTGCTTCAGAACCGCCGCGCCCTTGGCGTACGAGATGCCGTCGAAGTCGTCGAGCGACTGCCGCGCGTCCTTCAGGCTGTCCGGAGCGACCGGATGCGTCGAGCTGCTCTGGTCGGTGTGCAGCCCCCACCACTTGCGCACGAACGCGAAGTCCGTCCAGTTGTCCGCGTAGCTCGTCGCGTCCTCCGACACCCGGTGCGCCATGTACTCGGCGAACGACTCGTTCAGCCACATGTCGTTCCACCACTTCATCGTGACCAGGTCACCGAACCACATGTGCGCCATCTCGTGCACGACGATCCGGGCCCGGGTACTGCGTTCGGCCTCGGTCGACTGCCCGCGGTACACCAGGCTGTCGGCGAACGTCACACACCCCGGGTTCTCCATCGCGCCGAGGTTGAAGTCCGGCACGAACGCCTGCCAGTACTCGCCGAACGGGTACCGCTGCCGGAACAGCCGGTGGTACTCGTCGAAGGCCTCGCGGGTCGTCCGGAACAGGTCCTCGGCGTCGCGCTCGAGGTGCTCCTTCAGCGACTGCCGGCAGGCGAGCCCGAGCGGGATCCCGTCGTGCTCGGAGCGGATCTGGTGGTACGGGCCGGCCACGAGCGTGACGAAGTACGTCGACAGCGGCTTGGTCTCGGCGAGCGCCCACTCGCCCGGCGCCGTCCGGGTCGCGGCGCCGTTCCCGAGCACGACCCAGTCCTCAGGGCATTTCACGGTCACGGTGTACGGCGCTTTGAGGTCGGGCTGGTCGAAGCACGGGAAGTACCGCGGCGCGGACTCCAGCGAGGACATGCCGTACGTATAGACGCGGCCGTCCGCGGCGTCGACGGACCGGACGAGGCCCTCGCCGTCGGCGGAGTACTTCATGGCGGCAGTGACGACGAGCTCGTTCTCGGCCCGGAGATCGCTCAACGGATAGCGGCCGCCGTCCAGCAGCGACGGATCCAGGGCCTGACCGTTGAGCTCGACCGCGATCAGCCGCTCGGGCTTCACGTCCACCCAGCTGGTGGTGCTCGTCGCCCCGAACCGGATCCGGCCGGTCGTCACGAACGTGTCCCCGGCACCGGTCAGGTCGAACGCGATCTCGTACGACCGCAGGGTCAGGTCCGCCGCCCGTTGCCGGGCCTCTTCGACTGTCAGCGCGCGCATGCGGAGCACGCTATCTCCCCGGGCCGGTCGCCTTCCGGCGCGCGGTGTCTGCTGCCAGCGAAGCGACCGCGCGGATCTGCTCGTCGGTCGCCTGCTCCAGCACGCCCGAGATGAGCTCCGCGTCGTCCGGCTCGGCCAGCGTCGTCAGGACGTTCAGGGCGCTGAGGTGGTCGAAGCCGGCCCGGATGTCCTCGCTCGCCTCGACAGCGGGCCGGGCCAGGATCCCGAGCGCGACCTGGCGGACGTCGGCGGCCAGTGGTTCGAGCGGGTTGCCGCCGCTCAGCCGCGTGTACGCCGCGGCCACCTGGTACATGTTCAGCGCCCGGCAGACGGTCGGCACGTTCGGGCTGTGCAGCAACGCGTCGAACGCCTGCAGGGGGATGCCAACCTCGTCCGCGCTCATGTCTGAAGGCTAGTCGGCAGGCTCGCGCGTGAAGAACCGCAGTACCTTCTCGCCGGCGTCCGGGCCGGTCAGCAGGTCCGCGGCGGCTGCCGAGCGCCGTGCGGTCGCGGCGGCGCGGGACAGCATGGCCGGCTCGTACTCGTCGAGCGCCGCCTCCAGGTCACCGGGATGCGCGGCGACGGCCCGGGCCAGCTCGGCGGCGTCCAGCATGGCGTGATTCGCGCCCTCGCCGACCGGCGGCATCAGGTGGGCGGCGTCACCGAGCAGCGTGACACCCGGGCGGCGCGGCCAGGTCAGCCCGACCGGCAGCACGTACTGGGGACGGGCGACGAACGGTTCGTCGCAGGCGGCGAGCAACTGGCGGAACTCGGGCGCCCAGCCGTCGAGCAACTGATCGGCGGCGGGCAGTTCGAGATCCGGCGGGCCCTGCAGCGAGACGCCGACCGTGATCGTCCCGTTCCCGTTCCGCTGCGCGGCCAGCCGAAGCTCCGGCCCGAAGGCCCAGAAGTTGCCGCGGCCAACCATCGCCGCCAGGGCCGGCTGGGTGCGCTCCGCGTCGTGGATCGCGCTGAGGAACGAGACACTGCCGGTGAACTCGGGCTGGACGTCGGTCAGCAGGGAGCGGACGCGCGAGTTGGCGCCGTCAGCGCCAACCAGCAGGTCGCAGGTCGCCGTACTGCCGTCGGCGAAGTGCAGCGTGCGACCCTCCGCGTGCTGGAAGCTGCTCCCCCAGCGGACGGCGTCCGACGGCAACGACCGCAGCAGCAGGTCCCTGAGGTCCGCACGATCGATCTCGGGCCGCGCCATCGGGGCGTCGTCGGGCGTGTCCTCCTGGAGCAGCAAGGCGCCTGTGTAGTCGAACATGCGCATGTCCTGCCCCTCGCGACGGGCAGCGCGCAGAAACTCCTGCTCCAGACCGGCCGCACGCAGGGCGGCCTGGCCGGTGTCGGTGTGCAGGTCGAGCATGCTGCCCTGGTCACGGGCGTCGCGCGAGGCGTCCCGCTCGTACACCACCGCTTCGATGCCGTGCACGTGCAGCACCCGGGCGAGCGTGAGTCCACCGGGACCGCCGCCGATGATCGCGATCATGTCTCCTCCTCCTCGATACGCCGTATTGCTCGATACACTGTATCGGCAGAGGCAGTGTATCGTTCACCGGGTGCCGAACGACTCCGTGATCTGGGAACGGCCGGAGCCTCCCGAGCGGCAGGTCCCGAGCCCGCTCAGCCGGGAGCGGATCGTCCGCGCCGCGATCACGCTCGCGGACGCGGACGGCCTGGACGCCGTGTCGCTGCGGAAGGTCGCCGCCGCGCTCGACGCCGGCCCGATGCGCCTCTACCGGTACGTCGACACCAAGGACGAGCTGCTCGCGCTGATGGCCGACGCCGTGTACGCCGAGATCCCGGCGCCGACCGGGTCGACGCCGGGCGACGTGCTGCGATCGATCGGGCGCGGGATCCGGGACGCCGCACTGCGGCACGAATGGTTCGCCGACCTGCACGGTGGCCGGCCGCACCTCGGGCCGGCGACGCTGGCGCACGCCGAGGCATGCCACGCCGCGCTGCACGCCGCCGGTCTGGACGACCTCGACGCGAGAGCCGGCGCGATGGAGACGCTGAGCGTCTACCTGGTCGGCGCCGTCCGCAAGGAGGTCGCGGAGCGCCGCGCCGAGCGGGCGAGCGGGCTGGACAGAGCGCAATGGCAGCACGCGTTCGGGCCCTACCTGCAGCGGATGCTTGCCACTGGCCACTACCCACGGCTGAGCGAGTCGGTCCACGGCGCCCGGCACCTGACCGCGTCCGAGGTGTTCGAGCTGGGCCTGGACTATCTCGTCGCAGGTATGGATCCCCGTTAGCCGTCGGCCGCCGCGTGCAGATGGGAAGCGAGCAGGTGGGTGGCTTCCGGTGCGTCCGCGGCGTAACACAGCAGGTGGGCCCGCCGTGACCAGGCGTCCTGGAGCGGGCAGATCTCCGCGGCGGCCGTCGCGTTCACGGCCCGGCGCGGTACGACGGCGAGGCCGGCGCCGGCGGTGGCGAGCGTGATCAGCGCGTGCAGGGTCGGCACCAGCGTGCGGTACCGCGGGGCCGGCGCGTGCGGGCCGAGGCGGTCGACCATCCACTGGCTGAGCGGCGACGTCCGGTCGAGGCCGACGAGCGGATGCTCGGCCACTTCGGCGTACGCGATCGAGGCCCGGCCGGCGAGGATGCCGCCGGCCTGGCCGATCACCACCAGCGAGTCGTCGGCCAGCGGCTCGGTCCGGAGCTGGGTCGGTTCGTCGTCGAGGATCACGCCGAGATCCGCCTCACCGGCCGCGAGCAGGCGGACGCTGCGAATCGTCCGGCGTTCGCTCACGTTCACGTCGTACTCCGGGTGGTCGCGGAGGAAGGTGGCCAGCGCGAGCGGGACCAGTTGGTGCATCGCGGACCCGCCGGCGACCAGGCGGATCGGCGCCGCGCGCGACCCGGCGTACGACGCGACCGCGCTGTCCAGCCGGATCGTCTCGGCGAGCACCTCGCGGGCGTGCCGGGCAAGAGTGGCGCCCGCCGGTGTCAGCCGGACGCCGCGCCGCTCGCGCACCAGCAGCGGTACGCCGGCCTGTGCTTCGAGCGCTCTGACCCGCGCACTGGCCGAAGGCAGGCTGAGGTGCATCAGGCGCGCGCCGCCGGTGATCGAGCCTTCCGCCGCGACGTGGGTGAACAGCCGAAGATCGTCCAGGTCGTACCGCATGGAACCAGCCTACGTCTCAGGCTAAGGCTGGCTACGGGGATCGCGCATTGTGGAGTGCGCGCCGACCCCCGATCCTCAAAGGGTGCTGCTGATCCTCCTGGCCGGTGTCGCGGCCGGCGCGCTCAACGCCGTCGGCGGCGGCGGGAGCTTCGTGGCACTGGCCGCCCTGGTCGCCGCCGGGATGCCGCCGGTCACCGCGAACGCGACCACGACCGTCGCGTTGCTGCCCGGGAACGCGACCAGCGCCTGGGTCTACCGCCGGGAGATCGAGGGCCTCAGCCAACCGTCACCCGCCCGGCTCACGCTGACCAGCCTCGCCGGCGGGGCGATCGGCGCGGGCTTGCTGCTGCTGTTGCCGTCGGCCTCTTTCGACGCGGCGGTCCCGTGGCTCCTGGCGTTCGCGACCGTCGTGCTCGCGTTCGGCAAGCGGCTGACGGCGGCGCTGCGGCTCGGGCGCCCGGGCCCGGCGGCGATCCTGGCCGGGCAGTTCCTGCTGGCGATCTACGGCGGGTACTTCGGCGGCGCGGTCGGCCTGATGATGCTCGCGTTCTGGACCGCGACGACCTCGCTCGACCCGGCGCGGGGCAATCCGCTGCGGGTCATCCAGGTCGCGGCGGTCTACCTCACCGCGGCGGTGATCTTCGTGTTCGCGGCCGACGTCCTCTCGCAGCCGCTGCACCTGGTCGCCCTGCTCGCGGGCGCGGTGCTCGGCGGGTACGCCGGGGCGCATGTCGTCCGGCGGCTGCCGCCGGCGATGCTCCGCGGGCTGGTCCTCGGCACAGCCGTCGTGATGACCGGGCTGTTCTTCGTGCGGGCCTTCGGATGAACCGGGCGCAGCTCGCGATGGCGTACCAGGCCTGTGAGGTCGCGGATCTCGCCGCCGCCGCGGTCGAGCTGGACGATCCGGTGGAGGCGGCGACGCAGGCGCAACGTGTCCTCGCGGCGGCTCAGCAGCTGGTCGCAGCCGCGGACCGGTTCGGCTCGTGCGAGCTGCCCGCGGATCAGCCCGGCTCGTGCGAGGTGCCTGCGGATCCGCTGCAGCGGTTCGCCTACGAGTATCCGGACGAGGCCGCCGGGGACGTCGCCGAGTGGATCAGCCGGCGTCGGTAGCCCGGCGGCCGCGCGGCGGCTGGTGCGCGAGCTGCTCACGCTCCTTGCGGAGGTACAGGCCCGCGGCGGTCGACACGCTGGTGAGCAGCCAGACCACGACACCGGCGTCGTCGGTGACACCAATGATCGGCAGCAGGTCCGGAAGGATGTCGATCGGCGAGACCAGGTAGATGAGCGCGAGCAGCCACAGGAACGTCCGGCTCTTCGGCAAGTCGGCGTACGTCCCCTGGCGGACGTCCCGGAGCAGCCGCGGCAGCGCCTTCGCCCGGTCGATGACGTTCCCGACCGGCACCGGCTCCCCGTTGGCGATCTTCCGCCGCCGGACCGCGCGCCGGCGCAACACCCCCAGCACACCGGCCGTAGCGCCGATCACAACCAGCCCGGCGCCGACCGCGACAGCAGGCAGCCCGACGACGTCATCGTCGCGAAACAGCAACGTCAGCAGCCCGATCAGCCCGAGCACCGCACCGAAGTACACCATCAGTCCACTGTAGACGTCAGCGCGTGACCGACTACTGGTTGTAGGGCTGGGACAGGAGAGGGCGGGTGTTGGTGAGGACCTGGGCGTAGTTGGCGCGGATGGCCGCGGCGTTGACGGTGATCGCCGGCTCAGGTTTGCCGACGGGGATCTGCCAGGTGGGCGGGGTGGCGGCGCCGGACAGGGCCCAGGCGGCCTGGCGGGCGGCGCCGAGGGCGACGTACTCGGCCGGCTCGGGGAGGACGACCTCGGCCCCAAGGAGGGCCGGAGCGAGGGCCTGTACGGCGCGGGAGCGGGCTCCGCCGCCGAGGAGCAGGACGCGGTGGACCGGCAGGCCCTGGTCGCGGAGCGCGTCGACGGCGTCGGCGAGACCGCAGAGCAGGCCCTCGACCGCGGCGCGGGCCATCGTCGCGGGCTGCATGGTCGCGCGGGTCAGGCCGTAGATCAGGCCGGTCGAGTGCGGGAGGTCCGGCGTGCGTTCGCCGTCCAGGAACGGCAGCAGGACCAGCCCGTCGCTGCCCGGTGAGGTGATCGCGGCCTCGTCGAAGGCGGACAGTTCCAGGCCGAGCATCTGCGCGGTCGCGGACATCACCCGGGCCGCGTTGAGCGTGCAGACGAGCGGGAGGTATTCGCCGGTCGCGTCCGCGAAGCCGGCCACGAGGCCGGTCGGGTCCGCGGTCGGGTGCGCGGACCGCGCGAACGCCGTACCGCTGGTGCCGAGGGAGACCGCGACGTCACCCGGTTGGAGGTCAAGGCCGAGCGCGGCCGCCGCGTTGTCGCCCGTACCTGCCGCGATCGCCGCACCGAAGGCCGTCTCACCGACGATCTCGGCCGGACCCGCCACGCGCGGAAGGGCGAGCTGGCGACCGAAGGCGAGCTCGACCAGGTCGGTCCGGTAGCTGTTCGTGGTCGGCGACCACCAGCCGGTCCCCGAAGCATCCCCACGATCGGTGGTGATCCCCTCGATCCCGGACCGATCCGCCGCGAGCCGATGCGTCATCCAGTCATGCGGCAACACAACAGCCGCAGCCCGCCGCACCGCGTCCCGCCGCAACGCGGCAACCGCGGCAGCGGCGGCGAACCCGTCAGACCCGTCGGACCGAGGGCCGCCTGCGCCGTGCGCTGCATCCCCCGCGCTGTGCGCGCCGTGCGCCTCGCCCGTGGCGCGGGCGGCTTCGTCTCTCAGCCAGCGCAGTTTGGTGACGGTGAAGGATGGGACGGGAACGGACCCGACGGCCTCGGCCCAGGTCTGCGCGCCACCCAGTTCGGCGATGAGTTCGGTGGTGGCGTCGGCGGAGCTGGTGTCGTTCCACAGGACGGCCGGGTGGACGACCTCACCGGAGTCGTCCAGCAGGACCATCCCGTGCTGCTGCCCGCCGATCGCGATCGCCCGGACGCCGTCGAGCAGACCGTCGGACGCGATCTCCCATGCCTTCCACCACTCGGCCGGGTCGACCTGCGTGGCATCCGGGTGCGGCGCCCGGCCCTCGCGGACGACCGCACCGGTCTCGGCGTCGCACACCAGAACTTTGGTCGCCTGGGTGGAGCAGTCCACCCCGGCGACCAGCCTCAGCTCAGTCATAGACGACAGACTAGAGGGCTTCGAGCGTGGCGCGGGCGCCGATCTCGTGCAGTGACTTCAGCGCGGCCCGGTACGGCGTCACGAACCGCTCGTCCGACGCCAGGTCCCCGAACAGGTCCGGATCCGCGATGAACACCAGCGGATCCTCCCGGTTGTGCTGCGCCCGCTCGACCAGCTTGTCCCGCAGCCGGTCGACGACCTCGATCGGCTGCCCCTGCTCGTCGACGCCCTCGGCGTACCGCGCCCAGGACGCCACCACGAGCACCGACCGCTTGATCTCCCGGCCCGCCGCCAGCTGCTCGCGCACCACCGGCAGCAGCCACTTCGGGATCCGGTCCGAGCTCTCCGCGCACAGTCGCGCCAGCGTGTCCCGCACCTCGGGATTCGCGAACCGCTCGATCAGCTGGTGCTTGTACCGGTCCAGGTCGACCCCGGGCACCGGCGGCAGCGTCGGCGTCCCTTCGTGGTCCATGTAGCCGAGCAGGAAGTCGACGTACAGCTTGTCCTGGCACACCTCGTGCGCGTACCGGTACCCGTCCAGGTAGCCGAGGTAGCACAGCGCCTGGTGCGAGGCGTTGAGCAGCCGCAGCTTCATGAACTCGTACGGCTCGACGTCTTCGACGATCTGGACGCCGACCTCCTCGTACGGCGGCCGCACGCCGCCGAAGTCGTCCTCGAGCACCCACTGCGTGAACGGCTCGCACACCACCGGCCAGCCGTCCTCGATCCCGAACCGCTCGGCCAGCGCCTCCCGGTCGGCGTCGGTGGTGACCGGCGTGATCCGGTCGACCATGCAGTTCGGTAACCGCACCTCGCTGTCCAGGAAATCGGCCAGCGACGGATCCTTCAGCCGCGCGAACGCGGCGATCATCTTCCGCGCGACGTGCCCGTTGCCCGGGATGTTGTCGCACGACATCACCGTGAACGGCGGTACGCCGGCCTCCCGGCGCCGGCGCAGCGCCTCGACGATGAACCCGAACGCGCTCCGCGGCGTCGCCCCCGGCGCGAGGTCCGCGGCCAGCGCCGGGTCGGTGGCGTCCAGCTCCCCGGTCACCTGGTTGACGTGATACCCGCCCTCGGTGATGGTCAGCGACACGATCCGCGTCGCGGGATCCACCAGCCGCGCGAGCACCGCCTCAGGATCATCGGGCGCGAACAGGTACCCCACGATCGACCCGACGACCCGGGGCTCCAGCGTGCCGTCGGGATGCTTGATCACCAGCGTGTAGAGACCGTCCTGGGCCGACATCACCTCCGCCATCCGGCGGTCGTTCGGCAGCACGCCGACGCCGACGATCCCCCAGTCCAGCGCCTTCCCGTCGTTCATCAGCCGGTCCAGGTACATCGCCTGATGGGCACGGTGGAACCCGCCGACCCCGAAGTGCACGATCCCCGGCGTCACCGCCGCACGGTCGTAGGACGGCACCGGAACGTCGTTGCCCAGGGCATCGAGAGCAGCTGTGGACAGCTTCACTTGACCGCCCCCAGCGACAGGCCCTGGACGAGCTTGTCCTGGGCGGCGAACCCGGCGATCAGCACGGGCAGCGACACCACGATCGAGGCGGCACAGACTTTGGCGAGGAACAATCCTTGACTGGTCACGAACCCAGTCAAGAACACCGGCGCCGTCTGCGCCACCGTGCCGGTCAGCACGCGGGCGAACAGCAACTCGTTCCAGCTGAAGATGAAGCAGATCAGCGCCGCCGACGCGATCCCCGGCGTGACCACGGGCGCGACCACGGACCGCAGCGTGCGGGACAACGACGCGCCGTCGACCGAGGCCGCCTCGAGGATCTCCACCGGCACCTCGGACAGGAAGCTGCGCAGCATCCAGACCGCGATCGGCAGGTTCATCGAGGTGTAGAGGATGATCAGCAGCCAGATGTTGTCCAGGAAGTGGACCGACTGCGCGAACAGGTAGATCGGCAGCAGGCCCGCCACCACCGGCAGCATCTTCGTGGACAGGAAGAAGAACAGCACGTCGGTCCACTTCTTCACCGGCCGGATCGACAGCGCGTACGCCGCCGGGAAGGCGAGCAGGATGACCAGCGCCGTGGACAGCAGGCTCGCGGTCAGCGAGTTCAGGATCGACGGCCACGGCCCGCTGTCGAAGAACGCCCGGTAGCCGTCCAGGGTCAACGGCGCGGCGACGTCCGGCGGGTTCTTCGCCGCGTCCTCCTCGGAGTGGAACGACGTCAGCAGCATCCACAGCACCGGCAGCACGAACAGGATGCCCGCGATCCAGGCGAGCCCGCTCAGCGCCCAGCCACCACCTCGACGCTGATGCCCCTTCACAATGGTGATCTGGCCACTCATCGACCGGTCTCCTCTCGGAACAGCGTGGATACCGACCGCAGCGCGAGGGTCGCGATGACGATCGTGCCGATCACCACGATCACGCCCGCCGCCGAAGCGCGGCCGTAGTCGTGCGCGGTGTAGAAGGTCTGGTAGATCGTGTACGGCAGGTTCGCCGTCCCGAGACCGCCCGACGTGATCGTGAAGACCGCGTCGAAGTTCTGCACGACGTAGATCGAGCCGAGCAGCGCGGACAGCTCCAGGTACTGGCGCAGGTGCGGGAGCGTCATGTAGCGGAAGATCTCCCACTGGTTCGCGCCGTCGATGCCCGCCGCCTCGATCACGTCCAGCGGCCGGCTCTGCAGCCCGGCCAGCAGGATCAGCATCATGAACGGCGTCCACTGCCAGACCAGCGCGAAGATGATCGACCACAGCGGCTGGTTGCTGATCCAGTCCGGCTGCGGCGCGTTGTCGCCGAAGATCCACTTCAGCACGCCGTTGAACAGGCCGTACGTCGGGTTGTAGAGCGCGTGCTTCCACAGCAGCGCCGCGGCGACCGGTACGACCAGGAACGGCGTGATCATCATCGTCCGGACCGCGCCCCGGCCGCGGAACTTCCGGTCCAGCAGCAGCGCGATCGCCAGCCCCAGCGCGAGGCTGATCAGGACGACGCCCGCGGTGAGCACGATCGTCACCCAGATCGCGTGCCGGGTGTTCGCGTCGGTCAGCACCCGGCGGAAGTTGTCCACCCCGGCGAACCCGCGCTCGTCCGGGTAGTAGGCGTTCCAGTCCATGAAGGACACGACCAGCGTGACCAGGAACGGCAACTGGGTCACGATGATCATGAACACCAGCGCCGGCATCAGCGGCGCCCGCCGGGCCCAGTCGCCGGCCTTGCGCATCATCGTGCCCTCGGAGCCGGGCGGCGCGGTGTGGCCCTTCGGCCGGGTCGCGGTGTCAGGTTTCGCGTCGACGGACATGCCGGCCACCCCTCACTTCGCTTGCCGCGAGCGGTACCGCTCGGCGACGTCGTCGGCGAGCTCCTGCCCGCGTTTCAATGCCTCGTCGACGCTCATCCGCCCGGCGATCGCCGAGCTCACGTCCTGGCTGACCTGGGTGCCGAGGTCCGGGAACTCCGGGATGTCGACGAACTGGATGCCCGGCGCCGGCCGCGGCTGGGTGCCCGGGTCGGTCGGGTCGGCGTTCTCGATCGCGTTCTTGGTCGGCTCGGCGAACGCCGAGGCCTCCTTGACGTAGTCCGGGATCTCGTACGTCGACGCGCGCTTGCCGGCCGGAACGTTGGACCAGCCAACCTTCTCGCCGACGAGCTTCTCGTAGTCCTTGCCGGACGCCCAGGAGATGAACTTCCAGGCATTGTCCTTCTTCTTCGAGGCTTCCTGGATGCCCCAGGCCCACGCGTACAGCCAGCCGGAGCTGTCGGTTTTCACGACCGGCGCCGGCGCGTAGCCCATCTTGCCCTTGACCGGTGAGTTCGGCGCCTCGAGCGAACCGGCCGCCGACGTGGCGTCGTACCACATCGCGACGTTGCTCTGGATGGTGTTGTTCAGGCACTCGGTGAAGCCGGCCTGCGGTGCGCCCGCCTCGCCGTGCGCGCGGACCAGGTCGACGTAGAACTTGGTCGCCTCGGTGAACTCGGGCGCGTCGACCTCGGCCTGCCAGTCCTGGGTGAACCAGGTGCCGCCGAAGGTGTTCACGACCGTGGTGAGCGGGGCGAACAACTGGCCCCAGCCGGGCTGGCCGCGCAGGCAGATGCCGCGCATCCCCGGCTGTGCGTTGTCGACCTTGGCCGCGATGTCCGCGACCTCCTGCCAGGTTGGCTTGTCCGGCATCGTCACGCCCTTGGCCGCCAGGACGTCCTTGCGGTACATGAGGAACGACGACTCGCCGTAGAACGGTTCGCCGTAGATCTTCCCGTCCTCCGCGGTCATCGACTGCGTCATCGGCTTCAGCACGTCGTCCTGGTCGAACGACGGATCCTTGCCGATGTAGTCCGACAACGGCGCGATCCACTTGCTCTTGGCATAGATCGGGATCTCGAAGTTGCTGACCGACGCCACGTCGTACTGACCGGCCTGGCTGGAGAACTCCTGGCTGATCTTGTCCCGGACGTCGTTCTCCGGCAGCACGGTGAAGTTCACCTTGATGCCGGTCTGTTTGGTGAAGTTGTCGGCGGTGAGCTTCTGCAGATCGACCATCTGCGGGTTGTTCACCATCAGCACGTTGATGCTGTCGCTACCACCGCCGCCGCCACCGCCGCCACCCCAGCCGGCGCAGCCGCTGACCGCGCTCACCAGGACCGCGACCCCGACCGCTCCGATGCGTTTGCGCCTACTCAGCACATCTGCCTCCGCTCATTTGAGCACGCCTCCGCTCACACCATGAGTGAACCGGGAAGGGGCTTGACCTGTCAAGGGTCTGTGCAACACTTGGGGACACGTGTGCTCATATGAGCGGGTTAGGGATTGGGGAGCGTTGATGGAGACGTTCGGGCCGGCACAGCTGGTGCTGACGGCGTCGATCGCGCGGCGGTACTACGTCGACGGGCGGTCGAAGGTGGAGATCGCGGACGAGTTCCGGCTCAGCCGGTTCAAAGTCGCGCGATTACTCGACCAGGCGCGCAGCAGCGGACTGGTGCGGATCGAGATCAGCCATCCCGGCGCGATCGACCTCGACCTGTCGGCGCGGCTCCAGGAGACCCTCGGGCTGCGCCGCGCGATCGTCGTGGACACCCCCGAGGTCGACGAGCCCGCGCTCCGCACCCAGCTCGGCAAGGCGGCCGCCGACCTGCTCACCGAGATCGTGACGCCGGAGGACGTGCTCGGCCTGGCGTGGGCGCGCGCGGTGACCGCGATGACCGAGCAGCTGACCTCGCTCGCCCCGGTGCCGGTCGTCCAGCTCACCGGCGCGCTGACCCGCCCGGACGTCGAGGCGAACTCGGTCGAGCTCGTCCGGCACACCGCCCGGCTGTCGGGCGGCCCGGCGTACCTGTTCTACGCGCCGCTCGTGGTCCCGGACGCCGCGACGGCGCGGGCGTTGCGGCAGCAGCCCGAGGTCGCGGAGGCGATCAGCCACTTCGACTCGGTGTCGAAGGCGGTCGTCGGGCTCGGGTCGTGGGCGGCCGGGCAGTCCACGCTGTACGACGCGATGGACGAGAAGGCGTGTGAGCAACTGCAGCGCCGCGGCGTCGTCGCGGACATCTCCGGCGTTTTCGTGGACGCCGACGGCGTACCCGTCCAGAGCCGGGTGACCGACCGCGTGATCGCGATCAACGCCGAGCAGATGGACAAGATCGACGAGGTGATCGCGATCCCGTACGGCCTGGCCAAGGTGGCAGCGGTGCGGGCCGCCGTCCGCAGTGGGCTGGTGAACGCGATCGTTACCCACGCACCCCTGGCGAAGGCCCTGCTGGAGCCGTCAAACTGACCGGCGATGCCTGCTGCTGAGGTCGAGCTGGTCGGAGGTACGGCGAACCGCGGGTTGGTGGTGCGGGTCGGGGATACCGTCCGGCGGCCGCTGCGCGCCAGCAGTACGGCGACGCACGCGCTGCTGCAGCACCTGGAGAGCGTGGGATTCAAGGGAGCGCCGGCGTTCCTCGGCATGGACTCGCAGGGGCGGGAGGTGCTCTCGTACCTGCCCGGGGAGACCGTGACGCCGCCGTACCCGTCCTGGTCGATGACGGACGAGGCGCTCGACAGCGTGGCCGGTCTGCTGCGCGAGTACCACGAGGCCGTGGCGGATTTCCGGCCGATCGGCCCGGAGTGGGCGGAGCCGGTGCCGGCCGGGTACGTGACCGGGCTGATCAGCCACAACGACCCGAACCTCGACAACGTGGTGTTCCGGGACGGGCGCGCGGCCGCGCTCATCGACTTCGACCTCGCCGGCCCCGGCTCGGCGCTGTGGGACGTCGCCACCGCGGTCCGCCTGTGGGCGCCGCTGCGGCCCGACGCGGACATCCACGACGTACGCCGCGGGCGGTCGTTCGCTCGGCTGCGCCGCTTCGCGGACACCTACGGACTGAGCGACGACGACCGCGTCCGCCTGGTCGACGCGGCCGCGGACAACCACGTGTGGTGCATGGACTACGTGCGCCGCGGCTCGGAGTCCGGGCACCCGTGGTTCCACCAACGCTGGACCACCGGCGAAGCCGAACTGACCGACCGCACCAACCGCTGGTTCAAACAGTCGGAGGCCGCACTCCGTCAGGCGCTTCAGGATTGAGCTCCCGCTCAGCCTCGTCCCTGCCCTCGTAGTACTTCTCGTGCAGCCGCTGGAACCACGGCGGGATCAAGGCCGTCACGATGCTCGGAAAGGTGCCCCACTCGCCGCCCACCGCGTACACCACGAACTCGGCACCGAGCAGGGCGATCATCACGATCCAGCCTTGGCGGCAGATTCGTGGCCCGTCGGAGGACATCAACCCGCGCCGGGTGACCGCTCCGATGCCGAACATGACCCCGATCAGCAGGAACAGCGTCGCCCTCGCAGTCAGGTACCACTGGTCGGCACCGGCGAACTTGCTGTCTCCGCGAAAGGTCAGTACCGCGGACACGACCGCCCCGACCGCGAACAGCGCGTAGAACGCGGCCCCCAGCTTCAGCTTCGGCATGTCTGATTATCGCGGGGCGGGATTGGCTGTTACTGCAGGAAGTGGACGAGAATGTGCCGGTGCGTTCTCGGGTGGTGTTGCTGGCGGGGCCTTCCGGCGCGGGGAAGTCGCGCCTGGCGGAGCAGGTCGGCCTGCCCGTCGTCCGGCTGGACGACTTCTACCGCGACGGCGACGACGATGCGATGCCGCGGTCGCCGCTCGGCATCGTCGACTGGGACGACCCGCGCTCCTGGGACGGCGACCGCGCGGTCGCGGCCCTGGAGCAGTTGTGTACGACGGGGACCGCCGACCTGCCGATCTACGACATCGCCGCCGACGGCACCGTCGGTCACCGGCCGGTCACCACCGGTGGCTCCCCGCTCCTGGTTGCCGAAGGCATCTTCGCCGACCAGATCACCGGCGCACTCCGCGACCGCGACCTGCTGGCCACGGCGATCTGCGTCTACCACCACCGCGTGGTCACGTTCGTCCGCCGGTTCCAGCGGGACCTCCGCGAGCACCGTAAACCCCCGCTGACGCTGCTCCGGCGCGGTCTGCTGCTACTCCGCGACGACCCGCAGGTGGTCCGCCGCTGTGTCGCCGCGGGCTGCGACCCGCTGCATCCGAAGGCCGCCCGGGCCCGGATCGAGACGCTGCTCATCGAAGCGACGTCTCGCTAGCACGCGGCTGTTCGCCTGAAGTTCACCAACTTCTGTTGGTATCGGTGCCGTGAGACGGAATCCGTCGGGCGTCGCCGTGATAGTGACCGCCTTCGTGCTGGGCGTGACCGCCTGCGGGAGCGAGGAGGGCGCCTCGGCGAGCGCTGCCCAGACCCCGGCCGCGAAGCACTCCGCACTCTCCGGATCGGTGGGCAAGCCGGCCAAGAGCGCCCTCGCCGCACTGGCCGCACTCCCTCGTGGTTACGTCGCCGACGCGCGCAACGCCCCGGGTCCTTTCACCGCGACGGCCTACTTGAGCACCTGGTCGGCTGACCCGGCGCTGGACCGTGCGCTGCTGCTCAACGCGAGCTTCGTCGAGGGCTACCGGGCGACTCGCCTCAGCCCGGACAAGAAGAAGCGCTACACCGTGCAGCTGTTCAAGACCGGCTCCCCCGCCAAGGCGAAAGCACTGCAGCAGGGCCTCTGGACTCAGGACGTCCACGACCACCCGTTCACGGTCCCGCACGCCCTCTCCGACGCCCGGGTCGAGTACGACGGCAGCACGGACCAGTCGATCGCGATCGCCGAGGCCAGCCTCGCGGTCGGCGCCGTGGTCGTCGAGCTCACCGTCCGCGAGTCCGGCGCCCTGGGCACCAACCTCACCCCGGACACCACCCTGGTCACCGCCCTGGCGAACGAACAACACACCCGCCTGACCGCAACCACCAACTGACAGGCCGGCCCGTTCACGCGAACGGATATCCCCTCGTGTTGGGGGTTCTTCGCTCGCACACCGACGAAGAACCCCCAAGAACAGGGGATATCCGTTCGAGTTGCAGGTCAGGCGGTGATGCGGTCCAGGATCAGTGGGCCGTGCTCGTACGACTCGGCGACCTCCACCGCGTCTGCCAGCGACTCGAGGGCGCGCTCGATGCGGCTGGGGTCGTCGGTGTGCAGGGTCAGGAGCGGCTGCCCCTCGGTGACCTGGTCGCCCGGCTTGGCGTGCAGCTCCACGCCGGCCACCGCCGATACCGGGTCCTCCTTGCGTGCCCGCCCCGCACCGAGCCGCCAGGCCGCGACCCCGACCGCGAGCGCGTCGAGCTTGGACAGGACACCGGACGCCGGAGCGGGTACGACGTGCTGCTCGGGAGCGACCGGGAGCTCCGCGGACGGGTCGCCGCCCTGTGCCGAGATCATCGCGCGCCACGCGTCCATCGCCGTACCGTCGCGCAGCTTCTCGGCGGGGTCGACATCGGTGACACCGGCCGCGGCCAGCATCTCCTTGGCCAGGGCAACGGTCAGCTCGACCACGTCGGCCGGGCCGCCGCCGGCCAGCACCTCGACCGATTCGCGAACCTCCAGGGCGTTTCCGGCGGTCAGCCCCAGCGGAACTGACATGTCGGTGAGCAGGGCCACGGTCTTCACGCCGGCATCGGTGCCCAGCGCAACCATGGTCTCGGCGAGCTCGCGGGCGTCCTTCAGGTCCTTCATGAACGCGCCGGAGCCGACCTTCACGTCCAGCACCAGCGCACCGGTGCCCTCGGCGATCTTCTTGCTCATGATCGAGCTGGCGATCAGCGGGATCGCCTCGACCGTGCCGGTCACGTCGCGCAGCGCGTACAGCTTCTTGTCCGCGGGCGCCAGGCCGTCACCGGCCGCACAGATCACCGCGCCGACGTCCTCGAGCTGCTGCATCAGCTCGTCGTTCGACAGCGACGCCCGCCAGCCGGGGATCGACTCCAGCTTGTCCAGCGTGCCGCCGGTGTGCCCGAGGCCGCGGCCGGACAACTGCGGTACGGCGACGCCGCAGGCCGCCACCAACGGGGCCAACGGCAACGTGATCTTGTCACCGACACCACCGGTCGAGTGCTTGTCCGCGGTCGGCCGGCTCAGCGTGCCGAAGTCCATCCGCTCGCCGGACGCGATCATCGCCGCCGTCCAGCGGGCGATCTCGCGCCGGTTCATACCGTTCAGCAGGATCGCCATCGCCAGCGCGGACATCTGCTCGTCGGCGACGTCACCCTTGGTGTAGGCGTCGATCACCCAGTCGATCGCGCCGTCGCTGAGCTCGCCGGAGTCCCGCTTGGTCCGGATCACATCCACCGCGTCGAAGCTCATTACTCCTCCAGGAACTCGGGCCCGAACGCGTCGGGCAGCAACTCCCGCAGCGGCCGGATCCCGGTCGTCGTCTCGACCAGCAGGCTCGGCCCGCCGTTCTCGTGCAGCAAC
Source organism: Kribbella sp. NPDC003557 (assembly GCF_040610805.1). NCBI lineage: Bacteria > Bacillati > Actinomycetota > Actinomycetes > Propionibacteriales > Kribbellaceae > Kribbella > Kribbella sp. NPDC003557. The sequence goes on from NZ_JBEXMY010000001.1 coordinate 798,447, forward strand.
TGCCGGCACCGTCCGCACGGCGTCAGCAGGTGCCCGTGCCGGTCCACGCAGGTGAACGCGACCAGCCGGCCGCCACCGGTCCGGTGCAGCTCCGACACCAGCCCGCACTCGGCGCAGAGCGTGATCCCGTAGGACGCGTTCTCCACGTTGCACCCGGCAACCACCCGGCCGTCGTCGACCAGCGCGGCCGCCCCGACCGGGAAGCCGGAGTACGGCGCATAGGCCCGGCCCATCACCTCGACCGCGGTGGCCCGGAGGGCCTCCCAGTCCACCGGGCCCGCGCCGCCGTCGGGGCTATTCGGTGACGTAGGGCTCACCGTCGGCCTTCGGTGCTCTGACCCGGCCCACCAGCCCGGCCACCGCGATGATGGTCGCCAGGTACGGCGCCATCAGCAGCAGCTCGCCCGGGATCGGGGTCTGGATGATCTGCAGCTGGGACTGCAGCTGCGTCGCGAAGCCGAAGAACAGTGCCGCGACCATCGCGCCGATCGGGTGCCAGCGGCCCATGATCAGCGCGGCCAGCGCGATGAACCCGTTGCCCGCGGTCATCTCCTTGCTGAACGAACCGGCGTACCCGACGGTGAAGAACGCGCCGCCGAGCCCGGCGAGGATGCCGGCCGCGAGCACCGCGGAGTACCGGATCCGCTTGACCTTGATACCGACCGTGTCGGCCGCCTTGGGGTGCTCGCCGACCGCCCGGATCCGCAGGCCCCAGCGGGTCTGGAAGAGCACGAACGTGACGACCGCGACCGCCAGGTAGGTCAGGTACACCAGGATCGTCTGGTTGAACAGGATCGGCCCGATGAACGGGATGTCGGCCAGGCCCGGGATCTTCACCGCCGACAGCACGTTCGGCGTGTTCAGCTTCTCCGCCTCCGGCTGCATGAACTGGTCGAAGAGGAAGCCGGTGATGCCGGTCGCGAACACCACCAGGACGACGCCGAGCACGACCTGGTTGACCAGGTACTTGATCGAGAACACGGCCAGCAGCCAGGCCATCACCACACCGCTGGCGGCCGCCGCGATCAGCGCCGCGGTGGCGCTGTTCGTCGTACTCGACACCAGCGCCGCGGTGAAGGCGCCGACCAGGAACTGGCCCTCGATCGCGATGTTGATGACACCGGCCCGCTCACACATCACCCCGGCGAGCGCGCCGAGGATCAGCGGGGTCGCGAAGTTCAGCGTGCCCTGGAACTGGTTCGCCAGCGGGAAGGTCTTGCCCGCGGCCGCCCAGCACAGGAAGGCGCCGATGAAGCAGATCCCGAGCAGCGTCGCCAGGTACCCGGAGTAGGACTGCGGGACCCGGCGCAGGAGGTACGCGCCGGCCGCGATGATGCCGATGATTCCGAGGACCAGGGCGACCGGTTGGGCGGGCAGACCGAGCAGGTTGTTCTGCAGGTCGCCGGAGACCAGCTGGAAAGTCGCCTTGCCGCCCTTGGTGAAGGCAGCCAGGGCGAGACCGATCAGCGCGAACACCAGCATCACGCCACCGACCCGCAGCCGGCGGGTGCGGTCGGCCGGGGCCTCGATGGCCTGCGGCTTGGGTGCCGCCGCGGGAACACTGTCCGGAGTCGTCTCGGTCATCCGTTCCAGCCTTTCGCGAGCACTGCGCCGGCGCCGCGTTCCTTCGGCAGGAACCGGAAGATCGAGCGCACCAGCGCCGGGGCCGCGACGAACAGCACGATCACGGCCTGCAGGACAGTGGTCAGGGTCAGCGGCGTCTGCGTCACCAGCTGCATCTGCAGACCGCCCGCGTTCAGCGCGCCGAAGAGCAGACCGGCCAGCACGGTGCCGAGCGGCGTACCGCGGCCGAGCAGCGCGACCGTGATCGCGTCGAACCCGACCGAGGCCGCGACCCCGTCGGTCAGCGGCAGGTCGGTGCCGAGCACCTGCTGGGTCCCGGCCAGGCCGGCGAGCGCGCCGGCCACGACCATCGCGATCACGTACGCCCGGCCGACCGACATCCCGGCCGTCCGGGACGCGTCCGCGTTCGCGCCGACCGCCCGCAGCTCGAAGCCGATCGTCGAGCGGTTCAGCAGCCACCAGACGAAGACCGCGGCGAGCAGCGCCAGGAAGAACCCGATGTGCAGCCGGGTGCCGCCGATCTGCGGGTACTGCGCGTTCGCGTCGACGATCGGCGAGATCGGGTCGGTCCGCCCCGGCCGCCGGAACGTCGTCGTGGTCAGCAGCCAGGCGAGCAGGTAGATCGCGACGTAGTTCAGCATGATCGTCACGATCACCTCGTGCGCGCCGGTCCGGGCCTTCAGCAGGCCGACCACGCCGCCCCAGATCGCCCCGCCGACCAGACCGGCGACGATCGCCACGATCAGGTGCAGGACCGGCGGCAGGTGCCACGCGAACCCGACGTACGCCGCGAAGATCGCACCCACGATCAGCTGGCCCTGGGCACCGATGTTGAACAGCCCGGTACGGAACGCCAGCGAGACCGCGAGACCGCCGCAGATCAGTGGCGTTGCCTGGGTCAACGACTCGCTGATCGCCGTCCAGCTGCCGAACGCGCCGATCGCCAGCGCCTTGTACGCCTCGCCGACCGCGCTCACCGCGGCCGAGACGGTGTCCATCGGCGCGGCCCCGAAGTACTTGACCGCCGCCTGCACCTGGTCGTCGCCGACGATGATCAGGATCGCCCCGACCAGCAGGGCCAGCACGATCGCGCTCAGCGAGACCAGGCCCTGGACCGCCCAGTTCGGCAGGCCGGACCCGCGCGGCTCCGTCGCGGGCGCGGGCGCCGGCGCAACCTCTGTCTCAGTGCTCATCAGATGGTTCCCAGGGTCGTCGGGTGTTCGATCGCCTCGTCGTGCGCCTCCGCCTTCGACGCGCCGGCCATCATCAGGCCCAGCTCGTCGCGCGGCGTGTCGGACGGTACGACGCCGACCACCTTGCCGCGGTACATCACCGCGATCCGGTCCGCCAGCGCGGCGATCTCGTCGAGCTCGGTCGACACGATCAGCACCGCCGTCCCGCGGTCGCGCTCCTCCACGATCCGGCCGTGCAGGAACTCGATCGAGCCGACGTCCACACCGCGGGTCGGCTGCGAGGCGACCAGCAGCCGCAGCGGGCGGGACAGTTCGCGGGCCAGCACGACCTTCTGCTGGTTGCCGCCGGACAGCGACGACACCGGCAGGTCGATGCCCTGGGTACGGATGTCGAACTCCTCCACCCGGGCCTGCGCGTTCTTGTCGATCTCGTCGGTGCGCAGCGCCAGCCCCTTGCCGAACGGCGGCTTGCGGAACAGGTCGAGGACCAGGTTCTCGGCCACCGAGAAGGAGTCCACGAACCCGTCGTGCCAGCGGTCCTCGGGGACGTACCCGATCCCCGCGTCGAGTCGTTGCCGGGTGCTCCGGCCGGTCAGCTCCTGCCCGTCCAGCGAGATCTTCCCGGCCGCGATCGGCGTCAGGCCCAGCAGTGCCTCGGCGAGCTCGGTCTGACCGTTGCCCTGGACACCGGCCACCGCGAGGATCTCGCCGGCCCGCACCTCGAGGTCGACGTCGTCGACGGCGGTGAACCCACGCTCGTCGATCACGGTCAGCCCCTCGACCCGTAGGACGGCGTCCTTCGGCGCGGCCGGCTCCTTGTCCACCACCAGGTCGACCGCGCGGCCGACCATCAGCTCGGCGAGCTCCTCCTCGGACGCGGACGGCTCGGCCTGGCCGACCACCTTGCCGCGGCGGATCACGGTGATCTTGTCCGCGATCGCCTTGACCTCTTTGAGCTTGTGGGTGATGAAGACGATCGAGGTGCCGTTCTCCTTGAGCTGGCGCATCACGCCGATCAGCTCGTCGATCTCGGCCGGGGTGAGCACCGCGGTCGGCTCGTCCAGGATCAGCACGCTGGCGTCGTTCACCAGTGCCTTGATGATCTCCACCCGCTGCTGCACGCCGACCGGGATGTCCTCGACCAGCGCCTCGGGGTCGACCTCGAAGCCGTACCGGTCGGACAGCTCGCTGACCACGGCGTGGGCCTTCTTCCGGTCCAGGACGCCGCCGGCCCGGGTGTTCTCCCGGCCGAGCATGATGTTCTCCGCGACGGTGAACACCGGGACCAGCATGAAGTGCTGGTGCACCATGCCGATGCCGTGCTTGATCGCGTCGCTCGGCGAGGTGATCTGCACCTTCTCGCCGTCGATCACGATCTCGCCCGAGTCGGGCTGCAGCAGCCCGTACAGCATGTTCATCAGCGTGCTCTTGCCGGCGCCGTTCTCACCGAGCAGGCAGTGGATCTCCCCCGGCTCGATGACCAGGTCGATGTGGTCGTTGGCGACCAGCGAGCCGAAGCTCTTGGTCAGACCGGAAAGCTCGAGGTGCATACGGGCAGCCTCCCCTTCAGACGGCGAGCCAGGAAGGCGCGACCTGTGGGTCTGCTGCCTTCCTGGCTCGCACCGTACTACGCAAGTGCGTCGTGGTTCAGGAGGCCTTCGGCTGAACCTTCGACTGGACGGTGATCTTGCCGCTGATGATGTCGGCCTTGATCTGCTCCAGCTCCGACTTCACGTCGGCCGGGATCTTGCTGTCGAACTCGTGGAACGGCGCCAGCGCCGTACCGTTGTTCTGCAGCGTGCCGGTGAACTGGGTGTTGTCGAACTTGTTGTCGACGACCGAGACGACCGCGTCCTTCACGGCCACGTCCATGCCCTTCTCGACGCTGCTCAGCAGCACCGAGCAGTACTCCGCGGCGCTGATGCAACCGTCGGTGTCGACCCAGATCGCGTTCACCTTGCCGTTGCTGGCCTTGGCCGCCTGCAGACCGCCCAGACCGGACGGGCCGGCCACCGGGAAGATCACGTCGGCGCCCTGGGTGATCAGGTTCTGCGCGTTGTTCTGGCCCTTGGCCTTGTCCTCGAAGTCACCGGTGAACAGACCCGCCTGCTTGGCGTCGTCCCAGCCCAGGACCTGGACGTTCTTGCCCTTCTGCTGGTTGTAGTAGCGCACGCCCTCGGCGAAGCCGTCCATGAAGATCGTCACGGTCGGGATCTTCAGACCGCCGAAGGTGCCGACCTTGCCGGACTTCGACATCGCGGCGGCCAGGTAGCCGGCCTGGAAGCTGGACTGCGCGGTGTTGAACAGCAGCGGCTTCAGGTTCGGGATCGGCTTGGCCGGGGCCGAGTCGACGATCGCGAACTTGATGTTCGGGTTGGCCGTGGCCGCCTTCTCGGTGGCGTCCTCGAGCTTGAAGCCGACGGCGACGATGACGTTGCACTTGGCGTTGACCATCGCGGTCATGTTGGTCGGGTAGTCGTTGTCAGACTTCGACTCGGCCTTGACCTCGGTCAGGCCCTTCTCCTTCACCGCGTCCTGCAGGCCCTTGTACGAGGTCTGGTTGAACGACTTGTCGTCGAAACCCCCCGAGTCGGAGACCATGCAGGCCTTGAAGTCCTTGTTGGCGCTGCCGCCTGCGTTGTCCTCGGTCGGCTTGCTGCCACAAGCGGCGACGGCAAGCGTCACGACGCCCACGATCGCCGTTCCCCGCACGTACTTCTTCACCGGACGTCTCCTTCGTCGACCAGATTCTTTTACCTGCCGCACGCCTTCCCCCACGTGCCGCATCCGCAGACTATAGGGCGACCCCCGTCCTTCTTTGAACGTCAAGCAGGCCTCGATACCGGAAAGTGACCGGCGTTTGCGTCACATTTCGACAACTTCTCCGGTGCGCTCACCCGGTGCTGCCTGGACGTCACGGTGCGCACGCTCCGTGGTTGCGCTCACGGTGCGTGTCCGTGACGGGCGGTGACCGGCGGGGAGCGGCCCGTCGGGCGGTGGTTGCGGGATGAAACAATCGCGGGATGAGTCATCAGTTGCTGGTCGCGGACGTCCTGGCGCGCGTCGAAGCGGTGCGCGAGGACATGGTCGAGGTACGGCGCGACCTGCACGCGCACCCGGAGCTCGGGTGGCACGAGGTCCGGACGACCGAGCTGCTCGAGAAGCGGCTCGTCGACGCCGGGCTGTCGCCGCGGGTGCTGCCGACCGGGACCGGGCTGATCTGCGACATCGGCTCCGGCGACACCTGCGTCGCGCTGCGCGCCGACATCGACGCCCTGCCGGTGTCGGACGGCGTCGGGGCGCCGTGGCGCTCGACCGTCGACGGCGTGGCGCACGCGTGCGGCCATGACGTCCACACGGCGTCCCTGCTCGGTTCGGCGCTGGTGCTGGCCGGGATGGCGCGCGACGGGCAGCTCAACCGGCGGGTCCGGGTGATCTTCCAGCCGGCCGAGGAGGTCATGCCCGGCGGCGCGCTCGGGGTGATCGCGGCCGGCGGGCTCGACGGCGTACGGCGGATCTACGGCCTGCACTGCGACCCGCGGCTCCAGGTCGGGCAGGTCGGCCTGCGGGTCGGCGCGCTGACCGCCGCCGCCGACAAGCTGCTGGTCCGGCTCACCGGGCCCGGTGGTCACACCTCGCGGCCGCACCTGACCGCTGACCTCGTCTACGCGCTCGCGACGCTGGTCACCGAACTGCCCGCCGCCCTCTCCCGCCGGGTCGACCCGCGCGCCGGCATGTCGCTTGTCTGGGGCCGCATCACGTCCGGCTCCGCCGCCAACGCGATCCCGTCCCGCGGCGAGGCCGAAGGCACCCTGCGCTGCCTCGACGTCGACGCCTGGCGCCTCGCCGACGAGCTCATCCCGTCGCTGGCCGCGCAGATCGTCGAGCCGTACGGCGTCGAGGTCGACACCGAGGTCACCCACGGCGTACCGCCGGTGATGAACGACGCGATCGCGATCAACGTCCTCCAGAACGCCGTCCACCAGACCCTCGGCTCCAGCGCCGTCGCCCCCACCGACCAGAGCCTCGGCGGCGAGGACTTCGCCTGGTACCTGGAACACGTCCCCGGCGCCATGGCCCGCCTCGGCGTCCGCCCACCCACCCAGCAAACCGCCGCCGACCTCCACACCCCCGGCTTCACCCCCTCCGAAGAAGCCATCACCGTAGGCACCACAATCCTCACCTCCACCGCCCTGCTCGACTGAGCCAACCCGCCTCCGGCGGGGTGCACAACACGCACTGCGGCGAATGCCCTGCCGTCAGGCGCCGTGGTTCGCCGGGAAGGACACCGCTTCGCGGCGGCAGTCCTTTGCCGCCTTCGGCGGGTGCTCAGCACGCGCTGTCTGCGGATGCCCTGCCTTCAGGCTCTGTCCGCGCCCCCGCGGCCGCCGTTCGCCGCCTCGAGCAGGTGCGCGGCACGCGCTGCCGTGGATACCTTGCCGTCAGGCGTCGTCCGTCGCCTGACCCGTCGGCACCACCTGCACGGTACGTATGCCCGACGACATCGCCTCACGCGCCGTCGCCCAACGCGGCAGCCGGCGACCCTATCCCAGCTAGCGCACCAGTTCGGCGCCAACCGCACCCGCACGACACCATCACCTGCGCAGCCCGCCGACCGCGGCACGAAGACGGGCCCGGCCAGCGGACCGCGCCAGGTTCTGCCGGCGTCCTTTGTCGGGCAGGTGTTGGAAGTTGTGCAGACTGCGTGCGGGTGTGTGCGCTATCGTCCGCAAGCATGTTCGGTGTGCGAGGTAAGACAGCTCATCTGGCGTGGTACCGGACCGACGACTCGGCGGCTGAGGTTGCTTTCCTGCATGGGTTCTCGGACTCGGCGCAGTGCTGGGAGCCGCTCCTCGGTGAGATGCCAGGGGTTCGGGCGCTGGCGATCGACGCGCGGGGGCATGGTGAGTCGGGGCTACCTGAGGAGCCCGTGCGGTACACGGCGCACCGCGACGACACCGCACTCGTACTGGCGGACCAGCCCGGAGACGGCGGAATAGTCGTGGTCGGTCACTCGATGGGCGCGATGTCGGCCGCCTACCTGGCCGCGGCGAGACCGGACCTCGTGCGTGCAGTCGTACTGGAGGACCCGCCCACCGGAGAGTCGCCGGCCCGCCGCAACGACGTACCGTGGTCCGAGCCGCAGTGGCTCGCGGACGTCCGGGCGCTCGACCTGCCGGCCCGGATCGCGCGGGGCCGGTCCAACGACCCCGACTGGTCCGACGACGAGTTCGAGCCCTGGGCTGTCTCGAAGGCGCAAGTCAACCCGCACCTCTTCGACCTGCCGTACCAGGACCCCGCGCCGCTGACCGACCTTCTGGCCGAGATCACCTGCCCGGTACTCCTGATCCACGGCGACACCAACCGCGGTTCCCTCATCTCCACCGAGTACGCCGCCCGGTGCGCCCAGGCCGCGGCCGGCGACTTCCAAGCGGTACACATCCCCAACGCCGGCCACTCAGTACGCCGCGACAACCGCCCGCGGTACCTCGCAGCCCTCACCTCCTTCCTGAACCACCACCGCTGACCCTTCGGCACCAGCCCGGATCTGGCGCACCGCCATTGCCAGGACCGCTGGTCTGGTTCCCAGGTTCCGCTGGTGCGATGGCCGGCGAGGAGCTCGTCCAAGCATCTGCCGGAAAAGGCGAGGGCTGCGTCGAGATTCCAATAGGCCCGTGGATACTCCGCGAAGCTCGCCGCAGCCCGAGTAAACCCTGTGGCCCAGTCTTCACCCGGTGCTTGAATCCTCTCCGGCAAGACCATCCGGCGTCGCCCGGCTTCCCGGTCCAAGACCTTCGTCAGCCGGCGCGCATCGAACGGGATCGCCGCGACGATCCGTACGATGTCGGCCAGATCGCGATAGCGGCTCGAGGTCGCTCCGTTCGAGCCGTAGCGCTCGTAGAGCGCACAGATCTTGTCGGCAAGGTGATGCTCGATCGGCGTTGTAGGGACCGTAGGCAGATCCCGAAGCGTCTCGTGATCGATGACCGGCTTCAAAGGCACCTGGTCGACCGGGGCGTCGAGGTGGCGACGAACGGTGAGGTCGACGCTGAAGCTCTCAAAGACGTGGCCGCCCAGCAGAGCACGAGCTTTCACCTTGGCCGTTTCGGCGCCGTAGCCGGCGGGATCGACCTCCCGATGGATCGTCACTGAGGCAAGTTCGAACTCGAACGGATCGGCGTGATACGGCTGACCGGCGAATCGGCGGAGCTCGGCCAGGATCTCCTCGGAGTCGATCCAGGGCGTCTCGCGGGCCAGATCGATGTCCTGCGTGAAACGGCCGCCGCCGGTCCGGATCAGCAGTGCATTGCCGCCCAGCAGCACGAATGGTGCGTCGTGGTTCTGGAAGATGCGGCTGAGGAAGATCGCGAAGATGTACTGCTTGCGGATCGGATCGGCCGCGACGCCGCGATTCCTGGCCTCGTTCGCCAATTTGGTCCCGAGGGATGCCCGGAGGCGATTCAGTTCCAGCTGAGTCGGTCGTTGCGCCATCGTCGGCGTCCCCGGTTCAACGCCGCTGTTCGCCGGCGAGGTGCTCGGCCACGGCGTGGCTTACGAGGTCTTGGAATTGAGGCGTGCGGAGCAGCTCCTCCTGCAATTGCGGGGCCATCAGCTCCAGAAGCCAGGTGTCCGGACGGAAGTCAGTTGCCTTGAGCGCTGCGCGAAGCAATGCGTTGCCACTGGGAGCTCTGAGCGAGCCGGCCGCCGGCTCGAGTGCCTGTGCGAGGGCCGCCGCACCGACTTCTTTGGAGGCGATTGCATCTCGTATTGCGACGGCGAGGTGATCGAAATCGATGCCGCCTGTGGCCAGATCTCCCACGGTACGAGCGACAGTGGTCACCGGTAAGCCGTCGACCCACGTGACGTCGCCCTCCGGCAGATCGCGCTTGCGGTACCGCGTGTCGGGTTGCGTGGTCTGCCGGCGAACGGCGCTGGTGAATTCGTACTTTGCGGGCAACAGATCGCCGATCCCATGTACGGCTGCCGCGGACTCACCAGACACCACAGCCAGCGGCTGCTCACCTGCCGGCTGACTGGCGGTCGACAGCCAGGCCGCCCGCACACCCTGCAACGACCCGGCGTCGGCCGAAGGCAACGCGTAGACACCATGCCGCACACGCTGAACCGTGCCGCGGCCGGCGAGGCGAGAGAGCTGCATCTTGGACACACCTGCCTCGTGCGCCTGCGCCGTAGTCACCAGACCCCACTGACTGGAACCGAGAAGCTCCAACGACTCCAGAACATCTAAGGTTCGCACGATTCTCACCTCCTATGCTCTGATGGTAACGCCGGTGGCGTTACTTTTCGAGTCGATGTGGCTCAGCGGCTTCTTTGAAGGTAACACGCATGCCTGTCACGTCGGAGCGGGCTCACGGCAGGCGGCTCAACAGTTGAAGGGGATCCTCAGTTGGAAGAGCAAGCAGCACGTCGCAGCCATGGGCGACCGCCCCGTCCAGCGACTTCGTCTGACGCGCAACCGAGCCGTCAGGCGCATGAACTCGCTCCGGTTCGCAGGCCGCCGGGCAGCGACATGACCCTCCGGAACCTGCTGCGGACGTCCGTCGGTTTCCCGAGCCTTCACGACTGCGCACCGTGCAGGTCGGCTCTCGTCACCACGCACGAACGGCGGACCGCGGTCGACCTGTGTACTTACCGCCGCCGACGCCGGGGTTGACTCCGGCGAAACGACGCCGTCACGCCACATTCCTGGCGCCGCCGCACTCCAGCAAAACACGCGATCCGCAAACGCCGAACGCGGCAGAAGACAGCCACCGCGAAGCGGCACCTTTACCCGTCACACCAATTCCCCGGTGCCGCCGCGGGCCGGCGGCGGGCCGTGGCCACGCAGCCGAAGGCGACCGACAAGTAGCCGCCGCGAAGCGCTGTCCTTTCCCCGTCACACCACATCCGATGAGCGCCGCTGACTCCGGCCGACACCACAACGCGCACCCGCCGAAGGCGGCAGAAGACAGCCACCGCGAAGCGGTATCCATCACCCGTGCCACCACATTCCACGCCGCCGGCAGCACTCCGGCCCCGACACCAGAGTCGCCCACCCGCCGAAGGCGGTAGAAGGCAGCCACCGCGAAGCGGTGACCATCACCCGTGCCACCACATTCCACCGCGCCGGCAGCTCTCCGACCGACACCACAGTCGCGCACCCGCCGAAGGCGGCAGGAAGACAGCCACCGCGAAGCGGTGACCATCACCCGCCGCACCACAGCCCCGGCGCCGCGGCACCCCAGCAACAACACCTGATCCGCACCCGCCAAAGGCGGCAGAAGACAGCCACCGCGAAGCGGTGTCCACCACATTCCATCGCGCCGGCAGCACTCCGGCCGACACCACAGTCGCGCACCCGCCGAAGGCGGCAGAAGACAGCCGCCGCGAAGCGGTGTCCTTTGGGCGGTGCCTTCCAGGTGTTGGTCAGAAGGTGTCGGCGGGGACGTAGACGCCCCACACGTCTCGGAGGGTGTTGCAGACCTCGCCTACGGTGGCTCGGGCTTTCAACGCTTGTTTCATGGGGTAGAGGCAGTTGTCGTTGCCCTGGGCAGCTTTCTTCAGGGCGGCGAGCGCCTCGTCGACCGCGGACTGGTCGCGGGTGGCGCGGAGGGTCGCCAGGCGGTCCACTTGCTGGGCCTCGATGGCCGGGTCGACGCGGAGCGGTTCGTACGGCTCCTCGTCGGCGATCCGGAACTTGTTCATGCCGACGACGACGCGTTCCGCGGAGTCGATCTGCTGGGCGATCTGGTACGCCGAGCGCTCGATCTCCTGCTTCTGGAAGCCCTTCTCGATCGCGGCGACGGCGCCGCCGTACTCCTCGACCTGCTCCATCAGCTCGACCGCGGCGGCCTCGACCTCGTCGGTCAGCGACTCGACGACGTACGAGCCGGCGAACGGGTCGACCGTCGCGGTCACGTCGGTCTCGTAAGCCAGCACCTGCTGCGTACGCAGCGCCAGCCGCGCGGCCTTCTCGGTGGGCAGCGCGATCGCCTCGTCGTACGAGTTGGTGTGCAGCGACTGGGTCCCGCCGAGCACGGCGGCCAGGCCCTGGATCGCGACCCGCACCAGGTTCACCTCGGGCTGCTGCGCGGTCAGCTGCACGCCCGCGGTCTGGGTGTGGAAGCGCAGCATCAGCGACTTGGGGTTCCGGGCGCCGAACTCGTCCTGCATCACCCGCGCCCAGATCCGCCGCGCCGCACGGAACTTCGCGACCTCCTCGAGGAACGTGGTGCGGGCGACGAAGAAGAACGACAGCCGCGGCGCGAACTCGTCGACGTCCAGCCCGGAGGCGACCGCGGCGCGGACGTACTCGATCCCGTTCGCGAGCGTGAACGCGATCTCCTGCGCGGGCGTCGCCCCGGCCTCGGCCATGTGGTAGCCGGAGATCGAGATCGTGTTCCAGCGCGGCAGCTCCGCCTGGCAGTAGGCGAAGATGTCGCTGATCAGCCGCAGCGACTCCTTCGGCGGGTAGATGTAGGTGCCGCGGGCGATGTACTCCTTCAGCACGTCGTTCTGGATCGTGCCGGTGAGCTTGTCCCCGGACACGCCCTGCTCCTCGGCGACCAGCTGGTACAGCAGGAGCAGCACGGATCCCGGCGCGTTGATCGTCATCGAGGTGGACACCTGGTCCAGCGGGATCTTGTCGAACAGCACCCGCATGTCGTCGATCGAGTCGATCGCCACCCCGACCTTGCCGACCTCGCCGTGCGCGATCGGGGCGTCGGAGTCGTACCCCATCTGGGTCGGCAGGTCGAACGCCACCGACAGGCCCATCGTCCCGTGGTCGATCAGCTGGTGGTACCGCTGGTTCGACTCGGCGGCGGTGCCGAACCCCGCGTACTGCCGCATCGTCCAGGGCCGCCGGGTGTACATCGTCGGGTAGACGCCGCGGGTGTACGGGAACTGCCCCGGCTCCCCGAGCTTGGCCGCCGGGTCGAACCCGTCCAGCGGCCCGTACACCGGCGCGAACTCGAACCCCGACTCGCTGCGATGACTCATCCCCCCACGGTATTCCGAACCACCACCGCACTGGTATGCACCAGCGGGTGAGATCGAGCACGCGCCGTGAACTGTTGACTCGTGACGTGGGTCACATCAGGCTGCCGCCATATGCACCGTCGACCGGGGAGGGGCGACATGCGGAGAACTGCTGTTTTCATCGCGGTACTGGCCGTCGTAGCGGGGGGACTGGCCGTGGGGCAGGCGGCGACAGCGGCGCCGGCGCCAGGGGGTGACGGGCTCGAGGTGTACGTCGGCGACCTCGACGCCCAGCAGCTGCAGAAGGTCGTGGACGTCGGCGTCGACCGGGCCGACCTCGCCACCGGGAAGGGCGCCGGCGGCACGACGAGGGTCGAGGTCGTCATGTCGGAGCGGCAGGCGGCGAAGCTCCGTTCGGACGGCGTCGATCTGAAGGTCAAGAAGGTGAAGGGCCACACCGCCAGCGAGGAGGCCGCCCGGCTCGCGGCGGCCGGCCCGACGGTGTTCCGCCCGTACAGCGGGGCCGGCGGACTGCTCGAAGAGCTGACCCAGACGGCGGCCGCGAACCCCGGCCTGGCCAAACTCGTCACCATCGGCACGACGGTGCAGGGCAAGCCGATCGTCGCCGTCAAGGTCACCAAGGACGCCCGCCAGGTCACCGACGGCTCCCGGCCCTCGGTGCTGTACTCGGGCACCCAGCACGCCCGCGAGTGGATCACCCCGGAGATGGTGCGCCGGCTGATGCACTACGTCATCGACGGCTACGGCCAGAACGCCGAGACCACGAAGATCCTGAACACCACCGAGCTCTGGTTCCTGCCGGTGGCCAACCCCGACGGCTACGACTACACGTTCGTCGGCGACCGGCTGTGGCGGAAGAACCTGCGCGACAACAACGGTGACGGGCAGACCGCCCCGGGCGACGGCGTCGACCTGAACCGGAACCTCGCGACCAAGTGGGGCTACGACAACGAGGGCTCGTCCCCCGACCCGAGCAGCGACACGTACCGTGGCCCGGCCCCGGGCTCCGAGCCGGAGACGAAGGCCCTCGACCAGCTGTTCCAGAGGGTCCGCTTCACCGAGCTGATCAACTACCACTCCGCCGCCGAGCTCCTGCTGTACGGCGTCGGCTGGCAGGTGAGCACGCCCACGCCGGACGACGTGATCGCCGAGGCGCAGGCCGGCGACGACGCGCAACCCGCCGTACCGGGGTACGACCCGGACATCTCGGCCGAGCTCTACACGACCAACGGCGAGACCGACGGTCACGTGACCGACACCTACGGGACGATGGCGTTCACGCCGGAGATGTCGACCTGCCAGACCGTGTCGGCCGCGAACCCGAACGACCAGTGGCTGCCCGAGGACTGCGTCAGCGTCTTCAGCTTCCCCGACGACGAGGGCCTGATCCAGGCCGAGTTCGCCAAGAACATCCCGTTCGCGCTGTCGGTCGCGAAGTCCGCGCAGGACCCCGACGACCCGGTCTCGGTGGTCGGGCGGAAGGCCGCTGACCTGGTCGCCGACCCGTTCACGGTCTCGTACGGCACCACCCAGCCGGTCGCGGTGATCGCCAAGCGGGCGTTGAAGAACCTGCGGATCAACTACCGGATCAACGGCGGCGACGCGATCGACGACAAGGTCGCGGAGTGGAAGGGCGGCGAGCGGTACGGCGACACCGGCGACCGGTACTACGCCGAGTTCCGCGGCACCGTCCGGCGGACGAAGCCCGGCGACTCCGTCGAGGTGTGGTTCACCGGAAACAAGGTCGGAACCGGAGCAGTCTCCAGCGAGCACTTCACGTACCACGTGGCCAGTGACATCGGTGGACAGGTCCTGATCCTGGCCGCTGAGGACGTCACCGGCGCCAGCCCGGCACAGGGCCTCACGTCGGCCCGGTACGCCTCCAGCTACGCGACCGCGCTCACAGCGGCCGGCATCACCTCGGACGTGTACGACGTGGACGCCAACAACCGGACCGCGCCGCACCCGCTGGGTGTGCTGTCGCACTACAAGGCAGTGGTGTGGGAGACCGGCAACGACATCATCACCCGCAAGATCGGCCAGCCGGGCGGTACGGCGGCCGAACTGGCGCTCGACCTGGAACTGTCGGTCCGCGACTACCTGAACGAGGGCGGCAAGCTGCTGTACACAGGCAAGTACGCCGGCTTCGCCAGCAACCAGGACGGCGCGTATTACTACAACCCGTTCGAGGAGCAGCAGGGCGAGTGCACCACGCCGCAGGCGTACCCGTGTCTCCCGCTGCTGAACGACTTCGAGCAGTACTGGCTCGGCGCCTACGCCCAGGTCGACAACAGCGGCAGCGACAGTAACGGGACGCCGTTCTCGATCACCGGGACATCAGGTGCGTTCAACGGGTTCGCCGGGACACTCAACGGCGGCGACTCGGCCAACAACCAGGACCACACCAACGCGTACGTCCTCACGTCGAGTGTGTTGCCGGCGGCCCAGTTCCCGCAGTTCGCGAGCTCGGCACCGCTGAAGTGGCAGCGGCCGGGTGGTGCGCCGTTCGAGCCGTTCACGGGTTCGCATTACGTCTACAGCCAGCGTGCGGACATCAGTTACAAGCGGCTGGCGCGCACTGTGGATCTGACCAGCGTGACCGCCAGTACCCAGCCGTCCGTGTCGTTCAAGATCTCCTACAACACCGAGGCGGACTGGGACTACGTCTTCGTCGAGGCCCACACCGTCGGACAGGATGACTGGACAACGATGCCGGACCTGAACGGCCACACGTCACAGGACACCGGCCAGAGCTGCCCGGCCGGTTGGGTGGCACTGCATCCGCAGCTCGCGCACTACCAGGGCTCGGACTGCTCAGCGACCGGCACCACCGGAAGCTGGAACGCGGCAACGGGTTCCAGCGCGGGCTGGCAGGACTGGAAGGTCGATCTCGCGCCGTACGCCGGACATCAGGTGGAACTCTCGATCAGCTATGTCAGTGACTGGAGCACCCAGGGCCTCGGCACCTTCGTCGACGACACCACGGTCACGGCCGGTACGACCGTGCAGACGTCGTTCGAGACCGACCTCGGCGGCTGGACAGTAGCGGGTGCGCCGGCCGGCTCGGCGGCGAATCCGAACGACTGGATCCGCACCACGACCGCCTTCGTCGAGGGTGCCGGTGTGACCACGCCGGACACGGTGTACCTCGGCTTCGGGGCCGAAGGGCTCACCACGCAGGCGATGCGCACCGACCTGGTCCAACGGTCGATGTCCCACCTGCTCGGTACGCCGTAACGGTGGCCGAGGCGGCCGTGCCTCATCACGCACGGCCGCCTCGGCGGCGATGCCCAGAGTTCGCATCCGACTAACCAAGCACAGCCCGGTGGCAACCTGAAGGACACTTCAAGGCCCTGCAGCCGTCGCCAGGGCATCGACGCGGTGTCACGAGAGCGTCGCCCAGGGTTCATGGTCGGTGAGGAACCTTCGAGATGTGCGAATCGTGATGGTGGCCGAGACCTTCCTGCCGCAGATCAACGGCGTGGCGAACACGGCTCGCCACGTCGCCGACCGGCTGCGTGCCCGCGGGCACGAGCTGCTGATCATCGCCCCCGGCCCGGGTCCGGACAGCTACGGCGACGTCCCGGTGCTGCGGGCGCGGAGCTTCCGGACGCCGGGCTACAAGGAGTATCCGGTCGGTCTGCCGGACCCCTCGATCGAGCGGGCGATGGCCGAGTTCCGGCCGGACCTGGTGCATCTCGCCTCGCCGTTCATCATCGGCGCGTACGGGCTGCGCGCGGCGCGCCGGCTCGGCGTACCGACGGTCGCGATCTTCCAGACCGACATCGCCGGCTTCGCCCGCCAGTACCCCTGGTACGCCGCCGCGGACCGGGGTATCTGGCGCTGGGTACGGCGGACACACTCGCGCGCCGACCGGACCCTCGCGCCTTCGACCTCGGCCGTCGACGCACTGGTGCAGCGCGGCGTACCGCGGGTGTACCGGTGGGGCCGCGGCGTGAACCTCGATCTCTTCGACCCGTCGAACCGGGACGAACAGTGGCGCCGGGAGATCTCTCCGGACGGCAAGCCGATCGTCGGGTACGTCGGCCGGCTGGCGGCCGAGAAGAAGGTCCGGCGGCTCGCCGAACTGGCCGACCTGGACTGCCGGATCGTGGTCGTCGGCGACGGCCCGGACCGCGCCGCGCTCGAGCACGCGTTGCCGACGGCAACCTTCCTCGGGATGCGCCGCGGCGCCGACCTGGCGTCGATCTTCGCCGGCCTGGACGTGTTCGTGCACACCGGCGAGCACGAGACGTTCTGCCAGACGATCCAGGAGGCGCAGGCCTCCGGTGTCGCGACCGTCGGCCCGGCCGCCGGCGGCCCGCTCGACCTCATCCACCCCGGCGAGAACGGCCTGCTCTTCGAGCCAGGCAGGCCCGGCTCGTTGCGCGCCGCCGTGAAGACCCTGCTCGACCACCCGACGGCCCGCGGCCGAATGGCTGCCAACGGCCTGCAACGCGTGCAGTCGCGCACCTGGCCCGCGGTCGTCGACGACCTGGTCGACCGTCACTACGCCGAGGTGCTGCGCGACGCGGCCGCCGTACGGCGGGTTGCATGAGCGGCCTGCGGATCGCGCAGCTGGCGAACTTCGTCGGGCCGACGTCCGGCGGGATGCGGACCGCGATCGAGCACATCGGCCAGGGGTACGTCGAGGCCGGCGCCGAGCGGATCGTGATCACGCCCGGCGAGCGGGACTCGGTGGTCGAGACCGAGCTCGGCACGATCGTCCGGGTGAAGGCGCCGAAGGTGAGCGGCGGGTACCGGCTGATCACCACGCCGTGGACCGTGATCGACGTCCTGAAGCGCTTCCGGCCGACCACGGTCGAGATCTCCGACAAGTCGACGCTGCTCCCGGTCGCGCGCTGGGCCCGTAAGAACGACATCGGCACGGTGCTGTTCAGCCACGAACGCCTCGACGCGATGCTCGCCCTCGGCGCGGCGCGTCCCGGCCAGCTCGGCGGGAACGACGTACTGCGGCCCGGCCGGATGCTCGGCGTCGGCACGCAGTGGTGGGGCGCGGACGGCGTGAAGTACAGCCAGCTCGGGATGGTCGCCACGGTCGCCGCGCTGTACAAGATCCTCGGCCGCACGTACGACGCCGTGGTGGTCACCTCGCGGTACGCGGCCGCCGAGTTCGACGAGGTGACGACCCCGCTGGTCCGGATCCCGCTCGGCGTCGACCTCGACACGTTCCACCCGTCACTGGGTTCGCCTTCGGACGACGGGGTTCTGAAGCTCGTGCACGCCGGCCGACTCTCCCGCGAGAAGAGCCCGCACCTCGCCGTCGCCACCGCGGCAGAGCTCCACCGCCGCGGCGTGAACGTCCGGATGGACGTCTACGGCACCGGCCCGCACCTCGACGAGCTGATCGAGATCGCCGGCGACGCACCCGTCACCTTCCACGGCTACGTCGACGGCCGCCGTACCCTCGCCAAACACCTCGCCGAGGCCGACGTCGCCCTGTCCGTCTGCCCCGGCGAAACCTTCGGCCTGGCAGTCCTGGAAGCCCTGGCCGCAGGCACTCCGGTAGTCACCGCCAACACCGGCGGCGCCCGAGAACTCGTCGACGATTCCTGCGGCCGCTGGGCCCCCGCCAACCCCGTGGCCCTCGCCGACGCCGTCCTGGCCCTGGCCCAGCATCCCAACCGCCGCGCCGCCGCCCGCCACCGCGCAGAGCTCTACACCTGGCAATCCTGCATCGACCGCATGCTCACCCTCCACCACCGCCTGGCCCAGAGCCGCCTCGCTGCGTAAGCGCCCGGCGACTGTCCGCTGACCACACTTGCAGGAAGCGGCAAGAGTGTTGCGGTCAGGCCCAGAAAGGCGGTAAGTCTCTCCCTTTCGCCGGTGCCACTCGGGGTGCGCCGGAGTCCCCTGCCCTGGAGATTCAATGCGCCGCGCCCGCAAACCCGCCCTGTTCCGCGCCGCCCTGGCCACCGCCCTGGCAGCCATCACCATCCCCTTCATCGCCCACGCCGCCTTCGGCGAGGAAACCGCCCTCGGCGCTCCGACCGCGCAGGTGTTCCCCACCCGCGCCGGCATCGGAGTCACCTGGGAGGCCACCGACGCCACGGCGTACCGCGTGGAACGCAAACAAACGGCCGACTGGCAGGATGTCAGCGGATCGCTCGCCGCATCGACCACCACCTGGGTCGACGAAACCATCGCAGCCGGTGCCGCCGCCGACTATCGCGTGGTCGCGACCACGGATACCGAAACAGCCACCAGCCCCGAACTCCACGCCACCCGCGTCGCGGAGGCACCGGCGATCGGCGACATCGACGTACTCGCCCTCGACGCGAACCGCAGCGGAGGCGCCACCTGGCTGCACGACGAGACGGCCGGTCCGGTCACCGCGTCGGGCCCCGTCGGCGGTTCGCGAACCCTGACGGCCGGCTCGATGAAGATCAGGATCCCGGCCTTCTTCGCCGGTCCGGGGTACTACGGCTTGCGATCGCAATCGGCGATCACGGTGACCCAGGGCGCGCAGAGCTGCGACTCGTCGACGACCGTGCACGTCCAAGCGGTCACTTACACGGCCGACGGGCAGCTGGAGACGCTCGCCGCCTCAGTCGCGATCAGCACCTGTACCGGCGCCGACCCGACCGGCTGGCTCGAGGTCCGCTACCGGAGCGCGGTCGGCTACAGCCTGCTGTCCATCGCACCGGACAAGCTGGAGTTCGGCCGCGTCATGGTCGGCACCCCGAAGAGCTTGCCGCTCACGCTTACCAACACCGGCACTGAGCCGGTGGGGCTCGGCAACATGTCCCTCAGCTCACAGAGCACCGCGGTCTGGAAGCTGGATCGCGACGATTGCTGGACCCTGCCCGCGGGTGCGTCGTGCACGGTGAATCTGACCTTCGATCCGATCGGCACGTACGGCTACGGGGACTTCACCGACACCCTGTTGCTCGCGCAGTCCAGCAACGTCCAGCCACGCACAGTCCGCCTGACAGGCACCTCGATCTCCCTGCCCAAGGCGCCCGAGTGGCTCGGCGTCGTGCCAACGTACTCGGGTTTGGTGCTGAACTGGCCGACCTGGAAGGTCTCCGGCGGCACACCGGTCCGTGCGTATGTCGTCCACCGCTACCTCGACGGCGTCGAGACGACCCAGCGGGTCGCGGCCGACCCGGCGGCCGGCGACTGGACCACGGTCACCGAGCCCGACCCGAAACCTGGCACGCAGTACGCGCTGTCCGTGATCAACGATGTCGGCGAAGGACCGGCGACCGCGCCGAAGACGGCGACCCGGGCTACTGACCAGCTCGCCGTGACGATCGGCAGGCCCGATACAGAGCTCGCCACATCGACGCTCTCGGGGTACGTCGTACCGCTACCGCAGGACTCCAACTCCGTCACGCCCAAGGAGTCGCTCACGGCCGCGCCGGGTGGCCGGGCGCTCGCGTACGTCACGACCGATACCGAGCAGATCCTCTGGACCCGGCTTGTCGCCCCCGGCCAACTCGGCGTACCGGCCAAGTTGTTGACGTCCACGGCGCCGATCACCCATCTCTCCTGGTCCCCGGACGGCTCGCGGATCGCGTTCCAGTCGCCGGAGAACGGGACGCCCTGCGTGTACGTCGTACCAGCGGCAGGTGGCGCACGGGTGAAGATCGCCTGCGACGTGACCAGCCCGAGCTGGATGCCCGACGCGTACACCCTGATCGTCTCGGACCGCCGGTTCGACGGTGACGACCGGTTCGCCCGGATCAAGGCGACGCCCGGCGGCACCCGGATCGCTACGCTGCCGGCGCCGACAGCGGCCGCGGACGGCGCGCCGGTCCGGGTCTCGCCCGACGGCAACCAGGTCGCCTTCGGCTCCGGGTCCGACGTCAAGCTGACCGACTTCTCTTCGCAGACGATCACGGTGACCAGGACCTTGGACTCGAGGGTCCGGTCGATCGACTGGAGCCCGGACGGGCGGTCGCTGCTGGCATTGAGCGACGGGAACAAGCTCACCAGCATCACTCCGAGCACCCACGGAGGTGTCGAACTCGACACCAACACCACCGCCCCGCGCGTAGACATCGCCCGGCAGCAACTCGGTCCGGTGATCGCGCCGACTCCGGAGATCGTCGGACCGCAGACCTCGATCCCGTTCGACAGCTCCGCGCTGCTCCCGGACACAAAGTTCATATGCTCCGTCACCTTCTACGTACCGGCGGCACCGTGTACCTCGCCGTACCAGGTAAGCGGCCTGCGCCCCGGCGAAGCCGACGTGGTGATCACCGCGACCGAGCCGGACGGAAGGGTCACCACGGCGCGCCGGACGCTGACGGTAGACGCGATCGGACCGATAGCCCGAGTGACGGGACCGGCGTACCAGTCGTCGGTCGCAGCGACGGCGAAGGTGACCGTGACGGCGACGGATCCGACCAACGTGGCGCCTGCGAGCGGCGTGGCGTCGTACGACGTGCGGTACCGGCGGGCGACGTCCGCGGGGGCGTACAGCGCGTACGTCCAGCCGTGGACCGGGATCACGGCGACCTCGGTGGACGTCTCGGTGGCGGCCGGGTACGAGTACTGCTTCTCGGTGCGGGCCAAGGACAAGTTCGGAAACGTCGGGGGCTGGAGTGCGGACCGGTGTTTCTCGCGGCCGTTGGACGACCGGTCGTTGGCGATGGCAACGACCGGGTGGGCTCGTGGGGCGTCGTCGAAGTTCTACTTCGGGACCGACACGCAAACCACGGCGTACGGGAAGTCGCTGACGCGGACCGTGCAGGGGAAGCGGTTCTTCCTGATCGCCACCCGGTGCCCGACGTGTGGGGCGGTGGCGGTGTACGCCGGTAGTCGGCTGCTGACCACGGTGAACCTCGCCTACCCGACGACGCACTACCAGGTCGTGCTCGGTCTGCCGGTGCAGAGCACGCTGTTCAGCGGGACGCTCACCGTGCGGACCGTCACCAGCGGCAAGATCGTCCAGATCGACGGGCTGGCAGTCGGTAGGACCTGACGAGCGGCAGCTCGACAGGAGGTGTTGCTCAGCCGGGCGCCGGGAGGCGCCTGGCTGAGCGTGAGGCCTCGGCCTGGTGGGCGTATACGTACTGTCGTGCTGCAGGCGTCAGGTCAGGTGGTCGTAGTCGCCGCGGACCCAGGCGGCGTGGCGGTCGGCCGAGCGGCGGACTACGGCTTTGGCGTCGACCGGGATGACCGAGCCGAAGTTGTTGTAGAGGCGGTCGTACTCGAAGGGGTCGAGGGAGCGGGCCACCCGGTCGACGACGGCGCCCGACAGCGGGATGCGGTTCGGGTAGCTGCGCATGAAGCTGACCGAGGTGCGGTCAGGGTTGGCGAAGATGGTGTCGCCGGACAGGACGACTCCCTTGCCGTCGGCACCGTTCGCCCAGTGCACGACCGCGCTGCCGGGGAAGTGGCCACCGGGCTGGATCAAGGTCACTCCCGGTAGCGGGGTCAGCTCGCCGGACCAGGTCTTGATCACCGGGTCCTGCCGCGCGACCCACTCCTTGTCCGCCTCCGAGACGTAGACCGGCACGTCGCCGAGGCGGTGGCTCCACTCGACCTGGACGCCGTACATGTGCGGGTGGCTGGCCACGATCGCCACCACCTCGCCCAGCGCGCGGACCCGGCGGACGGCGTCGTCGTCCAGGTAACCGATCGGGTCCCAGAGCAGGCTGCCCTCGGCGGTTGTCAGCAGCATCGACTGCTGCCCGATCCCGACCGGCGGCTTGGAGCGGACGCCGTACAGGCCCGGCTCGACCTCGTCGATGGTGACCTCGGTGCCGGCCGCGGCCAGCTCCTCGAGTGTGGTCCAGTGCTGCCCGTCGGCGGGCACCCACTGCCGCTCGTCGGCGCAGATCGCACACACCTCGACCTGCTCCGAGTGCTCCACCGCACACGTCGCACAGATCCAGAAACTCACCGTAACTCTCCCCTCTCAGCGGAAACCGCCAGTGTTTTCGTTCAAGCTCAGTTGAAGTCAAGGGCATCGGAGGGGCACCGTCGAGGGCCATTCCGGGCCCGGGGCGGCGGGCCACCGACGCGACCGATCTCACACCTGTCAGGACATTTCGGGGTGGGCGGCGGGATTAGCATCGAATCGGCCTGGATTCCGCCAGGCCCGGGAGCTCCGATCGGAGGACGGTTTGCCCAGCAAACCAGCCGGCACGCTCTACCGCGGCCGGGAGGGCATGTGGTCATGGGTCGCGCACCGGATCACCGGTGTCGGGATCTTCTTCTTCCTGCTGGTGCACGTGCTGGACACCGCGCTGGTCCGTGTCTCGCCGGAGGCGTACAACGAGGTCATCGGGACCTACAAGAACCCGATCGTCGGCCTGCTCGAGGTCGGTCTGGTGGCGGCGATCCTGTTCCACGCGTTCAACGGCATCCGGCTGATCCTGGTGGACTTCTGGGCCAAGGGCCCGCGCTACCAGCGGCAGCTGATGATCGGCGTCGGCGTCGTCTGGGTCGTCCTGTTCGTGCCGTTCGTGATCCGGCACCTCTCACACGTCTTCGGAGGCTGAGATGAGCGAGATCGCGGCTCCCCGATCCAGCAGCCGGTCGAGAAACCTGAAGGGCGGCGGCCGGAACCGCTCCGGCCAGACCAACTTCGAGCTGTACAGCTGGCTGTTCATGCGGCTGTCCGGGCTCGCCCTGGTGATCCTGGTGCTCGGCCACCTGTTCGTGAACCTGATGCTCGGCGGCGGCATCACCGCGCTCGACTTCGGTTTCGTGGCCGGCAAGTGGGCCAACCCGCTGTGGCAGGTCTGGGACCTGCTGATGCTGTGGCTGGCGATGCTGCACGGCACCAACGGGCTGCGCACGATCGTCAACGACTACGCCGAGAAGGACCAGACCCGGTTCTGGCTGAAGGCGCTGCTGGTCACGGCCGCGATCGTGATCGTGGTCCTCGGCACCCTGGTGATCTTCACCTTCGACCCCTGCCTCGACCCCAACTCCACGTTGTCGGTCTGCACATAGTAAGGACGTCATGCAGGTCCATCAGTACGACGTAATCATCGTCGGCGCGGGCGGCGCGGGAATGCGCGCGGCCCTCGAGTCCAGCAAGCGCACCCGGACCGCCGTACTCACCAAGCTCTACCCGACCCGGTCGCACACCGGCGCGGCCCAGGGCGGCATGTGCGCCGCGCTGGCCAACGTCGAGGAGGACAACTGGGAGTGGCACACCTTCGACACGGTCAAGGGCGGCGACTTCCTGGTCGACCAGGACGCGGCCGAGGTGATGTGCCGCGAGGCCGTCGACGCGGTTCTCGACCTGGAGAAGATGGGCCTGCCGTTCAACCGGACGGCCGAGGGCAAGATCGACCAGCGGTTCTTCGGCGGTCACACCCGAAACCACGGCGAGGCCGTCGTACGGCGCTCGTGTTTCGCGGCGGACCGGACCGGTCACATGATCCTGCAGACGCTGTACCAGCAATGCATCAAGCAGAACGTCGAGTTCTTCAACGAGTACTACGTGCTCGACCTGCTGATGACGGACGGCAAGGCGAGCGGCGTCGTCGCGTACGAGCTGGCCACCGGCGAGCTGCATGTGTTCTCCGCCAAGTCGGTGATCTTCGCGTCCGGCGGTTTCGGCAAGGTCTTCCGGACGACGTCCAACGCACACACCCTGACCGGCGACGGTATGGGCATCGTCTGGCGCAAGGGCCTGCCGCTGGAGGACATGGAGTTCTTCCAGTTCCACCCGACCGGCCTGGCGGGTCTCGGCGTCCTGCTGTCGGAGGCGGCCCGCGGTGAGGGCGGCATCCTGCGGAACAAGGAGAACGAGCGGTTCATGGAGCGCTACGCCCCGACCGTGAAGGACCTCGCGCCGCGGGACATGGTCGCCCGTGCGATGGCGAACGAGGTCCGCGAGGGCCGCGGCTGCGGTCCGGACGGCGCGTACGTGATGCTCGACCTGACCCACCTGGAGCCCGCGCACATCGACGCGAAGCTGCCGGACATCACCGAGTTCGCCCGCACCTACCTGGGCGTCGAGCCGTACACCGAGCAGATCCCGGTGTTCCCGACCGCGCACTACGCGATGGGCGGCATCCCGACCAACATCAAGGGCGAGGCGCTGGCCAACAACGACGACGTGATCCCGGGCCTGTACGCCGCGGGCGAGGTCGCCTGCGTGTCCGTGCACGGCGCCAACCGCCTGGGCACGAACTCGCTGCTCGACATCAACGTCTTCGGCCGCCGGGCCGGGATCGCCGCCGCGGAGTACGCCGAGACCGCGTCCTTCGAGGAGCTGCCGGACGACCCGTCGGCGTACGTCGTGGAGCTGGTCGAGGGCCTGCGGAACTCGGCCGGCGAGGAGCGGATCGCAGCGATCCGGGCCGACCTCCAGGCGACGATGGACCTGAACGCGCAGGTGTACCGCACCGAGGGCTCGCTGAAGCAGGCGCTGGTCGACATCGAGGCGCTCAAGGAGCGGTTCAGGAGCGTCGGCGTCCAGGACAAGGGCCGGCGGTTCAACACCGACCTGCTGGAGGCCGTCGAGCTGGGCTTCCTGATCGACCTGGCCGAGGTACTGGTGGTGTCCGCGCTGGCCCGCAAGGAGTCCCGCGGCGGGCACTTCCGCGAGGACTACGACAAGCGCGACGACGTGAACTTCATGCGGCACACGATGGCGTACCGCGACGTCGATGCCGAGGGCAACGTGAACATCCGGCTCGACTACAAGCCGGTCGTGCAGACCCGCTACAAGCCGATGGAGCGCAAGTACTGATGGACGTCAAGGTCAAGATCCTGCGGTACAACCCCGAGGTCGTCGACGAGGCCGAGTGGAAGACGTACGCCGTCACGCTGCAGCCGACCGACCGGGTCCTGGACGCGCTGCACAAGATCAAGTGGGAGCAGGACGGCACGCTGACGTTCCGGCGGTCCTGCGCGCACGGCGTCTGCGGCTCGGACGCGATGCGGATCAACGGCCGCAACCGGCTCGCCTGCAAGACCCTGATCAAGGATCTGAACCCGGACAAGGAGATCACCGTCGAGCCCATCAAGGGCCTGCCGGTGCTCAAGGACCTGGTCGTCGACATGGACCCGTTCTTCGAGGCGTACCGCTCGGTGATGCCGTTCCTGGTCACCAGCGGCCACGAGCCGACCCGGGAGCGGATCCAGTCGCAGGCCGACCGGGACCGGTTCGACGACACCACCAAGTGCATCCTCTGCGCGGCGTGCACGACGTCCTGCCCGGTGTTCTGGTCCGACGGGCAGTACTTCGGCCCGCAGGCGATCGTCGGCGCGCACCGGTTCATCTTCGACAGCCGTGACGAGGGCACCGAGCAGCGGCTGGAGATCCTGAACGACAAGGAAGGCGTCTGGCGCTGCCGGACCACCTTCAACTGCACCGACGCCTGCCCGCGCGGTATCGAGGTCACCAAGGCGATCCAGGAAGTGAAGCGGGCGCTGATCTTCCGCCGAGTGTGAGGGTGGGCCTCTCCTCGCGTAAGATTCCTCCGCCGACCTGACCCGCCTCGCGGGGGACATCTCTGCCTTGGGGGGTGACTGTGGAGCCGCGCCTGCGGGAGCTTTCCGACCGCTACTACCGTCGCCTGGTGGAGCTGTTGGAGCGCTGCGGCCTACCCCGCGGTCTGCCGCCGTTCCTGCTCCTCGGAGTGCTCGCGGCGACCACGTCGATCGTCCTCGCGGTCGTGCACCTGGCGTCACACCGGTCCGCGTCCGACCGGCCGATCGCGATCGCGCCGGCCGCCGCCGGGCGGTCCGGGAGCTCGGTGGTGAACTCCGAGCGGGCCCAGGTGCTGTCGGTCACGATGGTCACCCGGAACCGCTGGGCGGCCGGCTGGTCCGACTGCACCAGCGGCCCGAACTGCCGGTACGCCGCCGTCATCGACCGCGACGGCTCCCGCGCCGTCGCCCCCGAGTGGCCGGTGCCGTACGCGACGCTCCGGGCCGGTAAGGAGGCGGTCGCGGTCGCGCCGCCGCTCGAGGGCACGCTCACCGGCGCGGCGACGATGATGTTCCGGCTGACGTACGACGGCCCGGTGCTGACCCGGCTCCGGTACCGGCTCCCGACCTCGACGTTCGAGCAGGACGAGATCCTCACCGACCGGATCGTGCCGGGCGCGATCGTCGTGGTGAATCCGGAGGAGTCCTCGGTCCGGCTGCTCAAGACCCGGGGCACCCGGTCGCCGGTCTGCGACGACAGCGGCCGCTGCTGGATCCTGAGCGGGATCGGCCGGACGGACATGGTCTGGACCGACGACGGCGGTCGTACCTGGGCCTCGCGGTCGCTCGACCATCACAACCAGCTCGGCCGGCTCGCGGTCAGCCCCGACGGGCGCACGCTGCTGACCACCGCGGTGACCGTCGGTGCCAACGGCCAGACCGTCTCGAAGATGGAGCTGTCCACCGACCGCGGCGCGAACTGGACCACGGTCCAGGACCCGCCGGCCGGCCTGAGCGCCTCGCCACTCGCCTTCGACGACGGCACCGCGCTGCTGCTCGGCGGCCGCCCCGGCGACCGCCCGCGCCTCTACCGGGTCCGCGACGGCGCCGCGAAGCTGGACCGCGGCTACCCCGGCGACCTCGCCGACCTGGCCGGCGACTCCCAGCTGATGTACGGCTTCGAGGTGCCGAAGCGCCGGACCACGGAGGTCGTGCTCAGCACCGACCAGGGCAAGACCTGGACGAAGTTCGCCCCTCGCTAGTGGTGCTTCGCGGCACCCTTCAAGGTCTTGTCGACAGCGTTCCGCGGCCCGTAGAACGCGATCCCGACCAGGTCGAGCTCAGCAGTCCGCACCGCCCGCACGGCCGCCCGGTTGTCCTGATCATTGCCGGTCGCAAACAGATCCTGGGTGAACACCGAGTGCTCGATCCCCCGCCCGAGCGCCCGCTCATGCGCCGTCGCCATGAACTCCTTGGACCCCTCGAACACCATCACCGGCTGCCGAAACATCGGCAGATACCGGACATCGTCCGCATCCTCGTAAGGCTCCCCCACGACCTCAGGATGCGTCCCAGCAATCCCACTGACGAGAAACGCGGTCACATTCACCCGCTGCCAAACAGCCAGATCGTCCCGCAACAACACAGCAATCTTCGTATCGAACTTGATCGGCTCATCCACAGCACCGAGCGTCGCCGACGGCGGCGGCGTGAGTCTTGTACGTTCTATGCATCCTGTCTGACACGCTCGAGCTGCCGTTCCGTAATCGCCGATCTACGATAAGTGATGGGCGAAGGGGGAGCGCGTGCCGGAGTGGGAGACGATTGAACTTCTGGTGACCGTGAAGGCCTATCCGGTCGTATCCGACATGCACGGCGAATGCGTCTGCGTCGCCGGCATCCGAACCGATTCTCCTACCCCCGCCTGGGCCAGGCTGTTCCCTGTCCCTTTCCGCGATCTTCCCTACCCACAACGCTTCAAGAAGTACGACATCCTCCGCCTGCGAGTTCGACGAACCAGCAGCGACACACGGCCCGAAAGCTACCTGCCGGACGCGAATTCGATCCGCGTCCTCAGTCATTTGGACAGCAAACGCGACTGGTCCAAGCGAAGGCCGTACGTCGACCCGCTGCGCGCACCGTCGATGTGCGCGATCCAGTCCGCGCAGGTCGAGTCCGGCATCTCACTCGGAGTCTTCAGGCCGCGACGGGTACTTGATCTGGTCTGGGAAGCGGCTGAACCGCGGAGCACCCGGCAACAGGCCAAACTCGATCAGCTGTCACTCTTCGATTCCCCCAGCGCCGAAGGGCTCGAAGAGATCCCGTACAAGTTCCGCTACCGGTATCAATGCGAGGATTGCACCGCCAACGACTCGCACCAGCAGCGTGTCCTGGACTGGGAGATCGGCCAAGCCTACCGATCCTGGCGTACTGAGTACGGAGAGGAGCGTGCGCTGCGCGCCGTTCGGAAGAGGTGGTTGTTCGAGATGGCGTCCGCGGCGAAGGATCTACATTTCTTCGTCGGAAACATTGCCAGGTTTCCACGGAGCTTCTGCGTTCTCGGCTGCTTCTACCCGCCGTTGCGTACGAGCACAGCGCCCATGTTCTAGGCGTAGGTGACGTCGCGCCGTTCCCGGCTGTTCGTCTCGTCGACGATCACCTGACGATGACACTGCTCATGGCTTTTCTCGAAGCAGAGCACGGCCAGCGTCGTGTTACGGCTCTCGTCGACGATCTGCTGGAGCGCGGATTCCGCCTCCGGCGCGGCGAGCAGCTTCCGGAACTCCTCGCAGCCTTCGGCAACCCTTCCCTCATGGAACGGGCTCCGGTTGGTCCGTGGGTTGCCAAGTGCCTTCAGGTGGCGATACTCGATGCCGGCCTCCGACAAGGCCTCGGCGAGGCGGGTCTTACTCAACCCTGGCTTGCGACTGATTGGGTTCAGGCGGATGTCGACAACCACAGTCGCCCCGTGGCTTCTCAGCACGTCCAGGAGGTCCTGTTGGCTGCGTCCCTCATACCCGACGGACAGAATTCCTGATCGACCCACGTTTCAGATCCTGCCCGCCGCGGGCCGAATCACCAAACCGCCTCAGCAGTACGGCGGGTTCGAGGTGACTGCTGTGCAGACGCGGAGGAACAGGTTGAAGAGGCGGTAGAGCTGGAGCATGTCTGCTTCGACGGTGACGGTGCGGTCGTCTCGGCGGGTTACGCCGGGGATGGCGGTCAGGTGGGACGTTACCGAGGCGGATTGCCAGCGGACCGCCATTGTCCGGGGGCCGGTCGGGTGAGTGGGTTGGGGGAGGTTGGCCAGGGCCTCGGCGGTGGTTGACTCGATGGCCTCGCGGGATTCCGCGACCGGGACCAGTTGGGCGGCGAAGCGGTCCTTGGCGTACTTGACGGGGACGGTTGCCACCGTGGGGTCCCACGCCTTCATCTCGTCGCAGGCGGTGTCGTCGCCGGTCAGGAGGGCTACCGGTACGCCGTACGCCGCGGCGGCCGCGTGGAACAGGCCGATCTCGCCGGTGACCTGGTCGTCGAGCCAGATGTCCTCGATCTCGTGGCCCATGAAGCTGTGGCTGAGGACGCCGAGGACGCCGGCGCGGGCGTGGTACCCGACGCAGAGCGCCGCGTCGTACTCCGGGGTGAGGCCCTCCATCATGCCCATCGGCTTCGGGCGGCCCTTGATCAGGCGGGCGCGCGGGTCGATGAGGTCGGGCAGCAGGTTGCGCATCGGGCCGTGCGCGTCGTTCACCAGGACCTCGGTCGCGCCGGCGGCGTACGCACCACGGACCGCGGCGTTCACGTCCTCCGTCATCAGCACCCGGGCGCGCTCGTAGTCCCGGCCCGGCGGCTGGACGTCCTCCGCGTCGACGACCCCGGTGATGCCTTCCATGTCCGCGCTCACATAGACCTTCACACGCAGCAGCGTATGTTCTGGGTATGAGCGGTCGCGCCGAGGTCCGGGCGTGGCGGCCCGGTCTGACCGGTGTCGTCGAGGTGCTGCATGCCCATTTCCCGTCGCACGCCTACCCGAGCCACACCCATGACGCGTGGACGGTGCTGATCGTCGACGAGGGCGCCGTGCGGTACGACCTGGACCGCCACGAGCACGGCCTCGCCCAGGCGCAGGTCTCGCTGCTGCCGCCGCACGTGCCGCACGACGGGCGCTCGGTGCTGCCGGAAGGTTTCAGAAAACGTGTTCTGTACCTGGCGCCGGACCGGCTCGGCGAGGACCTGATCGGCGCGGCGGTCGATCAGCCCGAGTACGTCGACCCGCTGCTGCGGCACCGGATCCACCAGCTGCATCGGGTGCTCGGCGACGGCCGGGAGGACCTGGAGGCCCAGAGCCGTCTGCTGCTGATCGAGGAACGCCTCCGGCAGCACCTCAAGCGCGAGGTGACCAGCCCACCGGACCGGCGCGACGCCGGGGTCGCCGCCCGGCTGCGTGACCTGCTGGACGAGCATGTCCGCGACGGCATCACGCTGGACGACGCGGCGAAGGTGGTGCACGCGCATCCGGCGCATCTGGTGCGGGCGTTCAGCCGGGAGTACGGCATGCCGCCCCACCGGTATCTGACCGGCCGACGCGTCGACCTCGCCCGGCGATACCTGCTCGACGGCCGCCCGGCCGCCGAGGTCGCCGCGCTGGCCGGCTTCTACGACCAGTCACACCTGAACCGGCACTTCCGGAAGATGCTCGGGGTCACACCGAAGAGTTTCGCGGCTCCTCGGCCTTAGCCGCCTTGTAGGCGCGGACACCCCAGGTGCCGAGCAGTGCGGCGATCAGGAAGTTCACGATGATCAGGATCGTGTGCGCCACGTAGTACCCGGTTGGCCGGTCCTCGGTGTCGACCAGCGCCTTGATGAAGCGCGCGTAGGTGATGACGTTCCAGGCCGCGATCGCGAGCAGGACGACGGCGTGTTTCCGTTCGAGTTTCACTCAGCCATTCTGACCGGGGCGGTCCACCATCCGGAGCAGCTGGGTGCGGTTGGCCACCCCGAAGCGGCGGTACAGCCTGGTCAGCTGCGACTCGACCGCCTTCACCGACAGGTACAGCGCCGCGGCGATCTCCCGGTTCGTCGAGCCGTCGCGGACCATCGAGACGATCTGCTGCTCGTTGTCGGTCAGCTCCGACGGCTGCCGGCTCCGGCTCGGTACGTCGAGGCGGGCGAGCTCGGTCTCGGCGACCTCGCGCCAGGCGGGTGCGCCGTACGCCTCGAACTGCTCGATCGCGTCCAGGAACGCGGTCCGGGCCACCGAGCGGCGCCGGGCCTGCCGCGCGATCCGGCCGCGGGTCAGCTCGCAGCGCGCGAGATCGAGCGGGTACACCCGGTCTCCCGCCGTACTGACGGTCTTCTCCAGCAGCTCCAGCGCCGCGGCCGGGTCGCCCTGCTTGGCGATCAGCAGCGCCTCGGCGCGGTCCAGACCGAGCTTGACCACGCCGCGGTCCAGGGTCTCGGCGCGGGTGCGGATCTCGGCGATCAGAGCGGCAGCGTCGTCCAGCCGGCCGGCGGCGACCAGGGCCTCGGCGTAGTCCGCGTGCCACGGGATCACCGCGGGATCCCACGGCATCGCCGCCTCCCCCGACTCCGCGATCGCGTCGAACGCCTCGACGGCCCGCTGCGGGTCGCCGGTCAGCACACCGAGCAGCCCGAGGCTGGCCAGCGCGGGGCCGGTCCACTCGTCGTTCCCGATCCGGCGGACCTCGTCCAGCGCGGCGTCGGCGAGCTCCCGGCCCATCGCCGCCGTACCGCCCGCCCATTCCGCGCGGCTGGCGATGATCAGACCGACCTCGGCCTCGTCGCCGATGTCGCGCATCAGCTGGTAGCACTCGTGCCCGGCGGCGAGCGCGTCCGCGCCCCGGCCGCTGCGCTCGTAGATCGCCGTCGCCGAGATCAGCACGGACGCCAGCCAGCGCATCGCGCCGTGATCGCGGACCTCGTCGGCCAGCGCGGTGATCGCGGTGATCGCCTCGGCGGTCCGGCCGCGGAACAGCTCCTGCATCGCGGCCATCTGGCGGGCGTTCACCGTGGCCTTGGTGAGCGGCAGCCCCTTGGCGAGCTCGGCGGCCTGCAGCAGCACGGCGTCGGCGGAATGCTCGGCGTCGCGGGCGATCAGCACCGAGCTGGCGGCGCTCAGCGCATCGACGACCGCCTCGGTGTCACCGGCCTCGCGCGCCAGCGCCTCGGCGATCCGGGCGTCCTCCTGCGCGTCGTCGAGGCTGCGGTCGAAGTAGTGGCTGTGGCTGCGCTCGATCCGCACCCGCGCCTCGAGCCGCGGATCCCCCGCGGCGGCCTCGAACGCCTCCGCGAGCAGCTCGACCCGGCGGTCCCGCTCCGGCCAGACGGCGTCCGCGCAGAGCAGCAGCGCCGGCACCTTGGTCGCCGGCAGGGTCGCGGTCTGTACGGCGAGGCGCGCCATGTCGGCCGACTCCGCCAGGTGACCGGCTGCGGCCGCGTCGTCGGCCGCGCGGGTGAGCCGCCGGGCGCGCTCGTCCGGCTGCGTGCACGGCGTACGGTCCGCGCTCAGCCGCCACAAGGTCGCGGCCGCACCGGGCGCTCCCCGGCCGGCGGCGACCGTGGCGGCCTCCTCGATCGCTGCGGCCAGCGCTGGGTCGGCTTCCTGGGTGGCGAGGGCACGGTGGGTCGCGTTCTCGACGGGCTCGTCCACGACGGCGGCGAGTTGGGCGTGGGTCTGGCGGCGAGCGGCCGACGTGGCCTCGGCGTACACGAACTCGCGGAGCAGCGGATGCGTGAACCGGAGCCGCTCGGCGGAGATGTCGATCAGGCCCAGGGTCTCGGCCTCGGCCAGGTCGGGGTCGATCGGGCGGCCGAGCGACTCGGCGAGCTGGGTCGTGGTCGGGCGCGGCGACGAGGCGGCGTGCAGGAGCAGCTCGTGGGTACCGGTGGACAGCGCGGCGAGACGCTCGCCGAGCAGGGTCTTGAGGCGGCTGGAGACCGGCAGCGGGTCGTTCGGCGAGACGCTCTTCGGATGCCGCAGTACGGCGCGGCCGAGCTCGAGGGCCATGAACGGGTTGCCGGCGCTCGCGGTGAAGATGCGCCGGGCCGTACGGACCGGGAGCGGGCTGGACAGCCGCTGACGAAGCAGGCCGAGCACATCGGGCTCGGTCAGCGGCGGGACCTCGAGCTGCAGGACGGGCTCCGGGCACGCGTCGGCCATCACCGGCAGATCCCCGTCGGCGACCTGCTCGGTGGCGAGCAGGTGCACCCCTTCGGTCAGCCGCCGGGCGCAGAACGTGAGTACCTCGAGGCTGGACGGATCCACCCACTGGATGTCGTCGACGACGATCAGCACCGGGCCGGTCGTGGCGAGCCGGCGGAGGACGTGCAGGACGGCGAGCCGGACGGCCAGTTCGTCACGGACCGTGTCCGGGGCGCTCGCCTTCAGCAGCGCCACCTCGAGCGGCTGGCGGAGGTGGTCGGGCAGCACCTGCCAGGCGAAATCGAGCTGGCTGGAGAGCAGGTCGAGGAGCGTGACGTACGGCAGGCCGGCCTCGGCGTTGGACGGTGCCGCGCTGAGGATCCGGCAACCCTGACGAACACGCTCCGCGACCAGCGCCCGGGCGAGGGCCGACTTGCCGATACCGGTCGGGCCGTAGAGCAGCACACTGCCGCTGGTCTCGAGCTGCTTGGTAGCACGCTCGACCAGTCCCGCTCGCCCGACCAGCTCGTCGTCAGTCAATACAACTCCTCGAAGGATTACCTTCGCCGATTATCACAGTCGATCGGTGTTCGACACGGCGAGTGTCACATGAGGAAAGATGCTGGCCACCATCCTGACACCCATTGCTGCCTGGTTCCGAGCAGTCAGCACGGCACGATCGTGCCGGGGCACCGGATGGTCTTTCGACGATTCCAGGGTCAGATCGATTCGAGGTCGCGCTCGATCGCGGCCAGTTCCTCCTCGGTGCCCTGGACCTTGGGGCCGGTGAACCAGCGGCGCGCGGACAGGAACCAGTACGCCGCCGCGAAGCCGAGCACGACCAGGACCGCGACCGGCGTGTAGTTGAACGTGCTACCGGTGACCGGGCTGACCTGCGGCAGCATGAACAGGACCGTGATGAAGGCCACCCAGACGATCGCGACGATGCCGATCGGCCGGCTCCAGCGGCCGAGGTTCCACGGGCCCGCCTGGAAGCGGTCACCCTGCAGCAGCCGGAGCAAGGTGGGCAGGACGTAGGCGATGTAGAGGCCGATGACCGCGATCGACGTCACCGCGGCGTACGCCGTCGCGTTCCACAAGTACGGCAGGCCGAGGACGAACGCGCCGCCCGCGGCCAGCCAAATGGCGTTCGTTGGCGTCCG
This sequence comes from Kribbella sp. NPDC003557, assembly GCF_040610805.1. Lineage (NCBI taxonomy): Bacteria > Bacillati > Actinomycetota > Actinomycetes > Propionibacteriales > Kribbellaceae > Kribbella > Kribbella sp. NPDC003557. Next base: position 832,922 of record NZ_JBEXMY010000001.1, read on the forward strand.
GGTGCGGTGGTTGATCTTGTGCCAGAGCTTCGACCCGGGCAGCGCGCCGTCCCGCGAGAACGCGTAGATCATCCGCGAGTTCGCCGTCACCGACGACATGCCGCAGAACAACTGCGCGCCGATCACGATCAGCAGCAGGATCTTCCCGGTGACCATGCCGACCGCGTCGATGAAGATCTGCGCGGGCGGTACGCCGGTGTCGCCGCTGAGCGCGCCGTCGTAGCTCTGGATCGCGAACGTCAAGCCGATCAGCAGCACCCACCCGGCGGCCAGCGACACCAGGATCGACATCACGATCCCGCGCGGGCCCGAGCGGGCGGCGTCGTGCGTCTCCTCGGTCATGTGCGCCGAGGCGTCGTACCCGGTGAAGGTGTACTGCGCCAGCAGCAGGCCGAGCAGTGCGACGTAGAAGGTGGAGCCCCAGCCGGTGTTGTTGACGAAGTTGCCGAACACGAACGACGCCGATTGGTGCTTGTCCGGGACGAACACGAGCGCGCCGACGATGACCAGCACGCCGATGATGTGCCACCAGACGCTGATGTCGTTGAGCCTGGCGACCAGTTTCACGCCGAGCGAGTTCAGCAACGCGTGCACCAGCAGGATGATCCCGAACAGCACGATGGTGTGACCGGGGGTGGCGCTGAAGCCGAACTGGAGGTCGAGGAACGCGTTCAGGAAGAACGCCGCGCCGAAGTCGATGCCGGCCGTGACGGCGACCTGGCCGAGGAAGTTGAACCAGCCGGTGAACCAGGACCAGGCGGCGCCGTTCGACGGGGCGAGTTTCGCGGCCCAGTAGTACAGGCCGCCGGCAGTCGGGTAGCTCGAGCAGACCTCCGCCATCGCGAGGCCCACGAACAACGTCATCAGGCCGACGATCGGCCAGCCCCAGACGATCATCACCGGGCCGCCGGTGTTCATCCCGAACCCGTACAGGGTCAGGCAGCCGGACAGGATCGAGATGATCGTGAAGGACACCGCGAAGTTCGAGAAGCCGGACATCGTCCGGGACAGCTCCTGCGCGTATCCCAGCTGATGCAGGCGTTTCTCGTCGTCGGTCATCGGGGCGGACTCGGTGCGGTCGTTGCTCACTGGGGCCTCCTCAGCAGTGCGCCTCAATGGTCTCCCCCCAGACCTTTAGCTCATTGAGGCATCCGGCCCGGGGCGTGTCAAGGGAAACGGCGCGCATTGACATCGCCGCGCCGGACTGAGTCAATGGTTCAGGGACAGACCAATAGACTCCGGGAGTGTGCCGTGCTGGGTGTGGAGGATTTACGGAGGCTGGTCGACGCCGGTGAGGTCGACACGGTGCTGGTGGCGATCACGGACATGCAGGGGCGCCTTCAAGGAAAGCGTTGTGGTGCACGGTATTTCCTGGAGGAGGTGCTGAAGCACGGCACCGAGGGGTGCAACTACCTGCTCGCGGTCGACGTCGACATGAACACCGTCGACGGGTACGCGATGTCGTCCTGGGAGCGCGGGTACGGCGACATGGTGATGGCGCCGGACCTCGACACGCTCCGTCTGGTGCCGTGGTTGGAGGGCACCGCGCTGGTGCTATGCGACGTGCAGTGGCTGGACGGTACGCCGGTGGTCGCGTCGCCGCGGCAGGTGCTGCGGGCCCAGCTCGACCGGTTGTCCCAACGGGGACTGAAGGCCTATGTCGGGACCGAGCTCGAGTTCATCGTCTTCGACGACACGTACGAAACCGCGTGGAACAACCGGTATCGCGACCTCACGCCCTCGAACCAGTACAACGTCGACTACTCCCTCGTCGGCACCTCCCGCATCGAGCCGCTGCTGCGCGATATCCGCAACGGGATGACGGGCGCCGGTCTCTATGTCGAGTCGGCGAAGGGCGAGTGCAACCTCGGCCAGCACGAAATCGCTTTCCGGTACGACGAGGCGCTGGTCACCTGCGACAACCACTCGATCTACAAGACCGGCGCGAAGGAGATCGCCGCCAAGCACGGCAAGAGCCTCACGTTCATGGCGAAGTACGACGAGCGCGAGGGCAACTCGTGCCACATCCACCTGAGCTTCCGGTCCACCGACGGCTCACCGGTGCTGGCGGGTGACGGTTCTTATGGGTTCTCGCGGCTGATGGAGCATTTCATCGCCGGCCAGCTCGCCTGCCTGTCCGAGTTCACGTACCTGCTGGCGCCGAACATCAACTCGTACAAGCGTTTCGTCCACGGCAGCTTCGCGCCGACCGCCGTCGCCTGGGGCCTGGACAACCGCACCTGCTCGTTGCGCGTCGTCGGTCATGGCGATTCCCTGCGGGTCGAGAACCGCCTGCCCGGTGGCGACGTGAACCCGTACCTCGCCGTCGCCGCGATCATCGCCTCCGGTCTGCACGGCATCGAGCAGGAGCTGGAACTCGAACCGCTCCTGGAGGGCAACGCCTACGAATCCGCCGACAAGGAACACGTCCCGGCCACCCTCCGCGAGGCTGCCGCCCTCTTCACCGGCTCGAAACTCGCCCGCACCGCCTTCGGCGACGAGATGGTCGACCACTACGCCAACGCCGCCCGCGTCGAACTGGCCGCCTACGACGCCACCGTCACCGACTGGGAGCGAATCCGTGGCTTCGAACGCCTCTGAGACCGGCCCCGTGTGCGCCGTCCGCCGCGAAGCCCCCGGCCCGCCGGCGCTCAGCTCGAGGGGATATCCCCTCGTGTTGGGGGTTCTCCCCTGGTACACCAACGCAGAACCCCCAACAGCAAGGGATAACCCCTTGAAGGTGCACGTGAGAAGACGATGAACGGGAGCTCGGGAGGACGGCCGCCGCGGGTACGTTCCAAGCCGCGTATCGGGATCACGACGTACCTGGAGCCGGCCGCTTGGGGTATCTGGGAGCGGTCGGCAGCGTTGGTCCCACAGGTGTATCTCGACGCGGTGGTAGCGGCCGGAGGGGTGCCGCTGCTGCTGCCACCTGTGGGGACCGATCCTTCGGTTCTCGACGTTCTGGACGGCTTGGTCATCGCCGGTGGCTGCGATGTCGACCCGGCGTCGTACGCCGCCGTACCGCACCCGGAAACCGTCGACACCCGCGTGGACCGGGACCGCCATGAAGCAGTCTTGATCCAAGCTGCCCTGGACCGCGACCTGCCGTTGCTCGCGATCTGCCGCGGCCTGCAGATGCTGAACGTGACACTCGGCGGCACCCTGCACCAGCACCTCCCCGACGTCGTCGCCCACGACGAGCACCGGCCGTCGCCGGCCGTCTTCGGCACGACCGAGGTGAAGATCGAGCCCGGCACCCTGACCGCACAGATCCTCGGCGAGCGAGCCGCCGGCAGCTGCTACCACCATCAGGCAATCGACACCGTAGCCCCCGGCCTGAAGGTCACAGCCCGCTCCGACGACGGCACCGTCGAGGCAGCCGAGGTGGCGGGCCACCCCTTCGCCCTGGGCGTCCAATGGCACCCGGAGGAAACCCCCGACGACCTCCGCCTGTTCACCGCCTTGACCAGGAGCAGCACATGACACGCCTCCAGGTCGCCGGCCGCGACCCCCGCCTGTCCACCGCCTTGACCAGGAGCAGCACATGACACGCCCCCAGGTCGCCGGCTGTGACCTCCGCCGTTTCCTCGCTGCTCCGGGCGCTCTGCTCGCTCAGCTCCCCAGTCCAGGCCGGGAGGCCTCATGACGTATGACGTGATCAACCCGGCGACCGAGAAGGTGATCCGGACGATCTCTCTCGCCTCCGAGGCGGAAGCCGACGCGGCGATCGAGCGCGCCGCGCGGGCCTTCGAGACCTGGCGTGAGGTGACACCTGCCGACCGCGGGCGGCTGCTGCGGCGGTTCGCCGACGCGGTGGACGCCGACCTGGAGAACCTGGCTGCGCTGGAGGTCGAGAACGCCGGACACACGATCGGAAACGCCCGCTGGGAAGCCGGAAACGTTCGCGACGTCCTCACCTACTACTCGGCCGCCCCGGAACGCCTTTTCGGAAAGCAGATTCCGGTGGCCGGCGGCATCGACGTGACGTTCCAGGAACCGCTCGGCGTGGTCGGGGTCATCGTTCCGTGGAACTTTCCGATGCCGATCGCGGGCTGGGGCTTCGCGCCCGCGCTGGCGGCCGGAAACACCGTTGTGCTGAAACCCGCCGAGCTCACACCACTGACCGCCCTGCGCCTCGGCGAACTCGCACTGGAGGCCGGCCTGCCGCCCGGCGTCCTCGAAGTCGTGCCCGGTAAGGGAACCGTTGTCGGAAACCGTTTCGTCACGCATTCCGCCGTCCGGAAAATCGTCTTCACCGGCTCCACCACGGTCGGCAAGCAGATCATGGCCGGCTGCGCGGACCAGGTGAAGCGCGTGACGCTCGAGCTGGGCGGCAAGTCCGCGAACATCGTGTTCGCCGACGCCGACCTCGAGAAGGCGGCCGCGCAAGCGCCGTACGGCGTGTTCGACAACGCCGGGCAGGACTGCTGCGCGCGCTCCCGGATCCTTGTCGAGCGCACGGCATACGACCGGTTCCTGGAGCTGCTCGAACCGGCCGTCAAGAACTTCAAGGTCGGCGATCCGGGCGACCCGGCGACCGAGATGGGTCCGCTGATCTCGGCCGGGCAACTGGAGCGCGTCGCGTCGTACGTGGAGAACCCGGCGTTTCAGGGGACGGCACCGAGCGGGCCTGGGTACTGGTTCCCGCCCACCGTCCTGGCACCGGCTTCCGAACGCGCTGTCCGCGAGGAGATCTTCGGGCCGGTGGTCGCAGTGATCCCGTTCGAGGACGAGGCGGACGCGCTGCGGATCGCGAACGACAGCCAGTACGGGCTGTCCGGCTCGATCTGGACCCGCGACGTCGGCCGCGCGCTGCGGGTGGGCCGCGGCGTCGAGGCCGGCAACCTGTCGATCAACTCGAATTCGTCGGTGCGCTACTCGACACCGTTCGGTGGTTACAAGCAGTCCGGCCTAGGCCGGGAGCTCGGCCCGGACGCGCTCGCCGCGTTCACCGAGACCAAGAACATCTTCATCAGCACGGAGGATTGATATGGACGTCAAGGCACACCGGCTCGAAGGCAGAGTCGCTGTCGTCACGGGTGGCGCGAGCGGGATCGGGCTGGCCACGGTCCGGCGGCTCGCGGCGGAAGGCGCGCACGTCGTGATCGGCGACCTCGACCCGGCCGCGGGGAAGGACGCGGCGGACGAGATCGGCGGGCTGTTCGTACCGACCGACGTCACCGACCCGGCCGCGGTCGACAACCTGTTCAAGCAGGCCTTCGACACGTACGGCGCGGTCGACATCGCATTCAACAACGCCGGCATCTCCCCGCCCGACGACGCCTCGATCCTCGACACCGGCCTGGACGCGTGGCGCAAGGTCCAGGAGGTCAACCTGACCTCGGTCTACCTCTGCTGCAAGGCCGCCATCCCCTACATGCAACGCCAGGGCCGCGGCTCCATCATCAACACAGCATCCTTCGTAGCCGTAATGGGCGCCGCAACCTCCCAGATCTCCTACTCCGCCTCCAAGGGCGGCGTCCTCGCCATGAGCCGCGAACTAGGCGTCGAATTCGCCCGCCAGGGCATCCGCGTCAACGCCCTCTGCCCCGGCCCCGTCAACACCCCCCTCCTCACCGAACTCTTCGCCAAAGACCCCGAACGAGCCCAACGCCGCCTCGTCCACGTCCCCATGGGCCGCTTCGGCGAGCCGGAGGAGATCGCCGCCGCGGTCGCCTTCCTGGCCAGCGACGACTCCTCCTTCATCACCGCCAACACTTTCCTGGTAGACGGCGGCATCTCCGGCGCCTACGTGACCCCGATGTAGCCCCGGGTTGTCCGCTCGTCTTGGGGGTTCTCCGCTCGTAGACCAGCAAAGAACCCCCAACACGGGTGGATATCCCCTGAAGTTGCTGCGGGCGGGGCCGCCGGGCGCAGGGCTCCGGATCGTTCGAGGGATGGAGTCTTAGGCTGGGGGCATGGTCGTTCAGGCAGATGATGCGGTGTTCCGGCCCGTGCGGGCCGGGAACCCGTTCGAGGAGACGGTCGAGCGGTTGCTGCAGGCAATCAAGCTCGGCGTCGTCGTCCCCGGCGACCGCCTCCCGCCCGAGCGCGAGCTGGCCGCCCGCCTGAACGTCAGCCGAGTCACCCTCCGCGAGGCCATCCACGCCCTCACCGAAGCCGGCTACGTGGAGTCCCGCCGCGGCCGGTACGGCGGCACGTTCGTCAACGAGCACCTCCCCAAAACCCGCCGTACGACGGCCAAACGCCTCGCCCGCGACCTGGCCGCCGGCCTGGACGACGCCCTGACCCTCCGCCAGGTCCTGGAAACCGGCGCCGCCGAAGCCGCCGCCACCCGCACCCTCACCGACGCCGAACGCGACCACCTGGAACGCTGCCTGGCCGACACGACCGCCGCCACCCTCACCGACTACCGCCGCCTGGACTCCCGCCTCCACCTGGCCATAGCCGAAGTCACCGGCTCCCCCTCCCTCACATCAGCCATGGCCGACGTCCGAATGCGCCTCAACGAGCTCCTGGACGCCATCCCCCTCCTGGAACCCAACCTCCACCACTCCAACACCCAGCACCAGGCCATCGTCACCGCGATCCTCACCCAAGACCCCACGACCGCCCGCACAGCCATGCAAGAACACCTGGCCGGCACCGAGGCCCTCCTCCGCGCCTTCCTCGAATAGAAATGCCCCGGCCGATGAATCGGCCGGGGCAAGGAGCGGAGGTTCAGCTGATGGTGAGGATCTTGTTGACCGTGTAGGCCGGGGCGTGATCAGCGTCGCCCGGGAACCACACCCGGTAGGCGATCTGCCCGCGCACGGCCGGCTTGATGCCGAACGCGTACTTGCCGGACGTGCTGAGCTTCACCGACGCGATCGACTTCCAGACCTTGCTGCCGTACTGCTGCAGATACACGGTCTGTCCGGCGTGCGCCGGAGCGACGTAGCCACTGAACGCCGCGGCGCCACCGAGACGGATGGACGACGGCGACAGCACAGCCGAGATCGTCGGGCGGACCTGCACCGTGATGTCCGCGGTACGGGTGCCCATCAGGCTCTCGTTGCCCGGGAACGTCAGCATGTACACCGACGACACCAGCGGCTTGTGCACCACCGACAACGTCCCCGTCGACGACGTCTTCAACGCCGCCAGCAACGTGAACTTCGACGAGTTCTTCGGCCGCACATACACGTTCACCGGCAACCCGGCATAGGCCACGTTGTCGATCCGCAGCGTGCTCCCCCGCAGGGTGATCGAACCGCCGTAGTCGATCAACGTCGACGTCGTGCTGATCCCGGACTTCATCCCGAGCAGTTGTCTGGTTGCGACAGGGCTGACCTTGCCGCTGCGGTCCTTCACCCAGGCCGCGTAGGTGTACGTCGTACCTTGCGCGAGGCCGGTGTTCTTCACCGCGGTCCCGGTCCCCGCGTACGCGAGCGATCCGGTGGTCAGCGTAGGTGCGACACTGCTCGGGTTGCGTCGCACGATCACCTGGTCGAGGTCCGACATCGGCGCGATCTTCCAGCTGAGGTTCGCCGCGAGATAGGCGCCTGCGGCGGCAAAGTCCGGTTTCCCTGGAGTCAGGTCGACCGTCGTGAAGAGGCTGCTGAAGGCACCCATCCAGTTGTAGGTCGTGTCCTTCACGTCAACCGCGAGGATTCGGTAAGGCGTGTTGTCGAGCAGCGGCGTCGTCGGGCTGAGGATCGCCCTGTTGGTGGCCTTGTCGTACTCGACCGTCGCCGCAACGGTCGAATTGGTCTTGGTATTGATCAATCGGACCGTCGTCGTGTTCACGGTGTCCGCCATGGCCGGACGCGCGAATGTGACGAAAGGCCTGGAGTCCAGCGGCGCTCCGAACGACTGATCGCCCGGCGAGGCGTCGAGGGCCGGATATGCGTCTCCGCCCGATGTAGGCGTGGTCTGGCAGATGAAGCTGTCGACCGTGTAGGCCCGCGTGTCGCGCGCCCCGTTGTGGTTACGGATCGAGAAGTAGGTCGGACCGGCGTCGGGAAGTTCGACCGCAACTTCCAGACCGATCACTCCGGGGCGATCCGGCTGGCCGGGTGCGGGCAGGCGCACCTCGCCGAACCCCTTCGGCTTGAGCGAGGCGTCGTACACCGACACCACGGGAGCGAGATTCTGTGCGTACGCCGCTGAGTCGTACTCCGGCATGGTGACGGAGATGCAGATGTCCCAGTAGGTAGAAGTCATCTTGTACCAGTCGACATCGCCCTCGGTCCCGATGTTTCCACTGGCCCTCTGCTGCAGTTCGATCGATGTCGCGCGAACTGGCTGGTCGTCGGCGTCCGGGATACCGGGAGCGAAATCCGGAGCCCACGGGCCGCCGAGGGCGTGATAGGCGTCGACGACGCCGGACCCGTAGTACGGGTCGAGGCCTCGCGGACCGGAGTCGCGGGCGGTCGCCTTCAGGCGTGCGATCACCTGGTCCGGCGTCAACGACGGCCACTTGTTGCGGACCAGCGCAGCGACGCCGGAAACGATCGCTGTGGAGAAGGATGTACCCGACAGACCGGTGTAGTACGGCGCGCTACCTGAGGGCGTCAGAGCACGGGGTGCCGTACTGGCGATGCCGAAGCCGGGGGCGACCACATCGACGTCGCGGGGGCTGCTGAAGCTGGTCAGTACGCCGTTCCGGTCCGTCGCGCCGACGCCTAGTACTTCCGGATAGGAGGCCGGCCACGTCTGGAACTCCGCCGTACCGCTGTCGCCGACTGCCGCGACCACCAGCACACCGTTCGCGACCGCATTCTTGATCGCGTCGTGGACGATCTCGTTGGCGTACCCGCCGCCCAGCGACATGTTGATGATCCGGGCGCCGTTCTTGACGGCCCAGTTGATACCCATGACCAGTTTGCCGTCGGAGCCGTTGCCGTTGTCGTCCAGCACCTTGACCGGACGGATCTTGGCGTCCCAGGCTACGCCGGCGATCCCGATGCCGTTGCCGGTGCCGGCCGCGATGATGCCTGCCACCGCGGTGCCGTGCCCGTCGCCGTCGTTCGGCAGCGTCGCGGTGTTGAAGAGGTTGTATCCCGGCAGGAGATGGCCGGCCAGATCCGGGTGACCGGCGTCGACACCGGTGTCGAGTACGGCGATCGTCTGCGACCCGGCCGACTTGGTCAGGTCCCACGCCTGGTTGAGCCGAACGGTCGGCAGGTACTTCTGGTAGTTGGCGTAGAACGGGTCGGCCGGAGTGGCGAGCTTGTGCCGGATGTAGTTGAGCGAGGCGAGCTCGACCGACGGGTCGGTCTTCAAGCGCTTCAACGCGTCGGGCGCCGGCACGTCACCCGTCACCGTGACCACCTCGGAGGAGGTCACGGACACGTCGGGCTTGCCGTGGATCTTGGCCATGGCGGCCTTGCGGGCCGAGGTGGTGGCCTTTGATTTGAACTTCACGAGGACCGAGTTGGCTTCGTAGGACGGTCCGGCGGGTTTGCCGATGGTGGGCTTCGCCTCGAAGGGGCGGGGCTCGGCGGCGGTTCCCGAGGAGCCGGTGACCGCCACCAGGGTGGTGGCGACCAGGGCGGCGGGGAGGACGAGTCGTAGTACCTGGGCAGACGTCAGCGGCATGCGGGCGCGGCGCATCCAGAACTCCAGCAAGAGAGGGGGAGAGAACCAGTGCGGCCCCCGCGGCACCGGTATAGACAGGCAGACGTTTTATCGTTCAGAAGGCGGCTTGCGCAAGTACGTTGCAGCTAGTTGCAGGTGACCGGCGCGGTGGTGCCGTGGCACGGGTTGGTCAGGGAATGGGTTGGCACTGGTCGGGATGGTGGGGAAAATCGCGGGATTCGGCCGCACCGCCCAAAGCGGCCCGATTCATGGAGGACCGCTATGCGATCTTTCGTTACCCGTCCCCGCGCCCTGGCCGTGATTCTGGCCGGTACGGCGCTCGCGTTCAGTCCGCTCGGTGGACAGGCGACCGCGAAGGCGCCTGTCGACCAGACCGCCGGAGCGGCGTGTTTCACGCCTGAGGAAGGTCCTGCCGCGCGTGGTGGCTTCGGTGCCGACCACCGGGAGCTGTCGGCGGCCGAGCAGAAGGCCATCGACGCCAGGACCGCGCAGATCCTGAAGACCAAGCGCGGCTTCACGGCCGGCACGCTGGCTTCCGCGAGTGTGCCGGTGTACATCCACGTGATGCTGAGCAAGTCCGGCGCCGGCGACGTCACGTCGACCCAGATCAACCAGCAGATCGCCGAGCTGAACCAGAACTTCGCAGGTCAGGAGTCGTCCCAGGCCGCGAACACCGGTTTCACGTTCACGCTGGCGGGCGTCAACCGGTACTACAACGACCAGTGGCACAAGGACCGGCAGAGCAACTCGTACCGGTCCCAGACGCGCCAGGGCGGCAAGAACGCCCTGAACATCTGGCTGGTCGACTTCTCGTACCTCGGGATCGCGACCTTCCCGTGGGACTACGCGAGCAACCCGTCGATCGACGGCATCCGGGTGCAGTACAGCTCCCTGCCCGGCGGCTCGGCCACCAACTACAACGAAGGCAAGACCGCGACCCACGAGGCCGGTCACTGGTTCGGGCTGTACCACACGTTCCAGGGCGGCTGCACGAGCACGAACGACTCGGTGTCCGACACGCCCGCCCAGAGCAGCTCGTCCAGCGGCTGCCCGGAGGGCCGGGACTCCTGCTCGCTGCCCGGTCTGGACCCGATCCACAACTACATGGACTACTCCTACGACTCCTGCTACAACCAGTTCACCCCGGGGCAGTCGACCCGGATCAGCAACATGTGGACCGCCTACCGAGCCTGACCCAGGGCATGAGACCCGACTGTGACATCTGCACCGTCGGCCAACTAGAGTGCCGCCGATGCGTTTGCTTCTGACGGCCTGCGCTACCACCGCACTGGTGGTAGCCGGACCTCTGACAGCGACCGCCGCCGATACGGGCCCACAAGGCCCGGTCGGCGGCGAGCTGCTGACGGCGAAGCCGACGGTCGTCGCCAACGGGGCGGCACCGCCGGCCGTGCAGGCGTCGGCGTACGTCGTGGCCGACCTGGACACCGGGCAAGTGCTCGCCGCCAAGGCCCCGCACGCGAAGTTGCGCCCGGCCAGCACGCTCAAGACCCTGACCGCGCTGGTCCTGCTGCCGCGGCTGAAGAAGACCGACCCGGTCGTCGGCTCGGACGCCGACGCCGGCATCATCGGCAGCAAGGTCGGGGTGTACCCCGGCTTGCACTACACCGTCGACCTGCTCTTCCAGGGCATGTTCCTGGCGTCGGGGAACGACGCCGTGCACGCCCTGTGCGCCCACGACCAGGGCGGCGTCCCCGCGACCATCCAGCGGATGAACGCGAAGGCCAAGGACCTCGGCGCGCTCGACACCCACGTCACCGACCCGACCGGCCTGGACGCCGACGGGCAGTACTCGAGCGCCTACGACCTGGCCCTGTTCGCGCAGGCGGGGCTCGAGCGTCAGGACTTCGCGAAGTACGCCTCGACGAAGTACACGAACTTCCCGAACGTCGGCAACAAGGGCAGCTACCAGGTCGCGAACCAGAACAAGCTGCTGTTCAACTACGACGGCGCGCTCGGCGTGAAGACCGGCTACACCACGCTGGCCCGGAACACGTTCGTCGGCGCTGCCCGGCGCAACGGGCACACACTGGTGGTGACGCTGATGAACGCGCCGCACGGCATCACCGAGGACGCGAGCAACCTGCTGACCTGGACATTCACCAACTACGGCAAGCTCAAGCCCGTCGGCACCCTGGTCAAGCCGGCCGCCGCCCCGCCGAAGACCCAGCAGCAGGGCAAGCCCACAACCACCACGAAGGGTACGGCGGGCGCACCGCAGGCCCGCACCGCGCTGAACCCGGGCCAGGCGGTCAAGTCACTCGCCTTCCGCGTCCCCGACTGGGCGTACGCCGCCCCGCCGGTCCTGCTCCTCGGCCTGTTCCTCCGCCGCCCTCGCGCGCTCCGCCGCCGCCGTCACTGAGCCCGGGTGTAGGTCAGCGCCAGGTGCCCGCCGGAACCACTCACCTCGTCCAGCTGCAGCTGGTGGGACGAGGTGTCCAGCGGATTCAGGAGTGGCGGATCGAGCGGACCGCTCGGAGGCCCTGGAGGGCCAGGGTGGTGATTGTGACGCCGAGAAGCGTTCCGGCGGCGACAGCGACCGTGTCTGCCTTGCGTTGCGGGACCGGGACAACCTTGTAGCGCTTGCCGGGCGGGCCGGGGAGCAGCGGTTCGGGCTCGACGGCCCGGGGCTCCGACCCCTCTTCCGACTTCTCTTCAGACTTCTCTTCGCGGGCGTGGGCGTCGAGGGTGGCTTCCTTCGTCCACGCGGCGATCAGCATGATCGCGCGGGTCATCAGGTAGATCCACACCAGCAGCGCCAGCGGCACCGCCACCGCACCGTACGCCGCGTTCGCGCCGATCACGTGGTTCACGTAGAGGTTGCCGAGCCGCTGGGCGAGGTAGAACACGACGCCGCCGGCGAGCGCCGCGATCAGCGCCACCTTGGGGGGCAGGACGATCCGCGGCAGGACCGTCTGCATGTACAGGAACAGCACCGCCCCGGCGCCGATCCCGATCACCAGGCTGATCAGGCCGAGCCCCCAGTCCGCCAGCCAGGTGCCGTCCAGGTCGACCCAGTCGACGATGCGTTTCGACAGCGCGGTCAGGATCGACGACGCGCCGGTGGCGATCAGGCCGATCAGGCCGAGGCCGATCAGGGCACCGAAATCGACCGCCTTCAGCTTGACGATGTTTCCCGGCTCGTCGTCGAGCTCGTGCATCGAGCGGATCGAGGCGCGCAGCGAGTCGATCCAGCCCAGGCCGGTGAACAACAGCCCGATCGCGGAGATCAGGCCGATGGTCCCGGCGTGCGCGATCAGCGCGTCGATGTCGATCTTGTCGCCGATCCCGGGCAGGTTCTTCTCCAGGGCCTTCTTCAGCGTCTCGATCGCGTCGTCGCCGAGCAGCGGCCCGATGATCGCCGCGGCCAGCACGATCAGCGGGAACATCGACAGGAACCCGAAGAAGCTCGTCGCCCCGGCCAGCCGGTTGCCGCGCCGGTTGCCGTACCGCTGCCAGGCCCGCCACACCTGCGACTTCCTGAACCGCGCCCAGACCCGCTTGATGCTGCCCATGTGACTCCTGTACCCCGATGAACGAGTCTCAGCCTGCCAGCGGGAACTCGCGCTGCGGGCGCCACACGCCGTCGGCGCCGTGTTCGTAGCGGCTGAAGTGCTCGACGTCGAAGGTGCAGTCGTACTCGGACAGAGCGTCGTAGGCGCGGTCGAGCGCCTCCTTGTCCAGGTCGTGCGCGACCGTGACGTGCGGGTGGTACGGGAACTTCAGGTCGACCTGCAGCGGCCCGGAGCGCACCTGCGACTGCAGCACCTCGCACGACGAGATGCCCTCGGCCAGCGGGACGAACACCACCGGCGAGATCGGCCGGAAGGTCGCCGTACCGCGCAGCCGGATCCGGAACCGCGGGAACCGGGCCGCGACCGCGAGCAGGTGCTCGTCGATCAGCTCCAGGTCGCCGGGCCCGATCTCGGTCGGCGGCAGCAGCGTGACGTGGGTGGGGATCGACGCGGCCATCGGATCACCGAAGTCGGCCCGGTGCTTCTGCAGCTCCGAGCCGTACGGCTCCGCGATCGGGATCGCGACACCGATCGTGGTCATCGGCGGCCTACCGCCCCTGCGGCGGGCCGGGGACGAAGCCGAGCCGGTCGTAGACCCGGGCCAGCGTCGGCTCGGTGACCGCCCGGGCGCGCTCGGCGCCGGCCGCCAGGATCGCGTCCAGCTGGGCCTTGTCGTCGAGGTAGGTCAGCGTCTTCTCCCGGAACGGCGTGACGAACTCGACCACGACGTCGGCGAGGTCCTTCTTGAAGTCGCCGTACCCGCGGCCGGCGTACTCGTCCTCGAGCTCGCTGATCTTCTTGCCGGTCAGCGCCGAGTAGATCGTCAGCAGGTTCGACACACCGGCCTTCTCGACCGGGTCGAAGAGCACGTCCCGGCCGGAGTCGGTGACGGCGGAGCGGATCTTCTTCGCGCTCGCCTTCGGGTCGTCCAGCAGGTCGATGATGCCGGCCGGCGAGGACGACGACTTGCTCATCTTCGCCGTCGGGTCCTGCAGGTCGGAGATCTTCGCGGTCTCCTTGACGATGTACGGCTCCGGCAGCCGGAAGGTCTTGCCGAAGCGGTGGTTGAAGCGCTGCGCGAGATCGCGGGTCAGCTCCAGGTGCTGGCGCTGGTCCTCGCCGACCGGGACCCGGTCGGCCTGGTAGATCAGGATGTCCGCGGCCTGCAGGATCGGGTACGTGAACAGGCCCACGGTGGCGCGGTCGGCGCCGCCCTTGGCCGACTTGTCCTTGAACTGCGTCATCCGGCTGGCCTCGCCGAACCCGGTCAGGCAGCCGAGCACCCAGGACAGCTGCGCGTGCTCGGGCACGTGCGACTGGACGAACAGGGTGGACCGCTCCGGGTCGATCCCGGCCGCGAGCAGCTGCGCGGCGGACCGGCGGGTGCGGTCGCGGAGCGCCTTCGGCTCGTAGTCCACCGTGATCGCGTGCAGGTCCACGACGCAGTAGTACGCCTCGTGGTCGTCCTGCAGGGCCACCCACTGCCGCAACGCGCCGAGGTAGTTGCCGAAGTGGAAGGAGTCCGCCGTCGGCTGGATCCCGGAGAGCACGCGGGGGCGTCGCTGGGAACCGGCTGCGGAGGGGTCAGACGCAGCATGGGACATGCGTCCGATTCTGCCAGCGGTCTCAGTTCACCCTGCACCCGGGCGGGTTATCAGTCATATCTCAACGAGTACGAGTCACCCGGCGGTGTCGCTCACCAGGACCAGCCGCGGGCGGCGAGCTCCTGCTCCTCCTGCCAGCGCTTCTCCTCGGAGCGTTTCACCTCCGCCTCCCCCGGGCATCCGGCCAGCCGGCAGGCCTCGTCGAGCAGGTCGTCGTACGCCGCCTCCAGCGCCATCAGCTTGTGCGCGCGGGCGTACACGTGCGGAGTGGACTCGATGCTGCGGATCTTGGTGGACAGATGCCCCAGACGCGTCTGCAGGCGCAGCGTGTCGAACGGGTCCGGCTCGGGCTCCCGGTGCCGGCGCAGTCGCACGGTCAGCCGCGCCGTCCGCCGCTGGACGCCCCGCCGCCACCGCGACGGCGGCGGAGCCGGCAGCAGCAGGCTCAGCAGGACGCACAGCGTCAAGAACAGAACCACGACTGCCAGCCACTCCATCGCACTCACTCCCCTCCTCCGAGCGTACGGCGGCGAGGCGCTGACGGCGATGGGGTTTTATCCGTTCGTAGCCGGGTTTCCGTCGACGGCGGCGGCCAGCTTCGGGACGAGCTGGTCGAGCACGATCGGCAGGCTGAGGACCGAGACGAAACTCGTCGCGCCGTACAGCTGGTCGTCGTAGTTCTCCTCGACGAACACGTCCCGTGCCTGGGTGCGCACCTTCAGGTTCCGGTACAGCGGGTCGGCCTTCAGCTTCGCCGTGCCGCCCTTGGTCGGGAACCACACCAGGGCCTGCTGGTCGAGCAGCGAGATGCGCTCCGCGCTGATGTTCGCGCCGAACTTGTCCCCGATCGCCTTGTCCAGCCCGGCCGGCAGCGTGAACCCGAAATCGGTCAGCAGCCGCGAGCGCGGGTCCTGCGTGCCGTAGATGAAATACCCCTCGTACGGCGTGGCCATCAGCGCCGGCTTGCCCTGGAACTCGGGATGCTGCTGACGCACCCCGGCGAACCGCGCCTCGATCCCCTTGACCAGCTCGTCGGCCTGCCCCGGCTTCCCGACCGCCTGGCCTACGGTCCGCGCCACGACCTGCCAGGACACGCCGTAGTCCGGTACGCCGGCCGGCTGCGCCACGGTCGGCGCGATCGCGCTCAGCTTCTGGTAATCGTCGGCGCTGATCCCGGAGTAAAGCCCGATGATCAGATCCGGCCGCAGCGCCGCGATCTCCTCGAACTGCAGGCCGTCCTTGTCGCTCAGCACCTGTGGTACGGCGGCGTCGCCGAGCTTCGCCTTCGCCCACGGGAACAACGCGCCCGGCTTCTCACCGAACCACTCGGTCGTCGCCACCGGTACGACGCCGAGCGCGAGCAACGCGTCCTGCTCGACCAGGCCGACCGTCACGACCCGCTGCGGGGCCTGCCCGACCACGGTGTCGCCGTACTTGTTCTTGATCGTCACGGGGAAGGGGCCGCCCTGTGAGCCGGTGACCTGCGGCGCGTCGTCGTTGGCGCTTCCGCACCCGGTCAGGGCGAGCAGGAGTACGGCCAGGAACACCAGCGGGCGGCGCATGGAGACCTCACAGAGGTAGGTTAGGTTGCCCTAACCTAACCTAGATCTCAGTCCCGGTGGTACTTCGTCACCGCGGAGTCCTGTTTCAGCTTGTCGGCCGCCGCCTGGATCCGGGCCGTCCACTCGGACTGCTGCAGGCCGCCGGCCATGAACTGCGCGGTGGCCGTGGCGGCCGCGTCCGCGAACTGCGGGTACCAGTCGTCGAAGTACCAGATGATCAGCTGGTCACCGGCCGCCGACAGCAGGTCCCGGGCGGAGCGGAGCGCCGTCCCCATCTCGAGCCCGTCGGCCGCGCCCCGGACGATGGTGAGCTGGCTCGCCTCCGAGGTGACCTGCGCGGCGACGTCCGCCGACAGCATGGCCCGCAGGTACTCGAGCCCGCCGGCCTTGTTCCGCGCCTTGTCCGGCACCAGCAGCGGCGCGGTCGCCGCGACGTGCACCCCGCTGGCGAGCGCCGGCGACGAGTCCAGCGGCGGAACGGCGAACATCGTCAGCGCGAAGTCCTGCGGGACCAGGCCCTTCATCTCGTTCTCGAGCCAGTTGCCGCACGGCAGCATCCCGGCCTTGCCGGCCAGGAAGCGTTTCTGCGCACCGATGTGGTCGTTCGCCGCGGTGCCGGCCGCGAGCAGCCCGCGCTTGGCCAGCTCGCCGACCGCGGTGATCGCCTTGGTGACGCTCTCGTCCTTCCAGGCGCCGTCCTCGAGGTTGTCGATCCGCTTCACGACATCCGGCCCGCCGGTCTTGGCGGCCAGCGTGAGCACGAGTTCCAGCAGGTAGTACGGGTGCGTGCCGGCGTAGATGAACGGCCCGAGCCGGGCGGCCTTCATATCGTTGCCGAGCGCAAGCAGATCCGGCCAGGTGCGCGGCACCTCCCAGCCGTTGCGCTGGAAGAGGCTGGCCGAATACCAGAGGCCGTACACGCTCGCGATGTAGTTGACGGTGCGCTGCGTCCCGTCGTACCGGCCGAAGTCCAGCATGTCCGGCAGCAGTTGGTCCTTGACCGCCGCGTTCGGGTTGTCCCAGGACGGCGCGTCCAGGAGCTGCTGCAGGTCGGTCAGCTGGCCTTCCTTGACCAGCCGTCCGAGCGCCAGCTCGTCGTCGCCGGTGCTGAGCACCACGTCGGGCGGGTTGCCCGCGGCGAACCGGGGCAGCAGCTGGGCGGACAGCTGCGGTGTCAGCTTCGGCGTGACGACGGCGGCGGCGTACCTCTTCCGGTACGCCGCCGCCGCGAAACCGCCGTACTCCTCGCTGACGACCAGGTCGACCGGAGCGTTCCCGTCGACGGTGAACGGGTTCTCCTTCGACACGGGCGGCGCGACCGGCGTCTTCGAGCATCCGCCCAGGACCGCGCCGGCCAGCGCTCCTTGCAGTAGTGTCCGGCGTTTCAGCATCCCGGCAGGCTATCTACTTCACGCCTCCGGCGGTGACGGAGACCTGCAGTTGACGCTGGAAGATGATGTAGACGACCAGGACCGGCGCCACCGTGATCACCACGGCCGCGAACAGCGCGCCGAAGTCCACCGCGTAGCCGGCTTGCGACGCGAACGAGGCCATGCCCTGCGAGAGCACGTAGTTCTTCGAGTCGGTGTTCAGCGCGACCGGGAGCAGGAACTGGTTCCACAACCCGAGGAAGTTGAAGATCGCGACCGACGCCATCCCCGGCCGGGCCATCGGCAGCATCACCGAGAAGAACGAGCGCCACTCACCCGCGCCGTCGATCTGCGCCGCCTCGTAGACCTCACCCGGCAGCGCCTTGAAGAAGGCGTGCAGGAAGAAGACCGTGAACGGCAGTGCGAACGCGACGTAGGTGGCGATCAACCCGGGCAGGGTGTTGAGCAGCGCGAGGTTCTTCAGCACGAAGAACAGCGGCACGATCGCCAGGAAGACCGGGAACGTCAGCCCGGCCAGCATCGAGTAGTAGATCAACCGGTTGCCGGGGAACGTGAACCTGGCCAGCACATAGGCACACATGGCGCCGAGGATCATCACCAGCACCAGCGCGGAGCCCACGACGATCACGGTGTTCAGGAAGTAGCGGCCGATCCCGGCCGTCGTCCAGGCGTTGGCGTAGTTCTCGAACCGCAGCTTGCTCGGCAGCGACAGCGGGTTGCCCAGGACCTCCTGCGTCGACTTGAACGAGGACAACAGCGTCCACAGCAGCGGCAGGATCACCAGCAGCGACCACAGGATCAGCGCGACGTGGGCGGTCGTCGCCACGCCTCTGCCCTCGCGGGCCCCGTGGTGGGGTGCGCGGCGGGCCCCGGCAACGACGTCGGCCCGGTCAGTGGCGGTGGTTGTCATCGGCGTACCTTCACTTTCCGCTCACGTCCGCCGGTCAGCGCGTTCACCACGAAGACCAGGAGCGCGAACAGCATCGTCACCGCGGCCAGGACCACGCCCATCGCCGTCGAGTACCCGAACTGCCCCTTGGTGAAGGCAGTGGTGAACAACTGCTGGGGCATGACGAGGGTCGAGTTCTGCGGACCGCCGCCCGGGTTCAGCGCCTGCATGTAGACGAAGGCGTCGAGAGCGGCGATGCCGAGGTAGATGTAGGCCGTCTGCACGTTGTCCCGGATCAGCGGCACCGTCAGCGACACCGCGGTCCGGAACCGGCCGGCGCCGTCGATGCGGGCCGCCTCGAACACCTCGGGGTCGATACCGCGGATGGCGGCGATGAACAGCACCATGTAGAAGCCGACGAAGCCCCAGATCATCACGAACATCGACGCCGGCATCGCGGTCCGCGCGTCACCGAGCCAGGCGTAGTTCTCGAACTGCTCGAGCCCGATCTTCGTCAGCACCGCGTCCAGGATGCCCGAGCCCGGCGTGAACACCTGGGCCCAGATCAGACCGATCACGATCGCCGGGATCACGTACGGGAAGAACGAGACGATCCGGTAGAAGCCGGAGTTGCGCAGCCCGCGGACGGTCCCGGTGCCCGAGCCGCCGATCGTCACCAGCGTGGCCAGGGTCAGCGCCAGCACGATCGTCACGATCGGCACGACGATCGCGAGCAGGATGTTGTTGCGCACGGCCTTCAGGAAGATGTCGTCGTGGAACAGCTTCACGTAGTTGTCGAAGCCGACGAAGTTCTGTCCCGCACTGAACCCGGACCAGTCGGTCAGCGAGTAATAGAGCGCCTGGACGAACGGCGAGACGACGAAGATCACGAACACCGCCAGCGGCAGGCCGAGGAACACGACCATGAAGCTGACCCGATCGAAGGTCAGCGGCCGGCGGCGCCGGGTGACGGACCGCGTGGGTCCGTCGCCCGGCACAGCTTCTTGCGTCGTGGTCACTTCGTGACCGGGATCTTCTTGACGGAGCTGTCGTTACGTACCTTGTCGGTGATCTGCTGCAGGCCCTTCGTCAGGCCGGCCGCGTCGATCTGGCCGGACAGGAACGAGTTCCAGACCACGAGGTTGTCGGTGTTCATGCCGTACAGGCCGACGAACTGGTAGTCGAAGACGTTGGTGCCGGCCGCGTCCAGCATCTGCGTCTGCGACTGCAGTGCGGTCGAACCGAACCCGTCCGCGGGAACCAGACCCTTGACGATCGTCGGCGCCAGCCGGGTCTTGGCGAAGTTGGTCGCCGCCTCCTTCGACAGCATCGCCCGCAGCAGCTCCTTGCCGCCAGCAACGTTCTTGCCCTTCGACGGGACGATGAACGGCTCGCCGGCCGCGCTGCGCAGCGCCTCGTACGGCAGCTTCGGGGCGTCGGTGAGCACCGGCTCCGGGACGCCCTTCATGTTGAAGCCCGCCTTGGTGGCCTTCTTCATCTCGTTCTCGATCCACGAACCCGAGGGGTAGAGGATGGCCTGCTGGTCGTTGCTCCACTTCGCCTGCGCGGCGGTGAACTGGGTGCCCGCGCCACCGGGGACGAAGTACCCGTTCTTGACCATCGTCTCCAGCGCCTTGAAGATGCCCTGGATCTGCGGCATCGACCAGCAGTTCTCCTTGAGGTTCTCCAGCGCCAGCCGGACCTCGTCGCCGCCCTCCTTGATCGCGCCGTCGACGGCCATCGTGTGGTAGTAGGTCGCGGCTTCCTTGCCCCAGACGAACAGGTACTTGCCCTTCGCCTTGGCCTTGGCGCCGAGGTCGAGCAGCCCGTCGTACGTCTTCGGCGGCTCCCAACCGTTCTCCTTGAACAGGCTGTCGGAGTACCAGATGCCGTAGAGGGTCAGCACGTAGTTCATCGCGACGAACTTGCCGTCGTACGTACCGGGGTTCTTGGCGCCCGGGTACAGGGTGTCGGCGATCTTCGTGCCCTCGTAGTTCTGCGCCTCGAAGACGTCGTCCAGCGTCGACAGCTGGTCCAGGATCGTGTTGAAGCCGATCTGGTTCGCGCCGGAGTTGTCGATCAGGTCCGGCGGGTTGCCGCCGACGAAGCGCGGCTGCAGCTGCTGGGCGATCTGCGTCGACGGGGCCACCTTGAACGTCGAGCCCGCGAACTTCTTCTGCGCGATGTTGGCCGCGAAGGTCACGTAGTCGTAGCCGTACCCGCCGTTGAAGATCACCGCGTCGACGGTCGCCTTGTCCGCCATACCGAACGGGTTGTCCGCGGTCTTGTCGGCGTTGCCACTGCCGGAACCGCTGTCGTCGCTGCCACTGCCGGCGCAGGCGGCCAGCAGCGTGCTGCCGCCGGTCGCCATCAACGTGCCGACCGCCGCGCGCTGCAGGAACAGCCGCCGCGAGAGGTTGTTGGGAGTGGTCATGATGCCGCCTTCCGAGTGTGATTCAGGCAGTACGCCGGATACGACCGGCGTACCGTGCTTCAAGGGCGTGGTTGTGCTCGTCGCCGCCCGGGATGTTCGCGGACAGGTACACCGGCGGCGTCTCGCCGGCGTCCGTCATTCGGCGCAGCACTTCCGCGACCAGCAGCTGCGCGATCAGCGCGGCGGTGATCGACGACACCGCGCAGACCTTGCCCGCACCGTCGGGCAGGTCGAGGACCGAGTCGCCGTACGGCGCGTGGTTGTCGAGCACCACGTCGGCGAAGTCGATCAGCTTCTTGCCGGACGGGTGCCGCGACTCCATACCGCCGGTGTGCTGCAGCGACGTGATCGCGATCAGCGGGTGGCCCTGCTCCTTGACCACGCGCGCGAGCTCGACGATCGAGCCGTTCACGCCCGAGTTCGAGGCGATCACGAACAGGTCGCCCTCGCGGGCCGCGGACAGCTCGTAGAGCTTGCGGGAGTACTGCGGGTCGCGCTCGAGCTCGGCGCTGCGCAGCAGCTCCGGCGACTCACCGCCGAGCAGCACCAGGTCGCGCAGCGCGATCCGGTTGGTGGCGATCAGTCCGCCGGCCCGGCCCGCGATCTCCATCGCGAGCGCCTCGGAGTGCCCGGAGCCGAACGCCTGGATGACGCCGTTCGCGCGCAGCGACGCCGTCATCAGGTCGGCCGCCCGCTGGATCGGGCCGTCGATCTGCGTCGTGACCGCAGCCATGATCGGCATCAGGGTTTGAACATAAGCCTGCGCGCTCACGCCGCCGGTCTCCCCCGTGTTATCGCTGGCCATCAGCGGGCCCACCCCTCGACTACTGTGCTCGCAGCGACACTCCAGGTGCCGACAAATGCGCAAGTTTGCGGTTTGCTGGACAGAACTTTTCTCAACTCGCAGCTAAAGTCAAGGCTCATCAGTGTGATCTCCCCAGATCGGGACCGTTGCGTAACCTTGTTTCCTTGTGCTTACTTATAAGCTCTTTCGAGCAGTTTGGAGCATCGCGTATGTCGGTCGAACGCCCGCTTCCGGACGCTGACGCCGCACCTGTCGACCAGGTGGTCCTGATACCTGCCGGACCGCTGGTCCTCGGCGGCGACCTCGGCGGTACGTCCACCCGGATCGTGATCGCGGACTCTGAGGGCAACGTAATCGGTCGCGGTGCCGCAGCGGGAGGGAATCCGACCAGTCATCCCGCAAGCGCGGCGGCCAACTTCGGGCAGGCGCTTCACGCCGCACTGACCGGGCTGGACCCGACGGCCGTCAAGGCGGCCGTCGTCGGCATGGCCGGCGGTGTGGCGCTCGCACGACCGGACGTGGCCGCGCAGTTCGAGGCGGCCTGGACGGGCGCCGGCCTGATCGTTGCCCCCGACTACATCGGTGATCTCGAGGTCGCTTTCGCCTCAGGTACGCCGGAACCGGACGGCACCGTGCTGATCGCGGGCACCGGCAGCAACGCCGGTCTGGTGCGCAACCACCAGCTCGTCCGCACCGCGGGCGGGCACGGCTGGCTGCTCGGCGACGACGGCTCCGGCTTCTGGCTCGGCCGCGAGGCGGTGCGCAGCGTGCTCCAGGCGCTCGATCTGCGCGAGCCGCTCGGGGCGCTCGGGCAGGCCGTCGTACAGGCGATCCTGCCCGATCGGGACGAGCACGCTGCTGCACAGCGTGAAGGATACGACGCGTTGCGTGACGATCTGGTGAGGACGGTGAACAGTCGCCCACCCGTTCTGCTCGCCGAACTCGCGCCGGCGGTGATGACGGCGTACGCACAGGACGACGAGACTGCGCGGGCCTTGGTGAAACGCGCAGCCGAATTGCTCACAGAAACCGCCGCCCGGCTGAAGACAACGTCGGACAAGGGCCCGATGGTGCTCGCGGGCAGTGTCGCGGGTGAATCTTCACCCGTCGGACAACTCATCCGGCAGCATTTTGCCGGCGAGGTCCGCACCGCCCGCGACGGCGTCGGCGGCGCCACCTGGCTGGCCCTCGGCAGCCTTGACCCCGCCCTCCCGACCACCGAGAACCACCAACGCCTGGTCGCGAACTGACGTAGCGGGGAGCGACTAGTCGAGGACGGAGACCGGGCGGACTTCCACCGCGAAGAACTCGGCCTCGGGGATGGTGGCGGCTACCTCCTCCGCTCGGGACTGGGTGGCGACGTCGATGAGGAAGACGCCGGCGAGTTGTTCCTTCGCCTCGGAGTAGGGGCCGTCGGTGGTGGCTCGGACGCCTTCGCGGACGCGGACCACGCGGGTCTTCGACGGTGGGTCGAGCGGGACGGCGGTGATCAGCTCGCCGTTGGCCTCGAGTTCCTTCAGCAGGGTGTCGAGCTGGGCGGCGAGCGCGTCGCGGGCCTTCTTCGGCAGCGCCTTGCCGGCCTCGGTGTGCAGGAACGACGGGTGACCCCAGGTGATCGGGTTGCTGTGGATCATCAGCAGATACTTCATGACCGGTGTCCTTTCGGGCAGTGAGTGGATCTTCGCAGCAGAGGTCGGAAGCAACCGGCCGCACTCGACATTTCGGCACTTTAGGCTGACGAGCATGGAGGAGATCGACTTCCGGCTGCCCGACGGGCGCGTCCTGCACGCCTACGACAGCGCGCCTGGCGACGACGCTCGACTGGCCGTCGTCTGGCACCACGGCACGCCGAACCTGGGCACCCCACCACAGCCGCTGTACGACGCGGGCGAGTGGCTCGGCATCCGCTGGATCTCGTACGACCGCCCGGGGTACGGCGGTTCGACGGCCGCGCCGCACCGCACGATGGCCTCGGTCGCCGCCGACCTGACCGCGCTGCTGGACAGGCTCGGAGTCGGCACCTGCGCACTGATGGGCTACTCCGGCGGCGGCTCGTACGCCCTGGGCGCGGCCGCGATCCTCGGCGACCGGGTCGAGGCGGTCGCCACCTTCGCCGCGATCGCGCCGTACGACGCCGAAGGCCTCGACTGGTACGACGGCATGGTCGCGTCCGGCCGCGCCTCACTGACGGCCGCCGCCGCGGGCCGCGACGCGAAGGTCCGGCACGAGAGCTCCGGCGTCGAGTACGACCCCGAGTTCACACCGTCCGACCTGGGCATGTTCGACGGTCCGTGGGGCTGGCTCGGCTCGGTCGCCGGCGAGAAGTCGATGCCGCACGGCCCCGACGGCCTGATCGACGACGACTGCTCGTACACCCGGTCCTGGGGCTGTACGCCGACCGCGATCACCGCGCCGACGCTCCTTGCCCACGGCACCGACGACGGCATCATCCCGTGCACCCACGCCCGCTGGCTGGCCGGCCGCCTCCCGGCCGCCACCCTCGACATCCACGAGGACCTCGGCCACATCTCGATCCTCAGCCGCGCCGAACCCGCCCTGGAATGGATTCGGGACCGAACTGGCTGAATCGTCAGCTTGTCATCGGGGTACCGGACGGACGTGCTGCTTGCG
The DNA here is from genome assembly GCF_040610805.1 of Kribbella sp. NPDC003557. Taxonomy (NCBI): domain Bacteria; kingdom Bacillati; phylum Actinomycetota; class Actinomycetes; order Propionibacteriales; family Kribbellaceae; genus Kribbella; species Kribbella sp. NPDC003557. The sequence continues at coordinate 857,317 of NZ_JBEXMY010000001.1, forward strand.
GAGCGCTATCGCACGTCCGAGATCCTCGGCCACGGTGGGATGGGCGAGGTCTATCGGGGGTGCGACGAACTGCTCGGTCGCCCGGTCGCGGTGAAGCTGCTGCGGCCCGACCTGACCGACCCGTTCGCCGCGGCCCGGTTCCAGCGCGAGGCGCGGGCCGCGGCCATGGTGCGCGATCCGCATGTCGTCGCGGTCTACGACTTCGGCCACTCCAACGGCGAGTACTACCTGGTCATGGAGCTCCTGGAAGGCCGCAGCGTCGCGCACGAACTCGCACTGCACGGCCCGCTCCCCGTGGACCGCGCGGTCGACATCGTCCGGCAGGTCGCGCGCGGGCTCGCGGCCGCGCACCGGCACCACATCGTGCACCGCGACATCAAGCCGGACAACCTGCTGATCGATGTCGACGGCTCGGTGAAGATCGCCGACTTCGGCATCGCGCACTCACCCGGCGGATCCATCACCCCGGCGTCGTCGGGCCTGATCCTCGGCACCAGCCTCTACCTCGCGCCCGAGCGGGCCCTGGGGCACCCGGCCACGCCCGCCACCGACGTGTACGCGCTCGGTTGCGTGCTGTACCAGCTGCTCACCGGCCGTCCGCCGTTCGAGGGCGAGAACCCGACCGTGGTCCTGTCCCAGCACGTCCAGGCCTCGCCGGCCGTGCCCGAGGAAGTCCCGGTGCCGGTCGCGGACCTGATCCGCCGGATGCTGGCCAAGGAGCCCGCGGAGCGTCCGACGACCGACGAGGTCGCGTCCTGGATCTTCTTCGACCCGCGGAACGCGACGACGGCCGAGCTCCCGCCCCCACCGCTACGCCGAAACCGGCGGGCGGTTTTCCTTGCCCTGGCCGCGCTGCTCGCAGTTCTCGCCGCGGTGACCATCGGCGTACTCACCGCTCAGAACCCCGGTACGCCGCCGGCGCCGACGGATGTCGCCCCGTCCCACGCCCCGCGGCCGTCGGCTTCACCGTCCAGGGTGGTCACGACTCCGACCGCCACGAGGACGACCACCAGAACCCCGCCCGCGACCTCGGCCCGGCCGACGGCGAAGACCCGGCCGCCGGCGACGTCGCAACCCGCCACCAAGCAGCCTCCGGGCAAACACAAACCGAAGCCCGGCAAGACTGACAAGCGCTGACAAGCGCTGACAAGCACCGGCGAGCAGCGACATTCCAAGCAATGCCTTGACATCGGATCCGGCCTGCCGCATATTCCAAGCATGTCTTTGGAAAAGGACCCGCGGCGGACGCGGCTGCTGAGTGACCCGCTGGCGATCCGGGCGATGGCGCATCCGGTCCGGCTCGACCTGAGGTCGCTGCTGGGACGGGAGGGACCGATGACCGCGGCCGAGGCCGCGCGGCATCTGGGGATCAGCCAGGCGCTGGCGTCCCACCACCTGCGGCAGCTGGCGAAGTACGACTTCGTCGAGCCGGCGCCGGGCAAGGACAACCGGGAGCGGCCGTGGCGCCTGGTATCGACGTCGCAGTCCTGGCGGGACGCGATGAAGACACCCGAGGGCGCCGCGGCCGCCGACGTCCTCGAGCAGCTGATGGCCGAGCGTGCCCTGGACGACCTGGCGAAGTGGCAGCAGCAGCGGCTGAGCGAGGACCCGGTCTGGCGGGACCACTCCGGCATCGGCCAGACCGGGCTCTATCTCACCGGCGACGAACTGGCCGAGCTCGTCGAGCAGGTCGACGCGTTGCTGCAGCGCTGGGTCGACGAGCGGCCGATCGACGACAAGTCCAAGCGCCCGCCGGGCAGCCGGCACATCTCGTTGACCCAGATCCTCACCGTTTCACCCGAGCAGGAGCAGGAGTAGTCATGAAGGACTTGTGGGGCGTCCTCGCGCGGCAGCGCGACTACCGGCTGATGCTCGGCGCCGGCCTGATCTCGCTGATCGGCGACTGGTTGCTGCGCACCGGACTCGCGTTCCAGGTGTACGTGCTGACCGGCTCGACGCTGGCGTCCGGCGGCCTGCTGCTGGCGTCGTTCCTCCCGGCCGTCCTGCTCGGCTCGCTGGCCGGCGTCTTCGTCGACCGGTGGAACCAGCGGACCACGATGATCGTGACGAACGTGCTGAACGCGCTCGTCCTGATCCCGCTGGTCGCGGTCCACGACGCGAGCACGATCTGGATCGTGTACGGCGTCGTCCTCGCGCAGAGCTGTCTGCAGCAGTTCTTCACGCCAGCCGAGCAGTCGCTGGTCCCGGTCCTGGTGAACGCCGACCAACTCGTCACCGCGAACGCGCTGAACAGTCAGATCCGCGACCTCGCCCGGCTGATCGGCGCCGCGCTCGGCGGCGTACTGGCGGCCGCCGGCGGGCTGACCCTCCTGGCGCTCGGCGACGCCGCGACGTTCCTGATCGCGGTCGTCCTGGTCGCGGCGATGCGGCACCGGCAGCAGCGACCGCACCCGACGGAAGAGACGGCCGGCGGTGCGATCAAGCGGCTGAGGGACGAGTGGACCGAGGGTCTGCGGCTCTGCGTCGCGGGACCCGCGATGCGGCTGCTCTTCGTGTTCTGCCTGGTCACCGGGGTCGGCGAGGGCATCATGAGCACGCTGTTCGCGCCGTTCGTCAGTGCCGAGGTCGGCGGCGACGGGAAGGTCTACGGCCTGATCGTGTCGTCGCAGGCGATCGGCGGGATCATCGGCGGCCTGGTCGCCGCCGCGATCGGCTCCCGCTGGCCGGCGGCAACCCTGTGGGGTATCGGCGCGTTCGCGTTCGGCGTGATCGACACCGCGCTGTTCCTCTACCCGCTGGTGTCGAGCAGTGTGATCCCCGCGTTCGTCTGCATGATCGTGGTCGGCCTGCCCGGCGCGCTCGCCCTCGCCGGCATGATGACGGTCTTCCAGAACCTCACTGTCGACGGCACCCGCGGCCGGATCTTCGGCGCGGTCGGCGCCGCCGAGAGTGTCGCCGTCCTGGTCGGCATCGCCGCGGCCGGCGTGCTCGGCGACGCTGTCGGCATCATCCCGGTCCTCGTCGTCCAGGGCCTCGGGTACGTCGCCGGCGGGTTCGTGGTCCTCAGTCGGCGGCGGGTGCTGGCGCCGCGGCCGGAAGCTGTTCTTCCTCAGCCGGCTTGACCCGGTGCAGGCGGACGCGGGCGACCCGGCGGCCGTCCATCTCGGTCACGGTCAGGGTGTGGATGTCGAGCGCGACCTCGTCGCCGGTGGACGGGACCTTCCCGAGCCGGGCGGCGAGGAAGCCGCCGACGGTCTCGTACGGGCCGTCGGGGAGCTCGATCGCGGTGGCGTCGGCGAAGTCGTCGAGGTTCAGCAGACCGTCGACCTCGATGTCGCCGCTGCGCAGCCGGGTGGTCTCGGCCGCCTCCTCGTCGTACTCGTCCTTGATGTCGCCGATCAGCTCCTCGACCAGGTCCTCGAGCGTGACGATGCCGGCGGTGCCGCCGTACTCGTCGAGCACGATCGCGAGGTGCGTGCTGCGGCGGCGCATCTCGGTCAGCGTCGGCAGCAGCTTCGCGGTGTCCGGCAGCATCAGGACCTCGCGCGCCAGGTCGCCGACCCGCACCGAACGGGTCGCGACCGCTGGGTCGAACAGGTCCCGGACGTGCACGAACCCGACGATGTCGTCGGCCGAGCCGTTCATCACCGGGTACCGCGAGTGCGGCCGCTCGGCGGCGAACTTGACCGCCTTGTACGCCGGCATCTCCGCGTCGACGAAGTCCACCTCGGTGCGCGGCAGCATCAGCTCGCGCAGCTGCCGGCTGCCGGCCTCGAAGACGTCGTCGACGATCTTGCGCTCCTCCTCGCCGAGCGACTCGTGCGCCGAGACCAGGTCGCGGAGCTCCTCGTCGGTCATCACCTCACGGTTCGCGTTCGGGTCGCCGCCGAGCGCCCGGACCACCAGGTCGGTGGACTTGGACAGCAGCCAGATGACCGGCCGCGCACCGGACGCGATCTTGTCGACCAGCGGTGCCAGGCCGAGCGCGAAGGTCTCGGCACGCTGCAGCGCGAGCCGCTTGGCCGCCAGCTCACCGAGCACGATCGACACGTACGAGATCAGGATCGTGATCAGCACCAGCGCGACCGTGTCGGCGACCGACTCGGGCAGGCCGAGCTTCTGCAGGTGCGGCGAGAGGCCGTCGGCGAGCGTCGCACCGCCGAAGGCGGCGGACAGGAAGCCCATCAGAGTCACGCCGATCTGCACGGCGGACAGGAAGCGGTTCGGGTTGGCGGCCACCTTGGCGACCGTCTCGCCCCGCCGGCCGCGGTGCGAGAGCGCCTTCAGCTGGCTCTCCCGCAGCGAGACCAGGGCCATCTCGGCGGCGGCGAAGACCCCGCCGATCAGCACGAAGACCAGGATCAGGACGATATTGAGCAGGGTGTCGTTCATGGGTGGGGTTTCCTAGCGCCCTCTCGTCGACTGTCGAGAGGGCGGGCGTTGGGCGTAGTCGTCCATCTACCAACTCTAGCGGTGGGCAGTCCCACCGTGCATGTTCGACTTTGTTGGTTTACGATGATTCCTGGCCGGACGCGTCGTGCGGCCGGGAGGGTCACACGATGAACACACCCCGCGGCGTGCGCCGGACCGACACCAAACTGTCGGACGGCCGCGAGCTGATCTACTACGACCCGGCCGACGCGCCGGCCCGGGTGCCGCTCGAGGACACCCGCGGGCTGCCGGCCCCGCAGCCGCAGATCGAGCTGCGCACCGATCCGCTGACGGGCGACGTCATCTCGTACGCGACCCACCGCAACACCCGCACCTACCTGCCGCCGGCGGACCAGTGCCCGCTGTGCGCGAGCAAGCCGGGCAACCCGACCGAGATCCCGGACCACGACTACAACGTCGCGGTCTTCGAGAACCGGTTCCCGTCCTTCGCCGGCCCTGGCCGGACCGAGGTGATGTGCTTCACCAGCGACCACAACCAGTCGTTCACCGACCTCTCCCAGGGCCAGGCCCGGCTGGTCGTCGACACCTGGGCCGACCGGACCGCCGAGCTCGGCGCCCGCGACGACGTCGAGCTGGTCTTCCCGTTCGAGAACCGCGGCCGCGAGATCGGTGTCACGCTCAGCCACCCGCACGGCCAGATCTACGCCTACCCGTTCCTGCCGCCGCGGATGCGCACGCTGCTGGCGCAGGCCCGCAAGCACCAAGAGGTTGCCGGCAGCAACCTGTTCGCCGACGTGCTGGCCGCCGAGCGCAAGGAGGGCACCCGGGTCGTCGCGGAGAACGGCAACTGGACCGCGTTCGTGCCGGAGGCCGCCCGCTGGCCGGTCGAGGTGCACCTGTACCCGCACCGCCAGGTCGGCGGCATCGACGAGCTGTCGGTCGGTGAGCGCGACGACTTCGCGGAGCTGTACCTCGACGTCCTGAGCCGCTTCGACGGCCTGTACGGCGACCCGCTGCCCTACATCGCGGCCTGGCACCAGGCGCCGGTCCGGATCGACCGCGAGCTCGGCTACCTGCACCTGGAGCTGTTGTCGATCCGGCGGGCCAAGGACAAGATCAAGTACCTGGCCGGCTCCGAGTCCGGCATGGGCGCGTTCATCAGCGACACCCGGCCCGAGGACGTGGCCGAGACCCTGCGGAAGGTTGGCTCGTGAGCTTTCAGGACGTTTTCGGTACCGCGCCCGACGGCAGCTGGCGCGCGCCGGGCCGGGTCAACCTGATCGGCGAGCACACCGACTACAACGACGGCGTCGTACTGCCGATCGCCCTGCCGAACCAGATCGTGGTCATCGCCGCCCGGCGGACCGACGGCCGGATCGCGGTGACGTCCGGCGGGCACGACGGGGTGGTCGAGTTCGCGATCGACGACCTCGCACCGCACTCGGTCGGCGACTGGGCGGCGTACCCGGCGGGTGCGGCCTGGGTCCTGCGCGAGTCCGGGTATCCGATCGGCGGCGCGAACCTGCGCTTCGAGTCCGACCTGCCCTCGGGTGCGGGGCTGTCGTCGTCCGCGGCACTGCTCTGTGCGACCGCGATCGCGCTGCTCGGCCTCGCCGACGTGGAGGTCGACCCCGCGGAGGTGGCCCGGCTCGCCCAGCGCGCCGAGAACCAGTACGTCGGCGCCCCCGTCGGCCTGATGGACCAGACCGCGTCGATGTGCTGCACGGCCGGTCACGCGCTGGCCTTCGACATCCGCTCCGGCGCGCTGGACCAGATCCCGTTCGACCCCGAGGCCGACGGCCTGCGGCTGCTGGTGGTGGACGTGAAGGCGCCGCACCGGCACGCCGACGGTGAGTACGCCGCGCGCCGGAAGAGTTGTGAGCACGCGGCGACCGCCCTCGGCGTACCGTCGCTGCGCTCGGTCGGGTACGACGAGCTGGACGCCGCGCTCGCCCGCCTCGACGACGACGTCGACCGGCGCCGCGTCCGGCACGTGGTCACCGAGATCAAGCGCACCGAGGACGCGATCGCGCTGATGCGCGGCGGCCGGCTGCGCGACGTCGGGCCGCTGTTCACCGCGTCGCACGTCTCGCTGCGCGACGACTTCGAGGTCACCGTGCCCGAACTCGACGTCGCGGTCGACGCCGCGCTCGAGGCCGGCGCACTCGGCGCGCGGATGACCGGCGGCGGTTTCGGCGGCTGCATCATCGCGCTGGTCGAGGCCGCCGCCGCCGACTCCGTGCTGGCCGCGATCGAGAAAGCCTTCGCGGAGCAGGGATTCACCGCACCGACGTCGCTCGCCGCGACCCCGTCGGCCGGCGCGTCCCGGATCAGCTAGCGCGTCCCGGACCGACTAGGAGGCGATCACCAGGTCGCAGCCGGTGTCCCGCATCGCCTTGCGGGCCGCGGTCGACAGGCCGTTGTCGGTGACGATCACGTCCAGGTCGGACCAGGTCGCGAACGTGCTGAGCCCGACGGTCCCCCACTTGGTGTGGTCCGCGACCACGACGACCTCGCGGCTCGCCGCGATGAACGACCGGTTGGTCTCGGCCTCCATCAGGTTCGGCGTGCTGAGCCCGTGCTCGGCGTCGACTCCGTGCGCGCCGAGGAACAGCAGATCCAGGTGCAGCGAGGCCAGCGCCGCGGTCGCGATCGGGCCGACCAGCGCGTCCGACGGCGTCCGGATGCCGCCGATCAGCACGACGGTGCGGTCCGAGCGCCCGTTGCCGTGGAACACGTCGGCGATCCGCGCCGAGTTCGTGACAACTGTCAAGTTCTCCACCCGCAGGAGCTGACGGGCCAGCGCGTACGTCGTCGTACCGGCGCCGATGCCGATCGCGCTGTCCGGCTGGACGCGGGTGGCGGCCTCGGCCGCGATCGCCTGCTTGGCCGCGGACTCCTGGGTGAGCTTGGCGTCGAAGCCCGGCTCGTGCGCGCTGCGCAGCCCGACCGACGTGGCGCCGCCGTGCACCTTGTGCAGCAGGCCGCTGGAGTCCAGGGCGTCCAGGTCGCGCCGGATCGTCATGTCCGACACGCCGAACCGGTCGACCAGTTCGGCCACCGTGATCGCGCCCCGACTGTTGACCTCGGCAACGATCGTGGCCTGCCGCTGGGCGGCCAACTGGCCGCCGCGGCCGCGTGGCGGTTCTGCTCCGGCTGCGTTCACGCCCCACAGCCTAATCGCGGAACGTGCCCGTGTCAGGGAAATGTGTTGCCCGGCCGGTGGCAGCGCGTCACGCTGGAGCATGCGATTCCCCAAGGATGTCCCCGAGTTGACCGACGGCGCGGTGACCCTGCGTGCGCACACGGCGGACGACGTCGAGCCGGCCTACCGGATGTGCCAGGACCCGGTGATGCAGGAGTGGACCACCATCCCGGTCCCGTACCTGCACGAGCACGCGGTCGGCTATCTCACCGAGATGATCCCGGCCGGCTGGCGCGAGAACACGTCCTGGGCGTGGGCGATCGAGTACGACGGTCAGTACGTCGGCACCGTCGACCTGCGCGACGGCGAGGGCGGGGTGGGCGAGGTCGGGTTCGCGGTCTCGCCGGAGGTCCGCGGCAACGGGGTGATGACGCGCGCGCTCAAGCTGGTGGTGCGGTACGCGTTCGACCGGCTCGGCTGGGACCGGGTGATCTGGCGCGCGTACGTCGGCAACTTCGCGAGCCGGCGGGTCGCCTGGAAGGCGGGATTCCACGGCCTGGTGACGATCCCGGGCGGCGGGCTGTCGCGCGGCGTCCGCAAGGACGAGTGGGTCGCGTCGATCGGTCGCGACGACGAGCTCGAGCCGCACGGCCACTGGTGGACGGTGCCGGTGCTCGAGGGAGGCGCGATCCGCTTGCGGGCCTTGCGCGAATCCGACGCCCAGCGGGTGATGGAGGCGTGCGGCGACGAGCGGACGCAGCAGTGGCTGACCGGCATGCCCTCGCCGTACGGGCTGGACGACGCCAAGGGCTTCATCAACAACCGGCCCGTTGCCGCGGCGGAGGGTGAGGCCGTGGCGTGGGCGATCGCGGACGCGGTCACCGACGAGCTGCTCGGCAACGTCAGTGTCTTCGGCATGACCCACCGGATGGACACGACGGTCGGCGAGCTCGGGTACTGGATGCACCCGGACGCCCGCGGCCGCAAGGTGATGTCGAGCGCCGTCGAGCTGGTGATCGCGCACGCGTTCCGGCCGGTCGAGGACGGTGGCCTCGGCCGTCGCCGGCTGGTGGTGAGATGCGCCGCCGGGAACACCGCGTCCGCGCACGTTGCCGAGGCCAACGGCTTCACCCGGGTCGGCAACGAGCGCAGCGCCGACCGGCGCCGCGACGGCAGCTACGACAACCTGCTCACCTACGACCTGCTCGCCGGCGAGTTCAGGGGTTGACCCCGGCGACTCCGGCGCGGTATCGGTGACCCGCTGCAGGCAGAGGTTTACGGCCAGTTGGTGACAAACGACACCGGTTCCCCTCGCCGTGGCGCGATCGGGCTGCTTGAATCGACGGGTGAGAGATCGTGAGGAACTCGTCCGCCGTTGGCAGGCCGGGTGGTCCGTCTCGCGGGGCTGGACCACGGTTGAGGACGACAACGACGGCATCCTGATCGTCCGGGCAGGTGAGGAGAGCAGGCCGACCGAGTACGTCGTACTGGACGCCGACGACAAACCGGAGCGGGTGGAACGAGCCGCCCAGCTGGCCCTCGCCGACGGCGGCGGGCGCGGATCCGGCTGGATCACGCTGGCCACCGACGACAAGGAAGCCCGGATCGAGCAGCTGGAGAGTCTCGGCCTGGAGGTCCAGCAGGACCAGGACTGGCTGATGACGATCCAGCTCTCGGAGCAGCCCGCGCTGAAACTGCAGGACCGCTATGCGCTGCACACCGAACTCGAGGACGACCTGATCATCACCCGGGCCACGATGCACGGCGGGGTGGTGTCGAGCGGCCGGATGGCGGTCGTCGGCGAGGACGCGGTCGCGGACCGGATCGAGACCGACCCGGCGCACCGCCGGCGCGGACTCGGCAGCGCGGTGATGGCGTCGCTGGTCGAGGCAGCCGCGGCGAAGGGCGCCAAACGCGGCATCCTGATCGCCTCCATCGACGGCCTGCGCCTGTACCGCAGCCTCGGCTGGAAAGTGATCTCCGACATAGTCATCGCCCGCTCCCGCTGACATTCGAACCCCCTCCCCACCGCCGCGAAGCGGCGTGTCTTTCGTCGCAAGGTGCGGGAGGGCCAGGCATTCAAACGATTGCCATAGTCAAAGGGCTGTTAAAGCGGGCCTTCGCGCGCGTTGGCAAGCGTTGGCCTGGGCAAGGCTGCACAGCATGACGAACCACAGACGGCCATCCCGCAGCGGCGTGGCCGGTCCCCTCCTCGCGTCCTTCTCGGCTCTTGTTCTGATGGCCGGCGTCGGGTGGTTCGTCATGCGGCAGTCGGACAGCAAGGTGACGAGCCAGGAGGAGCCGATCACGTCGATGACCACGGCGGCCGACGACGCGTCGACCACGCCGGCCCCTCCGACGAGCCCGGCGTCCACACCTCGCCGTACGACGCCGACACCGACGCCGTCCAGGACACCGTCCACGGTCCGGAGCGTGACGCCGAAGCCGTCGCGGTCGACCACTGCACCGAGCCGCGGCAGCACCCGGACGCCGAAGCCCAGCACGTCGACACCGACGCGCTCCGCGACCCCGACACCGACCAGGACCACGAAGACCTCGAAGCCGGTCGGCGGATCCGGCCCGGCCGAGGCGCAGGTCCTGGACCTGACCAACCAGGAGCGGGCCAGGGCCGGCTGCGGACCGCTGCGCACCAACAAGGCACTGACCCAGGCCGCCGAAGCGCACGCGGCCGACATGGTCGACCTGCACTACTTCGCGCACGACAGCCTGGACGGCCGCAGCCCGTTCGACCGGATGAAGGCCGCCGGGTTCCGCGGCGGCGCGATGGCCGAGAACATCGCCGTCGGCTACTCGACCGCGGCCGCCGTCGTGCAGGGCTGGATGAACAGCCCGGGCCATCGCGCGAACATCCTGAACTGCTCGTACACGATGATCGGCATCGGCTACGACAGCGGCGTGGTGAAGCCGGACTGGGGCAACGGCAGCTGGGTGCAGGATTTCGGCGGCTGACTCGCGAGTTCAGTCAATCGTTTTCTTCAGGATTCGTTAAGAGGGTCATCGGCTCTGTAACGATGACCTCGCGCGTCGGTTAAGGTCGCTGTTCGGTGACCAGGGGGGACCTGGCTGTACCACGGGGAACGACGCGCAACTCGGTACGAAAAACGAAGAGGATTCGCCCATCCCATGACGGATTCGCCTACCCCCCGGCGGCACCGCGGCAGTAGACGAGCTCCCCGGCGGAGCCGTGGCCTGGTCGGCCCGATCGTCAGCGCGCTCTCGGTCCTGGTCGCGATCGGCCCCGTGGTCTGGCTGATGTCGCGCGACACCACCCGGGTCGACGACGCCGCGAAGGTACTGAACGTCTCCGAGGAGAGCCGCGTCGACGGTGGCTCGACCGTCGAGGGTACGACGGCCGGCACCCCGCTGATCACCGTCACCAAGACCTTGCCGAACGGCCGCACGACCACCGCCGTGGTCGGTACGCCGGCGCTCGGCGCGGCCGCGACCTCGTCGGTCTCCGGCACACCGGCCAACTCCGGTACGCCGGCCGGCACGCCAGGCAGCGTGCTCACCACGCCGACGGCACCGACCGTCGGCGTGACCACCGTGACCGTGCGGCCGACCACGCCGCGCAGTACCGCAACGACGACCGGCAAGCCGCGGCCGACGAAGACCTCGAGCTCGACCCCGGCCGGTACGCCGACCAAGACCCGGAGCACCAGTCCGACGCCGAGCGACACCCCGGAGCCGCCGACCGGCGGCGGTGGGACGAACACGCAGGAACGGCAGGTCCTGGAGTACACGAACCAGATCCGGGAGCAGCAGGGCTGCGGCCCGCTCCGGCTGGACAGCGCGCTCGTCGAGGCCGCCGGGAGGCACGCCTCGGACATGGTCCGCCGGCACTACATGGACCACACGAACCCCGACGGACAGGACCCGGGCGACCGGATGGCGGCCGCCGGGTACCGCGGGTCGAGCTGGGGCGAGAACATCGCGGCCGGCTACGACAGCGCGCAGAAGGTGGTCGCCGCCTGGATGCAGAGCGACGGGCACCGCAAGAACATCTTGAACTGCCGATTCACCACGATCGGCATCGGGTACGACCCCGGCCGGGTGCGGTCGGACTGGGGACCCGGCAGCTGGGTCCAGGACTTCGGCCGAAGCTGAGGCCGGGCCGACATGGTTGTCACTGTGCCTAGAACACCGAGTGTGGCCGGAACGTTGTCCCACGGCCACAATGTCCGACCGGTTCGCGGTCGGTCGCGGCGGGTAGATCCGTCCTTGTCATGTTGCCGGACGTTCCTGGGGGGTTCCGGTGAGACGGCTGGTGAGGCGTCTCGAGCTGGCGAGGCACGTCTTGGGGGCGCGACTTTGAAGGGAACCACGACCTGATGTCCGAGTCCGGCAACGGCCGGTACAAACCACGCCGGAAGGCGACCCGAGCGGCGTCCCGCTCGTCGCGCTCCGGCAACCGGCCCACTCCGCCCGCGGAATCCACCCCGCCCGCTCCGCCCGAGCCCCCGCGGTACGCGCCACGCACCAGCGACGAGTCACCGTTCTGGGCGAGCGCACCGAAGGGCGCCTCGTCGAGCGAGTCCCCGTTCTGGGCCGGCGGCAACCAGTCGCGCCCTGCCACCCCGCAGTACGCGCCTCGCGGCGCGCTGCCCAGCTACACCGCTCCTGACACGACGTCAGGCCTGCCCACCCGCCCGGCCGAGGAGCCCGCTCCCGGCACGGCGAGCCGGCGTCCTGCAGGTGGTACGCCGTCGTGGGTCGAGCAGTCCCTCGCGGGCGCCGACTCGGAGCCACCCAGCCGCGCCCGCCGAGCCGCCCGCTCCGAGCCCCCCACACCGCCGGGCGAAACCGCCGGCACCTGGTCCTCCCGCCGAGCCGCCGACGACTGGGCCTCCCTGGCCGCGCCGAAAGAGCCAGCAGACGCCCCGCGCGGCGGTTCAGGCCTGTCACCCAACGAATCCGGCCTCGCGAGCCGCGCGAACGGATGGGACCCGTCGTCCAGCGCAAGCGGTTCCAGTCGCGCCGCCGACGCAGGTCGCGCCGGCGCCGCCAGTACAGCTGCCGACGACCTGGCCAACGCCGGCCGCCGCTCAACCACCCGAACCGACGCAGCCGGCGCCGCGGCCGGCCTCGGCGGGGGCGCAAACGCCTCCGGCGTCAGCGGATCAGGCTCGGACGAGTTCGGCGCCAGCGGGTCGGGCCTTGGCGGATCCGCCTACGGCACGCAAGACCGGTCGGACGCGCGTGCGCGGGCGGCGGAAGGCGGCGCCGGCGGCGCGGAGCGCGCCGACGACCGGGCGGAGGCTCGTGCGCGGGCGGCTGCGGCCGGTGGCGCCGGCTTTGGAGCCGAGCAGGCTGCCTCGGCTGGTGTGAGCGCCTTCGGCGCCGAGCGTTTTGGGGGCGAAGCCGGCGGGGACGAGCACGTTGCTGCCGGTGCGGCTGGGGCCGGTGGGCGAGGGTCGTCCGGGCCGGGGCGCGGGAGTTCCGGGTCTGGCGGGCCGGGGCGGCGGGCTGCGGCTCGGTCTGCGGCGGCGGAACGAGCTTCCAAGGGACGGCGGGCAGTGATTGCCATCGCGTCCGTGGTGCTGGTGATCACGCCGATCTCCTGGATCCTGCTGCACCAGCCGCAGAACGACGAGGCGGACGCGTCCGTGCCGATCGTGACCCGCACCGACGACACCTACATCACCCCGACCACGAAGGCAGCCGTCGCGACCCCGTCGGCGCGCGTCACCGTCACACCGACGGCAACCCCGACAGTCACGCCGACCAGCACCCCGTCGGCCACTCCCACGTCGACCCCGACGGAGAGCCCGACGGACACCCCCACCACCAAGTCCTCGACCGTCACCCCCACGGTCGCACCGACGTCGGCCCCGACCACGAAGCCCACCACCGCGCCGACGTCGCCGGGCCGCACGGTCACCACACCGGGCCCCACCCAGACCACCACAACGACGCCCCCGCCCCCGCCGCCGCCCCCGGTGGACGGCGGAATGGACGCGAACGAGAAGCAGCTCTTCGACATGATCGACAACGCCCGGGTGAACAACGGGTGCGCGCGTCTGAAGCAGGACCCGAGCCTGACCAACAGCGCCGAGGGGACGGCCGGTAGCCGGGCGAAGACGGGCAGCGGGATGAACGACTCGTCCGGATCGCAGGTCGGCGCCGGCGGCGACAAGATGAACGCCCAGCAGGCCTACGACGACCTGATGGCGGACAGCAGGGGCACGGTCCTGAACTGCGGCCTGGACACGCTCGGCGTCGGGTTCGGTACGGCGCCGCGATGCACGCTCCTGCTCTTCTGCACCGACCGCAACGTGTGGGTGGCGAACTTCTCGTAGTAACCCACGCACGATTCCTCCCGGTTGGTGCGACCATGGTTTTGCGACCTGGTCCACCAATGCGGGGGAGGCTGGATGTTTTCCGAGCGTGATGACCTGGATCGGGTGGAGCCGGCGCACTTCGGGATCCATCCGGACGCGCTGGCGGCGGAGCGGCCGGATCCGCGGCCGGAGGAGGCCCGGCGGATGGGGCTGAGCCGGCACACCGAGGAGGGCGCGGTGCTGTCGTTCGCGTCGTCGCTCGACCGCGGCAAACCGGCGCACCGGATGATGGCCTGGATCCTGCTCGTCACGTTCGCCGCGCCGGTGATCTACGTCCTGCTCGTGCTGCTGTAGAACTCCTGCCGGTGCCGCTGCGGCGTCGTCCCCAGCAGGGTGTGGAAGTGATGCCGGAGCGCGTCGCTGCTCCCGAACCCGCTCTCCGCGGCCACCCGCTCGACCGCCAGATCCGTTGTCTCCAGCAACAATCTCGCCCGGTCCAGCCGCTGCCGCAACAGCCACGCCTGCCCCGAGCTCCCGGTCCGTGCCCGGAACTGCCGGGTGAACGTCCGCCGGGACATCGCCACCGCCCCCGCCCACTCGTCGAGCGACACCGGCTGGTCGAGCCGCGCCCGCGCCCACACCATCGCCTTCTCGATCACGTCGTCGGCCGGGTCCGGCGGCACCGGCACCGGGATGTACTGCGCCTGCGACCCGCTGCGGTGCGGCGCGACGACGATGTCGCGGGCGACGTTCTCGGCGACCTCGACCCCGTGATGCGTCCGGACCAGGTGCAGGCAGCAGTCCAGCGAAGCCGCCGTACCCGCGGAGGTGATCAGATCCCCCTGGTCGGACCACAGCACGTCGGCACGCACCTTCAGCGACGGGTGCCGCGCCTGCAGGTCGTCGGCGAACCGCCAGTGCGTCACGACCTCACGCCCTTCGGCGATCCCGCTCTCGGCGACCAGGAACGCCCCGATGCACAGCCCGACCACGGTCGCCCCACGCGCGTGCGCCCGCCTGATCGCGTCCAGCAGTACGCCGGACGCCTCGCGCCCGGGATGCCAGCTCGGCAGCACCACGACGTCGGCCCGGTCCATCACGTCGAGCCCGTGCTCGACGCTGATGCCGAACCCGGCGTTCGTCCGCATCGAGCCCGGCTGCTCGGCGCAGACGAGGACGTCGTACCGGTCCGGGAACCCGCGCCGCTCGCCGAGCACGAGGCACGGCACGGACAGGTGGAACGGGCTCATCCCGTCGTACGCGAAGACCGCGACTGTACGCATGGACCCAGTATGACCGAGGATGGCCCGATCTTCGGCAACTATGGCTCCCGGGCCAATGGTGAGACAGGCGGCCGGCCCGCAGGATCGTGGTCATGAAGATCACGCACATCGGCGGCCCGACCGCCGTCCTGAACCTCGGCGGCCTGACGTTCCTGATCGACCCGGCCTTCGACGAGCCGCGGGACTACCAGCTCCCGGGGCGGGTGATGACCAAGCTGATCGGCCCGGCGATCCCGGCCGCGGAGCTCGGCCCGGTCGACGTCGTCCTGGTGTCGCACGACCAGCACAAGGACAACCTCGACGACGCCGGGCGCGCGCTGCTGGCCGGCATCCCGACCGTGCTCTCGACGCCGGACGCGGCGACCCGGATCCCCGGCGTCCGCGGGCTGGCGAACTGGGAGTCGATCGACCTGCCGCGTCCGGACGGCGGCGTGATCACGGTGACCGGCGTACCCGCGCTGCACGGTCCGGAGGGCGCAGAGGAAGTCCTTGGCGTGGTCACCGGATTCGTCCTGCAGGGTGCGGGGCTGCCGACGGTTTACGTCTCCGGCGACAACGCGTCGCTCGGCCTGGTGAAGGAGATCGCCGACCGCTTCGCACCGATCGACGTCGCGGTCCTGTTCGCCGGCGCGGCGCGCACCACGCTGCTCGACGGAGCCAACCTGACCCTGACGTCGCAGGACGCGGTCGAGGCCGCACGCCTGCTCGACGCCGCCGTCGTCGTGCCGGTCCACACCGAGGGCTGGGCCCACTTCACCGAAGGCCCCGACCAGTTCGCGGCCGCGTTCGCCGAGGCCGGCCTGTCCGACCGCGTGAAGGTCCTCGCCCACGGCGTCGCGACAACCCTTGATTGAGCACTTGACGAGCACGGAGCGTGACGGCTAGCGTGTGCGACCGCCGGGGGGAACCGGCAGTTCGTGTTCATCGGGCCGGGGGGATTTCGGCCCACTGCCAAGGGGGATATTCCTTGTTCGTACGACGCTTCCGCACGCTCTTGTCCGCTGCGACCGCCGCGGTGGTGCTGGCCGGCACCGCGGCGCTCGCACCACTGCAGGCCGACGCCGCGATCACCGTCGTCCTGAGCGGTATCCAGTACGACCCGCCGGGCGCCGACGTCCGGACCAACGCCCAGCTGAACAACGAGTTCTTCACCGTGCGCAACATCAGCTCGCGGCCGATCAACCTGTCCGGCTTCCGCGTCCTGGACGCGGCCAACCACCTGTTCGTGTTCCCGCGCGGCTACGTGCTGCCCGGCCGGTCGACGGTGATCGTCCGGACCGGCAAGAACCGCAACCGCGCACTCACGCTGTACTGGAACCAGAGCTGGTACGTCTGGAACAACACCGGCGACACCGCCCGCTTCCAGACCCCGGCCGGCAAGACCTTCGACACCTGCACCTACAAGGCCGTCACCGGCCGCTACCGGGTGGCCTGCTAGCCGCGCGTCGCCGGCGCGGGGTCGGCGCCCTCGGGGATCCATTCGTGGACGACGATCTCGTCGCCGACCCGAATGTTGCCGGGAGCAAGCACTGCGGCCTTGACGCCGAAGCTCACGCCGCCGCCGTAGGCGGGCTCCCGCCGGTACGTCGCCAAGGTCCGGGTCGGTTCCGGCCCGGACTTGGCGCCGGTCGCCTGGTCCACGGTCGGTACGGCGCAGCGGATCCCGCGCGCGGAGTACCCGATCTCGACCTCGCCGGCAGCCATCCGGAGCACCTTGTCCTCGGTGTGCGGCTCGTCCCACCCCGAGACGACGAGGTTCGGCCGGAAGCGGTTCATCGGGATCGCGTCGCCGCCGCGCTCGAGGATGCGGGCGTTCAGCCCGTCGAGTGACGACTGCGACGTGATCATCAGCGCGTGCGCGTCGCCGAAGCCGGTCAGCCCGCGGTGCGCGCCCCATCCGGGCCGCTCGTGCTCGGGCGTCACCCGGACCAGCGCCGCCGGCGTGCCGAGCCGCGCGCTGAACCATTCGTCCGCGGCCGGATCCTGGACCACGCCGAGCCCGAACCATTTCTCGAACAGGCTGACGTCGCGCCGCTTCCCGTCGTACCGGATCCCGACCTCGAGCTCCGGCGCGCCCGGCGCCGACAACCGCAGCGCGTCACCGGCGAGCGCGGCGTGCAGCGTCGCCATGGCCGGCAGTTTGCGCTGACTGAGGAACGTCCCGTCGGGCTGGACCAGCATGAACAACCGGTCGTTCAGCAGACCGGTCGGTCCGACCTCAGCGGTCTCGACAGGGACCCCGGCGAGGCCCTTCACCGGGTAGTAGGCCAGGGCGGCAACCTTCGCGACAGACACAGGCACAAGCCTAACTGCCCTTGCTCTGTTGAAACGTGTTGAGTTATGTTTGATCACGTGCAGGACTTCGCAGGGGCCTTACAACGGGTACGCCGGCACGCGGGCCTGAGCTACCGCCAACTGGCCGAGCGTGCGCACTACTCGCATCCACACCTGATCCGCGCGACCAGCGGCAAGCACCTGCCGACGTGGGACGTGACAGCGGCCTATCTGCGGGGCTGTGGGGTCCCGGCCGACCTGATGCCGGTCTGGCGCCGGCGCTGGGAGCAAGCGAGCCGCGACCCGCGCGACATCGTCGGCCTGCTGGAGAGCGCGGAGAGCCTGCAGGACCTGGGCGCGGCCGTCGCGGCGCTCGCGCGACCGCGCTCGCTGCGCGCGCTGGAGCAGGAGACCGGCATTCCCCGGACCACGATCCAGGCCTGGTTCCAGGGCACCCGCCGGGCCGGTCCGGACCGGCTCGACAAGCTGGTTCGCTCGCTCGGGGCAACGCCCGAGGAGCGGTCGGCCGTCGCCCGGGCCGCGCACCGGTTGAGCGCGGGGCGAGCCGGCCCCGCACAGGAGCGAGGCGGCTCCGGACCCGAGCGAGCTGGCCCCCGACCCGAGCGAGCTGGCCCCGGACCCGAGCGACCTCGCGCCGAACCCGGGCGTCTCAGCTCCGGAAGACCGAGGCCGGCGCGCGCGGCGTGACGAAGCCCTCGGCGTCGGTCAGGGGCGCAGCCTTGCCGGCGAGCTCGCCCAGCGGCATCACGTCGTACGGCGGTTGCGCCCGCCGGCCCGCGTCGGTCAGGTCCGGCACCGGCTGCCGCGACGCGACCATGATCACGTTCCCGAAGCCCTTGCCCCGCAGGATCTTCCGCTCCGCCAGCACCACACCCGCCCCGATCGACTCCTGGACGGTCGCCGCGGTCCGGCGGATGAACGGCAGGCCGGCCTTGCCGTCGATGAGGTTCGCGACGAGGACGCCGGTCGGGCGGAGCACCCGCGCGCACTCGGCGAAGAACTCCGCCGTGACCAGGTTCGCCGGGACGGCCTCGTGCTCGAACGCGTCCAGGATGACCAGGTCCATCGAGTCGTCGTACAGCTCGGTGATGCCCGCGCGGCCGCTGACCGGGCGGACCTTGATCCCGGACCGCTTCGGCAGCGGCAACGCCTCGCGGACGAACTCGGTCAGGTCCTCGTCGGGTTCCAGCACGATCTGCCGGGACCGCGGCCGGGTCACCGCGACGTACCGCGGCAGGCTCAGCGCGGCCCCGCCGATATGCGCGACCGCGACCGGCTGCCGCCGCGGCGCGACCGCGTCCACGACGTCACCGATCCGCCGCATGTACTCGAACGCCAGGTGACCCGGGTCCGCGAGGTCCAGCTGCGACTGCGGCGACCCGTCGATGCGCAGCACGAACGTCCCGTCGTGCTGCACCTCGACACTCGCCAGCCCCGAACCGGTCTGCCGCTCCACGCGGCTATCTTTCCAGGCCTACCGGGCTTCCTTCTCCGCAGCCACCGCGATGTCGGTGTTGTCGGTGAACAGGCCGTCGACACCGGCCTTGCGGTACGCCGCGATCTCACCGAACAGGTTGCCCGAGTCCGACGGCACCGCGGAGCTGTCGAAATCGGCCGGCAGGAAGGTGTTCTCGACCCGGAAGGTGTACGGGTGGACGACCAGCCCGGCCTTGTGCGCGTCCGCGACCAGAGCGGTCGGCGTGCCGAGCTTGCCGGTCGCGTCGAGCGGGATCACCTGGTCCTTGCTGGGGCCGACGCCGTCGGCGTACGTCGCGACCTCGCGCAGCCCGCGAGCACTGACGATGTCGGCGTACGTGCGCTTGTCGCCGGAGACCACGAAGTCGTACGGCGCACCGCTGGAGCTGGTCAGCTGCACCAGCGGGACGCGGAGCTCGTTGGTCAGCGCCTTCAGGTTGCCGACCTCGAAGGACTGGACGTAGACCCCCGCGTCCTTCCGGTTCAGGCCGTTGCGGTTCAGGGTCCGCACCAGCTCCGGCTCGAGCGCGAGGCCCTGCTGCCGGAAGTACGTCGGGTGCTTGGTCTCCGGGTAGATGCCGACCGGGCGTCCGAGCTCCTTGGAGAGCCGCTTGCTGAGGTCGATCACTTCCTGGAAAGTCGGGATCTGGTAGTGCCCGTCGAACACGGTGTTGTGCTGCCGGGTGGCGGGGATCCGCTCCTTCGCGCGCAGCGTCTTCAGCTCGGCGAGCGTGAAGTCCTCGGTGAACCAGCCGGTGACGGCAACACCGTCGAGCAGCTTGGTCGTCTTCCGGCCCGCGAACTTCGGGTGGGCGGCGACGTCCGTCGTACCGCCGATCTCCGGCTCGTGCCGCGCGACCAGTACCCGGTCCTTGGTGGTGACCAGGTCCGGCTCGATGAAGTCGGCACCCATCCGGGCGGCCAGCTCGTACGACGCCAGCGTGTGCTCGGGCCGGTAGCCGGACGCGCCCCGGTGCCCGACGATCACGAAGTCGTCGTGCTTGCTCGCCTGGACGGCCGCGGGAGCGGCAGGTCCGGTGGACGGCACGGCCTGCGGTACGACGACGGCCGCGGCGACCGCGAGCGACGAGGCGGCCACGGGGACCAGCCGGCGAGGCAGCTTCATGAGACTCTCCTAACAAGTCAGGGACTGGGCGCAACCTTCCGGCATGCCGGAGTCCCCCGAGTAGCCGCACGGTGAACGATCGCCCGGAATGTGAGCAACCCAGCGTTGGACCTCGGCGCGAGGCTTGCTAGCGTCCGAAGCACACAATCGGATGAGCTAGGAGCGAGTCGTGAGCACTACACCGGTGAAGGTGGCCGTTACCGGGGCCGCGGGGAATATCGGTTACAGCCTGCTGTTCCGGATCGCGAGCGGAGCGCTGCTCGGCCCCGACACGCCGGTGGAGCTGCGGCTGCTGGAGATCACCCCGGCGCTGAAGGCGCTCGAGGGTGTGGTGATGGAGCTCGAGGACTCGGCCTTCCCGACGCTCGCCGGCATCGAGATCGGCGACGACCCGAATGTCGTGTTCGACGGTGTCAACGTCGCGCTACTGGTGGGTGCGCGGCCGCGCACCAAGGGGATGGAGCGCGGTGACCTGCTGGAGGCCAACGGCGCGATCTTCACCGTCCAGGGCAAGGCGCTGAACGAGCACGCCGCGGACGACGTCCGGATCACCGTCACCGGCAACCCGGCGAACACCAACGCGCTGATCGCGAAGAGCAACGCGCCGGACATCCCGGCCGAGCGGTTCTCCGCGCTGACCCGGCTGGACCACAACCGGGCGCTGGCGCAGCTGGCGAAGAAGACCGGCACGCACGTCACCGACCTGAAGAAGCTCACCATCTGGGGCAACCACTCCGCGACGCAGTACCCGGACATCTTCCACGCCGAGGTGGCCGGCAAGAACGCGGCCGAGGTCGTCAACGACCAGGCCTGGGTGGAGAACGACTTCCTGCCGACCGTGCAGAAGCGCGGCGCCGCGATCATCGAGGCCCGCGGCGCGTCCTCGGCGGCCTCCGCCGCGGCCGCCACGATCGACCACACCCGCGACTGGCTGAAGGGCTCGGCCGACGGCGACTGGCTGTCGATGGCGGTCGTCTCCGACGGTTCGTACGACGTCCCGGAGGGCCTGATCTCGTCGTTCCCGGTGACCACCAAGGACGGCAACTGGGAGATCGTCCAGGGCCTGGACATCAACGAGTTCTCCCGCGGCAAGATCGACGCGTCGGTCGCCGAGCTCGGCGAGGAGCGCGACGCGGTCAAGGAGCTCGGCCTGATCGGCTGACCACACCCCTGACAGCACCTTGACAGCACAGAACGCCCCCGGGACGCGGTCCCGGGGGCGTTCTGCTGTTCTCACCGCAGCGCGTAGGCGGCGATCACGGTTTGCTTCGTGCTGTTCCCGGCCGCGTCCGTCGCCGTCGAGCGCAACGAGACGGCCTTGCCGGCCGGCGTCGCGAAGATCGCCTTACCGCCGGCGACCGCTGCCTGGCGCCAGGTCGCGCCGCCGTCGGCGGAGTACTCGATCTTGACCTTCGCGACCGCGCCGCCCTTGACCTCGAACGGCAGTGTCGTGACCGGTGTGCGCGCCATCGCGTTGTTCCCGTCCACGTCCGGCCGGAAGCCGACCGTGTGGATCGGGATGGTCTGCTGGTCCGCGGACGACGTGAACGTCGCCTCCAGGTCCATCCGCGTCGAGAACGGCCAGATCTCCTGCGTGCCGGTCGTGACCAGCTTGTACGACGCCTGACCGGCCGGCTGATCCGCGACGCTGACCAACCCGAACCGGTCCGAGGATCCGACCTCGGTCCCGTCCCGGTACAGCTTCGTGCTGCCGGTCGAATCGATCCTGCCGACGTGCCCGTCCGCGTCGGTGAGCGTGTACAGCGAGATGCCGAGCTCCCCCGCCGACCGCGTCGCGGCGCGCACCGCCGGGGCGAACACGGCCGCGTTCCACCGCTCCCGGTAGTACCGCCCGGCCTTGTACGGCATCGACCTGCCTTCCAGCGACCAGGCGCCGAACGGGAAGTCGGAGCCGTCCGTGTCCTCCTCGGTCGCGCCACCGAAGCCGTACGGCGTCTCGTCGACGTAGTACCGGATGGTCCGCGCGGGGTCGAGGCGGATGACGCGTGCCCAGCCGCTGTCGCCGTTCGGCCCGATCGGGAACAACATCTTGAACAGGCGCTTGCCGTCGGCGGAGTTGACTGTCGCGTCGACGGTCGCCAGGTCGGACTGCTTCACCTTCCGGTCGAATCCGGTCGGGAAGTCGCCCGGGAAGTAATTCGCGATGCCGTACAGGTACGGCGTATTGGTGTAGAGCCCGTCCTCGCCGGGGACGCCCCACTGCGACGTCACGTGCCCGGTCAACTGGTCCGCCGGCAGCTTCGGCCCGGCATTGTAGGTGAACATGCTGGACAGGAAGCCGCTGGCGCTGTAGGTGTAGATCCCGGTCTTGATCTTCCGGTCGAACCCGATCCCCGAGTTCGCCTGCTTCGCGGTCGGATCGGGGACCGAGGTCTTGACCTGCTCCGCCTTCCGCGCGTCCAGCACGACGGTCTGGTCCGACGTGAGCTTCACACTCGGCGCGACGAGCGTGAAGAAGATCCAGTCCTCCGGACCGCGCTCGAACTCCTGGAACGTGTCGACGGTGTACTCACCCTGCGGCAGCCGGACGGTGTAGGTGCCGGTCTCATCCGGCATGTTCGAGAATGACACGACGTCGGTGTCGACACCGAAGACGCTGACCGGGTAGTCCACGTCGGGCTTGCCGTCGCGCATCACCATCTTGACGGTCAGGTTGTACGACGGCCCCTCCTTGTCGACCCCGACCGGTACGACGACGGTCTGGCCGCCTCCCGTGGCGGTGATCCGGCCGCTGTACAGTCCGTCCGCGCCGCCGAGCGTGGTGTCCGACGTCGCCTGGACGGATGCCGTACCGCCGGCCGGAACAGTGACCGAGTCGGCGCTCAGCTTCAACGCACCGGCCGGAGCCGCCGCGCCGTCCGGGCCGGCCAGGACCGAGGACAGCGAGAGCGTGACCGGGGCGTCGCCGAGGTTGCGGAAGGACACCTCGCGGGTGACCGGCTGGTCGTCGTTGTGCGGGAAGGCGGCCAGGCCGAACGACACGCTGCCAGGCTCGGAGACCACGGTCTGCTTGATCGCCGTCGTCAGGTCGATCCGTCCGGCGCCCTGCTGGAACGACGTCTGGTCGGCCGCTACCTTCGCCGACCCCATCAACGCGGCCTTCAGCTCGGCCGGTGTCCAGGACGGGTGCTCCTGGAGCAGGATCGCGGCCGCGCCGGCGGTGTGCGGCGTGGCCATCGACGTACCGGACAGCCGCAGGTACCGGTCGCCGACCGGCTCACCGATCGAGGAGTCCTTCGACTTCGCGGCCACGATGTCGGTGCCGGGCGCGGTCACGTCCGGCTTCAGCGCGCTGTCGCCGATCCGCGGACCGCGGCTGGAGGTCTCGTTGAGCTGGTCCTGCTTGGTGACGTTGCCGACCGTCAGCGCGGCGTCCGCACTGCCCGGTGACTCGATCGTCCCGTCACTCGGGCCACTGTTGCCCGCAGCAACGACAAACAGCGTGCCGGTCTGCGCGGTCAACCGGTTCAGGGCCTCCTCGACCGGGTCGAGCTCCGGTGAGTCCGGGCCGCCGATGCTGAGGTTGACGATCTTCGCCTTGACCTCGGTCGCGGCCCACTCCATACCGGCCAGGATCGCGGACTCCTCGCAGCCGTAGACCTCGCAGATCTTGCCGTCGTAGATCCGCGCGTCCGGCGCGACCCCCTTGTAGCGCCCGTCGGACGCGGCGCCGGTGCCCGCGATCGTCGACGCGACATGCGTGCCGTGTCCGACCACGTCGTCGGCGGACTCAGTGGTGAAGTTCTTCGCGCCGGCGATCTGCGGTGCGAGATCGGGATGCGTCGCGTCCACCCCGGTGTCGAGGACCGCGACGGACACGCCCTTGCCGGTGTATCCGGCCTGCCAGGCGACCGGTCCGCCGATCTGCGGCACCGACTGGTCCAGCAGTACCTTGCGCTTGCCGTCCAGCCACAGCTTGCTGAAGCCGGCGGTTCCGATGAAGTTCTTCGCACTGCTCTTGGTGACCTTCATCGCCGTGCCACTGATCGACGGCAGCTGCCGCGTGACCTTCGCGCCGGCCGGCACGGCACGCTTCGCGGCGGCGTTCCCGGCGTACGTCGTGAGCACCGGGATCGTGCTCGTCGACGCGTCGTCGTACCCGTTCTTCACCAGCTCGGCGACGTCGAACAGCCGGCGGTCGATCCGGCCGCTGCCGACGTCCTTGCTGACGTCGGCCGGGATCACGTACGCGTGCCCGCGGAACCGCTGCTTGACGAAGCGGACGTTCTCCCGGCCGGAGCCCGGCTCGACGCTCAGCTTGGAGACATCGCCACCGGGCAGCAGCACCCGGTCGCCGGTGATCAGTGTGACGCTGACGTTCTTGCCACCGGCGGCCGCCTGTGCCGCGGGTGCCAGTGGCGCTGCCGGTTCCGCCTGAGCCGGTGTCACGGCCCCGACAGCAAGGCCCGCGACCGCCAGGACGGCGATCGCGGGCGTTCCTCTGCGCATGGATCTCGAACTCACAGCCTCACCCCAAAAGTCGGTTGTCTGCGCACCTGCTAAACGCCCCGACCGACCTTCAGGGTTGCATCAGTTCATTCGGTACGACCTGATTACGGTCAGGTCCGTTAGGTTGCCGGCGCCGTCGACCAGGTGCGACCGCAACGAGACGAACTGACCGGCCGGCGTCTTGAAGATCGCCTTGTACCGGCCGTGGCCGATCGGCGCGACCGCGGCGTCCTGCCAGGTCTTGCCGTCGTCACCCGACACCTGGACGGTCAGCTTCCGAATCGCCGGCAGTTGCTGACCGGCCTGTGCGTCCAGCACGACCGGCAGAACGGTCACCGGCCTGCGCCCGGCCACGTTGTGATCGTCGACGGTCGGTTGGTAGCGGATCCCCAGCAGCGGCAGTTCGGTCCGCTCCGCAGTGGTCGCCGAGCTGAACGTCCAGCGCAGGTCGGTCCGCGTCGCGAACGGGCTCTGCGACTGCGTCTGTGTCGCCTCCAGCGTGTATTTCGTCCTCGCAGCCGGCAGCCCGGTCGCCTCGACGTACCCGAAGTACGGCGACTCGGCGACGACCTTGCCGTCCCGGATCAGCTTGCTGGACGCCGAGTCGGTGGCGATGAACCCGCCGTTCCCGTCCGCGTCACCGACGCCGTACACGGACGCGAGCAGGTCGTCGCCGGTCCGGAACGCCTCGCCCGGCGCGATCGTGAAGGCGGCCGCGTTGAACCGCTCGTCGTACGACCTGCCGGCCCGGTACTCCTTCGACGGCGACGTCAGCTGGCTGATCGTCTGCGGGAACGGGTCCTCCGGATCCGGGCTCGGGACGATCTCGTCGATCTCCGTCTGCCAGGTGGCCGGCTTGCCGTCGGCGTACACCGTCGTGGTCAGCGGGGCCTTGCCGTAGGTGAGCACGGTCGACCAGGCGCCGCGCATCCCCGGCCCGATCCCCATCACGACCCGCTCGTGCGCCCGGTCGCTGGTGGCGTTGACGGTCTGCCGGACCACGGCCTGTTCCTGCGCCTTGACGGCGCGCACGAAGCCGGTCGGGTACCGTCCCGGGAACGTGTCGAGTTGACCCACGAAGTACGGCGAGTCGTCGAACGACCCGTTCGCGTCCGGCTTCGCCCACTGCGACGCGACATGGCCGGTGAACTGTTCGAGCGGGAACACCTCGGACCCGACCTGCGCGGTGTACATCGGACCGAATCCGAACGACAGGCCCGAGTAGCTCAGGCCGTACGCGCCGTCCGGGGACAGGCGGTCGAACCCGACGTCGGCGAGCGCGGCCTCCGCACCGGCCTGCGGCACGGTCACCTTGACCAGCTTCGCCGTCCGCGCGTCGAAGACCACCGTGGTGTCCTTGGTCAGCTTGATCGAGGGCTGCACCAGGGCGTAGCTGACGAAGTTGCCGTCCGGCTGCTCGACGTACTGGCTGTTCTGTACCAGGTACTCGCCCTTCAGCAGCCGCAGCTCGAGCGTGTCGCTGCCGTCGCCGAGGAACTGGAACAGGTTCCGGTCGATCGCGCTCAGCACGCCGTCGAACGGAGCCGGCTTGCCGTCCGGACCGACCGACTTCACGGTGAGCGTGTAGCTCTCCTTCTCCTTCTCGACGCCGATCGCCGACGTCACGCCGATGCCGCCGGCGGTCGCGGTCAGCCGGCCGGAGTACAACCCGTCCGGTCCGCTGTGCTTGGTGTTCGAGGTCGCCTGGACCGTGGCCGTCCCGCCCGCGGGAACCGTGACCGTGGTGGCGCTGAGCTTCAGCGCCCCGGCCGGGGCCGCGGCGCCGTCCGGACCGTTCAGCGACGCGGCCAGGTCCAGGGTCACCGGCTGGGCGCCGAGGTTGCGGTACGTCACGATCCTGGTCACCGGCGCGTCGTCGTCGTGCGGCCACACCGCGGTACCGAACGAGACGTTGCCCGGCTCGGCGATCACGGTCTGCTTGATGCCCTTGGCAACATCTACCCGGCCGGCGCCCTGCTCGAACGCGGTCTGGTCCGCGGCCGGCTCGGCCGCTCCCATCAGCGCGCCCTTGAGCTCGGCGGCCTTCCAGTTCGGGTGCTCCTGGGCGAGGATCGCGGCGGACCCGGCGACGTGCGGCGTCGCCATCGACGTCCCGTCGAGGCGCAGGTAGTCGTCGCCCACCGGCTCGCCGATGATCGAGTCTTTCGCCTTCGCGGCCACGATCGAAACACCGGGCGCACTGATGTCCGGCTTCACGGCGCCGTCGCCGACGCGCGGGCCGCGGCTGGAGAACTCCGCCAACTGGTTCTGCTTGTCGACCGCGCCGACGGTGAGCGCGGAATCCGCGCTACCCGGCGAACCGACGGTCCGCTCCGTCGGGCCGTCGTTGCCGGCGGCAATCACGAACAGGGTGCCGGTCCGTGCGGTCAGCCTGTTCACGGCCTCCTCGAGCGGGTCGATGCCCGGGGTGTCGGTGCCGCCGAGGCTGAGGTTGACGACCTTCGCCTTCACCTCGGTCGCGGCCCACTCCATCCCGGCCAGGATCGCGGAGTCCTGGCAGCCGCCGAAGTCGTCGCAGACCTTGCCGTCGTACAGCTTCGCGTCCGGCGCGACGCCCTTGTACTTGCCGCTCGACGCGGCCGCCGTACCGGCGATCGTCGAGGCGACGTGGGTGCCGTGACCGAAGTGGTCACCGTCGGGCGACTCGGTGAAGTTCTTGCCGCCGGCCACCTGGGTGGCGAGGTCCGGGTGCGACTTGTCGATACCGGTGTCCAGGACCGCGACCGGGATGCCCTTGCCGGTGTAGCCGGCCTGCCAGGCGGTCGGCGCACCGATCTGCGGGACCGACTGGTCCAGCGTGACCTTGCGCTTGCCGTCGAGCCAGACCTTGTCGATCCCCGGCTGGCTCAGGACCTTGGATTCCTTGCTCGCGGTCAGTGCGGCGCCGTTGATGACGGGCAGTTGACGCTTGACGGTCGCGCCTGGCACGGCGCTGCGCGCCTTACCGGTGTACGTGATGATCAGCGGCAGCCTGTCGCCGTACCCGTCCTTGATCAGCGCGGTCACGTCGAACAGCCGGCTGTCGAGCTTGCCGCCGGCCACGCGGGCGCCGACGTCGGACGGTACGACGTACAGGTGGCCCTTCGAGCGGTACGAGTTGAACGCGACGCCGGTACGGCCGTCGCCGGGCCGGATCGAGGCGCGGGCGGGATCCCCGCCGCGCAGCGTGACGCGGTCACCGGTGATCAGCGTGACGCTCTGGTCCTTGGTCGCCGGCTCTTCGGCAGACGGTGGTGTGCCTGCGATGGCTTGGTTCGGTACGACGAGCCCGAAGGCGACGATCGAGGCGACGGCGGCAATGCCGAAGCGCCTCGATCGTGGTGTGGATCCCACGATGAGTCCCTCCCGAATCGGTTGTCCTCACGGTGACCGCACCAGACCACTTACACAGCGGAGTCACGCGGCCACTCACCGATAGATGTCCGGACCCTACCGAATAGTTGCCCGAACCTCCTGCCACGGCAGGTTGTTGCCTCGTCACTGCCCGTAAAGGCAGGCGGAGTCAGGCTAGGGGGCAACGGTGGCGTCGGCCTGGCCGGAGGCAGCCAGAGACGCGGCGACGAAACCCGAGGACTTGAGGTCCTCGATCAGGTCGTGGAGGTAGGCAACGGTCTCCGGGCGCTTCGACTTCGCAGTGCCGACGGCCTGCTGAATCTGCATGAAGCGCTCGTCGATGAGGCGCAGGTCCGGATTCCCGGCGACATACCGGGTGATCGGCTGACGGATGCCGGCCGCCGCCTCCAGCCCCTCGGCGCGGAACACGTCGACGCCCTCCGCGCCCCGGACGACCGTGGCCTGCTGCAACGACCTCGTCAGGTACAGGTCATACGCCGAGCCTTGCTTCACGCCGATCCGCACCCCCGGCGCGTCGACCTCGGCGACCGTCGTCAGCGCGGACTCCCGCGGTACGGCGTACACGCCCTCGATCACGACGTACGGCGCGGTGAAGGCGACCTCGGTCGCGCGCGCCGGGTCGATCGCGAGGAAGCAGAGATCCGCCCGGCCGGTCGTCATCGCCTCGAACGACTTCCGCGCCGCGTCGAAGCAGACCAGCTCCAACGGCAGCTCCAGCCGCGCGGCCAGCTCCCGCGCGATGTCGACGGTCACGCCGGCCGGCGCCTCCGCCGTGCCCTGCGCCAGCACCGGATTCCCCAGATTGATCGAGGCCCGCAGTGCCCCGGACGGCGCGAGATCGCCGGCAACAGTCGTCATACCGGCATTCTAGTTTTCGCAGAGTCATTGCCTAAGTCGGGTGGTGGTCCTACTGTGGCCGCAGGAACCGTCCGATGGGGGTGTTATGAGGCGTCGGAGTGTGGGGCTGCTGGCGGCAGCCGCGATGGTCGTTCCAACGACTGTCGCCGTGCCTGCCGAAGCACACGGCAGCGACAAGCGAGTGGTGGGCTACTACACCAACTGGAGTGGGTACGGCCGGAACTTCCTGGTCAGCGATCTGGTGAAGAACGGGTCCGCCGCCCGGCTGACCCAGATCAACTACGCGTTCGGCTTCGTCGACGCCCAGGGGAACTGTTACAGCAGCGACCCGTGGGCCGACTACCAGCGGCCGTTCACCGCCGAGCAGAGTGTGAACGGCAAGGCCGACGAGCCCGGACAGGTGCTCAACGGCAATCTCAACCAGCTCAGGCAACTCAAGCAGAAGTACCCGAAGCTCCGGATCAGCATCTCGCTCGGCGGCTGGACCGGCTCGGCGCACTTCTCCGACGCGGCGCTCACGCCGGCCTCACGAGCCGCCCACGTGAAGTCGTGTCTGGACCTGTGGGTGAAGGGCAATCTGCCCGGTCTGCCCGCCGGCGCCGCGAAGGGGATCTTCGACGGCATCGACCTGGACTGGGAGTGGCCGGCCAGCGAGGGCAACCCGGGCAACGTGATCCGGCCGGAGGACAAGCAGAACTTCACCGCGCTGGTGCACGAGTACCGCAAGCAGCTCGACCGGCTCCCGGGCCGGCACGACCTGACCGCGTTCCTGCCCGCGAACCCGGCGATGATCGACCGCGGCTTCGAAGTCCGGCAGCTGTTCAAGGACCTGACGTTCGGTACGACGCAGGGCTACGACTACCACGGCCCGTGGGAGACGACCACCAATCAGCAGTCCGCGATCGACGGTCCGGCCGGTGATCCGACCACACCCGAGTTCAGCTCGCAGGTGACGATCGACGCATACCTGTCCCGCGGCGCGCCGCGGAGCAAGCTGGTGATGGGCGTGCCGTTCTACTCGCACGGCTGGACCGGTGTGACCGACCAGAACCACGGCCTGTTCCAGCCGTCGACCGGTCCGGCGCCGTCGACGTTCGACGCCGGTACCGAGGACTACCGCTACCTGAAGGCACAGCTGGCCAACTACACCGTCTACCGCGACAACCGTGCCGGGTTCGCCTGGCTGTTCGACGGTACGACGTTCTGGACCTGGGACGATCCGGTCGAGATGAAGCGCAAGGCGCAGTACATCTCGCACCGCGACCTGGGTGGGGCGATGATCTGGTCGCTCGACGGCGACACCGAAAAGGGGGAGCTGATCTCGGCGTTGCACCGTAACCTTCGCTGAGTGGATCTCTCTGCTCTCCAGGACCGGTTCGGCGCCGATCACGCCGAACCGGTCCACGTCGGTTTCTCCGGCGCGACCGTCGTCAGGCTCAGCCAAGGCCGGGAACGCCTGTATTACAAGGCCGGAGCAGGTGTCGATCTCGAGGCCGACCGGCTGTCCTGGCTCGCGTCGACCGGATTCCTCTGCCCACGGATCGTTGACCGCGGCAACAACTGGCTGCTGACCACGGAGCTCGCCGGCCGGGACGCCTCACAGAACTGGCCCGCAGCGGACCGTCCCGCGGTCCTGGCCGCGCTGGCCGAAGGCCTTCGTGATCTCGACGAGCTCTCGGGCTGCCCGTTCCCGTCCCCGTTCCCCGGCGCGGGTTCCGCCGTGACGCACGGGGATTACGCGGCACCGAACGTCTTCATCGACCCGGTCACGCTCCGCTTCGCCGGCGTCCTCGACCTCAGCCGGCTCGGGACCGGCGACCGCTACCTGGACCTCGCGCTCATGTTCAAGAGCCTCCGCGGCGGCCTCAACCCGCAGTACGGCGGCCTGCCCGCCGCCCGGCGCTTCGTCGAACTGTACGGCGCCGACCCGGACGACGCGCGCCTCGAGCACTACATCACGCTCGACGACACCGGTGACTACATTCCCTGATAGGCCCGCCGGTAGGCGCTCGGGGTGGTGTGCAGCGCGGCGCGGAATCGTCTGCGCAGGTTGGTCGCGGACGAGAGGCCGACCCGGGCGGCGATAGCCTCGACGGAAAGGTCCGTTTCCTCCAGCAGAACACGTGTTCTGGCGACCCGCTGGGCCAGCAGCCACTGCCCCGGCGCCATCCCCAGCTGCTGCTCGAACCGGCGAGCCAAGGTCCGCGCCGACACGTTTCCGCGCCGGGCCAGGTCGTCGACCGTGATCGGCTCCCCCAACCGCTCCCCTGCCCACGCCAGGAGTTCGCCCAACGACTCGCCGCCCGCCTTCGGTTCCGGGCTCGCGGAGCGGTACTGCGTCTGACCGCCTTCGCGATGCGGCGGCATCACCATCCGCCCCGCGACCCGGGCCGCATACGCCGCGCCCTGATCCCGCCGTACCAGATGCAGGCAGAGGTCGATCCCCGTCCCCGACCCGCCACTCGACGCGATGTCGCCGTGGTCGATGTACAGCACATCCGCATCCACGTGCACGGCGGGGAATCGGCGCTGCAGCTCCTCGGCGTACCGCCAATGTGTCGCCACGCGGCGCCCGTCGAGCAGCCCGGTCGCGGCGAGCAGGTACGCCCCCGAGCAGATGCTGACCAGCCGGGCCCCGCGCCGATGGGCCCGGGTGAGTGCGCGGACGACCGCGGGCGTCGGCTCGCGGTTGACCGGCAACCAGCCCGGCACGACGATTGTGCCGGCCCGGTCGAGAGCGCGCAGCCCGGATGTGACCACCATGTCGAAACCCTCGGTGGTGCGGATGTTGCCCGGCTCCTCGGTGCACACGCCGAACCGGTACGGCGCGTCGCGAAAGACCGCGGCCGCACACCCGAGCTCGAAACTCGCCTGCGGCGCGGTCACCAGCGCGAGGACACGGTGCATGGCAGAAAAGTACCTCACCAGGACTATCCAGACACTGGGGACAAACCTGTGCACACCGCCAGGATCGGACGTATGGAGACCTACGAATGGGCGTCCGTCGACGACGCACCGGTCCGCGAACTCTTCCCGGGCATCAGATTGCGCTCGCTCTGGTCCGGGACGGTCGCCAAGGC
This sequence comes from Kribbella sp. NPDC003557, assembly GCF_040610805.1. Taxonomy (NCBI): domain Bacteria; kingdom Bacillati; phylum Actinomycetota; class Actinomycetes; order Propionibacteriales; family Kribbellaceae; genus Kribbella; species Kribbella sp. NPDC003557. The sequence goes on from NZ_JBEXMY010000001.1 coordinate 889,080, forward strand.
GTTCGTCCTGCAGATGGAGCCAGGCTCACGCTGGGAAGGTATCGACGTCCACGACCCCGGCCCCGAGGAGGTCTTCGTCGTCGACGGCGTCTTCAACGACGGCACCCGCGACTACCCGGCCGGCTCCTTCATCCACGCTCCGGCCGGGTCGTCCCACGTCCCGCAGTCCGCGCAGGGCTGCACGCTGTTCCTGTTCTACCCCGAAGGCTGATCAGGGCTTGCCGAGCCGGACCACGTCGAAGTCCGTGCCAGGTAGCGCACCGGGTCCGAGCGGTGGCGGGAAGCCGAGGTCGAAGCGGGCGTTGCCCAGCGCGAGCCGATGACCGTCCCCCTCGGCACCCGGAAGAGCGCATTGGTGACCGTGGCGACGACGAAGACCGCTCCTTCGCCGGTGCGCAGACTCCCGTCAGTGCCACCGCGGACACGACGAGCACAAGCTTCCTGAATCTGGACATGATGTCCCCTGCATCCCCGAATCCCCTTGCTGTGAAGGTAGATCCGGAGATTCCGGGTGTCCAGAGCAACTATTCGGTACTGCGCAGTTCGGTCGGGGCGCCGTGGACCGCGGGGATGGTGCCGAGCTTGCCCGCCTGGAAGTCCTCGAAGGCCTGGATGACCTCGGCGCGGGTGTTCATCACGAACGGCCCGGCCATCGCGATCGGCTCCCGGATCGGGCGGCCGCCGATCACCAGGACGTCGAGGTTCGGCTCCGCCTGCGGCTGCGACGTGCTCGCCGCCGTACGGATGGTGTCGCCGGGACCGAAGACCGCCAGTTGACCCTTGCGGATCGGGCGGCGCTCGGACCCGACCGTGCCCTGGCCTGCCAGCACGTAGACGAGAGCGTTGTAGTCCGGCTGCCACGGAAGCACCATCTCCGCGCCGGGGCTGACCGTCGCGTGCACCAGCGTGATCGGGGTGTGGGTCGAACCCGGGCCGTTGTGGCCGTCGACCGAGCCGGCGATGACCCGGATCAGCGAACCGCCGTCGGGCGTGGACAGCAGGGCGGAGTCGCCGCCGCGGATGTCCTGGTAGCGCGGCGGGGCCCACTTGAGCGCCTTCGGCAGGTTCACCCAGAGCTGGATGCCGTGGAACAGGCCGCCGCTCACCACCAGGTGCTCCGGCGGCGTCTCGATGTGCAGCAGGCCGCTGCCGGCCGTCATCCACTGCGTGTCACCGTTGGAGATCACGCCGCCACCGCCGGTGGAGTCCTGGTGCTCCATGATCCCGTCGAGCATGTAGGTGACGGTCTCGAAGCCGCGGTGCGGGTGCCACGGTGTGCCCTTCGGCTCACCCGGCGCGTACTCGACCTCGCCCATCTGGTCCATGTGGATGAACGGGTCCAGGTCGCGCAGGTCCACGCCCGCGAAGGCCCGCCGGACTGGGAAGCCCTCGCCCTCGTAGCCGCTCGGCGCGGACGTCACCGACTTCACGGCGCGCTCCCGCACCACGGCCGGGTCCTGCTCGCTGATGCGGGGCAGGACGGTGATGTCGCTGACGGTCACGGCGGGCATGATGTGCTCCTCGCTGGTCGGTAGTTCAAGAATAAACTATCTCCTCGAACAGGGGCAAGAGCCCGCGCATTCCCGGCTCCCAGTGAGCTCCCAGCCGCCGTCCAGGGCGGCCGAAGACCCAGTTGCCATCGTCACCAGTGGAAGCCGTACGCCGACCTGGAGACGATCATGACCACGCTGCTCGACCGACCCGCTCGTACCGCCGAACCACCCGCCGCGGGTCCGCCCCCGCCCGGCAGGCTGCGGCGACTGATGCGCGGGCCGGCCGCGCAGGCGGCGTACATCCGGCCGGCCGCGCTGGTGATGCTCGTCGGTACGGCGTTCCTCTACCTGTGGAACCTCACCGCGTCCGGGTACGGGAACAGCTTCTACGCCGCCGCGGAACTCGCCGGCACGCAGAGCTGGAAGGCCTGGCTGTTCGGGTCGCTCGACGCGGGGAACGCGATCACGGTCGACAAGCCGCCGGGCGCGCTGTGGGTGGCGACGGCGTTCGCGCGGGTGTTCGGGTTCAACAGCTTCACCGTGCTCGCGCCGCAGGCGTTCATGGGGATCGCGGCGGTCGGGCTGTTGTACCTGACGGTCAAGCGGGTCGCCGGGCCGGTCGCGGGACTGGTCGCGGGGAGTGCGCTGGCTTTGACGCCGGTCGCCGTACTGATGTTCCGCTTCAACAACCCGGACGCGTTGCTGGTGCTGCTGATGGTGACCGCGGCGTACTTCGTCGTACGAGCGTTGGAGCGTGCGTCTGCTCGGTGGTTGATGCTCGCCGGGGTGGCGGTCGGGTTCGCGTTTCTGACCAAGATGGGGCAGGCGTTCCTGGTGTTGCCGGGGTTCGGGCTGGCTTATCTGATCGCGGCGCCGACGTCGTTTCGGCGGCGGTTGCTGCATCTTGTTGCGGCGTTGGGTGCGGTGGTCGCGAGTGCCGGGTGGTATGTCGCGCTGGTGGAGTTGTGGCCGGCGTCGAGCCGGCCGTACATCGGTGGGTCGACCAACAACTCGCTGCTGGAGCTGGCGCTGGGGTACAACGGGCTGGGGCGGCTGCTGGGCGGGGCCGGGAACGGTGGCGGTGGTGGCGGGAGTACTGGTTTTGGTGGGAGTCCGGGGATCACGCGGATGTTCGGTGATGCCTTCGGGGCCGAGATCTCGTGGTTGCTGCCGGCCGCGTTGATCGCGCTGGCGGGCGGGCTGTGGGTGACCCGGCGGGCGCCGCGCACCGACCTGATGCGTGCTGGGCTGGTGCTCTGGGGTGGGTGGCTGCTGGTCACGGCCGGGGTGTTCAGCTTCATGAGCGGGACGGTGCATCCGTACTACGCGGTCGCACTCGCTCCCGCGATCGCCGCGCTGGTGGCGCTCGGCGCGTGGCTCGGGCGGCGGCACCGGTGGTTGCTGGCAGCAATGGTCGCGTCGACGGCGGCGTGGGACTACGTGCTGCTGACCCGGACACCCGACTTCGCTCCGTGGGCCAAGTACGTGGTTGTCGTGGTAGGCGCCGTCGCAGCCGCCCTACTGCTCACTGGCCGCCGAATCCAACGCACCCTTCCTGCGGCGATCCTCGCCGCCACTGTGTCACTAGGCCTCGGCAGCACGGCGTACGCCGCGTCCACCGCTTCACAAACCCACAACGGCTCCATCCCAACATCCGGCCCAACCACCAGCGCGATGCCCGGCCGAATGGCCGCCCGCAGCACTGCACCCACAGACCCCCAACCCCCAACCAACAGCTCCACCGGCTCCACCGACACCACCGACACTTCCGGCACCGCCGGGTCGTCCGCCACCTCCAACACCTCCGGGTCGTCCGGGTCGTCCGGGTCGTCTGGCACCGCCGGCTCGTCCGGCTCGTCCGGCACCGCCGCCTCCTCCGGCGCGTCCGGCGCGTCCGGCACCGCCGGCACCGCCGGCACCGCCGGGTCCTCCGGCACAGCCGCCTCCTCCGGCGCGTCCGGCACCGCCGGCACCGCCGGGTCCTCCGGCACCTCCGGCACCTCCGGCACCGCCGGGTCCTCCGGCACCTCCGGCGCAGCCGCCTCCTCCGGCGCGTCCGGCACCGCCGGCACCGCCGGGTCGTCCGGCACCGCCGGCACCGCCGCCTCGTCCGATTCGTCCGGGTTTTCGGGCCCGGGTGGGGTGCCGGGTGGAATGGGTGGGGATGCTTCGGCGAGCAGTGAGCTGACGGCTCTGCTGTCGAAGACGACCACGACCTGGGCCGCCGCAACCAGCGGGTCCCAGTCGGCCGCATCCCTCGAGCTCGCCACCGGCAAGGCCGTCATCGCCATCGGCGGCTTCAGCGGCACCGACGACGCGCCTACCCTCTCCCAGTTCCAGCAATGGGTAGCCGAGGGCAAGATCTCGTACTACATCGCAGGCGGCCAAGGCGGCCGAGCCGGCGGATCGTCCGCCGCGAGCGAGATCCAGTCCTGGGTCGAGGCCAACTACACGGCAAGCACCGTCGGCAACACCACCGTGTACACGCTGACGAGCTGACCAGGCGGACCTCCATCACCCACCAACCTCCCGAATGCCCACGCGCCCGACCAACGTCAGGCTGACCGCACACACCTGCGGCGCGCTTGGTGAGTGATGCACGTCCGCTCACCAAGCGCACCGAAGCCCAACCTCCCCGTGAAGGCGATCCGGATGCGACTCGGGCCGGCGCGCGTGGCAGACTCTGGAGTCGTGACGGCGCAGATTCTGGACGGTAAGGCAACGGCGGCAGAGATCAAGGACGAGCTGAAGGTCCGGGTCGCGAAGCTCGCCGAGCAGGGCGTGGTGCCCGGGCTCGGCACGATCCTGGTCGGCGACGACCCGGGCAGCCGGGCGTACGTGGCGGGCAAGCACCGCGACTGCGCGGCGGTCGGGATCTCCTCGATCCAGGTCGAGCTGCCGGCGACCGCGACCCAGGACGAGATCGCCGCCAAGGTCCAGGAGCTCAACGAGAACCCGGACTGCACCGGCTTCATCGTCCAGCTCCCGCTCCCCAAGCACGTCGACACGAACACGATCCTCGGCCTGATCGACCCCGCCAAGGACGCCGACGGCCTGCACCCGGTCAGCCTCGGCAAGCTCGTCCTCGGCCAGGACGGCCCGCTGCCGTGCACCCCGAAGGGCTGCGTGGAGATCCTTCGCCGGTACGACGTACCGATCGCCGGCGCGCACGTGGTGGTCGTCGGCCGCGGCGTGACCGCGGGCCGGCCGATGGGGCTGCTGTTCACCCGGCGCAGCGAGAACGCGACCGTGACCCAGTGCCACACCGGCACGAAGGACCTCGCCGCCGTCGTACGCACCGGCGACATCGTGATCGCCGCCGCCGGTTCGGCCGGCCTGATCACCGCTGACATGGTGAAGCCGGGCGCGGTCCTCCTCGACGTCGGCACCAGCCGCAACGCCGAGGGCAAGATCGTCGGCGACATCGAGGACGCCGCCCGCGAGCAGGCCGCCTGGATCGCGCCGATGCCCGGCGGTATCGGCCCGATGACGCGCGCGATGCTGCTCACCAACGTCGTCGAGGCCGCCGAAGCGAGCCTCGCGCAGTGACCGCCGGCGCACGGCGGAGCGCCGAGACAGGTACGGCGTGCTGATGGCGGGCGAGGCCCAACGCCGCAGCCAGTGGCCGCTGGCGTTGACGCTCCTGGTCGCCCTCACCGGCCTGGTCGTGCTCTGGTTCTACGACTGGCGCAACGGCGTCCTCGTCTTCGCCGGCGCCGTAGCCCTGGCCGCCGTCCTCCGAGCCACCCTCACCGACACCACGGCCGGCCTCCTGCACGTCCGCAGCCGCATGTTCGACACCACCTTCCTGACCCTCACCGCCACCGCCATCGCCGTCCTCGGCCTGATCATCCCTAACTGATCAAGCCAGTGTGGTCGAGGCGCCGCTGCTTCGGTTGGGCGGAAGGCTGACCATCCCGGCGGCCCCTCGGCTGCACCAGCCACCTGTCTACGCAGCCGTCGTCCAGCCAACCTCCTTCCCCGCGACAGGCCTCCAACTCCTCACCACCGAATGAAGCCCGGCGCCGGCCACTTTGCGGCATACTCAGGCAGATGCTGACCATCCGCCCCGCCGTCCGCGACGACGGTCCCGAGGTCGCCCGGATGTACGTCGACGCGTGGAACGCGGGGTTCGGCGACCTGATGCCGACGGCGGTGCTGGACGACGGGCGGGTCGCGCGCTGGTCGGAGACTCTTGCCGGCGGCAACTGGTGGGTCGCCGAGCTCGACGGCACCATCGCCGGCTTCGTCGGCATCGGCCCGAGCCGCGACCCGATCGACCCCGAGCTCGGCGAACTCGACACGATCACGGTCGACGTCCCGTACTGGCGCCAGGGCGTCGGCACCGCCCTCATCCACAAAGCCACCGAGGAGCTCTCCGCCCAATACGACGAAGCGATCCTCTGGACCCTGGCCAACTACCCCCAGGCCCAGAACTTCTACACCAAGAACGGCTGGACCCTCACCACCACAACTCGCGACCACGGCCACCAGGTGTCTTACCGGCGGACTTTCAGATCTTCCACGCCCAGGGCGCATACACGCTGACCCGCACAGCGTCCAGCAGAGGCGAGGTGTACTTGACCGAGCACGCCTTGGCGTACGCGTTGCGCGCGGCAACGACCTTCGCGCGGGTGAGGTTGATGCGCTTGACCTCGTACGCCGTGACAAGCTCCCGCTGCGGCCACGAGTCCTCCGTGTAGGACCTCGCCATCCAGTCGTCGGACAACGGATCCGCCGGCGAACCGAGCGCGCGTCCAACCTCGCTGGCTGCGACCGCGTTCAGCTGATCTCCACGCTCGTCGCCGGCCAGATGGCGCCCCGGCGGGTTGTTGTTCGTCTGCACGTCGTACTCGTACTGCCCGCTCCACTCCTCGTACGAGCACGCGAAGATCACCTGCGCATAGCCCGGCCGAGGCGCGCGCAGCGCAACGTCAGGTGCCTGCAGCCGCGCCACACTGATCCGCTGGTACGCCGCCTTGGGCAACTCCGGCCGCTGCGGCAGAGGCGTCGTCGGGTAGGGCATGGGTCGTGTAGCTCCAGGCGTCGGCGCCGAGCCCGGCGGTGTCCTGGACGACTCAATCGCCCGCAGCCCGAGCGAGACAGACGGCGTACGCCCGCTTTCCGGCGCCGCCTCGCTCCCACAACCCCCGAGCAGCAGCACCCCGACCACCAAAGCCCCCAGCTTCCGCATGTTCACAAAGTAGCCCGCAACAAGGGCATGCACCTCAAGCGTCTGCGGCGCTGAGCCGAGGTGGGAGCGGTTAGCGACGAAGGAACCGCAGTGCAGCACGCCGCGGCTCACACCACACTCCAGCCCGCCGCCGCAGCACAGCCGACAATCACCCATGGGGCAGCCCGTAGCACAGCCGGGAGCAACTCGCGGGCGGCGGCCCGCTCACCATGGCACCAGTCGCAACGCACCGGCGGCAGCCGCAGCTGACGGGCAGCAGCCGGAAAGGATGCTCCGGCGCTCAGCCGGGGGTGGGTGGGGAGCGCGCGTAGCGACCGTGGAGCAGAGCGACGAGGGACGGCCCCGTAGCACGCCAGCGGTACGGCGTGGCCGGGGCCTCACACCACGACACGATCCCGGCCGTCGCATCCGGCCCATCTCAAGACAGGCCGCAGTCACCCGCGGGCGGCAGCCCGCAACTCCGCGGCGCCCGCCGCAGGGCGCCGGCGACAGCCCGCAACTCGGCGGCGCCCGCCGCAGAACGCCGGCGGCAGCCGGCAACTCCCCGGCGCCAGCCGGAAGCTGATGCTCCGGCGCCAAGCCGGGGGTGGGTGGGTAGCGCGCGTAGCGGCCGTGGTGAGGAGCGGAGCGACGAGTAACGGCCGCGTAGCACGCGGGGGCTTCACACCACCACACGGTCCCAGCCGGCACATCCGGCCCACCCCACGACAGCCCGCAGTCACCCGCGGGCGGCAGCCCGCAACACGGCGGCGGGAGCCGGCAACTAGAAGTACGGCGCTAAGCCGGGGGTGGGCGGGTAGCGCGCGTAGCGGCCGTGGGGACGAGCGGAGCGACGGATAACGGCCGCGTAGCACGCGGGGGCGTCACACCACCACACGGTCCCAGCCGTCGCATCCGGCCCATCTCAAGACAGCCCGCAGTCACCCGCGGGCGGCAGCCCGCAGCACGGCGGCGGGAGCCGGCAACTAGAAGTGCGGCGCTAAGTCGGGGGTGGGTGGGTAGCGCGCGTAGCGGCCGTGGGGAGGAGCGGAGTGACGGATAACGGCCGCGTAGCGCGCGGGGCTGGTTGTTAGTGGAAGAAGTGGCGGGTTCCGGTGAAGTACATGGTGATGCCGGCCTTGGTGGCGGCTTCGATGGCGGCTTCGTCTCGGATGGAGCCGCCGGGCTGGACTACTGCCTTGACGCCGCCTTCGATGAGGACCTCGAGGCCGTCGGGGAAGGGGAAGAAGGCGTCGGAGGCGGCGACGGAGCCGGTGGCGCGGTCGCCGGCGCGGGAGACGGCCAGGCGGCAGGAGTCGACGCGGTTGACCTGGCCCATGCCGACGCCGACCGAGGCGCCGTCGGCGGCGAGGAGGATGGCGTTGGACTTGACGGCGCGGCAGGCCTTCCATGCGAAGGCCAGGTCGGCCAGGACATCGGGCGAGGCCGGCGAACCGGCGGCCAGCGTCCAGGACGACGGGTCGTCGCCGGGGGCCTGGAAGCGGTCGCGGTGCTGCAGCAGCAGGCCGCCGCTGATCGCGCGCAGCTCGACGGTCTCGTCCGCGGAGACCTCCGGCGCGACGAGCAGCCGGATGTTCTTCTTGGCCTGCAGGATCTCGACGGCACCGTCCTCGAAGGCGGGCGCGACCAGTACCTCGGTGAAGATCTCCGCGACCTGCTTGGCGAGGTCGACCGAGACCGGGCGGTTCGTCGCGATCACACCGCCGTACGCCGACACCGGGTCGCATTCGTGGGCGCGCCGGTGCGCCTCCGCGATGTCCTTGCCGACGGCGATCCCGCACGGGTTCGCGTGCTTGATGATCGCGACGGCCGGCTCACTGAAGTCGTAGGCGGTACGGCGGGCCGCGTCGGCGTCGACGTAGTTGTTGTACGACATCTCCTTGCCGTGCAGCTGCTCCGCCGCGGCCAGCCCGCCCCGCCCGTTCAGGTACAGCGCGGCCGGCTGGTGCGGGTTCTCGCCGTACCGCAGGACGGCGGACTTGTCCCAGGAGGCGCCGACCCACGCCGGGAAGCCGGAGCCCTCGCTGGAGTCGGTGAGCACGTTGCCCATCCAGGACGCGACCGCGATGTCGTACTCGGCGGTGTGCACGAACGCCGCCGCCGCGAGCCGCTGCCGTTCCTCGAGCGAGAAACCGCCCTCACCCAAGGCGGCGAGCAACGACGGGTACTGCGAAGCGGACGTCACCACAGCCACGTTCGCGTGGTTCTTCGCCGCACCGCGGACCATCGACGGGCCGCCGATGTCGATCTGCTCGATGCACTCGTCGACCGAGGCGCCGGACGCGACCGTCTCGCTGAACGGGTACAGGTTGCTGACCAGCAGGTCGAACGGCTCGACGCGCATCTCCCGCAGCTGCTCGACGTGGTCGGGCTTGCGCAGGTCGGCGAGCAGCCCGGCGTGCACGAGCGGGTGCAGCGTCTTGACCCGGCCGTCCAGGCACTCCGGGAACCCGGTCAGCTCCTCGACCTTGGTCACCGGTACGCCGGCGGCCGCGATCCGGGCCGCGGTGGACCCGGTCGACACCAGCTGCACACCGGCGGCGTGCAGCGCCCCAGCGAGCTCCTCCAGGCCGGTTTTGTCATAGACGCTGATCAGCGCCCGGCGGATCGGCCTGCGGTCGGTGCTCACTTCAGTCGAACCTTTCGTCCGGTGATGGTCCAGCCGTCGCGGACCAGCCGGCCGACCCACTCCACCAGCTGGCGGCGTTCGACCTCCTTGATCCGCTCGGTCAGGGTTTCTTCGGTGTCGTCGTCCGCGACCGGGACGACGACCTGCGCGATGATCGGCCCGGTGTCGACGCCGCCGTCCACGAAGAACAGCGTCGCCCCGGCGACCTTCACGCCGTACTCCAGCGCGTCCCGGGGCCCGTGGATCCCGGGGAACGCCGGCAGCAACGCGTTGTGGGTGTTGATGTACCGGTCGCCGAACGCCTCGAGGAAGTCGTCCCCGACCAGCTTCAGGAAACCGGCCGAGACCACCAGGTCAGGCTTGTACGACGCGACCGAGGCGGTCAGCGCGCGGTCCCAGTCGACCCGCGACGGGTACTCCTTCACCTTGTGCACGAACGTCGGCACCCCGGCGGCCGCGGCGCGGTCCAGGCCGGCGATCCCGTCCCGGTCGGCGCCGACGGCGACGACCTGGGCGCCGTACGCCGGGTCGGCGGCGGCGTCCAGCAGGGCCTGCAGGTTCGACCCCGACCCCGACAGGAGCACGACGAGGCGCGCTTGCCCAGGATCAGACACACCGGGGTCCGCAGCAGAAGTCACGGCCGGAAGCCTATCGCCCGGCGTCGGTCTCCCCGTCATCCGGTCTGTCAGCCGGTCGGCGGGACGCGACCACGGCGGCCGTGATCGCGGCGCCGATCGCCATCCCCGCTGCCAGCACACCCGCTGCCGGGAGTGCGCCCGGCACCCCGACCGCGGACATCCGCCCGGGACCGGCCGACCCGCCCGACAGCGCGAGCAGCGCGAACAGGACGACCCCGGCGAGCAGCGCCGCCATGGCGCCGCGCAACGCGAACGCGTCCCAGCCCAGCGCGTACGCCTCCCGCTCCACGAGCCCACGCCGTACGACGACCAGCCCGGCCATCACGCCAGCCACCAGCGGCACCACGGCCGTCAGCACCAGCAGGTACGACGGGGTCGCGCCGTCGGCCGGCACCGCGGCCAGCAACGGGAGCGCCGGCAGGTTCCCCACGTCCACGCCGGTCGGCGCGATCGTCGTACCGGTTCCCAGCTGGAATCCGGGCCCGGCGAGGAACGCGACGGCGTACAGCACCATGTTCGGCACCAGCATCAGGCAGATCGCGAACAGCACGACCGACCCGATCACACCGGCGTCCAGCAGCTCGAGCATCCCGGTGACCCGGGAGAAGTGGATCGCGAGCAGTACGCCGTACAGCAGAGATGCCAGCGCGATCACGGTCAGCACGGCGGCCGTCGCGGCGGGTACGACGTCCCGCAGGCCGGCCGGGGTGGCGTCCGCGATGTCCTCGCCGGCTCCGGACTCGACCACGATCCCGGCCAGCCCGGCCACCAGCGCCAGCGAGAACGCGCCGAGGAAAGCCGACAAGGGCGACACCTTCAGTGAGCCCTCCGCTGTGAGCAAGGCGACAACGAGCCCGCCCAAGCCGTAGACGAGCGCGAACGCCCCGGCCAGCGAGATCAGGTCTCTGGTGCGGTCGGCGGCGCTGGAACGGGCCGCCGACTTGCCTCCGCGGTACAGACACCAGGCGAAGAACAGGGTGAGGCCGAGCGGGGCGATGCTGATGCGGCCGGCACCGATCGTGACCCCGGCCTTGTGCGCGACCAGCCAGGCCGCCGCACCGGCCCGGACCGCGCCGGACGCGCCGCCGAACGTCGCGCCCAGCCAGCCGATCACGGCGACCGCGGCGCAGGTGAGCAGACCGGTCAGGAGGCAGGCCCCGGCGGAGATCACGGCCGACACGACCAAGGGTTTGGTCCGGGCGGCGATCTCCGACGTCTGTGCAGCGCTCGTTTCGCCGTCCCGCGCGCCCGGGCGGCTCAGCATGTCGGTCATCTGACTCCCATGGTCTCCCCGCGCACGGACGGCACTCGTCCTGACACGCCGGATGTGGGAGACTTCAGCGCGCTTGCTCACGCTCGGTCCACCGGCGTTCGCCTGGTGGTAGCTGAGTGGGGCCTGCCGGGGTTCACCGGGTACTGTCGGGTGGAATCAGTCAGGAGGTCGAGCTTTGGCCGGTTCCCACCGTGCACCACGCGGCGGCGGTCGCGCCGCTGCCCGGGAAGCGCGTCGCCAGAAGGCGCGCAAGCGGAACCAGACGATCGCCGCAGGGGTCGCGGTCGTGGTGCTGGTCGGCGGCGGCGGTGTCGCCGCGCTCAACGCGTTCGGCGGCGACGACAAGGCCGGCCCGAAGGCCGGCAGCGGCCCGTCGGACGACAAGCCGTCCAATTCCGACGTCCTGACCGACGACAAGGCGCTGCTGGACGCCGCGGGCGCGAAGACGCTCGGCGCGACCGGCGCCTGGGCGGTCACCAAGACCGCGGACGGCGACTCCGCGCCGGACAACGCGTTCGCCTGCCAGTTGCAGCGCTTCGCGGATCCGTCCGGCCTGCGCACCTGGGTCCGCACCCTGCAGAACTCGGCCACCAAGGACACCGCGGTCCAGTACGTCGACGTCTCGAACGACAAGGCCACCGCGGCGAAGACCTACACGACGATCGTCCACTGGCTGAGCCAGTGCACGACACCGCAGACCCGGCTGTCGGCGGGCTACGTGACATCGGGCGTCGGTGAGCAGGGTGTGATCGCGGTCTTCGGGCAGCTGCCCGGATCGAAGACGAAGTTCCGGACCGTTGCGGTCACGCTGGCCGGCCAGGCGACGATGGTCGTCGAGCACGACACGACGGCCGCCACCCCGCCGCGGCCCGACGCGGTGCTGGCCACCGCGAGCGTGGCGGCGAAGAAGATCTGCGCGCAGACCGGCGGCTGCGGCACCGGCGCACCGCTGGCGAAGCCTGCCCTGTTGCCGAACGTCGACACCCCCGGGTTCATGGCGTCGGTCGACCTGCCGCTGCTGGACGAGATCGACAAGCCGTGGGTGAGCGCCACCGCGAGCACCGGCACCGGCACCGGCTGCGAGAAGATCGACTTCAAGAAGACCAAGCCGGTGAAGTACGGCACGGTCACGTACGTGACGCCGGAGGCTCAGGTGCCGACCGAGTTCGGCATGGACGACACGGTCGCCAAGTTCGCCACTGCGACCGCCGCGTCGAACTTCGTCAGCCAGATCAAGAAGAACGTCGACGCCTGCGAGAAGAACGTGTCGAACGCCAAGGTCGACTCGACCGGCACGGTGAAGACCAGCACGGTCACCGGCAAGAGCTGGAAGGCGACCTACGACACCGGCGACGGGAAGAAGTTCGTCTACCGGATCGGGATCGCCGGCTCCGGGAACCGGGCGGTCTACCTGCTGTTCCCGGTGCTGAAGGGTCTGGACCTCACCGACGCGGCCTTCAACGAGACGCTGGTCCGCGCGGTCGACCGCTCCGCCGCCTACAAGTAGAACGGGACCCGCCCACCTGGGCAGGTCCCGCTCCGGCAGCCTGGGAACTTACTTGCTCAGGCCCTGCATGATCTCGCGCATCAGGTTGGCGGTCTCGGTCGGCGTCTTGCCCACCTTCACGCCGACGGCCTCGAGGGCCTCCTTCTTCGCGGCGGCGGTGCCGGACGAGCCGGACACGATCGCGCCCGCGTGGCCCATCGTCTTGCCCTCCGGCGCGGTGAAGCCCGCGACGTACCCGACGACCGGCTTGGTCACGTTCTCCTTGATGAACGCGGCCGCCCGCTCCTCGGCGTCGCCGCCGATCTCACCGATCATCACGATCGCGTCGGTGTCCGGGTCGTCCTGGAACGCCTGCAACGCGTCGATGTGCGTGGTCCCGATGATCGGGTCACCGCCGATCCCGATCGCGGTCGAGAACCCGAAGTCGCGCAGCTCGTACATCATCTGGTAGGTCAGCGTGCCGGACTTCGACACCAGACCGATCCGGCCCTGGCCGGCGATGTCGGCGGGAATGATGCCCGCGTTCGACGAACCCGGGGTGATGATGCCGGGGCAGTTCGGGCCGATGATCCGGGTCTTGCCGGACGCCTGCGCGGCGGCGAAGAACGCGGCGGTGTCGTGCACCGGCACGCCCTCGGTGATCACCACGACCAGCGGCACCTCGGCCTCGACGGCCTCCAGCACGGCGTCCTTGGTGAACTTCGGCGGGACGAAGATGACCGACACGTTCGCGCCGGTCTCCTTGACCGCGTCGGCAACGGTGCCGAACACCGGCACCGCCTTGCCGTCGAAGTCCTGGCTCTGGCCCGCCTTGCGCGGGTTCACGCCGCCGACGATGTTGGTGCCCGAGGCGAGCATCCGGGTGGTGTGCTTGGTGCCCTCGGAGCCGGTCATGCCCTGGACGATGACCTTGCTGTCCTTGGTCAGGAAGATAGACATTGTTCGGCGATCCCTTACTTCGCAGCCAGCTCGGCGGCGCGCTTGGCGGCGCCGTCCATCGTGTCGACCCGCTCCAGACCGGCGAGACCCGCCTCGTCGAGGATCCGGCGGCCCTCCTCGGCGTTGTTGCCGTCCAGCCGGACGACCAGCGGCTTGGTCACCGCCTCGCCGCGCGAAGCCAGCAGCTCGAACGCCTGGACGATGCCGTTCGCGACCGCGTCGCAGGCGGTGATGCCGCCGAAGACGTTGACGAAGACGCTCTCCACCTGCGGGTCGGAGATGATGATCTCCAGGCCGTTCGCCATCACCTCGGCCGACGCGCCGCCGCCGATGTCGAGGAAGTTGGCCGGCTTCTGGCCGCCGAACTCCTCACCGGCGTACGCGACGACGTCCAGGGTCGACATGACCAGACCCGCGCCGTTGCCGATGATGCCGACGGACCCGTCGAGCTTCACGTAGTTCAGGCCCTTGGCCTTGGCCGCCGCCTCCAGCGGGTCGGCCGCCGAGACGTCCTCGAACTCCGCGTGCTCGGGGTGCCGGAAGTCCGCGTTCTCGTCCAGCGTGACCTTGCCGTCCAGCGCCTCGACGTTGCCGTCCTCGAGCTTGACCAGCGGGTTCACCTCGACCAGCGACGCGTCCTCGCTGATGAACACCTCGTACAGCTTGACGATCTCCGGGACGACGGCGTCGAGCACGTCGGCCGGGTACTTCGCGGCCTCCGCGATCTCCCGCGCCTTCGCCTCGTCGACACCGGTCGCCGGGTCGATCGAGATCTGCGCGACCGCGTCCGGGTTGGTGTGCGCGACCTCCTCGATCTCCATGCCGCCGGCGGCGGAGGCGATGCAGAGGTAGTTCCGGTTCGCCCGGTCGACCAGGAACGAGAAGTAGTACTCCTCGCCGATCGCCGCGGCCGGGACGATGTTCAGGATCTTGACGACGTGACCCTTGATGTCCAGCCCGAGGATCTCGCGGGCCTTCTCCTCGGCCTCGTCCGGGCTGGAGGCCAGCTTGACGCCGCCGGCCTTGCCGCGCCCACCGGTCTTGACCTGGGCCTTCACGACCACCCGGCCGCCGATCTTCTCGGCCGCCGCGCGCGCTTCCTCCGGAGTCGTGACGACCTCACCCACGGTCGTCCGCACCCCGTGCTTGGCGAAGACCGTCTTCGCCTGGAATTCCATCAGATCCACGAGTGTGGTCCCTCTCTCGCCTGTACGGATTCCTGACACTAGCCACCCTTGTGCCGGGAGCAATAGCCGGGGTACTGCCTGAGACGACGGTCACAGCGGCTCGCCGCAGCGTGCGACGCTAGTGCGCATGACCGATCGTGACAGCAGACCAGCTGACGACTGGTGGCGTAGCGCCGTCGTCTACCAGGTGTATCCACGCTCGTTCGCGGATGCGGACGGTGACGGGACCGGCGACGTGAACGGCATCCGCGCCCGGCTGCCGTACCTCGCCGATCTCGGCGTCGACGCGATCTGGATCAGCCCGTGGTACCCGTCCCCGCTGCTCGACGGCGGGTACGACGTCGCCGACTACCGCGACATCAACCCGGACTTCGGCACGCTCGCGGACGCCGACGCGCTGATCGCCGAGGCGCACGCCCTCGGCCTGCGGATCCTGATCGACCTGGTGCCGAACCACTGCTCCTGGGAGCACCCGTGGTTCAAGGCCGCGCTGGCGGCCGGCAAGGGCTCGCCCGAGCGCGACCTGTTCTGGTTCCGGGACGGCAAGGAAGGCGGGCTGCCGCCGACCAACTGGCCCGCCGCGTTCGGCGGCGGCGCCTGGCAGCAGATCGACGACGGGCAGTGGTACCTGCACCTGTTCGACATCTCGCAGCCGGACTGGAACTGGGACCACCCGAAGGTGATCGAGGAGTTCGACGCGATCCTGCGGTTCTGGTTCGACCGCGGCGTCGACGGGTTCCGGATCGACGTCGCCGACTCGATGGCCAAGGATCCCGCGATGCCGGACGTGGACCTGCTGCACAACGGCGAGCCGACCCACGAGAAGTACGTCGGCCACCCGTTCTACGACCAGCCGGGCGTCCACACGATCCACCAGCGCTGGCGCGCGATCGCCGACGAGTACGCCGATACGCCGCAGGGCCCCCGGGTCTTCGTGGCGGAGGCGTGGCTGTCGCCGGCCGAGCGACTGGCGCAGTACGTGCGGCCGAACGAGCTGCACTCGGCGTTCAACTTCGACGCCCTGCGCGCCGCCTGGGACGCGGCGGAGCTGCGCGAGGTCGTCGACCACACGACCGACAACCTGTGGGCGGTCGGTGCGCCCGCAACCTGGGTGCTGAGCAACCACGACACGATCCGGCACCGCACCCGGTACGGGCGTGACCACAAGGACGCTCTCGCGGGCGCCGGCGTCGTACCGACCGACCTCACGCTCGGGTTGCGCCGGGCCCGGGCCGCCGCGCTCCTGGAGTTGGCGCTGCCCGGCGGCGCGTACATCTACCAAGGTGACGAGCTCGGCCTGCCCGAGGTCGAGGACCTGCCCGAGGACGTGCTCGACGACCCCACCTGGGAGCGCTCCGGTCACACCGTCCGCGGCCGCGACGGCTGCCGGGTCCCGATCCCGTGGTCCGGTTCCGAGCCGCCGTACGGCTTCGGTCCCGGCTCGGAGCAGCCGTGGCTCCCGCAACCCGCCGACTGGGCGGGCCTGACCGCCGAGGCGCAGGCAGGCGACCCCGGCAGCCACCTCAACCTCTACAAGGAGGCGCTCCGGCTCCGGCGCGAGCACCCGGCGCTGGGCGAGGGCCGACTGGCCTGGGACGAGAGCGCCGGCGACGGCGTGCTCTCGTTCACCCGCGACCCCGGCTTCCGGTGCGTGGTGAACCTCGGCGAGTCCACGGTCCCGCTACCGCCGCACAGCAAGGTCCTGCTCAGCAGCGAGCCGCTGACCGGTGCCGGGCTTCCGCCCGACACCAGTGTCTGGCTCGCGGAGTAAGCCGCCGTCACGTGGCTGCCGGTGAGCCTGCGTCGACCCTTGCGGTCGGTGCGTCCACCGGCGGCTCCGGCGGACGCCTGCCGACCAGCAATCCGACGACGATCAGGGCCAGGCCGAGGACCAGCAGCACGATCGGACCCCACAGCTCGATCCAGTCGAGCTTGAGGGCAGCGTCGTCCGCCCTCGACGCCGCGTCCGCCACCGACGCCTGGTCCTCGGTGACGTCGACCGCCAGGACGGGGAGCAGCGGGAGCACGGTGTTGCCGAGTATCACGTTGGCGACCACGGACCGGTTGATCTTGGTGTCGAGCGGAGCGCCGAGCTTCGCGTCGGCCCACACGTCGTACGTGCTGGTCGCCGTGTAGGCCAACGGCACCTGCGGCGGCAGTGCGGCCACCAGCGGAGCGAGCTGCTGTTGCGTCTGCGTCGGCAGCAACGCGAGCAGCCTGGGCGCGAGCGTTCTCGGCAGCGAGGCCGGCAGCTGCTGCTGCAGCGCCGAGTCCGCGAGCGCGCCGGAGGCAGTCGCACGGTAGTGGTAGGTCTCGCGCCCCGCGCGGTCCTCGGTACCGATGTAGGTGACCGGAACGGCCTGCCGGGTCACGCTGTCCCAGTAGGTGTAGATGTCGGTCGTCGGCTGCGGGTCGACCGGCATGGTCACCGTCAGGCCCTGGTGCTGCTCGACCTGGACGCCGTTGATCGGTGCGGTCTCGGTCATCGTCGTCCGGTCGACGGCGTAGGTGTGATTGTTCTGCGACGACGCGGAGCCTGCCTTCAGGGTCCCGTCGTCGTGGACGATGGCGGTGTCACCGTCGGAGTCGCTGACATAGACATGGCGGTCGAGAGTGACCGGGATGTCCCGGGCGAGCGCGTTGGCCACGTCCCCCGATTGCAGGGCCGCGACGTTCAGCACGCTGCCCTTCCCGCTGTACGTCGTGGTGGTGTCGGTGTCACTCGGCAGCTTGGTCGCGGCCGGTGCGACCACGAACCTCAGCAGTGCCGCCAGAACCAGCAGCAGCACTCCGAATCCGATCAGAATCCATGCTGTTCGTCGCATGGTGACCCCCTGATTACGACGACCGCCCCCAGGCGGCCCGGTGCGTGCCGTGGCGGATTCCGCCGTCGATCCCCTGGGGCATCGTCTCAGTCCGTACCGGCCGGCACATCCGCCCGTGCGGATGAACGCGACGGGATGCGTCCTCAGGTACCGCCGTGCTGCGAACACACGAAGGGCCGGGACCTTGGTCGGCCCCGGCCCTTCGTGTCGTCAACTAGCGGTAGCGATCGCGGCGGTCCCGGTCCTCGCGGTCCCGCCGGTCCCGGTCCTCGCGATCGCGGCGGTCCCGGTCCTCCCGGTCCCGCCGGTCACGCTCTTCCCGGTCCCGGCGATCCTGGTCCCGCCGGTCCCGCCAGCTCACTTCACGCCACCTGCCGTGAGGCCGGCGACGATACGGCGCTGGAACAGCAGGACGGCGATCACGAGCGGGATCGTGACCACCACACCGGCGGCCATCTGGCTGCCGAACGGTTGGTCACGGCCCGTCGTACCGGTGAACTGCGAGACGATCACGTTCGCCGTCTGGATCGACTTCTTGTTGGTCATGCTCAGCGCGATCAGGAACTCGTTCCAGGCCGCGATGAACGTGATGATCGCGGTGGTGAACACACCGGGCGCCGCCAACGGGATGATGACCTTGCGGAACGCCTGGGCCGGCGTACAGCCGTCCACCATCGCCGCCTGCTCGAGTTCCTGCGGCATCTGCCGGAAGAACGCGGTCAGGTTCCACACCGCCAGCGGCAGTGCGAACGACAGGCTCGGCACGATCATCGCCTGGTAGGTGTTGATCCACTTGATGTCGACGAACAGCTTCAGCAGCGGCACCACCAGCGAGATGCCCGGGAACATCGACGTGGTGATGATGATCGCCAGCACGAGGTTCTTGCCCCGGAAGTCCAGCCGGGCCAGCGTGTACGCCGCGATCATGCCGATCACCAGCGTCAGGATCGTCACCGAGCCGGCCACGATCAGGCTGTTCAGCAGACCACGGGGGAACCCGTTGTTGCCGCTGAACACGTCCTTGAAGTTCTGGATCGAGAACGGCGACGGGATCGGCGCGTTCGAGAACTGGTCGGCCGGCCGGCGGAACGCCGAGACGACCATCCAGTAGAACGGCGCCAGGCAGTAGATCACGATCAGCGCGACGCCGAGCAGGGGCAGCCAGCGCTTCACCCAGCCGGACTCGGCGGCCCGGACCTGAGCCGCGTCGTCCCGGGGCTGTGCGGTTGCGGTAGCCATCAGACGTTCCCTCCTGTACCCGGACCGGCTCCCGCGGCCACGACGGCCCGCGCGGCTGCCGTATCCGAGTCGCCGTTCTTCTTCCGTCGTCCACCGCCGCCGCGCTTCTTGGCTCTGGCTTCGCCGATGACATCGGCGCCGAGGATCTTCACGAACAGATAGGCGACGACCGCGACGTAGATGAACAGCACCGTCGCATAGGCGGCCGCCGGACCGAATCTGGTATTGAAGGCCTCGTCGTAGGCCAGCATCGACAGTGTCTCGACCGAGTTCTTGTGCGCACCGACGAGCACGAACGGCAGGTCGAAGATCCGCAGCGTGTCGAGGATCCGGAACAGCACCGCCACCAGCAGCGCCGGCTTCACCAGCGGCAGCGTGATCCGGGTGAAGGTCTTCCAGGCGTTGGCTCCGTCGACCTTCGCGGCCTCGTAGACCTCGGCCGGGATGGTCTGCAGCCCGGCCAGGACCAGGAGGCCGATGAACGGTGCGGTCTTCCAGGTGTCGGCGATGACGACCGACAGCTTGGACTGCCAGCCCTCGGTCGACCACAGCACCTGGGTGCCGATCACCGCGTTGGCGACGCCGTCGGCCTGGAAGATCCACTTCCAGAGCAGCGCCGAGATCACGGTCGGGATCGCCCACGGGACCAGGATGCTGGCCCGGACGATGCCGCGGCCCTTGAAGGCCTTGTGCATGATCAGCGCCATCGCGACACCGAGGGCGGTCTCGAGGATCACGCAGACCACGGTGAAGAACGACGTGTTGTAGAACGCGTTCCAGAACCGGTCGCCGGTCTCGCCCTTGAAGATGGCGGTGTAGTTGTCGAGCCCGACGAACGTCGAGCCCTTGACGATGAACCCGTTCTCGTCGAGCCGCTGCCCGCTCTGGTAGAGCGAATCCCGCAGCGCGGCCATGATCGGGAACAACACGACGACGCCCAGGACGAGCAGCGTCGGGGAGAGCAGGGTCGCGGCCAGCCGGCCGGTGCCCTCGTCGAACCGTTGCTGGCGCTTCGGCTCCTTGACCGGCCGTTCCGCGACCGGCGTACTTGCAGTCACCTGTGCCTCCTTTGCTTCCCGGCCGGAGCCGGGGCAGGGACTGGCCGGGGCCGGTGCGTGGTCATAACCTCCCCACACACCGGCCCCGGCACGACGGTCATTGCGTGATGAGCGATTCGAGCTTGGTCTGCAGGCCGGACAATGCCTGGTCCGACGTCTGCTTGCCGTTCAGCGCGTCGTAGGCCGCCTGCTGGATCGCGGCCGTGACGTCGCCGTACTTGACCACCCGCGGGCGCGGCTGCGCACCGAGGATCGACGCCTTCAGCGGCGCCAGGTACGGGAACTGCTTGTTCAGCGCCGCGTCGTCGTACAGCGACTGCCAGGTCGGCGCCTGCGACGTCTTCTCGATGTTCGCCTTCTGGCGCTCCTCGCTCGCCATGAAGTTGATGAAGTCGATCGCGGTCGCCTTGTTCTTCGCGAACGAGCTGATCGCGTAGTCGTGACCACCCAGCGAGGAGACACCGGCGCCGGACTTGCCCGGCAGCGGCGCGACCGCGAACTTACCGGCGATCTTCGACGAGCCGTCGGTCTTGTTCGCCAGCGAGTAGACGTACGGCCAGTTGCGCAGGAAGAGCAGCTTGCCGTCCTGGAAGGCGCGGCGGCTCTCCTCTTCCTTGTAGGTGATCGCGGCCTTCGGGATGGCGCCGGTCTTGAAGCCGTTCACCAGCTCGTCGAGGCCGGCCTTGGCCTCCGGGGTGTTGACGTTCGGCTTGCCGTCCTTGCCGACGACCTCGCCGCCGGCCGAGTTGACGGCCTCGGAGAAGTTCACCGTCAGGCCCTCGTACTTCTCGAACTGGCCCGAGTAGCAGCTCATGCCCTTGCCCTCGGGCAGCGCGGCCACCTTCTGGCAGGCGGCGAGCATCTCGTCCCAGGTCTTCGGGGCCTCCGCGATACCGGCCTTGGTCAGCAGGTCCTTGCGGTAGTAGAGCAGACCACCGTCGGAGGTGACCGGCACGCCGTACAGCTTGTCGCGGTACTTCGCGGTCTCCACCGTCGCCGGGATCAGCTTGCCCAGGTCGGGCACCTTGTCCTCGGGGATCTGGGTGATCCACTGGTTCGCGGCGAACTCCGACGTCCACACGACGTCCATGTTCAGCACGCTGAACGCGTCGGACTGCGCCTGCGCGTTCTGCACCATCTGCTGGCGCTGTGCGTCGGCGTCCTCGGGCAGCTCCTTCAGCTCCACCTTCTCGTTCGGGTGCGAAGCGTTCCAGGCGTTGAGCTGGTTCTGCAGGTTTCCGGACGTGTCCTTGCCGGTGGCGAAGGTGATCGGTCCCCGGCCCTCGAGCGCTCCGGCCGAGTCGCTGCCCCCGCCGCTGCTGCTTCCGTCGTCGCCACTACCACACGCGGTGGCGAGCAGCGCGATGCTGCTTGCGACGGCGACGAAAGCCGTCCTGCGTGCGTGTGATCGTTCAAACCTCATCGTTTACCTGCCCTCTCCCGATTGGGACATCGCTTGGGTCCTGCGTCAGCAGGTCGCAGACCCCCACCGCGCTGCGATCCGCCCTGTCCGGACAGTAACCGAGAACGGGCCGATGTGTTCTGAGCCACACACAACCCGGCTTGACGGTCTCTGAAACGGACAGCCGCATGGCTGTATGCGACCGCGTTTGGGAAGCCCGCACAACCGGGTATTTCTTAACGATTCGGTATTACCGATTAGTAACCTGACTGAAGCGGGCAGGACTGTTCAGAACGACTCCGGGCAGTCGTCATCACGCTCCGGAGTGATGCGGAGTCAGGCCCAGGGTCAGAGCGAGGTCACGCCGAGGTCGCGGACGCGTCGCCGACGTTGCTGCGGACCCAGTCGACGATTTCGGTGGTCGTCGCGCCCGGAGTGAAGATCTTGTGCACCCCGAGCTCGGCCAGCGGCTGCAGGTCGGCGTCCGGGATGATGCCGCCGCCGAACACCACGATGTCCTCGGCGTCCCGCTCGGTCAGCAGCTCGCGGACGCGCTTGAACAGGGTCATGTGCGCGCCGGACAGCACCGACAGCCCGATGGCGTCGGCGTCCTCGGCGATCGCGGTCTCGACGATCTGTTCCGGCGTCTGGTGCAGACCGGTGTAGATGACCTCCATGCCGGCGTCCCGCAGGGCGCGGGCGACGACCTTGGCACCGCGGTCGTGACCGTCCAGACCGGGCTTGGCGACGACGACGCGCAACGGACTCGTAGCAGGCATGGGGGCAGGCTAACCGCTGGCGTTCCTCACGGATAAGACACGGAGGCGTGTGTTCCCCCACACGCGAGATGGGAACCGGTTACCTTGGAAGGGATCGGACCACCGGGGGGTCTGGTTTGGTGAGGAGTCGCCATGAGTTCGTGGCAGGACGACGTCCGCGGCGCGCTGGACGGACTCGCGTACGGCGCCCGCTCGGCCCTCTCGCCCAGCGTGCTGCAGGGTGCGGCGGTCGAGATCGGCTGGCTGACGACCCATCTCGCGATGTATCCGCTCGGCCTGGTCCGCGGTACGCCCGAGCTGCCGGCCCGGCTGAATCTCGCCGGACTCGGCCCGGCCCAGCGCGGCCTGCTGGTCAGCGACGTCCGCGCCGCCGGTACGCCGATCCTGCTGGCGCACGGGATCATCGACAACCACACGATCTTCGCGCTGATGCGCCGGCAGCTGGTCCGTCGCGGGTTCAGCAGCATCCACACGTTCTCGTACTCGCCGCTGACGCTGGACGTCCGCCGGACCGCCGAGCGGATGGGGCGGGAGATCGAGGCGATCTGCGAGGCGTCCGGGTCGGACCAGATCCACGTCGTCGGGCACAGCCTCGGCGGGCTGATCGCGCGGTACTACGTCCAGCGTCTGGGCGGGGACGCGCGCGTCCACACCTGCGTCACGCTCGGCACGCCGCACCAGGGCACGGTGGCGGCCAAGCTCCTGCCGTGGCCGCTGGTCAAGCAGGTCCGGCCGGACAGTGAGCTGATGGCGGAGCTGGACGAACCGGCGCCGGACTGCGACACCAGGTTCGTCGCGTTCTACAGCGACGTGGACCAGCTGATCGTGCCGCAGCGCAGGGCCCGGATCAGTCACCCGGACCTGACGGCGAGTAATGTCCGGGTGCACGGCGTGGGCCACCTGTCCTTGCCGTTCCACGGCGAGGTCGTGCACCGCATCACCGGCGTACTGGCCCACTTGGACGAAGAACCCAAAACTGCCTGATCAGGAAGCTTTCTGGGCGCTCGCGGCCGATGCACGTGCAGCGGCTCATGCAAAAGTTTCGTGAAGGAGCCGCGGAAAAGTGGGTGGCGGGGTTTGTCACCCCGTGACCCTTCCGTTATGGTCTGTGAGTCCTCCCGGGGAATAAACCCTCCGGGGGCTGCAAGAGAAGCTTCAAGCCCCTCCCCTGTGACCGAAAGGCCACGTTGTGTCCCAGCACCGTGCCGCGGGAGACCGCGTCACGCCCGGCAATGCTGCGCGCAAGTCCGGCGCAGGACGTCAGAGTGCAAAACATCGCGTTGCCAGGCGTAATACCCCCAGCAGTTCCCAGATCGTCGGATTGACCGCCGCGCTCGCCGCGGCAGCCGGAGCTGTCGGCTTCAGTCACAGCTCGCTGGCGTCGCCGACCCAGGCCAACTCCGCGGTGAACCTGGCCGCGCTCAGCCTGGACAGTGGGCAGCAGCTGTCCGGTATCACCACGGCACGCATCCAGGCGCGCCAGCTCGCCACCCGTGACTCCTCCCGGGTCCAGCTGGCCGACACGACCACCACCAAGAAGCAGTCCGCCGCAGCGAAGCTGGCGCAGGCCCGGGCGGTGAAGCTCAGCGCCACCCAGGCCCTGACCGCCAAGCGGGCGAGCGCACTGGCCGCCGCGAAGGCAAAGACCGAGGCTGCCGAGCAGAAGCTCCGCGAGTCGGCCACCCGCTGCGAGATGATGATCTCCGGCTACCACATCACCGCGACGTTCGGGCAGGGCGGCAGCCGCTGGGCCCGCAACCACACCGGCACCGACTTCGCCGCCCCGATCGGCACCCGGATCGGGTCCGTGATGAAGGGCGTGGTGATCTTCGCCGACTGGGCCGGGCCGTACGGTCGTCAGGTCCAGGTCCGGCACGAGGACGGCACCGTCACCTGGTACAACCACATGTCGAAGTTCAGCGTCGAGGTCGGCGAGACCGTGTACGCCGGCGACGAGGTCGGCCGGGTCGGCATGACCGGGAACACCACCGGCCCGCACCTGCACTTCGAGGTCCGGCCGGGCGGCGGCGAGCCGATCAACCCGATGCCGTGGCTGCGCAACCACTGCGGTCTGAACCCGTAACGACGTCCTGACTAAGCTGCGGGACATGCGTCCGGCAGTTGGTGAGGTTCTGCACTTCTCCGAAGATCCGACGATCGAGATCTTCCGGCCTTACGTCGCCAGGACCGGCGACACGATCACCCCGTTCGTCTGGGCCGTCGGCCACGACCGGGCCCCCGACTACTGGTTCCCGCGGCAATGCCCGCGTGCGATGGCCTGGGTCGGGCCGAACACCACTCCCGAGGACCGCGACCGGATCATCGGCGCCGGCTCCGGCACCCGCGTGCACGCCGTCGAGTACGGCTGGCTGGACGCGATCCGATCGGTCGAGCTGTACGCGTACCGCCTGCCCGCCGCCGACTTCGTCGAGCACGACGCCGCGGTCGTCGCCCGCGTCGACGTCCGGCCGCTCGGTCCGGCGGAGCGCGTCGGCGACCTGTTCGCGCTGCACGAGGAGGCCGGGATCCAGTTGCGGGTCCTGCGGCGGCTGCACGACTTCTGGGCCGCGGTCACCACCAGCACTCTCGAGTGGAGCGGCATCCGGCTCCGCAACGCCCAGCCATGACGTACGGCGAAGTCGCCGAGCGGGCCTGGGCCTGGGTGCTGGGCCAGGTCCGGTGGGGCGACAGCGGCCCGTGGATCCCAGAGTCCGGCGGCAGCGACAAGCCCGACAAGTACCCGGACGGGATGCACAGCGGCATCGGCGGGCTCGCCCACGCGCTGGCCGAGATCCGTCTGGTGCGCGAATGGACCGAGGCCGAGCAGCACCTGGCCGCCGCGATCGCGGACCGCATCCGTACGGCGATCCCGGCCACCACCACGACGACCTTCTTCGACGGACTCGTCAGCTCGATCGGCGTCCTCACCGCGCTGGACGAGCCTGGCACCGCTGCGGCGCTGGCGCGACTCGAGTCCTTGGCCACCGGCAACGGCTGGCGGGAGAGCTTCCTCGACGACCCGCGGTACGCGCCCGGTGCTGTCGGCAACGATGTGACCCTCGGGACCGGCTCGGTCCTGCTCGGCGCCCTGTGGGCGATCCGCCGGGGTGACGATGCCTCGGCGCTGGCGGGCCGGGCCGCGGACCTGCTGGTCGGTGAGCGGGAGGAGCTGCCGACCGGGCTCAACTGGCAGTTCGTGTCCCGCCGGTTCCGCAGCGACGAGCCGACCGAGATGCCGAACTTCTCGCACGGGCTCGCGGGGATCGCGGCGGTGCTCGCCCTGGCCGGGGCCGAGCTCGACCGGCCGGAGCTCGTGGACGCGGCGCGCCGCGGGGCCGAGCATCTGGTGACGATCGGGATCACCGACGAGCGTGGCTTCCGGGTGCCGCGGGTGATTCCGTGGGCGGAGCGGCACGGCGACGAGTTCACCTTCAACTGGTGCCACGGTGGCGCCGGGACCGCGTTGACGTTCAGCGCCCTCGAGCATGCCGGCGTACCGCGGATCGCGGGCGAGACGCCGCGGACGTGGCGGCGCCGGTGCCTGGACGGTGTGCGGTACTCCGGTATCCCCGAGCGCCTCCATCCGGGATTCTGGGACAACGACGGTCGCTGCTGCGGTACGACGGGGGTCGGCGACGCGTTCCTGGACGCGTGGCATCGCGACGGCGAGCAGCAGGACCTGGAGTTCGCCGTACGGATGGGTGACACGCTGCTCGACCACGCCTCCCCGGAGGGGTACTGGCGGTTCGTCGAGCACCGCAACGAGGATCCGCTGCTGCCGCCGGGCGTGGGCTGGCTGCAGGGCGCGGCCGGGATCGCGGCGTACCTGTTCCGGCTGCAGCGGGTGCTCGACGGCGACCAGCGGAGCGTGGAGCGGATGGAGAACTGGTGGGCCTTCAGACCGTGATCACGACCTTGCCGCGGACGTGGCCGGATTCGACGTACCGGATCGCCTCCGCGGCGGCCGAGAGCGGGTAGGTCCGGTCCACGACCGGGGTGAGCTTGCCGGCCTCGGCGTACTCCCGCAGCGTCGTCAGGTTGGCCTTGCTGGGGACGGCGTTGAACATCACGACCCGCTGCGGCACGAACGGCGCCGACAGCTGCCCGCGGATCATCAGCCCGAGCGGGCCGAACACGCTGCCGCCGCCGTACAGCCCGCCACCGGACAGGACCAGCGTGCCGCGGCGGACGAGTGCTCGCCGCAGGGCAGTGAACGACCTGTTGCCGACCAGGTCGAGGACGACGTCGTACCGCCGCTCGCGAAGGCTGAAATCCGCCGCCGTGTAGTCGACGACGTCGTCGGCACCGAGCGATCGGACCAGCTCGACGTTCCGCGTGCTGCAGACCGCTGTGACCGTGGCACCGAGGGCCTTGGCGATCTGGACCGCGAACGTGCCGACACCACCGGCCGCGCCGTTGATCAGCACCTGCTGGCCCGGCTGGACCCTCGCGGTGTCGCGGAGACCCATCAACGCGGTGTTCGCCGCGAGCGGTATCGCGGCCGCCTCCTCGAAGCCGAGGTTGACCGGCTTCACCGCGACCCGGTCCTGCGGTACGGCGACGTACTCCGCGAAGGCCCGCGGCGCCTCGCCGTACACCTCGGCTCCGATCTCCACGCCGGCCACGTCCGGGCCGACCGCTTCCACCCCGCCGGCGAAGTCCGTGCCGCGGATCGTGACGTTCGGCCGCCGCAGGCCGAGGTCGGCGGACGGGCGGGCGATGTACGGGTCGCCGCGGAGCACATGCCAGTCGCGGGCGTTGACCGACGCGGCGTGGACCCGCACCAGAACCTCGCCGGGGGCCGGCTCGGGCTTGTCGACGTCGGCGAACTCCAGGACGTCGGGTGATCCGTACTCGTGCTGAACGATGGCCTTCATCCCGCTCCCCTTACAGCGTAAGTCTCCCTTACGACGTAAGGCTGCCTTACGCCGTAAGGGAGGTCAAGGGCTCGGGCTTGGTCAAGAGCCCGGCTTGGTCAAGAGCCCGGCTTGGTCAGCGGCGCCGGGCGAGACCGTCGAGCAGCAGGTCGAGGGCGAACTCGAACTCGGCCTGGTCGTCGCACCAGCCGATCGTGCTGCCGGGATCGTCATGGGCGATCTCGGTCATCATGCCGACCAGATGCGGGACCTGATCGGCCATGTCGCGCAGCATCCGCTCCGAGTTCGCACCGGCCCCTGCCGCCGGGTCGAACAGCTCCTGGGAGAAGCCGAGCGCCCTGCTGCCCAAGGCGTGCAGCGCGTGGTGGGCGAGGTCGTACGAGAATCCGCCGGCGCGCATCAGTCCGACCAACTGGTCGTGATACCGGACCACCGCGAGGCTCATGGTGGGCCGCGTCTCGAACAGCCGCGGCGCCCACGGGTGCTTCAGCATCACGTCCCGCGCCGACAGGATCCGGCGCCGCATCGCGGGCTGCCACGCGTCGTCCGGTACGGCGGTGCGCTCCACGAGCTCGTCGATCTCGGCCATCACCAGGTCGACCAGGCCGTCGAGCAGGTCGCCCTTGTTCGCGACGTGGTGGTAGAGCGACATCGCCTCGGCGCCGACCGCCTCGCCGAGGCGGCGCATCGTGACGGCCTCGAGCCCGTCGGCGTCGGCGATCGCGACCGCGGCCCGGAGCAGCAGCTCGCGACTCAGCGGCGCCCGCGGCTCGGAGTTCGGCTGTGCCACCGTGATGTCCCTTTCGACGCTGGGCTTACAGCGTAAGGGAACGGGTCAGCGCTGCCAGACCTCGGCCGTGGTCAGGAACGCGGACGAGCCGGGCTTGTCCGGCGAGCCGTCGACCTGGACGAAACCCGGGACCGACGCGCCGCCGATGGAGACCGTGGCCGAGCGGACCGGGGCGATCACCAGGCTGAGGCTGTGGTTGCCGTCGGCGAGCTGGAAGTTGTCGGTCGCGAACAGCCGGCGGTCGAGGACGCCGCCCATCTCGATCTGGATGTCCGCGGCCTTGGCGCTCAACCCGTCGGCGAGGTTCATCGAGACCTGCACCAGGTCCCGCTCGACGGCCGGCTCGTGCCACGGCAGGCCCTGCACCTCGAGGAACGAGCGGACGAAGTACGACTCCAGCCAGGCGGCCAGGTCGGGGTCCTCGGACACCACCCGGACGATCCCGTCGAACCACAGCACCACCGCCGTACCGGAGCCGCGGATCGACCAGTCGACCATCCAGATGGACGCGTACGCCGTGACCTTGCCCTTCTCGTCGAACAGCCGGAGGCCAGGATTCGCTCCCGCCAGGATGATCCGGCGGTTGCTGGCCGACGACTTGGACATGGGGGCGCGCTTCCGGGAGTGGGCCGAAGATCCTTGATTGTCTCAATCTCCGGGTCAGATGCAACGCAACGGTGCAAGAAGTTGACTAGATCTTCTCCACCGGAGCGTAACGGAGCAGTAACCGCTTGACGCCCTCGGAGCCGAAATCGATGTCTGCCTGCGCCTGCTGGCCCTCGCCGCGGACCACCACGACGGTGCCCATGCCGAAGCTGTCGTGCACCACCCGGTCGCCCGGGTTCAGGCTGATCACCGGCTTGTCGGACGCCGTCTTGCGGGCCGGCTCGTACCGGCTCGGGATCCCGCTCCCGCGGCTCGTCCCGGTGCCGGACCAGCGGGTGATCGCGGACTCGTCGCGGCGCCAGTCGAGCAACTCGGCCGGGATCTCCTCCAGGAACCGCGACGGCGGGTTGTGCTGGGGAGCGCCGTACGCCGAGCGGACCGCGGCGCGGGAGATCGCCAGGCGCTGCCGGGCCCGGGTGATGCCGACATACGCCAGCCGGCGCTCCTCCTCGAGCTCCTTCAGGTCGGTCAGCGACCGGGAGTGCGGGAAGACGCCGTCCTCCATACCGGTCAGGAACACCACCGGGAACTCCAGGCCCTTCGCGGTGTGCAGCGTCATCAGCGTGACCACGCCGCCGTCGTCGGCCGCGTCCGGGATCTGGTCGGCGTCGGCGACCAGCGCGACCCGCTCCAGGAACGCCTGCAGGTCGGCGGCCTCGCCGGCGGCGGTCCGCTCCTCGACGAACTCGCGCGCCACCGAGATGAACTCGTCCAGGTTCTCCAGGCGGGTCTCGTCCTGCGGGTCCGGGGACTTCTGCAGCGTCTCGTAGTAGCTCGAGCGGTGCAGCGCGACGTCGAGGATGTCGTCCGGCGGGGCGCCCGAGTCGACCATCGCGGTCAGCTCGTCGAGGATGTCGACGAACGCCTGGACCGCGTTCACCGAGCGCGACGCCATCGCCGGGGCGTCCTCGGCCCGGCGCATCGCCTGCGCGAACGAGATCCGGTCCCGCTGGGCGAGCGCCTCGATCGCGGCCTCGGCCCGGTCGCCGATCCCGCGCTTCGGCTCGTTCATGATCCGGCGCAGCGAGACGGTGTCCTCCGGGTTCACCAGCACCCGCAGGTAGGCGAGGGCGTCGCGGACCTCCTTGCGCTCGTAGAACCGGACGCCGCCGACCACCTTGTACGGATGGCCGGTGCGGATGAAGACCTCTTCGAACACCCGCGACTGCGCGTTGGTCCGGTAGAACACCGCGACGTCCGACGGCTTCACCCCGTCGGCGTCGGACAGCCGGTCGATCTCGTCGGCGACGAACTGCGCCTCGTCGTGCTCGTTGTCGGCGACATACACCGCGATCTGCTCGCCCTGGCCCTGGTCGGACCACAGGTTCTTCGCCTTGCGGCCCTCGTTGCGCGCGATCACCGCGTTCGCCGCGGACAGGATGGTCTGCGTGGAGCGGTAGTTCTGCTCCAGCAGGATCGTCTCGGCGCCGGTGAAGTCTTCCTCGAAGGCGAGGATGTTGCGGATCGTGGCGCCGCGGAACGCGTAGATCGACTGGTCCGAGTCACCCACCACCATCAGCTCCGCCGGCGGCGCGGTCGGGCCGTTGTAGTTCGGGTCGTCCTCGCCGCAGAGCTCACGGATCAGCGTGTACTGCGCGTGGTTGGTGTCCTGGTACTCGTCGACGAGCACGTGGCGGAAACGGCGGCGGTAGTACTCACGGACCTCGGGGAAGGCCTGCAGCAGGTTGACCGTGGTCATCAGCAGGTCGTCGAAGTCCAGCGCGTTCGCCTGGGCGAGGCGCTCCTGGTAGATCCGGTAGCACTCGGCATACGTCTGCTCGAGATGGTTCTCCGCCTTGGACGCGGCCGTCTCGTGGTCGACCAGCTCGTTCTTCTGGGCGCTGATCCAGTTCAGCACGGCGCGCGGGTTGTAGCGCTTGACGTCCAGGTCGAGCTCGCGGCAGACCAGCGTCATCAGCCGGCGCGAGTCGGTGTCGTCGTAGATCGAGAACGTCGAGTTGATCCCGAACCGCTTGATGTCGCGGCGGAGGATCCGGACACACGAGCTGTGGAACGTCGAGACCCACATCAGCTTCGCCCGCGGCCCGACCAGGTCGACGACACGCTCGCGCATCTCGGCGGCGGCCTTGTTGGTGAAGGTGATCGCCAGGATCGAGCCGGGGTGCGCGTCGCGGGCCGCCAGCAGGTAGGCGATCCGGCGGGTCAGCACCCGGGTCTTGCCCGACCCCGCACCGGCCACCACCAGCAGCGGCTTCCCGCCGTGCACCACGGCGGCGCGCTGCTGCGGGTTCAGCCCGTCGAGCAGCGCATCCGGGTCGGTCCGAGACGTCTTCGGCTCCTCCAGCGGCACTGGGAGCTCATCGGGCGAGAACAGCGTAGTCATCACCCAACACCTTAGGCGCTCCCGCCGACAGTTACCGAAAACCGGTTCGAACCGCGCGTCCGGGGCTGTCAGGATCAGCCTCATGGACGCCTCCGAGATGCGGTACGACGAGCTGGTGGACCGGGTCGAGGTCCTGTACAACGACCGGCAGTACCGCGCTGCCGTGGAGCTCGTGGACGCGGAGAGCGACGGGCTGGAGCCGTGGGCCGCCGAACTGGCCCACGTGAAGGCCTGCCTGCTCGGTGTATCCGGCGACGCCGCCGGGGCGCTGCAGGTCCTGCTCGAGGCGAGTGCGGCGGGAGGGTGGTGGCGGCCCACGATCCTCACCGAGGACGACGACCTGGCCGCGTTGCAGGACCGCCCCGAGTTCCAGGACCTCGTCAGGCTGTCGGAGTCCCGCGTCACCGACGACCCGGTTCCCCCGTTGGTCGTCCTCCCCGGTCAGACAGCGGAAGGGCCATCGCGGGAGCCGGTGGGAGTCGTGGTGGCGTTGCACGGCGCGGGCCAGACGGCCGGCCACGCCCTGCGAGATTGGAACGGGGTCCTGGACCTCGGCTACGCCCTCATCTGCGTGCAGTCGTCCAGCCGCATGTCACCGAACTACCGCACCTGGCCCGACCGCGACCAGGCTGCCGCCGACATCGCCGCAGCCCTCGCCGAGGCAGACACGACAACAGGCTTGCAGCTCGCCGGCACGAGCTCGCCGCCTGTCGGCGGCCAAGGCCGGGGGCCCGTGGTGGATGCGGGGAGGATGCCTGTGGTTGCGGCGGGCTTCTCCGCCGGCGGGCGGGCTGCTGTTGACTGGGGGCTCACCGGGCTGCCGAGGCCTGTGGCGGGGGTGCTTGCGATGGCTCCTGCGTTGCGGGAGTTGCCGGACGGCGGGATGCCGTTGTCTCCGGCAACGATCTGGATCGGGACCGGTGACGACCTGCTCGAGGTCGTCGACCGCGCGGCTGATCAGTTGGCCGGGTTCGCGATCGAGCGGATCCCGGGGCTCGGGCACACGTTCCCGGCCGACTTCGCGGAGCGGCTGTCGGCTGTGCTCTAGGACAGCTGCCGCGTGAGGTGCAGGACGACCGGCGTGGCGCTGCCCAGCCAGTGCATCTTCGCGTTGTGGTCGTCGTACGACGTGATCCGCAGCCCCGGGACACCCTCGATGGTGCCCTCGTAGTCCTTCGCGGCCAGGTGCGCGACGACCTCGGCGAGTTCAGGGCCGTCCATCCACTCGATGCGGGCAAGATCCGGCCGCGCCTGCCACATGTCGACCCACGCGGCCGGGTCCTCGGTGAACAGCGTCGTCCGCAGGGCCATCGAGACCGCACCGAGCAACGTCGCCGCCGGGGTCGCCGTCAGTTCCAGCAGTGCCCGTTCCTGCTCGGTCAGGTCCTCAGTCAGATTCACCCGCAGGAGATTGCCACACCCCCGGCTTTGCTCTGGGCAGACTTGCCGTCAGCAGAAAAGCTGGGATGCGCGCGCCGTCGCCGACACCCTTGAACACATGGCAGAAGACATGAAACCGCCGATGTTCAACGAGGCCGCCCGGCAGCGGTTGTTCGGGCAGCGGATCGTCGTACTGGACGGCGTGCTCGACGACGACAACGGGACCCTGCTCGCCAGCCAGATCATGTCGCTGGCGGCCGAGGACCCCGACACCGACATCGCGCTGTGGATCCACTCGCCCGGCGGTTCGGTGCCGTCGATGCTGGCGATCCGGGACATCATGCGGCTGGTGCCGTGCGACGTGTCGACGCTGGCGATCGGGCTGGCCTGCAGCGCCGGACAGTTCCTGCTCTCGGCCGGTACGCCCGGCAAGCGCTTCGCACTGCGGCACGCGCGCGTCCTGATGCACCAGGGCTCGGCCGGGATCGGCGGATCCGCGGTGGAGATCGAGATCCAGGCCAACGATCTGCGGCACATCCGCGACACCTTGCTCGGGCTGATCGCCGAGGACACCGGGCAGACGTTCGAGACCGTGCACGAGGACTCGCTGCACGACCACTGGTACACCGCGGAGCAGGCCCGCGAGTACGGCTTCATCGACCACATCGTCGACTCGTTCGACCAGGTCATGCCCCGACGGAAGGCGGCCGCATGAGCACCTACACGATCCCGAACGTGATTGCCCAGCATCCCCGCGGCGAGCGCATCATGGACGTCTACTCGCACCTGCTGACCGAGCGGATCATCTACCTCGGTACGGCGATCGACGCCGGTGTCGCGAACGCGCTGATCGCGCAACTGCTGCATCTGGAGGCGGACAACGCCGAGCGGGAGATCAGCCTGTACATCAACTGCGAGGGCGGTGACATGACCGCGATGCTCGCGATCTACGACACGATGCGGGTGATCCGCTCGCCGATCCAGACGTTCTGCGTCGGTCAGGCGATCTCGGCCGGCGCGGTCCTGCTGGCCGCCGGCTCTCCCGGTCGCCGCGCCATCCTGCCGCACGCGCGCGTCGTCCTGCACCAGCCGGCCGGCGGCGGCCGGGGCACGATCCCGGACATGATCCTGCAGGCCGACGAGGTGGTGCGGGTCCGCGGCCAGGTCGAGGAGATCCTCGCGCGGCACACCGGCCAGACGATCGAGCAGCTGCGACGCGACACCGACCGCGACCACGTGCTGACCGCGGAAGCGGCGAAGGCTTACGGGCTGGTCGACGAGGTGGTCGTCGAGCGGGAGCCGGCACCTGTGCTCGGCTAGGTCCCGGCGGCCTCGAGGATCTTGTCGGCGACGGCTGCGTGGTGGAGGAGATCCGGCTGCGGGCGGCCGACCCGGTTGGTCAGGTACGCGTAGGCGATCCGGCGATCCGGGTCGGCCCAGCCGATGCAGCAGTTGCTGCCGTTGTGGCCGAACGCCCGCGGGCTGCTGAGTGAGCCCAAGGACGACACCGCCCCCTCCATCCATCGCGGGCCGCCGAGCTGGAACCCCTGCGACCAGCGCACCGGCGCCCGCGCCACCGGGTCGTACTCCCCCTCGCTGCTCGGCTCGACCGCGAGCGCGAGCGACTCCGGCCGCAGCAGCCGGCCCTCCAGCAACGCCTGGTAGAACGCGGCCAGGTCCCGCGCGGTCGTCGACATACCAGCCGCCGGTACGACGGCCTCGCGCGTACTGCGCCGGTTCACGACGGACTGGATGAACGGCCCGAGCGGACCGGTCGCGCGGATCGGCACGTGCCGGCCCCAGAGGTCGGCGGGCAGGCCGAGGTAGGTGTCCTCGACGCCGAGCGGTTCGAGCACGTTGTGTCGCACCAGCTCGTCGATCGGCGTCCCGCTGCAGCGCCGCGCGACCTCGGCGAGGACGAACCCGAATGCCAGCGGGCTGTACGCGACGGTCCCGACCGGCCACCGCGGCGCGGTCTCCTCGATCCGCCGCAGCGAGCGGTTCCAGTCGGTCATCGCGCGGACCTCACCGACGTACGAGCCCGCGTTGGACAGGCCCGACCGGTGCCGCAGCACGTCGCGGACGGTGATCTCCCGCTTGCCGTTGTGCGCGAACTCCGGCCAGTACGCCGCGACCGCGTCGTCGAGGTGCAGCCGCCGGGATTCGACCAGCTGATGGATGACGACCGCGACATACGGCTTGCTCGCGGAGAAGAGCCAGAACAACGCGTTCGGTGAACACCCGAAGGAGCGGTCGACCACCGTCCGGCCGTCCCGGACCACGCACAGCTGCGCGACCGCGCCCCGGGCCTCGATCAGCTCGACCGCCTCCGTGAGCCGGCCGGGGTCGAGGCCGGCGTCCCGCGGGTCGCACGTGCCACCGAACTCCATGAATTCCACTGTGCCCACCCGGGCAAACAGTTAGTGTCGGGGCGTGACTGTGCCTGAGGCGGACCCGCGACCGGACAACGAGATCGAGCGTGTGCTGGTCGTCGTCGCGCATCCCGACGACATCGACTTCGGCGGCGCCGGCACGGTCGCGCTGTGGACCAAGGCGGGTATCGAGGTCCAGTACTGCATCGTCACCGACGGGCAGGCCGGCGGCTTCGAACCGGATCGGGACCGCGCCGGGATCCCCGCCGTACGACGGGCTGAGCAGACCACCGCGGCGCAGCACGTCGGCGTCAGCGAGCTGCACTTCCTCGGCTACCAGGACGGTTCGGTCGAGCCGACCGCACAGCTGGTCCGCGACATCAGCCGAGTGATCCGAACGGTGCGTCCGCAGCGGCTGCTCACCCAGTCGCCGGAGCGCTCGTGGAACCGGCTGCAGGTCTCCCACCCGGACCACCTGGCCGCGGCCGAGGCGACGGTCCGCGCGTTCTACCCCGCGGCCGGGAACCCGTACGCGTACCCGGACCTGGCCGAGGAAGCCTGGGACGTCGGCGAGCTGTGGATGATGGACCACCCGGTAGCGAACCACTACGTCGACATCACCGACACGTTCGACCAGAAGATGGCCGCGCTGATGTCGCACACCAGCCAGCACCGCGACCCCGACGGCCTCCGCGCCGGCATCCAGACCAACTTCGCGGCCGTCGCGCGGGGTGCCGGCTTCGCGGCCAACCACTACGCCGAGGCCTTCACCGTCGTCCGGGTCTAATCCGTTTGCCCGGCGACGGCTGCGGCCTGGAAGGTTCAGCCATGACGATTTCTCATCACGTGACCGGGGACGGCCCGGATCTGTTGCTGGTGCATGCGGGTGTGGCCGATTCCCGGATGTGGGCCCGGCAGGTGGAAGAGCTGAAGAGCAGCCGACGAGTGATCACGCTCGACCTGCGCGGGTACGGCGAGACGCCGCCGGCTCCGAAGTATTCCGACGCGGGCGACGTGCTCGCGCTGCTCGAGGAGCTCGGCGCGAAGGACGTGACGGCGGTCGGCGCGTCGTACGGCGGGTACGTCGTCCAGCAGGTCGCGACCCGTGCGCCGGAGCTGTTCTCGCGGCTGGTGCTGCTGTGCGCGCCGACCGACAACGTGCAGCCGGACGACGAGCTGCGAGCGTTGTGGGGCGAGGAGAACACGCTGCTGGAGGCCGGCGACGTCGACGGTGCGACCGATCTCACAGTGCGCCGCTGGATCGGCCCGGAGGCGGACGACGAGGCCCGCGAACTGCTCCGGGTCATGCAGAAGCGCGCGTACGACGTACAGCTCGCGGCCGGCGACGTGGACAACGAGGAGTGGCCCGTCGAGCCGGAGAAGATCACCGCACCGGTCCGCCTGATCACCGGCGCCCACGACTTCAAGTTCTTCACCGACAGCGCCGACTACCTCGCCGAACGCCTGCCGAACCCGCACCGCCTCCACCTCCCCTGGGCCGGCCACCTCCCCACCCTCGAGCGCCCCACCGAGGCCCTCCCCCTGATCACCGAGTGAGCGACCCGGCCTACCGCGGCCAGGGTCGGCCGCACGGTCGTCGGCTTGTCTGAGGCTGGTGAAACGGCGAAGGACCCCGGCCGTTGGGCGGGGTCCTTCGGGAACGACGGGTTGTCAGTCGGCCAGGGCGCCCATCGGGTCCCAGGCGGGGAGCACGATCGGCTCGTCGTCGAGGCGGGCCTGCAGCTCGGCCGGCAGCGCGGAGCGGCGTACGGCGACCTCGAACACGTGCTCGCCGAACCACGAGTCGTTCATGGTCCAGAAGCCGTTGTCGGCCTTCTCGTCACCCCAGCTGTTCTCGACCCGCCAGCGGCGCGGCTCGCCGTCCACGACGTCGACGCCGGTGAACAGCATCGCGTGCGTCATCAGCGTCTCGTGGTGCACCAGCCGCTCGGCCTTGTCCAGCGTGAAGTCGGTGTCGTACACCGAGCCGTAGTCGTACAGCTTGGCGTCCCAGAAGCCGAGGTCGGCGTTCATCTGCTTGCCGACGTCACACCCGAACCAGACCGGCTCGCCGCCGACGATCGCGTCCTGGGTGAGCTTCTTGATCAGGTCGATGTCGACATTCAGGTACACCACCGGCGGGGCGTCGATGACGTTGCCGAGGAAGTCGACGGTGAACGTCCGGCCGACCGGGCTGCTCGGGCGCGGGTCGTGCACGAGACAGACGTACTCGTCGACCGGGAGCTGCAGGTACGCCGCGGCGAACTCGGTCGGCGTCGTCCAGCCGTCGCGGTGGAAGCCCTTGTCGCTGTCCTTCCACTGCCACAGGAACTTCTGCGGCGGCGTCCCGAGGTGGATGCTCAGCACCCGGTGAACGGCGGTCAGGATCTCCCGCTTGCGCTCGCGGCGCGCCTCGTCGCCCTCGAGCGCCCGCAGGTCGCGCGCGCCCTGGCGGAGCAGCTTACGGAGGGTGTCGTTCATCTGCGCGGTCGCGGACGAGCTCTCGGTCTCCGGCATCGCACTCTTCGGCACCAGGCCGTGCTTGCGGACCAGCGCGACGAACATGTTCCACTGGCCGCCGTCACCGATCGGGTCGGACAGCAGGTGCGCGACGGTCCGGTCGTCGGCGTCGCGGTCCGCGGTCTCGATCATCGCCTCGAGGAAGAAGTTCGAGCGCTCGAACTTGTCCCAGAACAGCAGGTAGTTCTGGGAGAACTCGAAGTCCTTGACGCCGAGCTTCTCGGCCGCACCGACGCGGAGCAGGTTCAGCCCGGCGAACAGCCAGCAGCGGCCGCTCTTCTTCTGATTGGTGACCTTCCAGTCGTCCAGCAGATGGGACACCGAGTGGTCCATCGAGGTGACGATCTGGCGATCCAGGGCGATGCTGTTGACCGGCGTCTGCGTGACGGCGTTCTGCATCACCCGGTACTGCGGGTTCGACGCGAACTCCTTCTCGAAGAGCGCGAGCTGATCGGCTGTGAGATTCCGCTCCATAAGAGTCGACGGTATAACAGCCACCAAGCCCGGACCGCCGGAACGGAGTGGCGAATCCATGCCCTGGCCGAAACGCGCCACCCACGAACCCTTGCGCTACGCTAGTTGAAAACGACATTCAACAAAGGAGGCGTCATGCCCCGACGCCCGGCCCCGACCGGCAAGCGCAAGCCGAAGCAGAACCCGCTGGACCGCGACGGCATCACCTACATCGACTACAAGGACACCGCCCTCCTCCGCAAGTTCATCTCCGACCGCGGCAAGATCCGCTCCCGCCGCGTCACCGGCCTCACCGTCCAGCAACAAAAACAAATAGCCCGAGCCATCAAGAACGCCCGAGAAATGGCCCTCCTCCCCTACACCTCCTCCGGCCGGTAAGTCAGCCGCGGAGTCAGCTGTAGGTGGTGCTGGTCCGTACGGTCAGCCCAAGCCGGTACGACGCGCAGCCAGCCCAACGCCGTACGACGCGCAGCCAGCCCAACGCGGTGCTACGCGCGGCTCCTCCGTCGCCGTGCTACGCGCCGCTCCCACCCACCCCCGCGCTCCCGCGCGGAGTGCGCGCTTGCGCGCGGTGTCCGGCTACCGCCGGGGAGCTGCGGGCTGCCGCCCGCGATCGACCCCGCACGGCGCGCGGCTGTTCAACCTGGGCGGGCCGGCGCCCCTGTGCGCCCCGTCCCGCGGACTTCGGCGCCAACTGCCCTGCAAGGTCCAACGAAAAGGATCAGTTACGTCGGAGGCCGGACACCGGTTGGCCAGCTCGTGAGATCCCAGGCCGGAAGCTGCGCTTACATCGCGCACAAGGCGAACAGCGGTTCATGCAGGCCGTCCCGATTGCCGATTCTCCCAGTAGCGCGTGAGTGCATCCGTCTGCTTCTTGACGCGATAGTTGTCCTTCCCGATCGAGTAGCCGGCCAGCCACACAATCTCGTACTCGCGTTCGGCCGTCTCTACAGTCGGCACAGCTGTCCGGCCGAGAAGTGCGGCTCCGTCCTCGACTCGGACGTCCGTCACCAATGCCCACGGCACCTTGACATCCTTCAGGACGTTGCGTAGCACAAGAGCATCGTCCGTAGCGATGACGCCAACGCGTGCGAACCTCCACACCACCGCCAGGACGACGATGACGGAGACTGCCCACCGGACGACCAGGGGTACACGCGAGAACTGGTCGAACACTGAGAGCATCACCATCGCTGCGAGAATGCCGACAACTCCAGCGAGCCCGAATGCGAGGACGCGCGCTCTAAAGGTCAAACCGCCTCCATCGAACTCTCCGTGCCGAGCAGGATTCAAAGGACGAGTACCCGATCGCGGCGGTGCAGCGCAGACGCCTGGGCAGGCCTGCGCTTGGCGGGTGCAGCTTCACCTCACTCACCACCTGCACGCGGCGCCACGCAGTCGTTCGCGGGCGGCAGCCCGCAGCACCCGGCGGTAGCCGGGCACCGCGCGCCAGCGCGCACTCCGCGCGGGAGCGCGGGGGTGGGTGGGAGCGGCGCGTAGCACGGCGACGAAGGAGCCGCGCGTAGCACCGCGTTGGGCTGACTACACCAGGCGGCGGTCGGTGGCCCAGCGGGTTAGTTCGTGGCGGTTGGAGAGTTGGAGTTTGCGGAGGACCGAGGAGACGTGGGTTTCGACGGTCTTCACGGAGATGAACAGTTCGCGGGCGACTTCCTTGTACGCGTAGCCGCGCGCGATCAGCCGCAGTACCTCCCGCTCGCGCTGGGAGAGCCGGTCGAGGTCCTCGTCGACCGAGGCGATGTCGATGGCGCCGGAGAAGGCGTCCAGGACGAAGCCGGCCAGGCGGGGGGAGAAGACCGCGTCGCCGTCGGCGACGCGGTTGATGGCGTCGACGAGTTCGGTGCCGGAGATGTTCTTGGTGACGTACCCGCGGGCGCCGGCGCGGATCACGCCGATGACGTCCTCGGCGGCGTCGGACACCGACAGCGCCAGGAACTTGATGTCCGGGTGCCGCTGGTGCACCTGCTTCATCACCTCGGTCCCGCCGCCGCCGGGCAGGTGGACGTCGAGCAGGACGACGTCCGGCTCGGTGCCGACGATCGCCTTCACGGCGGTGTCGACGTCGGACCCCTCCCCGACGATGTCGACCGAGCTGCCGATCTCGCTGCGTACCCCGGCCCGGAACATGTCGTGATCGTCGACGACGACTACCCGCCTGCTGCTCATCTGTCCATCTCCAGTCGCACTTCGGTCCCTGTCTCCGGATCGGACCGCACCGTCGCGCGGCCGCCGTGCCGTTCCATCCTGCCCATCACACTGTGCCGCAAGCCGAGCCGGTCGTCGGGGACCTCGTCGACGTCGAATCCCTTGCCGCGGTCGCGGACGAACATCTCCACCCGGTCGCCGTCCACCTCGACGAACACGTCGATCTTCGCAGCCCCGGAGTGCTTCGCGGCGTTCACCATCGACTCGCGTGCGGCGCGGACCATCGACGCGAGCGGCTCGGTCAGGTCGCAGTCGCCGACCGTCACGACCTCGATCGGTACGCCGTGCGAGTCCTCGACCTCGGCCGCGGCCTGCTTGGCGGCGCCCGCGATCGTCTGGTCGGCGTCGTGCTCCTCGTCGTACAGCCACGACCGCAGTTCGCGTTCCTGGGAGCGCGCCAGCCGGGCCACGGCCTTCGGGTCGTCGGCCTGTTTCTGGATCAGCGCGAGCGTCTGCAGTACCGAGTCGTGCAGGTGCGCGGCCATGTCGGCGCGTTCCTGCGAGCGGACCCGCTCGGCGCGCTCGGAGTTCAGGTCGCGGGTCAGCCGGTGCACCCACGGCCCGGCGATGACGCCGATGCCGACCACGGCGAGCAGCAGCGCGATCAGGACGTCGCCGACCATCGAGAGCCGGCCGTTCTGCACCAGGAACAAGGTGACCGCGGTGCCGATCAGGACCAGTCCGACGCCGATCCGGACGAGCGACTTCCAGCCGCCCTTGCCGAGCACCAGCCCGAGGATCGGGACCCGGACGTCGCGCGCCCACTTGTCCTTCTGGCTCTCGTCGGCCTGCCGCCAGATCAGTGCCAGACCGGTCGCGGCGAACACCAGCGGCCAGAAGAGCTTCCCGGCGATCCCGAGCCCGGCGACCTGCAGCAGGATCAGCAGCCCGGCGCCGATGGCCACCAGCGCGGGCAGCTGCCCGCGGCTCTTCTCCCGTTTGCGCTGCTTGGCCTCGGCGACCGGCGGTGCCGGTTCGTCGGAGCGCAGCCCGCTGCGCGTGTGCGCGGCCAGGCCGGGCGCGGCCGGTACCGTCTCGGGCGCCAGCGGCATCAGGAACCACAGCGCCGCGTAGATCAGGATGCCGAAGCCGCCGGACACCGTGGTCGCGATCAGCACCAGCCGTACGACGGTGTCCGACACGCCGAGGTGGTCAGCGATGCCGCCGGCCACACCGGCGACGACGCGTCCTTCCGTACGGCGGTACGCCCGCCGCGGCGGAGCATCCGCCGTACGCGGGGACGCCGGCTGCCCCGGAGGAAGGCTGTATCCCGGGCTCGACGCGGCGCCTGCCTGCGCACCCATCCGGGCGGCGTAGGCGGCGTACGGGCCCTGGTACTGGCCCGCGGGGCCTTGCGGTCCCCAGCCTTTGTAGCGCCACTGGTCCTGGGCCTGCCCAGGCGTAGGCTCGGGCTGGCCCTCGTTGCTGGAGGTACCGCCCGGCGGCGCGGCTGCTGGCTGGCTCATCACCACGATCGTCACATGTGGACCGGCCCGACACCAGCAGGCTTGTCCCCGGCCGCCTCCTCAGCGCGCGCCCGCGCGACTCAGGGTCGGCTAGGGGAGAACCCCCAAATCGGGCCTCTCCGGGAGCGGTCAGGGTGCATCCCCGATGCCCACGGCGAACTCTGGTGTGAGTATCGATGACATGGAGCAGAACCAGAGTGGACCCGCCGGGTTCGACCGCGACCGCCTGCAGAACCCCCAGAGCTGGCGGCGCAGCAGGTCGGACCGCTGGGTCGCGGGTGTCTGCGGCGGTATCGGCCGGGCGCTGAACATCGACCCCGTGCTGGTCCGCGTGGTGATGGCCGTGCTGATCATCAGCGGCCCGGGCGTGATCTTCTACATCGCCGCCTGGGTGCTGATGCCCGACGAGGGCAGTGACCGCTCCGCGGCGCAGGGCGTGCTCGGTGACCGGCTCCGGACCGACCACCCGTGGTTCTGGCCGGTGGCGGTCGGGGCCTGCGTGTTCATCGCGATCGCGATGATGTCGTCGTTCAACTTCGGGCGGTTCGTCCCCGGCCCGCTCATCGTGGTCGGTGTCATCTGGCTGATCGCGAAGCAGCGCAAGAGCAACAGGAGCACCAGCGACAAGCAGCCGCAGCGCCCCCAGGACACGGTGCCGCCGGCGTCCTCGGCGTCCTCGCCGTACGCCGGTCCGCAGCCGACCACGGCGTACGCGCCTCCGCAGACCGGCCCGTCAGTTCCCCCGGCGGGCCCGTCGTCCTCGGCCACACAGCGACCCCAGGACCGCACCGTCGAACCGGTCCAGGCTGTGTGGACCGAGGACGACCCTCTCGGCCTGTACGTCGACGAGCCGGCCGGCCCGTCGAACTACAGGCCGGCTACGAGCAAGCCCGCCGAGCCGCCCGCGAAGGGCATGCGCGGCGTCAAGTCGATCGTCGTCGTCCTGACCGGCCTCGCGATCGGCATCGCCGCGCTGGCGGGCGCGTCCACGGCGACCATGCTGGTCATCGGCCTGGCAACGCTCGGCGGCGGCATGCTGCTCGGCGGGTTCGTCGGCCGCACACTGGCCCTGCTGCCGCTCGGCATCCTGCTGGCCGCGGGCGCCATCGCGAGCACGGTGTTCCCGGACGTGCCGCGCAACTTCGCCGACACCAACTACGTCGCGCCGGCCAGCCAGACGATCACCGCGACCGGCACCAGCTACCAGTTCGACGCCGGGTCGGTGAAGCTGGACCTGACCCAGGCCAAATTCGGTCCGGGCGCCAAGGTCGACGTGCACGGCGGCGTCGGCGAGGTGATCGTGAGGCTGCCGGCGGACGTCGACGTGCAGGGCGCTTTGTCGACCGAGATGGGAGACGTCGCCTTCCTCGACCAGCACCAGGGCGGCCATAATGCCGAACTGAAGCTCAACGACCTCGGCGCCGACGGCAAGGCCGGCCCGTCGCAGGTCACCCTGGACCTGGACCTCAGGCTGGGCAGTATCAAGGTGGAGCGCGGATGAGCCAGCAACCCCGCAAGTCCCGGCCGGATGTGCCCGGCGTGGTGGCCGGCACGGTTCTGAGCGGCGCTGCCACGATCTGGATGCTCACCGACAACGGCGTCCTGCAGACCGACGACCTTGGCGTCACCAGCGCCCTGCTGCTGGTCACGGCCGGGCTGCTGGGCCTGGCCGCGTCGCGTCGCGCCTGACCCGGCCTAACTCGGTGGCGCGACGCGCGCAGCTTCTCTAGGCTCCACGGCGTGACCAGCCCGGAGGCGGACAGACCGTAACCGCCGGCCGTTCCGTGTGACCTACCGGAACCGCCGGAGACGACTCATGCCGTCCTCCACTGGTTACGGAGCCTCTCCATGCCTTTTGCGCTGCCTTTCGTGCTGTATCTGCTCGGTCTGGCCGTTTTCGCCCAGGCAACCTCCGAATTCATGCTGTCCGGGCTCGGCCCGGACATCGCCCGCGACCTGGGCGTCTCGATCCCGGCCACCGGCTGGCTGACGTCCGGGTTCGCGCTCGGCATGGTCGTCGGCGCCCCGGCGATCGCCGTTCTCGGCGCCCGCTGGCCGCGCCGGCGGACGCTGCTGCTGACGTTGACCGTCTTCCTCGCCGTCCACGTCGTCGGCGCGCTGACCAGCGACTTCACCGTCCTGCTCGGTACCCGGATCCTCGCGGCCCTCGCGAACGCGGGCTTCCTGGCCGTCGCCCTGGCCACCGTCGCGGGCCTCGTCC
Source organism: Kribbella sp. NPDC003557 (assembly GCF_040610805.1). NCBI lineage: Bacteria > Bacillati > Actinomycetota > Actinomycetes > Propionibacteriales > Kribbellaceae > Kribbella > Kribbella sp. NPDC003557. Next base: position 932,576 of record NZ_JBEXMY010000001.1, read on the forward strand.
CGCCGGACGCGAAGGGCCGCGCGACCTCCGCGCTGCTCGGCGGTACGACGCTCGCGTGCATCGTCGGCGTACCGGCCGGGGCCGTGCTCGGCCGGTACCTCGGCTGGCGGTCCGCGTTCTGGGCGGTCGCGATCGTCTCGCTCCCGGCGCTGCTCGGGATCCTGCGCTCGGTCCCGGACCGTGTCGTCGGCCCTGCCGTACCGGCCCGGTTCCGGGTGCGGCCGCGGCTCGCCGTACTGCTGTTGCTCGGGGCCCTCGTCAACGGCGCGACGTTCTGCTCGTTCACGTACCTGTCGCCGGTGCTCACCGAGGTCACCGGGCTCGGGGTGGGCTGGGTGCCGCTGATGCTCGCGCTGTTCGGGCTCGGCTCCTTCGCGGGCGTGACGGTCGCGGGCCGGTACGCCGACCGCCGCGACGACCGGCTCGTACTTGTTGCCGGTGGCATCCTGCTCCTCGGCTGGTGCACGTTCGCGCTCACCGCGGCGTACGTCGTACCCACGGTGGTGCTGGTGCTGCTGCAGGGCGCGTTGTCGTTCGCGGTCGGCTCGACGCTGATCGCCTACAGCTTGTACGCCGGCAGCGGGACGCCCGTCCTGACCGGCGGGCTGGCCACCGCCGCGCTGAACGTCGGCGCCGCCGCCGGACCGCTGCTCGGCGGCGTCGCGATCGGGTCGGCGGGCTTCCGCGGACCGCTCTGGGGCAGCGTGGCACTCGTAGGTGCGGCACTGTTCGTGAGCGGCTCCATTAAGCTTGTAGATCGCGAGGGGCCCGGGTGAAGCGGGTCCCGTGGTCAAGGAGTTCCGATGGTGCGCGGCACCGTGAAGTGGTTCAACGCCGACAAGGGCTACGGCTTTCTGGCCGTCGACGGGCAGGACGACGTGTTCGTGCACTGGAGCAAGATCGTGTCCGACGGGTACAAGACGCTCGAGGACGGCCAGCACGTCGAGTTCCAGATCGTCGACGGGCCGAAGGGCCGCGAGGCCGACGCGGTCACCCCGATCTGACCGGCACGCACCGTCGGCAACCGGTAACCTGACGTCTCATCGTGTGAGGGGTGAGACGTGACTGAGCCGGTACCCGTGATCCGGAAGCTCGAGCATGCGCTGGCCGACGACGACTTCGCGTGGTCGTTGGTCCTGACCGGCGAGGACCAGACGGACAAGCTCGCGACGCTGACCGGTGACCTGCGCGGGCCGTTCTCGACGACCGGCGACGGCAAGCAGATCACCTCCGGCTTCTCGTACTGGGGTATCGGCCCGACGATCGCCTGGGCGAACGCGACCAACGACCCGTTCTACCTGGTCATGAAGGCCGGCGCGGAGTCGTTCCTGCGGCACTGGCGCAAGGTCCGGCCGCATGTCGAGAACGGCGGCTTCCACGTGGTCAGCCTCGGCGTCGGCACCGGTGTGAAGGACCGGACGATCCTCAGCGACATGCGCCGGCAGAACCGGAACATGTACTACATCCCGGTCGACATGAGCTCGGAGATGTTGCGGATGGGCACCCAGCCCGCCCGCGACGCCCGGTTCCCGGTGGCCCAGGTGCTGCCGGTCCAGCTGGACTTCTCGATCGCCGACAACATGGACGAGCTGGCACAGATGCTGGCCCGGCTGGTCGGCGACGAGCCGATCCTGTTCACGCTGACCGGCAACACCCTGGCCAACTTCGAGAGCGACGAGGAGCTCCTCGAAACCCTCACCCGCGGGCTGCGACCGCAGGACCGGCTGCTGCTCGAGGTGGCCAGTACGACGCGACTCGACCAGGAGAGCGCCGACGCGGCCGCGGACGAGTACCACCAGACCCGCGCGTTCGCGGAGTTCGTCACCAGCACCCTGCGGTACAACACCGATCTCAAGATCAACAACGAGCTGGTCAAGTTCGTCGGCGAGGTCGAGGACGACGACGCCCTGCTGGTGAAGATCTTCTGGCAGAACGACACCGGTGAGGAGATCCGGATGGAGCTGCCGGACCACACCGAGGTGGTGCTGCCGATCGGTGACACGATCCGGCTCTACACCACCCGCAAGTACTCCACGACCCGGCTCAAGCGGCTCACCGAGGCCTGCAGGCTGACGCCGGTCGAGGCGATCCAGTCGCAGTTCCGGTACGCCCGCCGCCCGAACCCGTTCGGCCTGGAGCTGCTGCTGCTCGCACCGGAGGCGGCCGGCGAGGGCGCCCGCAGCCTCGCCGACGACATCTGGGCGACATGAGGCGGACCGTCGTCAGTCTGGTGACGTACGGTCTCCTCGCACTCGCTTTCGTTCTCGGGGTCCTGTGGTTCTTCTGGCCGGAGGGCTCACGCTGGGAGCCGGCGGTCAACTCGCTCACGCTGGTGGCCGGCCTGACCGGCATCTTCGTCGAGCGGCTGACGGCCGAGGCGGAACGCCGTACCGAGGTCCTGCGGGCCGTCGCGGACGAGCTGCAGGAGAACACCCGGCTGCTGAACGACGAGCGGTTCTCGCCCGACGCCCCGACCACCCGGCAGGTGTACCCGCGGCTCGTGGTGTCCGCGGTCGATCTCGCGCTGGTGTCCGGTGCGCTCGGCCTGCGCCGCGACGCCGAGCTCGTCGGGCAGCTGCACCGGTGGCGGGACACCGTGCACCTGTTCAACCGGCGGCTCGACCTGACCGAGATCAGCACGTTCTCGAACACCATCTCACCGGCCGAGCTGGCCGCCTTCCACCGCGCGCTGCACCGCGAGAACAGCTACTTCGCGGCCACCCGCGAGAAGCTCGAGAAACTGCTCGGCGCGCTCCCCAAGCTTTAACGGCGGGGGCCGTAACCGGACCGGTTGCTGTCAGTAGTGGCAAATTCTCCCGAGCCGTTGACTTGGCCACGCCGCGAGAGCTTCACTTTCGGACAGGACCGTAAATAGGCCCCCGGAGGCAATCGCATGCGATCAGTCCGCTCCCTTCTCGCACTGGCACTCGCCGCCCTTCTCGTCACGGCCCCCTCGGCGCCACCCGCCGGCGCGGCCCCCGCCGGGCCGCCCGGGCCGCCGACCGGCACGGTCGTCTCGCTCGGTACGCCGCTGTCCGACGTCCTCCTGATCGGAGGCATCGTCGCGCCCGGCCCGAACGGCAAGACCGTGATCTGGAACGTGTCCACCAGCAGCCCGGCGTACCTGAACGCCATCGACCCGGCCAACGGCGACAGCCTGCTCTCCGTCGCACTGCCCGGCGCCGACGGCAGCTACGCGGTCGCGGCGGCGCCCGACGGCACGATCTACGTCGGCACGTACAACAACGGGCACCTGTACCGGCTGCGGCCGGGCGCGACCACCGCCGAGGACCTCGGCCGCCCGATCCCGACCGAGTCGTTCATCCTGCGGATCACCACCGACGAGCAGGGCAACGTGTACGGCGGCACCTACCCGAACGGCAAGGTGTTCCGCTTCGACCACACGACCGGCGCGATCCGCGACTACGGCAACGTGCTGGCCGGCCAGACCTACGTGCGGAGCATCGACTACTGGAACGGCAAGATCTACGCCGGCACCATGCCCGCCGCGCACATCATGGAGCTCGACGTCGCCTCCGGCGCCCTCGTCGAACTACCGTCGCCGCCCGGCCTCGGCGACCCGGCCAACAAGACGGTCTTCGACCTGAACACCCGGGCCGGCCGGGTCTACGTCCGGATCGCCACCGCCCAGCCGGGCCCGCTGTACGTGTTCGACATCGCCAGCCGGACCTGGGTCGACGAGATCCAGAACGCGCACGGCCTGGACGTCTCCCCGGTCGGCCCGGACGGCACGCTGTACCTGATCCAGAACAGCGAGCTGAAGAAGTACGACCCTGCCACCAAGACCCTGACCGGGACCGGCCTGACCTTCACCGGCCGGATCCAGAACACCCGCTCGATCGGGTACGCCGACCTGAACCTGCCCGACTACCCGGGCACCAGCGTCGTCGGCACCCTGTGGCGCGGCGAGGAGTTCCGGTACAACCCGCAGACCGGCAAGTCCGAGATCTTCCAGACCAAGGTCCGCCGCGAGCCGATCGAGATCCTCTCGGTCGCGGGCGGCAAGGACACCATCTACGCCGGTGGCTTCCTGAACGGCGGGGTGTCCGTGGTCGATCCGACGACGGGTGAGGCGAAGTTCAACCGGTTCTCGCAGGTCGAGGCGCTGATGGAGGGGTCCGACGGCACCGTCTGGGTCGGCGCCTATCCGGAGGCCCGCCTCTACTCCTACGACACCAGCCGGCCCTGGAGCAGCCCGGAGTACTCCCCCGGCCCGCCCGGTACGCCGGACAACCCGAAGCAGCTGCTCAACCTGAAGCCCGACCTGTTCCAGACCCGGGCCCGCGCGCTGACCGAGGTGAACGGCAAGATCGCGGTCGGCACCATCCCCGACGGCGACCGGCTCGGCGGGGCGCTGGTGATCTACGACCCGGCGACGAACACCGCGGAGAAGTACCGCAACGTCGTCCAGGACGAGTCCGTCTTCGGCCTCACCTCGCACTGCGGCATCGTGTACGGCGGCACGTCGATCGCCGGCGGGCTGAGCACCACACCGCCGACCCGGGAAGCGGGCACAGTATTCGCGTGGGACGTGGCCAAGAAGCAGAAACTCTGGGAGGTCGTGCCGGTCGCGGGCCGGGCGACGGTCTCCGCGGTCACCATCGGACCGGACGGGCTGCTCTGGGGCGTGGCCGGGAAGACGGTGTTCGCGCTGGCCCCGGACAGCGGCAAGCTGAAGAAGTCCTTCACGCTCGGTACGACGTCCTCCAGCGGCGACATCGTCGCGACCTCGGAGGCTGTCTACGTGAGTATCGACCTGAACAAGATCTACCGGATCGCGCCCGGGGCGAAGTCCGTCCCGACGCTGTTCGTCCAGCACGCCCACCGGCGGCTCGGCGTCCGCGGGGATCACCAACTGCTGATGACGAGCGGCTCCGAGCTGTTCCGGATTGATATCAGCCGTTGACAGCCGAAATTCACCCCAGCTACTTTCGGTCCTGACCGTTATTCGGTTTCACTACTTCCGGCCCTGACTTCCGGACACCCTGGGGGTGCGATGAGATCCACCGTCCGCCGCATGGCGGCACCATTCACGGCGCTCGTGCTCGCCGCCGCGCTCAGTTCCTGCGGCGGAGGCGACTCGGGCTCCTCGGACTCGAAGAAGAGCGTCACGCTCTGGATGTACCCGGTGATCGCCGACCAGGCGGCCAGCGACGCCTACTGGAAGAAGGTCGAGACCGACTTCGAGGCGGCCAACTCCGGTGTCGACCTGAAGCTGGAGAACCAGCCGTGGAAGGGCCGCGAGGAGAAGGTCGCGGCCGCGTTCTCCGGCGGGAAAGGCCCGGACGTCCTGCTGATGATCCCGGACCAGATCCCGCAGTACGTGAAGAGCGGATCGCTGGAGCCGGTCGACGACGTCGTCTCCCCGGAGAAGGACAAGTTCCTGCCGGCCGCGATCCCCGGCCTGACGGTCGAGGGCAAGGTGTACGGCGCCCCGATCTACCACACCGTCACCACGACGATGTACAACAAGACCGTCCTGACCAAGGCCGGGATCAGCAAGCCGCCGGAGACCTGGGACGAGATCAAGGCCGCCGCGCCGAAGCTCAAGGCCGCCGGGTTCTCCACGCTGGACTATTCGGCCTCGCCGGAGGCGACGCTGAACCTGAACTTCTACCCGCTGCTGTGGCAGGCCGGCGGGAAGGTGTTCGCCGACGACGGCAAGAGCGTCGCGTTCAACCAGGCCCCGGGGCTGGAGGCGCTGACCTTCCTGAAGAGCCTGTGGGACCAGGGCGCGATCCCGAAGACCGCGCTCACCGCGGGCAACGTGGTCGCCGACTCGCCGTTCGGCAAAGGGCAGGTCGCGATGGCGATGACCAGCGTGCCGGCCGACGTGGCCACGGTGACCCCGACCTGGGGCAAGGCGAACGTCGAGCTGGGTGCGCCGCTGACCGGCAAGAAGCAGGTCGGCTTCGGGCTCCCCGGCGGTCTGGTCGTGAACGCGGCCTCGGAGAACGTCGACGGCGCGAAGAAGTTCCTGTCGTTCATGATGCAGTCCGCGCAGCTGGACGCGCTCAGCAAGGCGTCCGGGTTCTACTCGCCGCGCAGCGACGCCAAGTCCGAGTCGACCGACCCGAACGCGGCGAAGTTCCGCGACGCCCTGCAGTACGCCGTACCGGGTGAGCCGAACCCGTCCGCGCGGCAGGTCATGTCGTTCCTGAGCACCGAGATCCAGGCCGTGCTGACCGGCAAGAAGCAGCCCCAGCAAGCCCTGGACGACGCGGCCAAGCAGGCCAACGACCTGCTCTCGAGGCAGCGTTGACCGATTCAACGGACACGGTCGCGGGTCGGGCGGGACCCGCGACCGGCCGTCGTCGCAGTAGGCCGCACCGTCGGCCGTGGGTCGGTCTGCTGTTCGTCGCGCCCATGCTGGTCTTGTTCCTGCTCTTCCGGTTCCTGCCGGCGCTCGGCGCGTTCTTCCTCTCGCTGACCGACTACCGGATCAGCGGGAAATGGGACTTCATCGCGCTCGACAACTACACCCGCCTGTTGTCGGACAAGGTGTTCCACGAGGCCCTGCTGGTGACGATCACCTACACGGTGATCTTCGTCCCGCTGACAGTCCTGCTCTCGCTCGGTACCGCCGTCCTGCTGCACCAGGTGGTCTGGCGGCGCGGCTTCTTCCGCGGCGTGTTCTTCCTGCCGTACGTGACCAGCATCGTCCTGGCCGCGGTGATCTGGAAATGGATCTACGACGCGCAGGACGGGCTGCTGAACGCCGTCCTCGGGCTGGTGTCCATCGGCCCGATCGACTTCCTCAGCCAGTCGAACACCGTGCTGCCGTCGATCGCCCTCACCTCGGCCTGGAAGGGCTTCGGGTACTCGATGCTGATCCTGCTCGCAGGCCTGCAGGCGGTACCGAAGTCGTACCTCGAGGCCGCGATGATCGACGGCGCGGGGACCTGGCAGCGGTTCCGATACGTCACGCTGCCGCAGCTACGGCCCGTGCTGTTCTTCGTGCTGGTGATCGAGACCATCGGCGCCTTCCAGGTCTTCGACGCGATGTACGTGATGACCGGCGGCGGCCCGGTGCGCTCCAGCTACTCGCTCGTGTACTTCCTGTACGACAGCGGGTTCAAATACTTCGACTTCGGCTACGCCAGCGCGATCGGCCTGGTGCTGTTCCTGATCGTGCTGATCGTCTCGCTCGTACAGCGCCGGCTCGTCGGGAGGGACGACTGATGGCTCAGGTACTCGACCGCCCGCCGGTCCGTCCGGTCGCGGAGACCCCCGCGGCGTCCCGGCGTACGACGGCCGGCCGGTTGACGTTGCCGACGCTGCTGACGCTGACCGCGATCGTCACCGTCGTGCCCTTCGCGGCGATGGTGCTGGTCGCGTTCGCGCCGCCCAGCGGGCAGACGTTCCCGGACGCGCTGAACCCGGCGAACTTCACGCTCGAGAACTTCTCCAAGGTGCTGTCCAGCTCGGACATCCCGCGGTGGACGGTCAACTCGCTGCTGTACTCGCTGGTGTCGGTGGCGCTGGTGCTGCTGTTCGCCGCGATGGCCGGGTACGCGTTCGCGAAGAAGAAGTTTCCCGGCCGGGAGATCATGTTCTGGGCGTTCCTCGCCACGCTGATGGTGCCGTTCCAGGCGACGCTGATTCCGTCGTACATCCTGGTCGCGAAGCTCGACTGGGTGGACAGCTACTGGGGTCTGATCGTGCCGACCCTGGCGAACTCGCAGGCCGTGTTCCTGATGCGGCAGTTCATCCTGCAGCTCCCTGACGAGCTGTTCGAGGCGGCCGAGATCGACGGGGCTCCCGAGTGGCGGATCTTCACGATGATCGTGCTTCCGCTGGTCCGCCCGGTGCTGGCCACGCTCGGCATCTTCGTCTTCCTCTGGCACTGGAACGACTTCCTGTGGCCCCTTGTCATCGGCCAGTCCGGCAAGATGCAAACCCTCACCGTCGGCCTCGCCACCCTCCAAGGCCAGGCTGTCCCCATCAACCAACTGATGGCAGGCGCCACCATCACAGTCGTCCCCAGCCTCCTCGTCTTCGGCCTCCTCCAGCGCTACCTGACCGACTCCATCGCGATGTCCGGCCTGAAAGCTTGAGCCCACCGCGGGTGGCCGGGCCGGGGTGGCGCGTGGTCGCCGGCGTCCGAGCTGTTCCGCTCACCGGGGGCTCAGCCGGGCGCTCTCCGGGGGCGACGAGGGCGGCACTAGCGGCCGGCCGCCAGCGGGAGCGCAAGGTCGGAGTGGCCTAGTGGACGCGGGCGTCGAGCATTTTGCGCATTTCGTCGCCGTGGACGGTGAGGGCCCAGATGACCAGGATGTCTACGGCTATCAGGATCGTGGACCAGATCGGGTACGCCGCCAGGAACGCGGCGTTCACCACGATGCTGAGCACCGACAGGATCACGCCGACGATCCGGCCCCACAGCCGGCCGTCCAGCAGGGCGATGCCGGCGAGGATCACCACGAGTCCGAGGATCAGGTGGATCAGGCCCCAGGAGTCGTAGTTGAGCTCGATCGCCAGCCGCGCGGTGCGGACCAGGAAGTAGTCGTCGTGGAAGATCGCGATGAAGCCCTGGAAGGCGTGCAGGATGCCGAGCACGATCATCATCACGCCGGCGAACAGGATCCAGCCGACCCATCGGCTCGGCCACGGGGGTACCTCGACCTCGCCCGGGCGGCGGTGCGAGCCGGGGGTGTCTCCGTCTGACATCGTGAGCTCCTCGTTCTAGGGCGTGACCTCGTTCTTCGCGGCGGCGGTGCGGTACTCGTTGACCGGGTGGTACCGGTCGTACAGCACGGTCAGGATGCTGAACAGGAAGATGAAGAAGAACGTGTCGCCGAGCGACAAACCGTCGCCGCTCCGGTTCAGCAGCAGGTTCTCCAGGAAGACGATCAGCACGTTCAGCCCGAACACCACGGCGAACGAGATCGCCGCCGAGTCCCACCCGTAGCCGCGCCGGGCGGCCCACAGGCCGATCGCGGAGTTGACCACGACGAAGAACGCGATACCGAGGAAAAGCTGGAAGTCGCTGACGTCGACCCCCGGCAGCACCCGGCCGTAGATCACGCTGATGATGCCGATCAGGAAGATCTTCTCCACCGCCGCCCAACCGAAGACCCGGCCGTGCTCGGCGCGGAACGCGGCGCGCTCGGAGGCCTGGTCGATCGCGGTCGGCAGCGGATCGGCCGTCAGCCGCAGCCGCCAATCCGGCGGGCGCAGCCGCGGCCGCACCACGAACCACAGCACCGCGGCGAGGGCCAGCAAACCGATCACCACGACCGGCCCGAACCAGGCGACATCACGGACCGTGTCGGTGAAATCCAGCTCGGCGACGTGGATCCAGTACTCCTGCGGCAGCTTGACGAAGATCCAGATCCCGGCGGCCACCAGGACCCAGAACCGCAGGCTGTAGCGCAGCGGGTTCCGCCGGGCGCGGATCCCCTCGTAGGCGATGAAGAAGTACTCGAACGTGTTCGGGAAGATCAGCAGCAGCGCCCGCACACCGGTGAGCTCGAACAGCAGCACACCGATCTGGCGGTAGAAGAACAGGAAGCGGCTGACCTTGACCGCATGCAGGTTCGACCAGTTGCGCAGGCTCGCCAGGTAGGCGATGGACAGGTAGAACACGTCCATCGCCTTGTCGTAACTCTGGTAGAACGGCGGGTCGTACCCGAAGGACTGGAAGATCGTCTGGTCGGCAGCGTCCAGCACCAGCGAGGCCAGCACCGCGGGCAACGGCCAGCGCGGGATCAGCAGCGGTACTGCGAAGCGCAGAAAGACGACTGTCCAGAAGACCACCTCGGCCATCCGCTCGCCTCCCCCTGACGGCCGGCCGTGGTCACGCCGCCACCGGCGCGACAACCTCCGTCACCAAGAGGTTACGACGTACACCCTGCGTAACGCCTCATCTGGAACCGATGAGATTTCCGAACGCCTCGATCGAGCGCAGCACGTCACGCTGCGGCATCCCCGGCGGCTGGATCCGCAGGATGATGCCGTCGGCCCCCATCTCCTCGTAGTGCGCCAGCCGCTCGGCGCACTCGGCCGGCGAGCCGATCACGCTGCGATCGGCGATCTCGTCCCAGCCCTGGGTGTAGCGGCTCGCGTCGGTCGAGGTCCGCTTCCAGCCCGTGTAGGCGTCGTACAGGTCGCGCAGCGGCTCCTCGAGCGCCTGCCGGGCGTCCTGCGAGGTCGCCCCGCAGAATCCCTCACGGCACAGGATCACGTCCGCGCCGAGCGTGCCCTCGCCGCGCGGGTACCCGAGGTACTCGGCGATCTTGGCGGGCAGGTCCGAGTCCAGTTCGTTGAACGACGTCGTCCAGCCGTCGCACATCCGGGCGGTCCGCTCCAGAACCGCGGACACCCGGCCACCGTTCCACAGTCGCGGGCGCGGGGTCTGCACCGGCCGGGGCGACAGGTACGCCTCGCTGATACTCGTGAACTTGCCGTCGTAGCTGACCTCGTCCTCGGTCCACAACCTGGTGACGATCTCCAGGCACTCCTCGAACCGCGCGACCCGCTCCGCCTGCGTCACGCCGTACAGCGCGAACTCCTCCGGCCGGTACCCGAGCACGAACCCGGCCGTCAGCCGCCCGCCCGACAGCACGTCGATGTGCGCCAGCGTCTCGGCCAGTACGACGGGGTCGTACAGCGGCGCCACGATGCCGGCCGTCGCGATCCCGATCCGCGACGTGTGCGCGGCCAGCCACGTCATCGACGTCAGGATCTCGTGGTACCCGGGCCGGTGCAGGTGCCGCTCGCCGAGCACGACCCACTCGAACCCGGCCTGCTCGGCCAGTCGCGCCTGCTCGACGGCGTCGGCCAGTTGCGGCCGCTCGTCGGGCGTGCCGTACAGGTTCAGATACAGACCCAGCCGCATCGGGGTGCCACCTTCCGTTGACAGGGAGCGCTCACGGTATTTACGGTCTTGACCGTAAATGCTTTCCGCGCAGATTGCGACCCTAGGAGCCGGAAATGAGTCTTGCAGCACTACCGGCGGGGTTGCCGGCCGGGGCGGCACCGATCAGCGCGGTGAAAACGCGCGTGGTCAGCGCGCCGTACCGCCGGCCGTTCCAGATCAGCAGCGGGGTCAGCAACGAGCTGATCAGCCTGGTCGTCGAGGTCCACACGGCCGACGGCGACGTCGGGATCGGCGAGACCTCCCCGATGACGGCGTACACCGGCGAGACCCTGGCCGGCGTCCAGGCCGCGATCGAGGAACACCTCGCCCCGGCACTGATCGGCCGCGACCCGCTCGACCGCGCGGGCGCCCACGTGGTGATGGACGGCGTACTGCGGGGCCAGCAGGTCGCCAAGTCCGGCCTCGACATCGCGCTCTTCGACCTGGCCGGCCGGATGAGCGGCTGGCCGGTGCACGCCCTGCTCGGCGGCAGCGTCCGCGACCGGGTGCAGACGACCTGGGTGGTCGGCCTCGGCACGCTCGACGAAATGGCCGCCGAGGCGGCCGAGTACGCCGATCGCGGGTTCCGGCACCTGAAGGTCAAGGGCGGCCACGACCCGGCCAAGGACCTCGAACTGATCCGGGCCGTCCGCGCCGCGATCCCCGCCGACGCCGAGCTGTGCCTGGACGCCAATGAGGGGTACGACGCCACCACGGCGCTCCCCTACCTTGCCAAGATGAGCGCGGCCGGCCTGACCCTGCTCGAGCAGCCGCTGCCGCGCTGGGACCTGACCGGCCTGGTGCGGCTGCGGGACCGCCTCGACGTGCGCGTCATGGTCGACGAGAGCATGCACTCGCTGCACGACGCGCTGGAGATCGCGCGCCGCGGCGCGGCCGACGTCCTGAACATCAAGATCCTCAAGGTCGGCGGGCTCCACCGGGCCCTGCAGATCGCCGCGGTGGCCGAGGCCGCCGGACTGGCGGTGAAGGTAGGCTCGATGCCGGAGCTGGGCGTGGCCACACTGGCCGCCGTACACCTGGCCGCCGCCGTGCCCGGAGCGACCGTCGCGGCGGACCTGGTGGGGCCGTTGATGGTCGACGAGGACCCGTTGGCCCCGAGCGTGTTCGCCGACTGCGACGGCTGGATCGACGTACCGAAACGCCCCGGTCTCGGGCACGACGTCTGAGAGGTCACTGATGCATCCACTCGTCGAGAGGCTCCGCGGGACACTGCTTCCCGCGGTCGTCACCCCGATGGACCAGGACGGCGTCGTCGCGTACGACGCCTTGTCCGCGTACGCCGTGACACTGACCAGGCACGCCATCGGCGGCGTCGCCGTCTGGGCACACACCGGCCGCGGGCTGTACCTGTCCGAGGGCGACCGCGCGAAGGTGCTCGACACCTGGCGGGCCGCGACCGACGTACCGATCGTCGCCGGTGTCGGCGTACCGAAGTCCACCACGGCCGGATCGCTGGAAGAGGCCGCCGATGCGACGGTCGAGATGGCGCGGGCCGCCGCGGCCGGTGGGGCCGATGCGGTGATGGTCTATCCGCTAGCAGCGCTAGGAGAACGGCCGGACGGTCACGCGCAGGCGGTCGCTTTGCACGAGCGGGTCGCGGCCGAGAGCGGACTGCCGCTGGTCGGGTTCTACCTGCACGGCGAGGCGGGCGGGTACCCGTACGCACCCGAGCTGATCCGCGATCTGCTGTCGCTGGACGCGATGCTCGGCGTGAAGACGGCGACGCTGGACCGGGCGATCGGCTGCCAGGACGCGATCTGGGCCGGGCGCGGCACCGGCAAGCTGCTGATCACCGGCGAGGACCGGATGTACGGGCCGTCGTTCATGTGGGGCGCGGACACGGCGCTCGTCGGTATCGCGTCGGCGCAGGTCGAGCTGTCGGCCGCCGTACTACGGGCCTGGACGGCCGGTGATCACGCCGGGTTCCTGACCGCGTCGGATCGGCTGGACCGGTTCGCGGCGGCGACGTTCTACGCGCCGATCGAGGGCTACGTGCAGCGGATGCTGTGGGCGGCCGAGTGGGAGGGCCTGGTGCCGGCCGCGGCCGCATACGACCCGTACGGGCCCGAGTTGCCGCCGGGCGAGCGCGACCTGGTGATCCGCTGCCTCGAGGACCTGCACTAGCCAGGGGCAGTGAGGTGGCGCGCTCCCTCCTTCGCTCCACCACACCGACGCTCCCTGGGCCCACCGTAGGGGTGGCGGCAATTGTGGTATTGACCGAAACTAGGAGAGCAAGGCCTGAACGTCAAGATCTCGGAGCCCGCTGCGCTATTCTGCGACTTGAGGGCCAGACCAGAAGTCGTCGGAGGATCGCCGTGAGGATCTGCTCAGCTCCAGGCTCGGTGGACTGATGGCGCTGGCGGTCGGGGTGGTCGGGCCCGAGGACCTGGTCCAGCGGGTGACCGTGGTCGGAGCCCCGAGCGGGACCACGCTGCTGCCGCTGCCGTACCGGCACGAGACAGAGGCTGTCGAACTCGTCGAGCAGGCGCACAGCGACGTCGACGCGTTCCTGTTCACCGGCGTCGTCCCGTACACGATCGCCACCGAGGCCGGGGTGATCGACCGGCCCGCGATGTACGTCTCGTACGACGGGGCGACCCTGCTGCGTGCCCTCGTCGAGCTGCTGCGGCTCGGGCACAACGTCACCCAGTTCTCCATCGACACGCTGCGGCGGGCCGAAGTACTCGAGACCCTGATCGAGGCGAAGCTGCCGACGGACCAGATCCAGGTGCTGCCGTACCGGCCCGGCCTCACGTCGGACGACATCGTCGCGTTCCACCGCACCGCGCGCGAGAAGCACGACACGAAAGTCGCGATCAGCTGTCTGGGGTCCGCGTTCCACCTGATCGAGAACGAGATGCCGTCGGTGCGGCTCGCGCCGTCGCGGTACTCGATCCGCTCGACCCTGCAGGCGCTGATCCTGACCACGACCGGCCAGCACGTCGGCGACGCCCAGGTCGCGCTCGGCGTCATCGACCTCCCCGAGCCGGACGACGCGCTGGCCGCCGACCTCATCACCCTCGGCGGCAGCCTCGCCGCCCTGCCCGACGGCCGGCACCTCGTCGTCACCACCCGCGGGCTGCTCGAGCAGGCCACCGAACAGTTCTCCCGGATGCCGCTGCTGGACAGTTTGGCGGCCCGGCACGGTACGGCGTACGTCGGTTTCGGCGTCGGTCGGACAGCAGCCGAAGCCGAGGCTCTCGCCCGCCGCGCAGTCGGCCGGGCCGCCTCGATCGGCACCGTCGCCGGCGTCGTCTCGATGTCCGACGACGTCGAGATCGTCATCGAGCCGTCGGGCGAACAGCCACCCGGCGCCCGCGGCACCGAAAGCCTCCCGCTCCTCGCCCGCCGGGTAGGCCTCAACACCCAAACCCTGGCCCGCATGCGAGAACTCACCGCCACCCTTCCCGACGGCCTCACCACCCAGGACGTAGCCGACCACCTAGCCGTCCAACTCCGCACCGCCCGCCGAGTCCTCAAACGCCTGGAACGAGCAGGCCTAGCAGCCCCCACCGGCACCCAACAACACGGCCGCACCGGCCGCCCACCCACGGTCTACCTGATCCGCCTGTAGAACCTGAGGTTACGAGCCCACGCGTGCTACGCAGCCGTTACTCGTCGCTCCGCTCCTCGCCACAGCTGCTACGCGCGCTCCCACCCACCCCCGGCTTAGCGCCGGACCTCTCAACTGCCGGCTGCCGCCGGCGAGTTGCGGGCTGCCGCCCGCGCTGCGAATGCTCCCTCATTGCGCTAAAGCGAATACCTCAGCGACAGTCCGTCGGCACACGGACCGCTCTGCGCAGGTCGCAGAGGCCAGGCCCCGCTCGGCGGCAAAGACGTCGTGCCCCGTGGGCTGATGCTGATTGCCCGACGCGTCAGCCGACGTCCGTGCCCGGGGCCAGATGGCGGCGGAAGAAGCGTGCGGCTTCTGTCGCCACGGCGTACCAGACCGTCCCGTCGTAGCGGGCCTGTGGATCAGCCTGGAGGTTGTGGCGGCCGCCAACGATCGGGAGCAGTCGGCTGTCCGCGCCGGCGATAACGAGTGCTTGGTGGAGGCGTTCGGCTTGTTCGTAGGGGACCGTTTCGTCGCGGGTGCCGTGGACGATCAGGAACGGTGGCGCTGTCGCGGTGACATGCGTGACGGGGCTAGCAGCCCGGAGCTGTTCGTGGTGGGAGGTCACGTCGCCACCGACCAAAGCGGTGACCGGCGACGGGCGGTCGATCCGCATGGCGCCGCCCGGGCGCAGCAGGTCCGCTGGGGCGCTGATGGTGACGTCTGCCCGCACGTCGGTGCAGTGAAGGGCGGCCAGAGCTGCCAGGTGACCGCCGGCGGACTGTCCCCAGATGCCGACGCGGTCGGGGTCGATCGGAAGGCCGAGCGGGTTGCGCCGCACCCAGTGGAGCGCGGACTGCACGTCGTGCAACTGAGCCGGGAAGGTCGCCTGGCCGCTGTGGCGGACGGAGATGGCGACGGTCAGGAAGCCTGCTCGAGCAAGAGCTGGATTCGCGAACGGCAGCAGGGCGGACGAGCGATCACCTGGTCCCCAGCCGGGGCAGCCGTCGATCCGTACGACTACCGGCAGCGGAGTCGAAGGTCGCGGCGCCGGGCCGAGGACATCCAGGTGCAGGTCGACCCCGGCGGGACTTGCGTAGAGCAGGTCGGGCAGATGCACGAAGCAACCGTGGCATCGACGCGGGCGGACGACCAGAGCTATGGGGTGATGACGGTGACGCCTGGTGGGGTGCCGTTGGAGAGGTCGGCGAGGGCGGCGGGGGTTTCGTCCAGGATGATGGTGCGGGTGACGAGTTGGGTGGGGTTGAGGTTGCCGTTGGCAACTAGGGCGAGCATTTCGGGGTAGGCGTGGGCGGGCATGCCGTGGCTGCCGAGCCAGGACAGTTCCTGGCCGATGAGGCGGCCGACGTCCAGTTGTACGCCGCCGGGGAGGAGGCCGATCTGGACGTGGCGGCCTCGGGGGCGCAGGGATTGCAGGGCTTGCTGGACGATGCCGCTGGAGCCCAGCGCGTCGATCGTCACGTGAGCACCACCCAGGTCGAGAATCCTTGCGACAGCCGACGCGGACGGCAAGTCGCCAGCCCCGGCCGCGGGGGCCGCGGAGCTGGCCGCGGGGGCCGCGGAGCCGGGCGCGTCGGCGGCACCGGGCGCGGGAGCGGGAGCGGGACCGGCCGCGGGAGCGGCGCCGGGCGTGGTCGGGCTGGTTTGGATGGTGTGGGTTGCGCCGTGGGTGCGGGCCAGTTGCAGGGCGGCCGGGTTGGTGTCGATGGCTATGACTTCTGCGCCTAGAGCGGCAGCGATCATGACGGCGGAGAGGCCTACGCCGCCGCAGCCGAAGATCGCGACGCGTTCGCCGGCGGTCACCCGGCCTACCTGGTGGACGGCGCGGAACGACGTGGCGAAGCGGCAGCCCAGGCCCGCGGCGGTTGCGAAGTCCATGTCGTCGGGGAGCCGCACCAGGTTCACCTCGGCGTACGGCACGGCGACGTACTCGGCGAACGAGCCCCAATAGTTGAACCCCGGCTGGAGCTGATTCGGACACACCTGCTGATCACCGGCAAGACACTGCTCACAGGAGCCGCACGCACAGATGAACGGCGTCGTCACCCGATCCCCGACCGCCCACCCGGACACCCCGTCCCCGACCGCGGCGATCGTCCCGGCAAGCTCATGCCCGGGCACATGCGGCAACACGATGTCGGAGTCATGCCCCATCCACCCGTGCCAGTCGCTGCGGCACAGCCCGGTGGCCTCGACGCGAAGGACCACCGAGCCGTCCGCCACGGCAGGCTCCGGCACCTCCCGGACCTCGGGCACAACTCCGTACTGCGAAACGACTACGGCGCGCACCGCAGCAGCTTAATCAGCCGCCGGCGACCGCGGGGATGATGGAGACCTGGCCGCCGTCCTTGATGGTGGTCTGGAGGCCTTCGGCGAAGCGGACGTCGTCGTCGTCGACGTAGACGTTGACGAAGCGGCGGAGTTCGCCCGCGTCGTCCAGGACGCGGCCCTTGATGCCGGGGTACGACGCGTCGAGCGAGTCGAGGACCTCGGTCAGGGTCGTGCCCTCGGCGGAGACCTCGGACACGCCCTGGGTGTAGGGCCGCAGGATGGTCGGGACGCGAACGCTCACACTCACTGCAGGCCTGCCTTCACGAAGGCGTCGTACGACGCGGGGATGGTCACCTTGGGGCCGACCCGGTCGGCCACGGCGTCGAGCGTCTTCAGCCCGTCGCCGGAGTTGATGATCACCGTCTCGGCCTCGGGGTCGAGCTGGCCGGTCGCGATCAGCTTCTTCAGCGTCGCGACGGTCACCCCGCCCGCGGTCTCGGCGAAGATGCCCTCGGTGCGGGCCAGCAGCTGGATGCCCTCGACGACCTCGTCGTCGCTGACGTCCTCGATCGCGCCACCGGTACGGCGGGCCACGTCCAGCACGTACGGGCCGTCGGCCGGGTTCCCGATCGCCAGCGACTTCGCGATCGTGTCCGGGCGCACCGGCTTGACCACGTCGTGGCCGTCACGGAAAGCCTGCGCGACGGGCGAGCAGCCGGTCGCCTGCGCGCCGTACACCTTGTAGTCGGTGGCGTCGACGAGACCCAGCTTGCCGAGCTCGGTGAAGCCCTTGTCGATCTTGGTCAGCTGGGACCCGGACGCGACCGGGACGACGATCTGCTGCGGCAGCCGCCAGCCGAGCTGCTCGGCGATCTCGAAGGCCAGCGTCTTGGAGCCCTCGGAGTAGTACGGGCGGACGTTCACGTTCACGAACGCCCAGCCCTCCTCCTCGCCGGCGATCTCGGAGGCGAGCTTGTTGACGTCGTCGTAGTTGCCGTCGACGGCGACCAGCGTCCCGCCGTACACGGCGGTGGTGATGATCTTGGGGCGCTCGAGGTCCTTGGGGATGAACACGACCGAGCGGATACCGGCCCGGGCGGCGGCCGCGGCGACCGCGTTGGCCAGGTTGCCGGTGGACGGGCAGGCGAAGACCTTCATGCCGAGCTCGCGGGTGGCGCTCAGGGCGGAGGCGACGACACGGTCCTTGAACGAGTGCGTCGGGTTGCCCGAGTCGTCCTTCACCCACAGCTTGCGCAGGCCGAGCTCACGGGCGAGGTTCTGCGCGTCGACGAGCCGGGTGTAGCCGGGCTCGGTGTTCGGGAAGCCGGCCACGTCCACGGGGACCGGCAGCAGCGGCTGGTACCGCCAGATGTTCTTCGGGCCGGCCTCGATCTGCTCGCGGGTGATCGTCGGGTACTCGTATCCGACCTCGAGCGGACCGAAGCACTCCATACAGGCGTAGAACGGGCCGAGCGGCGACTTCGCCCCACAGGCGCGACAGCTCAGGTGCGTACCGTTGCCGAAGGCACCTTCACGGATCGTGTGGGTGGCGGCGGTCAGGCTCATGAGTGAGGTTCCCCTCTCATCTTCCCCGGGAGCCGGATCTCGGCGCGGGACGGATTTGGCACCGTTCCCTCGCCGAGCTGGCCCCGGACGGGGTCTCGACGGGGAGGGTTGCCGGGACGTCAACGGGCCGTTTCCCTCAGTCCCTCTGGATGAGCTCCCCCGAGATTACCCAATCGGGTCCATATTGTGTCTTGTGATCCCATCATCCGAGACGCGAGATCTCAGCTCCGGCGCTCCAGGAACCGCATCACCGGCGTCGCCGCGATGCCGTGCAGGACCACGCTCAGGATCACGGTGAACCCCAGTGTCGCCCACAGCCACGGCAGCTCGTCCCGGAAGTGCACCCCGACCGCCGCGAGGTAGTACACCGACGACACGCCCCGCACCCCGAACGCCGCCGTCGCCCAGCGCTCCGACCGGCGCAGCCCCGACCGTGCGAGCGACAACCACCCGAACACGGGCCGAACCACGAGCACCAGCAGTACGCCGAGCGCGGCGCCGGTGAGCGTCAACGGCTCCAGCAGCCCGGCGGTGACCGCGGCGCCGAGCAGGAGCAGGACACCCCACGTGAGGATGTGTTCGAGCTCACCGATGAAGTTGTGCAGCTCCCCGTGGAACTCGTGCTTGCTCTCCACCGACCGGAGCGTGAGCGCCGCGACGAACACCGCGATGAAGCCGTACCCGTGCAGCACCTGGGTGAGCCCGTACACACCAACAGTCATCGCCAGCGCGAGCACCGGCTCCCGCGACTCCGACAACCGCAGGCTCCGGGACGGCGCCGAGAACGTCATCCGCCCGAGCAACCAGCCGGCGCCGAACCCGACCGCGACCCCGATCACGGACTTCCCGACCACGTCCCAGGCGATCCACTGCCACGGCGAGAGGCTCTTGGTCGCGACGAACACCGCCAGGTAGACGAACGGTGCGGCGAGCCCGTCGTTCAGCCCGGCCTCGGACGTGAGCGCGAACCGCACCTCGTCCTCCTCGTCGAGCTCGGCGTCCTCGCCGGTCGTCGGCCCCTCCACCTGGACGTCGGACGCCAGCACCGGATCCGTCGGCGCCAGGACGGCCGCGATCAGGAGCGCGGTGGCCGGGGCGATGCCGAGCAGCCACCCGACGCCCGTCAGCGCGGCGATCCCGGCCGGCATCGCAACGAACAGCAGCCGCCAGGTGACCGCCCAGGTGAGCAGGCTGAGCGGCCGGTCGATCGCCAGGCCGACGCCCATCAACGCGACGATCACGGTCAGCGCCGCCAGGTGTTTCGTCAGCGTGGGTTGGGCGATCGGGCTGAGGTGGGCGCGGTCGACCGCGAGCCCGAGGAGCAGGCCCGCGCCGAGGAACGCGATCGGCGCGGAAACGGCGTACCGGGCCAGCAATCGCGGCAGCACGGCCCCGAGCAGCAGTGCCAGGCCTGCCACGAGATACAGGCCGTCCCCGTCGATGATCATCGTCAGGCACCTGTGCCCAGCGCTACCTCAGGCGATGCGTGGCCCCCGGCGTGTGGGTGGGCAGGGACTTGCGCGGCCCGAACCGCGGATGACCGATACCCGCCAGTTCGATCAGGCGCTGCACCCGGAAACGGTGACCGCGGTACGGCTCGATCAGTTCGGCGCAGCCGTCGTCGTCGAGCTCCTCGCCGATCAAGGCGTACGACACGTTCCGCGAGACGTGATAGTCCGCGAACGAGAACGCGTCGGCGTCGCCATGCGCCCGCTGCCGCACCTCGGCCGCCGTCCACACGCCGACTCCCGGCAACGACCGCAGCCGCCGCTCGATCTCCTCGGAGTCGCTCAGCTCGAGCGTCCGCTCCAGCGCCTTCGCGCGCGTCGCGGCCGTGATGACGACCCGCGATCGCCGGCCCTCGACGCCCGCGCGCAGCCACTGCCACGACGGGATCTGCCGCCACTCCTCCGGCGCGGGCGGCACCATCATCACCCGGCTGCCCTGCTGATGAGGCCCCGGCGCGGGCTCCCCGTACTCCCGCAGCAGCAGCCGCCACGCCCGGAACGCCTCCTTGCCGGTCACCACCTGCTCGATCCCGGCGGCCGCCATCGCCTCGAACACCGCCCGCGTCCGCGGCACCCGCAGATGCGGGAACCGGCGCGCCGCGTCCACCAGCACCCGGTGCTCGGGCAGCGGCTCGAACCCGTCCCAGCTGTCCCCGTCACCCAGCAGCTCCGGCACCCCGTCGAGCGCCCACTGCGCGCCCGGCCCCCAGGCCTCCGCCTCGACGGATCCGGCAGACGGCGTCAGTCGGAGCAGCACCGGCCCCTCCGGGGTCCGCGTCGCCCGCCACACGGTCCGCCGCGCCGGATCGAACACGTACGCCGGATCGCCGGGCCCCTTGCGCAACCCGCCGATCACCGACTGCGGATCCACCACCCGCCCAGGCCGCCAGACCCGCACCACCGAACTCACCCGCCAAGTCTTACCCACCGCTCCGACAGAATTCATACTGATCCCCATGAGCGCCTGGCAGTGGGTGAAGGTGGTGGGCAACTTCCTCAATCTGTCCACCGTGGCCGGCGCGTTCGTCGGTGTGCTCGGGCGGGCCAAGTTCACCCGCGGACCGCGGGGGTTGTTCTTCGCCAACGAGTACAAGCTGGGCTTCCCGATCGCCGGCGCGTTCACGATCGGCAACGTGATCCTCAGCAAGCACGACCGCTCGTACTTCGACGACGCGGCGCTGGTCCGGCACGAGGAGCGGCACTCGTGGCAGTACTTCTGCCTGATCGGCCTGCTGATGCTCCCGCTGTACGTCGTGGGTGTGGTCGTCTCGTTCCTGCTCACCGGCGACCCGGCGTCGCGGAACCCGTTCGAGCGGCTCGCGGGGCTCAAGGACGGCGGCTACGTCGAGCGGCCGATCCAGCCGATCGGCAAGACCGTGACGCAGGCGTTCAGCGTGCTGAGATCGCGTCCGAAAGAGCCGTGAGCACGGTCACCACACCGCTCGGGTCGTCGACGACGACGTCCGCGGCCTCGATCAGCTCGGTGGCGTTCGAGGACCGCGTGGCCAGCAGTACGGCCCGCAGCCCGGTCTCCCGCTCCGCCTGGATCGCCTGGTACGCCGCGAGGTCGCCCAGGTCGTCCCCGGCGTACAGGATGGACCGCGCGCCGGTCGACTCGATCAGACCGCGCAGCGCGACACCCTTGTCGATGCCGGGCGGCCGCAGCTCGAGCACGAGATTGCCCGGCTCCAGCCTCAGCTCGGTCTCCTCGGCCAGCGCGGCCAGCGGCGCGCGCAGCAGTTCGAAGGCGCCGGCCGGATCGTCCAGCCGACGGGTGTGCACCGCCAGCGAGCTTTCCTTGTCCTCCACGAACGCGTCCGGTACGCCGGCCTCGCGCAGCAGCTCCGGCAACCTGTCCCGGGCGGTCATGACACCGGGCGGCACCGGCTCGCTCGTCACCTTGCCGGTGGCGGCCTCCCAGCGCTCCAGCCCGTAGTGGCCGAGGACGACGAGATTCCCGAGACCCGGGTGTCCACTGACCCCGGACAGCTCGGTGGCGACCAGCGCGGGCCGGCCGGTGACGATCGCGACCTGGTTCACGGTCCGGGCGAGCCGGGCCAGCGCGTCCAGGGCGCCCTCGACCGGGCGGGACAGTGCCGGGTCCTCGACGAGCGGCGAGAGGACACCGTCGAAGTCGGTCGAGATCACGGCACTCGCCGGGTCCGAGACGATGGCCTCCCAGCCTTCCCGTCCCGCGTCGGTCTGGATGACCGGAGTGCTCATCCTGAGTAGTCCGAAGTCAGGATGACAGTCAGGCGATCCTTCTTCATGTTGTCCAGCGCGCCCTTGGTCCGGCCGACGCCGAGGTCGCGGGCGAGCTGGTTCGCGGCGTCGAGCATGCCCGGCGGGTAGTACACCGTGCTCTCGGCGATCTTGCCGTGCCAGTTGTCCGGTGAGCCCGCCACGGTCCAGCCGGCCTGCCGCGCCCGGCTCGCGACCGAGTCGGCGAGGCCCTTCTGCGAGGTGTTGTTGTACACCTCGATCGCCGGGCGCTCCTCGGCCGGGATCGTCACCGGCTGGGTCGGCTTCGGCGGCTGCGTGGACTGGCTCGGTTGCGTGGTCTGTGTCGGCTCGCTCGTCTGGCTCGGCTCGGTCGACGGCGGCTCGCTGCTGGGAGCCGTGGTCGGCTCGGGGGTCGGCTCGGTGGTGGGCTTGGTCGACGGCTTCGGCACGCTGGCCCCGACCGTCGACGGTCCGGCGGACGGCTTCTCCGAGGCCTTCGGCGTACTCGCACCGGCCGGCTTCTCGTCGGCCTTGCTGTCGTTGCCCCGGGTCCCGAACAGCACGAGCAGCCCGGCCACGATCGCGACCACGGCAGCCACGGCGACGAGGGACGACAGGACCTGCCCTTGGTCGCCCCGCGAGCGCGGAGCAGCAAGGCACGCCCTGAGGCGGCGGGACATGGTCAGACCTCGATGCCCAGGCGGCGTGCGGAGCGGGCGCGCTGACGTGCGGCGCGGAGGCGGCGCAGGCGCTTGACCAGCAGCGGGTCGTGCGCGAGGGCCTCGGGGCGGTCGATGAGCGCGTTCAGGACCTGGTAGTAGCGGGTCGCCGACATCTGGAACTGGTCCCGGATCGCCTGCTCCTTCGCCCCGGCGTACTTCCACCAGTGCCGCTCGAAGGCAAGGATCTGGCCGTCACGCTCCGAGAGTCCGGCGATGACCGGCGGCGCAGCTTCGGCGGGGCCGGGAGAGCTGGCGTTGGCGCTGTCCATCTGCTGCTGACTCCTGTGCGGTCGGTGATCGTCCGTCCGCCTGCCACTCTACGTGCAGAACAACAGCGATGTCATTCACCGCTCGACCGACACGAAGCGTGTCGCTGACGAGACAACCGGACCCGGTCAACTCTGGCAGGATCGTTCGAGTGAGCTCAACTCCCTCCAGCGTGGCGCTCGTGGAGGAGTTGCAGGGGCGGATTCGTGAGGTCGACCAACTGGTCAACGCCGTCTGCACTCCGAACCCCGCGGCGCTCACCGATGCCGCCCGTCTCGACACAGAGCGTGACGAAGGCCGGGTCCGCGGCCCGCTGCACGGCGTTCCCGTGCTGGTCAAGGACAACATCGACACGGCCGACCTGCCGACCACGGCCGGCTCGCTGGCGCTGGCCGACCAGCCACCGCCGCCCCGCGACGCAGCGCTGGTCCGGCGGCTGCGCGAGGCGGGCTGCGTGATCCTGGGCAAGACCAACCTGAGCGAGTGGGCGAACTTCCGCGGCTCGGCCTCCTCGTCCGGCTGGAGCGCGTACGGCGGCCTCACCCGCAACCCGTACGCGTTGAACCGGTCGGCGGGCGGCTCGTCGTCCGGGTCCGGCGCGGCCGTCGCGGCCGGGCTCGCCGAGTACGCCATCGGCACCGAGACGAACGGCTCGATCGTCTGCCCGGCCGCATTGAACGGCGTGGTCGGCCTGAAGCCCACCGTCGGGCTGATCCCCCAGCAGGGCATCGTCCCGATCTCCCACTCGCAGGACACCGCCGGACCGATGACGAGGACGGTCACCCAGACGGCCGCCCTGCTCTCGGTCCTCACCGGCGGCCACACCGACTACACCGACTACTGCCGTGGCACGGACCTGAGCAACGTGCGCATCGGCGTACCGCGCGGGCCGCTGTGGGGCTACTCGACGGGCCTGGACCAGGTCACCGAGCGAGCGCTGGAGCTCCTCAGCCGGTGCGGAGCGACGCTGGTCGACCACCTGTCGTTGCCGACGCCAGGCGGCGACGAGGACCAGCTGCACGTCCTCTCCCACGAGCTGAAGGTCGACCTGACGGCGTACCTCGCCACCCGGGCGCCCGGCGGGCCACGGACCCTGGACGACCTGATCGCGTTCAACAAGGACCATGCGGACCAGGAGCTGCGGTGGTTCGGTCAGGAGCTGTTCGAGCGGGCCGCGGCCACCGAGGGGCTGGACGCCCCGGTGTACGTCGCCGCGCGCCTGACCGCGCTCCGCGCCGGGCGGGACGGGATCGACAACCTGCTCCGCGACAACCAGCTCGACGCGCTGGTCTGTCCGTCGTACTCACCGGCCTGGGCGATCGACCTGGTGAACGGCGACCACGTCCTCGGCAGCTCCTCGTCGCATGCCGCTTTGGCGGGCTATCCGCTGCTGTCGGTGCCGTCGGGAACGGTCGCCGGGCTGCCGGTCGGGATCACGATCAGCGGGACGGCGCGAAGTGAGGTCACGCTCATTCGCTTGGCTCACGCCTTCGAAACCGCGAGAATCGTTGCAGACGGACCGTTCCCGACCCCGGAGTTCACACAGTGGGTATAGATCGCGTCAGGTGGGGAATCGTTGCAACCGGCAACATTTCGACCCAGTTCACGCACGATCTGGCGCTGCTCCCGGACGACGCCGTCGCGACCGCGGTGGCGTCCCGCTCCCAGGAGAGCGCGCGGAAGTTCGCGGCCGAGTTCGGCATCCCGCACGCGTACGACGACTACCGCCGGCTGATCGACTCCGGCGAGGTCGACGTCATCTACATCGGCACGCCGCACCCGCAGCACTACGCGATCGCCCGGACGGCGTTGCAGGCCGGCGTCGCGGTCCTGTGCGAGAAGCCGGTCACGCTGACCGCCGCGCAGGCCCGGGACCTGATCGCGGTCGCCACCGAGCACAAGACGCTGTTCGCCGAGGCGATGTGGATGCGCACCAACCCGGTGATCCAGGCAATGTTCGCGGACCTCGGGCGCGGGGTGATCGGCGAACCGCAGCAGGTGGTCGCGGACTTCGCGTTCCACAAACCTTCACTGCCGGTTCGCCTGCTCGACCCGGCGCTCGGGGGAGGCTCGCTGATGGACGGCGGGATCTACCCGATGACGTTCGCCTACCTGGCGCTCGGCCGCCCCGCGGAGGTGAAGGCCGTCGGTTCGCTCAACCAGGACGGGATCGACCTGAACGTCGCGATGGCCTGGCGCTACGACTCCGGCGCGGTCGCCGCGCTGACCTGCGGCCTGCGCTCGCAGAACCCCTGGGTCGCGTCGATCAGCGGCCCGGACGGCAACCTGCAGCTCCCGCACCGCTTCCACCACCCCGAGTACTACGTGCGCACGACCGCCTCCGGAGCGGAGCGGATCGACGTCCCGACGCATGGTCGTGGGTACCACTATGAGGCGGCAGAAGTGATGCGTGCGCTGTGCCAGGGACTGATCGAGGTTCCGGCTCTCCCCCACGCCGGCACGCTCGAGATCCTCGAACTGCTCGACGAGACCCGGAGCCAGATCGGGGTGCGCTACCCCGGTGACGACGACGACCTGAGTGGATGACGCTGAAGATGCCGAACGGTAGGAGTTCCTTCGTAGTGGTGGCCAACCGGCTGCCGGTCGACCGGATCGAGATGCCCGACGGCAGTACCGCGTGGCGCCGAAGTCCCGGCGGCCTGGTGACCGCGCTGGCGCCGGTGATGCAGGGCCACCACGGCGCCTGGATCGGCTGGACCGGCAGCCCCGACGAGAAGCTGGACCCGTTCGACAACGACGGCATGCATCTGGTGCCGGTGATGCTGTCCGCCGAGGACGTGCAGCTGTACTACGAGGGTTTCTCGAACGCGACGCTCTGGCCGCTCTACCACGACGTGATCGTGGCGCCGGAGTTCCACCGCGAGTGGTGGGAGTCGTACGTCGCGGTGAACCGGCGGTTCGCGGAGGCCGCCGCTGACGCCGCCGACGACAACGCCGACGTCTGGGTGCACGACTACCAGCTGCAGCTGGTCCCGGCGATGCTGCGCCGACTGCGTCCCGACGTCCGGATCGGCTTCTTCCTGCACATCCCGTTCCCGCCGACCGAGCTGTTCGCGCAGATGCCATGGCGGCGGCAGATCCTGGACGGACTGATGGGCGCGGACCTGGTCGGTTTCCAGCGCCCCGGCGCGGCGTCGAACTTCGCCCGGCTGGCCCGCAACCGGATGGGCCTGCGGACCCGCGGCGACCGCATCCACCTGCCGGACGACCGGATCGTCCGGGCCAAGGCGTTCCCGATCTCGATCGACGTCAACGAGCTGGAGAACCTCGCCCGGCAGCCGGAGACCAACGCCCGGGCGGCCGAGATGCGCGAGGAGGTCGGCAACCCGACGCACATCCTGCTCGGCGTCGACCGGCTCGACTACACCAAGGGCATCCGGCAACGGCTGCGGGCGTTCGGCGAGTTGCTGGACGAGAAGCGGATCTCGGTCGACGACGCGGTGTTCATCCAGGTCGCGACGCCGTCGCGGGAGCGCGTCGAGCAGTACCGGGTGCTGCGCGACGAGATCGAGCTGCTGGTCGGGCGGATCAACGGCGAGCACGGCCGGATCGGGACGCCGGCGATCAACTACCTGCACACGTCGTACTCGCGGACCGAGATGGCCGCGCTGTTCCGGGCCGCGGACGTCGCGGTCGTGACACCGTTGCGGGACGGTATGAACCTGGTCGCCAAGGAGTACGTGTCGACGCGGTACGACGACACCGGGGCGCTCGTGCTGAGCGAGTTCGCCGGGGCGGCGGACGAGTTCCGGCAGGCCTTCCTGGTGAACCCGCACGACATCAACGGGATGAAGGACACGATCGTCGACGCGATGAACACCGACGACCGGCAGCTCGGCCGCCGGATGAAGGCGATGCGCAAGCACCTGGCCGCCCACGACGTGAACGTCTGGGCGCAGTCCTTCCTGAAGGCCCTGCATGACGAGGACTGACGGGAGGGTCCTGGCGCTCGACCTCGGTACGTCGTCCGCCCGGGCCCTCGTGCTGTCCGCCGACGACGCGGCACCGATTCCCGGCGCGCTCGCACGGCACAAGATCTCCCCGGCCTACGGCCACGACGGCTCGGCCACGCTCGACCTGCACGAGTACGTCGAAGGCCTGCTCGGCTGTCTCGACGAGCTCGAGCAGAACGGCCACCTGGACGGTATCGGCGCGATCGTGCTGTCCTCGCAGTGGCACTCCATCGTTGCCCTCGACAACAAGGGCGTGGCGCTGACGCCGGTGATCACCTGGGCCGACACCCGCTCGGTCGACCTCGGCCTCGGCACGTCGTTCGACGAGCACGCCTTCCACGCCCGCACCGGCGCCTGGCTGCACCGGCTGTACTGGACCCGCCGGATCCCCTGGCTGCTGTCCACCGGCTCGGCTGACCAGTTCGCCGGCCTGCCCGACCTGGTGCTGGAGCGGCTGACGGGCGAGCGCGTCACCTCGGTCTCGGTCGCGTCCGGGACCGGCACGCTCGACCTCGCCACGGGCGCGTACGACGACGAGGCGCTCGAGATCGCCGGTGTGACCGCCGACCGGCTGCCGCAGATCGTGCCGACCGGGTGGACGGGCACGCTGTCGGCCGAGTACGCGCGCCGCTGGCCCGGCCTGGTCGGCGTACCGGTGCATCCGCCGACCGGTGACGGAGCCGCGTCGAACGTCGGCACCGGCGGGTATGACGCCGGCACCGCCGCGGTGACCGTGGGGACCTCGGCCGCCGTCCGGGTCGTGCACCCGATCGAGAACGCGCCGGACCTGCCGTGGGAGCTGTGGCGGTACCGGGTCGACGACAAGCGCGCCGTGACCGGTATGGCGTTCTCCGCGGCGGGAAACCTGCACGCGTGGCTGACCGGCGTACTGCGGCTGGAATCCGACGAGCCCACCGGCGTCGAGATCGGGGCGACGCACGCGATCGCCATCCCGTTCATGGCCGGCACCAGGCCGCCGGCGGTGGTGCCGGGCGGGTCCGGGGTGTACTTCGGCCTGTCGTTCGACGACACCCCGGCGGATCTGCTCGCCGCGGCCCTGCAAGGTGCCTCGCTGGAGATCGACCGCGGGCTGCGGACCCTCGACTCGCTGTTCGGGCAGCAACTGGACGTCGTACTGGGCGGCGGCGGGATCGACGCCTCGGAGTGGTGGCGCCGCTGCCTGACCGCGACGTTCGCCCGGCCGACCACGGTCTGCGCCGAGCCCGAGGTCGGCGCCCGCGGCGCGGCCGCCGTGGCGCTCGGCCTCTCCCCCGAGCCGGGCGGCGAACACCTCACCCCGGTCGAGGCCGAGGTCACCCGCCTCGCCGACCTGCGGGCGCGCTACGAGGCCCTGCGCGAGCTGGCTGTTCAGGCTTCGGCTCTCTGAATCGGCAGCTCGACAGGATGTGTCCGGTCGGTCCGGCCGCGCTCACGCTCAGCGGAGCGGCCGATCCCGCCAGGTGGGCGTATACGTACTGTCGAGCTGCAGCTCTACTGCGTCTGCGGTAGGGCGGGGATACCGCCGCAGGACGAGGCGGTCCGGAGAGCGGACCCGTACTGTGAAGGGATGGAGCGGCTCATCCGGTTCTGCCGTGCCTCGGCGCGGCATCCGCTGGCGCTGGACCTTGCTCTTGCCCTGACGATCCTGCTGATCAACCTGCTGGTTCCCGGCGGCAAGCACGTCGGCGAGCGGATCGAGCTGAACGCGACGGTCGTCGTCCTGGCCGTGGTGGGTGCCGTTGCGCTCACGTTCCGGCGACGGGCGCCGATCACTGTGCTGGTGGTGACGACGGGGGTTGCGATCGCCTTCGTCATCGCCGAGCAGGCCAAGAGCCCGATCGTGCTCTTCATGGGCGTCGCGGTCTACACCGTCGTCCTGTCGACGGACGACCGTCTGACCCGCTGCGTGGTGGTCATCGGCACGGCCCTGGCGACGCTGGTCGCCGAGGCCTTGTTCGTCAGCGGGGACGTCCTGGACAACCTCGGTCTGGTCTTCTTCGTGCTGTTCTCGGGCGCGATCGGCGAGGCGGTGCGGAACCGGCGCGCCTGGCTGGTGGAGCTCGAGGAGCGGGCGCTGCGGGCCGAACGGTCGCGGGACGAGGAGGCGCAGCGGCGGGTGATCGAGGAGCGGTTGCGGATCGCGCACGAGCTGCACGACGTCATCGCTCATCACATCGCTTTGATGAACGTGCAGTCCGGGGTCGCGGCCCACGTCCTGCGAACCCAGCCCGACGAGGCCGAGCGCGCGCTGGCCCTGGTCCGGTCCGGCGGCCGCACGGTGCTCCAGGAACTGACCGTTCTCCTCGGCGTACTCCGCCGCTCCGGCTCCCCACTCCCCACCGCGCCGGCCCCTTCACTGAACGAGCTGGACGCCCTCATCCACTCCTTCACCGCGGCAGGCGTGGAGGTCAACTGGACCCAACCGCCGGCGCTCGGCGAACTCCCGGACGTCATAGAGCTCACGGCCTACCGAATCGTCCAGGAGTCCCTGACCAACGTCCTGAAACACGCCCCCGGTGCAACAGCCGACGTCCGCATCACCCGCACCCCGACCAGCCTGACGGTAGAGGTAACAGACACCGGTCCGCACCCCGCCGGTCCCGCCGTCACGCACCTGGGGGCCGGGCATGGGCTGATCGGGATGCGTGAGCGGGTTGCCGCCGTGTGCGGCGAGCTGGTGGCTGGGCATGAGCAGGCGGGCGGTTTCGCAGTACGTGCTGTGCTTCCTCTGGAGACTGGAGTTGAAGGTGACGATCAGGGTGTTGCTGGCCGACGACCAGACGCTGATCCGGAGCGGGTTCCGGGTGCTGGTGAGCTCGGCACCAGATCTGGAGGTCGTTGCTGAGGCGTCGAACGGCCGGGACGCCGTCGAGCTCGCGCGGTCCGAGCGGGCCGACGTGGTGCTGATGGACATCCGGATGCCCGAGGTCGACGGCCTCGCCGCGACCCGGATGATCACCGCCGACGAGGCGCTCGCGGGCGTGAAGGTGCTGATCCTGACCACCTTCGAGGTCGACGAGTACGTGTTCGACGCGATCCGCGCCGGCGCCAGCGGCTTCCTCGGCAAGAGTGTCGAGCCGGCCGAGCTGATCGACGCCATCCGGGTGGTTGCCCGCGGCGACGCCCTGCTGTCCCCGAAGGCGGTCCGCGGCCTGATGAACCGCTTCCTGGCCGAACCCACCGCCGGTCACGCGGTCGGCGCGGGCCTGCTCGACGTGCTCACCGACCGCGAGCGCGAGATCGTCGGCCTGGTCGCCCTCGGCCTGTCCAACGACGAGATCGCCGAGCGCCTCGTGCTCTCCCCCTCGACGGCGAAGACTCACGTGAACCGGGCGATGGTGAAACTCGACTGCCGCGACCGCGCCCAGCTCGTCGTCCTCGCGTACCAGACCGGCCTCGTGCGTCCCGGCGTACCGCAGACGCGGTAGCCGGTACGGCGAACGCGGTACGCCGAGAAGCCCGCGGCCGGCCGACGCGGGCGACGACCGCCCACCGGAAGCATCGGCGGTATGGCTACGTATCTCTACCGCCTCGGCCGTTTCGCCTTCCGCCGGCGACGATTCGTCGTCCTGATCTGGCTCGGGCTGCTCGCCGCGGGGATCGCTGGCGCGGCGACGCTCTCTGGCCAGACCGCCAACGGCTTCTCGATTCCCGGCACCGAGTCGCAGCGTGCCGCGGACCTGCTGAACGAGCGCTTCCCGCAGGCCGGCGCCGACGCCGCGACCGCCCGGATCGTGTTCCAGGCCCCCGCCGGCCAGAAACTCACCGACACGCCGCCGGTCCGGCAGACCCTGGACCGGCTCGCCGCCGCGCCACAGGTCGCCCGCGTCGTGGATCCCTTCACCGCCAAGGCGATCTCACCCGACGGCCGCACCGGCTACGCGCAGGTCACCTACAAGGTCACCGCGCAGGAGATCACCCCGGAAGCGCAGCAGGCGGTCGCCGATGCGGTCGAACCAGCCCGCGCGGCCGGTCTCACGGTCGAGTACGGCGGGGACGCACTGCAGGCGCAGGGCGAGCAGCCGCTCACCGAGGTGATCGGCATCGGCGTCGCCGCCGTCGTGCTGCTGATCACGTTCGGCTCGCTGATCGCCGCCGGCCTGCCGTTGCTCTCAGCAATCATCGGGGTCGGCATCGGGGTGACGGCGATCTCCGTCGTCAGCGGGTTCGTCGACATCGGGTCCGGTACGCCGATCCTCGCGCTGATGATCGGGCTCGCCGTGTCGATCGACTACGCGCTGTTCATCATGTCGCGGTACCGGCACGAGCTCAGCACCGGGCTCGAGCCGGAGGAGGCGGTCGGCCGGGCGGTCGGCACGGCCGGATCGGCCGTGGTCTTCGCGGGTCTGACCGTCGTGATCGCGCTGGCCGGGCTGTTCGTGGTCGACATCCCGTTCCTCACCCAGATGGGTCTGGCCGCCGCGTTCACCGTGGTCATCGCGGTCGCGATCGCGCTCACGTTGCTGCCGGCGCTGCTCGGATTCGCCGGGCGGCGCGTTCTCGGCGGCCGGATTCCCGGTCTACGTGGCGGCGATCCGGAAGCGGCCGGACGGTCGACGGCCGGACGCCGCTGGGCGGGCTTCGTCACCCGCCGCCCGCTGGCCGTGCTGCTGGTGACCGTCATCGGTCTCGGCACGCTCGCGATCCCGGCGACCGATCTCGAGCTCGGCCTGCCCGACGACAGTACGGCGGCGCCGGACTCGACGCAGCGCAAGGCGTACGAGCTGCTCTCGGAGGGCTTCGGGCCCGGGTTCAACGGCCCGCTGATGGTCGTGGTGGACGCCGGCGCGTCGGCCGATCCGCGCGCCGCCGCCACGGCGACCGCGGCCGCCGTCCGCGGGCTGCCGGACGTCACGATGGTGACGCCGCCGGTCTTCAACCCGGCCGGGAACACGGCGCTGCTCACGGTGATCCCGTCGAGCGGGCCGAGTACGCAGGAGACCAAGGACCTGGTGGGGGCGATCCGGTCGCTGCCTGACCAGGACCGCGCCGAGGTGGCGGTCACCGGGGCGACCGCGGTCAGCATCGACATCTCGGACAAGCTCGGCGGTGCGCTGCTGCCGTACCTGTCGCTGATCGTCGGGCTCGCGTTCCTGCTGCTGATGCTGGTGTTCCGCTCGATCCTGGTGCCGCTGAAGGCGACGCTCGGGTTCCTGCTCACCGTGGTGGCGACGTTCGGCGCCCTGGTCGCGGTGTTCCAGTGGGGCTGGCTGGCCGGGCTGTTCGGGATCGAGGGGCAGACCGGGCCGGTGATCAGCATGCTGCCGATCTTCCTGATCGGTGTCGTGTTCGGGCTCGCGATGGACTACCAGATCTTCCTGGTGACCCGGATGCGCGAGGAACACGTCCACGGCGCGGCACCGCGCGCCTCCGTCGTCGACGGGTTCTCCCACGGCGCCCGCGTCGTCACCGCGGCGGCCGTGATCATGACCGCGGTCTTCTCCGGCTTCATCCTGTCCGGCGAGACCCTGATCCGCGAGATGGGCTTCGGCCTGGCCCTCGCGGTCGCGATCGACGCGTTCGTGGTCCGGATGACCGTCGTACCGGCGGTGATGGCACTCCTCGGCCGGCGCGCCTGGTACCTCCCCCGCTGGCTCGACCGCCTGCTCCCGAACGTCGACGTCGAAGGCGAGACCCTGCGCCGGAACCTCCCGCCCGTCCCGGCGCCGAAGGAGCCCGAGCCGGCGCACTGAACCGGTTGGGTGATGGCGGCCACTGACAGAAGCCCGGATGGGCCGGATCATGGCCGCCATGTGGCGCGAACTGATGAAGTCGAAGGTGCACCGGGCGACGGTGACGCAGGCGGACCTGGACTACGTCGGGTCGTGCACGCTGGATGCCGAGCTGATGGCGGCGGCCGACCTGCTGCCGGGCGAGAAGGTGGACATCGTCGACATCACCAACGGCGCGCGGCTGTCGACGTACCTGATCGAGGGGCCGCGCGGGTCCGGGATCGTCGGTATCAACGGGGCGGCGGCGCACCTGATCCACCCGGGCGACCTGGTGATCCTGATCGCGTACGGGATGTTCGACACCGCCGAGGCGAAGGTCTTCGAACCGAGCGTAGTCTTCGTGGACGAGCACAATGCGATCACCCGCATCGGCTCCGACCCCGCCGAGGCGCTGCCCGACACCGGCACCCTGCGCGGGGACGAACTGCATCCGTAGCCACGAGTAGCCACGACCGGCGCCACCACCGCCGCGCCGAGATGAGGACTGGTCGACGATGACCGAGACGACCGAGGCCGCTGAGGCCACTGAGACCACAGCGCCGAAGACGGCCTCGCACGACAACGAGCCGAGCCCGAAGCTGCGCGCGTTCATGAACTCCGGCTGGGCCGACTCCGAGCGGCACGATCTGTCACTGGCCGATGCCGGCGTGTGGGCGGCGAAGCGCCGGGACGCGCTGTCCCAGGCGTTCCCGGGCGAGCGCCTGGTGATCCCGGCCGGCACCTACAAGGTCCGCTCGAACGACACCGACTACGTCTTCCGCCCGCACACCGACTACGTCTGGCTGACCGGCAACCAGACCTCCGACGCGGTGCTCGTCCTGGAGCCGAACGGCACCACCGGCCACGACGCGGTGCTGTACTTCCGCCCGCGCGCCGACCGCTCGCAGGGCGAGGAGTTCTGGCGCGACCGGATGTACGGCGAGCTGTGGGCCGGCCGGCGGCCGTCGCTGACCGAGACCGCGAAGGAGTTCGGGATCGAGACGCGGCACGTCGACCAACTGGCCGACGCGCTGAAGAGCGACGTACCGACGCGGGTGCGGCGCGACGAGGACCAGTCGCTCGCGGCGCTGCTGACCGGCGCCCGCACGGACGACCTGAAGGACAACGAGCTGGCGGCGACGCTGTCGGAGCTGCGGCTGGTCAAGGACGCGTACGAGCTCGAGCAGTTGCGGGACGCGGTCGCGATCACGCACCGCGGCTTCTCCGACGTCCTCGCCGAGATGGACAAGGTCCGGCAGTACGGCGAGCGCTGGATCGAGGGCACGTTCTGGCGCCGGGCGCGCGCCGAGGGGAACGACGTCGGCTACACGTCGATCGCCGCGGCCGGCCCGCACGCGACCACGCTGCACTGGATCGAGAACGACGGCCCGGTGAACGACGGCACGCTGATGCTGCTCGACATGGGCGTGGAGAACCGGCAGCTGTACACCGCCGACATCACCCGAACGCTCCCGGTGAACGGCGAGTTCACGCCGCGCCAGCGGGACCTGTACCAGCTCGTCCTCGACGCGCAGAACGCCGGCATCGCGGCGCTCACTCCGGGAGCCGCGTTCCGCGCCGGGCACGAGGCGGCGATGGAGGTCATCGTCCGCGGCCTCGACGCGATGGAGCTGCTGCCGGTGTCGGCCGAGGAGGCACTCGACCCGGAGAGCCGCCTCTACCAGCGGTACACGCTGCACGGCGTCAGCCACATGCTCGGCCTCGACGTCCACGACTGCGCCGCGGCCCGCGACGAGAACTACCGCAAGGGCACCGTCCAGCCCGGCTACGTCCTCACCGTCGAGCCCGGCCTCTACTTCCAGTCCGACGACCTGACCGTCCCCGAGGACCTCCGCGGCATCGGCATCCGGATCGAGGACGACATCCTCATCACCGACAACGGCCCGGAGAACCTCTCCGAGGCCATGCCCCGCACTGTCGACGGCATCCAGAACTGGATGGCCTCCTAGCCCGAGTCTGGTAGGAAGAGCCGGTGCACATCATCGGGAGCGAGCTGACGGCAGCGCAGTTGTACGACGTGCTCCGGTTGCGCGTCGACGTGTTCGTCGTCGAGCAGGAGTGTGCGTACCCGGAGCTCGACGGGCGCGACCTGCTCGCCGGTACGCATCACCTGTGGATCGAGGAGCAGGGCGCGATCCAGTCGTACCTGCGGTTGCTGACCGAGCCCGGCCGGATGCGGATCGGCCGGGTGGCGACCGCCGCGCAGGCCCGCGGCCGGGGGCTGGCGGCGCAGCTCATGAAGGACGCCCTGGAGATCGTCGGCGACACCGACAGCGTCCTCGACGCGCAGACGTACGCCCAGGGCTTCTACGAGAAGTTCGGATACGTTGCCGAGGGCCCCGAGTTCGTCGAGGACGGCATCCCGCACCGGACCATGTGGCGACGGGTGCGCTGATCCCGCCACCTGATCCAGCCACCTGATCCAGCGCCCGGCGTCGGGCGCCGGATCAGGTGACGGGTCGTGCTACCAGATCCGGACGCGGTCCTCCGGCGCTAGCCACATGCCGTCGGAGTCGGCGGTCTGGTAGGTGGCGTGGAACGCGTCGATGTTCTTCACCACCGCGTTGCAGCGGAACTCCGGCGGGGAGTGCGGGTCGATGGTGAGGCGGCGCGCGGCTTCCTCGGGACGGGTCTTGGTGGCCCAGGCGTGCGCCCAGGCGGCGAAGAACCGCTCGCTGCCGGCCTCGTCGGCGTCGGCGCCGTCCAGCGAGAGCTGGTAGGCGACATACGCGATCGACAGACCGCCGAGGTCGCCGATGTTCTCGCCGAGGGTGAGTTTGCCGTTGACCTTCTGGCCGGGGGTCTCGGCCGGCTCGAGCGCGTCGTACTGCGCGACGAGCTTGTCGGTGCGCTGCTCGAAGGCGGCGCGGTCCTCGTCGGTCCACCAGTCGTTCAGGTTGCCGTCGGCGTCGTAGCGCGAGCCCTGGTCGTCGAAGCCGTGGCCGATCTCGTGACCGATCACCGCGCCGATCGCGCCGTAGTTGGTGGCATCGTCGGCGACCAGGTCGAAGAACGGCGGCTGCAGGATGCCGGCCGGGAAGACGATCTCGTTCATCCGCGGGTTGTAGTAGGCGTTGACCGTCTGCGGCGTCATCCGCCACTCGTTGCGGTCGACCGGCTTGCCGAGCTTGGCCAGGTCGCGTGCGGTCTCCACCGCGACCGACCGGCGGACGTTGCCGAACAGGTCGGCCGGGTCGATCTCGAGGGCCGAGTAGTCCTTCCACTCGTCCGGATAGCCGATCTTGGGCACGAAGGTGCCGAGCTTCTCGAGCGCGCGCTGCTTGGTGTCCGGACCCATCCAGTCCAGCGCCTCGATCCGCTGCCGGTAGGCGGCGACCAGGTTCTGCACGAGGTCGACCATGCGGGCCTTGGCGTCCGGCGGGAAGTGCTCCGCGACATACAGCTTGCCGAGTGCCTCACCCAGCGCCGACTCGACCGCGCCGACGCCGCGCTTCCAGCGCTCACGCAGCTCGGGCGCACCGGTCAGGGTCTTGCCGTAGAAGGCGAAGTTCTCGTTGACGAAGGCCTGGCTCAGCAGCGGCGCGGCGCTGTGCACGATCCGCCAGGCGAGCCACTCCTTCCACCGGTCGAGCTCGACCTCCTGCAGCGCGGCCGCGGCCGCGGTCAGGTAGTCCGGCTCACGGACCACGACCTGCGCGAACGCACTGTCCGGCACGCCGGCACCGGTCAGCCAGGTCGCCCAGTCGAAGCCGGGCGTCAGCTCCTCGAGCCCGGCCCGGTCGAGCTTGTTGTAGGTCAGCTGCACGTCCCGGTCCTTCACCCGGTCCCAGTGCGAGCCGGCCAGCCGGGTCTCCAGCTCGAGGATCCGCTCGGCGGCGGCCGTCGCGTCGGACAGGCCGGCGAGCTCCAGCATCGTCGCCACGTGCGCGACATACGCCGTCCGGATCTCCGCGAAGGTGTCCTCGCGATAGTACGACTCGTCGGGCAGGCTGAGGCCGCCCTGGGTGAGGTGGACGATGTTCTCGTCGGACTTCTTGGCGTCGGCGTCGACCCAGTAGTGGAAGACACCCGGCACGCCCTGCAACTCGAGCTGCCCGAGGACCGACACCAGTCCGGCCGCGTCGGTCACCCCCTGGACGAGGGCGAGCTGGTCCGCGATCGGCTCGGCGCCGAGGCGCTCGATCGTCTCGGTGTCCATGAAGCTGCTGTAAAGGTCGGCGATCTTGCGGGGCTCGCTGCCCTCGGCGTGCCCGGCGGCGACGGTCTTCTCGACGATCGCGCGGACGTCCTGCTCGGCGGTGTCCCAGAGCGCGTGGAACGCGCCGTGGATCGCCTTGTCCGCGGGAATCTCGTGCTCCGCGAGCCACGTCCCGTTCACGAACCGGTACAGATCGTCCTGCGGGCGAACCGCCGCCGAGTCGTCGATTCCTGCTGTCATCCCTGACCCCTTGTCCCAAGTCGAGTTGCTGCCAGCGAACATACCCGGTTCGCGAATCCGCCGGTTTGAACTATCCACAGGAGCGTCCCGTTCTTCCGGGTAAAGGACCACGGATCAGGGAGGACCCCGCCCATGTCACACCTCGTCCGTCGGCGCACCGCGCTCGCCGGCGTCCCCGCCGTACTGCTGGGCCTCGCGAGCGCACAGGCAGCCGGCGCCGCGCCGGCCCCCTACCCCACCAGGATCGAGCTGCCGGACGGATTCCAGCCGGAAGGCATCGCGATCGCCCGCGGTACGGCGTACTTCGGCTCCCGCGCCGACGGCGACATCTACGCCGCCGACCTGCGGACCGGCCGCGGCCGGGTGATCAGCCAGGGTCCGGGCACCGGATCGCTCGGGATGAAGGTCGACCCGTTCGGCCGCCTCTTCGTCGCGGGCGCCGCCGGCGGCAACGGGCGGGTGATCGACACCCGCACCGGCACGGTCCTGGCGAGCTACACGTTCACCACCGCGACGCCGACCTTCGTGAACGACGTGATCCTCGCCGGGCACACGGCGTACTTCACCGACTCGCAGCAGCCGGTCTTCTACAAGGTCTCCGACGGCAAGCCCGAGACGATCCCGCTGAGCGGCGACTACCAGCACCTGCCCGGCAACAACGCGAACGGCATCTCCCGGACCCCGGACGGCCGGGCGCTGATCATGGTGCAGTCGTCGACCGGGTTCCTGCTCCGGGTCGACCCGCGCACCGGGGTGGCGCGGCGGATCGACATCGGCGACGCGCTGATGACGAACGGCGACGGCCTGCTGCTGCTCGGCCGCACGCTGTACGTCGTCCAGAACCGCCTGAACAAGATCGCGGTGCTCACGCTGAACTCCACCGGCACCAAGGGCACGGTGGCCGCCGAGCTGACCAGCCCGGACTTCGACGTACCGACGACCGCCGCGGCGTTCGGTGACCGGCTCTACTTGCCGAACGCCCGCTTCACGACGTCACCGACCCCCACCACTGAGTACTGGGTCACGGCAGTCGGCCGCTGAGCCGTTCCGCACTGCCGCCGACCGTCCTACGGTGTGCCGAAGGGGAGGAATCATGAATATCCGGCATGTCCGTCATGTGATGGCCGCTCTCGGCCTGCCCGTCCTGGTGATGGGCCTCGTCTCCACGTCGGCGGCCGCCTCCGGTGAACCCGCACCGGGTCCGGCCGTCGTCAAGCAATCGGTCTACGACTCACCGTGCGACCGGGTCCGCTTCGGCACCACCGAGACGTCGCGGCAGTCGAAGGTGTTCCCGACGCGCATCGCGCTGCCGAACGGCTTCCAGCCGGAAGGCATCGCGATCAGCCGCAGTACGGCGTACTTCGGTTCGCTGGTCGACGGCGACATCTACGCTGCCTCGCTGCGGACCGGCCGCGGGAAGGTGATCAGCCAGGGACCCGGGACGCCGTCGGTCGGACTGAAGGCGGACAGCCGCGGGCGGCTGTGGATCGCCGGTGGTCCGAGCGGAACCGCTCGCGTCGTCGACATCCGGACCGGCAAGATCCTGAAGAGCTACCCGCTGACCACCGCGACGGCGACGTTCGTGAACGACGTCGTCCTGAGCCGGACCAGCGCGTGGTTCACCGACTCCAGCCGTCCCGTCGTGTACCAGGTGCCGATCGGCCGCCGCGGTCAACTGCTGAACAAGGTGCGGACCGTGCCGCTGAGCGGCGACTACGTGCACGATCCGACCGGGTTCAACGGCAACGGCATCACGCTGACGCCGGACGGCCGCGCGCTGATCATCGTGCAGTCGTCGACCGGGTTCCTGTTCCGGGTCGATCCGCGGACCGGTGTCACGAAGCGCGTCGACCTCGGCGGCACACTGATGACGAACGGCGACGGGATGCTTCTGCTCGGCCGCACCCTCTACGTCGTGCAGAACTTCTCCAACCGGGTCGCGGTGGTGAAGCTGAACCGGACCGGGACGTCGGGCCGGCAGGTCCGGATCATCACCGATCCGGGCTTCGACATCCCGACGACCGCGGCCGCGTTCGGCAACCGGCTCTACCTGGCGAACGCCCGGTTCAGCACCCCGCCGACGCCGACCACGCAGTACTGGGCCACGGCGGTCCGCCGCTGACGGTCAGCGCATGGTGCGGAGGTCGCCTCGAGCTGCGGCCTTGAGGCGGCTTCCGCACGACAGGCGCACGGAGTAGCCCGCCGGGATGCTCAGCGGCTCACCGGTCTGCGGGTTGCGGCCGGTGCGCGGCGCGCGCATCACCCGCTCGATGCTGAGCAGGCCGGTCAGCGACACCTTGTCGCCGCGCTGCACGGCCTCGGTGACGACGTCGTCCAGCGCGTCGATGACCTTCTCGGCCTGGTTCCGCGGGATACCCGCCTTCTGTGCCACGCCGGCGATCAGTTCGTTGCGGTTCACGGCTCTCCTCGGACTCGGTTGCTCGCTTCCGGAGACACCTTAATCGAAATGATTGTCATTCGCGACTAGTGCTCAGAGGCCGTCGTGGTCGTGCCAGTGGTGCTGCCAGCGGGCGTCGACGGCGTCGTCTGCGCGCTGGTAGCGGATGTCGGTCGACAGGCGCATGTCCGTCGACACGTTGTCGAGAGCCGCGTGGACGGTGTGTGCGGTGTGGACGACGACGTCTCCGGCCGCGTAGTCGGTGACCAGCCAGTTGGCGTCGTACTGCGTCGCCAGTGCGGGCAGGTCCGCAGTGATGGACGCGGCCGGGCGTTTCAGCCGGCCCGCTGCCTCCTCCTCGAGCACTCTGTGGTGGCTGCCTTCCAGATAGGTCAGTCCGCCGCGGCTGACCGGGCAGTCTCCCAGCGGGATCCAGGCGGACAACACCTGGTCGCTGCCGCCGCGCAGGTACACCAGGTCGTAGTGCGCCTGCGTCGCCGTACCGATGCCGTTCTCACCGGGCGCCGTCTGGCGGATGATCTTCCGCCGGTGCAGGAACGGCTCACCGCCGAGGAACCACTCGAACCAGCCCTTCAACGCCGGCTGTGTGCAGAACGCCGCGTACTCCACGCCCGGCACGATCTCCTCGAACAACACCTTCCGGTACGACGCTCTGTCCGCGGCGGCGCCCGTCAACCCGAAGTAGTACTCGCGGAACGCCCACACCGCCGCAGGGTCTAGCAGCCCGGTCAGAAACAGGTACCCGTCCCGCTGCAGCCTGGCGCGCAGCGCGGTCCGATCACCCCGCTCCTCGTCCGGCACCGCAACCAGTTGACCCAACCGCCGCTCATCGAGCACGTATCCGTTAGACGTCAGCACCCCTCCATTCCACCGGCGGTCGGCCATCAGCGGAATGGACACCCGGTGCTGGCTTCTTGGACTCTTGTAGCCGTGCAGAACTGGTCGACCTACTTGACCCCGGGGGCTATCGAGCATCAGCTTGGACTCTTCTGTCTCGGCGCCGGGGAGCAGACACACGGCCCGGGCGCTGCTCCGGAGCGCGCTCTCGGCTGCCATGCGCTCGTCTGGCTCAGAGAAGGACGCGGCGAGCTCCTGCACGGCCCCGACCGCGAGTTGTACGAGGTGCGCGCGCCCGCCCTGCTGACGCTGTTCCCCGGCGTACTGCACGGCTACCGGCCCAGCACTCGCTGGCGGCAAGCTTGGACGCTGTTCAGCGGGCCCGCGACCGTAGCGCTCAGCTCACTCGGGCACCTCGATCCCAGCCAGCCCGTCCGGCGGTACAGAGACCCGCGGCCGATCGACCGCGCGTTCACTCGACTGCTCCGCGTCAGCACGCAGCACAACGCCGTGCAGCTCACCGGCGCGCTCTACGACCTGATCGGTCACGCTGGAACGACCGCGGGTGACGGCGTCGCCGCGCGACTCGCCGAGCTGGCGTGTACCCCGATGAGCATTCAGGACTACGCCAGTGAGCTAGGTCTCACGGTCACCGAGCTGCGCGACGCCGTACGTCGTACGACGGGCTCAACTCCGCATGAACTCGTCCTGAACACCAGGCTGAGCTCTGCAAAGGTTTTGCTCGCCGAGGAGGACCTGCCGGTGGCGGCGGTCGCGCGGCGGGTCGGGTACGACGATCCGGCGTACTTCAGCCGCCTGTTCGCCGCCAGGGTGGGGATGTCGCCGGTCGCGTTCCGGCGCTCCGGTTCGATCTCCGGGCGGATTTCCTCCCTTTGACGGAGGCGCCGTCGACTTTCCGACGTGTAAAACCATTCAGTGGGGTGACGTGTTCCGGGGCCCGGCACCGATACGGTCATGGCTATGAGTGAAACGCAGCCCATCGACCCGCGATACGCGAACCCGTCGCGACGCCCGAAGAAGCGCCGCAACTGGTTCCTCCGGACCGTCGGACTGATCGTCCTGCTGTTCGTCCTCATGCTGATCGCGGTCCCGCTCTACGCCTGGAGCCGGATCGACAAGATCGAGGCGATGCCGACCGGTCAGCGGCCGGCCGAGACGCCCGGTACGACGTACCTGATGGTCGGGTCGGACGCCCGCGAGGACCTCAGCCGGGCCGAGCGTGCGCGGCTGCACACCGGCGGTGACGCCGGGCCGCCGCGGACCGACTCGATCATGCTGATGCACGTCCCGAAGTCCGGGCCGACGGTGCTGATCAGCATCCCGCGCGACAGCGCGGTCAACATCCCCGGCGTCGAGGGCAAGCAGAAGATCAACGCTGCGTTCAACCAGGGCCCGGCGCGGCTGATCCAGACCATCGAGAACAACACCGGGCTGCGCATCGACCACTACGTCGAGGTCGGCTTCGGCGGCTTCGCCTCGGTGATCGACAGCGTCGGCGGGATCAACATGTGCTTGCCGAAGGCAATGAAGGACAAGGACGCGCACATCGACCTGCCGGCCGGCTGCCAGGAACTGGACGGCGTCAACGCGCTCGGCTACGTGCGGTCCCGCAAGGCCGACGGGAAGAACGACTTCGGCCGCACCGAGCGGCAGCGGCAGATGGTCGGCGCGGTCGCGAAGAAGGCCGCCTCGCCGTCGACGTTCCTGAACCCGGTCCGGTACTTCAACGTCGCCACCAAGGGCGTCGACGCGCTCACCGTGGACAAGGACATGAGCCTGTTCGACTTCGTCCGGTTCGCGCGCGGCATGCAGGCGATCTCCGGCAGCGGCGGCGTCGCGCTGAGTGTGCCGACGAGCGACGACAACTACGGCCTGTGCTGCAACCGGGGTTCCGCGGTGAAGTGGGACACAGCCAAGGCGAAGGCCCTCTTCGACGCCATCAAGAACGACAACACCACCGGCCTGAAGAGCAGTTGACCCACCTGGTCCACGCGGTGGTGAGCCTGGGGATGCTCATCGTCGTCCCCCTCGGCCTCACCCTCCTCCCGACGCGAACCACCAGCACCCGCTGGTGGTTCGCGTTCGCCGTTCCCGGAGTGATCGCGCTCTGGCTGCCGCGCGGCGCTCTGTCGATCACGCTGGCATCCGTCTACTTCGCCGGCACGCTCGTCCTGGCCGGACTGGCCGCGCGGCACTTCCTCCGGCACAGGACACTCAGTCCGCGACAGGTGGCTCTCTACACCGCCCTGGTCACCCCTGCCATTGCAGCGCTCGCGCTGGTCGCGGAGCGTGCGTCGTACGAGTTGTTCGGCTTCAACCTGACGGTGCTGTCGCTGACAGTCGCCCACTTCCACTTCGCCGGCTTCGCGGCCGCGCTGATGGCCTACCTGGCTGCGGACGGTGTGGCGGCTGTGAGCGTTCCGCTGGGTACTGCGATCGTTCTGCTCGGGTTCTTCCTCGGTGACCTTGTGGAGCTCGCAGGGGCCGTCGTCCTGACCGCGGGCATGTGGCTGGTCGGCTGGAACCTGTGGCGGCGGTCGCGGCGGGCGGACCGGACCACGGCGGTCCTGCTGATCGTGTCGGGCTCGGTGCTCGTACTGACGATGCTGCTGGCTGTCAGCTGGGCACTAGGACATGTGGTGAATACGCCGTACCTGCCGTTGGAGTGGATGGTTGCTACACACGGTGTGGCGAATGCGGTGGGGTTCGGGTTGTGCGGTGTGCTGGCGATGCGACGGGAAGGAGTTCGATGAGGCTGGAAGATCTGGCGAGGTTGCGGTTCACGTACGACGAGGTGGGCTGCACGGAGTACGACGAGGTGCCCGAGGGGTATCACCGGCTGGAGTACCGGGAGCGGATCGGCGCCGGGGACGAGGTGTTCCGGCGGGCCGCCGACGCGTTGCTGACGTGGCGCATGCACCGCGCGGCCGGCATCCCGGTGACGGCAACGTCGACGCCACCAGAGGTCGGCACCGACTCGCTGGGGCGTCTCGGCCCGGGAATGCTCATTCCGCCGCTCCGGACGCGCACCCAGCTCGGCCTGCCGGTCCCCTGCCGCGTCGTCCGGGTCGTCGACGAGCCGGACCGCATCGGCTTCGCCTACGGCACGCTGGTAGGCCACCCCGAAGCGGGTGAGGAGTCTTTCCTCGTCACCCGGGACGCTGACGGCGTCCATGCCACCATCCGCGCCTACAGCCGACCCGCGACCTGGTACACCCGCATAGCCGGCCCGCTCACCCGCAAGGCCCAGCACTACGCCGCCACCCGCTACGCCGCAGCCCTGCGCCACCTGGCCAACTAAGGCCCGGCACAGCAAAGGCCCCGCAAGCTCATACCTTTGCGGGGCCGCGACCTTTGTACCCTCTCGGGCAAGACCGGCGTTCGAGCGACACGCGAACAGCAGGCGACAACCCGGGGTGCAACGTGTGCCGCAGTGCTGCGAGACTGTGGCGGGTGAGTCCTAAGACGTTGTCGGATCTGGTGGCGCCGGACTGGGCGGAAGCGTTGGCTCCGGTCGAAGGCACTGTGGCGCAGATGGGTGAGTTCCTGCGCGGAGAGATCACTGCGGGCAGGGCCTACCTGCCGGCCGGGGAGAA
Organism: Kribbella sp. NPDC003557; assembly: GCF_040610805.1. Lineage (NCBI taxonomy): Bacteria > Bacillati > Actinomycetota > Actinomycetes > Propionibacteriales > Kribbellaceae > Kribbella > Kribbella sp. NPDC003557. Next base: position 976,588 of record NZ_JBEXMY010000001.1, read on the forward strand.
CGTGCTGCGGGCGTTCCACCGGCCGCTGGCCGAGGTGAAGGTGCTCGTGGTCGGGCAGGACCCGTACCCGACGCCCGGACACCCGGTAGGGCTCAGCTTCTCGGTGGCCCCGGACGTACGGCCGATTCCGCGGAGTCTCGCGAACATCTACCGCGAGCTGATGGCGGACGTCGACGTACCGGCACCCTCCAACGGCGACCTGACCCCTTGGGCGGACCAGGGGGTGCTGATGCTGAACAGAGTGCTGACCGTGCAGCCCGGCAAGTCCGGCGCGCACCGCGGCAAGGGCTGGGAGAGCGTCACCGAGCAGGCCATCCACGCACTGGTGGCCCGCGGCGGCCCGCTGGTCGCGATCCTCTGGGGCCGCGACGCCCAGACCCTCAAGCCGATGCTGGGCAGCACACCGTACGTCGAGAGCGCCCACCCGAGCCCCATGTCCGCGGACCGCGGCTTCTTCGGCTCCCGCCCGTTCAGCCGCGTCAACGCCCTCCTCGTCGAGCAGGGCGCCGAGCCGGTCGACTGGCGCCTCCCCTAACCCTTCTTCGCACGCCGTACGACAACGCGCCGGACCCACGCGGTCACGGCGCGTTGTTGTGTGTCCGAAAGATTTGTTCGAATGATCCATTGCAGGATCGTTCAACAATCTCCTATGGTGAGCGGAATCGCCCTGTCCCTCCCGGGAGGAACCATGTGGGTTCTGCTCGCCATCGCGGTGGTGGTCGTCGGGTTCGCCCTCCGGATCAACTCGATGCTGGTCGTCACCGCGGCCGGTATCGTCGCCGGCCTGATCGGCGGACTGTCGCCGGTCAAGATCCTGAACGCGTTCGGCGACGGCTTCGCCGGCAGCCGGTCCGTCACCGTCTTCATCGTCACGCTGCCCGTCATCGGGCTGATCGAGCGCTACGGGCTGCAGCAGCAGGCCCGCAAGCTGATCGGCAAGCTGAAGGTCGTCACCACCGGCCGCCTGCTGGCGGTCTATCTGCTGATCCGGCAAGGGACCGCAGCCCTCGGCCTGACCAGCATCGGCGGTCCCGCGCAGGCGGTCCGGCCGCTCATCCACCCGATGGCCGCCGGCGCCGCGGAACGCCGGTACGGCGGCAAGCTCCCGGACAAGATCCAGGAGAAGATCAAGGGCTTCGCGGCCAGCGCCGACACGGTCGGGCTGTTCTTCGGTGAGGACATCTTCGTCGCGATCGGCTCGATCCTGCTGATCACCGGCTTCGTCGACGCGACGTACGGCCTGCACCTGGAGGCGATCGACATCGCGCTCTGGGCGATCCCGACCGGTATCTGCGCGTTGCTGATCCACGGCGCCCGGCTGCTGCTGCTCGACCGGAAGCTGGACAAGCTCGCGGCGGAGATCAAGGCGGCGGACAAGGAGGCGGCGCGATGATCAAGGTGGAGTGGTTCTACTGGCTCTGCGGGATCTTCTTCGTGCTGATCGCGCTGCAGGTGCTCAACGACCGCAGCAACCCGAAGCGGATCGGCAGCGCTGCGTTCTGGGGCATCCTCGGCCTGTCGTTCGGCTACGGCACGTTCGTCGTGAACAAGCAGGCCCCGGCCTGGCTGCTCGGCATCGCGGTGATCGGCCTGGCGGTGCTGGCCGGCTCGGGCTTCCCGGGCAAGGGCGAGGAGCGTACGACGACGCCGGCCGAGCGCGTGCGCCTGGCCGACCGGTTCGGCAACAAGCTCTTCCTGCCGGCGCTGGTGATCCCGGTGGTCGCGGCGATCTTCGGGGCCTGGCTGGCCAAGGTGAAGCTCGGCGACGGCTCGCTGCTGCTGCAGACCGGGTCCGCCACCATCATCGGCCTCGGTGTCGCGTCGATCCTCGCGCTGATCGTCGGCATGGCACTGCTCCGGCCCAAAAACCCGGGCGTGCCGCTGCACGAAGGGCGGCGACTGCTCGAGCACATCGGCTGGGCCGCGATCCTGCCGCAGATGCTGGCCACGCTGGGCCTGCTGTTCAACGCCTCCGGCGTCGGCAAGGCGGTCGGCCGGGTGACCGATCACCTGATCCCGAAGGGCTCGCTGATCGCGGCGGTCGCGCTGTACTGCCTCGGGATGGCGGTCTTCACGATCATCATGGGCAACGCGTTCGCGGCGTTCCCGGTGATGACGGCCGCGGTCGGCTGGCCGTTGCTGGTGCAGCAGTTCGACGGCACGCCGGCGGTCGTGTTCGCGGTCGGCATGCTGGCCGGCTTCTGCGGCACGCTGTGCACGCCGATGGCCGCCAACTTCAACCTGGTGCCTGCCGCACTGCTCGAGATGAAGGATCAGTACGGACCGATCAAGGCACAGATCCCCACCGCGGTCCCGCTGCTGGCCTGCAACATCCTGATCATGTACGTCTTCGCCTTCTAGAGGAGTCCCATGAAGTACGCCGCTGCCTGGGCGAACATCGCCTGCGAGGTGCTCGAAACGCCGTACCCGTACGGCGCGGCCCACGCGTCGCACGGCCCGGACGACGTCGACGTGACCCCGGATCGCCTGCACCCGGCCTTCCACGGGTCCTACGACTGGCACTCCAGCGCGCACATGCAGTGGTCCCTGGTCCGGTTGCTGACGCTGGCGCCGGACCAGGTCGGCCGTCGTCCGCTCGAGGTGCTCGACCGGCGCCTGACGCCCGACGCGATCGCCACCGAGGCCGCGTACCTGCGCGAGCGCCCGTCGTACGAACGGCCGTACGGCTGGGCCTGGGCGGCGATGCTGGTCGCCGCCGCCCGCAAGACGCAGTGGGCGGACGCGGTCGCTCCGCTGGGCGACGTCATCGCGGAGCTCGTGCTCGCCTGGCTGCCGAAGCAGGCGTATCCGGTGCGCCACGGCGTACATCTCAACTCGGCGTTCGCGCTCGCGCTGTTGCTGGAGGCGTACGACGAGCTGGGTCGCGCCGACGTGGTGGCTGCGATCCGGGCTCGCGCGCTGGAGTGGTTCGGGGAGGACACGGCGTACGACACCCGGTTCGAGCCGTCGGGCACTGACTTCTTGTCGCCGGCGTTGTCGGAGGCCGAGCTGATGCGCCGGGTACTGCCGGACGGCGAGTTCGCGGGCTGGTTGTCCGCGTTCCTTCCGGGGCTGGGGACGAGCGCCCATGCGCATCTGCTCGAGGTACCCGTGACCGACAACTCCGGCGACGGGCAGTTGGCACACCTGTCCGGGCTGGCGTTGTCACGGGCCTGGCAGCTACGGACGATCGCACCTGCGGTGCCGGACGTTGCCGACGTACTACGGGCAGGCGCGGACCGTCAGGTCGAAGCCGTGCTCCCGACGGTGACCGACGGAGACTTCATGTCGACGCACTGGCTGGTGTCGTTCGCTCTGCTGGCCGACCAGGCGTAGCCGTACCGGTCCAGCTCTGCCACAGCTGTGCATAGCGACCACCGGCCGCCAGCAACGCGTCGTGCGTCCCTGACTCGACCACCCGCCCATGGTCGAGCACGACGATCCGGTCCGCCTGCTCAGCCTGCGTCAGCCGGTGCGCGACAACCAGCGTGGTGCGTCCCTGCGTTGCTGCCAGACTAGCTCGCTCCAGCTCACGCGCGCCGGCACTCCCAGCCTCCGCGGTCGCCTCGTCGAGCACAGCGATCGGCGGATCAGCCAAGACCAGGCGGGCGAAGGCGAGCTGCTGGGCCTGTGCGCCCGTCAGCTGGTGCCCGTTCTCTCCGACGACCGTCTCCAGACCGTCCGGCAACGCACGAACCCAGCCCAGCGCACCGACTCGATCCAGCGCCGCCTCGACCTCGGCGGCTGTCGAGTGAGGCCGTGCGAGCTGTACGTCCTCCAGCAGCGTGCCAGAGAAGACGTGCACCTCTTGGCTCAGCAGCGCGACCTGTGCGCGCGTGCGATCCTCGCCGAGGTCCCGGAGGCCGACGCCGCCTAACTGCACTGTCCCTGCCGACGGCGCCAGCACACCTGCTGCGATCGCCGCCAGGGTCGTCTTTCCGGCACCGCTCGCTCCGACCAGTGCGACCCGTTCGCCAGGATGGAGGCGCAGTGAGACCTCTGCCAGGACGTCCGGACCGTCGTACGCGTGGGTGATCCGGTGCAGCTCAAGTGACGCGTCCGACGGGTCGTGGGCGCCAGATGGTTCGGGCGCGGGCTCGATCTCCAGTACGCCGGCCAGTCGCGCCAGCCCGGCGGCCGCGGTCTGGATCTGGTCGAACTCCATCAGGACCACGTTGACCGGGTTGAACAGGCGGTGGAAGTACAGGGCCGCCGCCGTCACCGCACCGACGCTCACCGCATCGTCCCGGACCAGGAAGAACCCGGTGACCAGGATCGCCGTCAGGCCGGTGAACTCGGCGTGGTTGATCCGCGCCGAGAAGAAGCTGAACAACCGGAACACCGTGATCGAGATGTCCCGCGCCGCCCCGGAGGTGTCGTCGATCTTCGCGAGCTGCCGGTCCTCGAGCCGGTACGCGCGGACCGTCGCGCTGCCCCGCAGCGACGCGATGATCGCCTCGGACCGCTCGCCCATCGCGACGCGTTCCTGCTTGTAGTACGGCGCCGACCGGCGCAGGTACCACCGCAGCGCGAGGTAGTACATCGGTACGGCGAGCAGGCCTGCCAGGCCGAGTCGCCAGTCGAGCGCGAACATGCCGCCCACCGTCAGCACGATCGTCAGCGTCGCCCCGAGCACCGACGGACCCACTTCCGTCAGGGCGGACGCGACCGACGCCACGTCGTCACCGACACGCGAGAGCAGATCGCCCGTCCGCACCTTCTCCAGCACGGGCGCGGGCAACTGCAGCACCCGGTCAAGCACCTGTTCACGGATACGAGCGAGTACGGTCTCACCGACCCGTGCCACCAGCGTGACGCCAAGAGCCGTGAGGACCCCGGCCAGTACTGCCGCCAGCCCGATCAGCACCACCACCCGCACGATGGCCGACTTGTCGCCGATGTTGTCGATCAGCACACCGAGAGCCCAAGGCGCGACCAGACCGGCCGCACTGGCCCCGGTGATCACCACAGCCGCAGCAGCCGACAGCCCCGGCAGCCGCCGAATCTCTTGCCACAGCACGCCCCAGGTCGCCCGGGGCCCCGCAACTGGCAGCAGCTTCACCGCAGCACCGCCTCGCGGTAGCCGGAGTCCGCCGCAGCCAAGTCAGCATGGGGGCCCTCAGCAACCACCACGCCGCCGTCGATGACGACGACGCGATCCATCTTCCCCAAGAGGGCCGGGCTACTCGTCAACACCAGCGTTGTGCGGCCCAGGCGTTCCTCAGCAAGCCCTTCCGCGAGCAACTCCTCAGTCACCGCGTCCACCGCCGTACTCGGATCATGCAGCACCAGCAACGGCGGGTCGGCCAGCAGTGCCCGCGCCAGACCGAGCCGTTGCCGCTGCCCACCGGACAGCGACTGGCCGCGGTCCGCCAACGGGCGATCCAGCTCCTCGATCAGGTCAGCAGCACCAGCAGCCGTCATCACACGCTCCAGCCCTGTCTCCACCAGAAGGTTGCTGCGCAACGTTCCTTCGAACAGGTCCGTCTCATGCCGCTCCAGCAGCACGGTCCGCCTGACTGCATCGACGTCCAGTTCTTCGAGCGCGGTACCGCCGACCAAGACGGTGCCGGTGTGATCCGGAGCGCGGCCGGCGATCACCGCCAGCAGAGCGTCTGCGTCGCGGGGGTCGTAGCAGAGCACGCCGACGGACTCGCCTGGCTCGAGGACGAGTGTCAGCGATGCGAGCGTCCCGTGCGAAACGCCTTGCAGCGTGAGCAAAGGCTGGTCCACGTCGATGGCGGTTGAGGTGCCGGTGGTTGCCAGCGGAGGTGCGGACAGGACCGACGCCAGGCGCTCGGCGGAGGCCCGTGACATGGCGATCACCTGGCTTGCGTAGCCGAGGGTTCCCACCGGCTCGGCCACGAACTGGGCCAGGCCGACAACGGTGATCAGTTCGCCGATCGTGATCCGTCCGGTCAACGCGAACCAGCCAGAGACACCAGCCACCGCAGCAAGCAGCAGGCCGCTCAAAGCGGTCGTCACGCCGTCCTGCAGGCCGTTGGTCGACGCAGCACGCAGCGTGGCTCGTAGCGTTGTCTGACTCGATCGCCGGAACCGCTCGGCTGCGTTGTGCTGCGCTCCGATCCCCCGCAACGTCCGCAGCCCACTGACCAGGTCCGTTGCCAGCGCGGTCGTCTGCGCCACCGCCTCCTGCTGGCTCGACGTACGACGCGTCAGCAACGGCGACAGCGCCTGGATCCCCAGCACCAGCAGCGGTACGCCGATCAGCACCCCGAGCCCCAGCGGCACGTCGACCAGCAGCAAGGACACCGACGACACGATCAACGCCGTACACGCGGCCGCCCCGATCGAGACGCCGCGCATCACGAGCGCGGCACGCTCGGCGTCGGAGGTGGCGATCGACAACAGCTCTCCCGACCGCAGCCCGGTCCGGTGCCCTCGGGGGTCGAGCACGCGCCGCGCGATCTCCAGCCGGAGCAGGTGCGTCTCGTACTCGATCGCGCGCACCACCTGTCGCGCACCGGTCTTCCAGGCGTTCGACAGGACGGCGAACAGCACGACCATCATCAGCACGCACCACAGCAGCGGCTGGACGTTCCCCGTCGCCACCGCCCGGTCGACGAAGATCCCGATCGCCACCGGCACCGCCGCCTCGGTCGCCTGGTGCAACGACAGCACCAGCACCCCCGCGACCATCCGGCCCCGATGCCGCCGGATCGCCCGCCTCAACAGCTCCCCAGTCGCCATAGTTAGGTAACCCTAACTCACCACCACCGATTGACACCCGCGCCGAGTCCGCCGTACGGTCTCGGGCTAATAGGAAACTTTCCTAACAGTTCCGATCATCAGCGCGGCGAGTACCCGCGGGCGGCGAAGGGAGGCAGGGTTGGCTCATGGCAACGACACCCGGAACGCCGCGCCTGCTGCGCGCGATGAACGACCGCGCCGCCCTGGACCTGCTGCTCAGCCAGGGCCCGCTCTCCCGCACCACGCTGGGCAACCTGACCGGGCTGTCCAAGCCGACCGCGTCGCAGCTGCTCGCGCGGCTGGAGGCGGCCCGGCTGGTCCGCCCGAGCGGTACCACCGCGGGTCGTCCCGGCCCGAACGCGCAGCTGTACGAGATCAACGGCGACATCGCGTACGTCGGCGGTCTGGACGTCACGCCGACCCGGATCCGGGCCGCGGTGGCCGACCTGACCGGCAACGTGGTCGGCCACTACGAGCTGGCCACGCCGGGCCGCAGCGCCAAGGGCACGGTCGACCGGGTCGTCAAGGCGATCGAGGGCGCGGCCGGCGAGGCGGGCCTGAGCCGTGAGCGTCTGCACCGGGTCTCGATCGGCACGCCGGGCGGTTTCGACCCGACCACGGGCCGGCTGCGGTACGCGACCCACCTGCCCGGCTGGCACGCCCCGCATCTGCTGGACGAGCTGGCCGCCGCGATCGCCGTACCGCTGGAGGTCGAGAACGACGTCAACCTGGCCGCGGTCGCGGAGCAGCGGATCGGCCACGCCCGGCAGCACGACAACTTCGTGCTGCTGTGGGGCGAGGAAGGCATCGGCGCCGCGATCGTCATCAACGGCCGGCTGCACCGCGGGGCGACCGGCGGCGCGGGTGAGGTCGCGTTCCTGCCGCTGCCGGGGACGCCGCTGGTCCGCAACGTCGGCCGCAACAACGCCGGCGGCTTCCAGGAACTCGCCGGCGGCGAACCGGTCCTGGAACTCGCCCGCTCGCACGGCCTGAAGGCCCGGACGCCGGAGGCCGCGATCGCGCTCGCCCTGCAGACCGAGGGCGCCGGCGACGACGTACTGACCGAGTTCGCGCACCGGCTCGCGGTCGGTCTGGCCGCGATCGTCGCGGTCGTCGACCCGGAGCTGATCGTGCTGGCCGGAGGTGTCATCACCGCGGGCGGCGAACGCCTGCGCGGCCTGGTCCAGGACGAGCTCGCCGATCTCGCCGTACCGCGGCCGCAGCTGTTGATGACCGCGATCAGCACCGACCCCGTGCTCTCCGGAGCACTCCAGTCCGCACTGAGCACCACCCGCGACGAAGTCTTCGACACCGCGGGGCCACCCATCACCTAGTAGGAGACCGGATGCACAGCTTCCCCCGTGCCGTCATCGGCACCGCCGCCGTCGCGCTACTCGCGACCGCCTGCACAGGGACATCGAACGCACCGCAGGCCGACGACGATGCCACGAAGGACGTCAGCATCACCTTCTGGCACGGATGGAGCGCCCCCAGCGAGGCGGCCGCGATCGCCGCCAACGTCAAGGCGTTCGAGGCGAAGCATCCGAACATCCACGTGAAGGTCGTCGGCAACATCAACGACGACAAGATCAAGCAGGCGCTGCGGGCCGGCGGCGCGAACGCGCCGGACATGGTGTCCTCGTTCACCACCGACAACGTCGGCACGTTCTGCGCGTCCAACGTCTTCGCCGATCTGAAGCCGTTCCTGGACAAGTCCGGCGTCGACCTGGACACGACGTTTCCGAAACCGCTGCAGGACTACACGCAGTTCCAGGGAAAACGCTGCACTCTGCCGCTCCTGAACGACGCCTACGGCCTGTACTACAACAAGACCGCGTTCAAGGCCGCCGGGATCACCGCGCCGCCGAAAACGCTGTCCGAGTTCGACGCGGTCGCGAAGAAGCTCACCAAGGTCAAGGGCGACAGCTACAGCCAGCTCGGCTTCATGCCGAACTTCCACGGCTACGAGTCGACCGCCACCCACTTCGCCGCGCTCTGGAACCCGACGTACTTCACGCCGGGCGGAAAGTCGAACCTGGCAGCGGATCCGGCGTTCTTCAGCATGCTGAAGTGGCAGCAGCGCCTGGTCGACCAGCTCGGCGGCTTCTCGAAGCTGGAGAAGTACCGCGCGACGTTCGGCGACGAGTTCGGCGCGAAGAACCCGTTCCACACCGGCCAGGTCGCGATGACGATGGACGGCGAGTGGCGGCTCGGCATGGCCCGCGAGGCCGGCGTGACGTTCGACATCGGCGTCGCCCCGTTCCCCGTACCCGACGAGCAGGCCGACAGCTACGGCAAGGGATACCTGTCCGGCACCGTGATCGGCATCGCCGGCACCAGCCAGAAGCAGAACGCGGCCTGGGAGCTGGTGAAGTTCATGACCACCGACACCGACGCCGTGGTCAGCTTCGCCAACGCGATCCACAACGTACCGTCCACGCTGGCCGCGATCAGCTCGCCGAAGCTCACCGCGGACGAGAACTTCAAGGTCTTCCTCGGCATCGCCCAGCACGCGAAGAGCAACACCACCCCGGCCAGCCCGAACGGCGGCGCGTACCAGCTCACGCTGCAGGACTTCGGCTACGCCCACGAAGCGGGCAAGGTACCCGACCTGGCCGCCGGCCTGGCGAAGACCGACGCACAGATCGACAAAGACCTGGCCCAGGCGAAATGACGTCGCTGAGGCAGAAACACCGCACCGAGACGCTGCGTACCCTCGCCTTCCTGTCCCCCTGGCTGATCGGGGTCAGCGTCTTCTTCCTGTACCCGCTCGTGTCGACCGTCTACTTCAGCTTCATGAAATACGACGGGTTCACGCCGCCGACCTGGACCGGCCTGAAGAACTGGCAGTACGTGTTCACCGACTACCCGTTCTTCTGGCCCGCGCTGCGCAACACCCTGTGGCTGGTCATCGTGATGGTCACACTGCGCGTGGTCTTCGGGCTCGGCATCGGCCTGCTGATCACCAAGGTGAAGACCGGCGCCGGCTTCTTCCGTACGGCGTTCTACCTGCCGTACCTGGCCCCTCCGGTCGCGGCGACGATGGCCTTCGCGTTCCTGCTCAACCCCGGCACCGGACCGGTGAACAGCATCCTCGGCAGCCTCGGACTGCCCCAGCCGGGCTGGTTCAACGACCCCACCTGGTCGAAGCCCGCGCTGACGATGCTGGCGTTGTGGGGCATCGGCGACCTGATGGTCATCTTCATGGCGTCCCTGCTCGACGTCCCGCAGGAGCAGTACGAGGCCGCGTCGCTGGACGGAGCGGGCGCGTGGCAGCGGTTCAGGTACGTGACGCTCCCGAACATCTCGCCGATCGTCCTGTTCGCGGTCGTCACCGGCGTTATCCAGACGATGCAGTACTACACCCAGCCGCTCGTCGCCGGGAAGGTCGCCAGCGGCGTGATCGGCGGAGCCGGCCAGCAGTTCGAACCCGGATACCCGGAGAAGTCCACGCTGACGTTGCCGCAACTCGTGTACCACCTGGGCTTCCAGCGCTTCGACACCGGCGGCGCGTCCGTGATCGCGCTCGTGCTGTTCGCCCTGGCGATGGTGTTCACCGCGTTCCTGATGCGGTCGATGAGTGAGAGGAGCGCGGCATGACCGCCACCGCGATCACGTCCCCGGTCACACTGACACCGGCCGCGCGCACAGCACGCCGTATCCGGTTCCTGCACTGGATCGGTGTCCATTCACTCGCCATCGCCGCCGCACTGTTCTTCGTGCTGCCGTTCGTGTTCATCTTCCTCACCGCGCTCATGAGCGACCAGCAGGCCCTCACCCGCGACCTGTGGCCGGACAGCTGGCACTGGGAGAACCTGCGGACCGTCTGGGAGACACCCGGCTTCCTGACCTGGTGGAAGAACACCCTGCTGTACGCCGGACTCGGTACGGCGCTCACGCTGCTGTCGAGCATCCCGGTCGCCTACGCGCTGGCCCGCTTCACCTTCCGCGGCCGCAACGTCGTGCTGATGCTGGTGATCGCCACGATGATGCTGCCGCCACAGGTGGTGATCGTGCCGATGTACCTGTTCTGGGCCAAGCAACTGCACCTGTCCGGGACGCTGTGGCCGCTGATCATCCCGATGGCGTTCACCGACGCGTTCTCGGTGTTCCTGCTGCGGCAGTTCCTGCTGACGATCCCCAAGGACTACGTCGACGCCGCCAAGGTCGATGGCTGCGGCGAGTTCAAGGCCCTGGTCCGGATCGTGCTGCCGATGGCCAAGCCCGCGATCGCCGCCGTGGCCCTGTTCCAGTTCTTCTACTGCTGGAACGACTACTTCGGCCCACAGATCTACGCCAGCGAGAACCCCGCCGCCTGGACGCTCAGCTACGGCTTGGAGTCCTTCAAAGGCGCACACCACACGAACTGGAACCTCACCATGTCAGCCACGCTCCTGGTGCTGGCCCCGGTCATCGTCTTGTTCTTCTTCGCCCAAAAGGCCTTCATCGAAGGCGTCACACTCACAGGGGTCAAGGGATGAAACTCACGGTCGTCGGTGGCGGATCCACCTACACACCTGAACTCGTCGACGGATTCGCCCGGTTGCGGGACACGTTGCCGGTGTCGGAGCTCGTACTTGTCGATCCGGTGGCCGACCGGCTGGAGCTGGTCGGCGGCCTGGCGCGGCGCATCTTCGCGAAACAAGGCCATGGGGGGCGGGTGATCACCACCTCCGACCTGGACGCGGGCATCGACGGTGCGGACGCCGTACTGCTGCAGCTGCGCGTCGGCGGGCAGGCGGCACGCAACGAGGACGAGACCTGGCCGCTGGAGTGCGGTTGTGTCGGCCAGGAGACAACGGGCGCCGGCGGTCTCGCCAAGGCGCTGCGGACCGTGCCCGTCGTGCTGGACATCGCCGAGCGGGTACGGCGTACCAACCCGGACGCCTGGATCATCGACTTCACCAACCCCGTCGGCATCGTCACCCGGGCCCTGCTGTCGCACGGGCACAAGGCCGTCGGACTGTGCAACGTGGCGATCGGGTTCCAGCGCCGGTTCGCAGCGATGCTGGGCGTCACGCCGGAGGAGGTGGCGCTCGACCACGTCGGGCTGAACCACCTGACCTGGGAGCGAGCGGTTCGCGTCAACGGCGAGGACGTGCTGCCCACGCTGCTCGCTGATCACCTCAACGAGATCTCTGATGACCTGCATCTCCCGTCGCACGTCGTGCAGCAGCTGGGCGTCGTACCGTCCTACTACCTGCGCTACTACTACGCGCACGACGAAGTGGTGCAGGAGCTGCTGACCAAGCCGTCCCGGGCCGCCGAGGTCGCTGCGCTCGAGAAAGAGCTGCTGGACATGTACGCCGACCCGCAGCTCGACGAGAAGCCCGCCCTGCTCGAGAAGCGCGGCGGTGCGTACTACTCAGAGGCTGCCGTCGCACTGGCGTCGTCGCTGCTCAACAACACCGGCGACGTCCAAGTGGTCAACACCCTCAACAACGGCACGTTCCCGTTCCTGGCCGACGACGCTGTCATCGAAGTGCCGGCCAAGGTGAACGCGCAGGGCGCCAAGCCGCAGCCGGTGTCGCCGCTGGAGCCCCTGTACGCCGGACTGGTCGCTCACGTCACGGCCTACGAGGACTTGGCACTGGAGGCCGCTGTGAAGGGTGGAGCCGACCGGGTGTTCCAGGCCTTGCTGGCACACCCGCTGGTCGGACAGATCGCCGTCGCACAGGAGCTGACGGACAAGCTGCTCGCGCACAACAGGGATTACCTGCCGTGGGCGCGCTAGTTCCGGGCGGGGTCCTCGCGTTCGACGCCGGCAACAGCAAGACCGATGTCGTACTGGTCGCTGGCGACGGGACCGTGCTCGGTACGGCGCGTGGCGCCGGGTTCGAGCCGCAGCGGATCGGTGCGACGGCAGCTGTCGCAGGGCTGGAGCCCCTGGTCCGCGCTGCCGCCGCTGAGGCCGGTCTGCGCGTCGGCGACGTACCGCTGGTGCAACACATCTCGGCCTGCCTGGCCAACGCCGACCTGCCGGTTGAGGTCGAGCAGCTGACTGCTGCGTTCGAGGAGCGCGGCTGGGCCGAGTCGGTGTACGTCGCCAACGACACGTTCGCCCTGCTCCGGTCCGGGGTCGACGAGCCGCGGGGGGTCGCGGTGGTGTGCGGAGCGGGCATCAACTGCTCGGGCATGCTGCCGGACGGTCGGACCGCGCGATTCCCGGCGCTGGGGAAGCTGACCGGCGACTGGGGCGGCGGCGCGCAACTGGCCGAGGAGGCGTTCTGGTCCGCCTCGCGGGCCGAGGACGGTCGCGGTCCGGCGACCGCACTGCTCACCGCGTTGCCGATGCACTTCGGGCTGCCGTCCCTGACCGCGGTGATCGAAGCCTTCCATCTCGGCGACCTGCCGTCCGAGCGGCAACTGGAAGCAGCGCCGGTGCTGTTCCAGGTCGCGGCCGCCGGCGACGTCGTTGCCCTAGGCATCGTTCAGCAGCAGGCCGAGGAGATCGTCGCGATGGCCTCGAGCGCGCTGCGGCGGCTCGAGCTGCTCGGCGAACCGGTCACGGTGGTGCTCGGCGGCGGCGTCCTGACCGCGGGACACCCGGTCCTGCTCGACCGGGTGACGCGCTTGCTCGCCGAGGTCGCCCCGAAAGCGGTTCCGCGCGTCGTCGACGTACCGCCGGTGGTCGGCGCGGCGCTGCTCGGTCTTGACCACACCGCCGCCGGAGCGAGCGCGCAGGAACGGCTGCGTACGGCGTTCGCGCCACCGCCCGCGGCCTGATATTGCAGCCGTGTTTCATTGGTGATCGATGCAAACTCCCGGGTGCGGTGTGGCGTCCCACCAGTAGGACCACATCCACTCGGGAGGTCGATGATGATTCGAAGGATCATGGGTCTTGGCGCCACCACGGCACTCGCGGTGACCGCACCGCTGGTTCTCACCGGCGCCGCGCCGGCCAACGCCGGCACCACAACCACAACCACCAGTTGCCGCGGTTCCGTGGCCGGTGTTTCCGCGGTGACGTACGCCGACCGGCTCGTCCGCGCGTGGGGCCGCGGGGACACCGCGACCGCCAACTGTTATGCCTCGACGACCACCTCACGCACACTCTTCGGGCAGGCGTCGCCGGGCGGCATCCACTGGCGGCGAGTCTCCACCGAGGGCGCCGCGGGGACGATCTACGTGACGTACCACGACGACGCGCGCGGCGGGAACCTGACGATCGGCGTCCAGAACGTCGGCCTGCGCGCGGCGAACGGCTGGCACGCGGCGTACACCGCCAAGTTCGCCGGCGAACCGAAGGCGTGGAACGCGGTCCAGTGGGCCGACAACCTGGTCCGCGCCTGGGGCCGCGGCGACACGAAGTGGACGGCGTACTACGCGACGCCTCGCGCGGCGCAGCAGCTGCACGCGGTCGCAGCGAAGGGCGGGGCGCACTGGACGCGGATCGCCACCGAGGGGGCTGCCGGTACGACGTACGTGACGTACCGGAACGATGTCACCCGGCACACGCTGGCGATCGGCGTGTCGAACGTCGGGCTGTCGCAGGGCGACGCGCACGCCGCGTACACCGTGCAGTACCGCTAGTTCCTTGAGCTCGGCCTGTTTCGGTGTAATTATGATTACATGAGTACGCAGACGGAGCAGGAGAAGGTGCGGGGCTGGCTGACCGGACGGTTGCCCGGCGACTGGTTCGAGGGTGAGACCGAGCTGGAGATCGACCGGGACGAGATCCTGATCGTCGGCCGGATCCCCGCACCGGAGCAGACCAAGGACGTGAGCGCCGCCGAGCGCTCCGCCGCGGAGAACGGGCGGATCAAGCAGTTCCGCGAGGACACCCGGGACCGCCGCATCGAGATCGCCCGCGAGTTGGAGCACGCCACCCGGCGCAAGGTCGCGTGGGGCGTCCGCTGCGGTGAGACCAGGACCGTCTTCACCTCGCTGTCCGCGCCGGTGATGACCAGGCTCCGCCAGCCCGAACGCCAGGTCCTCGACACCCTCGTCGACGCCGGCGTGGCCCGCTCCCGCAGCGACGCCCTGAGCTGGTGCGTCAAGCTGGTCGCCCAGCACAGCGAAACCTGGCTGGCCGACCTCCGCGAAGCCATGACCAAGGTCGAGGAAGTCCGCAAGGCCGGGCCCGACAACAGCTGACAGCTTCCGACGGCGTATGCGGGCTGAGGAACGGGCGGCAACCCGGTGGGGTTGCCGCCCGCTTGAGGAGAAGTGCTAGCTGACCCGGTTACTGCCCCTGCTGCCAGTTGCCCTGCGGCGCGGTGCCGTTGGACCAGTTGCCGGCGCTGTGCGTGGCCGGGTGCTGCTCCTGCTGCGTCGGCATCGGCTGCGTGGGCTGGGCAGGCTGGGTGGGCTGCTGGTAGCCGCCCTCGTAGTTGCCGTCGTAGTCGCCCTGGTAGCTGCCCTGGTAGCCGCCCTGCGCCGGGTAGGACGCCGTGCCGTTGTCCATGCCGTTCTGGTCGGCGGGCTTGACCATCTTGTCCTTGTCGAACAGGTTGCCCAGTGCACGGCCGGCCATCTCGCGGCCCCCGAGGCCGAAAGCGAGGCCGAGAGCGAGCGCGGCGCCCGCGAGGACGATCAGCAGCGTGTTGCCGGTGAGCTGGACCGCGACACCGAGCTGGGTGAGCGCGGCGAAGGCGGCGTACACCAGGACCGCGTACCGGGCCACCTTGGCCAGGGTCTCGTTCCCGGTCGCGCCACGGATGATCGCGGCCAGGAAGTTGGCGAACAGCGCCGCCAGGCAGACGATCACGATCGCGGCGAAGATCCGCGGGATGTAGCCGAGCATGTCGCTCATGAAGTTCGAGATCTCCGGCACGCCGAGCGCCGAGGCGAACATCGTGAAGCTGATCAGGAACACGAACCAGAACACGACCTTGCCGAGCATCGCCGAAGCGGTCAGCCCCGTGCCCGACCGTTGCAGCACACCGGAGACGCCGGCCCGTTCCATCCAGCCGTCGAAGCCGACGCGGCCGAGCAGCCGGCCGACGAGATTGCCGAGGATCTTGGCCACGAAGTAGCCGACGACCAGGATGACCAGACCGCCCAGCAGGTTCGGGATGAACGACAGCAATTTGCTGAAGGCATCTTCGAACGGCTGGGTGAAGTCGATAGCTAATGCTGACATCGGATGAACCCTTTCGGACTGGCCCGCATCCGCTGTCGGCACAGGACTGCACCAACCCCGGCACGGGCGGATGCAGTGGTGTCCAGTATGACTCGTACCCTCAGATGCCTCGGGCAAACAGTGAGACCGGCGCGGCGGGCAACGAAAAGTGTTTGCGTAAGGCAATCACCATCACGGGACTTCGGTGCTTACCCTGCCGCCTGAACCGCTTCAGGCGTTTGCGATCCTGTGCGTATGAACGATGTGCTGATCCGCCGGGCCACCGCTGCCGACATCGCCGCGATCGTCGCGATGATCGCCGACGACCAGCTCGGCGCCACCCGTGAGTCGCTCGACGACCTGACGCCGTACCTGGCGGCCTTCGAGCAGATCGACGCCGACCCGAACCAGCTGCTGATGGTTGCCGATCGCAACGACGAGGTGATCGGCACCCTGCAGCTCACGATCATCCCCGGCCTGTCCCGGCGCGGCTCCACCCGCGGCCTGATCGAGGCCGTCCGCGTCGCCGCCCCGGCCCGTGGCTCAGGTCTCGGCAGCACCCTGATCCGCTGGGCCGTCGAGGAGTCCCGCACCCGCGGCTGCACCCTCGTCCAGCTCACCTCGGACAAGACCCGCACCGACGCCCACCGCTTCTACACCAACCTGGGCTTCACCAATTCCCACGAGGGCTTCAAACTCAAACTCAGCTGACACCGGCGGGCGCGCGATCAACTCACCTTGGCGGGTGCGGCTGTGAAGGTGTTGCAGAGTTTGGGGTCGGCGGCCTTGAAGGCTGGTTCGGCCCAGAGCCAGTGGTTCTTGCGGGAGCCGTGGTCGCGGATCTTCTTCGGGTTGTACTCGTCGCCGCTGTGCTGGGTCTGCCACTGCCAGATCTCCAGCTTGCGGCCGCTCAGGCCGAGGGGCTTCTTGTTCGCGCCGAGGAAGGCCGCGCCGAAACAGCCGGCCTGGAGCTCGGTGCGCCGGCTCCACTCGAGCTCCTCCGCCTTCGTCTTCGCCCAGCCCTCGCGGGATCCGGCGGCGGTGAGCATCTCGGTCAGGTTCTGGACGTGGTGGCCGTACTCGTGCGCCATCGTGTCGATCATCCACACCCGGGCCGACAGCGGATCGTCCTTGTAGTCCTTGAGATCCGCCTTCCAGCTGATGTTGATGCTCTCGTCGGCCGGACAGTAGTACGCGACGTTCTTCTCGCCGGTGCAGCTCGCGGCGGTGGTCTGGTTCGTCTGCAGCACCACCTTCGGCGACCGGAACGGGTACTTGGCCTTCTTCAGCACCGGCGCCCAGGCCGCGTTCAGGCAGGGCAGCATGGCCCGGTAGTACCGCAGGATCGCCGACTGGGAGTCCGGCTTGATCGCGGGCTCCTTGCAGCTGACGCTCGCCACCTTGCCGGCCGCGTAGATCTCGTTCTGGCGGAGCCGGACGAGGTCGGGGACGACGGAGGCCGTGACGGTGACCGTCGGGTTCGGCGGGATGGGGAGCGGGGCCTGGGACTTCTTGACCGAGGGCTGGGAGAGGGGGCGCTGGACGCCGTACGAGTTGACGAGCTGGAAGCCGCCGATCGTGGCGCCGGTGAGGAGCAGGACGACCAGGATCGACAGGCCGACGATGACCGGGCGGGAGTACTGGCGGGGAGGGGCGGCCGGCGGTGGTTCGGAGGTGAACTGGGCGCCGGAGCGGGACGGGTTCTTGTGCCAGCCCGACGGACGGGAGCCGCCGACGCGGCGGGTGCCGGTCAGCGGCGGGAGCGGGGCTCCGGTGAGCGGCGCGGCCGGCGGACCGCTGTACTCGCTCGTGGTGCCGGGCTCGGTGGGCAGCGGCCGGGCCTTGCGGCGCATCGACGACTCGTCGAACGACGTCGAGCGCGCCCGGCCCAGACCGGCGGGTTGCGCGGTCTTCAGGGTCAGCGGGCGCGAGCCGGGTCCGGGCTCGTCGCCGGACAGGAAATGCCCGGGTTTCGGCGTACCCTCCTCGGAGTCAGGCATCGATCGCTCCCATCGCTCAACTGACCTTGGCGGATGCTGCGACGAAAGTGTTGCAGGCTCCCGGGTTGGTTGTCGCGAAGCCCTGGTTCATCCACAGCGCGAGGCTCTTGCTGGAGCCGTGATCGCGGACCTTGTCCTTGGTGTGCTCGTCGCCGCGCCGCTGGATCAGGCCGCTCCACTGGCGCAGCAGCTCGCCGCGCAACGGGAAGCTCGCCTTGGCGGCGCCGAAGAACACGGCACCGAAGCAGTACGCCTGGAGCGCGGAGCGGCGCTGCATCTCGAGCTGGGCGTTCTTGTTCACCGCGGTGTCGGCCAGGTTGTCGGCGGCTTCGGCCACCCCGGTCAGGTTCTGCACGTGGACGCCGTACACGAAGCCGAAGGACTGCGCCATCTCCGCGCGCGTCTCGGCCTTGCTCTTCGGGTAGTCCTCGACGATGTTCTGCCAGGGCATCGTCACGCTGCCGCCGTGCTCGTCCTGGCAGTACAGCGCCAGGTCGTGCTGGACGCCGCACGCGGTCTCGTCGCCGTCGTCGAAGATGATCAGGTTCGGCGACCGGAACGTGAACCCGGCCTTCGTGACGATCGGCTCCCAGGCCTTGTCCAGGCAGGCGGTCAGCGACTGGTAGTACGAGCGGACGTTCTCCTTCGACGTCGGCCGGAACGCCGGCTCCGGGCAGTTCGCCACCGCCAGCCGGCCGGCGGAGTAGATCGCGTTCTTCCCGACGACGTCGGCGTCCGGCGTCCCCTTGCCGATCGGTTCCTGCGTGGGCTTCGCCCCGGCGGCCGGCTTCTCCGTCGGCGTACCCATCGGGTTCGGGAGGGCGCCGTCGTACGACGAGAGCACCTTCACCGCGAACGTCGCACCGCCGCCGAGGAGCAGCAGCGCCGCGACGACGATCAGCGCGATCAGGCCCTTGGAGCGCTGCTTCGGGACGAACGGGATCGGCTCGGGGTGGAACACCTCCCGGTACGCCGCGGCGGCCCGGTCGTCGGACGGCGGCGGGCCGAGCCGGCTGCCGGACAGCGTCGTACGGCGCGAGTCGATCCGGGACCCGGTCAACTGCGGCGGGGCCGGCGGCGCCTCGCCGCCGAGGCGCGGTGTGGGTGCCGCCAACGGCGCGGAACCACCGGTCCTCCGTGCGTCGGCCGTCCCCTGTTCACCCTCGCCACCCGGCAGGAAGTGCCCAGGCTTGGGTGCCGGCTTGTCCGCCATAAGTTTCCGCTTCTCCCCAGTCACCGGTCGTCGCCGGTCCCACCCGATTCGTCAGACAGGCCGGAACACCCCCAGTGCCGGCCGCCGGCTGATATTACGGCCTGGACCGCCATGCGGTGAACCGGATTGCACCTATTGACACCGTTCCGCGACCCGTGCACACATCGTGGTCAGCCGACTACGCGGCCGTACCCGAGGAAGTGTGGGCTGCCGGCCCGGAGCCTGGGGTCGGACTCGACCTGGCGGGCCAGGAGGGCGGCAGAGGGCAGCAGGCGGTCGATGGTGTCCGGGGCGGCGTTCTGGAGGATGTTGGCGGCCGGGCCTTCCACGCCCAGGACCTCGACGTCTTCGAGGCCGGCCGCAATGGCTTCGGCGGCGAGTTCGTCGGCGTGGTGGAAGTAGGCGACCGTGAAGCCGTGGGAGCCGTCGATACTGCCGGAACGGAAGGCGTCCACGAAGAGGGGCAGGTTGTCGTCGGTGAGCGTTCCGTTGCTACCGGCCTCGAGCAGACCGCCGAACCGGTTGATCGCCGCCGCGACCACCACCCCGCCGGACCGCGTCACCCGGACCGCCTCGGCCAGCGCCCGGGCACGGTCCGCCGGGTCGACCAGGTGGTAGAGCGGCCCGAGCAACAGCGTCACGTCGACGCTCGCGTCCGGCTGCCGGAGCGCACGCGCGTCACCGACCTCGGCCGCGAACGTGCCGATCGCCGCCGCCTGCTCCACGTGCTCCACCACCGGATCCACGAGCGTCACCCGATGCCCGTCCGCAGCCAGCCAGCGCGCGTGAACGCCGGTCGCGCCACCGACGTCCAGGACGACGGACGCGGGCGGCAGCCAGCGGCGCAGCAGCTCCTGGGTCCGCAAGTACTCGAGCCGGCCGTGCCCGGGGACGACCAGCCGGTCGTTCTCGAGGTACCGGTCCCGATAGAAGGAACGAATCGCCGGATCGAGTTCAGTCATCCCCCTACTGTGCGGGCGGAAAATGCCGGGCACACCCCGTTTTGACGCCGCTACCCTGTGCCGGGTGACGGACCTGAAGCACGACGACTACCCACGATCCAGCACGTACGACGCGGACTGGCTGCTGGCCAGGGACATGGGCCCGAATCCCTTGTGGCTGCTGGAGGACCTCGCCCGCGACCTCGACCTGCGCCCCGGCATGCGCGTGCTCGACCTGGGCTCCGGCAAGGGCGCGACCGCGGTCTTCCTCGCGAAGGAGTACGGCGTGCAGGTCTGGGCCGCCGACCTGTGGATCGACCCGACCGAGGCGGCCGCCCACATCGACTCGCCCGACGTCGTCACGCTGAGGGCCGAGGCCCACGACCTGCCGTTCGCCAAGGGCTTCTTCGACGCGATCGTCTGCATCGACGCCTACGAGTACTTCGGGACCGCGGACAACTACCTGGCCTACATCACGAGCTTCCTCAAACCCGGTGGGCAGTTCGGCGTCGCGACCCCGGCGATGCGGCAGGAGGTCCGCGACCTCGGGCACATCCCGGAGCACATCAAGAAGCTCGTCGGATGGGAGGCGCTGGCCTGGCACACGGCGGACTGGTGGCGGTTCCAGTGGGAGATCACCGAACTGGTCGACGTCACCGCCGCGCGCCTGCAGAAGAACGGCTGGGCCGACTGGGTCCGCTGGGCCCACGCGCTCTCGGAGCACCGTGGCGAACGCGACGGCGCCCTCGACATGCTCGAGGCCGACAACGGCCAAAACCTCACGTTCGCGATCCTCGCCGCCCGCAAGCGCTGACCCGCCTGGCATGCTGGGGGCATGAGCTGGGCTGTTTACGCGATGCGCGGGCCAGGAGGCATTCGACGCCTCGACGACGTACCGGTCGACTACGAGCCGCCGTCGGTCGGTACGGCGACCGACGTGGTGGCCACCGTCCGGGAAGTGGTGCCGGACGTGGACACGAGCAAGCCGTCCTGGCTGGCGCTGCGAAGTCCGGAGTACGACGTCGAGATGACGATCGGCAAGGGCGTCGAGGTCCGCGACATCACCTTCTACCTGAACGACGGCCCGCGGTCGATCCCGATCGTGATGGAGATCAGCCGGCGGCTCGGCGTCACGCCGTACGACACCGAGTCCGGCGACTTCCTCACCGAGGAGTCCCGGCCACCGGTCCCGCCGCCGATGACCGCGGACGAGATCAAGATGAACAAGCCGAAGTGGTGGAAGTTCGGCCGTAAGTAGGTCCGGCCCACCTTGTCCCGGGCTGTGGCGCGTCCTAAGATCAGGACGATCGTACAGGACGATCGCCCTGGAGGATGAGAATGGCGCCGACGGCGAAACAAGGTCAGGAAGTGCGGCAGCGGCTGCTGACCGCCGCCGCGGAGCTGATCCCCGAGCGGGGCTGGTCGGCGGTGAGCACGCGGATCCTGGCCGAGCGCGCCGGCGTCACGCCGAGCGTCGTGCACTACCACTTCGCGTCGGTCCAGGAGGTGCTGACCGAGGCCGTGATCACCACCATGCGGCAGGTGGTCGAGGCGACCGACTTCACGGCCGCGCCCACCCCGGCCGCCGCCGTGGACGCGATGCTGGCCGCGGTCGAGCAGTACGACGGAACCGACCCGATGTCGCTGCTCTTCGTCGAGGCCTATCTGGCCGCGACCCGCGACGAGCGCCTCCGCGCACAGATCGCCACGGTGGTGACGGAGTTCCGGACCCGCCTGGCTGACTGGCTCGCGATCCATCAGGTCGACGATCCGGCCGCGACCGCCGCAGTGCTCGCGGCAACCGTGGACGGGCTCCTTCTGCATCGGGCCCTCGGGCCGGAATCCCCTGCCGTGACCACCGTTCTGCGAAGGCTGGTGAGGTGAGCATGCACGTGATCATCTGTGGGGCCGGGATCGCCGGACTCGCGCTGGCGAACCGGCTGTCGGCGCTCGGCCAGGAAGTCACGCTGCTCGAGCGCAGCCCGGGGCCGCGCCCGCAGGGCTACATGATCGACTTCTTCGGCCCGGGGTACGACGCGATGAGCGCGATGGGTCTGCTGCCCGCGCTGCAGGAGGTCGCGTACCACGTCGACGAGGCGGTCCTGGTCGACGACCACGGCCGGAAGCAGGCGGGTATCGACATCCTGCGGTTCGCCGAGGGCGACCTGCTCAGCGTGATGCGGCCCGATCTGGAACAGGTTCTCCGCGAGCACCTGCCGGGCGCCGTCGACCTGCGGTACGGCGCCACGCTCACGGGCGTCACGCCGCGCGCGGACGGCGTACAGGTCGAGCTCGCGGACGGGTCGGCGCCGGCCGGGGACCTGTTGATCGGTGCCGACGGCATCCATTCGGCCGTCCGCCGGCTGGTGTTCGGGCCGGAGGCCGGTTATCTGCGGTTCCTCGGGTTCCACACCGCGGCGTACAGCTTCGACGCGCCGGAGATCCATGACGAGGTCGGCGGGCGGTTCTGTCTCACCGACACGATGGGCAGCCAGTTCGGGTTCTACTCGCTGCGGGACGGGCGGGTGGCGTCGTTCGCGGTGCACCGGACGGCCGATCCCGCGGTGCCGGCGGACGCGCGGGCGGCGATCAGGACGGCGTACGCGGATCTCGGCTGGGTGGTGCCGCGGGCGCTCTCGCTGTGCCCTGACGACGACCAGATCTACTACGACCAGGTCGCGCAGATCGTGATGCCGCGGTGGAGTTCAGGTCGCGTCGCGCTGGTCGGGGACGCGTGCGGGGCCGTGTCACTGCTCGCCGGGCAGGGTGCGTCGCTGGGCATCGCCGGGGCGTTCGTACTCGCGGAGAAACTCGTCAGCTCGTCCTCGATCGAGGCGGGGATGGCGGAGTACGAGAAGGTCTGGCGACCTGTCGTCGAGGAGAAGCAGAAGGTCGGGCGCTCGGCGGCGCGCTGGTTCCTACCGGGGTCGCGGACCGAGTTGGTCGCACGGCGCGTGATGCTGAAGGTGCTCAGGCTCCCGGGCCTGCGCAGCCTGCTGCCGGCCGCGCTTGCCGGGAAGCCCACCACACTGATCCGGGAACTCCACCCGACCCCCTGATTCACGATCGGGTGGCGACCAGGGTGCCGATCTTGTTGATGCGGTGTTCGGGGTTGCCGAGTTCGTCGTGCCAGTAGTTGCCGGCCGCGTGGTCCTCCGGGGTGGCGCAGGTGGAGATGGTGATCATCGCCCGCGTCGGAGTGGCGCCGGGGTTCCCGGGGACGGCGGCGTTCTGCTGTGCCTTCTCGGCCGGCTTGCGGAACGAGATCGTCATCGTCCGGTTGATCACGTAGTCGTAGACCGTCCCGCCGGCCGTGATCAGGACGTGGTCGCCGGTGCGGAGGTCCGGCGCGTGCTCGAGGGGGCGGTTGTGGCTCACGCGGTGCCCGGTGACGATGAAGTTCCCGATCTCGCCGGGCCCGACGCCACCGGCCTCGCCGCGGGGGCTGGCGGCGAAACCGCGGTCCTGGATCCGGGTGCCGGGGCGGTCGTCCGCGGTGCCGGTGTAGGCGACCACTCGGAGGTTGCGCACGCCGATAGCAGGAATCGACATCGTCACCGGCCCCGCCACCGTCGGCCTCGCGGACGTCGGGGTGCGGCTCGGCGAGGCAGTCGCGGACGGCGGGGTGGAACTGGACGGCGCCGGGCTCGACGGGGCCGCGGTGGACGGCGAGGCCGCGCTGGTTGACGGGTCGGCGGTGGTCGGCGGGTCGGCGGCGGTCGGTGGGGCGGAGCTGGTGGACGGCAGGGGTGATTCGCCGGACGGAGCGACGTCGCTGCATCCGGCCAGCGCCAGCACCACGACCAGAGCGCCCAGCAGCCTCACCCCTCGACAGTAAACACAAGGGCCGAAAACTGCCCGAAAGGGCAACCACTCGACCGCTCGCCAGGCCTCAGCCCGGCAGCTCGACAGGTAGTGCACCCGCGAGACGCCGTACGTGCGGACACGATCACGCTCAGGTGCACTACCCGCCCGGCCGACACCTCCTGTCGAGCGGGCCTCAGTTCAGCACGGTGAGCTCGGCCGGGCCGAGTCGCAGGACGCCCGAGGTGAGCGGCGTCGCCCGGATCCCGCCGCGGCCGCGGAGCGCCTTCATCGCGCCCGGCGCCAGCACCGTGTCCATCCAGGCGCACGGATTGGCCGGCCGGTTGGCCTGGAAGGTGACCGGCCCGTCGCCAGAATCCAGCACGAACCGGCGCCCGTCGACCCGGGTGCCGTCGGCGGTCCGGTGTGCGGCGAGTTCGTCGATCGGGAAACCGCGCAGGACGATGTTGCGCCGCGTGAGCCGCGGGTCGAGCGGCCCGGGCAGCCCGAGCTTCTCCACGACCTCGTCCAGCGCGGCACCATCGATCAGCGTGACGGCGGCGTTCTTGTGGATCGACTGGGCGTAGTACCGGTCGCCGACGATGCCCAGGCCGGCCCGGACCTCGATCGACGAACGGTCGGTCGACTCCGGGTCGGGGCGTGGTCCGTCCTGCGGGCGGCCTTCGTAGGCATGCCGGCTGGAGACCACCAGCGCGATGACGTCGACTCTCATGGTCAGCCCCAGGTGAGCGGGTCGAGGAGGCGGAAGAAGTGCAGACGGCGCGGGTCCGGATCCGGCACACCGTACGCCGCGAGGAACGGCGCCGGGTCCGCGGACCACTCGTCGTGGAGCTGGATCGTCGTGAGCGCGAGGTCGGTGTACCGGTCGGCGACGCCGAGCCGGCCGAGGTCGATCAGCCCGGTGACGGCCAGCGTGCCGGGGTCGAAGAGCACGTTCGGCAGGCACGCGTCGCCGTGGCAGAGGACCGGCTCCAGCACGCTCTCGACATACGAGCGCTCGGCAACGACCTGCTCCAGCAACTCGGCAGGATCCAGCCGCCGCCACTCGTCGGTGAGGAACTGCGGATTCACCGCACCCCGCCGGACGACGTCGGCCGCCGTCGCGATCACGTCCGCGAGCGGCCGCTCGAACGGGCAGTCGGCCAGCGAATGCAGCTCACGAAGAACCACGCCGAGGCTCCGCATGGCACGATCGTGCGCTGCCGGCGGCAGACTGTCTCCCGGAACCCCGGGCACCGCCGAAGTCACCAGACACGCCCCACCCGGCCCGTCCAGCTCGATCCAGTCGAGGACGGAGGCGCTGGGGAAGCCTGTTCCCGCGAGCCAGCTGATGCGGTCGCGTTCGGCGGTCAGGTCGGGGATGCCGGAGGGCGCGCAGCACTTGGCGAAGGTGTTGCCGCGGCGGTAGACGGACGTGTCGGACTCGCCGATGTCGATCGGCTCCCAGTCGTCAGACGGCGGCGCGTGCAACGCGTTCCCTGGTGTGTTCGAGGATCGCGGTCACCGGTCGCCCGGTCACCAGATTGCCGTCGGCAACGAACCCTTCCTCGCGCCCGGTCAGGTCCTGGATCAGCCGGCCCCGCCACAGGTCCCGCAGCTCGGGCTGGGTCTTCACCAGGTTCCGCAGCTCACCGGGATCCTCGACCAGGTCGAACAGTTGCTCCACGCCCCGCTCGGAGCCCCAGACGTATTTCGTCCTCCCGTCCGTCACCCATTGGATCGACTGCCCGAAGTGCAGGTGCTCGCCGTGCAACCACTCCCGTACCGGCGCCGATTCCCCGCGCAGGAACGGCGCCAGCGAGACGCCGTCGACCGTTGACGGGACCGGTACGCCGGCCAGGTCGAGCAGCGTCGGCATCACGTCACGCAACTCGACGACCTGGTCCACGACCCCGCCGCGGACGGCGCCACCGGCCGAAGCGCGGTCCGCGACGATGAACGGCACCCGGGCCGATCCCTCGTACGGCACCGACTTCCGGAACATCCGGTGGTCGCCCATCATCTCGCCGTGGTCGGACGTGAACGCGAAGATCGTGTCGTCGTACACCCCGAAGTCGACCAGCGCCTCGCGGATCCGGTTGATCTGCAGGTCGATCTGCGCCATCAGCCCGTAGTACCCGGCCCGCGCGCGGTGCACGACCCGGTCCGGCAGGTCCCCGATCGACGCCTGGTAGTCACCGTCCTGGCGGAACTCGTCCCAGTCGCCCTCCCAGTCGCCCAACTCCCACTCGTACGCCGGGAGCGCGTTGTACTGGTCGAACGCCCACGCCGGCGGGTCGTACGGCGGGTGCGGCCGATGGAACGACAGGTACAGGAAGAACGGCCGCGACGGATCCCGCCGGTACAGCCACTCGATCGTCTGCGTACCGATCCAGTGCGTCGGGTGCAGCTCCTCCGCCTTGTCCCACGGCCGCGCGACCACCGAGTTGCAGTTCACCCCGTGATCGAAGTACTCCGCGTCCGGCGACACCCCGGGCTGCCGCCGCAGCCAGGGCACGTAGTCGTCGAAGAACCCGAACTGCTGCCGGTGGGTACGCCGGGCGTGGTGCAGGAACCCGTCGTGCAGGACCACGTCGTCGAAACCGAGCCGCGCCCGCTCCGGGTGGACGTGCATCTTCCCGATCGCCTGCGTGTGGTACCCGGCCCGGCGGAACTCGCCCTGCACCGTCACCGGGTGCGCGACATCGAACGGTACGCCGTCGGTGTACCCGACCCGCCCGTGCCGTTCCTGCGACTGTCCGGTGAACAACGCCACCCGGGCCGGCACGCACGTCGGTGTCGCGGAGTAGCCGCGGCTGAACCGCACCCCGCTGCGCGCCAGCTCGTCCAGGTGCGGCGTCTCGACGTACGGGTGGCCGGCGCACGACATCGCGTCCCCACGCCACTCGTCGACACAGATGAGGACGACGTTGGGTTGACTCAAGAAGACTCCCGAACGATGAGTTGCCAGGGGAAATCGAACACCTCGCCGGGCGCACCCTCCCGGTCCGTCAGCCGGCCGACGATGATCTTCGCCAGCGCCTCGTTGAAGTCGACCGGTCCGACCGTCGACAGCGACGGGTCGAGATGCTCGCCCTCGGGCGTGTTGCCGACGCCGACGATCGCCAGCTCCCGCGGTACGTCGATCCGCAGCCGGTGCGCCGCCCGGACCGCGGCGATCGCGGCGAAGTCCGTCGTGCAGTAGATCGCCGTCGGCCGGTCGGGCTTGGTGAGCAGCGCCATCGCGGCCCGGTACGCGCCTTCGGGGTGCTGCTCGAAGATCTCGATGTCTTCGTCGCGGATCGGCTGGCCCGCCGCGCGCAGGGTGTTCAGGTACGCGTCGAAGCGGGCGAACCCGGTGGTCCGTGAGGTGAGCGCGCCGACCCGGTCGTGGTGCTCCAGCAGATGCTCGACCGCGAGATGGCAGCGCGGCTCGGCGCCGGACCGGATCACGTCGAAGCCTTGCGGCTCGAGGGTTTCGCTGAAGACGACGATCTGCACGCCCTGCGCCGCGAACGCCGCCAGCTCCGCGACCTGGTCCGGGTCCGGCGCGACGCTGTCGATGAAGATCACGTCGGGCGTCCGGTTCGACAGCACGGTCCGCCAGTCCCCGTCGGCGACGATCAGCGCGGTCTTGCCGAGCGGGGTCACCGCCGTACTGACGGTGGCCGCGACCGCCTGCGACCACGGATCCGCGAGCACGTTCAGCGACAGCAGGACCAGGTCCGACTTGCCGGTCCGGATCGCGCGGGCCGCGTCGTTGCGCCGGTAGCCCAGCCGCGACGCGGCCTCGCGGACCCGGTCCGCGGTCGAGTCCTTGATCGTGTGGCTGCGGTGCCGTCCGGAGAGCACGTAGGACACGGTCGCGACCGAGACACCGGCCTCCTTCGCGACCATCCGCAGCGTCGGCCGCTCAGCCAAAGGTGAGGACATATGTCGATTCTTGCAGATCAGCCCTTGACCGCACCGGTGATGACGCCCTTGGTGAAGTGCCGCTGGAGGAACGGGTACACCATCGCGATCGGGACCAGCGCGACCACCACCACGGCCATCTGCAGCGACTGGGGCTGCGGCGGCGGATGCACGCCGAGCTGGTCGGCCGACAGCGACTTGCCCTGCAGGACGTAGGTCCGCAGGATCACCTGGACCGGCCATTTCGAGGTGTCGTTCAGGTACAGCAAGGCGTTGAAGAACGCGTTCCAGAACCCGACCGCGTAGAACAGCCCGACGACCGCGATCACCGCCTTCGACAGCGGCATCACGATCCGGCGCAGGATGGTGAAGTCGCTCGCGCCGTCGATCCGCGCGCTCTCCAGCAGCTCGCCCGGCACGTTCATGAAGAAGGTGCGCAGGACAACGAAGTTGAAGGCGCCCAGCGCCCCCGGCAGGATCAGCGACCACAGGCTGTCGAGCAGGCCGAGCTGCTTGACCACCAGGAACATCGGGATGATCCCCGGCGCGAACAGCAACGTGAACAGCACCATCAGCAGCACCGGCCGCCCGAACAGCACCGGCCGCGAGGTGGCGTACGCGAGCGCGATCGTGACGGCGAGCGCGATCGCCGTACCGACCAGGGTCACGAACACGCTGACCAGGATCGCCCGTCCCATCAGGCCGCCGGAGAACAGCGTCTGGTACGCCTTGAACGTCGGATGCGACGGCCACAGCACGTACCCGCCCGCGTCGATGATGTCCTTGTCGCTGGCCAGCGACGTCGAGATCACGACCAGGATCGGGATCACGATGACGAGCGCGAAGCCGCCCAGCACGACGGCCTTGATCGCCTGGTACGCCGGAGAAGGGTTCTCCTTCCACACCGGTCTCATGAAGCGCCTCGTTTCTGGAAGATGCCGGGCTCACCCAAGCGGTGGGCCAGCGTGTTCGCGCCCCACAGCAGCAGGGCTCCGACGACACCCTTGGCCAAGCCGGCCGCGGCGCCGCTGCTCCAGTCACCGCCGACCACGCCGGCGTAGTACGTGAACGTGTCCAGTACTTCGGCGGCGCCCGGACCGACCGAGTCGCGTTGCAGGATGAACTGCTCGAACCCGACGCTGAGGATGTCGCCGATCCGCAGGATCAGCAGCAGCACGATGACGGTCCGCAGCGACGGCAGCGTGATGTGCCACAGCCGCCGCCAGCGTCCGGCGCCGTCCGCCGCGGCGGCCTCGTACAGCGACACGTCCACCGTGGTCAGCGCCGCGAGGAAGATGATCATCGCCCAGCCGGCGTCCTTCCAGATCAGCTGCGCGACGACCAGCAGCGGGAAGGTGTCCGGGTTCGTCATGAACGGGATCGGGTCCAGGCCGGCCTGCCGGAGCAGGTTGTTGACGAACCCGGCCCCGCCGAGCGACTGCTGGAACAGCGTCACGACCAGCACCCAGGACAGGAAGTGCGGCAGGTACGCGATGGTCTGGAACCAGCGCCGAAAACGGTTGCTGACCAGCGAGTCGACGATCAGCGCCAGCCCGATCGGCACCGGGAAGAACAGCAGCAGCTGGACGCCGGCCAGCAGCAGCGTGTTCCGCAGCGCGTCCCAGAAGTCCGGGTTGTCGTACAGGTTGAGGAAGTTCTGCAGGCCGTTCCACTCGCTGTGCATGATGCCGAGGTAGGGCTGGAAATCCTGGAAAGCGACCACGTTTCCGAGCACCGGCAGGTAGAAGAACACCAGCAGGAACAGCACGCCGGGGATCATCAGCAGCACCATCTGCCAGTCCCGGGCCCACTTCGCCTTCAGCGGCAGGCCGTTCTTGGCCTGCCGCTTCGGGGTACTCGACTTCAGCATCACGAGCCGGTGACCGGAACGCTCGCCGGCAGTACGGCCGCGAACTCGTCGCGCATCTTGTCACCGCCGCCGGACTTCCAGCGCTTCAGCGCCTCGTCGTACGCGTCGATCTTCTGCCGGCCGGTGACGATGTCCACGATCGTGTCCCGGAACGCCGCGGTCAGCTTCGGACCGACCTTGCTGCTGGTGTCGGAGTACGTGCCCGCGGTCGGGTTGCGCATCGCGAACTTCAGCAGCTGCTGCTCGGTCGCGTAGATCTTCTTGGTGTCCTCGGGGAACGCCGGGTTGAAGATCACGCTCTCCGGCGAGTTCATGATCTGCAGCGCGCTGACCAGACCGGGCGCCTGCTGCTGGCCGGCCTTCGTCAGCACCGGGTTGCCCTGCCCGTCGAGCTGGTACTGCTGCCCCTCGACGCCGAAGTTCTTGACCAGGTACTCCTTGGTGCCGAACGGCGCGGACAGGTAGTCCATCAGCGCGAGCAGCTCGCGGATCCGGCCCTCGTCGGTCTTCTTGAACGGCGTGAACCCGACCGTGCCGTAGCCCATGTCGTAGACCGGCTTGGCCTTGCCGTCGTGGCCGAACGGGATCATCGTGTCGACGAACAGCGTCGGGTCCAGGTTGCGGAAGTCGGCGGTCGCCCGCGGGCCGACCGTGACCTGCGCGGCGATCTGGCCGTTCACGGTCTTCGGCGTGGCGTCGGCCAGGTTCAGGTCCGGGTAGAACACCTTGGCGGCCCAGAGCTTGGCGGCGTACTCGACGGCGGCCTTGTAGTTGTCGGTCTCGTACAGGTGGGTCAGCGACCGGTCCTGGTTGACCCGCCAGCCGTTCGGGGCGCCGAACCACTCGCCGAACATGTGCAGCATGTTGATGATCGCCGGCTCGAGCGCGTAGTTCGTGCCGTTGGTCAGCTCCTTGCACTTGGCGAAGAACTCGTCGGCGGTCGAGCACTGCAGGCCGCCGACCTTCGCCCAGGTCTTCGGGTTGCCCATCATCACCTGGCCGAACGGCGTCGACGGGATCGGGGCGCCCCAGATCTTCCCGTTCACCACCGCGGTCCGCCAGGAGGCCGGCTTCAGCGCGGCCAGGTTCGGGTACTCCAGCACGGCGTCCCCGGACAGGTACTTGGTCAGGTCCTGGAACTTCGCCTCGAGCATCGGGCCGATGTTCGGGATGCCCTGGTTCGGCGGCAGCCACATCAGGTCCGGCAGCGAGTCGCTGGCCAGCAGCGTGGCGAACTTCTCCGGGTAGCCCGGGTCGGTGCCGATGGTCAGCCGGAGCTCACCACCGAGCGCGGAGTTCAGCGCCTGCCACATCGGGTTGCTGCCCATCGGCGGCGGCGGCGTCGCGAACGTCTCGGTCAGCGCGGTGACCGGGCCTTTCAGCGGCGGCGCCTTGACGCTGGCGACCGCGTCCGCCGGGAACTTCAGGAACCCGGGCTCGAGACCGGACTCGGCACCCGGCAGCTCCGGGTGCAGCCCCTCGAACGGCTTGTACGTCGGCAGCTTGAGCTCGCCCGACGCCTTCGCACCACCGTTCGACGCTCCGCCGTCACCACAGGCCGCGAGCGAGGAGGTGGCAATCGCCGCACCGGTCACCTGCAGGAACCGCCGCCGACTGATCATAGTTGCTCCAAGTTTCGAAGAAGTGCTCACTAACACTCACTTAAACGTTAACCCGGACCGTAAACCTCACCCACCCCTCGATGCAAGACGTGGACAGCAAAAGAGCCGGCGGCCGCGGGGACTCGAGAACCCGCGGCCGCCGGCCGTCGCAGAAACCTCAGTGCTGTGTCAGCAGCGGACGATCAGCCCCGTCACGGCGCTGCAGCTGCGCGTCGCCTTGTCGTTGGCCGCCACCGGGTCGGTCGGCGAGCTCGCCGTACGCTGCGCCGTCGCGGTCAGCGTGCCGGCCGTGAGCATCCCGGTGTTCGCCGTCAGCGTCCGGGTCACGGTCTCGCCGCTGGCCAGCGTGGCGAAGTCGCAGTTCACCGACCGGGTGGTGCCGACCCGCGTGCAGGTGCTCGCGTAGTACGCCGTCGCGGCCGGAGCCGTCGCGACCACCCGGACACCGGTCGCCGGGTTCGGCCCGTTGTTCTTGACCGTGATCGTGTACGTGATCCGCGCCGTCCGCACCATCTGCACCGAGGCACTCAGCGCGACGGAGACGTCGGCGAACTGCGGCGCCTCCTTGATCTCGAGCGGCGGCCCGTCGAAGGTCTCGAACGCGTAGTTCTCACCGATGAACTGGTGCTGCAGCGTGATCGTCCCGAGCGGGGCGTCGTCCTTGACCCGCAACGTGAAGACCACGGTCCTGGACTCGCCCGGCGGCACGTCGGCGACGCCGCCGCGGACGCTGCTGCCGAGCGTGTCACACGCGAACGCACCAGGACACGACACCAGCTCGACCATCGCCGGCAGCGATGTCTCCTTCGCGTACAGCCCGGCCTTGCCGCCGGTGATCGTGAAGTCCCGGTCGTTGTAGACGGTCTGCGTGACCGTGAAGGTCGCGCCCCGGGCCACCGACGTCGCGCCGACCTC
Organism: Kribbella sp. NPDC003557; assembly: GCF_040610805.1. Lineage (NCBI taxonomy): Bacteria > Bacillati > Actinomycetota > Actinomycetes > Propionibacteriales > Kribbellaceae > Kribbella > Kribbella sp. NPDC003557. The sequence goes on from NZ_JBEXMY010000001.1 coordinate 1,008,640, forward strand.
GATCGCGCTGGTCGGCGGTACAGCATCGGCGGTCGCCGGAACCGCCACCAAGGTTGCGCCGGCGACCGCCGTCACCAGCGCAGCACGAAGTAACTTCCAGGCATGCATAGCAAGCCCCCCATCCCCATGTGAAAAACCCCAGAAAACTGCCCCCAAACCGCCCACGGCGGTGAGAGAAGTATGGAGTTACCACTATCCGTGGTCAACCATTCGAAAGCCGTAGCACCGGGCCCTCAGAGCGACACGCGGGCGAGCAGTTCCTCGACGCGCTGGGTGCGGCCGGACTGCCGGTGGCGGTCCCAGTCCTCGCGCGGCAGCGTGTCGCCGACGAGGTCCAGGGCCTCCGCGAGCTCCTCCTCCCGGTAAGGGTTGGGGATCTCGAGCCGCTCGCTCATCGCCTCCTCCGCGCCGAACAGCTCGGCGGCGCGGACCGGGTCGCCGCGCCGGATCAGGAGGTTCATCACGGTGTTCGAGAACGCCATCGTGAGAGTCGGGCTGCCGAGCGCCACCACGGTAGGAACCAGATCACGGGCCAGCTCGCCGGCCTCGTCGAGACGGCCGGCGAGTGTCAGCAGGTAGGCCAGGTTCTGCCCCACGACGGCGAGCTCGTGCACGTCCCCGTGCGACTCGGTGATCCTCAGCGACTCACGGAGCAGCTCCTCGGCGTGCTCGAAGTTGCCGAGGTCCTCCTCGATCCCGCCCAGGTGGTTGAGCACCCGGGCCAACCGCCACTGGTCGTCCAAGGGGCGGAGCCGCTCCACGGCCTCGGTCAGCGTCGCCCGCGCCGCGCGTGTGTCCCCTCGCTGGCCTTGCATCGAGCCGAGCACGGTCATTCCGTACGCGATGCCGGCCGGATCGCCGAGGCTCCGGGCCATCTCGACGCTGCGGGCCGCCACCTCTTCGGCGTGCTCCGCCTCCCCCTGGATGAGCAAGACGTTGCTGAGTCCGCGCAGACAGGCAGCCAGCTCCGGCGAGGGCGTCGTACCGGCGGCGGCGACGACCTGCTCGTGCCACGCGCGGCTCTCGGCCAGGTAGCCGCCGACGATCCAGACCCAGGCCAGGGCCGAACAGAGCCGGAGAGCGGTCCGTACGTCGTGGCCGGTCGCCCAGGTGAGCGCGGCACGGAAGTTGTCGAGGTCGATCTCGGCACGATCGCGCGGCAGGTCGGACGTGGTCTTCTTGGTGTCCTCGATGATCTCGGCAAGGTCGGCGTAGTAGCCGGCGTGGATACCGCGGACGCCGGCATCCTCGTCCGCGGCTCGCAGCTCGTCGGCGGCGTACCGGCGGATCGTCTCCAGCATCCGTACGCGGGTCCCCTCCGGTCCGTCGTACACCGTGATCAGGTTGGCGTCGTGCAGCTCGGCGACCGCATCGAGCAGGTCGATGCCGGTAGCAACTTTCTCGACCGCGGCCAGGTCGGCGCCGCCGGAGAACACCGCGAGCCGGCGGAACGTACGGCGATGCTCGGGGCCGAGCAGCTCGTACGACCAGGCGATGGTGTCGCGCAGCGTCCGCTGGCGCTCCGGGGTCGTCGTACTGGTGGACGCGATGTCGAGCGACTGGTCGATCCGGGCGAGCAGCTCCTTGACGTTGAGCAGCCGGATCCGCGGTGCGCACAGCTCGATCGCCAGCGGGAGCCCGTCGAGCCGGCGGCAGATCGCGACCACATCCGCGGTGTTCTCGGCGGTCAGCGTGAAGGCCGGCCGGACGGCCTGGGCTCGTTGCACGAAGAGCTGGACGGCGGCCGAGTCCGCGTCGTCCGCGACCGGCAGCGGCAGCACCGGATGCTGGTACTCGCCGGTGAGTCCCAGCGCTCGTCTCGAGGTGGCGATCAGCTGGACGTGCGGCGCGCCCTCGATAATCTCGGCGACGACCTTCCCGGCGTCGGGCAACTGCTCGAGGTTGTCGAGGACGAGCAGCAGCGTCCGCTGCGCCAGGTAGGCGACGACCCGGCCGCGCTCCCGCGGCGGGATGTCGAGAACCTCGGCGATCGTCGTCCACAGCACCGGCGCGGACGTGACCGCCGCGAGCGGGACGAAATACACCCCGCCCGGGAACCTGGTGGTCAGCTCCGCGGCCGCACCGATCGCCAGGCGGGTCTTGCCCGCTCCGCCCGGTCCGGTCAGCGTGACCAGCCGTACGTCGGGCCGGCCGAGCAGCTCGGCGATGCGGCCGAGATCCGGCTCGCGCCCGAGCAGCGGCGTGGCCGGCGACGGCAGGCTCGTCGACGTACCGAGCGTGCGGGGCGGCGGGAACTCGGGCTGCAGGCCGTCGACGGTGACCTGGAAGAGGTGCTCAGGCTCCGGGATGTCCTTCAGGTGATGCGTGCCGAGATCGCGCAGCGTGACGCCGTCGGGCAGTTGGGTGAGCTGACCGGTGACCGCCGACACCACGATCTGCCCGCCGTGCGCGGCCGCCCCGATCCGCGCGGCGAGATGGACGTCCATCCCCCAGAAGTCGCCGTCGTACACGCCCGGCGCACCGGTGTGGATGCCCATCCGCACGCGGAGCCGCTCGTTGTCCGGCCACTGGTGCTCGTCGAGCTGTCGCTGCCCGTCGACCGCGGCCCGGATCGCGTCCCCGGCGGTGCCGAACACAACGAAGAAGCTGTCGCCCTCGGTCCCCATCTCGGTTCCGCCGTACGCCGTCCACACGGCGCGCAGGATCCGCCGATGGTCCTCCAGCGCATCGAGGTACCGGTCCCCCAACCGGCGCAGCAGCAGCGTCGATCCTTCGATGTCCGAGAACAGCATGGCCACCATTCCCCCACCCATGCCGCCAGTCTCGGGTGCGCGCGGGAGATGCGCCAGTGTCAACCGATGCCGGTGGTGCTCTCCCGGACGACGAGACTGAACGGAGCCTGGCGGCGGACGGGTTCGGCGTCGGGGCGCTGGTCCTTGAGCGCCTGCAGGGCCAGCCGCGCGATGGCGACCCGGTCGGGCGCGACCGTGGTCAGGGTCGGCAGCGTCGCGAGGTCGTACGGGATGTCGTCGAAGCCGACCACGGCCACGTCCTGCGGCACCCGCAGTCCGCGCAGGACGAGCGCGCGGATCGCGCCCATCGCCAGCCAGTCGGTGGCCGCGAAGACCGCGTCCGGCGGTGCGTGTCCGGAGTCGAGCCACTCGCCGAGGGTGCGCTCGGCGTCCTGGCCGCGCAGGCCCCCGGTCGGGAGCACGACGTCCTCGTCGACCGGCAGCCCGGCGGCGGTCAGCGCGTCGCGGTAGCCGTTGATCCGCTCGTCGTCCATCCGCGGCCCCGGCGCGAGCGCCATCACCTGCCGGCGGCCGAGCTCGAGCAGATGCTCGGTCGCGACCTTGCCGGCCTCGCGGTTGTCGATGCCGACGTGGTCCGCGTGGTGCTCGACGCCGGCCTTCTCGCCGAGCAGGACGAGCGGCAGCGCCGGGTCCCGGCCCTGCACGTCCTCCGGGGTGAGACCGAGCGGACTCATCACGATCCCGTCGAGCCGGGCCGGGTGCCGCTCGGTCAGCAGCGCGAGCTCGGCCTCGCGTCGGCCGCCGGTCTGGTGGAACTGGACGATCCAGCCGAACGACTCCGCCTCGTCGAGCATCCGGGCCGCGAGCGAGGCGAAGTACGGCCGGTCGAGCTGCGGTACGGCGAGCGCGATCACGCCGCTGCGGCCCTGGGCCAGGTTGCGGGCCGCGATGTTCGGCCGGTACCCGAGCTTGTCGATCGCGGCGAGCACCCGTTGCCGGGTCTCCTCGCGGACGTGCTCGGCGCCGTTGACGACGTTCGACACCGTCTTCATCGACACACCGGCCGCCTCGGCGACGTCGGTCAGGCGCGGCCTCATAGCTGGCAGGATCTCATTTGAGGCCGGTGTGGGCCATTCCGGCCAGGATCCGCCGCTGGAACACCACGAACACCACGACCACCGGCACCAGCGTGACCACGCTCATCGCGAACAACGCTCCCCACTCCGAGCTGCCGGTGGCGTCCAGGAACCCGCGCAACGCGACCGGCACGGTCAGCCGGGTCCTGGTCGACAGGTAGATCAGCTGGCTGAAGAAGTTGTTCCAGGTCCAGATGAACGAGAAGATCGCCGTCGTCACCAGCGCCGGCGACAGCAGCGGCAGGATGATCCGCCGGTAGATGCCCCAGGCGCCGCAGCCGTCGATCCGGGCCGCGTCGTCGAGCTCGACCGGGATCGAGCGGATGAACTGCACCATCAGGAACACGAAGAACGCGTCGGTGGCCAGGAAACTCGGCACGATCATCGGCCAGAACGTGTCGATCCAGTTCAGGTTCCGGAAAATCGAGTACTGCGCGATCAGCGTCACGTGACCGGGCAGCATGATCGTTGCCAGCATCAACCCGAACAACGTTTTCCGGCCCACGAAGGTGAGCCGCGCGAACGCGTACGCGGTCAGCGAGCAGGTCAGCACGTTGCCGATCACGACCGCCGCGCAGATGATCAGCGAGTTCATCAGGTAGATGCCGAAACTGGTCCCGGTCGAGGACCAGCCGAGCGCGTAGTTCCCGAGCGTCGGGTGCTCGGGGATCAGCCCGGGACGCTCGAAGATCTCGGTGTTCGGCCGCAGCGAGGCGCTGATCATCCACAGCAGCGGGTAGAGCATCACCAGTGCCCCGGCCGCCAGCCCCGCGTGCGCCAGTACGCGTTTCATCGCCGTACCCCTTCGTCTCCGTAGAACACCCAGGTGCGGCCGAGGACGAAGTTCAGCCCGGTGAAGACCGCGATGATCAGCAGCAGCACCCAGGCCATCGCGGCGGCGTAGCCCATCCGGAAGTTCCCGAACGCCTGCTGGTACAGGTAGAGCGTGTAGAATAGCGTCGAGTCCGACGGGCCGCCCTTGCCGCCGCTGATCACGAACGCCGGCGTGAACGCCTGGAACGCGCCGATGATCTGCAGCACCAGGTTGAAGAACACCACCGGCGAGAGCAGCGGCAGCGTCACCCGCCAGAATCGTTGCCAGCGGCCCGCACCGTCCACCTCGGCGGCCTCGAGCACCTCGTCCGGGATCTGCCGCAGACCGGCCAGGAAGATCACCATCGGGGCGCCGAACTGCCAGACCCGCAGCACGATCAGGGTCCACAACGCGGTGCCGGGCTCGGAGATCCAGCCGCGGCCGTGGATGCCGAAGACGCCGAGGATGTCGTTCAGCAGGCCGTCGCTGCCGAAGATCTGCTGCCACAGCAGCGCGATCGCGACACTTCCGCCGAGCAGGCTGGGGACGTAGTACAGCGCCCGGTAGACGGCCAGGCCCTTGAGTCCGCGATTCAGGAGTACGGCGACCGCCAGCGCGAACGCCATCTCGAGCGGCACCGAGACGCCGACGTAGATGAAGGTGACCTTGAGCGACTGCAGGTACCGCGAGTCCTGGAACAGGGCCGTGTAGTTGTGCAGCCCCGTCCACTCGGGGGTGTTGAGCAGCGCATAGTCGGTGAACGAGTAGTACAGCGACAGCACCATCGGGCCGATCGTCAGCCCGAGCAACCCGATCAGCCAGGGCAGCAGGAACAGGTACGCCGGAACGCTCTGCCGGAGCCGGGCGATCACTGCCCGAGCGTCTTTCCGGCCAGGTCCACGAACTCCTGGGCACCGGCGGCGGGCGTGGTCTTTCCGAAACCGATGTTCTCCGCGATCCGGCCGAACCCGGTCAGCAGCTCGCCGTACCCCTTGGGCCACGGCTTCGGGGACGGACCGACCTTGCCCGTCAGGCTCTCGACGTACTTGATCGCCCGGGCACCGGCCGACCCGGCGTCCGCGGACACGAGATCACGCGCTTTCTTCGACGGCGGGACCCCCAGCAGGATGCCGATCGCCTTGATCGCCTGCTCGTCGTTGAGCAGGAACCCGATCAGTTTCGCGGCGTCCTCGGGGTGCTTGCTCGCGGCCGAGACGCACCACAGGTCGAGCCCCTTGACGAACTGGCCGGACAGGTCGCCGGCCTTGCCCTGCGGAACCGGCAGCACGCTCAGCGGGCCCTTCACCAGCGGCTGGTAGAACGTGACCTGCTGGACCCAGCCGAACTGGAGCGGCGCCTTGCCCTTGGCCACCAGCGACTTCTCGATCGCGGTCGTCTCCGCGCTGACGTTCTGCGGCGGGGCGGCCTTCGCGGTCCGCAGCCCGGACCAGTACTGGAACCATTCCTCGACGGTGTCCTTGCTGGCGGCAAGCTTTCCGCCGTCGTCGGAGAACAGGTCCGTGCCGTGCTGGCGCGCGTACACCTCGAACAGCTGGAAGTTTCCGGCCTGGTCGGTGGAGCCGTACGAGCCCTGGACCGATCCGCTGTAGTCCCGGGCGAACTCGGCGAACGCGTCCCACGTCCAGCCCTGCGCCGGAACCGTGCCGCCGGCGCGCTTGATCGCGGCCTCGTCGACGTACATCGCGTAGCTGATCGAGCTCTGCCCGATCCCGTAGTCCTTGCCGTCCTTCTCGCCGCTGCTCGCGACGTCCTTGTCCAGGCTCGAGGTATCGATGTTTGCCGATCCGAGGTCCTTCAGCGCTCCCCGGCCCGCGTAGTCGCTGAAGTAGCTCATCGACATCCGCAGGACGTCGGGTGCGTTGTTGCCGGAGGTCTGCGTGGCCAGCTTGTCCCAGTAGTCGTCGAACGGGGCGCTCTCCGCGGCGTACTCCGCGCCGCCGCTCGACTTCCAGGCGTCGAGCGCCTTGTTCAGTGCCTTGGTGACCGGGTCGGGGCCGTACCAGGAAACTCGCATCGGACCGGATTTCCCGGAGCAGCCGGGGAGCGTGATCGCGGCGGCGGTGGCGGCGCCGAGGCCGAACAGGGTGCGGCGGCTAAACGTGTTCATGGTGGTTCTCCTTGGGAGCCCAGCGCCAGTTGTGGGGCAGGCGGAGGGAGGTGTAGTTGCCGTTCGGGAGGTCGTCGGTCAGCCGTGCCTGCCAGCGGGCGAGCTGGTGCAGGAGGCGTGCCCGGACGGCCAGGTGGGCGTCGTCGTCGAAGAGGTTGGCGAGCTCGGCCGGGTCGGTGTCCAGGTCGTAGAGCTCGCCTCGGAGATCCGCGTGCACGACGAGCTTCCAGTTGCCGCTGCGCAGCATCCGGGCGGCGCCGGACTGCGTGACGGTGTTGAGTTCGTCGAACGTCGGGCCGTCGTACCCGAAGTGCAGCGGTGGCCGGGCCGTCACGTCGTACGCGCGGCCGCCGAAGCCCTGCTCGGCGACGATGCTCTGGAACTCTTCGGGCGGCGCCTCCTCGCCGTGGGCGAGTGGAAGCAGGCTGCGGCCCTGGACGCCGTCGGGGATGGGACGGCCGACGGCTTCGCAGACGGTGGGGAGGACGTCGACGATCGACACCGGTTCGTCGCGCCGCTGTCCCTCGATGCCGTCGCCGGTGACGATCAGCGGGATCCGCATCAGGAACTCCGACAGGCCGGCGCCCTTGCGCTGCAGTCCGTACTCGCCGACGTAGTCGCCGTGGTCGGCGAGCACGATCGTCAGCCGCGGCCGGTTCCGCCGGGCCAGCCCGTCGTGCAGACGGCGGATCTGGTCGTCGAGCAGGCGGAGCATGCCGAGGTAGTTGGCGGTGTAGCGGCGCCAGTTGTCGTCGTACCCGGGGCGTTTGTCTTCCTGGAGCCTGCGCAGCCAGGCGTAGCTGCCGCCCTTGATCTCGGTTGCCTCCGGCCCCGTTGTACGGTCCGGGACGTCCTCGGGTCTCACCAGGTCGAAGTACGGCTGCGGGACCTGGTACGGGTTGTGGGGCTCGGGGTAGGAGACCCAGAACAGGCCCGGCCGGTCCGGGTCCGCGTCGTGCACGGCTCGCAGCGCGTCGGTGGTGATCCGGTACGGCAGCTGCGTCTCCACCGGGTGCGGTGTCGGCTCGTCGGCGACCCCGTGGTCGAGGCGCTCGAGCCAGTCGTCGAAAGCGTGTTCCGCCGCGTTCCGCTCCGGTCCTTGGGTGTGGAAGTACGGTCCGGCGAAGGTGTCGAAGTCCTGCGCGCCGCGATGCATGTGCGGCTTGCCCGCGAAGTGCAGCTGGTAGTCGGCGGCCCGGAGGACGTCGAGCAGGTCCTGCTGGTAGCTGGCGTGCTGCGCGTTGCTGTTCTGCCGGACCTGGTGGACGCTCGGGAACCGCCCGGTCAGCAGGCTGGTCCGCGCCGGAACGCAGGCCGGCGCGGCCGTGTACGCGTTCCGGAAATCCGTTCCGCGTTCGGCCAGGCCGTCGACGAACGGCATGGTGTCCACCGGGTACCCGCTGCGCCGCGTCAGCCCCACGCGTTGCTGATCGGTCATCACGATGACGATGTCGGGACGCATCGACCTGCTCTCTGCTCGACGGATTTACAGCGCTGTACTACAGCGCTGTAAACAGTGCCGCAGGCGGCCGCGTGCCGTCAAGAGGTGAACTTGCGGCGCGATAGCCTCGCGGTCGTGATCTACGAGCCGATGAGCCGCCGCCTGGTCGTGACCTTCGCAGTGACCGGCGGCGTCCTGTTCGTCGCCGGACTGATCGCGCGACCGGCGAACATCACCGTCGCGGTGGTGCTGTTCCTGGTGGCCGTCGCCGTCCTCGGCCTCGCCGGCTACGGCGTGCTGGACCGCTTCGTCGACGCTCGCAAGCGGTCCCGGCGCGCTTCCTGACTACAGGAGGTTCTCCGCCAGCCGGCGGACGCCGCGTTCGGGGCTGGTGAGGATCGGGACGGGGAGGGCGAGACCCTCGGCCGCCGACGCCATCGACGCCTGCGCGAGCACCACCACGTCGCCGGTCGCCGCCGTGATCGCGTCCGCCACCAGCGTGTCGTGGCGAGCGCGGTCACCCGCGACGGCAGCCTCGAAGGCGCCCGGTACGACGACCTCGTCGATCTGGACGTCACGGCCGTGGAGCTCGGCGCGCTCCCGCAGGAGCGCCGCGGTCGGCTGCACCGTGGTGGGCAGGGTCGCGATGACGCTGATGCGATCGCCGGCGCGCACCGCCTCGTCCGCCATCGCCTCGTCGACGCGATACACCGGCACGCCGAGACGATCGGCGAGCGGTCCGGCGTACTGCGAGATCGACGAGCAGGTGAACAGCACTGCGTCAGCCCCGGCAGCCACTGCGGCGTCGCCCAGGTCGGCCAGGCGCTGCGCGACCTGCTCGGTCGGCACGCCCCGCCCCAGGTCGGCCACGATCTTGTCGTCGAGCAGGTTCTGCACCTCGACGCCGGGCAGATGCTCCGCGGCGAGGGCGGCGAACGTGGGGATGACGACGGCCCCGGTGTGCAGGAAAGCGATGCGCGCCACTGCTACTCCTTACGTTTCAATGCAGGATCCTGCTCTGGCAGCGGCAGTTTGATCACCGGCTGGCGATCCAGATTGACACGTTTCATTCCACCCGGCAACCGCGCTGGGTGTCGGGTTCCGCCGGACCGCGGTTACGCGGTCAGGCGGAGGTAGTCGAGGTTGAAGCCACCGGTCTCGCAGTACACCGTGATCGTCTGGTCTCCGGCGGGAAGCGTGACCTGGGTGCTGATCGACTGGTAGTTGCCCCATCCACCGGTGTCGGGGACGGTGACCTTGGCGAGGACGGTGCCGTCGGCGTCGCGGATCGAGATCGCGTCCGGGGCGGGCGCGCCGGTGCCGTTCGCGACCCGGAGTTCGAGGTTGTAGACGCCCTGGGCCACGTCGACGCGGTACTGGAGCCAGTTCCCCGCCGCGGTCCAGCCGACGTTCTTCCCTCCACTCGCCGCGGGGTTGCTCTCGACGAAGTTCGCGCCGCCGTCGGTCCAGCCGTGCTGAGCGACGTACGACTCCGCTTCGACCTTCGCGCCGACCGGTGCGCCGTGCGGCCGTACGGTGACGTGCACCGTGACCTCGTCGTGCGCGGCGCCGTCGGTGACGCGGAACTTGAGGTCCTGCTCCCCTACGACGGTCGGTTGCAGGCTGACCGTCCCGGTGTTCGCGTCGAGGCTGACGCCGGCCGGTAGGTCCGTCGCGTAGTACGCGAGCCGGTCCTTGTCACCGTCGGTCGCCTGCAACTGGAACTGCGTGGTCCGGTACTGATCAGCGACGACATTCGGTACGTCGCCGAACTGCGGCGCGTGGTTGTGGCGCGCCGGCGGCACGTCGCCGTGCCAGCGGTACGTCGCGTACGCGTTGGCCGGCACCGTCACGGTGAACGACTTGCCCGCCAGCGTGACGCGTACCGCGCTCGGCGTGGCGTTGGCGTTCCCAACGATCGCGACGAAGTTGTCGCCACGGTCCTTGTAGACCACGTTGCTGATCCCGTTCGCGGCGCCGCTCGACTCGACGCGGGTGTGCTCCGGTCCGAGGTACTTCGCGAACTGGCCCATCGCGTAGAGCTCGGAGCGCACCGAAAACGTTTTCGTCGTCGTGTCGACCTTCACCAGCCGGTTCGGCCATTTGGTCGTCCGGCCGACTTCCTCCCAGTCGACGTTGTTGTCACGCGCCGGCGTCCAGTGCAGGGTGCCGCCGTCCTGGTCGGTGGTCTGCGCCCAGAGGACGTACGACGCCGCGTCGAGCCGGAAATAGTTCAGGATCGTGGCCGGGTCGAGGTCGCTCGTTTCCGTCATGTGCACGGGTTTTCCGAACTCCTCGTACGCGTCCCGCATCACCGCCGGGTCGCCCCAGTACGGGTGGAACGCGATCGCGTCCGCCGCTTTCCGGGTCGCCGGATCGTTGAAGATCCGGTAGTAGTTCTTCGTTTCCGTGCTGTTCGGGTCGCGCCAGTCCCAGAAGTTGAAGTCGTGCACGTACAGCTCGGTCCGCAGCCCGGCCCGCCGTACCTCGCGCTTGATCGCGACGGCGAGTTTCTGCTGCTGTTCGACGCTGATGTCCATCGCCGGGTACACCACGTCGATCCCGGGCTCGTTGAGCAGCGTCAGCGCGTCGACCGTGATGCCGTGCTTCGCATACGCCTGCAGGTACTTGACGTAGTACCGCGCGAACACGTCGATGCGGTCGTCGCGGAGCTTGCCGACCTGGTGGTACGACGTCGTGCTGCCCGGCTTCAGCGCGACCTCGCCGGTGAACCGGTTGTTGGTCTTCATCCAGGCCGGTGCGCTCCACGCGGAGGCGAAGAACGTCGCGCGCGGGTTGTACTTCTGGATCAGCTTCACCGTGTCGACGATGTGCGCGTCGACGTCGCGCTTGATCGAGAAGTACTTCAGCGCCGGGTCCTCGGTGACCCCGGCCGGCAACTCGTCGTACGACCAGAACGGCAGGTGCTCGATCAGGTCCGGGCTGCCGATCGTCAACCGGAACCGGTCGAACCCGGCGCCGGTCCGCGGATCCACCAGCAGCCGGATCGCTCGCTCGCGCTCCGCCGGTGTCAGCTTCCACAGGTTCGACACGCTGGTCTCGTCGAGCGAGAAGCCGACACCCGTGTACTGCTGGCGGCTGACGCTCGGGTCGATGACCACCGTCGCGTCCGCGGCACCGGTGTCGTTCCCGACGTACGTCGGGGGCAGCGACTGCCAGGCGTGCTCCGGTCCGCTCGAGTACGTGCCGCTGACCACCGCCCCGCGCTGCGCCGCGGCCGGTCCACCGCCGGCCGCGAGCCCCGCCGCCACAATCCCCACCGTCACCGCGAGCCCAAGTGTGCGCCTCACAAACCCTCCACCGTCGACCGGAAAGCCCTTTCAAGCAGGCCGACTCTAAGTTCGGAAACACCCCTGCCAACACCCCCTGCCGGTTCCGGAACTGGTTCCGGAACTTTCCGGAGCGTTCCGCGCGACACTTGACCAGTACTCGACGAGAGGACAGGCGATGGACGCCGACGCGAAGTTGCGGGTCAGGGAGGCTCTGCTGGCGCATCTCGAGGCGCAGCAACGGGTGACGGGGACGGCGGTGGGGCGCGAGGACTCGGCGGCGAGGCTCGACCAGGACTCGTCGTTCTCGGTCGACGACCAGTCGCAGGCGGCCGTGGCCGGTGATCTGGGCGGACTGTACGCGCAGGTCGAAGAGCGGCAGCACAGCACCGTGGCCAACGCGGAGAGCATCGACTTCACCCCCACCAGCGAGGTCCGGCCGGGCGCGATCGTCGTCCTCGACGGCGACCACTACGTCGTCGGGGTGGTCAGCTCGCCGTTCGAGTGCGACGGTGTCACGTACGAGGGGATGACCACCGGCGCGCCGCTCTTCGCCGCGATCAAGGGCCTGCACGCGGGCGGCACCTTCACGTTCGCGGGGGCGGAGCATCGCGTCGACTCGGTGGCCTAGAGTCGGCGCATGCGGCGGAGGACGGGACTGGCGATCGCCGGGGCTGCGGTGCTCGCGTGGGGCGAGTGGTTGAACTGGCGCTGGTCACGCACCCTCGTGGGCAACGGCGACGGCGCCACCGAGGCGGTGGTCGTGCTGGGCTTCCGCAACCCCCAGCCGACGGCGAACTTCATCAACCGCTGGCGGGTCCGAGCCGCTTTGCGCTCCGTCGCGGCTGACCGTGAGCACGACGCCTGCGTGATCTTCAGCGGCGGTACGACGACTCGCGCGGCGTCGGAGGCCAGCGTGATGGCCGACTATGCGCGCTCGGTGTCCGGGTTCGGCGGCGCCGTCCTGCTGGAGGAGAAGAGCGCGACGACCTGGGAGAACGTCACCAACGTGATCCCGCTGCTCGAGGACGTCGATCGGATCAAGATCGCGTCCCAGCCGGCGCATGCGCTGAAGGCACGCGCGTACCTGCGCCGGCAGCGCCCCGATCTCGCCGGGAAACTGGTCCGGGCCGGCGACTACCGGCCGGGCGAGTGGATCGTCGCGAAGCCTCTCCTGGCGCTGTACGGGCTCTGGACGCTCCGCAACCTCCGGCCGGACGAACGCAGGTCGTGACCGCCTCAGTGCAACGCGACCGACAGCAACAGCACTGACGCGGCCCGCGCGTGTACGTCGTGACGCTGCGGCGGCACCGCGACCAGATCGCCCGTCCGCAGCTCGACCTCGTCCTCACCCGCCCGAAGCACCACGTCGCCCTCCAGGCACATCAGCGACGCATCGCCCGGGCTCTGGTGCTCGCCGAGCGTCTGCCCGGCTTCCAGGGCGATCAACGTCTGCCGCAGGCGGGCCCCGGCCCGGCCGTACAACGTCGTCGCACTCCGCCCGCTGCCGTTCTCGCCCGCCAGCCCCAGGTGGACCGCCGCCAACTCCTCGACTCGCAAGACGTCCATCACCCGATCGTCGCACCGGGCCGCCGAAGACTCCACCCCCGGCGTACGACCGTGGTCGGAGACGCCGTCAGGGTGCCGGCCCGGCTCGTCCCCGATGCGGAGGGCAACAGTGCGTCGGTAGGTTCGCCGGCGTGATGACGTTCGAGATCCGCATCGAAGGCTTCGCCGGGACCGACGAGGCGCTGGCGATGCAAGAGCCGGTGGCGCGCCTGCTGTGCCCGGAGCCGGAGCATGACGGCCCGTGCCGGGTTCCGTGGGGCTTCTCGCTGACCGACGACAACGCGCTTGTCCTCGGGGTCTACACGACCCGGGAGACCGCCGCCGACCTGACGGCCGAGGTGCGCCGGCTCACCGCTCGCCCCGCGACGCTGGCCGAAGCATCCCCCGGGCACTTCGAGGAACTGGCCGAGCAGTACCGGATCGAGCACCCGGCGCGCTAGCTGACGCTCACGGGTGGGAGGAAGCGACGGCGGCTGGTGAACGGGCCCACGCCGGAGCGCCACCAGCGCAGCCAGGTTCGCGGGCGGCGGAGAAGCGCCGTGGCCGGGAGGACCGGGTCGAAGAAGGACTCCCGGAACAGCAGCCGGCCTTCCGGGGAGAGCTTCAACAGGTCGACTGCCTCCCAGGTCAGCGGTCGTCCGCCTGCGGTCGCCGAGAAGCGGATGTGGACGAACACGTTTTCCCCGGCTCCGGCCCAGCGCAGCACCTCGACCCGCAGGTCGGGCAGCAGGGCCTGGATCCTGGCGAACTCCTCCCACCACAGCGCCGGACCGACCCCGTCCCGCACCAGCGGCTGCACGAACCGCACAGAATCGTCGAGGAATCCGTCCCACGCATGCGGCTCAGGCTCTTCCCACGCCACCCGAAACTGCCGGACAACGCTTTCGTGAATTTCCGCCCAGTCCGTCATCCGAACCGCTCCTCGGCTCTGCGGATCGCGCGTTCCATGCCGAGGCGCCACAGCAGACCGGCCCGGGAGGATCGCCGTAGGTCGGCTTCCTCGCGCATCGAAGCGCAGAAGTGGTCGGCGAATCCCGCCCGGGGTGCCTGCGCCAACACGTCGGCGACCGTGCTCGGTGCCATCTCCAGCAACCGCTGCCCGACAACGTCAGCATGCGTACCCGCGTGCAGAAGATGCGCTTCGGCACCCCACGACAGCGGTACGGCGACGTTGAAATGCGCCGCGATCGCAGCAGCCACGTCGTCGGCGAAGGCACCACCCGCGCCCGCGGCGATCACGACACCACGAGCGACCTGCGCCCCATGGACGGCGAAGCACGCCGCATCCGGCCCCGGCCGGTGCGGATCGACGAGCGCGACGTCGTGCAGCAGCGCAGCGACGTAAAGCCGCTCGTCGTCGTACGAGATCTGGTCGAGGTCGGCGAGCATGCATGCCCACAGCCAGGACCGCACGCTGTGCTGGAGCAACGGCGCAGGCAGAGCGTCCCGCGCGAACTCGGTGACCTGTTGAGCAAGAGCAGTAGCCGGTGGAGTCCGATCGACAACCAGCACCGCTCCGTCGCCGCGATGACGCCGGGGCGCGAGCTCCCGAAGGATCGCCTGCGCAACGAACCGCACCTGATCCCGAAAACCCAAGGCGCCGTTGGTCTCCGCGACCCAGGCCCGCGAACCTATGGCTGCCATCGCGCCAGCTCCTGCTCATCTCGCGATCCGCTCTTATAATCATTGCAAGAAGTGCTCGCACACTAACACCGCCCACCGGCACCCGCAATCGAGCAGGGTCAGTCGGACCTGACCAGCAGACCGTGCGCGAAGGCGTCCGTCGCCGCCCGCAGCAGGCGCTTGAGCTGTCGCGGATCACGCCGCAGACGATCCTGCCGCCACGCCAGGCTGATGATCCCGTTCCACGAGGACCACAGCACCGTCGCCATCTCCTGCGCGTTGACCTTGCGGATCGTGCCGGCCTTGATCCCACGCTTGATCGCGTCGACCATCCGCCGGTTCTGCTCGTCCACCGAGTCCGCCAGCCGCTCGGCGAGCTCCTGCCCCGCGGCGTAGCTCCCGGGTTCGGCCGGAAACGCGAGCATCCGGAAGTACTCCGGATTCGCGAGGTAGAACGCCAGATACTCGTCGGCCGCCGCGTACAGCTGCTCGATCGGCCCGCGCCCCTCGACGTACGCGAGATCCATGAACTGCCGGTCCACCACGAGCGCCCGCTCGACCAGCGCGGCGTACAACCCGCTCTTCGAGCCGAAATGGTTGTAGACCGACCCGACCGCGACCCCCGCGGTGGCGGCGATCTCCTCGACCGTCACGTCGGCAACGGACCGGGCAGCGAACAACTGCTCAGCAGCCGTCAGCAATGCCTCGACAGTCCGCTGCGCCCGGGGATCCACCCCCCGACCCTACTTCCTGCAACCGTTACAGGAAGACCCCAGGACGGCTCAGGTCGGCTCGTGCTGGGCCTTCCGGACGATCTTGCGCGCCTGGCGTTCCGGAATGAGCAGGGTCGTCAGAACGGTGAGCAGGAAAGCGTCACGGCCGTCGGGCGTGTCCGGCGCCGGATGACTGATCTCCGGCACCATGCGACCCCCGACGCGGACGAACCCGACGCTGCGGAAACACGCTCCGGTCACGTCGTACTCGTACATCAACGGAAGGGCGGTCGATCGGTCGATGGTCAGTACCACTGCGCGGAACATTCCCATCCGCCAATTGTTCCCTGTCCGCGCCGACCGCGCAGGGACACGCTGCCGGCCTCAACGGCGCCGGCGGCCGAACAGCGAGCGCCGGCCGGACAGCGCGCGGATCACCTGGCTGAGGTCCATCGCATCCGTCAACGGACCGCTGAACGCCCGCGGCTGCCGCGCAGCCAATCGGCGGTAGCGCCAGGCCGACTCGTCAACGGCACGCCGAGCTTCCTTCCACCGATCCACCGCACCGAGCCGCACACACAACGCCGCGAACCCGAACAACGAGCGCGCAAGATCGGCATCGTGCGCAGAACGCCGCCGCAGCTCCACCGACCGGGCGATCGCGTCGAGCGCCTCGTCCGCCCGCTCCACAGCGGCGTACCGGAAGGCCAGGTTGAACAGCGCTCTGGCCAGATCCGCGCGGAAGACGTCCGGATCGTTCGTCGCCAGTTCCTCGAAGATCTCCACGGCCGAGGCGCAGGCCCCGAGTGCCTCCGACGGCCGGTCGACGGCGGCCAGCCGGATGCCGAGGTTGTCGAGGGCCTTGGCCAGATCCACGTCGTGCCGCGCCGGATTGTCCGCGACGAGTCGCCGGAAGACCTCGACGGCCTCCCGTCCTGCGGCGAGGGCTTCGTCCGGGCGGTCCACCAGGGCGAGCTGATCGCCGAGGTGATCGAGCGCCGCGGCCAGCTCGACCTGGTGGGCTGACAGGTTGCCCGCCGAGAGACGCCGCAGGATCGCCACGCATTCGGTCGTGACGATCACCGCTTCGTCCGGCTCACCGAGCTGACGATGGCAGACGCCGAGGTGGTTGAGGCTCTTCGCCAGTTCCGGTTCGAAGGCCACCGGGTTCAGATCGACCAACTCTCGCCACAGTGTCACCACGCGCGCGGCGACCGTCGCGGCCTCTTCCCAGCGGCCGACGCCGATCAGTCGAAGATGCAGATTGCCCAAGCGTCTGGCGGCGTCGGGCCGATGCTTCGCCGGATCGCTCAGGTCGACAGCGCGGCGCGCGGCAGCGAGCGCTTCGTCCGCCCGGCCGACGTCTGCCAATCGGCTGCCCAGGTTGTCCACTGCGAACGCAAGATCCTCCGGAAGCGACCCGTGCAGCGCGACCGCCTCCTGCGCGGTCGCGAGTGCCCGCTCCCGTTCACCCGCTGCGGCGAGGTTCATGCTCAGATTGGTGAGCGCTTCGGCGAGCAGACGCCCGAAGCGCGGGCTCGTGCCGGCCAACCGACGGAACATCCCCGCCGTACGCTCGCTCGCCGACAGCGCCTCGCGTCGACGCCCCAGCCGCGACAACGGCCGCGTCAAACTCCCGAGTGCACCGGCCAGCAACACCTCGTAACTCGCTGGATCGTCGCCGGCCAGACGCTCGCACAACGAGGCAGCCTGCTCGCCCGCCTCCAGCGCTTCCCCATGCCGTCCCGCGTTGTCGAGCCTGGCGCCGAGCCCCAGCAGCAACACGACCCGATCAGCGTCGGTCGCCGCGCCGGCCAGCCGCAGTTCCGTCAGCCGTACGGCGATATCGGCGATCCCCACGTCGAGGTCAGGCTGCGAATCCGCGGGCAGCTGCGGCTCGATCGCCTCCAGCACCTCCAGGCCTACCCCCGGAACCGCGGCGAGCGCGGACAACGCGGCGCTCCCCGCGCGCACCGCCGTACGAGGTCGCTCGAGCAACATCGGGAAGAGGTGATCGGGCCCCACATGCGACCAGCGCGCGGCGGCCGACGCGAGAAAGATGACGGCCCGCGACGGATCCGAGGCGTTGTCCAGTACGGCGCTCGCGGTGCCGCCGGACCAGTCCTGCGCGGGATAGTCGGCCTGATGACCGGCCATGCTCAAGGCCAGGAAGTCTTCGGCCAGCCGGTCCGGGTACAACGGCTCCAGCACGGTTCCCGGCGCCGGCGGATAGCAGACCGCGTGGTCGCTCAAGACCTGTGCCGTCGGCAACGAAAGGGCCAGCTCGTCCAGCACCGCAGTCCCGGTCGCGGGCGGTACGGCGCCGGTCAGCGCGGCGGTGAACACGGCGCGATTCATGACGTCCGGCGGCGTCCGGTAGTTCGATGCGGCCGGCCCGAGGCGGTGCGCCCGGTCGCCGTATCGCCGTGTCCAGTGCAACTGCTCGCGATCCAGCAGGTAACACGTCAGACCGGCGACGCCGGTCGGCGCGCGCTGCCGACCCGCATGGGCGTCCACGGCAACGAGCGCCGCCATGTGGAGTGCGAGCGGCAGACCGAAATCGTCGTGATCCACGGGTGGAAGAACGACGGAGTCCGGCTCGTCGATCTCGTAGACGGTCGCGTACCCGTCACGCGCGGACCGGAGCATCTCCGACCGGGACCCGTCGTTCACCGGCGGCAGGAGCTGCGCGGACGTCTCCGCCTGATAGTCGACCAGCGCCGCACGGACCGGCGGCCAACTGTCCAACGTGCGCCCGAGCAGCAGGACCCGCACCGGCACGCCAGGCCTGTGCAGCAAGGCGTTGCTGAACAGCCAGGTCAGATGCGTCAGCGGCCATCGGTCGGCGTAATCGACCACAAGCAGCAGCCCCTCAGCGCCGTCGAGCCGCAGGTCTTCCTGACGGTCCGAGGGCAACACAGCACCCGGACCGTGGACGGCGACGACGACCTTCCAGCCTGCCGCACGCGACTCGTCCGCGAACCGCGCCGCCAGGCGGGACTTCCCCTGCCCGGCCGGACCGTGCAGCCAGCGCACCGCCATCCGAGGGTTGCTCTCCCGCCATCGATGCAGCTCGGCCAGCTCGTCGGCGCGACCGGTGAACTCCGACACCGCGAAGCGGGCGTTGAGCATCCGGCTCGGCATCTCGCGCAACCAGCCCGGATCCGGCGCCGGGCCAGGTTCCCAGCCGAGCAGGAGATACAGCGGTACGCCGTCGCCGAAGACGTGCAGATCCGCGCCGACAACGCCGTACCCGACGCCGCTCTCGACGCGGACGACCTGGCGATCCACGATCAGCTCTCGCGGTCGGTCGCCGGCCGGTGCTCGTGGTAGTGCATATCCCCGCCCTGGACGCCGAACGCCCGACCGCCGTCCCGTGCGACGACGTTCTGCACGTACTTCGGCTCGTCGAGCACGCGCTGCAGCTCGTCGGCGGCGGACGGATCCGCGCCGAGCAACTCGTCGAGCCTGAGCCGCCACCGCTCGATCAGCTCCCGCTGCACCTGCTCGCGATCGTCCTCGCCGGCATCCTCGAGCTGCTGGGCGTCCGCCTCGAGCTCCGCGAGGACGGCGTCCCGCTCACCGCGCCGGCCGAACAGCTTGGCGATGCCGTCGCGCGTGACGCGCCAGGCATCGGTCGCCATCGCGCCGACCACCGCGGCCCCGCCGGCGGCTGCCAACTCGACCAAACCCACCATCGACCCCTCTCGCCGGCCCGAATCACCACCCCAAGCTCAGCACGTCCTGGGGTGCACGGCTCAGCGTTCCGGCAGGTTGAGGCGTTTCAGTCGCTCGTATGCCCCGAGGATGTGCTTGTCGATGCCGTCCTGGGCGGCCTGCGGGTCACCGAGGGCCAAGGCGTCGCGCAGCTCCTTGTGCTCGCTGTAGCCGACCTCGAGGAAGTCGGGGAAGCTCGCGTTCCGGGCGCGCAGGAAGACCGTGACCTGCCCGCGGATCGACTCCCAGACGCGCTGCACCCGGCCGTGATCGCAGTACGCGTAGATGATGTCGTGGAACTGCAGGTCCAGCCGGACCGCGTCCTCCGGGGCGATCCGGGTGTCGACGCTCTTCATCTGCTCCAGCACGGCGTCCATCTCGGCGAACCCGGCGCCCTGCATCCGCGTGCAGGCGCGGCCGGCGGCCAGTCGCTCGATGGCGCCGCGCAGGGTGTGCACCTCCTCGACGTCGGTCTTGGTCAGCGTGCTGACGAACGCCCCGCGGTGCCGCCGGAGCTCGACATGGCCTTCCTCCTCGAGCCGGGCCAGCGCCTGCCGGATCGGCCCGCGACTGACCTTCAGCGCCTCGGCCAGCTCGGTCTCCTTGAGATGCTGGCCGGGCTGGAACTTCCCGCCGGTGATCATCTCCCGGAGCACATCGGTGACCAGATCACCGAGGGCGCGCTGCGACGGCAGCGACACGACGTCGTCGGGCATCATGCCGACCACCTCCTCCACGCAGTTTCCACGGATCGAACCTTAACCCGAACCCAGGTCTCTCTGTAGATTGTAAACAGTAAGTCATTGACAGTAAATCAATGGCAAGAGCAGACTCGGAACCTCCCACCCCAGGCAGAGCGGCACCGCGCCGACGCCGCAGTCGGCCGACCGTGAGGCAGCCCGATCCCCCCGGGCAGAGAGAGGTCACGACGACGATGACCACCGAAACTGTGGTTCACACCGGACGCACCGCACTCGGCCCGTTCCCGCCGGCCGCTCCGCACGATCCCGAGGCACCGCACGTCGCCACCGCCGCGATCGACGTCGACGCCGGACAGGTCCAGGGCCCGCTGGCCAGGGTCTGGGAGAGCTTCGGCTACGACGAGTTCAACTGGACCTACACCCCGACCGGCAAGCGGCTGCTGCAGACCTTCACCGACTTCTCCGGCGGCGGCTACTTCGTCCGGCCGCACTACATGTACTGCTCCGGCAGCGGTTTCGGCATCCCGCACTGGAGCTCCGGCAACGTCTACCACGAGGACGCCGACGGCACTCCGTACTACGACTTCACGCTGCTCGACCAGGCGTACGACGCGATCGTGGGCGCCGGCCATCACCTCCTGGTGGAGCTCGGCTTCACGCCGCGGGACCTGCTGCCGCCCGAGGCCGCCGAGCTGACCGTCGTACCGAGCCCCACGGCGTACACCAGCTACGAGGCGGGCGCCTGGGGATACCCGCCCAGCGACTACGCGAAGTGGGGCGGGCTGATCAGTGCGACCGTCCAGCACTGCATCGACCGGTACGGCGTTGCGGAGGTGAAGACCTGGCTCTGGGAGCTGTGGAACGAGCCGGACATCTTCTACTGGCGCGGCACGCTCGAGCAGTACAACGAGCTCTACACCGCGACCGTCGAGGCGATCCGGGCCGTGCTGCCGGAGGCCAAGGTCGGCGGGCCCGCGGTCACCAGTGGCGGCCTGAACTTCCTGCGCGGCTTCCTGGACTACACGTCGCGGCGGGGTGAGCCGCTGGACTTCATCTCGTACCACACCAAGGGCTGCCACTTCCCGACCCGCGACTACAAGCCGTTCGACGAGGCGCCGGCCGAGCTGCTCAGCCCGTCGTCGACGAAGATGCTGTACGACCTGCGCGAGTTCAACCGGCTGATCGGTTCGTACGAGGCGTACGCCGACCTGCCGGTGATCGTCGACGAGTGCGACGCTGCCGTACCGGCGCATTTCGGGCGCTACGACAACCGGAACTACAGCTTCCAGAACACCGAGTACTACCCGGTCTTCCAGGCGAAGCTGATGAAGAAGATCCTCGACCTGAACGCCACGGAGACGGCACAGGTCGCCTACGCGACGTCGTGGAGCTTCTACTTCGAGGCCGAACGCTACTTCGAAGGCACGCGATCCTTCCTGACCGCCGGTGGCGTCGAGAAGCCGTTCCTGAACGCGTACCGGATGCTGTCGCTGCTCGGCCGCGACCGGCTGCAGGTGACGTCGGACGCTGCCTGGGAGGTCGGCGACCTCGAGAACACCGACGGCAGCAGCATGCCCGAGGAAGTCGACGCACTCGCATCGCGTGCCGAGGACGGAAGCGTCGCCGTGCTGATCTGGCGGCACATCGACGACCAGTGGCAGACCAGCGAAGAGCTGACGCCGACCACGGTGACCGTACGCAACCTGCCGGCCGGGTCGTACCGGCTGCGACACCTGCGGATCGACGGCGACCACAGCAACGCGTTCACCGTCTGGCAGAAGCTCGGCTCGCCGCAGGACCCGACGGCCGAGCAGCTTGCCGAGATCACCAGCCGGCAAGGGCTGGAGGAGTTCGAACCGGAGCGGACCGTCACCGTCGACGGCGACCTCGCCCTGGAGACCGCTCTGCCGTTGCCCTCGGCATCGTTGCTGATTCTGACGCCGAGCAGCTGATGACTGTGCTCACGCTCAACAACGGCGTACGGATTCCGCAGCGCGGCTTCGGTGTCTTCCAGGTGCCGCCGGGCGACACCCAGGCCGCGGTCGAGCAGGCGCTCGAGATCGGCTACCGGCACATCGACACCGCCGCGGCGTACAACAACGAGGCCGGCGTGGGTGCCGCCGTCCGGGCGAGTGGGCTGCCCCGCGAGGAGCTGTTCGTCACGACCAAGCTGCGCAACGGCGAACACGGGTACGAGTCGGCGCTGACGGCGTACGGCGAAACCCTGCAGCGCCTCGGCCTGGACTACGCCGACCTGTATCTCGTGCACTGGCCCAACCCGACCGTCGACCTGTACGTCGACAGCTGGCGCGCGCTGGAGCGGATCTACACCGACGGGCGGGTGCGGGCCATCGGGGTGTCCAACTTCCTCGCCGAGCACCTGGACCGGTTGGCGAAGGAGACCGACGTCGTTCCGGCGGTCAACCAGATCGAGCTGCACCCGACGTACCAGCAGCACGAGCTGACCGAGCTGTGTGCCGAGCGGTCGATCGCGGTCACGGCGTACTCGCCGCTCGGCCAGGGCGGTGACCTCGGCCATCCCGTGCCGGCGGCGATCGCCGACGCTCATCAGGTGACGCCGGCGCAAGCGATTCTCCGGTGGCACCTGCAGCGCGGGCACATCGTCATCCCCAAGTCGGTGAACCCGGAGCGGATCCGGGCCAACTTCGCGCTCGACGGCTTCGAGCTGACCGACGACGAGGTCGCCGCCGTCACGGCGCTGGACAGCGGCAACCGGCTCGGCAGCGATCCGCGCACGTTCGCGATCAGCCAGATCAGGTAGGCCGATCATGTCGATCAGATCCGTCCAACTCACCCGGCGCCGGACCCGCCGGATCGAAGCCCTCGACCACCCCCGGTCCGGCTGGAAGAAGACCACCTGGATCTGGATCTTCCTGCTGCCGACCGTGGTGCTGTACGGGCTCTACACGATCTACCCGATCATCGCGAGCTACTGGTACTCGCTGGTCGAGTGGAACGGGTTCGACGCCGACCAGCGCTTCGTTGGCCTGAGCAACTACCGGGCCGTCTTCGCGGATCCGCTGTTCTGGAACTCGTTCAAGGTCACGCTGCTCTTCATGCTGCTCGTGGTGCCGGCCCGGGTCCTGCTGACGCTGCTGCTCGCGATCGTCCTCAACTCACCGAAACTGCCGCTGATCGGCGTACTGCGCTCGGCGTTCTTCATCCCGGTGGTGACCACGACGGCGATCATCGGCGTGGTGATGCGCTTCGTCCTCGATCCGTCGAGCGGGCCGATCACTTCGCTGCTGTCCAAGGTCGGCATCAGCGGCGTCGACTTCCTGGGCGATCAGCACCTGGCGCTGCCGACGGCGGCCGTCCTGTACATCTGGAAGTTCTTCGGCGTCACGATGATCTACTGGCTCGCGGCGCTGCAGACCATCCCGTACGAGCTGTACGAGGCGGCGCGGATCGACGGCGCCGGCACCTGGCAGGTCGTCCGTCACATCACCGTGCCGATGCTCCGGCCGTTCCTGATCATCATCACCGTGCTGACGGTCGAGGAGACGTTCCACAACTTCGACCTGATGTACACGCTGACCGGCGGCGGTCCGTACTTCCACACCGAGATCATCGAGATCTACATCTACCGCTGGGCCTTCGGCGCGTCGATCCCGCAGCTCGGGCAGGCGTCCGCGGCCGCGGTGTTCTTCGGGCTGCTGGTCGCGGTCGTCGGCGCGCTCCAGTTGTGGGGCGTGTACGCCGGGCGCCGGCTGAGAGGAGAACAGCGATGACGACCGTCGTCGAACGTTCCGAGCGGCACCGGCGGATGCTGCGCCGGCTGCCCTGGTGGACCGCCGCGATCTGCCTGGTGGGCATCGCGGTGCTGTGGATCTTCCCGTTCCTGTGGATGCTGTCGGCGTCGCTCAAGGACAACATGGAGATGTTCACCGGAGGCCTCAAGCTGTGGCCCTCGGAGTTCGTCTGGGACAACTACGCGCGGGCGTGGAACGACGCGCACTTCGGCCGGTACCTGATCAACACCGTCGTGGTCACGCTGATCACCGTCGTCCTCGTCACCATCCGCTGCGCGACCGCCGGGTACGTCCTGGCCCGCTACAAGTTCCGTGGGTCCAAGATCTTCCTGGGCGTCCTGGTCGCGACGCTGTTCGTCCCGACCGGCTACACGATCATCCCGGTGGTCAAGATCTCGATGCAGCTGGGCCTGATCGACTCGCTCGGCGGGATGATCCTGGCGCTCAGCGGCGGCGCCTACGTGTCCGCGATCCTCATCTACTACGGGTATTTCCGGCAGATTCCGCGCGAGCTCGAGGAGGCCGCGGTCGTCGACGGCGCCGGCTTCGTCCGGACGTTCTTCTCGGTGATGCTGCCGCTCGCGATGCCCGTCACGGCGACGGTCGCCGTACTCACCTTCATCACCACCTGGAACGCCTTCTTCCTGCCGCTGGTGTTCACCTTCAGCCGGCCCGACCTGCGGACGGTGAGCGTCGGCATGCAGGCGTTCGTCGGCGAGACCGCCACCGACTGGTCCGGGATGGCCGCGGCCGGCGTGATCTCGATCGTCCCGGTCGTGGTCCTTTTCATCTTCCTGCAGCGCTACTTCGTCGAGGGAATCTCCGGAGCAGTCAAGTCGTAACCCGTGAGGAGCAGAAACATGCCTGGTATGACACGTCGCAGCCTGCTCGGCGCATCGGTACTCGCCGTCGCCGGCGCCGCGACCGGATGCAGCAGCAACTCCAGCTCCCAGACCGGAAGCGCGAGCGGCGGCGCCACCGGATCCTTGGACTGGTGGGACCACTTCAGCTCGTTCAAGCGCCTCAACGACGACTGGGCCAAGTCGCAGTCCTCGCCGTTGAAGACCAATGTCGCCCATACGTACTACGACGCGTCCAAGGCGACGCAGGCGTTCCAGCTGGCGCATCAGGCCAACAAGATGCCGGACGTGTACTCCAACGTGATCGGGTTGCCGCTGCCCGCTTTGGTCACCGGGAAATGGGTCCACGAGATGGTGATCCCGGCCGACATCAAGGCCAAGCTGCCGAAGGACGCCTTCACCGAAGGCATCACCCAGCTGGACGGCAAGCTGTACGGGTTCCCGATGCTCAGCTTCCGGCAGAGCTCGACGCTGGTGTGGGTGAACAAGGACCACTGGTCCAAGGCCGGGCTCGACCCGGACAACGTGCCGTCGGACTACATGGCGTTCAAAGATGCCCTGGGCAAGCTGAAGTCGGCCGGGATCCAGCCGCTCACCTTGGCGATCGGCGCGGACGGCGGCCGGATCCGCGACCAGGTGGACGACATGGCGCAGGCGGCGGGCTTCCCCGGGTACCAGGGGCTGCGGTTCGACACCGGTGAGTACGCCTACCATCACGACAGCTATGTCGGCGTGATCGAGTTCCTGAAGCAGTTGAACGACGACAAGCTGATCATGCCGGGCTCGAACAACTTCGGCGTCGTCGACGCCCGCACCCGGTACGCCTCCGGCGCGGTCGGGACGTTCATCGACGGCATCTGGTGCGCCGGCGGGTCGAAGTCGCTGGCGCCGACGATCGTCGACAAGCTCGCGTCCGGGCGCATCCTGACGCCGACGTCCGGTATGAACCCCTGGTGCTACCGGGGCCGGCCGTCGTCGACGTACTTCGTCTCCGCGGACAGCAAGAACCCCGACGCCGCCGGGAAGCTGATCGCGTCCTTCATGTCCGACGAGTACCAGACCGGCATGATCGAGGCGATGGACCAGCCGCCGCTGAACCTCGACCTCGTCGCGTCCTCGAAGGCGGTCGACGCCTACAAGAAGGGCGTCGAGTTCTGCAAGACCAACGTCTTCCTGATGCCGCAGGCGATCGTGAAGAACCCCGCCATCGCGCGCGTCGACGCTCTGCGCAAGCCCGTCACACCGCATGTCGGCAATATCGTCCAGGGCTACCTGGGCGGATCGATCAAGGACCTCAAGGCCGAGCTGAAGAAGCTCAGCGACGCTGTCAGCGCTGACCGCGCCCAGGCCCTGCAGAAGGCGAAGACGGCCGGGGCGAAGGTGTCCGAGTCCGACTACGTCTTCAGCGACTGGAAGCCCGGCCAGGACTACGGAGCCGCCAAATGAACCGCACCGCCGTCGTGACCGGCGCCGCGTCCCCCCGCGGCATCGGCCGCGCCACCGCCCTCCTCCTCGCGTCCCAGGGCTGGAACATCGGCCTCCTCGACATCGACCCGTGCGACACCCTCGCCGCGGAGATCGTCGCCACCCACGGCGTCAAAGCCTTCGCCGTCACCGCCGACGTCACTGACGAGCCGGCCGTACGCACCGCGATCGACGACCTCGAATCCGCCCTCCCACCCCTGGCCGCCCTCGCCAACATCGCCGGCGTCAGCTCCCCCGTCCCCTACCTCGACCTCACCGCGGACGAGTGGCACCGAGTCATCAACACCAACCTGAACGGCGTCCACTACGTCACCCGCCGCGTCGCCGAAACCATGGTCGCCCACGGTTACGGCCGAATAGTCAGCATCTCCTCCACCTCGGCCCAACGAGGCGGCGGCACCTACAGCAAAACCCCCTACTCCGTAGCCAAAGCCGGCGTAATAGGCCTGACCCGAGCCCTGGCCCGAGAACTGGGCCCCTTCGGCATCACGGTCAACGCAGTAGCCCCCGGCCCCATAGACACCGACATCATGGGCGGCCCCCTAACCCCCGCCCGCCGAACCACCATGGCCGCCGACCTCCTGGTCAACCGAATCGGCGACCCCCACGACGTCGCCGCCGCCATCGCCTTCCTCATGTCCGAGGAAAGCGGCTACATCTCCGGCCACACTCTGAACGTCGACGGCGGCCTATACATGCACTGACTCCACGACCAGGTTCGCGGAGCGCCGGGCCGAGCTCCTTGGTGTGCGGAGCACGTCGCGGGTTTCGGTCCGGCGCTACATCAGCTGCCGCTTGGTCAGGCGACCTGCTCCGGCAGCCCGGTGCCTCCGGCGCCGCTGTACCGTGCTTGTCACTTTGATGCCCCAAGGCGGGGATCAAGCTCGGACCCAGCAGACTCGCGGGCCCCCGACCAGCCGGGCCGGTCTCCGCAGATGCGGGCGACCAAGCATTCACCGCGAGCGCCAGCTCGCCGCTCGCCGGCGGCAGCCGGCAACAAATGCTCCGGGCGCTAGCCCCGGGGGTGGGTGGGAGCGCGCGGAGCAGGCGCGGGAGGAGCGGAGCGACGGAGTGCCTGCGTAGCGTGCGTGGGGCTGTTTCAGTCCTCCGCGCACGACGTTCAGTTGGAGCCGGTGAGGGGACTCGAACCCCTAACCACCGCTTTACAAGAGCGGTGCGCTGCCAATTGCGCCACACCGGCGTGGTGTCGGTACATAGTAGTGGATTGTGTGGGGAGTGCTGCGGGGGTCGGGTGGGTTTCGGGGGCTGTGGGTCGCTCGGGTGGTGTCTGTGTTGGGGGACTCGCTCGGGCTGGTGGCCCTGCTGTTGTATGTGCAGCGGGAGACGGGGGCGGCGCTGGCGGTGGCTCTGTTGTTGTTGGCGGGGGACTTTGTGCCGGGGTTGTTCGGGGCGGTCGCGGGGGCGGTGGGTGATCGGTTCGATCTTCGGCGGGTGATGGTGGGGTGTGATGTCATCCAGGGGGTCTTGACTGTTGTGATGGCGGTTGCGCTTCCGCCGTTGCCGGTGTTGCTCGGGTTGGTGGCGGTGCGGAGCGTTACGGCTCAGGTGTTTCTGGCTGGGTCGCGGAGTGCGATGCCGCGGCTCGTGCGGGACGATCAGTTGGAGGCTGCCAACTCGGCGCTGGGCGCGGGGACGAACGGGTTGGAGGCCGTCGGGCCGCTGATCGCGGCGGGGCTGTTCCTGGTGACCGACGTGCGGGGGATTCTGTACATCGATGCGGCGACGTTCTTCGTGTCGGCGGTCGTGCTGAGCCGGTTGCCCAGCATCCAGGCGGAGCGGTCGGGGCACAGTCTGTTGAAGGATGCGCGGGACGGGTTGGGGTACATCCTCAGGACCCGTCCGATCCGGGTGATCGGGATGGGGTTCTTCGCGGTCGTCGCGTTCAACGGGGTGGATGACGTGGCGATGGTGTTCCTCGCGAAGGACGAGCTGCGCGGTAGTGACTCGGCTGCGGCGGCGCTGTACGCCGGGGTGGGGATCGGGCTGATCGTCGGGTTCGCGCTCCTCGCGCAGTACGCCCCGCGCTTCAAGATGATCACCCTCATGCTCGTGGGCTTCGCGGTGAGCAGCGTGGGGAACCTGGTCACGGGCCTCGCGTGGGCGATCTGGGCGGCGCTCGCGTTGCAGGTGATTCGCGGGCTGGGGATCGCGGGGATCGATGTCGGCGTCAACACGCATCTGCAGCGGGTCGTACCGCCGCAGCTGCTGGGTCGCGTGTTCGGGAACCTGTACGGCGCCATCGGGCTGGCGGCCGGGATCTCGTACGTCGGGGGTGGTCTGCTGCTGCAGCACACCGATGCCCGTACGACGTTCGTGGCGGCCGGTGCGGGTGGATTGATCGCTACAGCTGCGACTGCGATCGCATGGCGGCGATCGGGCGACGGAGGGAGCGAGCCCCCGGTACGGCGATGAGGGCGATCGCGGCCATCACCAGGAAGGCCGCCGATGGGTGGTCGACGAGCAGGCCGACGACCACGGCCACGATCAGGCCGCCGAGGTTGCCGGCCATCCAGATCAGGCCGGCGGCGGTGCCTTCGGCTTCGCCGGTGCGGCGCTCGACGAGCTCGAGCACGATCGGGAGGGCCGGGAGCAGCAGGAGGCCGATCAGGGTGATCGCGACGAAGCCGGTGACGACGCCTGGGGCGAGCGCGAGCAGGATGCAGGCGGCGGCTGTGATGGTCAGGCTGATGGCCAGGTGGGTGGATTCGGCGCGGTGCCGGGCGACCAGGATCGGGATGGTGGCGCTGCCGAGGACGCCGGCGACGACCTGGATCAGGAGGATCGTGCTCGCGGTGCCGCCGCTGACGCCTGCCGGTTGCAGGAGCGCCTGGGCGAAGGTGCTCATGGCAACGAAGACGCCGAAGGGGAAGATCGCGAGTACGCACAGCCGGCGGATCAGCGGGTCGCCCCAGGAGACGGCGAGGTTACCCCTGCCGGGGCGGTCCGGCGGAGCGCCCGAAGCGGCGTGGGGCGGGGTGGATGAGCCGGCGACGGTCGGAGGTGCGTCGGACGGGGTGACGGCGGTCGACGGGTTGGCCGCGTCGGCCAGGCCGGCGTCTTGAGACGCGGTGTACGACGGAGTGGCGGCGTCGGGCCGGATGGCGGTGTCAGGCGTGATGGCTCGCGCGGCGAGGGGCGAGGTCTGCGGGGCGGCCGGCAAGCCCGCGGCCGAGTCCGGGCCGGCGGTGGGGGCCGTCGAGGCGGTGGGGGTTGTGGTGGGGTGGAGGGCGGCGGGGTGGAAGGGGGCCTTGGAGCGGAGGGTTGCCATCAGGATCAGGGCTGATGCGGTGCAGAAGATGGCTGTGAGTACGAGCATCGTGGGGAGGGATGACTCGGTGGTGAAGATCGCGGAGAGGAGGAAGGCGATGACCATGCCGGCGAAGATGCTGGCGGTGCCGATCGCGATGCCGGTGGGGCGGTGTTTCGGGGACAGGTAGCGGCCGGTGATGCCGGTGACGGCGTTCAGGACGAGGGGTTGGGCTATGGAGGCGAGGATCTGGCCGGCGAGGAGCCAGGCGAAGTCGTCGCCGATCAGCCGGACTGCCGCCCCTGCCGCTGTCAGTACGGCGCCCGCGAGCAAAGCGGCGCGGAACCAGCGGTCCAGTGCCAGGCCGCACGGGATCGCGAGGACGACGTACAGCAGGGGGAAGACCTGGGCCAGCCAGCCGATCGCGCTCTCGGAGACGCCGTAGCGCGCGGCGGCCACAGTGGTGACGCCGGCGAAGTTGAGCCAGACGAGCTGGGTGGCCGCGCCGACCAGGGAATAGCCGACGATCGCGGACCACCGGCTGCTGCTTTGCATGGGCGAAGCGTACAAAGGAGACATGGTCGATTGGGAGGGACCGCTCACAGAGGCCTATGAGCGGGCGACGGCATATCTGGACGGTCTACCGGAGCGGCGGGTCGGGCCGCGCGCGAGTGCCAGTGAGCTCCGCGAAGCGCTCGGCGGGCCGCTACCGGCCGGGCCGACGGATCCGCGGAAGGTTGTGGCGCGGCTGGCGGAGGGGGTCGAGGACGGGCTATTGCCGAGCGGTAGCGGACGGTTCTTCGGCTTCGTGTTCGGCGGCGCGACGCCCGCGTCGCTCGCGGCGGACTGGCTGACGGCGACCTGGGACCAGAACGCCGGGCTGTACGCCGCCTCGCCGGCCGCCGCGGTGGTCGAGGAGGTCGCGGCCGCCTGGCTGGTCGAGCTGTACGGGCTGCCGACGGGTACGTCGGTGGGCTTCGTGACCGGCGCGCAGATGGCGAACTTCACCGGGCTCGCCGCCGCGCGCCACGAAGTACTGCGCAGGGCCGGCTGGGACGTCGAGCGGGACGGGCTGGTCGGCGCCCCGCCGATCCGGGTGCTGGCCGGAGCGGAACGGCACGACACGATCGATCGGGCGCTGCGCTTCCTGGGCCTGGGAACGAACTGCATCGTCCCGATCGCGGTGGACGACCAGGGCCGGATGCGCGTCGATGCGCTCGATGAAGCCCTTACCGACGACGTGCCGCAGATCGTGTGCGCACAGGTCGGCAACGTGAACACCGGCGCGATCGACCCGCTCCCGCAGATCTGTGCACGCGCACACGAGCATGGGGCCTGGGTCCACGTCGACGGCGCGTTCGGTCTCTGGGCCGCGGTCAGCGAGCAGTTGAGCCCCCTCGTCGACGGGATCGAGCTGGCCGACTCGTGGGCGTCCGACGCGCACAAGTGGCTCAACGTGCCGTACGACTCCGGCCTGGTCCTCTGCGCCCATCCCGAGCCGCACCGCGCGGCGATGTCGATCCGCGCCGCCTACCTGATCCAGGACGAGAACGGCGAGCGGGACCCGCTGGACTACAACCCGGAGTTCTCGCGGCGCGCTCGCGGGATCCCGGTGTACGCCGCCATCCGGGCGCTCGGGCGGTCCGGGATCGCGGAGATCGTCGACCGCAGTCACGCGATGGCGCTCCGGTTCGCCGGCGCGCTCCGTACCGAGGGCGTCGAGGTCCTCAACGAGGTCGTCCTCAACCAGGTCCTGGTGCGGTTCGGCGACGACGAGCTCACCCGGCGGGTGGTGACCGCGGTCCAGCGGGAAGGGACCTGCTGGATGTCCGGCACCACGTGGCAGGGCCGCGCCGCGATGCGGATCTCGGTCACGAACTGGACCACCGACGAGGCGGACATCGACCGTTCCGCCGCGGCGGTGATCCGGTGCCTGCGCGATCAGTGACGGAAATGTTCGGCCGCGTGTCGATTTCCGCGGTGGCCGTCCGACGCAGTGGTGTACGACGACCACTCAGGAGGAAACCATGTCGTTCCAGGCGTACTTGGACAAGATCGAGGAGAAGACCGGAAAGACCCCGCGGGCGCTGGTCGACGAGGCGAAGAGCCACGGGTACGACGCGCCGCAGGTGAAGACCGGGACCATCCTCGACTGGCTCAAGGCCGACTACGACCTCGGCCGCGGCCACGGGATGGCGCTGGTGCACGTGATCAAGAACGGGCCGCAGATCAGCGACAAGCACGTCGGCCGCCCGGGCCCGCACGGCGACCCGAGCAACATGCTCTGGCTGGACGGGAAGGCCACCAACCCGGCGCTACGGTAGGCGGGTGGAATCGAAGAAGTCGCCGCGCGACCGATGGATCACGGTCTACGGGCGCAAGCCTGTCCTGGAGGCGTTGCACGATCCGAAGCTCTCCGTCGCGAAGGTGGTCCTCGCGGACAACGCGACCGGGAACTCCATGCAGGAGATCCTGCGAGCGGCGGAAAAGTACGGAACGCCGGTCGAGCGGGCGACCGCGAGCCGGGTGAAGTGGCTGGCCGGCAACGGCAAGCACGACCAGGGCGTGGTCGCGGACGTGGACGCGCCGCGGATGACGCCGCTGGAGGAGTTCGTGCGGGCCCGCGGAAAGCGGCCGACCAACGTCTTCCTGCTCGATGGCGTGACCAACCCCGGAAACGTCGGAATGATTCTGCGGACCGCGACCGGCGCCGGGTTCGACGGGGTGATCCTCCCCCGGGCCGGGACGCCGCACGTCGGGCCGCTCGTCATCAAGGCGTCGGCGGGCGTCGCGTTCCAGGCGCCGATCGTGAACACCTCGACGGCGAAGGCCGCGGTCGACGTCCTGCGGACCGCCGGGTACCACGTGTACGGGTTGTCGGCGCGGTCGCAGGACTCGCTGTTCAAGGCCGAGCTCGCGCCGCGCGCGGTGTACGTGCTCGGCGGCGAGACCAACGGCGTCACGGTGGCCACCGACTCGGACCTGCAGATCCCGCTGCACTCCGGCGTCGAGTCGCTGAACGTCGCCGTCGCCGCCGCGATCGTCGCGTTCGAGGTCACGAACCGCTGATGCAACCGAATCCCGCGCCGGCGCGTTCATTGCGCAGCGCGAGATGAGGAGGCCGGGTTGGACAGCGACGCAGAGGCGGACTACACCGCCTTCGTGACCCATCACGCCAACGCCATGTGGCGCACGGCGTACCTGCTCTGCGGTGACCGGCGGCGTGCGGAGGACGCGACCCAGGAGGCGCTGCTGCGGCTCTACCGGCGCTGGCCGAAGATCCGCAAGGGCGGCGTGGTCGCGTACGCACGGAAAGTGGTCGTTTCCGCGACCCTCGACGCGCTCCGCCGCCGGTCGAGCACCGAACTCGTCGGCGGCGACACCTACTTCGCGGCCGAGGCGGATCCGACCGATCACGTCCGGCGGGCCGAGCACCGGCTGGTGATCACGCAGGCGCTCGCCGAGCTCCCCGACCGGCAGCGGGCGTGCGTCGTGCTGCGGTACTTCGACGACCTGTCCGTCGACGAGACCGCCGACGTCCTGGGCTGCCGGCCCGGGACCGTGAAGAGCCAGACGATGCGCGCGCTCGACAAGCTTCGGCAGCACCCCGCCCTCGCCGGGCTGGACCTCGCGGAACTGGGAGGCTGATATGACGACCCACCTCAAGGAACTGATGACCGAGGCCGTCGACGCCCAGACGGCGTACGTCCCCGATCTGGACGCCCTGGTACGGACGGGCCGGCGGCAGGTACGCCGACGCCGTACGGCCGGTGTGCTGGCGACGATCGCCGCCGTCGCGGTGGTGGCGGGTGCGACCACGGTCGCGGTCGACACGATCCACCGGTCGAGCGAGGTCCCCGTCGCGCCGAGCACGACCGGACCGTCCGTCGGCCCCGACGGCAGTACCGGCCTGTGCACGACGGCCGACGGCACGCCGGTCCCCGCGTGGAACCGCTGGACGCTCGTCGTCTACGCCGAGGACGACTTCGGGATGTCGATGGTCTACCGGTCGCCCGACGACCCGAAGGTCGTGGCGTTCTGCACGACCCAGCGCGGCGACGGCGCCGCACGGTCGGTCGTGCCGGGTGGGGCGGTGCACGGCATCATCCTGCGCAAGAACGCGACGCAGGAGCTGACCGGATCGAGCGTGACGAGCGTGTTCGGCAGTGTGGAGCGCGAGCCCATCGGGTATCCGGTGGTCAGGGTCGAGACCGCCGACGGTCACGTCGGCCTCGCCGAGGTCAAGGACGGCTACTATGTGTACCGCCGCTTGGAGCACTCGCAGTGGCCCGGACCAGTTCCGCCCGTGACCGTCCGGTTCAAATACCCCCACCAAGCGGTGACCTGGAAGATCAGCCGGTGATCCTGCCGGCGAGCTCCTGGGCGGTGTCGCGGGTGTAGGAGCCGGAGATCTCGATCTTGCCGCCGGCGATGGCGGATTGGACGGACGGTGCGGCGACGACCTGGCCGTGGACCACGATCGCGAGCTGGTTCGCTGGTGGTTGCTGCTGGGCTACGGCGGCGGTGAGCTGCTCGAAGAGCTTGGCGCCTTCCGTATCGAGCGTCAGGCCGACGTACCAGCCGCCGGCGCCGTTCTCCTGGATCGCCGCCTTCACCTCGGACACGTTGCTGCCGTCGAGTTCGACCTTGCCGAGCGTGTAGCGGGTGCCCTTGTCGTCGCAGGCCGTTCCCGAAGGCGCCGGGGTCGGGCAGGTGCCGGGCTTCGCGGTGAGTACGCGGCGGAACTCGACCGCCGCGGGATCGGACGGCTTGGTCCGCGCCGTCGGGGTGGACGAGTGCGCTGCCGGCTTCCCGTCGTCGCGGTTCAGGAACAGCACGAGGCCGGTCGCGACCACGGCGACGAGCACCAGGAGGAGGCCGCCGACGACCACCAGAGGCACCCAGGTGCGACGAGGAGCAGGCGGCGGAAAGCCTTGGTACTGCGGCGGGACCGGCGGCTGGGTCATGGGACCCAATGCTAGGTAATCAGGAAGTCACCGTGAGCAGGCGAGCAGCCAGCTCGGCGTTGCGCAGGGCAAAGGTTCGCCACAACTCCGGCGTCTCGGCGACCCGTTTCCGCGCCGCCGCCTCGCCGGCCGCGCGCTGCGTCCACGTGCACATCCGCCCACCGCGCAGCTCGAACCGCACCAGTACGCCGTCCGCCCACCCGTACACGTCCGCGTCCCGCGGCTCGAGCCACGCGACCTTCTGCTCGGCACAGATCCAGTCGAGCGCCTCGATCTCGCCCTGCACCTTGGCCGCGAACTCGTACCGCAGTTCCGCCGACGCCCGGTCACGCCGCCGTACCAGCTCGTCCCGCAACGCCGCGACCGCGGCCGGATCGCGTGACAGGACGGCGATCGCGGTCCGCGCCAACCCGTCGCGATCCGACGGGCCGATCCCGAACAACCGCCCGAACTCCTCGGCCGAGCCGTCACCCGCGACGGTGTACTGCAAGGGCAGGACCCGGTGTAACCCGGAGATCGCCTGCCGGATCCGCAAGCCGCCGAGGTACGGACCGAAGTGCGGCGCGGTCCCGCTGACCGTGTGCTCGAAGCGCAAGCCTGGCTTGGATCCGTCGTCGAGCCGGATGTAGCCGACCACCTCCGCGCCGCCCTCGACCCGGTTCCAGCGCGGCTTGGTGTGTTCGAGCAGATTGCGTTCGAGCCATGCCGCTTCGTGGTCGGAGTCGCACCAGACACCTTCCACGCGGGCGATCCGCCGGACCATCCGCCGCAGATGCGGGCGGTCGCCGAGGTTCACCCAGTACGACTGCACGCGCCGCCGCAGGTTGCGCGCCCGCCCGATGTACAGGACCTTCCCGGCGTCGTCCCGGAAACGGTAGACGCCAGGGCCTGTCGGCAACTCCCGGACGGTGCGGATCATCAGCCCAGTGTGCCCGGTCCGACCGGCCGAGTGACCATCCGGTGGATTGTTTGAAACGAATGCAGGCCGGGGCTTGCGCGGGATCTCTGCTGGACGTCATCCTGACGCGATCCGAGTGCCCGCAGGGGGTTGTGGGGACGGGCGCCGGACCGTGGGCCTGGGGGCTTCTGTGAGGATTTCTGCCCAGTGGCTGCGCCGTGCGCTGTCCACTTTGTGCGTCGTACTGCTGCTACCGGTCGTCGCCATCACGCCGGCACGGGCTGCAGTCACGCCCACCGGTTTCAGTGAGCAAGTGGTGTTCACCGGGCTGAACAGTCCGACGAACGTCGCGTTCTCGCCGGACGGCCGGGTGTTCGTCGCGGAGAAGAGCGGCCTGATCAAGGTCTTCGACTCGCTCGACGATCCGACGCCGAGTGTCTACGCCGACCTGCGCACCGAGGTCCACAACTACTGGGACCGCGGGCTGCTCGGTCTCGCGCTGCATCCCGGTTTCCCCACGGATCCACGGATCTACGTGCTGTACACGCATGACGGCCTGATCGGCGGGACGACGCCGAAGTGGGGTACGCCGGACACCGACGCGGATCCGTGCCCGTCGCCGCCCGGTCCGACCGCGGACGGCTGCCAGGTCAGCGCGCGGCTCTCGGTGCTCAACGCGAACGGCGCCGAGCAGGTGCTCGTCGAGGACTGGTGCCAGCAGTACCCGAGCCACTCGATCGGCTCGATCGAGTTCGGCCCGGACGGCTACCTGTACGCCGGCGGCGGTGACGGCGCGAGCTTCAACTACGTCGACTACGGCCAGGACGGCTACACCGCGACCGACGTGACACCCGACAACCCTTGTGGCGACGGGCCGGCGCCGGTCGGCGCGACCCTCACACCGCCGACCGCCGAAGGTGGCGCGCTGCGCGCCCAGGACCTGCGGACCTCGGGCGATCCGGCCACCCTCGACGGCTCGATCATCCGCATCGACCCCGAGACCGGCCAGGCCGCGCCGAACAACCCGTTGATCGGCAGCGCCGACCTGAACGCGCGTCGGATCGTTGCGCAGGGCCTGCGCAACCCGATGCGGTTCACGTTCCGGCCGGGCACGAACGAGCTGTGGATCGGCGATGTCGGGTACTCGACATGGGAGGAGATCGACCGCATCGTCGCACCGGCCGCCGGCGTCACGAACTTCGGCTGGCCGTGCTACGAAGGCGCCGCCCGCCAGCCCGGGTACGACGGCGCGAACGTGAACATCTGCGAGAACCTGTACGCCGCCGGCTCGTCTGCGGTCGCGGCGCCGTACTACGCCTACAAGCACAGCGAACAGATCGCCGGAACCTGTTCGACCGGCAGCTCGTCGATCTCCGGACTGTCCTTCTACAAGGGCGGGAACTACCCGACGGCGTACGACGGAGCGCTGTTCTTCAGCGACTACAGCCGCAAGTGCGTGTGGGCGATGATGCCGGGCAGCAACGGCCTGCCCGATCCCGCGAACATCCAGCTTTTCGCGTCCGGGTACGGCATGACGCGGCTGCAGACCGGCCCCGGCGGCGACCTGTTCACGGTCGACTACGACAACGGCCGGATCGTCCGCTACGTGTACAACGGCACGAACAACCCGCCGACCGCGGTGATCCAGGCCGACCCGTCGAGCGGGCCGACGCCGTTGACGGTGACGTTCGACGGGACCGCGTCGAACGACGCCGACGGCGACGCGCTCACGTACGCGTGGGATCTCGACGGCGACGGCGCGTACGACGACTCGACGGCCGCGACCGTGCAGCACACATATACGACCACCGGCACCGTGACCGCGCGGCTCCGGGTGTCCGACGGGACGGCGAGCAGTACGACGTCGGCGCAGATCAACGTCGCCAACACCGCGCCGACCGCGACGATCACGTCCCCCGGCCCGGCGATGACCTGGAAGGTTGGCGACCCCATCAACTTCTCGGGCTCGGCGACGGATCCCGAGCAGGGCACGTTGCCGGCGTCCGCATTGACGTGGTCGCTGATCATGCACCACTGCCCGAGTGACTGCCACACGCACACGATCACGTCGCTGACCGGGAGCGCCGGTTCGTTCACGGCGCCGGACCACGAGTATCCGTCGTACCTGGAACTGAAGCTGACGGCGCGGGACGCTCAGGGGCTGACCGACTCGAAGAGCGTGCGGCTCGATCCCAAGACCGTGGCGACGACGTTCACGACCACGCCGGCCGGGTTGCCGGTGACGGTCCAGGACAAGAGCGGCGCGAGTCCGCTCGGTGCCACGACGATCATCGGTTCGAGCGTGTCGGTCGCGACGGATCCCGTGCAGAACGTGGCGAACCAGCTCTACCGGTTCGGCCTCTGGTCCGACGGCGGGGCGCGCGACCACAACCTGATCGCGCCGGCGACGCCCGCGACGTACCGGGCCGCCTTCGCCACCAAGCGGAACCTCGCCCGCGGCCGGCCGGCTGTTGCCTCGAGCGTCTATCTCGCCGGGCGCGAGGCGTCGAAGGCCGTGGACGGTTCGATGAGCACCGCCTGGTCGAGCGCGCGGACGGACCCGCAGTGGTACCAGGTCGATCTCGGCTCGGTGCAGGTGGTCAACCGGGTGATGATGAACTGGCTGTCGACGGCGTACGCGAAGGCGTACCAGATCCAGGTGTCCGGCAGCGGGCGCACGTGGAAAACGGTGGCGTCGACGGTCGGCGGCGACGGCGGGACGGACAACCTCAAGTTCGCCGCGAACTACGCGCGGTACGTCCGGATCGTCGCGACGAAGCGGGCCGTTGCCGGGAGCTACTACTCGTTCTGGGAGTTCGGGGTGTTCCAGGACACCGGTCCCGCGACCGGGATCGGCGGCAAGTGCGTCGACGTCTACCAGGCGCTGACCGCGGACGGTACGCCGACGACGCTCTACACCTGCAAGGGCTCGGCGAACCAGCAATGGACTCCGTCGACCGACGACGGCACCATCCGCACGATGGGCAAATGCCTGTCCGCGCGCGCGACCGCCGTCAACACGCCGGCGGTGTTGTGGACGTGCGACAACTCGGCCGGTCAACGGTGGATCCCGCAAACCAACGGCGCGTTCGTCAACGCCGCCTCGGGTCTGTGTCTCGACGCCGCGGACGGGTCCAGCGCGAACGGCACGAAGCTGATCCTCAACACCTGCAACAGCGCACTGAACCAGAAGTGGGTGCTGCCGTAATTCGATCGTCGGCACGGCCGTTCCGGATCTATCGTCGTGCCCATGAGTCAGGGTTGGGCGGATGACGGGTTCGGCGCGGTCGCGGACGCGTTCACGGAGAACTTCTCGCGGTTCCCGGAGCTGGGTGCGGCGGTCAGCGTGTACGCCGGCGGGCGCCGGGTGGTCGATCTCTGGGGCGGCGACGCGGCGCCGGGGCGGCCGTGGACGCGCGACACCGTCGTACCGGTGTTCTCCTGCGCGAAAGGCCCGGTGAGCATCGTCGTCCACCTGCTGGCGCAGGAGGGGCGGCTCGACCTGGACGCGCCGATCGGGACGTACTGGCCGGAGTTCGTTGCGGAGGGCAAGGACGCGGTCACGTGCCGGATGGTGCTCGGGCACCGGGCCGGGATCCCGGTGCTGGACAAGACGCTGACGTTCGACGAGATCGCCGCCTGGACGCCGGTGATCGCGGCGATCGAGGAGCAGAAGCCGCTGTGGGAGCCGGGGACGACGTTCGAGTACCACGGGCACGTGTTCGGGTTCGTGCTCGGTGAGGTCGTCCGGCGGATCACCGGGCAACTGCCCGGCGCGTACTTCCGGACCGTCATCGGCGATCCGCTCGGGCTGCGGGCGTGGATCGGGCTGCCGGCCGCGGAGCTGCCGACGCTGGCGCGCCTGGAGGAGGCCGCGGGACGACCGCCGGGGCTCGACCCGGAGCACCTGTTGATGCGGATCGTCACGATGAACGGGGCACTCGAGTTCCCCGGTCTCGACGTACCTCATGGGTGGAACGATCCCGATCTGCTGGGGATGGAGCTTCCCGGAGCGGGCGCCGTCGCGTCCGCGAGCGGTCTGGCCGGCGCCTACGCCACCGCCGTAACAGGCATCGACGGCTCGCCGCGGTTGCTGTCGCCGGAAACCATCACCGACGCGGTGCGCGAGGTGTCGTCCGGCACCGGCTTCCTCGGCTTCGACGGCGGCGCGCGCTGGGGCTCAGGTTTCCTCCTGAACTCCCCCTTCCGCCCGACCCTCGGCCCCCGCAGCTTCGGCAACGACGGCGCCGGCGGCCAGTTCGCCTTCGGCGACGACGAGCACGGCATCGCCTTCGCCTACACCGCCAACCGCATGCTCGGCCACGGCGACCCCCGAGCCACCCACCTCATCAACGCCCTCCGCACCTGCCTGAGCTAGCGCTTGTCGAGGGTGATTGTGGTGAGCCAGGTCCAGCCGAGGATGACCGCGAGGTCGAAGGCGATGATGGTGGGGCGGCTGCCGGCGCCGGCGTTGAGGCCTGCGAAGGCGGCGAAGAAGAGGATGCCGGTGGCGGTGGAGAAGCGGGCGAGGGTCCGGCGGCCGAGGGCGCGGTAGTGCGCGGCGAAGACCAGGCAGGCGGCGATCAGGCCGGAGAAACCGATGGTGCCGGCCACGAAATGGCCCATGCCGCGGGTGCTGATCTCGGCGTAGTCGGCCGGCGTGCCGACCGGGAAGCCGGCGCCCGGGTCGGCCGGGAACGCGGCGGCCAGCAGCAGCCCGACTCCGTACGCACCGACAAGCCGCGGACCCCAGACACGCCCGCGTCCGGACGTCGTACGCCGGAGGCCGACCGCCGCCCCGATGCACAGCAGGCCGCTGACGATGAAGTTCGCGGTCTGGATCCAGCCGGGACCGCCGTTCGCGAGCAGGCTGGCCGGGTGCCGGGTGATGTCGAAACCTTCCCGGGTGAACGCCTGGATGAGCCAGGTCGCGACGTACAGCGGTCCGGCGACGGCACCGCCGGTGAGCAGCGCGCGGGTGGAGATCCGGGCGGCCGGGAGCGTCACAGTAGTCATGGCAGAAGTCCTTTCACAGGGGCTGACTCTCACCCCTGCGTCGACCGGCCCGCGCGGAAATCGACACCCCTGACGAAATAGGCCCCCGGTGTGTGATGTCTGGTTGGTCACGTCACATCCGGGCGGCGGCGAGCGTCAGGTGTTTGTTCGATGAGGGCAAACGCAAAGGGAACGTCATGAGCGCTGTAGTCGAAGGATTCGCCGGCGAGATCGTCGGGCCGCAGGACGAGGGGTACGACGCCGCGAGCCGGACCGTGCTGGTCGGGGGCAGCCCGGCGTACGTCCTCAGGCCTGCGAGCGTCGAGGACGTACAGAAGGCCGTCCGGTACGCCGCTGCCGGCGGGCTGCCGCTCGCGGTGCGCGGCGGTGGACACTCCTTCCCAGGATTCGGGACGAACGACGGCGGGGTGGTGATCGATCTCGGCCGGCTGGCGGGGATCGAGCTGGTCGACAAGGAGCGGCACGTCGTCCGGATCGGCGGCGGCGCCACCTGGGGACAGGTCGCGGCCGCGCTGACGCCGCACGGGCTGGCGATCTCGTCGGGTGACACCAAGAGCGTCGGCGTCGGCGGGCTGACGCTGAGCGGCGGCATCGGCTGGAAGGTCCGCAAGTACGGCCTGGCGCTGGACAGCCTCGTCGCGGTGGAGCTCGTGACCGCGGCGGGCGACGTCGTCCGGGCATCCGCGGACGAGAACCCCGAGCTGTTCTGGGCGGTTCGCGGTGGCGGCGGGAACTTCGGGGTCGTGACCGCGTTCGAGTTCGCGGCGCACCCGACGACGGACATCTTCTTCGGCAAGCTGAGTTTCCCGGCCGCCGAGATCGCGGACGTGCTGCCGCGGTGGGCGGAGTACCTGCGGACGGCGCCCGCGGAGCTGAGCTCGATCGCGGCGTTCGCGAACCCGTTCCTCGGCGGCCCGGAAGCCCCCTTGGAGATCCAGGTCGCGTACGACGGTGACGACGCGGAGCTCGCCGCGCGGGCGATCGACCCGATCCGCGCGCTCGGTACCGTGATCGCCGACGACGTCGCGCTGACGCCGTACGCCGAGGTGCTGGTCGACGGCCTGGTGCCGCCGCCCGGCATCCAGCTCGTCACCCGGAGTGCCTTTGTCGACAAGGATTCCGTGCCGGAGGTCCTGCGGATCCTCGCCGAGACCGGCACGTCGCAGGGCTCCCCGGTCATCGCCGTGCGCAGCGTCGGCGGCGCGGTGGCGCAGGTCGCGGACGACGCGACGGCGTACGCGCACCGTCAGGCGGAGCTGATGTTCATCACCACCACGATCGGTCCGCCGCCGGTGATCGAGGCGACGCGTCCGGCCCGGCAGCAGTTGTGGGACCGCCTCAGTCCGCACCTCCGCGGCGCGTACGCGAACTTCCTGTCCGGCGCCGAGGACGCCGACGTCGCCGCGGTCTACCCGGCCGCGACGTACGACCGGCTGGCGGCGGTGAAGCGCGAGTACGACCCGGAAAACGTGTTCTCCGGCAACCACAACGTGCGACCGGCCGCCGGGCAGGGCTAGGCAGCTTCGCGATGCAGCCCGATCGCGGCGACGACGATCGCGACCGCCAGGACCTCGGCGGGCCGTGGGATCTGTCGCAGGACGACGGCACCGATCACCGTCGCCGTGGCGGGCAGCAACGCCAGCATCAACGCGAACGTCGACCGCTGCAACCGCGCCATCGCCAACTGGTCCGCGACGTACGGAATCACCGACGAGCAGACGCCGACTCCGACCGCCGCGGCCAGCAGGCCGATGTCGGCGAAGGCCGGAACCGCAGCCCAGGCACCGACCGGTAGCGCGAGCACCGTCGCCGTGCCCATCGCGAGCGCGAGTCCGTCGATCCTTCGCAGGCTCGCCGCCCGCGACACCCGATGCCCGAGGACGACGTACGCCGCGAACAGGATCGCGTTCGACGCCGTGAAGACCAGCCCGGCCCAGTCGTCGGACAGACGGATGTCGGTCAGCAGGTAGACGCCGACCGCGGCGAGCAGGACCGCGAGCACGTTCCGCGCGCTGCGCACCGCGATCGCCGCCAGCACGATCACCGGCGCGAACTCCGCTGCCGCGACCGTGCCGAGCGGGATCCGGTCGATCGCCAGGTAGAAGCAGCTGTTCATCAACGCGAGCACCGCACCCCACGCGACGACCAATCCCCGGGTCCGCATGTCCAGCGCCCGCCAGGCCCGCCATGGACGCCGCCAGATCGCGAAGATCAGACCGGCCGCGGCGATCCGCAGCCAGGCGACGCCGAGCGGTTCGATGCGCGCGAACAGCAGCACCGCCAGCGCCGGGCCGAGGTAGTGGAAGGTCGCGCTGACGACAAAATAGGCCTGCGGCGGAACGGTTCTTCGCACCCGGCTCACGCTAGGAAACGGCCTGCCGGACGACCATGCCGTTCCGGAAAGCCCGCGGCCGTGGAGCTTTCCGTTCCGGAAAATGACCCGGTACTCGGAAATACTGCGCGTATGCGTCGATCGGGGATGTTTGCCGCGCTGGCCGGGTGTCTACTTCTTGTCGTGTCACCGTTGACCGCGCACGCGAAGGTGGAGGCCACGACCGTGAAGACCCTGACGTTCAACATCCACCACGGCGCGGGTGTCGACGGCAAGCTCGATCTGGAGCGGGTCGCGAAGACGATCGAGGCGTCGGGCGCCGCGGTCGTCGGGCTGCAGGAGGTCGACAAGTTCTTCGACGCGCGCAGCAACTGGGTGGACCAGCCGGCCTGGCTGGCGGCGCGGCTGAAGATGAACTACGTCTTCGCCGCCAACCTGGACTGGGATCCCGCGGAGCCGGGCAAGCCGCGCCGGCAGTACGGGACGCTCGTGCTGTCGAAGCACCCGATCGTCGACTCCCGCAACAGCCTGCTGCCGCTGCACGCGGGCAGTGAGCAGCGCGGTCTGCTCGAGGCCTTGATCGACGTGAACGGTACGCCGCTGCGCTTCGCCGACACGCACCTCACGACGATCAACGACGGCGAGCGCCTGGAGCAGGTGAACGCGATCGTCGCGCTGCTGAAGGACGCCGCGGAGGCGACGCTGCTGGTCGGCGACTTCAACGCCGTACCGACGTCGACCGAGGTCAGGACGCTGACGACGCACTGGACCGACACCTGGCCGGAGAAGGGCTTCGGACTCGGGCTCACCAGTCCCGTGCCGTTGCCGACCAAGCGGATCGACTACCAGCTGCACAGTTCGCAGCTGGTGACGACCGCGGTCACGGTCCCGGTGAGCTTCGCGTCCGACCACCTTCCGGTCGCGGCGACCTATTCGCTCAGCTGACGCTCGTACGCCTCCGGGCTCCAGCCGGCCACGGTCTTCGTGACCAGCTTGGCGCCCAGGCGTTCGTAGAAGCGGTATCCGGCCGTGTTCTCCAGACGCAGCCCCCAGCCGATCGGCAGCCGGTCGGGCAGCGCCAACCGGGCCAGCCCCAGCATCAGCTGCCGTCCGACACCCGCGTCGCGGAACTGCTCCCGGACATAGAGGTCGTCCAACGCCAACTGGTCACCGCCCACCCACAGGTACGGCCGGCGCAGCGCGGAAACGTAGCCTGCCACGTCGCCGTCGACCTCCGCGATCAGCACGACCACCTCCTCGCGCCCGAGGAACCCTTGCCAGTCCGCGACACTCGCGGTCATGTACGCGCCCTGGTCCTGGTAGTCGGCCAGCTCCCCCAGCATCGTGTGCACGGCTTCCGCATCCGCGACGGCAGCGCGGCGGATCTCAATGGACATGAACCCCTCCGGTCGAAGGCTTGAACGCCGGTACGACGACCAGCGCGAGGACTGCAGCGACCGCCGCGGTGACCGCGGCGAACGTGAACCCACGGGTGAAACCGGTCGACACCGTCCCCGCGAGACTCGCCGCCGCGACACTCGACACGACAGCGACGCCGAGCGACGCGCCGAACTCGTGGAACGTGCTGAGGATCCCGGACGCCAGCCCGGCCTCACGATGGTCGATCTGCGCGAAGGTCGTGGTCGACGCCGCCACGAACGTGGCACCGAGCCCGACCGTCCCGACGGTCATCCCGATCACGACCACGGCAGTACCCTCCCAGATCGCGGGGACAGCCACCCCGGCCGCGGTGATCAGGAACCCGGCGATCGCGACCGGCCGCGCACCGGTCCGGCCGACGAGGTGCCCGGCCACCTGGGCGCCGACGATCGCCGCGACCGCCACCGGCAGGAACAGCAGGCCGGTGCGCAGGGCGCCGTACTGCTGGAAGTGCTGCAGGTAGAACGACCCGAGGAAGAACATCGAGATCATCAGCGCGGTCGCGACCAGGATCATGAACGTGCCGGCGGTGACAGGGCGACGGCTGAAGATCCGCAGGTCCATCAGCGGCGACCGCACGGTGCGCTGGACCCAGGCGAACACGCCGTACAGCACGAGGGCTCCGGCCAGCGTGCCGAGCGTCGCGGCCGACAGCCAGCCGTGGTCGCCGGCGTTGATCAGCGCGTAGATCGCCGTACCCGTGCCGGCGGTGACCAGCAGCGCACCCGGTACGTCGAGGCGTCCCGGCTGCTCGCTCGGACGGTCGACGGGCAGCATCCGGAGCAGCAGGGCGAACACGACCAGCCCGATCGGCAGGTTGATGTAGAACACCCATTGCCAGCCGGGACCCGCGGTGAGCAGACCGCCGAGCAGTACCCCGATCGCGGAGCCGCCACCGCCCATCGCCGACCAGATACCGAGGGCCTTGTTGCGCTCCTCCG
The DNA here is from genome assembly GCF_040610805.1 of Kribbella sp. NPDC003557. NCBI lineage: Bacteria > Bacillati > Actinomycetota > Actinomycetes > Propionibacteriales > Kribbellaceae > Kribbella > Kribbella sp. NPDC003557. Next base: position 1,053,466 of record NZ_JBEXMY010000001.1, read on the forward strand.
CGTCGAACGTTTTCGTGACGACGGCCAACGCCGCCGGCGAGAGCATCGCGGCACCGATGCCTTGCGCGACCCGGCCGCCCAGCAGGACTCCCGGCCCGGTGGCGAGCCCGGTGACGAGCGAGGCGAGCGTGAACACCATCAGGCCGGTCAGGACGACGCGACGGGAGCCGAACAGGTCGGCGGCGCGACCGCCGAGCAGCATCAGGCCGCCGAACATCAGTGTGTAGGCGCTGACCACCCAGGTCAGGGTCTCGCGCTGGAGGTGCAGGTCGGTCTCGATGTTCGGCAGCGCGATCGCCACCACGGTGACGTCGAGGATCAGCATGAACTGCGCGACGGCGAGCAGCCCCAGCAGTCGCCACCGCCGGGGGTCGGGTTGAGTCATGGTCTCGTCCTTAAGTTGAACATGTGTGTACGGGTTATGCGGGTACGGTAACTCGTACACTGGTGTTCGACAAGAGGAATTCGTACAGTGGTGTTCAAGATCAGGGAGGTCCCGGATGGTTGTCACCACCAGACGCGCGGACGCGCAGCGCAACATCACGGCGATCCTGACCGCCGCGGCCGAGTGCCTGAGCCGCGATCCGGCGGTCAGCACGTCGGAGATCGCAAAGGCGGCCGGCGTCGGGCGCGTGACCCTGTACGGGCACTTCCCGTCCCGGGCCGAGCTGGTCGACGCGGTGTTCGTGCAGGCGATCGCGACCGGCGAGGAGACGTTGGGGCAGGTCGATCTGAGCGGGGACCCGCGGGCGGCGCTGACCCGGTTGATCGAGTCGAGCTGGCACCTGGTCGACCAGTACCGGGCGCTGCTGATGGCGGCTCAGGACGCGCTGCCGCCCGGCCGCGTGCGTGAATTGCACGCCGATCCGATGGCCCGCGTGGAGCGGCTGCTCGAACGCGGCCGCACCGAAGGAGCGTTCCGCACCGACCTGCCGACGTCATGGCTGGTCAGCGTCATGCACAACGTGATGCACGGCGCCGCCACCGAGATCCAGGCCGGCCGGATCACCTCCGACGACGCCGCGCCGTACATCACCGCGACCCTGCTGGCCGCGTTCACTCCCCCGGAGTAGCTACTCCAGCCAGGTGGTTTCGAAGGTCGGGTTGGCGTGGATGTGCACCGCTTCGTAGCCGCCGGGGCCGGTCCGGAACTTGTGCGGCGTCTCGGCCGGGACCACCAGGATCTGGCCGGCCTTGCCGACGATCTCCTCGGTGTCGACGGTGAATGTCGCCGAACCACGCCGGATGATGAACGTCTCGGCGTACGGGTGCAGGTGCAGCCGTGGCCCGACACCCTCCTGCGTGGTCGACTCGAGAATCAGCGAGACTCCGGCACCACCCGGCAGCTCGGTGTAGTTCTCGGTCCACTCCTCGCCGTCGTCCCGCCCGTCGGCCCGGCTGATCACCGCGGCACCCGATTTCGCGATCTCCGTCATGCCACCCTCCTCGATCGATCCTGTCACCGTAGCCTCGTACCAGGCTCTTTCACATCCCTTTCACCGTCGGGCGAATCCGGCTCCCGACCAGCCGCCCCGCGACCGGGGCGAGGGCAGCAACGACCACCGCGAGTACGGCGACGCTCGCCAGCGCGGCCGGCAGCGACCAGGCCGACGAGAGCGCGCCGACGGCCGCCGGGCCGACCAGGAAGCCGAGGTAGGCGATCGTGGTCACCACCGCGATCGCCCCCGCGCGACGCTCCGGCCCGGCCCAGGCGCCCGCCATTCCGATGATGGTCGGCGCGCACACCGACGTACCGAGGCCGGCGATTCCGATACCGGTCAGTGCCGCCCACGGGGTGCCAGCCGAAGCCGCGACGAGCGATCCGATCGCGGCCACAGCGGCGCCGATGACCAGGAGCGGTACCGGCTGGATGCGCTTCAGGAACGCGTTGCCGGCAAAGCGGCCGGTGGCGGCTGCCGCGGCGAAGACCGCCGGTGCGATCGACGCGAGGCCTGCCGGGGCGTTGAGTGAGGTGTCGAGGTGGACGGCGCTCCAGCTCTGCCAGGCGTTCTCGACCAGGTAGGCGAGTGCGCACAGCGCGCCGAGGACGAGGAGCACGGGCTGCAGTCCGGCGCGCTCCGGCTTCTCGCTGGTGGCCGTCCGGACGGTCTTCGTTGCTCCGGGCGCGAGGGCGACGATCGTGGTGATCATGATCAGCGCCGCCGCGCCACCGAGCACCGGCAGCGCGCCGGCACCGGCGGCCCGGAGCCCCGCCGTACCGAGGCTGGCCACCACGACCGCGACCGAGAACATGCCGTGGGCGAGGTTCATCACCGGGCGTTGCGTGACTGCCTCGGCATGCGATCCGGCCGCGTTGATCGCCACGTCCGTCGCGCCAGAGGTTGCTCCCAGCAACAACAGCGCGGCGCTCAGCGAGACGACGGATCCGGCCAGCGCCGGCAGTACGCCGCAGAGCGCGAACAGCACCATCACGACCGGCAGCACGACACCGCCGTACCGGTCGATCAGGTAGCCGGTCAGCCGCATCGACACCAGCGCCCCGAGCCCGATCATCAGCAGCGCCACACCGAGCTCACCGTCGCTCACCCCGGCGCCCGCCCGGATCGCGGGCAGGATCGCGCCCCACGCGCCCCAGAACAGACCGAACGCTGCGAAGCCCGCGACTGGTTTACGCATCCGCACACCCTAGTTGGGGCCGGAGGCCTCGGCGGCGAGCGGGACCACGCTCACCTAGGCTGTGCTGCATGCCGCTGTACTCGTTCGAAGGTAAGCGTCCGACCGTTCACCCCGACGCGTGGATCGCGCCGACCGCCACCCTCGTCGGCGACGTCGTCGTCGAGGCCGGGGTGTCGATCTGGTACGGCGCCGTGATCCGCGCCGACCTCGGCACGATCACGATCCGCGCCGGGGCGAACATCCAGGACAACACCGTCATCCACGTCGGCCACAACGGCTGCGAGATCGGCCCGAACGCGACCGTCGGCCACCAGTGCCTCGTCCACGACTGCACCATCGGTGAACAGGCCCTCGTCGGCAACGGCGCGATCGTCCTGGACGGAGCGGTGGTCGGCGAGCGCTCACTGGTCGCCGCCGGCTCCACCGTCACACCCGGCTCGGTGATCCCACCCGAGTCGGTCGCCATGGGCAGCCCCGCCAAGAAGATCATCCCGCTGGACGGCACCGCCAAGCTCTTCGTGGACCACAACGCCACCGTCTACCACGCCCTGGCCGAACGCCACGCCGCCTCCGTAGAACTGGTCGAGGACTAGCCGGGCAGCATGATCGACGAGTTCGCGAAGGGCTACCTGCACGACAGTCTCCGCTGGGTGCGCCAGTCCCTGGTGTCCAAGGTCGACGGCCTGTCCGAGTACGACGTACGGCGGCCGCTCACCCACACCGGCACCAACCTCCTCGGCCTGATCAAGCACCTGACGATCACCGAGGCGCGCTACCTGGGCGAGATCTTCGACCGCCCGTACGCCGACCCGCTCCCGAGCTTCACCGACCCCGGCTACGCGAGCCACGACCACCTCTGGGTCACCGAGCACGAGACGCGCGCGCAGATCCTCACCAACTACGACCGCGCCTGCGCGCACGCCGACGCGACCATCACCGCACTCCCGATCGACGCCCGGGCCACCGTCCCTTGGTGGCCGCGGCCTGAGGTGATGCTCTTCAACGTCATGGTCCACGTCCTCACCGAAACCAACCGTCACGCCGGGCACGCCGACATCCTCCGCGAACAACTCGACAACACCGCGGACACCGACCCCGACATCGACTGGCCGGCCCACCGCGCCCAGATCGAACAAGCCGCCCGCGCCGCCGACTCCTCCCACTGAAGCCGTCAGGCTCTCCAGGTGTAGCGGCGTTCGGGGCGGCCGGTGGTGCCGTAGCGGAGGGTTACGTCGGTTCGGCCTTGGGCGGCGTAGAACTCGAGGTAGCGGCGGGCGCTGACGCGCGAGATGCCTACTTTTTCGGCGCATTCGGCGGCCGACAGGCTGTCGGGGGTGGCGCGGAGGGCGGACGTGACCAGGTCGGCGGTCTCCTGGCTGAGGCCCTTCGGGAGGCGGTTGACCAACTGGCGGGTGGGAGCGAGGACGCGGTCGACGTCGGCCTGGGAGGTGACCTGGTCGGGGACGCTGGCGCGGCGGCGCTCGTACTCCTGGAGCCGGGTCCGGAGGTCCTCGAAACCGAAGGGTTTCAGCAGGTAGTTGACGACCCCTTGCCGGACGGCGCCGCGCACCGCGTCGGCCTCGCGGGCGGCGGTGATGACGAGGATGTCGACGTCGGGCCGGACGGCGCGCAGCCGGGCGATCAGGTCGAGGCCGAAGACGTCGGGGAGGTAGAGGTCGAGCAGGACGAGATCGGGAGTCAGGTCGGCGAGCGCGGCGACCGCCTGGTCGCCCGAGTTCGCCGTGCCGACGACCTCGAAACCGTCGACCCGGTCGACGAACCCGCGGTGGATGCGGGCGACCATGAAGTCGTCGTCGACGACCAGGACCGTGATCATCGGGCTCCTTCCGGGGTCCGCTGGGTCGACATCCGCGCCACGAACGCGGCGCCGCCCTCGGACAGGTTGGTGACCGCGACCTCGCCGCCGCGGCGCCGGCAGATCAGGCGCGTCATCGCCAGGCCGATCCCGCGCTCGCCCTCGGCCGCGGCCTTGGTGGTGAAGCCGTGCGCGAACACCTCCTGCGCCAGCTCCGGTGCGATGCCGGGGCCGGAGTCGCGGACCACGATCTCCACGCTCGTCGCGTCCTGCCGGAGCTCGACCTCGACCCACGCGGGCGACAGCGGCGTACCGGACTGGGCCGCAGCGTCGACGGCGTTGTCGACCAGGTTCCCGAGCACGGTCGCGATATCGGCGGAAAGCTCCGGATCAAGACGCAGCAGCGTGGTCCGCTCGGACACCCGGAGCTCGACCCGGCGCTCGGCCGCGAGGGAGGACTTGGCCATCAGCAGAGCCGCGACCGTCGTGTCGTGGACCCGCCGCGTCACGGTCAGGTCGAGCGATTCCCGGTACCGGTTGAGCGCGCCGACGTACGTGACCACCTCGTCGTACTCCCCGATCTGGATCAGCCCCGAGATCGTGTGCAGCTGGTTCGCGAACTCGTGCGTCTGCGCCCGCAACAGCTCGGCGGACGAACGGAAGGAGCCCAGCTCCCGCTCGAGTTGCGCGAGCTCGGTCCGGTCCCGCAGCGTGGTCACGGATCCGAGCGACCGCCCGTCCTTCAGCACCTCCATCCGGTTCATCACCAGCACCCGTCCACGCCGTACGACGACCGCGTCGCGCGCCTCGTCGTCGCCGGCCAGTACCTCGCGCAGCCGCCCCTCGATCCCCAGGTCACGCAGCGACTTGCCCACCGCGCCGGACGGCAGGTCGAGCAGCCGCCGGCCGACATCGTTCACCAGCGTGACGCGCAGATGGGGGTCCAGGGCAACGACCCCTTCGGCGAGCCCGTACAGCATGGCTTCGCGGTGCTCGGCCAGGCCGGCGATCTCCCGCGGTTCGAGTCCGAGCGTCTGCCGCTTGATCCGGCGCGCGAGCAGCCACGACCCGAGCAGCCCGAGCACGCAGGCGATCCCGAGATAGATCGCCAGGTACGACGACGCGCCCCGCAACCGCTGCAGGACCGACGGAGAACGCTCGCCGACCATCACGGTGCCGATGTGGTCACCGAGCGTCCCGTCCGGATTGCCGAACTTGTCCTTGCCCTCGCTCAGCACCGGGACCTGAGCGACCAACTCCATCCCGTCGTCGCCCCGCAGCTGTCCGGACCAGCCCTTCCGCACGTCAGGATCACCCAATGTGAGCTTGGTCCCGATCAACGTCACATTGGTTGCCGCGATCACCTTTCCTGCGGCGTCGGCGACCGTGATCGAGGTGACGCCGGACTGCGCGATGCTGGTCTGCAGGGCCGGCGCGAGCATCTCCGCGGGCGCCGGGTTGCGGATACTGAACCGCAGGGCGGGGCTCGCCGACAGCTGCTCCGCGAGCAGTGTCACCCGGCGGCCCTCGACCCGGTTGAACGTGGCGGCCGACTGGGCGAGCGAGACCGCGGCGACGGCGACGAGCACGACCACCACGATCGCCAACTGCAGCACGAGCAGCTGCCCGGCCAGGGTTGGCCGTCCCCGCAGTCTGATCGCCATGGTCACCTCCTCTGTCACCTCGTCGCCTTCCGCACCGCATGATCACCGCTCGAGCGCCCGAGTGCCACACTTCACTCAGGTTCCCCTCGTGACCACAATGAACTCAACCACCGCTGCGGCCACAATGCAGACGCCCGTACCCCCGGAGGTCCACGATCGTCGCCACCTGATCCCCTCTTGAAAGGACTCAGCCGATGAGGTCTAGGCCGATGCTCTGGGTCACCACCGCGCTGGTCGCCCTGGTCAGCGCGACCGCCTGCGGAGCCACCGCGAACAAGTCCGGCACCGGGAACGACGACAGCGGCAAGCCCGCGACCGGGCTGCGGCTGATGGTGCCGAACACCGCCGGCGGCGGGTACGACACCACCGCGCGGACCGCCGCGAAGGTGATGGAGGACGCGAAGATCGCGACCGGTACGCAGGTGTTCAACCTGCCGGGCGCCGGCGGCACGGTCGGCCTGCAGCGGATCGTGAACGAGAAGGGCAACGGCAAGCTCGCGATGCAGATGGGGCTCGGCGTGGTCGGCGCGACGTACACGTCGAAGTCGAAGGCGACCCTCACCCAGACCACCCCGATCGCCAAGATGATCGAGGAGGCCGGCGCGATCGTGGTGCCGAAGAACTCGCCGTACAAGACCATCCAGGACCTCGTCACCGCGTGGAAGGCGAACCCGAAGGGGCTCGCGGTCGGCGGCGGCTCGTCGCCGGGCGGCCCGGACCACCTGCTGCCGATGCAGCTCGCGCAGGCGGTCGGCATCAACCCGAAGGACGTCAACTTCGTCTCCTACGACGGCGGCGGCGAGCTGCTGCCCGCCCTGCTCGGCAGCAAGATCGCCTTCGGAGCCAGCGGTTTCGGCGAGTTCCTCGACCAGGTCGAGAGCGGCCAGGTCCGCGTCCTCGCGGTGACCAGCGAGCAGCCGATCGACGCGCTCAAGGACGTGCCGACGCTGAAGGGCTCCGGGATCGACCTGGTGTTCACGAACTGGCGCGGCATCGTGGCGCCGCCGGAGATCAGCGACGCGGACAAGAAGGTCTGGATCGACGCGCTGACGAAGATGCACGACTCGGCGGAGTGGAAGGCCGAGCTGCAGAAGCACGGCTGGACCGACGCGTTCGTGACCGGTGACCAGTTCGGCACGTTCCTGACCGAGCAGGACAAGGCCGTCGCCGACATCCTGACCAAGCTGGGGCTGGCAGCGTGAAGGAGCGAAGCGAGTTCACCATCAAGCACAGCCCGCATCGTGCCTCATCCGCGCCCGGAGCGAAGCGAGGACGCGGATGAGCTGGGCCGCTACCCGGCGGCCGGATCGTGCGCAGTACGGAGTGTGCGGCTTCCTGGCGGTCGTCGGCGCCCTGGTGATCGCCGACGCCGCCCGGATCCAGCACATTGCCAACAGCAACGATCCGATCGGCCCGAAGCCGGTCCCGATCGTGCTCGGCGTCCTGCTCCTGGTGGTGGCCGCGCTGTACGCCGTGGACGTCGCGCGCGGCGGCACCGGCGAGGCCGAGGAGGGCGAGGACGTCGACGTCACGTCGCCCGTCGACTGGCGCACCGTCCTGCTGCTGATCGCCGCGTTCGTGGTGAACCTGGTGCTGATCGAGCCGCTGGGCTGGGTGATCAGCGGGACCGTGCTGTTCTGGGGCTCGGCGTTCGCGCTCGGCAGCCGGCACCACGTCCGCAACCTGGTGATCGCCGTCGCGCTGGCGCTGATCACGTTCTACGCCTTCGCGATCGGGCTCGGCGTCAACCTGCCGGCCGGCGTACTGCAAGGGATTCTCTGATGGACAACCTGACGAACCTGCTGAACGGGTTCGGCGACGTGCTGACGCCGCTCAACCTGTTACTGGCCCTGCTGGGAGTCACCGTCGGGACGGCGGTCGGCGTCCTGCCCGGGATCGGGCCGGCGATGACGGTCGCGCTGCTGCTGCCGATCACGTACGGGCTCGAGCCGGTGCAGGCCTTCATCATGTTCGCCGGCATCTTCTACGGCGGCATGTACGGCGGCTCGACCACGTCGATCCTGCTCAACACCCCGGGCGAGTCGTCGTCGGTGGTGACGGCGATCGAGGGCAACAAGATGGCCCGCGCCGGGCGGGCCGCGCAGGCGCTCGCGACGGCCGCGATCGGGTCGTTCGTGGCCGGGACGATCGGGACCCTGCTGCTGGTGCTGGTGGCGCCGCAGGTGGTGAAGTTCGCGATCAGCCTGGGCGCGCCGGACTACCTGGCGATCATGCTGCTGGCGTTCGCCGGCGCCACGTCGGTGCTCGGCTCGTCGCGGATCCGCGGCTTCGCGGCGCTGCTGCTCGGCCTGGTGATCGGGCTGGTCGGGATCGACAAGGTGACCGGCCAGCAGCGGCTGACGCTCGGGATCCCGCAGCTCGCCGACGGGATCGACGTCGTGGTGGTCGCCGTCGGCATCTTCGCGGTCGGCGAGGCGCTCTGGGTCGCGGCGCACCTGCGGCGGAACCCGGGCACGGTGATCCCGGTGGGCCGGCCGTGGATGGGCAGGTCCGACTGGCGGCGCTCGTGGAAGCCCTGGCTGCGCGGGACGGCGTACGGGTTCCCGATCGGTGCGCTCCCGGCGGGCGGCGCGGAAATCCCGACTTTCCTGTCGTACGCGACCGAGAAGAAGCTGTCCAAGCACCCCGAGGAGTTCGGGCACGGCGCGATCGAGGGCGTGGCGGGACCGGAGGCCGCGAACAACGCGTCGGCCGCCGGAACGCTGGTGCCGATGCTCGCCCTCGGTCTGCCCACGAACGCGACCGCGGCGGTGATGCTGGCCGCGTTCACCTCGTACGGCATCCAGCCCGGCCCGCTGCTGTTCCAGCGCGAGCCGAAGCTGGTGTGGGCGCTGATCGCGAGCCTGTTCATCGGCAACCTGTTCCTGCTGCTGCTGAACCTGCCGCTGGCGCCGGCCTGGGCGAAGCTGCTGCAGATCCCCCGCCCGTACCTGTACGCCGGGATCATTTTCTTCGCCTCGATGGGCGCGTACGCCGTGAACGCGCAGCCGCTCGACCTGCTGCTGCTCCTGCTGCTCGGCCTGCTCGGGTTCGGGATGCGCCGGTTCGGGCTGCCGGTGCTGCCGCTGATCATCGGCGTGATCCTCGGTCCGATCGCGGAGCGTCAGGCCCGGATGGCGTTGCAGCTGTCCAACGGCGACGCCTCGGGGCTGGTCGGCGGCCCGGTCGCGTACGTCATCTACGCCGTCATCCTGCTGCTGATCGCGGCGCCGCTGCTCGGCAAACTGCGCCGCCGAATTATGACGAAAGATGTCGCATATTCGGCCTGACAGTTGGTGCATGAACGATCTGAACAAGGCCTGGCTGGGTGTGGTCTCCGCGGACCACACCCGGCGGGCCGTCGACGGCGGTTTCATCCAGCTCAACCACGGCAAGCGGTACGGCGTCGCCCGGCTCCGCAAGGGCGACGGTTTCGCGATCTATTCCCCGACCGAGCGGTACGGCGAGAAGTCGCCGCTGCGCGCGTTCACCGCGCTCGGGGTGGTCGCCGACGACGCGCCGTACCAGGCCGAACCGATGAGTATGGGCGCTCGCGGGACGATCGAGCCGTGGCGGCGGCGGATCGAGTTCCTGCCGGTACGCCGGGCCGCGCTGCGCGACCTCGACCTGAAGCTCACCCGCCAGGCGAACTGGGGTTACCAGCTCCGCCGCGGCCTCGTCCCGCTCGATCCGGACGATTTCGCCGTTCTTCGCGACGTCATGTCAATTCCGTGAAGCCGCGTTCGACGTAGGAGTATGACCACGACATTCCGGCGGTTGCTGATCAACACCCTGGTCGCGAACGTGACCACCACGTTCCTGAGCTTCGGCTTCGCGTTCTGGGTGTACCTGGTGACGCACTCGGTGCTCGCGGCGTCGGTCGTCTCCGGCGTCTCGATGCTGATCGGGGCCGCCTCCGGGACGATCTTCGGCGCGGTCGTCGACTCGCACCGCAAGAAGACCGCGATGGCGTTGTCGTCCTCGATCACGGGCGTCGCGTTCGCGCTCGCCGGCGTCCTGTACGCGCTGGTCGGCCGCCGGCTCACGGACTGGCACGGCGCTTGGTTCTGGGTGTTCACGCTGCTCGTCCTGGTCGGCAGCACGGCCGGCCAGCTGCGCAGCATCGCCCTCTCGACCGCCGTGACCCTGCTCGTCCCGGCCGACCGCCGCGACAAGGCGAACGGCCTGGTCGGCACGGTCAACGGCGTCGCCCACCTGATCACCAGCGTCCTCAGCGGCCTGTCCGTCGGGTTCGTCGGCATGGGCGGCACGGTCGCGATCGCCGTCGTGTTCACCGTCGCGGTGCTCGTCCACCTGCTGCTCGCGATCCACCTCGACGAGCCGACGCCATCGCATCACGAGCGCGGCCGGATCGACGTACGCGCCGCGTGGCGGACGATGCGCGGCGTACCCGGGCTGCTTCCGCTGGTCCTGTTCAGCACCTTCAACAACCTGATCATGGGCGTCTTCATGGCGCTGATGGACCCGTACGGGCTGAACCTGTTCTCGGTCCAGTCGTGGGGCGTCGTCCTCGGCATCACCAGCGTCGGCTTCATCGCCGGCGGCGCGCTCGTCGCCCGCTTCGGCCTCGGCCGCTCGCCGCTGCGGTTGCTGCTGCTGGCCAACGTCGGTATCGCGATCGTCGGCCTGGGCACGGCGGTGCGCGAGTGGCAGTCGCTGCTGGTGCTCGGGATGTTCGGCTTCCTGCTGCTGATCCCGATCGCCGAAGCGGCCGAGCAGACGATTCTGCAGCGGATGGTCCCGTTCGAGAAGCAGGGCCGGGTGTTCGGGTTCGCCCAGAGCATCGAGACCGCGTCGACCCCGATCGCCGCGTTCGCGGTCGGTCCGGCTGCACAGTTCCTGCTGATCCCGTACATGGACTCGGCGTCCGGTCGGGATACGTTCGGTTGGCTGCTGGGCGCAGGTCAGGCCCGCGGGATCGCCTTGGCGTTCGTCGCCGCGAGCCTGTTGATGCTGGTCGTCGTCCTGCTGGCCTTCCTGAGCGCGGCCTACCGCCGGTTGGACCTCAACTACCAGACCGAGCCCGTCCCCGCCTGACAAGCAGCCCACGCGTGCTACGCCGGCGATTCCTCGTCGCCCCGCTCCTCGTCACACCCGCTACGCGCGCTCCCACCCTCCGCGCGCTTAGCGCGGTGCATCCGCTTCCGGCTGACGCCGGGATGTTGCCGGCTATCACCGGCGAGCTGCGGGCTGCCGCCCGCGAGCGAACACCGCGCGGACGACAAGGCGACGGGCTCGTGACCTGGCGGCACCACGGTCCAGGGCTGACGTCCCCCGCAGGCTCCATCGCCGCCTGAGAGCAGCCCACGCGTGCTACGCCGGCGATTCCTCGTCGCTCCGCTCCTCGTCACACCTGCTACGCGCGCTCCCGCCCTCCCCCCCCGCTCAGCGCGGTGCATCCGCTTCCGGCTAACGCCGGGATGTTGCCGGCTATCACCGGCGAGCTGCGGGCTGCCGCCCGCGAGCGACCACCGCGCGGACGACAAGGCGACGGGTTCGTGACCTGGTGGCACCACGGTCCAGGGCTGACGTCCCCCGCAGGCTCCATCGCCGCCTGAGAGCAGCCCACGCGTGCTACGCCGGCGATTCCTCGTCGCTCCGCTCCTCGTCACGCCCGCTACGCGCGCTCCCACCCTCCCCCCGGCTTAGCGCGGTGCATCCGCTTCCGGCTAACGCCGAGATGTTGCCGGCTATCGCCGGCGAGCTGCGGGCTTCCGCCCGCGAATGAATACCGCGCGGACGACGAGACGACGGGTCCGCGGCCACCACGGCCCAAGTGCCTGCGATCCCGTGGCGGTGACGTTGCCGCGCTGCCCGGCGTCGTCCAGCAGGCCAACCCGCCAAGGACCGTGCCGCGCAGAACCGCCGCCAATGCCCAATCGCCCAGTGCCGAGGACGTCAGGCGCTAGTCCGCTCGCGATCCGCGGCGGATTGTGATCTGACAACAGATCCGCGACACATCTCCACCAACTGACGTGCGACAGCCAACAACCCTGTCCACGTGTCGGGAGCAACGTACGGATCTGCCGATGAGCGAGCAGTTCCCCGCGCGCTCGGCCGCTATTCCGTCGGCCCCAGGAATTCATGAAGTGCGCCCATCGTCCGGCCGGTGAGCTTGGCGCCGTCGTCGTCAGAGCTGACCTCGCAAAGGGCCCACGACGGGAGGTCGCTCGGGTCGTCAAGCTCGTCGTCGCGGGGGTCGCCAAGGAGGTATGCAAAGCCCTGCGCTGTGTCGGACGCGACGTCCTCGACAATCACCGCCAGCTCGTCCAAGGTGATCCCGGCCGCGAGACACTTCCCGATCACCTCTGCGACAGCAGTTGAGGGTGACCCCGGGCGACGATCTCGCTCACGTTGAAGGTTGGTCCACCAGACGTCCATGCTCTCGCGTCGGCCCAGCAGATTCGTCCGCACGAGTCGTTCTAGTCGGGCATACGCCAACTGGGGGATGTTTTCACTGATCTCGGACCGCGCCGCGGCCTGCCGATCATCGACACCCAGTCTCGTCAACTTCTCAATCAGCACACCTTCGTCTGCGTGCATCAGTTTCGCCTCCTCGTGGCCGCATGCCGACCCGTCGCAGCCTAGGACCGGACGGTGGCTGTCAGATATCCGTCCGCGCGCTCATGCCGCCCAGAGAGCGTGCGCTGCGGCGTCCGGAGCTGCCGCGATCAGCGCTCTCACTCCGACGTTGGTGAGACTCCCAGGGACGGCCGTTTCCGGGGAGCGGTGCGAGCTCTGCAGTGTGATCATGTGCTCGATCCAGCGGCGGTTGGCTGACGTGGCCACGGCCGCTACATGCTCGCGTGTAGGTCGACAACGACGGGAGTGCCTGGCGGATGCGCGGCGGCCCGCAGGATGCCAAGCAGGCCAGACGGCTCATGAGGCGCCCAGACGTTCACGTCGTACGCGCCCACGAGCTCACTGTGGCCGAGGTGCGCGGCGCCGAGCCAGGCGACGAGGTACGACCCTGGTGAAGTCGAGTAGGCGAACGGATTCCAGGCGAGAATCCGAGCGCACGGAACTCATCGTCATCTTCGACCAGGACCCTAGTCCCGTCTGGGCGTTGAGGGTCGCCTCTCAGTCGTTCTCAGGCAACACAAGCCGTCGGCCGTGGTTTCGCGGAGACGGCCGCCTATAAGCCCGCCGCGATCGGTGCCCGCCCAGGTCGCCGAGGGTGGCGGCTCTGGTCCCGGCTGGGCATCAGCTAGCCCGCACGGCCTTCCAGCTTGCCGGAAAGGTCTTGGAGGCGATTGCCGATAGCAGCGTCGATTGTTCGGTGGTCGCCCATCCAGGGGGCCGCGGCTGTCTGTCCAAGTGACGCCTGGACAAGGTCGCTCAGCACCTGGAGGTGATTTCTCGCCACGCTGAGGAACAGATCCGGGCCGGCCCAGGCCAGGGCACCACCAGCATCGACGTACGCAGCGAGTATTCCCCGGATCCGCTCGGGATCGCCCCCTCCGAAGATGTAGGCGGTGCGACCTGCCTCCAGGGCTGCGCTGTCGATGCGGACGCTGTCCCAATCCACCAGGACGGGTCCGGACAGAGAGCGCACGATGTTGTGGGGCTTGAAGTCGCCATGAGTTGTCACGAGGTCCGGTACTCCGTTGTCGCAGAGCTCGGCGAGGCGCGCGGTGGCGGCGTGGATGAGCGGAAGGCTGTCCGACAGCCGATCCGCCCACCCGACATCCCGGCTTGGTGCCTCGGCGATCCAGTCGTCCCAGACCGCGGGCGGTTTGATCGCTTGCCGCCACCACTCAGGCAAGTCTCCCCCGCCGAGTGGCTCCAACTGATGAACTTGTGCCATCGTCCGGCCGAGCCAGATGTCGACGTCGGGCGCGCAGCTCAACGGCTCGATCCATCGGTGGACCCGGAACAGCCGATCCTCGACTCGGGCGGCCCATCCCACCACCGGATCGGCCGGCTCGACCGGCTCCGGCATGTCCAGGCCCGCCTCGAGCGCGCGCCCCTCGAACGCCATCGCGACCGTCAGCTGGTCGGTCACGTCCTGGAGGTATCCCTTGACGAAGTAGCTTCCGGTGGAGGTGTCCAGCCGCCACGCGTCGGCATCGCCGCGCCGGACGTGGGTGAGCCCGCCGTCGGGATCCCCTAGCTCGAATGCGCGCGCAATTTCGTGCGGGGTGGGCGTGAGCAAGTCCATCTCCAGCGTCCAAGTGTTCCCGACAGCGTATAGGTTCGGTTCATGGCGGCCGTTGGTGATGACGTCTCGGTGGTGAGCGCGCGGCGGATCGCCCTGCGGGCGCAGGGGTTCGGCGGTGCGCGCGGGCGGACCGACGTACGGCGGGTGCGGACGGCGATCCGGCACGCCGGCGTCCTGCAACTGGACTCGGTCAACGTGTTGTGCCGGTCGCACTACCTGCCGGCGTACGCGCGAGTGGGCAACTACTCGCGGGCGAGCCTGGACCGGCTGAGCTGGGGTGCGGACCGGGAGCTGTTCGAGTACTTCTGGGGTCACAAGGCAGCGCTGCTCCCGTTGAGCGTCTTCCCGTTGCTGCGGTGGCGGATGCTGGCCGCCGAGCGGCAGGTGTGGGGCGAGGACCTGAGCCCGGACGTGACCGCACCGTGGTCGGTCGTCGCCGGGATGCGCCGGCTGACGGCGGAGCGACCCGGGTACGTCGACCAGGTCCTGCGGCTCGTGACCGAACAAGGGCCGCTGACCGCGGGCGAGGCGAGCCCGGACGGCGTCCGGCGCAAGCGCACCGATCCGGACCCCGATCCGACCACCGGCACGATGTGGAACTGGCAGGACGCGAAAATCGCGATCGAGTACCTGTTCTGCACCGGCCAGGTGACGATCGCGGGCCGCCGGCACTTCGAGCGGATCTACGACCTGACCGAACGTGTGCTGCCCGCCGACGTGCTCGACGCGCCGGTGCCGACCGCCGACGAGGCACGGCGTGAGCTGGTCCGGATCGCGGCGCGCGGTCTGGGCGTCGCGACGCTGAAGGAGCTCTGCGGCGGCAGCGGCCAGGCGCACTTCCCGTTGCCTGCCGCAACCGGTCGCGAGGTGATCGCCGAACTGGTCGAGGCCGGCGACCTGGTCCCGGTGCGGGTCGAGGGCGTGAAACAGCAGTCGTACCTGTGGCACGAGGCCGAGGACCGCCCGGTCGAGGCGCAGGCGCTGCTCTCGCCGTTCGACCCGCTGATCTGGAACCGCGACCGCACGCACCACCTGTTCGACTTCTTCTACCGGATCAGCATCTACACGCCGGCGCCGCAGCGCGTCCACGGGTACTACGTTCTCCCGTTCCTCCTCGGCGACCAGCTCGTGGCACGCGTCGACCTCAAGGCCGACCGGCCCAACTCGACCCTGGTCGTGCCGACCCTCACCGCCGAGCCGGGGGCACCCGACTTCGTCGAGCAACTGGCGGCCGAGCTCCACCTGATGGCGGACTGGCTCGGTCTGGAGCACATCGCCGTACCCGCCGACGGGCGGCTGGCCGCTCAGCTCACCGATCGGATCCGCGTGACGAGTACGCCGGCCAGAAGCGTGACCGCGGACGCCAGGAAGTAGAGCACCGGATAGCCGCCCAGGTGCTTGACGATCGGCGCGGCGATGGCCGGTGCCAGCACCTGCGGCAACGAGTTCGCGATGTTGATGACGCCGAGGTCCTTGCCGCGGTCGCGGGCGCTCGGCAGGACCTCGGTCAGCAGCGCGAAGTCCACGGACAGGTACACGCCGAACCCCGAGCCGAGGATGATCGCGCCGAGGATCGCGCCCGGCCAGGTCGGCCAGACCGCGAGGACGACGCCCGCCACCGCCATCACCCAGCCGGATGCGGTGACGAACACCTTCCGCCGGCCCGACCGGTCCGACCATCGTCCGGAGCTGATCGCGGTCACCAGCACACACACGCTGTAGATCGCGGTCAGGATCAGGACGCCGGTGTCCGGGTCGTCGATGCCGACCTTGTCCTGCAGGTAGTAGAAGAGGTACAGCGTGCCCAACGCGTTGCCCACGTTGAACAGGAACCGCGTCAGCCACGCCCAGCCGAAGTCCGGGTAGCGCCGCGGGCTGATCCAGAAGCCTTTCAGGAACGCGCCGAGCACGAACGGCGGACGCTCCGTCAGCGGGACGTCGTGGCTGCGGAGCAGGTACGGCACCACGGAAACCAGCAGGAACGCGGCGCAGGCGACGTACCCGAGCGTGTAGCTCTCGAACGCGGCCGCGAGTGCCGTTCCGACCAGGGCGCCGAGGACCTGGGAGATGGCCACCCAGCCGCCGACCACACCCCGTTGGGCGACGGGAACCCGGTCGGGTACGACGGCCGTGGCCGCGGCGAGGAGGGCGTTGCCGAACAGCTGCATCAGGCACCAACCGACCAGCATCAGCGCGATCACGTGTGCGCCGGACAGGATCCCGAGACCGATGGCCCCGCCAACGGCACCGGCGATCACCCACGGAACACGCCGGCCGTGCCGGGACGTGGTCCGGTCGGACAGCGCACCGAACGCCGGATTCGCCGCCACCGACACCGCCGCGCCGACGCCGGTCACCAGCCCGAAAACGTATTCCTTGTTGCCCGGTGCAACGGCTTCGGACTGCTTCGCCAGCAGCACCTGGATCGGCCCGAGCCAGGCCGCGAAGACGCCGACGTTCGCCAGCACGACGGCGGCCGTCCAGCCGCCGCGCACCCGGACCGTCGGCTCCGCCAGCGCGGACGGCACGACCCCCGGCTCGGGAAGCATTCCCCTAGTCCCCGCGGCTCTGGGCGATCACGTCACGGAACCAGTGGTACGACGCCTTCGGTGTCCGCTCCTGCGTCTCGAAGTCCACGTGCACCAACCCGAACCGCTGCGAGAACCCGGCCGCCCACTCGAAGTTGTCGAGCAGCGACCACTGGAAGTACCCGCGCACGTCGATCCCGTCATCGATCGCGGCCTTCAACGACCGCAGGTAGCCGTCCAGGTAGTCGATCCGCCGCTGGTCCGACACCACCCCGTCGACAGGCCCGTCGTTGATCGCGCACCCGTTCTCGGTGATGTAGATCGGCGGCAGCTTGTCGCCGTACCGCTCCTTGAAGGTCCGCAGGATCTCGCCGAAGGCCTCCGGCACCACCGGCCACCCGAAGTCCGTGGTCGGATACCCCTGCAGCTGTCGGGGCTCGAACGGCAACCCCGGCGGCAACAGGACCCCATCGGTCGCCGCGGTGTCCGGCTGACCGGTCGCGACGCCGACCGACACCGGCGCGTAGTGGTTGATACCGAAGAAGTCGAGCGGCGTCGAGATCACCGCCAGGTCGTCCGCGACCGGACCCGGCATCGCGTCCCCCATCCCCGCCGGATACTCACCGAGCAGGATCGGATCGGCGAACAACCAGTTGATCAGGTTGTCGTAGAGCGCCGCCGCTTCCTTGTCCTCGGGGCTGTCGCCGGCCGGCCAGGTCGGCGCGTGGTTGGACGCGATACCGATCGACTGCGCACCGGCCGCCCGCAGCGCCTGCACCGCGCGGCCGTGCGCGAGCAGCTGGTGATGCGCGACCGGGAGCGCGTCGAACAGCAACTCCTTGCCGGGCGCGTGCGCGCCGAGCGAGTACCCCATCAACGTGAGCACCATCGGCTCGTTGATCGTGATCCACTGCGGCACCCGGTCCGCGAAGCGGGCGCCCAGGATCGCGGCGTACTCCGCGAACCGGTCGGTGATGTCGCGCGACAGCCAGCCGCCGGCGTCCTCGAGCGGTTGCGGCGTGTCCCAGTGGTACAGCGTCGGCGCCGGCTGGATCCCGGCGCCGAGCAGCGTGTCGATCAACCGGTCGTAGAAGTCCAGACCGGCCGCGTTCCCCGGTCCGCTCCCCGACGGCTGGATCCGCGGCCAGGCGAACGAGAAGCGGTAGGTGTCGACCCCGAGCTCGCGCATCAGCGCGACGTCCTCGGCGTACCGGTGGTAGTGGTCGCACGCGACCGCACCGGTGTCGCCGTCGAGGATCCGGCCGGGCTCGGCGCAGAACGTGTCCCAGGTCGAGGGACCGCGACCGTCCTCGGTCACGGCACCCTCGATCTGGTACGCCGACGTCGAGACCCCCCACCGGAAACCGGGCGGCATTACCAGTTTTTCGCTCGCTGCGCTCGCCGGGTGAAGGTCAGCTGTCATGCGCATCGTCCTCGTCGGGTGTCTTGTCCTGGGCGCGCGGCGGCTCGGTCTTCCGGACGACGACCGCCGTACCGTAGGCGGCCACCTCGCTCATGGTCTGGGCGATCTCGTTGCAGTCGAAGCGCATCGCGAGGATCGCGTTCGCGCCCATCTGCTGCGCCATCTGGCACATCCGCATCACGGCGACGTGCCGTGACTCGGCCAGCATCTGGGTGTACTCCGGCACCTCGCCGCCGCCCAGCGACCGGAAGCTCGCGGTGAAGTTCGACCCGATGTTGCGGCTGCGCACCGTCAGCCCGAAGACCTCGCCGAACACCTGCTCGACGGTGAAGCCGGGCAGGTCGTTCATGGTCGAGACCAGCACCGGGTACGGCGACCCCTGCGGGGCGACGTGCGGCGCCGTCGGCTGGGCGGGCTGGGCCGGCTGGCCGTAGCCCTGCTGCTGGTACCCCTGCTGCGGCGGACCCTGCTGGTATCCCTGCTGCGGCGGACCTTGGTACCCGGCCGGCGGGCCCTGCTGGTAACCCGGCTGCTGCGGCGGATACGGCTGGTTCGGGGGAAAGTTCTGGTTCATGCGCCAATCCTGACAGGCGCCGGGGTATCACCATCTGAAGACTTGCAGCTCGTAGAGGGAATACCCGTACGACGTCGCACGCTGGGTGCCCGTCACGCGCACGAACCGGGCCGGTACGGCGCTGAACCGAACCACGTCCTGGCCGCCGTCACCAGCCGTCGTCGCGTACACCTGCTGCCAGGTGGACCCGTCCCGGGACACCTCGACCCGGTACGACCGGGCGTACGCGGCCTCCCAGTGCAGCACCACCCGGCCGACCGTCTGCTCGTTGCCGAGGTCAACCTTCAGCCACTGCGGATCGGACCAGTCGCTGGCCCACCGGGTGTCCAGCTTCCCGTCCACGGCCTGGGCCGGCGGCGAGTTGTACCAGCCCTTCTCGTAGCTGCTCGCGGTCGCCGTCTTCCCGGCCGCCAGGTTGCTGACGTCGTCGCCCCGCCGCGCCGGGAATTCGATCACCTGCTGGTACGTCGGCCGGTTCACCCACGCGATCCGGTCCTGGGTGATGCCGCCCATCGGGTTGTGCGCGATCTGGTCGGCACAGAACTGGTCACCCGCGGCGCAGTCCGCGGTCGCCGGGTACGTCGTCGACGCCGGCACCTTGGTCGCCGCGAGCAGCGTCTCGGTCAACGTGCTCCGGCACGCGGCGAGCGATCCGCCGCCGCAGAACGTGACCGGCTGCGGCGCCTGGACCGGATCGCCGAGGACCTTGCGGAGGTCACGCTGGACGAAGCCCCACCAGCCGCTCTGGAAGGCGGATCCCTGCGCGCTCGGGCGCTCGTCGATCTTCAGGTTGGCAGTCAAAGAGCCGTAGAGATCCGGTCCGAGGTCCTTGAACTGTGCGGGGACGAGCAGCGGCCACCAGGCGTCGAGGATGCGGATGGCGTCGGCGTTGTCGTAGGTGCGGGACGACGCGTTGGGGGTCTTGCGGTGGGCGCCGGCCTGGTCCCAGGCGGTCAGCTTCGCGACGGCGTCGGCGACGGCCGGATCGGTGATCGGCGCCGACTTGAGAACCCGCAGCAGATAGGGCAGGACCTGGTCGCCGCGGAGGTCGACGGTGGCCGCGTCCTCCATCGCCTCGACCAGCTTGCCGCGGGTGAACTTCTGGCCGCCGCCGATGACCGCCTTGATCCGGTCGTCGAGCGGCTGGCTCCGGTAGACCGCGTTGTAGCCCCACTGACCGTCCGACGCCGAGAACCCGGGCGCCTGCTTGTTGTTCCAGCTGGTCAGGTAGTCCTGGTTGACCACCTGCGGGTGCTGCGCCGCCGGGGTGTACGTCGCGCGGTTCGTGACCGGGTTCCAGCCCTGCCACTCGTACGAGCTCCAGGTCGGCAGGTTCGGGTCGGCGCCGGCCGCGCGGACCGGGTTGTCACCGGAGTTGAAATACGCGATCGAGTCCTTGTCGGTGTAGAACCAGTTGAAGGTGTACCCGATGTTCGCGGCCGCCTTCTGGAAGTCCGCGGCGGATTTGACCTTGTCCGGGTCGTTGAACTGCATGAACCCGAGCGCCGACCCCGCCTCGTTGCCGTAGGTCGACCGGTTCCTGGTGAACAGCACCGGCGTGCCGCCGACCGTGCCGCGGTGCGTGACGATGCCGTACTTGGTGCGCAGGGCAACCAGCGTGTACGACCCGGCGGGCTCCGACGACCCGAGGCTGGAGTACCACTCGTTGTGCCGTTCGAGCCGCTCGATCGGCACGCACTGGCCGCGGAAAACGTAGTACTGCGACGTTTTCGTCGGCGTTCCGCCGTTCGGCTCACACAGCGGGACGGCGAACGTGTCGGTGATGTCCTGACCCGCGGACGTGGCGCTCCACGAGTAGTCGGGGCCGCGGCCGATCAGCGTGTAGAAGTTCAGGCCGGCGAACGCGATCCCGCGCGAGCTGACGCCGGGGCCCTGCAACTCCTGGCGGAGCAGCAACTGCGGCGCGAAGTAGCCGGTCTGCGGACCGTAGACCGCGATCGGGTGGCCGGACTGGGTGTGCGCGCCGGAAACCAGGAGGGCGTTCGACATGCCCTTCTTTCCGAAACCTTCCGGAAAGAGTCCGCCGTCGAAGATTCCGCGCAGGCTTTCCGCACCCTTCGGCGCGGGCGCCGCGGTCGCCGTCCTCGCGGCCGTCTGGTCGATCACCTCGGGCTCCGGCGTGACCGAGCCGCGGTCCGGCAGCGCGCGGCCGGCCGGGTTCGGCCCGGTCGTCCCGTACGGGAAGGTCGTTCCGTTGTGCACCGTCGTACTGGCCTCCGGGTCGTTCTGGGACCGGAACGACTCCCACACCTTGGTGCCCTGGGCAACGCCGTACTTCGCCTGCGCCTCGAGCAGCGCGAGCGCCGACGTCACCTCGGACCCGCCGCCGGTGCCGAAGATGCCCGCGACCACGGCCGCGGTGGCGACCACGTCGGTCACCTTCCAGTGCGGCGTCGGCCACTGCAGCCCGAGGGCGACGTACTCACCGGGATACGCGATGCCGACCGTGTCGATGTAGTGGTTGACGCCGTCCACCCAGGCCTGGATGTCCTGCTGCATCTTGACGCCGTCGGCGCCGTACAACTCGTCGGCGTCGTCGAACTGCCGCTGCAGGTCCGCCTCGGTGTACGGCGCGGTCCGCCAGAACTCCTGCTCGAACGCCCGGTTCGCCGCCGCACCGCCCGCGAACGGGGTCAGTTGGCCGCGGCCCAGGTGCCGGAACACGTCCATCACGAACAGCCGGTCCTGCGCGCCGGCGTACCCCGCGCCGAACATCGTGCCCAGCCGGGTGGTCCCGGTGATGTGCGGGATGCCGCGTGACTTGTCGCGGACGATCGTCACGTCGCTGCGCGGCTGGACGGTGCTTGCCACGTCACCCGGCTTCACCCCGTACGACGAGTCGTCGAAGTACGGTGCGAGGCCCGCGTCGGTGACGCCCTGCGAGTTCCAGACCAGGTCCTGGTACGGCTTGACCGTGTCGCTGAAGTGCGCCGGACGGACCCCCAACGCCTTGAAAGCAAGGAGATCCGTGAAGGTGGCGTTGCCGTTCTGCCCGGGCGGCAGGATGTCGCGACATTGCTCCAGGCAATAGTCCGTGGTGTTGGCGGCAACGACCTGCGTGGCCGCTTCGGTCGGCGCGGGCAGGGCCGCGAGGACGGCGGTGACAGCAGCCGCTGCAACTGCCGTACGAAGGCGGGTTCGGAGTGCGGGGCGGGGCACGGTTCCCTCCTCAGGTCGGTAAAAGTGAGAATGACTCACGAGTAGCTTCGGGTCAATAACTCGCACGCTCAGACTCTCGCCAATTGCTGTCCGTGACCACTACGCTCGGCAACACCATGAGCATCCACGATCGTTATCGGTTGAGTGTGGTGATCAACGCCAAGGGGACGTACACCCCGCTGGGGGTGTCGAGGAGCTCCGACGGGGTGGCGGCGGCCGTCGCACAGGCGTTGCCCGAGTTCTTCGACATGGACGAGCTCGGCGACCGGGCCAGTGAGGCCATCGCGCAGGTCACCGGCGCCCAGGCCGGCGCGGTCGTGCACTGCACCGCGGCCGGCATCACCCTCGCGGTCGCGGCCACCATGACCGGCGGCGACCCGCGGCGGACGGCCGCGTTGCCGGACGCAACGGACATGCACAACCGCGTCATCCTGCCGGCCTGCCACGTGATCGACTACGGGCACTCCAACCTGCAGGGCATCCGGCTGGCCGGCGCACAGGTGGACCTGGCCGGCGACGAGGACGGCTGCACGATCGACGACCTGGAGGCCGAGCTCGACGGCCCGGACGTCGCCTGCCTGATGCTGGTGTCGTCGCGGCTGACGCGCGGCGAGCCGATCGACCTGGTCGCCGCGATCCGGGCCGCGCACCGCCGCGGCGTCCCGGCGATCATCGACGGCGCGGCGCAGTTCCCGCGGATCGCGGACCTGCTCGCGACCGGTGCGGACCTGGTGCTGGTGAGCGGGCAGAAGTACTTGGGCTCGCCGACCGCCGGGCTGGCGGCCGGGAGCTGGGGCCTGGTGCAGGCGCTGCGCGCCCAGGAGAAGGGCATCGGGCGGGTGATGAAGCCGACGAAGGAGGCGATCGTCGGTGTCCTCGCGGCGCTCGAGGAGTGGCAGGCGTTCGACCGGATGAAGTGGGAGGCCGACGAGCTCGCGAAGGTGGACGCGTTCGTCGACGCGGCCTCGCGGATCCCCGGCCTCACGGCCGAGGCGGTGCCGGATGCCACCGGCCTGCAGGTGTCCCGGGTCCGGCTGACGGTCCCGGACGCCAAACGCGTCGCGACCGAGCTCGAGGCCGGCACACCACCGATCTACGTGATGACGGACCGGATGGCCGACGGCGAGCTGCTGCTGGAGCTCGTCCCGCTCGACGCGGACGAGATCGCCACGATCCTCGCGCGCCTGTGGGCGGTGCTGACCTGACACGACAAAAGGTGGGCTGACGCAGGTCGTTGCCTGTGTCAGCCCACCTTTGCCTCAGCTCAGTGCTGGTAGGACTTTCCGTCAGTACGGCGGGGGCCGTTGCCGCCGCGGCGCGGACCGCTGCCGCCGCGCCCCTCGTGGCCGCGGCCCGGGCGGGTGCTGCCGAAGCGCTTGCCGCCGCCCTTGTTGAAGCGCTGCGGCTTCGGGGCGGGGAGCTTCACCGGGTACCCGGAGGGCTTGCTGCCGCCGGTCAGCTCGGTCACCAGTTCGTCGCCCGGACGGGCACGAACCGGCTCGGCCTTGACACCCGCGGACTCGGCCATCCGCATCATCCCGCGCCGCTGGTGCGGCAGGACGAGCGTGACGACGGCACCCTTGCCACCGGCGCGCGCCGTACGGCCGGCGCGGTGCAGGTAGTCCTTGTGCTCGGCCGGCGGGTCGGCCTGGACGACCAGACCGACGTCGTCGACGTGGATGCCGCGCGCGGCCACATCCGTTGCCACGAGCACCGGCACCGAACCGTCCTTGAACTGGTCCAGCGTCCGGTTCCGCATGCCCTGGGTGAGACCGCCGTGCAGGGCCGCGGCCATCACACCGCGGTCGCGCAACTGCGTCGCGATCCGGTCGGCGCCCAGCTTGGTCCGGACGAACACGATGGTCCGGCCCTCGCGGCTCGCCAGTTCGGCGGTCAGCGACTGCTTGTGCGCCGGCTCGATGACCAGCAGGTGGTGCTCCATCGTGCTGACCGAGGCCTGCCCGGACTCGGTCGAGTGCTGCACCGGGTCCTTCAGGTAGGTCTTGACGATCTTGTCGACGTCGTTGTCCAGCGTCGCCGAGAACAGCAGCCGCTGGCCCTCCGGAGGCGTCATGTCGAGCAGCGTGGTGACGGCCGGCATGAAGCCCATGTCGCACATGTGGTCGGCCTCGTCGAGCACCGCGATCTCCACGGCGCCGAGGTCGGCCGCGCCCTGCTCGCACAGGTCGATCAGCCGGCCCGGGGTGGCGATCAGCAGGTCGACGCCGCGACGCAGCGACTCGATCTGCTTCGGGTACGGCAGGCCGCCGGCGATCAGCTTCAGCGACACGTTCATCACGTGCGCGAGCGGCTCGAGGGCGTCGTGCACCTGCATCGCGAGCTCACGGGTCGGCACCAGGATCATGCCGCGCGGACGGCGCGACTCGGTCCGGCCGCCGGCCAGCCGCATCAGCGTCGGGAGGCCGAAGCCGAGGGTCTTGCCGGAGCCGGTCTGGCCGCGGCCGAGCACGTCCTTGCCGGCCAGCGCGTCCGGGATGGTCGCGGCCTGGATCGGGAACGGCGTGGTGATCCCGTCCCGGGCCAGCCGCTGCACCAGCCGCGGCGCGAGCCCGAGCGCGGCGAACTGGTTGTCCTCGGCAACAGTACCGAGATCCACCGGCTGCTCCGCCCGCTCGCTCCGCCGGTCGTCCCGCTGCACTCGCTCGTCCCTCCGATAGCTCTTGTCGTCCCGCTCGAAACGCGGCCGGTCCTGCGACCGGTTGTACTGCGGCCGGTCGTCGCGGTTGAACCGCGGCCGGTCGCTCCGCCCACCCTGCGAACGCTCGTCGCGGTTGTACTGCGGGCGGTCGTCGCGGTTGTACTGCGGACGGTCATCACGGTTGAACCGCGGACGCTCGTCACGGTTGTACTGCGAACGGTCATCACGGTTGAACCGCGGACGCTCGTCACGGCTGTACGACCGGTCGTCGCGGTTGTACTGCGGGCGCTCACCGCGGTTGTACTGCGGACGCTCGTCACGGCTGCGCTGGCCGCGGTCGGGGCGGGGCTGCTCGGAGCGGTAGCCCTTCACCGGGGCCCGGTCCGCGCGGGGTGCGTCGTACGTCGCGTCAGCGGCCATACGCTCGCCGTACGACTGGTTCTGGTGCTTCTTGTGCCGGGGCTTCTTGGCCCGCCCGTCGGCGGACTCGTCGTGCTGGTGGTGCTGGGTCACGCAAACTCTCTCTCGGATTCACGGACGATTGGCGCCGGATCGCAGCCGCACGTGAGCGCCGGTCACGAAACATGACCGGGCAAGCTACGTACTCAGCAGGAGACGGGCATCGACCTGCGGGTGCTATCGCGTTGCACCCATGTCGCCGGAATCTTCAGCCGGATGCTGAAACCGACGGGTCGGAGCGCCTGGGAACATCTCTGGTGACGCGACGCGCGCACCGACACCAGAAAAGTATAACCGATCGTGACGACCGCCCTGACCACCCCGCCGCGGACCAGACCACCCGCACAACTGGTGCTCCCGGCACCCGTCACCACACAGTTCAAGCATGGTTGAGTTTTTGGAATGCCGTCCTAGGGTGGCGGTATGGGTGAGGAGAACGTCCCCAGCAAAGAGCACTGGCTCTCGATCGGGGAGATCGCGCATCGGTCCGGGGTGGCGGCGTCGGCATTGCGGTTCTACGAGGACCAGGGCCTGATCGCGTCCCGGCGGACGGCCGGCAACCAGCGGCAGTACCAGCGCAGCACGCTGCGGCGGATCGCGTTCGTGCAGGCGGCGCAGCGGGTCGGCCTGGCGCTCGCTGAGATCAAGCAGGCGCTGGATTCGCTCCCCGAGGACCGGACGCCGACACGCGCCGACTGGAGCAAGCTCTCGAAGACCTGGCGCAGCCGCCTGGACGAGCGGATCGCCGAGCTCGAGCGACTCCGCGACGACCTCGACTCCTGCATCGGCTGCGGCTGCCTCAGCCTCCAGCGCTGCAACCTGTACAACAAGGAGGACCGCCTTTCCACCCGCGGCCCCGGCGCCCGCCTCCTCAACGTCGGCATCCCCGGCGAGGCCTAACTCAGGAAGCCACGCTCCACCACGCCGACCAGCAACTCGGCAGCAGCAGCGGCGTCGTACGACGGATCGGCGAGCGACTCGGCCACGATCGCATCGATGCCGCCGCCGACGAGCAGCGCGGCGGACCGTGCATCCAGCGCACCCGCCAGCCCACGAGCAGCACGCGCCGCCGTCAGCAGGTCCGCGACCGGGGACCAGCGAGCCTTCGAATCGGTCAACGGGGCGACCGACGTCATCGCCTCGACGAGCATCCGCACGTGCCGCGGCCGCTCGCGCAGATGCCCGACCATCGACCGGATGTACGCCGACGGACCATCGACGGGTCCCGCCGCGTCGACCGCCGCGGCCACCGACGCCACCAGCGCCGACAGCACGTGCTGATAGGCGGCCTCGACCAGGGCCTGTTTGGACGGGAAGTGGTACAGCACGCCGGCCTTCGTGATGCCGGCACTCTCCGCGATCCGCCCCAGCGAGGCCGCGGCGTACCCACGATCGGCGACAAGCTCGATCGTGACGTCGACCAGCTGCGCCCGGCGGGCCTCCTCGGTGAACGTGAGGTTCCGGCCGCGCGCTGAAGGCATGACCTCAACTTACCGTAGGGTGGGATTACCTACCACGCGGTTAGGAGAGCTCCGATGCCCAAGAATCTCGGCGGCTGGAACAGCGCGTCCGGGTACGACGACTACCGCTCGAAGTACGACGCGGCGATGCGCGCGGTCCCCACTCCGGACGCGGTGCGCGACATCCGTACGGAGTTCGGCCTGGTCCGCACGTACCGGTTCGCCGGCGCGGAGGGGAACCACCATCCGCTCGTCCTGCTCCCGGGCACCTCGTCGGGCACGCCGGTGTGGGCGGACAACCTGAAGTCGCTGCTCGCGATCACCGACGTCTACGCGATCGACCTGCTCGGCGAGCCCGGAATGAGCGTCCAGAGCCGACCGATCACCTCCGATGCGGACAAGGCCGCCTGGCTGGACCAGACCCTGGCCGCACTGCCGGAGAAGCGGTTCAACCTCCTCGGGCTGTCCATCGGTGGCTGGACCGCGATGAACCTCGCCGTCCGGCACCCGGAGCGGATCGCGACGGTCACCACCCTGGACGCGGTCTTCGTGTACGACGGACTGCCGCTCGAGGTCGTGATCCGCTCGCTGCCGGCCACGGTGAAGTGGTTGCCGCGCTCGTGGCGGGACAGTTTCAACTCCTACACGGCCGGCGGCAAGCCGGTGGAGCACGTGCCGGTGGCCGACATGATCGAGTCCGGCATGAAGAACTACACGATCCGCCAGCCGCAGCCGCACCGGATCACCGAGGAGCAGCTGGCCGGGCTGCCGATGCCGGTGCTCGCGATCATCGCCGGGCGTTCGGTGATGCACGATCCGGCGAAGGCCCGCGGCACCGCCGAGCGCGCTCTGCGCACGAAGACCGTCGCGTTCTACCCGGACGCGTCGCACGCGGTGAACGGCGAGTACCCGGACCGGATCGCGAGCGACCTGCGCGGTTTCCTCGGCACGTACGACAACTCATAACCGCGAAGCTATGGATGGCATAGAACGATCGGCCCGGTTCGCGGGTTAACCCGAGGGTTTTCCGCGATCCGATGCGAAATCCGGTGAGTCTTGGCAGCATCCGTTGGTAGCGATCGGTGATCCGCCCGTCGCTATCCGCCACCGATCCGGAGTGAGGCCCTCCATGTCGCATCGCCGTATCCTGACCAGCTTCGCGGGGCTCGCCGCCGCGGCGCTGGCCGTGCCCGCGTTGGCAGCGTCCCCCTCGACTGCCGCGCCGGCCACCGACCAGACCGTCTCCACCGCCAGCACCCGGGCGGCCTACGTCGGCTCGCCGCAGGACGAAGCCGCCACCAAGGCGTTCTACGACGCCGTCATGAAGTCCGCGCGGACCAAGATGGCGCAGCAGGCGAAGTCGGGCCGCAAGCCCACCGCGGTGACCGTCACGTACGCCGTCGACGCGCCGACGTTCGCGTCGCAGATCTCCTCCAGCACGCAGATCTGGAACTCGTCGGTGAGCAACGTGAAGCTCGTCGAGGGCAGCAACTACGACTTCTACTACACCGAGGGCAACGACCCGCGCGGTTCGTACGCGTCCACCGACGGTCACGGCGGCGGGTACATCTTCATCGACTACGCGCAGTCCCAGCAGTACGACAAGACCCGGATCGTCGCCCACGAGACCGGCCATGTGCTCGGCCTGCCCGACCACTACTCCGGCCCCTGCTCGGAGCTGATGTCGGGCGGCGGCCCCGGCCCGTCCTGCACCAACCCCTACCCGGACTCCACCGAGCGCTCGAAGGTGAACCAGCTCTGGGCCAACGGCTTCGCCGCCGCCGGCACCTCGGCCTTCCACACCTCCAAGTAGTCCCC
Organism: Kribbella sp. NPDC003557; assembly: GCF_040610805.1. Classification (NCBI taxonomy): domain Bacteria; kingdom Bacillati; phylum Actinomycetota; class Actinomycetes; order Propionibacteriales; family Kribbellaceae; genus Kribbella; species Kribbella sp. NPDC003557. The sequence continues at coordinate 1,081,866 of NZ_JBEXMY010000001.1, forward strand.
CGAGTCCTCCGGCCCGGAGCCGCCCGGCAGGGGACGGCACCGGGCCGGAGCTTTCCCGCAAGACATAGGACGTACTACGACACGCCGCGGAACCCGTCGCTCCACGCCGGTTCTCCCGAAGACTGGTGCGCATGAGATTCCGCCGGGTGGTGCTTGCGCTTCTCGTGATGGTCACGGCCTGTCTGACGTCTCCGGCGTACGGAGCAGGTCTGGAAGGAAAGGCGATCCTGTCGCCCGGGACCGCGGGGTACACCTGTTTCCGGATCCCGGCCCTGGTGCGCGGGAACGACGGCACGCTCGTACTGTTCGCCGAGGGCCGGAAACCGACCTGTGGTGACGTCGGCACGCACGACGTCGTGATGGTGCGATCGACCGACGGCGGCGCGACCTGGAGCGCGCCGCGGGCCGTGCACGCGGGCGTGGACTCGACCGCGCACAACCCAGCCCCGATCGTCGATGCCGAGACCGGCCGGATCACCTTGCTCACCACGCGCGACTACAACACTGTGTGGGCCCAGCACAGCGACGACAACTGGGCGACCTGGACCGCGCCACGCGAGATCACCAGCAGCGTGAAACTGCCGGAGTGGAGCAGTTACGCGACGGGCCCGTCGCACGGCATCCAGTTGCGGCGCGGACCGCACGCGGGCCGGTTGGTCGTCGGCACGCACTACTCCACCACCGACGGCGACCACAAGGGCGGCGCCCTGGTCTACAGCGACGACAGCGGTACGACGTGGCACCTCGGAGCCCATGACAACTCCGCGGATCCGGCCCTCCGCGTCCAGGAGCTGTCCGTCGTCGAGCGCCCGGACAGCTCCCTGTTCGCGTTCGCCCGCGACGAGGGCGGCACCAACCCGTCGACGGTCGCGTCCGCCGTTTCGAGCGACGGCGGCCAGACGTTCTCCACCGGCTTCCACGCCGACGCGGCCGAACAGAGTCTCGCCGTACCGACCGTCCAGGCGTCGACGCTCGAGCTTCGGGCCACCGATCGGGGCGACCGGTACAACCGTGTGCTTCTCGCCACCGAGACCCGTCAGGGCACGACCCGGGAGAACCTCACGATCCGCTCCACCTTCAAGGGCGGCACCGAATGGGTCGACCCCGGCGGCGGCACCGTCATCTACAGCGGCATGGCGGCGTACACCGACATGACCAGGGTCGACGACAGCACCGTCGCGCTCGTCTACGAGCGGGCCGCCAACTGGTCGCACGGGTACATCTGGTTCACGACCTTCACCGAGTCCGATCTCGGTCTGCCCGACGGCAACACCACCGGCGTACCCACCACACCTGATGCCTCCGGCAACAACCTCGACGGTTACCTGCGCGGGCCGGCGTCAGTGACCGGCAGGTTCGGTACGGCGATCTCGCTCGACGGCAGCGACGACTACGTCCAGCTCCCGTTCGCGGAGCAGCTCGCGGTGAGCAGCGGCGACTTCACCTGGACCGGCTGGTTCAAGTACGGCGCGAGCACCGCCGACCAGCCACTGCTCTGGGCCTACAACCAGGGCGACGTCTACTCCCAGCTCTGGCTCCGCGCTGAACCGTCCAAGAATCGGCTGCGCGCACTGGCCCAGAGCGGCGAGACCGCGATCACCCTCCAGACCGCCAAGCCCTACAACGACCAGGCCTGGCACCACTTCGCACTGAGCCGCCAGGGCAGCACCTTCACCCTGTACGTCGACGGCGCGGCAGCCGCAACGACGACGGGCAGCATCGGATCGGTCAGCCCGAAACGGCCGTTCCAGATCCACCTGGGGCAACGCCTGGACGGCCTGCAGAACCTCAACGGCGCGCTCGACGACCTCCGCCTGTACACGCGCGCATTGACGCCGGCCGAGATCTCCGGGATCTACACCAGCAACTCGACCACAGCTCCCGGCCTGCGGCTCAGATACCCGTTCTGACCGGGCCGGTCGAACCACGGACGACGAGTTCCGGGCGGAACAGGAACTCGGTATGGGGTGTGGTGTGGCCGCGGACCTCTTCCAGCAGGGACTGGACCGCGGCCAGGCCCATCGCCTGGACGGGCTGGCGGATCGTGGTCATCGGCGGGTCGGTGAACTCCATCATCGGCGCGTCGTCGTACCCGACCACCGAGACGTCCCCGGGCACGGCGAGCCCACGCTGCCGGGCGGCCCGGATGACGCCGAGCGCCATCATGTCCGAGCCGCACACGACCGCGGTCACCCCGGCGTCCAGCAACTGCCGGCCGGCCGCCTCGCCGCCCTCGACACCGAACATGCTCAGGGCGACCATCGGGTCCAGGTCCTCGTCCGGCAGGCCCAGCTGTGCCTTCATCGAGGTCCGGTAGCCGGCCAGTTTCCGCTGCACGACGATGAACCGCTCCGGCCCGGACGCGAACCCGATCCGGCGGTGCCCGAGGGCCACCAGGTGCGACACCGCGAGCTCCATCGCGGCGTACTCGTCCGACGACACGAACGGCGCCTCGACCGACGGCAGCCAGCCGTTCACGAACACCACCGGCAGCCGGCGCTCGACCAGCAGCTGGTAACGCTCGTGGTCCGCGCCGGTGTCCGCGTGCAGGCCGGAGACGAAGATGATCCCGGAGACGCCGCGCTCGAGCAGCATCTCGACGTACTCCTCCTCGGTCGCACCCGACGGCGACTGCGTGCACAGCACCGGGGTGTACCCGCGCTGCGACAGCGCCGACTCGATGACCTGGGCGAACGCCGGGAAGATCGGGTTGATCAGCTCCGGCATCACCAGCCCGATCAGCCCCGCCGACCGCCGCCGCAGCCGCGACGGCCGCTCGAACCCCAGGACGTCGAGGGCGGTCAGGACCGACTGCCTGGTGTCGTCGGCCACCCCCGGCTTCCCGTTCAGCACCCGCGAGACCGTCGCCTCACTGACCCCCGCCTTGGCCGCGATGTCCGCCAGCCGCGCTCTGCTGCTCACGCCCGGCACTGTACCCAGCCCCTGCTGACTTTTCAGCAAGATCCTGCAAGAACTTGCAGGCTGCACAGAGGTGTCCACAACGTGAACAGAACGGACACGTCACACGCCGTACACCTTGTCAGGACGAGCCGGGCCGGGCGAGGATAGGCGGACTCCCCCGGCCGGGGGAACCTTTACTCGGATCGTCCGGCACGTTCCTGCCGGTGAAGGGAAAGATCAGTCATGGCTACTGTGTCGTTCAAGGCGGCAACCCGGATCTACCCCGGTGGTGACACCCCCGCCGTCGACAAGCTCAACCTCGAGATCGAGGACGGCGAGTTCATGGTGCTCGTCGGCCCGTCGGGTTGCGGCAAGTCCACCTCGCTCCGGATGCTCGCCGGCCTCGAAGAGGTCAACGAGGGTTCCATCTACATCGGCGACCGCGACGTCACGCACCGTCCGCCGAAGGAGCGGGACATCGCGATGGTGTTCCAGAACTACGCGCTCTACCCGCACATGTCGGTCGCGGACAACATGGGCTTCGCGCTGAAGATGCAGGGTGTCTCCAAGGAGGACCGGGCGAAGCGCGTCGGCGAGGCCGCCAAGCTGCTCGGCCTGGAGGAGTACCTCGACCGCAAGCCGAAGGCACTGTCCGGTGGTCAGCGCCAGCGCGTCGCGATGGGCCGCGCGATCGTCCGTAACCCGCAGGTCTTCCTGATGGACGAGCCGCTGTCGAACCTCGACGCCAAGCTGCGTGTCCAGACCCGTACGCAGATCGCCGAGCTGCAGCAGCGTCTCGGTGTCACCACCGTCTACGTCACCCACGACCAGGTCGAGGCCATGACGATGGGCGACCGGGTCGCGGTGCTCAAGGACGGTCTGCTCCAGCAGGTCGACACCCCGCTGAACCTGTACGACAACCCGAAGAACAAGTTCGTCGCGGGCTTCATCGGCTCGCCGGCGATGAACCTGATCACCGCCGACATCGCCGACGGTGGCGCCAAGGTCGGGGACTACGTGATCCCGATCGGCCGCGACATCCTGGCCAAGGCCGGCAGCGACAAGACCCTGACCGTCGGCGTTCGCCCGGAGGCCTTCAAGGTCGCCGACGAGGGCCTGCCGGTGAAGGTCGCCGTCGTCGAGGAGCTCGGCGCCGACGCGTACCTGTACGGCACCGCGGAGCACAACAACGAGCACCAGCAGATCGTGGCGCGTATCGACGCCCGGATGCCGGTCGAGAAGGGCTCGACGGTCCGCCTGGCGGCGGTGCCGGACAAGCTGCACCTGTTCTCGACCTCCACCGAGGAGCGGCTCACCGCCTGATCCTCAGCAGTAGCTGTCCTACCGGCCCTGGGTGGTTCTTCCGCCCGGGGCCGGTGGTTTGTTCAGCCGGTCCGCGGGGTCCATGTTGGTCTGCTTGAGCAGGTAGTGCGGGCGTTTCTTGGTCTCGTAGTAGATCCGGCCGATGTACTCGCCGATCACGCCGAGCATCACCATCTGCAGTCCGCCGAGCCCGACGATCGCCGCGATCAGCGTCACGTAGCCCGGCATGTCCACGCCGTGCAGGATCGCGGCGACGAGCACCCAGACGGCGTACCCGGCGGCGACCGCGGTCAGCAGCAGACCGACGTAGATCGCCATCCGCAGCGGCTTGCTGTTGAACGACAGCAGCCCGTCGAAGCCGTACTCCAGCAGCCGCCGGAATGTCCAGCGGCTCTTCCGGTCCGCCGGCGCCTTCACGTTGTCGTACTCGAACAGGATCGACTCGAACCCGATCCAGGCGAACAGGCCCTTGGAGAACCGGTTGTACTCGTTCAGCTCGAGCAACCCGTCGACCGCCCGCCGCGACAGCAGCCGGAAGTCGCCGACGCCGTCCATCAGCTCGACGTCGGCCCACTTGTTGATCAGCCAGTAGTACGCGCGCGCGAACAGCGTCCGGGTCGCCGGGTCGCCGGTCCGGTTCCGCCGCGCGATCACCTGGTCGAACCCGCGCTGGTGCTCCGCCAGCATCCGGCCGATCAGCTCCGGCGGGTGCTGCAGGTCGGCGTCCATGATCACCACGGCGTCGCCGGTCGCGTACCGCAGGCCGGCCAGCATCGCGGCCTCCTTGCCGAAGTTCCGGCTGAAGGACAGGTACCGCACCGATTCGTCGCCGGCTGCCAACCCGACCAGGGCGTCGAGCGTCCCATCAGAACTACCGTCGTCGACATAGACGATCTCGTACGGCCGGCCGATTGCCGCGAGCTCGTGGCTGAGCGCCTGATGGAACCGCGAGATCACCTCGACCTCGTTGTAACACGGCACCACCAGACTCAACCGCATCGTCGTCCCCGTCCGCCCCGCACACCGACAGTGATGCGATTCTTGTCCATACCAGAACTACCCGCTAGTTTTGGCGACCGAACGAGCGGAACGAAGGGGCGGCCAATGGTGTCCGAGGACAGCGTCGAGGGAGGGACTGTCCGGCGACGATCGGCGTTGTTGCCGGCCGCCGTCGCAGCTGTCGTGGTGGCGGCGGTGTTCGCCGCCTCCGGAATCATCCGCGGTACCTTTCCCTTCGGTTCACTGTCCCGCAGTACCAACGATCTTGGCACGCAGTACGTCCCTTTCTTCGCCCACCTGTGGGACGTCCTGCACGGCCGGGCCCAGGGCGACCTGCTGTTCAACTGGCAGAGCGCCTTCGGCGTCGGCTTCCTCGCGGACGTCGGAGTCGATCTCGGCAGCCCATTGTCACTGCTGGTGGGTCTGTTCCCCCGGGACCAGATCGATCTCGCCGTCTACGTCGTCACCACCCTCAAGCTCAGCCTGGCCGCGGCCGCGATGGCCGCCACACTTCTGAAGATGCGCCCAGGCCCCCGCTGGGTTGCAGCGATCCTGGGTGTTTCGTACGGCGTCTGCGGCTGGGCACTCGACGACGGATCCTACGTGCCGATGTGGCTGGACGGCCTGATCGCCCTGCCGATGTTCTTCCTGGTCGCCGAGTGGTCACTGCGCCGGACCAACCGGCTGCTGAGCGTGCTGGTCGTGGCCGTCTTCTGGCTGTCCAACTTCTACACCGCCTACATGGCAACGATCGCGGGTGGGATCTACCTGCTCGCCCGGCTGCTCAGCAGCGACCTGAGCTGGTCGCTGCGCCTCCGGTCTGTCGTGCGGCACGGTGTCTCGTTCGCGCTCGGCATGGCCCTGGTCGCGCCCATCCTGCTCCCGATCATCACCACGAACCGGGCCGCAACGCCGTCCCCGTCCGGGATCTTCCACGCGTCGGCGATCGACCTGTTCCTGTCCCGGCTGCTGCCGCTGTCCGAGGGCGTCGGCCGGACGGCCAGCCTGTACGTCGGGACGATCGCGCTGCTGCTCGCGCTGACGATGCCGTTCAACAAGTTCGTCCCGTGGCGGACGAAGGCGGTCTGGGTGGTCACGATCGTCGCTGTCGCCTGGTCGTTCCGCTGGGCGCCGACGCAGGAGTTCTGGCACGCGTTCGACACCCCGAACGGCAGCCAGTACCGCGAGGCGTTCGTGCTCTGCGGGTTGGTCGTCGCTGTCGCCTGGGTAGCGGTCGCCTGGAAGCTGCCCGGTCCGGTCGCGCTGCTGTGCGGTGGCGCGCTGCTGGCGTTGATCGCCGTACTGTCCAACGGCAGTCCGCTGCTGACCGAGCACTGGCTGAGCGTGCTGATCGCGTCCGGAGCCGTGACGCTGGTTGCGTTCGGCATCATCTGGACGCTGCGGCGGATCCCGGGCACGCGCCGTACCAAGTGGCCGGTCGCGGCGGCGTTCGGCGTACTGCTGGTGGTCGTGGCGGTGGAGACCACGTGGACCGCGGTGATCACCGACGAGCGGCGATCGAAGGTGCTCAGCACGTCGGCCGCGCCGTGGGACGACAAGCAGACCGCGCGGTACGACGCGCTGCGGGACGCCGGCGGGTGGCCCGCGTACCGGACCGAGCCGGGCACGTCGATCACGCCGAACGACCCGATCCTGCTCGGCGGGCAGGGCGCCGGCCTGTACAGCAGCCTGTTGCCGCACTCGGTGAACGAGATGATGACCGAGCTCGGCTTCGGCTGGTCCGGGTACGGCCGCGCGGCGCACACGCTCGACAACCCGGTGACGGACGCGATCTTCTCGGTCGGCGCGCGGATGCGGCTGGTCGACGACGGCGCCCCGCGGATCAGCCGGTCGACGGTGCCGCCGCTGGTCACCGTACGCCGCCGGCTCGACGCAGCGGTCCCGCTCGACACCAACGCCCCGAACGCGTACGCCGCGCAGGAGCGGCTGCTCGGGTCTTCGGTGTACGAGGTGCCCGAGTACAAGGGCACGCGGTTCGCGTCGGGTGACGTCAAGCTGGTCGCGGCGTGCAAGCCGGGCAGCTCGGCGTACCTGTTCATGCCGCGCGTCGGCGGCCGCGCCCGGCTGGCCGACGGCCGGTGGTGGGAGCTGAGCTCGACGCGCCGGCCCGGGATCAACACCAGCAGCGCGATGGTCGGGCTCGGCACCGTACCCGCCAGCGGGATCGTGCTGATCGAGGTGAACTTCGGCGACGCCCCGCAGGGCATCCCGCCGCGCAACGCGATCGGCTGCCTCGACCAGCAGGCGCTGAACAGCGCGATCAAGAAGCTGCGGACGACCGGGGCGACCGACGTCGAAGCGACCGGCCACTCGCTGCACGCGACCCTGCCCGCGGGCAGCAAGGGCTGGGCGGTCATCGGCGTACCGAAGATCGACGGCTGGACCTGCCGCGTCGCCGGCGGCAAGGCGCAGACCCCGCGCAACTTCGGCGGCCTGATGGCCGTTCCCCTGACCGGTGCGGCAGACCGGGTCGACTGCACGTTCGTGCCGCCAGGACTACGCCGAGGCCTCGCAATCGGCGCAGCCGCCGCGGTGGCCACGCTCGGGATCGTACTGATCGGCGCGGCCCGGCGGCGCCGTACCGCTGGTTAAGCGGTGGAGCTGGTCCATCCCACGCCCGGCGGGCACTTGCCTCGTCGCTACGCTCCTCACCGCGCCCGCTCGACCGGACTCCCACCCACCGGCTACCGCCGGCAGCTCCCGGCTACCGCCGGGCATCTGCGAGCCACCGCTCGCGGATGACTGCTCAGCGGAGCATGCTCGGTGAACCCAGGCCTGGTGAGCGGCGATGCCGCCGCCTCGGGGAGCGCCGCGGCGGGTTTCTTGGCCACTGGCGGGTTACAACCGGCCAGCAGCGCAACAACCCGCCAGCGGCCTCGGTCAGCGAATGCCGTAGGCGCGGATGGTGGCACGTCGACAGCAAGCTGGACATTCTGCGCCCAGCGAACCCAGCCACGCACTCAACCACGCTCTGACTTTCTCTTCTTCCCTGTTCCTTCGCCGCTTCATGTGGAGAGCTGGCTCGGCCGGGGCCTGCTGAGCTGCTAGGGCGTGTCTCTCAGATGAGTGACACCTACCTGACCCCTGCAGCAGAAGCCCAGATCAGGTATCGGTCTGAGCTTCTGCTGTTGTGGTGTTTCAGACCTTGGGGTGGCTCGGGGTGATGCGCTTCGCGATCGAGGTCCAGCTGAGCACATCGCCTGCCTTGATCGGCATCGGGTCGCCGTCGCCGTTGAGCGGCGCCGTAACCGTGGCGACCTCTCGAAGACCGATGAACTGGCCGGTCTTCGAGTCGATGATCAGCTCCTTGCGGATCCCGAACAGCTCCACCAGCCCGATCGCCCGGCCGGCCTTCCCGTCCAGGTTGACCGTGTCCGGTACGAGCTGGATGCCGTGGATTCTGCGGAGCGCCTTGTACAGCGTGGCGCGCTGCTCCGACGTCGCGAAGCCGGAGACCAGGATGCTCCCGGCGCGCTCGAACGCACGATAGTCGCCCTGTGCCGGTGTATTGCCCAGACCGGGCCAGCTGTGGTCGTTCTTCCGCAGTGCCGCGAGCAGGGCGGCCGGGTCCTTCGGGAGCGCTGCGACGAAGTCGGCCGACGGGTTCAGCCAAGTGGCCTTGCAGCTGTTCGTCGTCACCGTCGGCTGCACCAGGACGCCGCCGTTGGTCAGGACGGCGCAGGCCTTCGCGGTCCGGATCCTCTGAGGCTTGATGTTCAGCGGATCGGTCCGGTGCCAGAGCTGCTCGGCAGCCTTGCTGGAGAACTCCTGCTTGACGCCGAGCACCGCGATCGCGGTGAACGGCGGCCTCTGCGTGGACGGAACCCACAGGTCGGTGACCGAAAGGCGAGTGCCGTGGTACGTGTTGCGCGGACCGAAGTTCCATCCGGTCTGGATCCGCTGGGTGACCTGCCGGTACTGGCCGGCCGGAATCGGTGCGTCCGGGGCACTGATCGACTGGTCGGCGGCAGTCGCCAGGAACGTGCCGGCGTCGGCCGTCGCGCCGGGTGCGACCGTCCCGTCGGTCTTGGTGACGACGTCGTTGACGAGGAAGCCGACGGCCAGCGTTCCGGCAAGGGCGCCGACGAGCACCATCCGTCGACGTCCGGTGGAGCGGCGCTCGGCAGGCTGCGCGGTCAGCAGCCGTTGACGGGCGCGGGCGAGGGCCAGCGGCGCAGCCGGGGGTACGTCTTCGTGCAGGCGCTTGAGGGCATCGATCTCGGTCATGAGCGGTTCTCCTGGAAGTCCGAGCCGAGCGCGGCGCGCAGGACTCGACGGGCACGGTGCAGGCGGGACGCGACCGTCCCGGCGGGGATGTTCAGGGCAGCGGCGATCTCGGGATAGCTGAGGTCTTCCCACGCGTAGAGCAGGAGGACGTCCCGGTCGGTCTGCCGGAGGCCGGCCAGTACGCCGGCCAGGGTGCGTGACGTCGTCTCCGCGTCGACCCGGTCGACGACCTCGGCCGAGAGAGCGTCCGGGCCGGCCGGGGTCGTGCCGGGGTCGGATCGCGAGTACGCGCGGTACTGACGGATCTCGTCACGGCGGCGGCGCCGGATCAGATTGGTCGCGATGCCGTACAACCACGGCAGCTCGCCGGACGGTGAGTCCCGGTAGCGGTCTCGCCGTTCGTAGGCGATCAGGAAGGTCTGACCGACGAGATCGTCCGCCTCGCCGGTACCGAGCCGCCGGGCGATGTACCGATGGAGCGCGGCGGCGTGCCGATCGAACAGCACCGCGAAATCCTCCGGAGTCCGACGGCCCGCGGGCTCCAGATCCGGGTCGGTGGATGAGGCCGTCACGCCGGGTACGGCGGTCTCTGCGTCCGGCTCCGGTATCGGGGACGGCCTCAGCCCTGGTATCGCAGGCGGGCTGTGGACCTCAGGTATGCGTTCGCGACCGAGCGACGCTGTCCGCGGTTGGTTCATACCTGCTACTGCCCGATCCCCTGGCTTCGCTTCTCAGAAAACCCAGGCACGCTTGTTCCGGGCGGTGCAGCTAGTTGATGTCGCGGCGGTGGAAGACCCAGCCGCCCAGCAGGATCAGGATTGCCGTGAGGGCCGCCAGGTACCAAGCGCCGTGTTCGAAGGACAACGTTTTCTGCACGTAGTCGCAGGCGTAGCTGCCGTCGCTGCCGGTCTTGCATTCCGTCACGTAATACTGCGCGTCATGCCGGACGAAGGCGTCGAAGTTCAGCTTCACCAGCCACGGCTGGGCCTTCTCCAGGAACGCAGCGAAAACGCCTTCCGCGAGCACCAGGTACGCCATCACGACACCGATCGCTGCGGCCGTGTGCCGCAGCAACAGGCCGACGACGCTGCCGAGCGCCGCCGCCAGCGCGGTCGTCACCACGGCGCGTCCCCCGATCGCGGCCAGATCGCCCCAGACCTTCGCCGTCGTACCCGCGGTGTCGCCGAGCTTGTCGACGATCAGAAACGTTCCGAACAGCACGACCGCCAGCACGACCGCGGCAATCGGCACGAATCCGGTCGCGGCCGCGAGCAGCTTGCTGCCGTACACCCGCAGCCGGCGCGGCTCGAACGTCAACCAGTTGCCGATGGCACCGGAGCTGAACTCGGCGCCGAGGAGGCTGGCGCCGATCAGGAACGCCGCGAAGGCCAGGAAGTACGACGAGCCCTGCAGCAGCTCCGGCGTGATCTGGCTGAACACGGTCCGCGGCTTGCCGAAGTCCTCCAGCTTGGGCTCCGGGTACGTACACATGTCCTCGAGCTTCGGCTTCGGGTCCGGCTGCGCCTTCCAGTCCGCCTCGCACCGCTTCAGCGTCTCGTCGGCGTGCTCGACCCACTCGTGGTGCGCGATCTCGAACTGCTGCTGCGCCCGCTGCTGCTCGGCAGCCGACAACGGCCGCGCGTCGAACCAGGTGGCCACCAGCAGCAGAATCGTGATCAGGAACAGGCCGGCGAGCCCGATCACTGTCAACCGCCGCGCGGTCAGCCGGCGCAGCTCGACCTTCGTCAGGCGGATCATCGCAGCCCCTCGCCTTCGGTCAGCTCCAGGAAGACCGACTCGAGATCGGCGCGGACCGGGACCGCTCCAGCACCTCACCGACGCGCGGTCTCGGCGCACCGATCGCCTCCGCGAGCAGCTCCAGGTTCTTCTCCCCCGTGAACGCCGGGAAGAACTTCGGCGACTCGACGATCGCCCCCACCCGCCCGACCACCTCCGGCAATCGCTGCGGGACGGGCTCCCCGAACACCGTCATCGTCCCCGCATCGGCCCGCACCAGCCCCAGCAGCATCCGGATCGAGGTCGTCTTCCCCGACCCGTTGGGCCCCAGAAACCCATGCACCCCACCAGCCGGAACCTCCAGATCCAGCCCCTGCACCGCCACCACCTTGCGCCCCCGCCGGGTCCGATACGTCTTACGCAACCCACGCGTACTGACGGCCACGTCGGACATCCACACCCCTCTCGTCGATCAGCAGACGCACAGCGTGCCAGCTTTGTTCATCTCCCGCACTCACCAGCGGGGGCGCGTACGCCGGGAGGTGGTGAACGGGCGGAGGTGGTGGCGCATGTAGTGAGCAGGAGATGTGGTGAGGAGTGGATGTGGTGAGGAGTGGATGTGGTGAGGGGGCGGAAGTGGTGTGGGGTCGAGGGCGTGGAGGTGGGAGGCATGGAGGTGGAGAGTTGATGTTGTGAGCGGGGGGATGTAGTCAGCCCCACGCACGCTACGCAGGCGCTTGCCTCGTCGCTGCGCTCCTCACCGCGCCTGCTCCACGCGCTCCCACCCACCCACCGGCTACCGCCGGCACCGTCCGGCTACCGCCGGCATGTTCCCGGCTACCGCCGGGGGCGTGTCCCGGCTACCGCCGGGTGTTCCGGCTGCCGCCGGGCGGGTGCCGGCTGGCGCCGGGCGGGTGCCGGCTGGCGCCGGGGTGTTGCGAGCTGGCGCTCGCGGTGACTACTCGGCAGAGCAGGTCGCGGCGCGCGCGTGAACAGCCGGCTCCGGGCTACCGCCGGGCGTTGGCGGGTTCTACGGACCCAATCGGCGGACGACTGCGTCGAGTGTGGGCCATGGAGGGCCTTCGCGGAGGAGGCTCAGGAGTTCTTCGCCGAATTGCCTGCCGTTGGGGAACTGGTCGCCTGCGTCCCAGCGCCAGGCTGCGACCATGGCGAGGACCAGCTCCCGGCAGTCGTCGAGCAGTTCTTGGTCGACGTTCGGGTAGTGCTCGCAGACCGGCTCAGGAACGTGGGCCAGGTCGAACTCGACCGGTCCACTGCAGCACGTCTCGAAGTCGATGAACAGCGGGCCGTTCTTCGTGTTGAGGAGATTGCCCGGATGGGGCTCGCCGTGCAGCAGTTGCTCCGCAGCGCCGTGAGCCTCGATCGTCTGTCGCACGTTCTCCAGTCGGCTGCTGAGGAACGCTCGGTCGGCGTCCGAGAGCTTCGGCGAGAGATCCGGGGTCGCGACGATGTTTTGCGCCTCCGTGATTCGATCCGTGAACCGTGAGATCGGCACGTCGACCTTGCGCATTCCGATGTGCAGCTGCTCCAGCGCGTTGGCGAAGTCGGCCGGGGAGACCTCGGGTGCCACCGGCTCGTAGTAGGTCCAGAGCGTGATTGCGAAGCCGTCGCGTGTGTATACGAGCGGCTCCACCCGAGGGTCCAGAGCGGCCACAGGGCATCCGACCTCGGCGAGCTGCTGAGCGAGCTCGACTTCGAGCTGTGCAACCTCTTGCCCTACATAGGCGACCCGGGCGAAGACGTCGCATGGCGTCAGCCGCAGAGCCAGCTTGTTCGAGTTGTGGAGAACGATCGCGTCGTCGGCTGTCAGGTCGAGCGATGCGGCGACCGCAGTCGCGGCCGCGGTCGCACGGGTGATTTCGGAGGTCTCCATGGCTTGGTCAGGCTACGCGCGAGACGAGGTTCCGTCTCCCGGATTTGGGAGCTGGTCCAGCAGATGCGCCCGCGGTGACGTGACCCGACCGCGGCAAACAACCGACAGCACTACGCCAGCCGCAGGCGGGTGCGACTGGCCAAACCCGCCACACACCGCGCCCGCTCAGACGAACTGCTGTGCCGACCGCCCGGCGTACTGGCCGTTCTTGCCAGCTGGCGTACGCAGGTCGGAAGAATACCCCCAGCCGGTATTGCTGGAGGACTTGCATTCGATACCCATAGGGGGTAACTTCTTGGGCGTGGAGATACCCCGGAGGGGTAGCGAGGCGAGGAAGAGGGTCGTGGGATGAGCGTCGACGAGGGACATGTGCACGGATATACCGCTGAGAAGAGCAGTCATCTGAAGCGGTTGCGGCGGATCGAGGGGCAGGTTCGGGGGCTGCAGCGGATGGTCGAGGAGGACAAGTACTGCATCGACATCCTGACGCAGGTGTCGGCGGCCACCAAGGCGTTGCAGTCCTTCTCGCTGGAGTTGCTCGACGAGCATCTGTCGCACTGCGTGGTCGAGGCCGCGCAGAAGGGTGGGCCGGAGGCCGACGAGAAGGTTCGTGAGGCGTCCGACGCCATCGCCCGGCTCGTCCGCAGCTGAACGCTCGGATCGGGTTCGGCAGGTGAATGGCTCCGATCAGGTCCGTAGCTGAACACCGCTCATCGGGTTCAGCGGCAGGAGACCTTCCAACCAGCTCTCCGCATCGCCTCGGCGGCTGAGCGTCTCCAGATCAGTTCAGCAGTTGACGGCTGAACGTTTCGCAGTGAACAAACCAATCCGTTTCCAGCAAGGAGCATTGATATGAGCACCGTGGCTACCTACTCCGTCACCGGCATGACCTGTGGGCACTGCACTTCTGCTGTCACCGAGGAGATCAGCAAGCTCGTCGGTGTCCAGGACGTGAAGATCGATCTCGTTGCGGGCGGCACCTCCGCGGTGCACGTGACGAGTGAGTCCGCTCTCGACGAGGCCGCTGTGCGCGACGCCGTCGACGAGGCGGGCTACGAACTGGCGGCGTCGTGAGCCGGGCCGTCGCGCTCCGGCTCGGCGCGTTCGCCGGTGCGGTGGCGCTCGCCTTCGGGGCGGCGTTCGGCATCGGTTCCGCGATCGACCCGATCGCGGCGGCCGACGACACCTCCGCGGCACCGGCCCACGGAGAGGAGATGGGTGGTATGGAGCAGACCTCGGGACACGGTGGACACGACGGCGGCGGGCAGTTGCCCGGGCTGGCGGTGTCCGAGGCCGGGTACACGTTCGCGCCGGCGCAGACGTCGTTCACGTCCGGCGAGAAGACCGGGTTGCGCTTCACGATCCAGGGACCGGACGGCAAGCCGGTCACGCGGTACACCAAGACGCACGAGAAGGACCTGCACCTGATCGTGGTGCGGCGGGACCTGTCCGGGTTCCGCCACGTGCACCCGACGATGGCAGCAGACGGGACGTGGAGCATCCCGTTCACGTTCACCGCGGGCGGCACCTGGCGGCTGTACGCCGACTTCCAGCCGGCCGGCCACGACAGCACGATCACGCTGGGCACGGACGTCAACGTGACCGGTATGTACGTCCCGGTCCCGGTCGCCGACCCGGCGAGCATCTACAGCTTCGACGGGTACGACGTGACGCTCCAAGGCACCCCGGTCGCCGGCAAGGAATCCGAGCTGACGTTCACGGTGAGCCGTGACGGAAAGCCCGTCACCGACCTGCAGCCGTACCTGGGCGCCTTCGGGCACCTGGTCTCGCTGCGCGGCGGCGACCTGGCCTACCTGCACAACCACCCGGCGGAGCACGCCGAGCCGGGCATGAAGGGCGGACCGTCGATCACCTTCGGTACGACGTTCCCGACCGCCGCGACGTACAGCCTGTTCCTGGACTTCCAGCACGCGGGCAAGGTCCACACCGCCGAGTTCACCGTAAAGGTGGGCTCCACCGGTACGACGATCGTCCCGCCCACCGCAGTACCGACAGCAGTACCGACCACGTCCAAGACCCCGGCGCACGCCGAGACTCCGCACGGCCACTGAGAGGAGGCACATCATCATGACCAGCACCGAGCCCGGTCAGTCCGTCGAACTCATCATCGGTGGCATGACGTGCGCCTCGTGCGCCGCCCGGGTGGAGAAGAAACTGAACCGGATGGACGGCGTGACCGCGACCGTCAACTACGCCACCGAGAAGGCGAAGGTGACGTACGCGGACGGGATCTCGACCGACGACCTGGTCGCCACCGTCGAGAAGACCGGCTACACCGCGAGCCTCCCGGCGCCCGCCGTCGAGGCCGCGGACGACGAACCGGACGAGCTGAAACCGCTGCGGGACCGGCTGATCGCGAGCATCGTGCTCGCGGTCCCGGTGATCGCGTTCGGGATGATCCCGGCGCTGCAGTTCGACTCGTGGCAGTGGGCGTCGCTGACGCTGGCGTTCCCGGTGGTGACGTGGGCGGCGTGGCCGTTCCACAAGGCCGCCTGGACCAACCTGCGGCACGGCGCCGCCACGATGGACACGCTGATCTCGCTGGGTGTGGTGAGCGCGTTCCTCTGGTCGCTGTACGCGTTGTTCTTCGGCTCGGCAGGCGAGCCCGGCATGAAGATGCCGTTCACGCTGATCCCGTCCCGGGGCAGCGGGGCCGAGGAGATCTACCTCGAGGTCGCGGCCGGGGTGACCACGTTCATCCTGGCCGGCCGGTACTTCGAGGCGCGCGCCAAGCGCCGCTCGGGCGCCGCGCTGCGGGCCCTGCTCGAGCTCGGCGCGAAGGACGTCGCCGTCCTGCGGAACGGGACCGAGACCCGGATCCCGGCCGATCAGCTCGTCGTGGGTGACGAGTTCGTCGTCCGGCCGGGCGAGAAGATCGCGACCGACGGTGTGGTCGTGACCGGCAGCAGCGCGGTCGACGCGTCGATGCTGACCGGTGAGTCCGTGCCGGTCGAGGTCGGCGAGGGCGACGCGGTCGTCGGCGCGACCGTCAACGCCGGCGGCCGGCTGGTGGTGCGGGCGACCCGGGTCGGTGCGGACACGCAGCTGGCGCAGATGGCGCGGCTGGTCGAGGACGCCCAGAACGGGAAGGCCGCGGTCCAGCGGCTGGCCGACAAGGTGTCCGGGATCTTCGTACCGATCGTGATCGGGCTGGCGCTCGCGACGCTCGGCTTCTGGCTCGGCAACGGTTCGCCGCTGGAGGTCGCGTTCACGGCCGCGGTCGCCGTACTGATCATCGCCTGCCCCTGTGCGCTGGGGCTGGCCACGCCGACCGCGCTGATGGTCGGGACCGGCCGGGGCGCCCAGCTGGGCATCCTGATCAAGGGTCCGGAGGTGCTGGAGTCCACGCGGCGGGTCGACACCGTCGTACTCGACAAGACAGGCACCGTCACCACGGGCCGGATGGAGCTGGTCGACGTACTGCTGGCTCCGGAGCAGGACCGCGCCGAGGTGCTGCGGTTGGCGGGAGCGCTCGAGCACTCGAGCGAGCACCCGATCGCCCAGGCCATCGCCCGGGCCGCAGCCGCCGAAGGGAAGCTCCCGGATGTCGAGGACTTCGGCAACGTCGAGGGTCTCGGGGTGCAGGGCATCGTCGACGAGCACGCCGTACTCGTCGGACGGACGCGGTTGCTGGAGGAGTGGAGCCAGTACCTGCCGGAGAAGCTCGCGCACGCCAAGGAGCACGCCGAGGCCGAGGGCAGTACGGCGGTCGCGGTCGGCTGGGACGGGCAGGCGCGAGCCGTGCTGGTCGTCGCGGACACCGTGAAACCGACGTCCGTGCAGGCGATCCGGGACCTCAAGGCGCTCGGGCTGCGTCCGGTGTTGCTGACCGGCGACAACGAAGCGGTGGCGACGAAGGTGGCCGGCGAGGTCGGCATCGACGAGGTCATCGCGGAGGTCCTGCCGGCCGGGAAGGTCGACGCGGTGAAGAAGCTGCAGGACGAAGGCCGCGTGGTCGCGATGGTCGGCGACGGCGTCAACGACGCGGCCGCGCTCGCACAGGCCGACCTCGGCCTGAGCATGGGGACCGGTACGGACGTGGCGATCGAGGCGAGCGACCTGACGCTGGTACGGGGCGACCTGCGCGCGGCGGCGGATGCCATCCGGCTCTCGCGCAGCACGTTGCGCACGATCAAGGGCAACCTGTTCTGGGCCTTCGCCTACAACGTGGCCGCCCTCCCGCTGGCCGCGGCCGGCCTGCTCAACCCGATGCTGGCAGGCGCGGCGATGGCCTTCAGCTCGGTCTTCGTGGTCTCGAACAGCCTGCGGTTGCGCCGCTTCCGCCCGCTGGCTTGAACAAGCGCCGGGGACCTTGGACAGGCAATAGCTTGTCCAAGGTCCCCTGCTGGTGGTCGCGGTTCAGCGGACCCAGGCAGTAGCGTCCGACGGGAGACGGCCGTCGTCGAGCGGGATGCTGGAGATCAGCACCTCCTCGTGCGGCGGCAGGTCGATCGGCTCGGCCCACAGGTTCGTGACGCAGGTGAGCTGCTCGCGGCGGAAGATCAGTACGTCGGCCGGCGAGTCCACCCAGGTCAGCGTGCCGTCGCCGAGCAGGCTTCGCCGCAGCGTCAGCCCCGAGCGGTACAGGGCCAGCATCGAGTTCTGGTCGTGGAGCTGGGATTCGACCGTGAGGTTCTTCCAGTCCGCCGGCTGCGGCAACCACGGCGTACCCGCCCCGAAGCCGAACGGCGGTTCCTTGCCCGACCACGGGAGGGGTACGCGGCAACCGTCCCGGCCGCGGTCGAGACCGCCCGAGCGGGCGAAGATCGGGTCCTGCAGCAACTCGTCCGGCAGGTCCTCGACTTCCGGGAGACCGAGTTCTTCGCCTTGGTAGACGTAGAGGCCGCCTGGTAGCGCCATCGCCAGGAGCGCCGCCGCGCGGGCGCGGCGTTCGCCGAGCACCAGGTCGGTGCGCATCCCGTGCTTGCGGTCCTGATGCGAGAACGACGTGTCGGGTCGGCCGTACTTCGTGACCGGGCGGGTCACGTCGTGGTTCGACAGCACCCAGGTGGGCGGCGCACCGATCGGCACGTGCGTGGACAGCGTCAGGTCGATCGACGCGCGCAGCTCGCCGGCCTCCCACGGGCGGGACAGGAAGTCGAAGTTGAACGCGGTCTGCATCTCGTCCGGCCGCAGGTACAGCGCGAACCGCTCCTGGTCCGGCATCCACATCTCGCCGACGAAGAAGCGGTCGTCGTAGGCGTCCGAGACTCGCCGCCAGCCGCGGTACACCTCGTGCACCTCGTCGTGGTCGGTGTACGACTCCTCGGCGCTGTCCAGGTCCTTGAACAGGACGGCGGCACTGTCGATCCGGATGCCGTCGACACCGCGGTCCAGCCAGAACCGGAGGATGTCGTGGAACTCCTCGACGACCTCGGGGTTGCGCCAGTTGAAGTCGGGCTGCTCGGGCGCGAACAGGTGCAGGTACCACTCGCCGTCCTCGACCTGGGTCCAGGCGGGCCCGTTGAAGATCGACTGCCAGTCGTTGGGCGGCCCGTCGCCCCGGCCCGGACGGAACAGGAAGCGCTCGCGTTCGGGAGACCCCGGGCCGGCCCGGAGCGCGTCGACGAACCAGTCCTGCTGGTCCGACCCGTGGTTCGGCACGATGTCGATGATCGTGCGGATGTTCAGCGCGTGGGCCTCGGCGATGTACGCCTCGGCCTCCGCGAGGGTGCCGAACGCCGGGTCGATCGCGCGGTAGTCGGCGACGTCGTACCCGCCGTCGGCCATCGGCGACGGGTACCACGGGTTCAGCCAGATCGCGTCGATCCCGAGCTCGGCCAGGTACGGCAGCTTCTGCCGCAGCCCGGCGAGATCGCCGATCCCGTCGTCGTTGCCGTCCGCGAAACTCCGCAGGTAGACCTGGTAGATCGCAGCGCCGCGCCACCATTCGTCGGCCATCGAATCTCCTAACCTTTCAGGCTTCCGGCCGTCAGACCGGCCATGATGCTGCGCTGGAAAATGAAGAACACGAGGATGGTCGGCAGGCTGGCGATCACCAGGGACGCGATCAGGACGTTCTGCGGCATCTGCGCGGACAGCGAGGCGATGCCGACGCTGATCGACATCTTCTCGGTCTCCGGCAGCACCAGCAGCGGCCAGACGAAGTCCTTCCACACCGTGACCACGGACAGGATCGACACCACGCCGATGATCGGCCGCGACACCGGCAGCACGATCGACCAGAGGATCCGCAGCGGCGACGCCCCGTCCATCTCCGCGGCCTCGAGCAGTTCGCGAGGGATCGAGTCGAAGAACCGCTTGAGCAGGAACACGAAGAACCCGTTCGCCGCCGCCGGCAACCAGATCGCCCACGGCGTGTTCAGCAGGTCCAGGTGCAGGACGGGCAGGTCCTTCGCCACCAGGTACGTGGGCAGCAGCAGAACCATCGGCGGGATCATCAGCGTCGCCAGCATCGCGCCGAGGACCAGCTTGCCGAGCACCGGCCGCAGCTTCGACAGCGCGTACGCCGCGGTGACGTCGACCGCCAGCGTGAACAGCCAGGCGCCACCGGCGTACAGCGCGGTGTTCTTGAGGAAGACGCCCAGCTGGAGCTGGTCCCAGGCTTCCTTGTAGACGCTGAAATCGGCCGACTTCGGGAAGAAGCCGGGCGGGATCTGCGCCAGCTCGTCGGGCGACTTGAGGGCGCCGCTGACCATCCAGTAGAACGGGAACACGAACGCCCCGGTGAAACCGACGACCGTGACGGTGAGCACCGTCCAGTAGATGATCCGGCCGTGCGGCGTCCGGAGCGCCAAGGGTGACACGAGGGTTCTCATCGCTGGGCCTCCTCACGCGACACCCGCAGATAGACCGCGGAGAACACCAGCAGGACGATCATCAGCATCAGACCGAGCGCGGAGCCGCCGCCGAAGTCACCGAAGTTGAACGCGTACTGGTACATCAGGTACGCGACGGTGACGGTCGCGTTCTCCGGGCCGCCGCCGGTCAGCAGGTACGGCTCGATGAAGACCTGCATGGTGGCGACGATCTGCAGCAGCAACATGACCAGCAGGATCAGCTTGGTCTGCGGGATGGTCACGTGCCACACCCGCTTCAGCAGTCCCGCGCCGTCCAGCTCCGCGGACTCGTACAGGTCGCCCGGGATGCTCTGCAGCGCGGCGAGGTAGATCAGCGTCCCGGTGCCGAGGTTCATCCAGGTCGACACGATCACCAGGCTGACGAGGGCCGTGCTGGTGGAGTCCAGCCAGCTCAGCGGCGGCAGATGCACCGCGTCGAGCGCCTGGTTGAAAAGGCCGGCGCCGGGATCGTAGAACCACTTGAACAGCAGTACGGCGACAGCGGGCGGAAGCATCACGGGCAGGTAGACCACGAACCGCAGGTACGCCTTCGCGTGCTTCAGCTCGTTCAGCACGACGGCCAGCACGAACGGTACGGCGTACCCGATCACCAGCGCGAGGCCGCTGAACGCCGCGGTGTTCAGCCACGCGGACCGGAACGCCGGGTCCGACACGACGGTCCGGAAGTTGTCGAACCCGACCCACTCCCCCGGGTCGACGAAGTTGTTCTGCTGGAAGCTCAGCACGATCTCCCGGATCATCGGATACCAGGAGAACAGGGCGAAACAGATCAGAGCGCCGCAGAGGAACCCGTACGCCGTGAGGTTGCGGCCGACCGCCCGCCGCAGGGCGCCGGCGGTGTCGGGGAGGAGGAGCTCGTCGGAGCCTTCGCCGCCGACCGGCCGGCCGGGCTGCTTCGCCTCGCCCCCACCACCCGCCGTCCCCGCGGAGCGGGGGCGGCGGGTGCTTGTCGGGCTGACCATCAGGTGTTCTTCGCCAGGATCTTGTTGGCCTTGCCCTCGGCGTCACCCAGCAGCTTGTCGATATCGGCGTCCTTGCGGGTCAGGACGGCGGACATCGCGACGTCGAGCACGGCGTACAGCTCCTGCGCCTTCGGCGGCTCGAGCTTGTTGGTGATGTTGCCCTGGGCACTGACGTACGGCGTGAAGTTGTCGACCGGAACGGTGGCGTACTGCTTCCGCAGCGTGTTGATCTCGTTGCCCGGGGCGCTGTTCCCGTACAGGTCCGGGATCGGCAGCCCGACCGGACGGCCCTGCTCCTTCGACCGCGCGTAGTTGAACTGGCCCTGTCCCGGCGTCAGCTCGTGGAACTCCAGCCACAACAGACCGGCCTTGATCTTCTCCGGCGACGCCTTCGGGTTGAACATGTACCCGTCGCCGCCGCTGAGCGAGAACTTCCCGTCCGACTCCGGCACCGCGGTGACACCGTAGTCCTCGAACTTGCCCTTGAAGTCGTTGTTCACCGACTGCACGACGTCCGGCGCGCCGATCATCATCCCGAGCTTGCCGCCACCCATCATGCGCATCAGGTCCTCCCACTGCAGCAGTTGCTTGCTGCCCATGGAGTTGTCGTCCCAGCGCATCTTCTTCAGGTTCTCCAGGACGGCCTTGCCCTCGTCGCTGTTGAACGCCGCGGTCTTGCCGTCGTCGCTGACCATCGACCCGCCGCGCGCGTACAGCGACGCGGCGAAGTGCCAGCCGCCGGTGTTGCCGGCCGAGTACTCACCGAACCCGACGTACCCCGGGCCGAGCGCGGCGATCTTCTTCGCCGCCGCCCGGACCTCCTCCCACGTCTTCGGCGGGTTGGCCGGGTCCAGGCCGGCCTGGGTGAAGAGCTTGCGGTTGTAGACCAGGCCCATGTTGTAGTTGTTGCGGGGCAGGCCGTACGTCTTGTCGCCGTCCTTGAAGACGCTCATCACGTCCTGGCGCAGGTCCTTGGCCTTGCCGACCGTGCCGACGTACTGGCTGATGTCGGCGGCCTGCTTCTTCTCGATGATCTTCCGGACGTCGGTGTAGTAGACGTAGAAGAGGTCCTCCTGGGTCCCGCCGGCCAGCTTCGCCTGGAACGTGTCCGGGTTGATGCAGGGGAACGCGTCCTTGCCCTCGACCGTGATGTTCGGGTGCGCCTTCTGGAACGCGGCGACGTCCTCCTCCCAGGCCGTCCGCTCCTTCGGGTTGCTCTTCGGCGGCTCGCAGCCGACCGTGATCGTGACCGGGCCGTCGGCGGCCGGTGTCTTCTCGTCCCCCGAGCCGCAGGACGCGGCCACCAGCCCGAGTCCCGCAACCAGCAGCAGGCTGAGCCCGCGGCGCGTTGTCGTCATGTCCACCCTCTCCCTCGGATCGTGGGGCAACCGTAGGGAAGTAGACCCATGAACGCAATACTTCGATCTGAGATTGCAAAAACGTGACTTCCTATGGGAGATTGCCTGGCGCATGGCAAACGACAGCAGCCGCCGACCCCCAGGGGTCAGCGGCTGCCTGGTGCTGTGCGGTACTAGATCCGGGCCCGGGCGGTCGAGGCGCGGACGACGAGCTCGGGCTCGAAGAGGAGCTCGTCGGCGGGCACCGCGGCACGCTCGATCAGGGCGACCAGCATGTCGACGGCGGCGCGGCCCATCGCGTCGATCGGCTGCCGGACGGTGGTCAGCGGCGGGTCGGTGCAGTTCATCATCGCGGAGTCGTCGTACCCGATCACGGACACCTCGTCGGGGACGCTCAGGCCGGCGCGGCGGACGGCGCGGATCGCGCCGAGCGCGAGGATGTCGCTGGCGCAGACGATCCCGGTGACGCCGCTGTTGACCAGTTTGGTCGCGGCCGCGTGACCGCCCTCGAGCGAGAACATCGTGTGCTCGACGAGATCCGGATCCGCCTCCTCCGCCGCCAGGAACGCCTCCAGCTTCCGCCGCGACGGGATGTGGTCACGCGGGCCGAGCACCATCCCGATCCGCCGGTGCCCGAGCGCGCGCAGGTGCCCGATCGCCATCTCGGCGGCGACGTAGTCGTCCGACGAGACCTGCGGGAACCCGAGGTGGTCGACGGCCGCGTTGACCAGGACGGTCGGCAGCTTGCGCTCCTGGATCAGCTCGTAGTGCTGGTGCGGGGCGTCCGCCTGCGCGTAGAACCCGCCGGCGAACACGACGCCGGACACCTGCTGCTGGAGGAGCAGATCCACGTAGTCGGCCTCGGACACGCCGCCGACCGTCCGGGTGCAGAGCAAGGAGGTGAAACCTTGCTGCGCGAGCGCCCCGCCGACCACCTCGGCGAACGCGGGGAAGATCGGGTTCTGCAACTCCGGCAGCACCAGCCCGACCAGCCGGGCCCGGTCGCCGCGGAGCTGTGTCGGCCGCTCGTACCCGAGCACGTCGAGCGCGGTGAGCACGGCTTCGCGGGTCGCCTCGGACACCCCGGGCTTCCCGTTCAGCACCCGGCTGACGGTGGCTTCACTGACGCCGACCTTCTTGGCCACCTCTGCAAGTCGTCGTGTCATGACGCAAACTCTACGCCCGTTCACGCAAGAATTTGCAACCACTTGCGTACGTCGCTGAACACTCAGACACACTCCGGGGATTCCTGACACACTGGTGGCCGTGCCTCGATTCGTCGCCACCCGCCCGGACACCGGTCTGCTGTCGCTCCCGTGGGACGTCCCGCTGGAGGACTGGCCCGAAGACCAGTTGGTCGCGCTGCCGCGCGGTATCTCGCGGCACGTGGTCCGCTTCGTCCGGGTCAACGGCAGTGTGTACGCGATCAAAGAGGTCCTCGAGCACCTGGCGATGCACGAGTACCGCCTGCTGCGCGACCTCGAGCGTCTGGAGGCTCCGTCGGTCGAGCCGGTCGGCGTCATCACCGACCGCGTCGACCGCAACGGCGAACCGATCGACTCGATCCTGATCACCCGGCACCTGCAGTTCTCCCTGCCGTACCGCGCGCTGTTCTCCAGCACGCTGCGCCCGGACACGGTCAACCGTCTGATCGACGCGCTGGTCGCGTTGATCGTGCGGCTGCACCTGCTCGGTTTCTTCTGGGGCGACTGCTCGCTGTCCAACACGCTGTTCCGCCGTGACGCCGGTGCGTTCGCGGCGTACCTGGTGGATGCCGAGACCGGTGAGCTGCACCAGGACATCTCCGACGGGCAGCGCGCGCACGACCTCTACACCGCGGAGATCAACCTGTTCGGCGAGTTCCTCGACCTGCAGGAGGGCGGTCTGCTCGACGAGTCGATCGACCCGCAGGAGACCGTCGAGTCGATCCAGAAGCGGTACGAGGCGCTCTGGGCCGAGCTGACCGCGCCGGAGGAGTTCGCGGAAGACGAGATGCACCGGCTCGACTCGCGGATCCGGCGGCTGAACGAGCTCGGCTTCGACGTCGCCGAGATCGACATCATCACCGACTGGGACGGCAGCCAGGTCCGGATCCAGCCGAAGGTCGTGGACGCCGGCCACCACTCCCGGCGCCTGCTCCGGCTGACCGGTCTGGACGTCGAGGAGAACCAGGCCCGGCGGCTGCTCAACGACCTCGACTCGTTCGCGGCCGCGACCGACCAGCAGAACGAGGACGAGGAGATCGTCGCCCACCAGTGGCTGACCGACGTGTTCGAGCCGGTCGTGCAGTCGGTCCCGCGCAACCTGCGCCGCAAGCTCGAGCCCGCCGAGGTCTTCCACGAGGTGCTCGAACACCGCTGGTTCCTGTCCGAGCAGGCCGGCCACGAGGTCGACACGATGGAGGCCGCCCGCTCGTACGTGAACGACGTCCTGTCCGCCAAGCCCGACGAAAAACTCTCACTCCCGACCCCGGCCCTCCCCGAAGCCGACTAACCGCTGCAACGTTCCGGCCCCCGCCCGCGTGAATTGGGTGGAGGTGCCGGATGGAGACGCCGGAGTTCGACGCACTGCCATCGGGACCGAGGAGGTCAGGGCTGATGGACGCGTCCGAGAAGCTGATCGTGGACAGCCTGGCGAAGCGCGCGGGTGACGCGCCGGGCGACGACCACCTCCTGGCCGTGGTCCACGCTCGCCTGCGCCGTCGTCGTACCGGTCGGTCGATCGGTGTTGTCGTGGTTGCCGCGGCGGTCGTCGCCACGGCGGCGACCGCGTCGCGGAGCCTCGGCACCGAGCTCCACACCGATCCGCCGGCCGCTCTGGAGCCGGCGCCGGGGTGGCAGTGGGAATCCTTCAAGACGGTCCAGGTACAGGTGCCGTCGAGCTGGACCCAGTACGTGTCCGGCTCGGCGCCTTGTCCCTCCTCTCTCGGCAGCCCGGTGATCGGGCGGTTCAACGACTGGCTCGGCGGCCGGCGGCTGCCGTGTGTGGCGGCGGTCCTGCCGCTGGCGGAACGGCAGGACTACCTGTGGTTCAACGACGTCCAGGCACCGGGGATCACGCGGTACGACGGTGGCTGGACGGAGGAGACGCGCCTGGTCGGCGGCGTGAAGCTGAGCGTCCTCACCCGGGACGACACACTCCGCGAACGCATCCTCGACTCGGCCCGCCCGATCACCGGCACCGACTACTACGGCTGCACGCCACGCGACCCAGGCGACCAGCCCGGCAAATTGGGCGAGGACGAGGTGACCTCGGTCAGCGTCTGCGAGTACTACAAGAACTCGCTTGTTGCCGGTTCGGCCATGACCGCGGACCAGACCACCGAGTTCACGCATCAACTGCGCAGGGTAGGGCCCGGGTTGCAGATACCGGCAACCTCGTGTGTGGACCCCGCTCCCCGCACCTTCGTCATCACCGTGCACACCCGCACCACGTCCTGGCCGCTCCGAATCTTCGTCTGCGGCACCAGCTCCGCGTACGACCTGTTCCGTCAAGGCGCGCACCGGCAAGCCCAGCCGGGCGACACCGCCCTTCCGCCGGCAGGAGCCACTCCGTCACCGCGGTGAATACACCCGGACGTAGTCGACGTCGAAGGAGTTCGGGAACGGGGTTGTCGCGTCGGGTGGGCCGCCGCGGTCGGCGTTGGCCCAGGTGCCGCTGTTGAGGACGACGTACATCGGTTTGTCCGGCACCTGGGCGCCGGTGATCGTCGAGGTGGGTGCGCCGTCGACCGTGAAGGTGATGCGGTCCGCGGTCCACACGACGCCGTACCGGTGCCATCCGGTGGTCGGTGCGAGCCCGGTCGCCCAATGGCTGTCCCAGCGGACGTCCGGCCAGGTGCCCGACGCCAGACCGCTGTGCATGCTCTCGATGCTGCCGAACCACTCGGCGACGTCGATCTCCGGCGGCCAGCTACGGTCCTGCGGAATCAGCCAGAACGCCGGCCACAGCCCCTTCCCGGCCGGGAACTTCGCGCAGATCTCCCAATACCCGTGGGCCTGGGAGAACTTGTCGTGCGAGGAGATGAAGCCTTCGGTGTACTGGTACGTCCCGGCGGGATCCGTGCCGACCACGGGTTTGTTGTCGGTCACCAGCCGCAACTTCCCACCCGCCAGCACGACGTTCTCGTCGACGGCGTAACTCCCGTACGACGTGTTGTGGTAATGCCCGCCCGCACGGCCGGGGAAGTCCATCACGGTGTTCCAGCGGCTGCGGTCGAGGGTGCGGCCGGTGAACTCGTCCTGCCAGCTCAACCGCATCCCCGGCGGTTGCGCGCTGCCGGTGCAGGTCCTTTCAGTTGCTTGGGGCAAGTGTCCTTCCGTCGCCTGGGCGGTGCTGGTGAGGGATGCGGCGAGCAGGGTCAGCCCGGCGGCACCCAGCGCCAGTGCGCGGCGTCGTGCGGTCATCCGGTATCTCCTTCACTTGATTCCTGAGGTGGAGAAGCCGCTGACGAAGCGGCGTTGCATGAACAGGAACAAGATCAGCACGGGCAGCACGTACATGACGGCGCCCGCGGCGACCAGGTTGTTCATCGGCAGGCCCTTGTCGTTCACGTAGCCGGTGGTCATCGCGACGGCGAGAGTCGTGCTGTCCTGGCTGAGGAACATCGCAGGCCCGACGAAGTCGCCCCACGCGTGTGTGAACGACAGGATCACGCTGGCCGCGATCACCGGCCACGACTGCGGCAGGAAGATCCGCCAGAAGATCCCGACGTACCCGCACCCGTCGATGATCGCGGCCTCCTCCATCTCCCGCGGGATCCCGGCGAAGAACTGCCGGAACAGGAAGATCAGGAACGCGCTGCCGCCGAGCCCCCAGGCGACCCACGGCCAGTACGTGTTGACCATGTGCACCTTCGCGAAGATCAGGTACGTCGGAACCAGCGTGACGATCCCGGGCAGCATCATGGTCGCGAGCAGCACGACGAACAGCTGCTTCTTGCCCGGCGCCGTCAACCGCGCGAACCCGAACCCGACCCAGGCCGAGCTCAGCGTGGTCAGCGTGGTGCTGATGAACGCGATGGTCAGCGAGTTCTGCGTCGCGCCGACGAAGTTCACCTGGCTGATCGCGTCGGTGTAGTTCGCGAACCGCGGCGTCGACGGCCACCAACTCGGCGGGAACGACGCCATCTCGGCCGGCGACTTCAGCGACGTCGACACCAGCCAGAGGATCGGGCTCAGCATCACCAGGACGACGGCCAGCAACAGGATGGAGAGCGCCCATTTCGAGGTCCGGGTCATTTCTGGCCTCCCGGCTCGACGGTGTAGAACACGGTCCGGGCGCTGACCTTGATGATCACCAGGGTCACCAGCAGGATCACCGCGAACAGCATCCACAACATCGCCGACGCGTACCCGAAGCGCGAGGCGCTGAAGTACTGCGCGAACACGTGGATCATGTAGAGATAGTTGCCCTGCGGCACGGTCCCGGCTCCGCTCAGCGACCCGGACGACAACAGCAGCGGCGCGAACGACTGCAGCGACCCGATCACCCCGGTGATGACCTGGAACAGGATCACCGGGGACAGCAGCGGCACGGTGATCCGCGTGAACGACTGCCAGTACGACGCGCCGTCGACCTGCGCCGCCTCGAGCAGCTCCCGCGGAATGTCCTGCAACCCGGCCAGCGAGATGATCATCGACCCGCCGCAGCCCCACAGCACCAACGCGTACAGCACGTAGCGCGCGTTCGGATCGACCAGCCAGGTGATCGGATTCGCCCCCAACCCACTCAGTACGCCGTTCGCGGCGCCGGCGTCGCGGTCGAAGATCAGCCGGAAGGTCAGCGCGGCGCCCACCGGCGGGACGACCGCCGGCAGATAGATCAGGCCGCGCAGCAGACCGCGTCCCTTGATCGGCTGATTCAGCATCACCGCGAGCAGCAGTCCCGCGAGGATCGACAACGGGACGGTGACGAGAGCGAACAGCCCGGTCTTGCCGAGCGAACTCAGCGTCAGCGGGTCCTGGAAGATCTCCACATAGTTGGCGAAGCCGACGAAGTGCGTCCGCGGCGACAGCCCGTCGGAGTCGGTCAGGCTCAGCCAGAACGCGTACCCCAGCGGGAACACGGTCAGCGCGACGAACCCGATGATCCACGGCGCGACGAACAGGTAGAAGGTGCGCGCCTTGCGCAGGCTCGGCGGCTTCTTCTGCCGGCCCGTGGGCTGCGCCTCGGCCGGCGCCGCGCGACGACGTACCTCGGTCAGCGCCGACGTCACCGCAACCGCTTCTTTCCGTCCGCGAGCTGCGCGTTGATCTGGGTGTTCAGCGTGTCCGCGAACTGGCCGACCGACGCGGTGCCCTTGATCGCCTTCGGCAGCTCGCGGGTGATCACCGCGTTGATCGCGTCCTGCCGCACGTACGGCGTGTAGGACGTCACCGAGAAGTGCTCCTTCTCGGCCATCTGCACGTCATAGGCCTGCTTCTGGTACGGCAGCTTCTGCGGCATCAGCTTCTGCAGCGACTTCAGCGGCGGGATGCCCCAGCCGCCGCTCGCCCGCGCCTTGGCAGGGTCGCCGGCCAGATACCACTCCATCACCGCCCAGGCCGCGTCCTTGTTCTTGCCGGCCTTGGGCATCCACAGCCCGGTGGCGCCGAAGCACGGGCTGACCCGGCGGCCGGTGTCGAACTGCGGCGCCGGCGCGAATCCGGCGACCTTCGCCGATTTGGGATCACCCGCGAACAGCCCGCCGAGCCAGTAGCCGCTCAGGGTGGTTGCCATCCGGCCGGCCTGGAACGTCGGACCGTCCCAGCCGTTCGGATCCGGATTCAGGACCGTCGGGCCGATGCCGGCCTTCGCGTACTCCAGATACCAGGTGAGCGCCCGCTGTGCCTCCGGGCTGCTGAAGTCGACCGACGCGAGATCGTCGGCGGTCAGCTTGCCGCCCGCCAGGTCGGTCATCCAGGTCAGCTGACCGAACAGGCCGAGCCCGTTCGGGTTGAGGCCGTAGACGCTGACCTTCGCGCCCTGCCGCTTCACCAGGCGCTTGCCCTCGTCGAGCAGCTCGTCCAGCAGCAGTGGCGTCGTCGCACTCGGCCTGGTCACCTTCGCCGCGTCGAACAGCGCGCCGTTGTACCAGATGGTGCAGTCCTGCGAGTAGTCCTTGGCGAACCCGTACCGCGGCCCGGTGCCCTGTTTCTCCCCGTCGTAGCGCCAGACGTCGTTGACCGGGTCGATGTCGTCGGCCTTGATCAGCGTGCTCTTCGCGAAGTACGGATCGAGGTTCTCCGCGACCTGCCGGGCCACCAGGTACGGCGTCTCGGTCGCGCCCATGCCCCGGACCACGTCCGGCGGGTTGCCGCTGGCAAGCATCGCGGTCAGCTTGGTGAGGTCGTACTCGACCGTCTTCACGGTCAGGCCGAGGGCCTGCGACGCGGCCTTGGCCTCCTTCGGGCCGAACTCGCCCGACTGGGACATCACCGTCACCACGCCCTTGGCGGACGAGCCGGTGCCGGTGGCGGCCGGGGTGTTCGTGGACGAGGCGGGCGAGCAGCCCACTGCGAGCGCTCCACCCGCGGCAGCGCCGCCGAGCGCGAGGAACCGGCGGCGGGACAACCCCGGATTCGTTGTGGTCATGGCCAACCTCTCATTCGGATGTCTCTGGATCGAAGAGCCGGCAGACCGGGCCGGAGGAGGGCCCGGCCCGGTCGGCCAGTGCTTCGCTGTCGTCTTCGGGGCGGTAGCCCAGCTCGTGCCGGGCCGAGGTGGTGTCCCAGTAGTTGCGGGTGTTCGCGGAGACGCCGAAGTGCACGCCGAACCGCTCCCGCGCGTGCAGGGCGGCGAGCATCAGCCGCCCCGCGTCGTCGTCGGATAGCCACTGCCCGAGATAGCGGCGCTCGGCCGGTGGCCAGCCGGTGAGGCCGAGACGCAGGCAGGTGACCGAGGCGCCGGTGCGCTCGGCGTGCATCCGGCCGAGCGCCTCCAGCACGACCTTGCCCAGTCCGTACGGACAGCAGGGGCGCGGGTCGAGCCGTGGATCGACAGGCCGGTACTGCGGGCGGTTGTACTCCCCCGCTGCATGCAGCGAACTGGCCAGCACCACCTTCGGCACGCCGTGCGCCGCGGCAGCCTCGAGGGTGACCTGGGTGGTCCACACATTGGCGGCGTACACGCTGTCCCAGGTCTGCCATGGGCTGCTGTTGCCCGCGAGGTGGAGCACAGCGTCCGCGCCGGCCAGGACCTCACGGGCCTCGTCGGGATCGCCGATGTCGGCCTGCACCAGCCCCTCGATCCGGCGCGCCGCCACGGCGCTGTCGACCACCCGGACCCGGTAGTGCTTGCGCAGCCACGGCACCACCACCGTGGCGACACGCCCCAGTCCGCCGGTCACCACCACCAGCGGTGCCTTGCTCAGCTCAGCGTCCATGTCGTTCGTCCGGTCGCCGGGCCCGGGGTGATCCCCGGGACTGTGGCCGAAATTGTTCGAGCACTTCGGCGTTTGTGTCAAGTCTTCGGACACAGACTGTCAGGGAAATTGACTCCGTCCCGTCGATTCGCCGATACTCGACGTCGTGACTGCGAAGGACACCGGATCCCTGCGAGCGTTGCGACGCACCAACTCCGAGCGCATGCTGTCCGCGCTGATGGAGCACGGCGCGCTGCACCGCGCGGAGCTGGCGCGGATCTGCGGCGTCTCACGGACGACCGTGTCGACGATCGTGGCCGACCTGATCACCGGCGGCGTCGTGATCGAGGTGATCGGCGACCAGGTCGCCCGGGCCGGCATCGACGCGTCCGAGGTCGACGGCCGCGCTCGCGGCTTCCTCCGGGCGAACCCGGCAGCCGGCTCCGCCGCAGGCCTCGACTTCACCCTCGAGCGGGTCTGGTGCCACGTCACCGACCTGTCCGGCGAGACGCTGGCCAGCGACGGGGTCCGGACGGCGCGGGACACCCCGTGGCAGGAGCGGCTCACGGCCGGCGTCATGCTGCTCGACGAGCTGCTGGAGCGCACCGGGCGGCATCGCGACGACCTGGTGGGAGTCGCGATCGGTGTCCCCGGCCCGCTCGATCTGCAGACCGGCGTCGTCGGTCCGTCCCTCCCGGGACAGGCGTGGGCCGGGGTGAACGTCGCGGCGGAGTTCGGCCGGCATCTCGCCGTACCGGTGCTGGTCGAGAACAACACCCGACTCGAGGCGGTGGCCGAGTTCACCTGGGGTGCCGGACGGGACGTCCGCGACGTGCTCTACCTCGGGTTGTCCACCGGGATCGGCTCCGGACTGCTTGTCGACGGCAACCTTCACCACGGCGGGGCGCGCGGCGGTGGCGGCGAGATCGGTCACCTGTCGGCGGACTCGTCCGGCGCGCCGTGCCCGTGCGGGAATCGCGGCTGCCTCGTGCAGTACGCGTCGCTGCCCGCCGTGCTCGACGCGCTCGCGCCGGTCCTCGGCGAGGGTGCGGGCCTCGACGAGCTGCTCGCGGCCGCCGCGGACGGTCAGCCCGACACTCTCCGGGTGTTGCGGGAAGCCGGTGAACAGACCGGCCGGGTGCTCGCGAACATCTGCAACCTGCTGAACCCGGAGCGGATCATCGTCGGCGGTGAGCTCGCCCGCGCGGGTGACCTGATCCTGGACCCGATCCGCGCCACGCTGCGCCGGACGGCGATGACGCTGACCCGCGACGCCGACGTCGTGGCCGCCGAGCTCGACCTCGGCGCCCGCGCCGGCGCATCCGGCGCCGCCGCCCTGGTGCTCCGCCAGACCGACCAGCTGGTCACCGCCCTGCTGTCCGCTCCCGACCGGCAACCGAATGAGGCATCGTGAAGATCGTCGGCTACGAAACGTTCCTGGTGGCGCCGCGGTGGCAGTTCCTGCGGATCGACACCGACGAAGGGATCAGCGGCTGGGGTGAGCCCATCGTCGAGGGCCGGGCCGAGGCCGTGCAGGGCGCGGTCGCGGCCCTGATGGAGTATCTGGTCAGCACGGATCCGTTGCGGATCGAAGAGCACTGGCAGGTGATGGCGAAGGGCGGCTTCTACCGGGGCGGTCCGGTGCTGTCGAGTGCGCTGGCCGGGATCGACCAGGCGTTGTGGGACATCAAGGGCCGCTACCACGACGTCCCTGTGCACGAGCTGCTCGGCGGCCCGGTGCGGGACCGGGCACGCGTCTACACCTGGGTCCACGGTCGCGACAACGCGCAGCTCGTCGACGAGGCGAAAGCCAAGGTGGAGAAGGGCTTCACGGCCCTCAAGCTCAACCTGTCCGAGGCGCTGCCCCCGATCCCGTCGGCCGCGCAGCTGCGGTCCGCGGTGAGCCGGGTCGAGGCCCTCCGCGACGCGCTGGGCGACGGCATCGACATCGCGCTCGACTTCCACGGCCGGTTCAGCACGGCGGCGACGCGGCAGATCCTGCCGCTGCTGGAGCCGCTGCTGCCGATGTTCGTCGAGGAGCCGGTGCTGCCCGAGTTCGCCCGCGACCTGCGCCGGATCACCGAGTCGACCAGCATCCCGATCGCCACCGGCGAGCGGCTGTTCTCCCGCTGGGACTTCCGCGACGTGCTGCCCACCGGCATCGCGGTCGCCCAGCCGGACATCTCGCACGCCGGCGGCATCTCCGAGGTCCGCCGGATCGCCGCGATGGCCGAGGCGTACGACGTGAGCGTCGCGCCGCACTGCCCACTCGGGCCGATCACGCTGGCCGCCAGCCTGCAGCTCGACTTCGCCGTCCCGAACTTCCTGATCCAGGAGCAGAGCCTCGGTATCGAGTACGGCGGCGGCAACGCGCTGCTCGACTACCTGGTGGATCCGGCCGTGTTCGCCTTCACCGACGGGCATGTGCAACGACCCGCCGGTCCGGGCCTGGGCATCGAGGTCGACGGGGACGCCGTCCGCGCCGCGGCGGCGGAGCCGCACCGGTGGCGGTCGCCGGTGCTGCGGCACGACGACGGCTCCTTCGCCGAATGGTGAGCGCCGCGACCCCGCCGATGGGGTGGAACAGCTGGGACTGCTTCGGCACGACGGTCACCGAGGCCGAGGTGCTGGCCAACGCGCAAGTGATGCACGACCGGCTGCTGCCGTTCGGGTGGGACACGGTCGTCGTCGACATCGCCTGGTACGACCCGACCGCCAGGTCGCACGGCTACAACGAGAACGCGCCGGTCGTCCTCGACGACTACGGCCGCCAACTGCCGGCGCCGCTGCGGTTCCCCTCAGCCGCGGGCGGCGCCGGCTTCGGGCCGCTGGCCGCGAAGGTGCACGAGCTCGGGCTGAAGTTCGGGCTGCACATCATGCGCGGCATCCCGCGGCGCGCGGTCGAGCTCGACCTGCCGGTGTTCGGGACGGAGTGGACGGCGCGGCAGGTCGCGGACCCCGAGCATGTCTGCCCCTGGAACCCGGACAATCTCGGGCTGAACCACAACCACCCCGGCGCGCAGGCGTACTACGACGCGCAGGTCGCGCAGTTCGCCGCGTGGGGCGTGGACTTCGTGAAGGCGGACGACATGCTGGCGCCGTACCACGATCGCGAGATCGCGGCGTATGCGCTGGCGATCGAGCGGAGCGGGCGGGACATCGTGCTGTCGTTGTCTCCCGGCACCCACCTGTCGACCCACCATGTCGAGCATCTGCGGGCCAATGCGCAGATGTGGCGGATCTCGGACGACCTGTGGGACCGGTGGGAGGACGTGCACGCGCAGTTCGCGCGGCTCGCGCGCTGGGCGCCGTTCCAGCAGGCGGGCGGGTGGGCTGACGCCGACATGCTGCCGCTCGGCCACGTCGGCATCCGGGCCGAACGCGGCGACGACCGCGACAGTCGCCTCACCGTCGACGAGCAGAAGACGCTGCTGACACTGTGGGTCATGGGCCGCTCGCCGCTGATGATGGGCGGCGACCTTCCCACCACATCGCCGGAAACCCTGGCGTTGCTGGCCAATCCGGCGCTCGCCGAGCTGCTGCGGTCGTCCACCGACGGCCGGGAGATCATCCGCGAGCCGCTCGACGACGGCGAGCTGATCGTCTGGACCGCGCAAGGCGAGAACTGCTCATATGCGGCGCTGTTCTGGACCGGTGCCTCACCCCGGGAGGTGTCGCTTCCTGCCGAGCTGCCGACGCCGACCCATAACCTGTGGACCGGTGCGCCGACAACCGAGCGCACGTACGCTGTTCCGGCGCACGGCGTCCGCTGGCTTCGGCTCAGCTCGGCACTGTGAGGAGCTACTTGTAGACGACCCAGAGCTCGTAGTCGTCGCCCGGGAACGCCGAGCCGTCGATGCACTTGTACTTCGTCCACTTGGTGCCGGCCGCACCGGCGGCGTGGCAGTCGGACTGCCAGAAGAAGTCACCGACGTACTCCCAGTTGTCGGCGGCAACAACACTCGAGGACACCGGCGCGTCGGCCGCCTGGGCTGCCGGCACTGCGAGGCTGCCCGCGGCGACCGCTCCACCGGCCAGGACACCGAAGAAGATCTTGCGAATGCTCATGATCCGTACCTTTCGTGGTTGGGTCTGACACTTCGAGAGTGCCGGTCGAACCACGCCGGCGCACCCCGTTTCGGGCGCTGCCGAAAGGGGCGCGCAACTACTCGACGAGTGCCCTGAGCAACCACTTCGACAGCGGCGCATCCCCCAGTTCCTGAAGGTTTTTCACCCATCGGGCCTCGGCGATCTCCGCGGACAGGTGCAGCGCGTCGTCGGAGGCGAACGCGGTGAGGATCGTGAGGGTGTCGTGTTTGCCCTGGAGTGTGGTGACGGCGGTGTCCACGAGCCTGAAGGCGGAGTCGGGCACGGTCAGCCCCAGTTCCTCGTACACCTCCCGAGCCGCTGCCTCCGCGGGGGTTTCGCGGTCGGGGTTGTAGCCGCCGCCGGGGATGGCCCAGCGGCGGGTGTCGGTGTAGGAGTGGCGGACCACGAGGAAGCGGCCGTCTTCAAGGCGCAGCAAGGCTTTGACGCCGAAGGTAGTTGGACGGCGGATCCGCCACCAGAGTTGGAGGAACGGCGAACCCGCGCGCAGCAGCGCCGCGCGGAGGCGCATCAGCGTGGGGGCATGCGGAGGGCGCCGTCGAGGCGGATTACTTCGCCGTTCAGGAGTTGGTTGTCGAGGATGTGGCGGACCAGGGCGGCGTACTCGGACGGCTTGCCGAGGCGGGACGGGTGCGGGACCTGCTGTTCGAGGACTGTGCGGGTTTCCTCGGGGAGGCCGGCGAGCATCGGGGTCTCCATGGTGCCGGGGGCGATCGTGACGACGCGGATGCCCTTGTCGGCGAGGTCGCGGGCGGCGGTCAGGGTCAGCGCGACGATGCCGCCCTTGCTCGACGCGTACGCGGCCTGGCCGACCTGACCGTCGTACGCCGCGATCGACGCCGTCATCACCACGACGCCGCGGTCGCCGTCCGCACCGGGCTCCGACGCGATCATCCGCTCGGCGGCCAGTCGGAGCACGTTGAAGGTGCCGATCAGGTTGATCTCGATCACCTGCCGGAAGGTTGCGAGCGGCAACGGACCCTTGCGGCCGACGACCCGGCCGGGGGTCGCGACACCGGCACAGTTCACGACCACCCGCAACGTGCCGAGCGCCTCGGCGGCGTCCAACGCGGCGCCGACCGCGGTCTCGTCGGTGACGTCGGTCGGCGCGAACACCACCCGGTCGCCCAGCTCGTCGGCGACCGCCTTGCCCGCGGACGACGGCAGGTCGACGATGACCACCCCGAGCCCGTCCGCCGCCAGGCGCCGGACCGTCGCCTCTCCGAGCCCGGATCCACCACCGGTGACCAGGGCGACGTCGGACGGGCTGAACTCCATCAGATGCTCCTCAACAGGTCGCGGCTGATCACCAGCCGCTGGATCTGGTTCGTACCTTCGAAGATCTGGGTCACCTTGGCCTCGCGCATGTACCGCTCGGCCGGGAACTCCCGGGTGTAACCGTACCCACCGAGCACCTGGACCGCGTCGGTGGTGACCTTCATCGCCGCGTCCGTGCAGACCAGCTTGGCGATCGCGGCCTCCCGGGTGAACGTCCGGCCCAGGTCGCGGCGCCGCGCGGCGTGCAGGTACGTCGCCCGCCCGGACTCGACCGCGGCGGCCATATCGGCGAGCAGGAACTGCACCCCCTGGAAGTCCGCGATCGACTGGCCGAACTGCTGCCGCTCCTTCGCGTACGACGTGGCGACGTCGAGCGCAGCCTGCGCCAGACCGACCGCACAGGCCGCGATGCCGAGCCGGCCGGAGTCGAGCGCAGACAACGCGATCCGCATCCCGTCACCCTCCGCGCCGATCAGGTTGCCGGCCGGGACGCGGACGTCGTCGTAGTTGACCAGCGTGGTCGTCGACCCGGTCAGGCCCATCTTCCGCTCCGGCGCCCCGAAGCTGAGGCCCTCGACGCCGGCCGGCACATGGAACGCCGAGATGCCGTGCGTCCGGTCCTCGGAGGTGCGCGCGAACGTGGTGTAGAAGTCCGCGTGCGAGCCGTGGCTGATCCACGCCTTGGTCCCGTTCAGGACGTACGAGTCCCCGTCGCGGACGGCCCGCGTCGTCATCCCGGTGATGTCGGAGCCGGCCTGCGGCTCGGACAGCGCGTACGCGCCGAGCTGCTCGCCGCCGACCATGTCCGGCAGCAGCCGGGCGCGCTGCTCGTCGGAGCCGAAGTGCGCCAGCCCGTAGCTGGTCATCGTGTGCACCGAGACGCCGACGCCGACCGACATCCAGGCGGCGGCGATCTCCTCGAGCATCTGCAGGTACACCTCGTACGGCTGCTCGGCGCCGCCGTACTGTTCCGGATAGGGCAGGCCGAGCAGACCCGCCTTCCCCAGCGTCCGGAACGCGTCCCGCGGGAAGGTCTCGCTCTCCTCGGCCTGTGCGGCGTGCGGAGCGAGCTCGTGCTCGCACAGGTCACGCACCAGGGCGAGCAGGTCAATGGATTCGTCAGTGGGCAGGAGTCGGTCGACAGCCATCAGAGCCCCCTCTCAACAACTCCTGGAATGATACTCGGAACGATACTGGAGCACATAGTTCAGTATCGTTCTATGCTGTCTCGATATGACAACAGTCGTTCCGGGGCGGCGGACCCGCCGGCAGTCCGAGCTGCTCGACCGGCTCCTGTCCCTGTTTCTCGAGCAGGGGTTCAGCCGGTTCACCCTGGACGACCTGGCCGCCGAGCTGCGCTGCAGCAAGACGACCCTCTACGCGCTCGCGCCGAGCAAGGAGCAGCTCGCCGTCGAGGTGGTCAAGCACTACTTCAAGAACGCCACCGCGCAGGTGGAGTCCGCGGTCGCGCGGCAGACCCGGCACGACCGGCGGATCGCGGCGTACCTGAACGCGGTCGCCGACGCCCTGCGACCGGCCAGCCGGACCTTCCTGGACGACGTGGCGACGTTCGCGCCGGCCCGGTCGGTGTACGAGCGGAACACCCGGATCGCCGCCGAGCGGGTCCGGCAGCTGATCGAGGACGGCATCAACCACAAGACCTTCCGGCAGGTGGACATCGCGTTCGCGGCCGAGATGATCGCGCACACCATGCAGGCGATCCAGCGCGGCGACATCGCCCGGCGGACAGGGCTGAACGACGCCGAGGCGTACCGCGAACTGGCCTCGTTCGTGCTGCACTCTCTGCGGCTCGACTGAACCACCGGTCCCATTAGGGTTGGTGCCCGTCCTCTTGCTGCCATACCGCGCATCAGAGCCGTACGCCCCGGAAGGCTGATGATATGAAAACTCTCCGACGAACAGCGGCCCTGGTGGCGGCCACCGCCCTGGCCCTGACCGCCGCCGCGCCGGCGGGGGCCAACCCGGTGAAACCGCCCCGCCTGTCCGCCAAGGCGATCACCGCGACGCTGAACGACCAGATCCACACGCCCGGTACGGCATGGATGACGCGGCCGGACGGCACCGTGCTGGTGTCCTACGACCCCACGGTCACGGGCACGAAGCTGACCAAGCTGACCGGCCTGACCAAGCAGCTCGGCGCGAACGTCAAGCTCGAGAAGCTGCCCGGCAAGCTGCAGAAGTACATCAGCGGCGGCATGGCGACGTACGGCGGTGACTACAAGTGCACCGTGGGCTTCAACGTGCAGCGGCGCGGTAAGTATTACTTCCTCACCGCCGGTCACTGCGGTGTCGACGCGGCCCGCTGGTACCAGGACCCGGCGCACAAGGTCTTCACCGGCGCGGTCCACCACGCCGCGTACCCGTACCACGACTACTCGCTGGTCGTGTACCGCACCGACATCCCGCTGAAGGT
The DNA here is from genome assembly GCF_040610805.1 of Kribbella sp. NPDC003557. Classification (NCBI taxonomy): domain Bacteria; kingdom Bacillati; phylum Actinomycetota; class Actinomycetes; order Propionibacteriales; family Kribbellaceae; genus Kribbella; species Kribbella sp. NPDC003557. The sequence goes on from NZ_JBEXMY010000001.1 coordinate 1,120,293, forward strand.
GCCGGGCGGCAGCGTGTATCTCTACAACGGGCGCTCGCAGGACATCACCCGGGCGATGAACCCTGGCCTCAACCAGCTGGTGTACCGCTCGGGCGCGACCAGCGGCCTGCACAGCGGGCGGGTGACCGGCCTGAACTCGACGGTGAACTACGGCGACGGGCGCGTGGTCGGCCTGATCCGGACCAACGTCTGCGCCGAGCCCGGCGACTCGGGCGGGCCGCTGTTCTACCGGCAGTACGCCTTCGGCCTCACCTCGGGCGGCTCCGGCGACTGCACCTCGGGTGGTGTGACGTACTTCCAGCCGGTCGTGCAGGCGCTGAACGCGTACGGGGTCTACATCTACTGAGCGCAGGTTTCCCCTACTCTCCGAGATTGTCTGAATACTCAGCGAGATAGTGGGTAGGACTCGTCACGGTTGAGTCAAGGACGCCCCGCCCCGAAGGCGTCCTCATCGTGAGGAGGCTGCAACCATGAACCTGTCCCCACTTCGCCGTACCACCGCACTCCTGGCCGCGGCCGGGCTTGCCGCCGCCGGACTTCTGGCGTCGCAGGCCTCGGCCGCACCGGTCAACCCGTCCAGCCTGTCGGCTGCCGCGATCACCTCGTCCCTGAGCGAGAACGCGACGATCCCCGGCACGGCGTGGCAGACCGACCCGGACGGCCGGATCATCGTGTCCTACGACGAGACCGTCACCGGCGCGAAGCTGTCGAAGCTGACCGGCGTGACCAAGCAGTTCGGCGACCGGATCAAGCTCGAGAAGATGTCCGGCAAGCTGACGAAGTACATCGCCGGCGGCGACGCCATCTACGGCGGGCAGTACCGCTGCTCGCTGGGCTTCAACGTGCGCAGCGGCAGCACGTACTACTTCCTGACCGCGGGTCACTGCGGCAACATCGCGTCCAGCTGGTACGCGAACTCGAGCAAGACCACCTTGCTCGGCACGGTCGCCGGTTCGAGCTTCCCCGGCAACGACTACGCGATCGTGCGGTACAGCACCTCGTACACGAACCACCCCGGAACGGTGGACCTGTACAACGGCTCGTCACAGGACATCACGTCCGCCGGCAACGCCTCGGTGGGGCAGGCGGTCAAGCGCAGTGGTAGCACCACCGGTGTGCACAGCGGCTCGGTCACCGCGACCAACGCCACGGTGAACTACGCCGAAGGCACCGTCACCGGCCTGATCCGCACCACGGTGTGCGCCGAAGGCGGCGACTCCGGCGGCGCGCTGTTCGCCGGCTCGGTTGCCCTCGGCCTCACCTCCGGCGGCTCCGGCAACTGCTCCTCCGGCGGCACCACCTACTTCCAGCCCGTCACCGAAGTACTCTCCCGCTACGGCGTGAGCGTCTACTGATCCACACAGCTGCGCCCCGGACCATCCTGGTCCGGGGCGCGGTCGTGGTCAGCTCGCGCGGCGGCGGGAGATTTCGTAGAGGGTGACGCCGGCGGCGATGCCGGCGTTGAGGGATTCGGTGGCCGACGTCATCGGGATCGAGACGATCAGGTCGCAGTTCTCGCGGACCAGGCGGGCCAGGCCCTTGCCTTCGGAGCCGATGACCAGGACGAGCGGCTCGGTGGCGGCCTCGAACGACGGGAGGTCGACGGCGCCGTTCATGTCCAGGCCGATGACCAGCAGGCCGGCTTCCTTGTAGGACTTGAGGGCCCGGTTGAGGTTGCCCGCGCGGGCGACCGGGATGCGGGCCGCGGCGCCGGCCGAGGTCTTCCAGGCCGAGGCCGACATCGACGCCGTCCGGCGTTCCGGTACGACGACGCCGTGCGCGCCGAACGCGGCCGCGGAGCGGGTGATCGCGCCGAGGTTGCGCGGGTCCGTGACGCCGTCGAGCGCGACGACCAGCGGCACCTCGCCTGCGTCGTACGCCCGGTCGAGCAGGTCGTCGGGATGCGCGTACTCGTACGGCGGGATCTGCAGCGCGACACCCTGGTGGGCGCCGCCCGCGGTGACCCGGTCGAGCTCGGAGCGCGGCACCTCGAGCACCGACACACCGGTCTCGACGGCGACCAGCAGCGCCTCGCGCAGCCGGGCGTCCCGTTCGGTGCCCTCGGCAACGTGCAGCGCCGCGGCCGGTACGCCGGCCCGGAGCGCCTCGACCACCGGGTTCCGCCCGTACACCCACTCGACCGTGGAGTCGCCGTCCTTGCGCGCCGGGCGCCGGGTGCGCTGCTCGCGCTCCTTGGCCCGCTCGGCCGCCTTCGCCCGCTTGTGGGCCGGGTGCTTGACCCGGTCCACGGCCTTCGGCGTCGGCCCCTTGCCCTCGAGTCCGCGGCGGACCCGGCCGCCGGAACCGGCCGTCGGGTTCCCGCGCGGCTTCTTCCGGATGGCGCCCTTGCGCTGGCTGCTGCCTGGCACGTCAGTTTCCTTCGTCTGTAGATGCGAGGGACCAGCGTGGTCCCTGCGGGGTGTCCTCGACGACGACGCCGAGCGCCTTCAACCGGTCGCGGACGTCGTCCGCGGCGGCGTAGTCCTTGCGGGCCCGGGCAGCCTGGCGCTGCTCGAGCAGGGCCTTCACCAGCCCGTCGACGACCTCGGTGAGCGCGTCGTTGCCGCCGGTGCGCGACACCCACGGCTCGGTCAGCGGGTCCAGGCCGAGCACACCGAGCATCCCGCGCACCGCGGCCAGCACCTCGCGCAGCGCCGCCGAGTCACCGTCGGCGACCAGCTTGTTGCCGTCCCGCACGGTGATGTGCAGGACGGCGATCGCGGCCGGCGTACCGAGGTCGTCGTCCATCGCGGCCACGAAGTCGGCGGGCAGCTCGGCCGCGGGCTCGACGCCGCCGGTCACCTCGACGGCCCGGTGCACGAAGCCCTCCAGCCGCTGGAAGCTCTTCGCCGACTCGTCGAGCGCCTCGAAGGAGAACTCGACGACCGAGCGGTAGTGCGACTGGACCAGGTAGTACCGCAGCTCGATCGGGCGGACCCGCTCGACCACGTTCCGCACGACGGCGCTGTTGCCCATCGACTTCGACATCTTCTCGCCAGCCGTGGTGACGAGCGCGTTGTGCATCCAGAACCGGGCGAACTTCTGCCCGACCGCGGTCGACTGGGCCAGCTCGTTCTCGTGGTGCGGGAACCGCAGGTCCAGCCCGCCGCCGTGGATGTCGAACTCCGCGCCGAGGTACTTACCGGCCATCGCCGAGCACTCGATGTGCCAGCCCGGGCGCCCGCGACCCCACGGCGCCGGCCAGGAGGCGGTCCGCGGCGTGGCCTCGGTCCAGCCCTTCCAGAGCGCGAAGTCGCGCGGGTCGCGCTTGCCGCGCGGGTCCGCGTCGCCGGCGGCCTCCATGTCGTCGATCCGCTGGTGCGACAGGGCGCCGTACTCCGGCCAGGAGCGGACGTCGAAGTAGACGTCCCCCGATCCGTCGGGCGCCACGTACGCGTGCCCGCCGTCGATCAGCTGCTCGATCATCTCGAGCATCTCCGGGATGTGCCCGGTGGCGCGCGGCTCGTAGGTCGGCGGGCGGCAGCCGAGCACGTCGTACGCCCAGTGCAGCTCGCGCTCGAACTCATAGGCGTGCGCCCACCACGGGATGCCGCGGTCGGCGGACTTGGCGAGGATCTTGTCCTCGATGTCGGTCACGTTCGCGATCACGGTGACCTGGTAGCCGGAGCGTTCCAGCCAGCGCCGCAGGACGTCGAAGACCACTTCCTTGTAGATGTGCCCGACATGCGGGGCACCCTGCACCGTCAGCCCACAGTGGTAGATCCCGACCTGGCCCGGGTGGACCGGTTCGAAATCTCGCACTGCTGCTGTTGCGGTGTCGTACAAGCGAAGTGTCACCGGTCAAGGGTAACGGGAGGTGACGCCGGTAAATAATCACCGAACAACCAGCCTCCAGGGTTGGTTGTTACCGAATGCGGGTAAGACCATCGCCGAGCGCTCTGTCCGCCCCTCATCGCTCTGGAGGAAACCGTGAAGTCCGCCCTTTTCACGGGAGCCGCCGCCCTCGGCCTGATCCTGGCCTCGGTCGGCTCCGCCCACGCAAGCCCCGCTCCTGAGAGCAGCACCGCGTCCCACCAGCCCACGGCGCTCGCACGTCAGCACGGCATCGACCGTGCCGGCGACGCGTACATGGGCTGGACGCAGAACACGACGACCACCGCGGCCCCGGCCGTGATGGCGCCCACCGCCTCCGTCGAAGGCATCGACGTGTCGAGTCACCAGGGGAACGTCAACTGGGCCTCGCAGTGGAGTGCCGGCAAGCGGTTCGCCTACGTGAAGGCGACCGAGGGCAACTACTACACGAACCCGTACTTCGCCCAGCAGTACAACGGGTCCTACAACGTCGGGATGATCCGCGGCGCCTACCACTTCGCCACCCCGAACGACTCCAGCGGCGCCAACCAGGCCAACTACTTCCTGGCCCACGGCGGCGGCTGGTCCCGGGACGGCAAGACGCTGCCGGGTGCGCTCGACATCGAGTACAACCCGTACGGCGCCACCTGCTACGGGCTGAGCGCGTCCGCGATGGTGAGCTGGATCCGCGACTTCGCCAGCACCTACAAGGCCAAGACCGGCCGGGACGTGCCGATCTACACGAACCTGGACTGGTGGAGCCGCTGCACCGGGAACAGCACCGCGTTCAACTCCACGAACCCGCTGTGGGTCGCGAAGTACGCCTCGTCGCCGGGGACACTGCCCGGCGGCTGGCCGTTCCACACCATCTGGCAGTACAGCTCGTCGCCGATCGACCAGGACCGCTTCAACGGCGACATGTCCCGGCTGCAGGCGCTGGCGAACGGCTAAACGGGTTGCGGCGGTCACATAGTCTCGATCGGTGAGCTACTCGCTGCCGATCGAGACCGACCGCCTGACCCTTCGACGCTACGTCGAGAACGACTACGACGACCTGCTGAAGCTGCAGTCCAACCCGGACGTCACCCGTTTTCTGCTGTACGACGTACGGACGCCGGAGCAGGTCAAGGAGGCCCTCACCGGCCGGCTGGCCGATGTCCCGATGGACACAGACGGTCAAGCGCTCACCGTCGCGGTGGTCCTGCGGGACACCGGTCAGCACCTGGGTGAGGTCACGCTGTTCATGAACAACGTCGAGCAGCGCACCGGCGAGCTCGGGTACGTGTTCCACCCGGAGTCGCACGGCCACGGGTACGCCGCGGAGGCGTCGGTGGAGCTGCTGCGACTCGGCTTCGAGGAGCTCGGGCTGCACCGGATCATCGCTCGCCTGGACTACCGCAATACGGGCTCGGTGCGGCTGCTGGAGCGGCTCGGTCTGCGACAGGAAGCACATTTCGTGCAGAACGAGTTCCTCAAGGGCGAGTGGACCGACGAACTGGTGTTCGCGATGCTGTCCAGCGAATGGGACAAGCGTTCGTAAGTTTCTGCCCGCGGCACGCCGTCTTGATGACAGCGACTGCCGACCGGTCTACCGTCGGAACATGACTTCCGCCCGTTCCGTCACCGCCCTGATGCTCGGGGTGGTCGTGCTCAGCGCCGGCGCCCTGCCGAGCGAAGCCGTGAAGGTCGCACCGGCCCGTCAGGTCGCGTACCGGACCTGGACCTCGAACGCCGACTTCCTGGCCGGCCAGCAGTTCGGCACCACGGTCGCCGACGGGGCCCTCGCGTTCGGCACGTCGACCGGCACCACGTCGTACGTCGATCCGTTCGGCGACGGCACCGCCAAGTCCTACGACCGGACCAGTTGGGTCTCGCCGCAGGTCAGTACCGGCTTCGGGCTGACCGAGCTGGTCGCGTCCTGGAACGCGACCACGCCGCCGGGGACCTGGGTCGAGGTCTCGCTGGCGGGTACGACGAACCTCGGCACGCCCACCAAGTGGTACGTGCTCGGCCGTTGGTCCGGCGGCGACGACACCGCGGCCGGCGACATCCACCGGACGTCGGTGCCGAGCCAGGGCGACGCCGACGGCTCCGTTGCCGTCGACACCTTCCAGGCCGCGACCGGCAAGTGGCTGGACCGCTGGCAGCTGAAGGTCACCCTGTACCGGCTGAGCGGTACGACGCAGTCCCCGGTGATCCGCTCGGTCGGGGCGATGGCGTCCCGGCTGCCGTCCGACAAGAAGGTTGCCGTCAGCCCCCTCGGCGGCGCGGAGGGCGTCGTCCTCGACGTACCGACGTACTCGCAGGAGACGCACATCGGCCACTACCCGCAGTGGGACGGCGGTGGCGAGGCCTGGTGCTCGGCGACCTCGACGGCGATGGTCCTCGACTACTGGGGCGCCGGTCCGACCGCGGCCGAGACGGCGTGGGTCGATCCGTCCGATCCTGATCCACAGGTGGACCACTCGGCGCGGGCCGTCTTCGACTACGCCTACGACGGAGCGGGCAACTGGCCGTTCAACACGGCGTACGCCGGCTCGCGCGGCGTGGACGCCTTCGTCACCCGGCTGCGTTCGCTGACCGAGGCGGAGCAGTTCATCAAGGCCGGGATCCCGCTGATCGCGTCGCTGTCGTTCAAGAAGGGCGACCTGCCCGGCGCGGGCTACGGGACCAACGGGCACCTGATGGTCATCGTCGGCTTCGACCAGGCCGGCAACGTGGTCGTCAACGACCCGGCGTCACACCTGATCGCCAGCAACGACCAGGTGCGGACGACGTACGACCGGGAAGCGTTCGAGAACGCCTGGGTGCCGCACTCGGGCGGGCTGGTCTACGTGCTCCACCCCGAAGGCACACCGTTGCCGGCGCCAACGGATCCGCAGCACAACTGGTAGGGACGCCCCACAGACGACAATGCCCGCCACGCCGGGGCGGCGTGGCGGGCATTGTTCTTGTGACCTCAGCGGGCGAAGAGTGCACCCGTCAGGTTCGTGGTGAGGTTGCGGAGCGAGTCCGGCAGGTAGTGCAGGTGCCAGCCGTTCGGGCCGCGGTACCAGGGGAAGCCCTCGTCGGCTTCGTCCGGCGTGGTGTCGGTCGCGACCAGGGCGTCGATCCAGCGCTCCGAGCCGCCCAGCACAACGGCGTACGGCAGGGCGCGCGAGCAGAGCTCGGCGTGCTGGTCGGTCGGCAGTTCGCTGACGTCCATCTCCAGCAGCTCGCCGCGGATCGCCGCGACCTGGCCGAGGACGCGGCCGGCCGCCGGGGCCTTGGCCGGCATGTAGCGGCCGACCACGAGCAGGCCGACACCGACCAGCGTGATGGCCAGGCCGAGCAGACCCCAGGTCGTCAGCAGCGCCAGCAGGACGGTGGCGACGACACCTACGACGGTGGTCGCGATACCGATCGTTGCCCACAGCGACCGAGTCCGGTCCGGGCGCTCGGTGAACCAGCCGCGCTTGACCACACCGTCGTACAGGGCGTCCTGGACCTGGGCGAGGTTCGCCCGGACCTGCTTGCCCAGCTCGGAGACCAGCACCGAGTCGGCGTCGCCGAAGATCGCGCGGATCAAGACGTTCTCGTAGCGCTGCAGCTCCTCCGCGGGAGCGTTCGAGACCCGGCGCAGCTCCCAGTCCGGCCGTGCGAACTCGGTGCTGTGCTCGAGCTCGGTGATCGTCAGGTGACCGCGGACGGCCAGGTCGATGATCGTCGCGGTCACGTCGACCGGGTCGATCCGCTCGTCGATCAGCGTGCCGACCTCACCGGGCCGCAGGTCCGACGGCGGCGTGAAGTCGATCCGCGCGTCGGTGCCGAGGCTGAACAGCGACGCCGGTACGACGCGGCGCGGGTCGACCTGGTCGCGGCCGCGCAGCCGGTACAGCACGAACAGCGCGATCGCGCCGAGCAGCAGCACCGCCAGCGCGGTGATCAGCTGCGCCGCGTCGGTGGAGAAGGCGCGCTTGAAGGTGTGCCGGTACTCGATGATCGAGTTGTCGGCGATCTGGCCCTTCGGGAAGCCGACGGCCATCCGGACCGTGTTGCCCGGCGGCAGCGCGGTCTGCTGGAAGGTCGGGCCGGAGGTCTCACCGATCTGCGCCAGCGAACACGGGATGTTGCTGTCGATCGGGCCGGCGAAGCAGGAGACGTGCGAGACCTCGGGGACGCTGAAGACCACGTTCGCGGTCTGGATCGGGAGGTTGATCCCGGTCAGCGGCGCGAACCGCACCTCGGTGCCGTCCAGGGTCTTCGCGACCGCGCCCTTCACGGTGTAGGTGAAGTCGAGCTGCGTCGTGCCGCTGCTGACGTCCGGGACGGCGACCGACGTGACGTCGCCCTCGGTCTTCAGCTCGGCCTTCTTGTCCTGGCCGCCGGCCTTGACCTGCAGGTCGCCGATCTCCTGGACGTGGTCGATGTCGTCGGGCAGGTGGTCCCGGGTGACGATGAACCGGGTGAAGGTCCCGTTCACGTTGCTGAGCTTCCAGGTCTCGGAGACCCGGAGCAGGCCGTCGCGTTCGACCCGGACCTGGCTGTCGTAGTTGGTCACCACCGGGTCGGCGGCGACACCGGTTGCGTCCACGGCTGAGGTGCTGCTCGCACCGGCTGGGACAGTGGACAGGCCGAGCAGGCCGAGGGCACACAGGGATAGCCCGAGGAGACGTAGACGCATCGCCCAATCACACCGTAGAAGAAGGGTCAGGTTGACACCGGGCACGATAGCGTCTGGGGAGTGTCAGGCAACCAATGGGGACCAGCACCCGGTCAATTCGGCCCGCCGCCGCAGCAGGGCTACCAGGGTGGTCCCCAGCCTCCGCAGTACTCCGTTCCGCCGCAGTACTACGCGCCTCCGCCGCCGCCCGGTCCGCAGTACGGATGGGGTCCGCTGCCGCCGCAGCCGCCACGGAAGAAGTCCGGCGGCGCTGCCCTGCTCGTTGTCGCACTGCTCGCTGTAGCTGCGGCCGGTGGGGTGTTCCTGGTCGTCAAGCTCACACAGGGCGGCGACGGACCTGCCGCGACCGCCCCCGTCGCCACGGAGTCCGCTACGCCTGAGCCGACAACAACTGCTTCCCAGACCACCGCCGTACCGTCGAAGTCCGTTGCGCCGCCGCCTCGGACGACGACGACCACGAAGGTGACTCCGCCGAGGCCGGTCCAGACCGTCAACCCGGCGACGTTCAACGCGACCCACCGGCTCTACAAGACCGGTGTGATGCGGACGGTGAACTGCAAGCAGGCGCGGACCGGGCTCGGCAACGGCTCACAGTCGCTGGCCTACTTCAAGGCGATCAAGACCTGTCTGGACCGCGCCTGGCCCAAGCAGGTCGCCGCGTCCGGCGGCCGGTACCGCTCACCGGGTCTGATCGTCTGGGGCGGTTCGGTCACCACACCGTGCGGCAGCGGCGTCGGCCGCTCGTTCTACTGCCCGACAACGCACACCATTTATATGGAGTCGCCGTCGATCGTCTCCTTCTACCAGCAGAACCCGACGTTCGGCCGGATGGTCGGCACCTTCACCATGGCGCACGAGTACGCGCACGCCGTGCAGTGGATGACCGGGCTCGGCGTGGCCTACGAGAAGCTCCGGTACGACGCCTCCGCCGCCGGAGCGTTGCAACTGAGCCGGCGGCTCGAACTGCAGGCCTCCTGTCTCGGCAACGTCTTCCTGGGCGCCAACCGCGGCAGCTACGGCATCACCGGGTACGCGTACCAGATGTGGCTGTACGACGTGAACAACAGCGGCGACCGCCCGCCGTACCCGCGGGACCACGGCAGCACGACCAACCACGGAGCCTGGAGCCGAGCGGCCTTCCAGAGCCGTAACCCGGCCGGCTGCAACACCTGGTCGGCGTCTCCTGCCCGGGTAAGTTGAGCCCTGGCTCCGGTAGCGTCCCGGGTGTGTCAGGCAACCAATGGGGACCACCGCCCGGGCAGCAGTACCCGCCGCAGCAGCCACCTCCGCCCTGGCAGCAGGGTCAGGGGTACGGCGGCACGCCGCCTCCCGGTCGACCGCCTGGTCCGCCCGGTCCTCCTGGTCCTCCTGGTCCGCCGCAGGGTCCGCCGTACCAGGGGCCTGCGTTTCCCGGGCAACCGTTCCACGGACAGTCGTTCCAGGGGCAGCCGCTCCCCGGGCCGGGCCAGCCGCAGTTCGGCTGGGGCGCTCCGCCTGGTGGACCGAAGCCGCCGAAGAAGAGCCGCGGTGGGCTGATCGCCGTGTTCGTCCTGCTCGGTGTGCTGGTGGTCGGCGTGGTCGCGCTCAAGACCGTCGCGTACGCGCTGAAGCACGACGGCGGCGACCCGACGTACGCCGAACCGACGACCACGACGTCGTACAGCCCGACCAACGAGCCGAGCGAGACGCCGTCCGCCGGGCCGACCAGCACCGCGCCGACGGTCAGGCCGACCACCACCCGGCCGACCACGCAGGCGCCGCGGCCGACCGCCTCCCGGACGACGACCGCGACCAGCAAGCCGACGACCAACCCGGGACCGACCGATAGCGACCTGGTGCTGCGGAACAGGTTGTACAAAGCCGGTGCGATGGCCTCGGTCGGCTGCAAGGAGTCCAAGGCACGGCAGAGCACAGTGGCCGGCGCACGGGCCAACTACAAAAACCTGCTGGGCTGTCTGAACAAGGCGTGGGCACCGTTGGTGACCAAGGCCGGCGGGCGGTTCCGGTCGCCGAACGTGCGGGTGTTCAGCGGCTCGGTCACGACGCCGTGCGGGACCAACAGCGACTCCGGCCCGCCGTTCTTCTGTGGCACCACCGACACCATCTACATGAACCTGACCGAGGACATCGGCAACTACAACCGCTACCCGCAGAGCTACCAGAAGGTGTGGGCGCGGATGTGGATGCTGCACCAGTTCGCCCACGAGTACGGGCACCACATCCAGAACAACATGGGGATCCTGCAGGCGTACTCGCGGATCCGGTACGAGCGGCCGACGTACGCGATGGAGCTGCAGGACAGCCGGCGGCTCGAGCTGCAGGCGTCGTGCTTCTCGGACATCTTCATCGGCGCGAACCGGCGCAGCTACCCGATCACCGGGCAGTCGCTGTTCCAGTGGCGCTGGCTGATCGGGCATGTGACCGACAACGCGAACGACCACGGCGACGCGGGCAACCACCAGTACTGGGCGACCCGCGGGTGGAACGCCCGCAACCCGAGCGTCTGCAACACCTTCGTCGCACCGGCCGCCAAGGTGCAGTGAGGGGCCGGGAGCCGTCCGGTTCGGGGCGACCGGCCGGGCTGGCTGGCCTGATGGGTCCGGATCGCGCAAAGTATGTCCGGGGGGAGGCGGCTTCGGCGCCCCACCAACGAGCTGTACGAAGCAAGGTCGTGAGGAGCATCGATGTCGGACAACAGGAACCAGCCCCCGGGGAGCGACCCGGCTGACGATCAGCCGGACCGCCCGCAGGAGCCCGTTCCCGGTCAGGACCAGGGTCGCGGGTGGTTCGGATCCCGGGACAACGAGGGTGGACCTCGTGGGGGCGTTCCCGGTGAGCAGGGCGGTGGGGAGGGCCAGCCGGCCACCTGGTGGACCGGCGACACCGAGGCCAAGCGGGAGTTCGGCAACCCGTCCCAGCCCGAACACCCCGCCAACAACTGGTTCGACGGCGGCTGGGACCCCACCCGCCGAGAACACCCCGACCAACCAGCCCCATCAGGCCCCACCCAGCCCAGCTCCCCATGGAGCGGCCCACCGCAGAGAGGTCCGCAGCAGAGCGGTCCGGGGCAGTCGGGCCGTTCCCGGCCCGGTTCGTCGCAACCCAGCCCTTCGCAGCCCAGCCCTTCGCAGCCCGGACCTTCGCAGCCCGGACCTTCGCAATCCGGACCTTCGCAATCCGGACCTTCGCAATCCGGCTCGCCTTGGGCCGGTCCGTCGCAGGGCGGTCAGTCGCAGTCCGGGCCGGGGCAGTCCGGGCCGGGGCTGTCCGGGCCGCGGGGTAGCAACTCCCCGAGCGGCCCAGCGCAGGCCGGTCCTGGGCAGTCTGGCTCGTGGCAGGCCGGGGCGACGCCGCCGGGGCCTCCGGCTACCAGTCCTTGGCAGTCGAACCCTCAGCAGTCGGGTCCGCGGCAGAGCCGTCCCCAGTCCGGTCCCTCCCAGCCGAGCCAGCAGCAGCCGAACCAGCCTGGGCCGGGCCAGTCTCAGCCGAACCAGCCGTCCCAGGGCACGTCCCAGCCGGACTCGCAGGCCGCGGGCGGGTCCTGGGGTACTCAGTCCTGGACCCTGCAGACCGGCGCCACCCAAGGCAACTCCCAGACCGACTCACCACAGTCCGGCGGGCAGGGTGGGGCGGGGTGGTCGGCTACGGGGCAGTCTGGGTCCAGCGCCTGGCAGTCCTCGCCTTCGCAGCAGCAGCCGACTCGGCCTCAGCAGGGCGGGCCGCACTCCGAAGGCTCCTACCTGTGGGGCCCGCAAGGCGGACAGAGCCAGCAGCCGTCCTCCCCGTGGAGCAACGCCCTCCCGCCGCAGCAGCAGACCGGCGCCCGCCACGCCGCCCCACAGGGCAACCAAGGCAACCAGATCGGCCCGATGGGTCAGCCAGTCCAGCAGTCGCCGAACTGGCAGTACCCGCCGATCCCGATCCCGCAGCCACCGGGCGGCCGGCGGCGGCGTAAGAAGAAGGTCTCCCGCACGCTGCTGATCGGCCTGGTCGTGCTCGCGGTTCTCGTCGTCGGCGGCGGCGTCACGCTGCTCGTCCGCGGCCTCGGCGGCGGCGAGCCCGAGGCCAAGCAGACCCCGACGACGGCCCCGTCCTCGGAGACCCCGTCCCAAACGCCGTCGGAGAGCCCGTCCCCGTCGACACCCCGCGGCCCGACGGTCGACGAGGTCGTGAAGGGCAGCCGGCTGTACTCGATCGGCCCGGTCGCCGCGTCGAAGTGCGCGGAGCCGCCGTTCGCACCGGTCACCGTCGCGGCAGCGCAGCAGTACTACAACCGCCTGCTGCCCTGCCTGAACCGCACCTGGTGGCTGGCGATGAAGAAGGCGAACCTGCCGTTCCGCAACCCGAAGGCCGTCGTGTACGTCGGCAAGGTCCCCTCGCCGTGCGGCATCCAGCGCAGCGGGCGGGCGGCGTACTGCGCCGCGAACGAGACCATCTACCTGCCGTTCAGCCTCGACAACGGGTACTACAAGAGCAACCCGGTCTACACCCGGGCGATCATGCTGAACACGTTCGTCCACGAGTACGGCCACCACGTCCAGAAGCTGACCGGGATCCTCGCCGCGTCGATGTCACGGCAGCAGAGCATGACGCCGAACCAGAAGCTGACCGAGAGCCGCCGGCGCGAGCTGCAGGCGACCTGTCTCGGCGCGGTCTACCTCGGCGCGAACGCGCTGTACATCCCGATGAACGGCGTGCTGCTGAACAACTGGAAGTACCTGATCTCGCACTCGGGTGACGACTACGCCCGGCCGCGGGTGCACGACCACGGCAACCGGGTCAGCAACTACCAGTGGTCCATCAGCGGCTACAACACCAAGAAGCCGGACTCCTGCAACACCTTCACCGCGGCCGACGTCCGGGTGAACTAGACCGCGGGACCTGACCGCGGTACGGCGACCACACGGGGCCGCCGCCCGTCAGCCGAAGAGCCGACGGGCGGTGGTCAGCGAGCCGCCGAACGAGGTCACGAAGTTGCTGAGCGACTCCCCGATGTCGGACAGGTGCCAGTTCTCCGGACCGGAGTACCAGCCGATGCCCGCGTCGGGGTCGTCGTCGTCATCGGTGGCGGCGATCTCCAGCGCCCACTTCTCGGTCAGCCCGAGCACCGCGGCGTACGGCAGGCAGCGGGACGCGAACTCGAGCCGGTGGCTGTGCGGCAGGCTGGCCGATGACTCGTTGGCCAGGTAGTGCTGCAGACCCGCGACCCGGCCCAGCACGGCGGCGCCGCGCGCGGTGCGGGCCGGTGCGGCCTGACCGACGAGGGCGAGCACCAGGCCGGCCGCCATCACAGCGAGACCGACCAGGGCGAACTTGCTGACGATCGCGAGCACGATGGTCAGTACGACGCCGGCGCCGAGCAGCACCACGCCCGCGGTGGTCCACCGGTTCCGGACCGCGTCCGGACGGTTGTTGAACCAGCCCTGCGTGACGACGTCGGCGTACAGCTGCTCGCGGACCAGGTTGAGCCGCGGCCGCAGCGACGGCCCGAGCGCGGAGACGAGCACCGTGTCGCCGTCGGCGAACACCGCGTCCAGCAGGGCCTTCTCGTACGCCAGCAGCTCGGGGCCGCCCGGGTGCAGCCGCTGCAGCTCCCAGTCCAGCTTGCCGAAGTGCGACTCGCGCGGCTGCTCGACGATGGTCAGGTAGTTGCGTACGGCAAGGTCCAGCAGGGTCGCGGTGATGTCGACGACGTCGGCCGTCTCGTCCACGACCGTGCCGACCTGGCCCGGCCGGATGCCGTCCGGAGCCGCGAACTGCGGGCCGTCCGCCCCGTCCAGCACCGGCCGCTCCGGCGCGCCGTCACCCACCTTCGCGGCGTCCCGGCCGCGGAAGAACCACAGGCCGACCGCACCGAGCAGTCCGAGCCCGAACACGAGCACCGCCAGGCCGCCGGTGGTCGTGTCGACGGTGAACGCCCGCCCGAGCGACCAGCGAGTGGAGTACTGCGCGTTGGGCTGCACGTTCGCCTGATCGCTCAGCCCGGTCAGGAACGTCACCCGGCCGCCGGCGGGTACGCCGTTCTGCTGGATCTCCAGCGCGGCCGACTCGCCCAGCTGGGACGACGTGCACGGCATGCTCGACCCGGAACGGCCGGCGAAGCAGGTCACCCAGGTCGCGAACGGGACGCCGACGCTCAGCTCGGCCTTCGGGATCGACGTGGTGAAGCCCTGCACGATCGGCCAGCTCACCTGGCGGCCGTCGATCGAGTCGGCGACCACGTTGTCCACGGTGTAGCTGTAGACGATCTTCGACTGCCCGGACACGTTCAGCGTCAGCTTGCGGCCGTCGTCGGTGCCCTCGTTCCGGAAGCCCTGGGCGGGCTGCCCGTTCACGGTCGCGGACACGTCCTTCAGCTCGTACGTCCGGTCGCGCTCGGCGTCGGACCGCACCCGGTCGGCCAGCGTGCGGCTGAACGTCGTACCGCCTGCGGTCAGGTCGACCGTCTCCTTGACCTGCAGCTCACCGTCCTTGGTCAGCGTCGCGTCCGCGGAGTACGCCGTGATCTGGTCGTCGGCCAGGGACCCGGCCTGGGCAGGCAGCATGCCGAGAGCAACGACCAGCGGGGCGGTCAGGGGCATCAGCAGGGCAGCCGTGAGGAGGCGGCGCTTCGGTGACATGGGTCGAGAGTAGTCTCGTGCCGGTTCGTGCAGCGAACTTGACCGACCGACCCATGGAGGCCAGAGCGTGAGCAGCCCGTACGGCTACGGCGGACCGCCGCAAGGCAGGCCGGTCGGCCCACCGCCCGGTGTGCTGCCCCCACCGCAGGCCGCGCCGTGGCCGCCGCAGCAGGGCCAGTACGGACCAGGACCGGTGCAAGGCCCCGGGCAAGGCGCGCCGTACGCCGGCCAGCCATACCCCGGTCAGCAGTACCCCGGTCAGCAGTACCCGCCCCAGTGGCAGCCGTACTACGGTCCGGGGCAGTTCAACGGGTTCCAGCCGCCGCGTAAGCGGGGCGGGCCGCTGCGGCTGGTCCTGCTCGGCTTCGTGCTTCTCACCTTCATCGGCGTATCCGTGGCGGTGCTGGCCGCGCTGCTGGGTTCCAGCGGCACGGACACGACTGCTGAGCCCAAGGTGAGCGGGCCGTCGATCGTGCCGACGCCTACCACGACCCCGCAGAAGGGCACCGCCGAGGACTTCCTGCTGAACGCGGACGTCTACCGCACCGGTCCGCTGACGGAGCAGAACTGCCCGGCGGCCAACCTGGGCAGCGGCAGCCTGGCGTCGCAGAAGGTCTACTACCAGCGTCTCTTCAAGTGCCTGAACGACGCGTGGCGCCCGGTCTTCCACGAGCTCGGCCAGGACAAGCCGGACCCGGGGCTGGTCGTGTTCGACCAGCCGGTGACGACCGCGTGCGGCAACTTCCAGCCGCTGTCCGGACGGGTGCTGGCGTTCTACTGCTACGGCAACCAGGTGATGTACGTCGACGTGAAGCAGATGAACAAGGCGTTCGGCCCGCAGCAGGACCTGGCGTATCTGATGACGATCGCGCACGAGTACGGTCACCACGTCCAAGGCATCACAGGACTGTTCTACGCCCGTATGGCGTATCTCCAGGACCACCCGGACGAGAAGCTGGAGAGCTCACGGCGCAACGAGCTGCAGGCCTCCTGCTTCGGCGGCGTGTTCAGCAAGGCGGTCGCGAAGTCGTACCCGCTGACGGACCGGCTGGACGAGTTCAAGGAACAGTCCAGCAACAGCTTCGGCGAGTCACCGAGCACCCCCGAGGACGAACGCACCCACGGCCTGGCAACCAGCCAGGGCTTCTGGATCCAGAACGGCTTCAACATCGGCGAAAACAAGGCCTGCGACACCTTCGCGGTACCAACAGACCTCGTGAAGTAACCGACCGGCACCTCCGCTCCTCCACGATCTCGAACAAGCGGTTGATGGACGTGCCCACTGTTTGCTTCGGGTTATCGGGGTGGTAACCGGGCGGCGTAATATTCGGCCGTGACGTTGCGACGCGGGAGGCTGGCGGCGGCGGCGCGGACGTTGGTCGAGGTGTTCGAGGAGACGGCCGGGCGGTACGCCGACGAGCCCGCGCTGGACGACGGGAGCGTCAGCCTCAGTTACCGCGAGTTGCTGGAACAGACCACCAAGTTCGCCGGCCGGCTGACCGCGGCGGGAATCGGTCCGGGTGACCGGGTCGGCATCCGGATCTCGTCGGGGCACAACGACCTGTACGTCGCGATTCTCGGCACCCTGCAGGCCGGCGCCGCCTACGTCCCGGTCGACGCCGACGACCCGGAGGAGCGCGCCGAGCTGGTCTTCGGCGAGGCGGCCGTCGCGGCCACCGTCGGTGACGAGCTCGAGCTGACCCTCACCCGCCCGTACCAGCCGCCGCTCACCGACAACGACGCGGCCAACGGCGCCTTCGACTACCCGTACTCCGCCCGTATGGACACCACGAGCGCAACGGAGTCCCCACGCGGCGCGGCCGGCCCCGAGCCCGCCGACGACGCCTGGATCATCTTCACCTCGGGCTCGACCGGCGTACCGAAAGGTGTCGCGGTCACGCACCGCTCGGCCGCGGCGTTCGTGGACGCCGAGGCCCGGCTGTTCCTGCAGGACGAGCCGATCGGGCCCGACGACCGGGTCCTGGCCGGCCTGTCCGTCGCGTTCGACGCGTCCTGCGAGGAGATGTGGCTGGCCTGGCGGTACGGCGCCTGCCTGGTGCCCGCGCCGCGCTCACTGGTCCGCACCGGTATGGACCTCGGCCCGTGGCTGGTTGCCCAAGGCATCACGATCGTCTCGACCGTGCCGACGCTCGCCGCGCTCTGGCCGCCGGACGCCCTCGACCAGGTCCGGCTGCTGATCTTCGGCGGCGAGGCCTGTCCGCCGGAGCTGGCCGAGCGGCTGGCGATCGACGGCCGCGAGGTCTGGAACACGTACGGCCCGACCGAGGCCACCGTCGTCGCCTGCGCGGCGCGGCTCACCGGCGAGGGTCCGGTCCGGATCGGCCTCCCGCTGGACGGCTGGGACCTCGCCGTCGTAGATGCCGCAGGCAACGAAGTCGCCGACGGTGAGATCGGCGAGCTGATCATCGGCGGCGTCGGCCTGGCCCGGTACCTGGACCCGGTCAAGGACGCCGAGAAGTTCGCCCCGATGCCGGCCCTCGGCTGGGAGCGCGCGTACCGCAGCGGCGACCTGGTGCGGTCCGACCCGCTGGGCCTGCTGTTCCAGGGCCGGGCCGACGAGCAGGTGAAGCTCGGCGGCCGGCGGATCGAGCTCGGCGAGGTCGACGCGGCCCTGCAGGCGCTCCCGGGTGTGTCCGGCGCGGCCGCTGCCGTCCGCAACAGCGCCGCCGGCAATCAGCTCCTCGTCGGGTACGTCGTACCGGACGATCCGGACGCGTTCGAGACGGCCAAGGCCACCGAGCGGCTCCGCGAGGGGCTGCCGGCCGCGCTCGTACCGTTGCTGGCGATCGTCGACACCCTGCCGACCAGGACCTCCGGCAAGGTCGACCGCAACGCGCTGCCGTGGCCGCTGGCCGGCATGGACAGTGACGGCCCGGCCGCGGACCTCGACGGCACCGCGGGCTGGCTGGCCGAGCGCTGGACGAAGGTGCTCGGCGCCAAGGTCACCGGCGCCGACAACGACTTCTTCCTGCACGGCGGCGGCAGTCTCGCCGCGGCGCAGCTGGTCTCCGCGCTGCGCGAGCGGTACCCGGAGGTCACCGTCGGCGACATCTACGAGTACCCGCGTCTCGGTGCTCTGGCCGACCGGCTCGACGACGTCCAGCCGGTGACGCACGAGCCGGTCGACGTGCGCGAGATCCGGCCGACCCCGAAGAGCACACAGGTCCTGCAGACCGCGCTGACGCTGATCCTGCAGAGCGTCGTCGGCGTCCGCTGGCTGGTCTACCTGTTCACGCTGAACAACCTCCTCGCCGCACTGGTCGAGCCGCTGCCGTGGGCGCGGACCGTGTCCTGGTGGTGGATCCTGGCGGGCTGGCTGGTGCTGATCACCCCGGCGGGCCGGATGGGCATCGCAGTCGTCGGCGCCCGCATCCTGCTGCGCGGAGTGAAACCCGGGACGTACCCGCGCGGCGGCAACGTCCACGTCCGGCTCTGGGCCGCCGAGAACCTCTCCGACGCGGCCGGCGCCGCCAACCTCGCGGGCGCCCCCTGGATCGCGTACTACGCCCGGGCGCTCGGCGCGAAGATCGGCCGCGGCGTGGACCTGCACACGCTGCCGCCGGTGACCGGCATGCTCACGATGGGCCGCGGCGCCTCGATCGAGCCCGAGGTCGACCTGGCCGGCTACTGGATCGACGGCGACCGGCTGCACATCGGCCCGGTCTCGGTCGGCGCGGACGCGGTCGTCGGTTCCCGCAGCACGCTGCTCCCGGGCACCGAGATCGGCCGCAGCGCCGAGATCATGGCCGGCTCGGCCGTGTCCGGGAAGGTCCCCGAGAACGAACGCTGGTCCGGCTCCCCCGCGGCCCGGATCGGCCGCGCCCGGCACCCGTGGCCCGACCATCGCCCGGCCCGCGCGCCGTGGTGGGTGGCGGCGTACGGCGCCCAGTCGGCGGTGATGTCGCTGATCCCGGTGGCGGGAGCCGCCGCGGCGTTCGCGGTCCTCGGCAACGCGCTGCGCGGCACCCAGGACCTGCAGGACGCGGCGCTGCACGCGCTCGGCGCGGTGCCGCTGATGACGCTGGTCGGCTTCGCCACCATCGCGGTCCTCACGCTGATCGGCGTGCGGCTGCTCGGGATCGGGATCAAGCCCGGCCACTACCCGGTCCGCAGCCGGATCGGGTGGCAGGTCTGGGCCACCGAGCGCCTCCTCGACTCGGCGCGCACCCTGCTCTTCCCGTTGTACGCGAGCCTGCTGACGCCGTGGTGGCTGCGGGCGCTGGGCGCGAAGATCGGCCGCGACGTCGAGGCGTCGACGGTCCTGCTGCTCCCGAAGATGACCACCGTCGGCGAGGGCGCGTTCCTCGCCGACGACACGATGATCGCGTCGTACGAGCTCGGCGGCGGCTGGCTGCACGTGGCCGGCGCGAAGGTCGGCAAACGCGCCTTCCTGGGGAACTCCGGGATGACGGCGCCCGGCCGCAGCGTCCCGAAGAACGGCCTGGTCGCGGTGCTGTCCGCGGCGCCGAAGAAGTCCAAGGCCGGTACGTCGTGGCTCGGCTCGCCGCCGGTGAAGCTGCGCCGCCGGGCCGTCGCGGGCGACCAGAGCCGGACGTTCAACCCGCCGTCCAAGCTCAAGGTGGCGCGCGCCCTGGTCGAGCTGTGCCGGTTCGTGCCGATGATGTGCACGGTCCTGATCGCGCTCGGCGTCCTGTTCGCGCTGCAGCGGCTCGACCTGTGGCTCGGCCCGTGGTGGACGATGCTGCTGTCCGGCCCCGTGATCCTCACCGCCGGCGCCGTCGCGGCAGGGATGGCGACCGTCGCCAAATGGGTCGTCGTGGGCCGCACGAGAGCCGTCGAGTATCCGCTGTGGAGCTCGTTCGTCTGGCGCAACGAGGTGGTCGACAGCTTCGTCGAGCTGGTCTCCGCGCCGTGGTTCGCGAACGCCGCCGCCGGTACGCCGGTGCTCAACCTCTGGCTGCGGTCACTCGGAGCGAAGATCGGCAAGGGCGTCTGGTGCGAGACGTACTGGTTACCGGAAGCGGATCTGGTCACCCTCGGCGACGGCGCCACGGTGAATCGCGGTTGCGTGCTGCAGACGCACCTTTTTCATGATCGAGTTCTCTCCATGAACACAGTCACCTTCGGGCCCGGAGCGACCCTCGGCCCACACGGCATCGTCCTCCCGGCCGCCGGGATCGGAGCAGGGGCTACCATCGGCCCGGTGTCTCTCGTGATGCGTGGTGAAGGTGTGCCCGCCGGTACGCGCTGGGCCGGGAACCCCATTGCTCCCTGGCAGCACAGCGCTCCCTGGCAGGGCTGATGGTTGACCCGTATGTGCCCACCCACGGGAACCCCGGCTACCACGTCGAGTCGTACGACCTGGACCTCGACTACCGCGTCAACAGCAACCGGCTGACCGGCAAGGCGACGATCACCGCGTTCGCCACCGAGCGGCTGTCCCGGTTCAGCTTCGACCTGTCCGGTCTGCGGGTGTCGAAGGTGTCGGTCAACGGCCGCCGCCCGCAGCGCTTCACCCAGCGCGCGGGCAAGCTCTACATCACCGCGAACATCCCGGACGGCGCCGAGTTCTCGGTCGACATCCAGTACGGCGGCAACCCGAAGCCCGAGGACAGCCCGTGGGGCGAGCTCGGCTGGGAGGAGCTCACCGAGGGCGTGATCGTCGCCAGTCAGCCGAGCGGCGCGGCCACCTGGTTCCCGTGCAACGACCACCCCGGCGACAAGGCGCACTACCGCATCGCGATCACCACCGACTCGCCGTACCACGTGGTCGCGAACGGGCGGCTGGTGTCCCGCCGGGTCAAGGCGAGCCGGACGACGTGGGTGTTCGACCAGGCGGCGCCGATGGCGACGTACCTGGCGACCGTGCAGATCGGGCGGTACGACGAGGTGGACCTGGCCACGGCGCCCGTGACGATCCGCGGCGCGCTGCCGTCCGGGCGGATCCGCGAGTTCCGGCACGACTTCGGGCGGCAGCAGGACATGATGAAGCTGTTCAGCCGGCAGTTCGGGCCGTACCCGTTCGGCGGGTACACGGTGGTGGTGACCGACGACCCGCTGGAGATCCCGCTCGAGGCGCAGGGCATCTCGGTGTTCGGCAGCAACCACGTCGACGGGCGGAACGGCTCGGAGCGGCTGGTCGCGCACGAGCTGGCGCACCAGTGGTTCGGCAACAGCCTGACACCGGCGAGCTGGCAGCACATCTGGCTGAACGAGGGCTTCGCCTGCTACGCCGAGTGGCTGTGGTCGGAGGAATCGCGCGGGCTGACCGCGGACCAGCAGGTGGCCAAGGCGCATTCGCGGTTGCGGGGCCTGCCGCAGGACCTGATGCTGTCGGATCCGGGGCCGGACCTGATGTTCGACGACCGCCTCTACAAACGCGGCGCGATCACGCTGCACGTCCTGCGCAAGCACCTCGGCGACGACGCGTTCTTCGAGCTGCTGCGCACCTGGACCAGGACGCACCGGCACGGATCGGTCACGACTGCCGAGTTCATCGCGCTGGCCACGACGTTCAGCCCGGACGAGGAGGCGCTGCGGCACCTGTTCGCCGCCTGGCTCGACTCGTACGAGCTGCCGCCGTTGCCGCGCAGGCGCTAGGTCCTCGCGACCTCTGCGGCGGCCTTCACGAAGCGTTCCGTCAGTGGCGTCCTCCGTGCCCAGGCGGCGCCTGTCCACCAGGTGGCGGCGCGGCCGGGCAGCGGGACCAGGCGGACCTCGGGCGGGGCGATCCGCTCCGCGGTCTGCGGTACGACGGCCGGTCCGACGCCGGCCGCGGTGAGGGCGAGGACGGTCTGCAGGTCACCCGCCTCCTGGAGTACTTGCGGGCGGCAACCAAGCTCGGCGTACAGCGTGTTGATCTGGGCCGTCAGGCCCGGTCCACGGCCGGGCGTCAGGCGGACCAGCGGCCGTGCGTCGATCCAGCCGGCCAGATCGCGCGGCAACTCCTGGCCGGCCGGTACGGCGAGTGAGAGCCGGTCCCGTCGTAACCGAAGGTGTTCGAGCCCCGCGGGCACCGGCAGCCGGACGAAGCCGATGTGCAGACTGCCGGCGAGCAACCGCTCGCACTGCAGCGCCGACGACATGTCCTCGAGCGAGATCGTCACTCCCGGCCACCGGCTCCGGAACAGTGCCACCGCCCGCGGCGCCAGCTCGATCCCGGACAGACCGAACCCGATCGCCAGCGATCCCTCGGCCCCGGAGGCGACCTGGGCGGCCCGCCGTTCGAAGGCCTCCGAGCGGTCCAGCAACTCCAGAGCGTCAGCAAGCAGCAGCTCGCCCGCCGCCGTCAACCGGGCGCCGTGGCGGCCCCGGTCGAACAGCACCGCGCCGACCCGGCGCTCCAGCACCTGGATCTGCTTGGTCAGCGCCGGCTGGCTGGTCGACAGCTCCGCGGCCGCCGCGCCGAAGTTCCGCAGCCTGGCGACCGTGACGAACGCCCGGAGCAAACGGAGATCCATAACCCCAGGATATGGAACTGCGCCGAACGGCTATTGGACGTCATAGATGTCAGCGCGTTTCGATGGGTGTATGACGTTCATTCGCGCAGCCGTTGTCCAGTTCGAGCCGAGCCCCGACGACCCGGCCACCAATCTCGCCACGGTCGAGCGGCTGGCCCGGGACGCGGTCGGCGACGGCGCCCGGCTGGTCGTGTTCCCGGAGATGTGCCTGCTCGGCTACTGGCATCTGCGGCGTCAGACCCCGGCGCGGTTGCGCGAGCTCGCGCAGCCGGCGGACGGGCCGCAGGTCGGCCGGGTGCTTGCCCTCGCCAAGGAACTCGACGCCGGGATCGGGGTCGGGTTCCTGGAAGATGCCGACGGCACGTTGTTCAACTCCTACGCCGTCTGCCTGCCGGACGGGCGGGTGGAGGTGCATCGCAAGCTGCACGCCTTCGAGCACGAGGCGATCGCGAGCGGGTCGTCGTACACGGTCTTCGACACGCCGTGGGGGTTCCGGGCGGGGGTGCTGATCTGCTGGGACAACAACCTGGTCGAGAACGTCCGGATCACCGCGTTGCTCGGCGCAACCGTTCTGCTCGCGCCGCATCAGACCGGCGGGACCGACTCCCGCAGTCCGCACGGGATGAAGCCGATCCCGTTGTCCGTGTGGGAGAACCGGGCCACGGATCCTGCGGCTGTGGCGGAGGCGTTCGACGGGCCGAGCGGGCGCGGCTGGCTGATGCGGTGGTTGCCGGCGCGGGCCCATGACAACGGCTTGTTCGTGTTGTTCAGCAACGGCGTCGGGCGCGACGACGACGAGGTGCGCACCGGCAACAGCATGATCCTCGACCCGTACGGCCGGATCGTCGCCGAGACCCCCGTCCCGGACGAGGCGGTGGTCACCGCCGACCTGGACCTGTCCCTGGTGCCGCTGGCAACGGGGCGCCGCTGGCTCCGCGGCCGCCGCCCCGAGCTCTACAGCCTCCTGACCCGACCCCTCGGCAACGAACTGGATCCCCGCGCCGCCAGGTTCTCGAGGGATCCGGTGGATCAGTAGATGAGGGCGGTGGCGAGGGCGGCGATGCCTTCGCCTCGGCCGGTCAGGCCCAGTCCGTCGGTCGTGGTGGCGCTGACCGAGACCTCGGCGTCGCAGGCGGCGCTCAGCGCCTTCTCGGCTTCTTCGCGGCGGGGGGCGAATCTCGGGCGGTTCGCAACGATCTGGACCGTGACGTTGCCGATCTCGAAGCCGGCCGCGCGGACCCGGCGGGCCGCTTCGGCCAGGAGCGCGACGCCGGACGCACCGGCCCACTCGGGCTCGGCGGTGCCGAAGTTCGAGCCGAGGTCGCCGAGCCGCGCCGCACTCAGCAGTGCGTCGCAGATCGCGTGCGCCGCCACGTCGCCGTCGGAATGACCCGACGGCCCGGACGTCTCCTCCGGCCAGTGCAGGCCGGCCAGCCACATCGGGCGGCCTTCCTCCAACGGATGCACGTCGATACCGTTGCCGACCCGCGGGAGTTTCACCCGAGCCGCCTCTCTGCCAGCAGTGCCTCGGCCAGCAGCAGATCCTGCGGCCGGGTCACCTTGAACGCATCCACCGAACCCTCGACCGTCCGCACCGTCACCCCGAGCCGCTCACACATCATCGCGTCGTCGGTCACGCCGGCATCCGCGCCGGCCGCATGCGCGCGCCGCAACACCTCGGGTGCGAACCCCTGCGGCGTCTGCACCGCGACCAGACTCGACCGGTCGGGCGTGTCGACCACCTCACCCGCCGGACCGACCCGCTTGATCGTGTCCGTCACCGGCACCACGGGTACGACGGCCTCGGCGCCGGCCCGCACCGCCGCGACCACCCGCTCGATCGCCTCGACCGGGACGAACGCCCGCGCCGCGTCGTGGACCAGGATGCAGTCGATCCCGTCGACCGGCACCACGTCCAACGCCGCCCGCACCGAGTCGGCCCGCTCACCGCCGCCCGCCACGACGAGCAGCCGCGCGTCCCCGACGTACGGCGTCAGCTCCTTGGCGACCGTCTCCTCGGAGCCGGCCGGCACGGCGACCACGAAACAGACGAGGTCGGCGGCGTCCGCTGCCTTCAGGCCACGCACCGCGTGGACCAGCAGCGAGTCGCCACCGACCTCTCGAAACGCTTTCGGGGTCTCACCACCGAGTCGCAGCCCCAGCCCGGCCGCGGGAATCACGACCGCGCTACTCATACAAGCTGCTTCGGACTGCGTTCGGCTGTTAGGAGGCGAGGACCTCGTCGAGGATGGCCTCGGCCTTGTCCTCGTTGGTGTGCTCGGCCAGCGCCAGCTCGGAGACCAGGATCTGACGAGCCTTCGCCAGCATCCGCTTCTCACCGGCGGACAGGCCGCGGTCACGCTCACGGCGCCACAGGTCACGGACGACCTCTGCCACCTTCAGCACGTCACCGGAGTGCAGCTTCTCCAGGTTCGCCTTGTAACGTCGCGACCAGTTGGTCGGCTCCTCCGTGTGCGGTGCACGCAGCACGTCGAAGACGCGCTCCAGGCCGGCCTGATCCACGACGTCACGCACGCCGACGAGATCGAGGTTGCACGCGGGGACCCGGACGACCAGGTCGTTCTGAGCGACGATCCTCAAGACCAGATAGGTCTTGTCCTCACCTTTGATCTGACGGGTCTCGATGTCCTCGATGACGGCCGCTCCGTGATTGGGGTAAACAACCGTCTCGCCGACTGTGAAAGTCATGTGTGAAGTGCCCCTTTCCGAGATCTATCCTACCACGCGGTCGGTGGTCCGGTTGGGGCGTTTGCGCTGGTCAGGGCCCACATCCCGCCTTGACAAACGCTCGACCGCATGCCTCGTGCGCGCGCGCACAGCTGCTCCGGACACCGCCGCGGACCCCCGCCGGAGGCATCCCGGCGTCCGGCTCGCCGACGCCGAGGGCTACGCTGTGGTGCGCCGGAGGCCGCTGCCTGACGGTGTCCACAGACGGTTCGCGATCGCCGCACACCGTGCCGCGACAGACCCGAAACAGCTTGCACGAGAGGGATTCCAGTGCCGATCACGTTGTCCTCGCGGTTCGCCCGGCGCGCCGCGCTGGCGGGTGCCGCCGCCACTCTCAGTATCGCGCTGGCGGCGTGCAGCGCGAGCTTCTCCGCGCCGACCCTGCAGCCGTACCAGGCCGCCGAGGGCACCAACGTCGAGTCCGGCCAGCTGAAGATCCGCAACATGCTGGTGCTGGCCGACGCCGACGGCAAGGGCGAGTTGCACAGCGTGGTCGTCAACGACGGCGACACCGCGGACACCCTGGTCAGCATCAAGCAGGCCCCGCCCGGGACGTCGGACGGCCAGGCCGGCGGCGACCAGCCGACCGAGGTCACCTTCACGGGGATCACCGAGCCGGTCGAGCTCGCGCCGCACTCCGCCCTGCTCCTGCCGGGCACCGGCGCCGAGAAGCCGGCCGCCGAGAGCAGCACCTCCCCGAGCACGACCCCGTCCGCCACTCCGACCGAGACCCCGTCGGCCCCGACCCCGGGCGCCGAGGACGGCGGTCCGACGGTCGTGGTGACCGGCGCGAAGCCCGGCCAGATGGTCAACGTGACGATCACCTTCGGCACCGCGGCGCCGATCTCCACCTACATCCCGGTTCTCACCGAGGACCACTACTCGCCGTCCGCCGCCCCGGCCGAGTAACGACCCCGCACGGCAGGAACGGGCCGCCCGGCGCGGGACGGCCCGTTCCCGGGTACGACGAGCCGGTGGCCACGGCTCGTCGTACCGGCTTTCAACCCTGCGCGCTCAGCCCTTGCTCGCCGAGGCTGCCTTCGACAGGCCCGGGAGGACCTTGTCGAGGACCCACGGGACGCTCAGCACGCTGACCGCGCTCATCCCCGAGATCACCTGCTGGTCCTGCAGCGCGTAGGCGCCGCCGTTCTTGACCGCCTTGAGCGACGAGTAGACCGGGTCGGCCAGGAACTTCTGCGTCCCGATCCCGTCGACGTACGCGATCAGCACGTCCGCGTCGACGTCGGCGACCTTCTCCTTGCTGATCGCGAGCGAGAACTCCTTCTTGGTGTTGGTCTTCTCCAGCGCCTCCACCCCCGGCGCGTTCTTGAAGCCCATCTCGTTCAGGATCTGCACCCGCGGATCGCCCGGCATGTAGACGTAGTTGTCCGCGCCGAACGAGCCGACCGTGATGGTCTTGTCCTTGAACTCCGGGTGCTCGGCCGCGACCTGCTTGATCTTGTCCTGGATGCCGGTGATCAGCTTCTCCGCGTCGGCCTTCCGGCCGAGCGCCTCACCGACCAGCAGCGTCTGGTCCTGCCAGGTGGTCTGCCACGGCGCCCCCGGGTACGCGACGGTCGGCGCGATCCCGCTCAGGGTCTTGTACGTCGCCTCGTCGAAACCCTCGTACGGGGCCAGGATGACGTCCGGCTTGAGCGCCGCGATCTGCTCGAACGGGTACTTGTCACCGGTGTCCAGCAGCGTCGTCTTCGCCTTGTCGAACTTGCCGGTGTCCCACGCGGTGATGCCCTCGGGGGTCGGGCCGTAGGTGACCTTCGGCATCCCGACCGGGGTCTCGCCGAGTGCGTAGACCACGTCCTGGGCGTTCCAGCCGAGCGTGACGATCCGCTCCGGCTTCTCGGTGATGGTCGTCTCGCCGAACGTGTTCTTCAGCGTGACCGGGAACCCGGACTGTGCCGCTTCGGCCGACGACCCGGCCTGCTTGTCGCCGTCGTTGCCGCAGGCGGCCAGCGTGGTCGTGGCGAGCAGTACGGCGCTGACCGCACTGACGACCTTGCTACGGGACCAGGACATGAATGACTCTCCTTAGCTTGCCTCAACTAAGGAGAGCCTAAGCTAACCCAGCAGGCCGTCGCGACCCGCGGGGGTGTGACTCAGGACTCGAACTTGTAGCCCAGGCCACGCACCGTGACCAGGTGCTGCGGGTTCGACGGGTCCTTCTCGAGCTTCGAACGCAGCCGCTTGACGTGCACGTCGAGGGTCTTGGTGTCGCCCACGTAGTCGGCGCCCCAGATCCGGTCGATCAGCTGCCCCCGGGTGAGCACCCGGCCGGTGTTCCGCAGCAGCATCTCGAGCAGCTCGAACTCCTTCAGCGGGAGCCGGATCTCGGTCCCGGACACCGTCACCACGTGCCGCTCGACGTCCATCCGGACCGGGCCCGCCTCGAGCGTGTCCGGCAGCAGCTCGACGTCCTGGCCACGACGCAGTACCGCGCGGACGCGGGCGAGCAGCTCGCGCGGGCTGTACGGCTTGGTCACGTAGTCGTCCGCACCGAGCTCGAGCCCGACGACCTTGTCCACCTCGGTGTCCTTGGCGCTGACGATGATCACCGGGACGTTGCCCCGGCTGCGGAGCGCCCGGCACACCTCCGTGCCGGACAGACCCGGCAGCATCAGGTCGAGCAGGACGATGTCCGCACCGGCGCGGTCGTACTCGTCCAGCGCGTCCGGTCCGGTCTCCGCGACGGCGACCTCGAACCCCTCCTTGCGCAGCACGTACGACAGCGCGTCGCTGTAGCTCTCTTCGTCTTCGACGACCAGCACTCGGGTCACGAAGCTGTCTCCTTTGCGATCTGACCTGACGGGGTAGGCGTCAGGTGTGTTGCCGCCTCCTCCTGGCTGGCGGAGTCGGCCTGTCCCGATGCGGGGTCGAGCCGCAACGGAAGTCTCACGGTGAAGGTGGAGCCCTGACCCTCGACACTCCAGACCCGCACGTCACCGCCGTGGATCGAGGCGATGTGCTTGACGATCGAGAGGCCGAGACCGGTGCCGCCGGTCTCCCGGCTGCGGGCCCTGTCGACGCGGTAGAACCGCTCGAAGATGCGCTCCAGGTCGCCGCTCGGGATGCCCACGCCCTGGTCGGACACGGTCAGCTCGACCAGGTCGCCGATCGGGTGCGCGGCGACCGCGACCCGGGTGCCGTCCGGGCTGTAGTTGATCGCGTTCTCGACCAGGTTGCCGATGGCCATCGACAGCTGGTCCTCACTGCCCAGCACCTCGAGCTCCGGCTCGGTCTTCACCACGATCTTGATGTCGCGGTCCTCGGCGTCGATCCGGCAGCGGTCCACCGCCGCCTCGATGACCGCGTTGACGTCGACCGGGCCGGGATTCTCCAGCGGGTCGTCGCCCTGCAGCCGGGACAGCTCGATGATCTCCTTGACCAGCCGGCTCAGCCGGGACGCCTCGATCCGCATCCGGTCCGAGAACCGCTGCACCGCCTCCGGGTCGTCGGAGGCCTCCGAGACCGCGTCGGCCAGCAGGATCAGCGCGCCGACCGGGGTCTTCAGCTCGTGGCTGACGTTGACGGTGAAGTCCCGCCGGATCGCGTCCAGGCGGCGCTCCCGGGTGCGGTCCTCGACCAGCACCAGCACCAGCTGGCTGCCCAGCGGCGCCACCCGGGCGCTGACGTACTGCGTGGCGCCGAGCCGGCCGCGGACGATCTCCAGGTCCTGCTGGCGGATCTCGCCGTCGCGGCGGACCTGGCGGACCATGGTCAGGATGTCGTCGACCACCAGGCGCTCGCCGCGGACGATGCCGAGCACGTGCGCCGGGGCGCTGGCCTGGAGCACCTGGTCCTCGGGGCCCATCACCACCGCCGAGGAACGCAGAACCGACAGCACCGTGGCGACGCCGGAGGGCACGGCCGGCTCCGGGGACTCCGGGATCTTGCGCTGAGCGCGCTCCGACAGCATCATCGCGCCGAGCGAAAGCAGAGCCAGGGCCGCGCCGATGACGCCGCCCAGCACCGCCGCCAGCGTGGGGTCCACGGCAACGATGCTACGCGGGCGACCAGCAGGGAAAGACCGAATGAGCACCGGATGACCGGGACACGACTCAACTGTTCATCAGGCGTTCACCACTCGTCGCCGTCCGGCAACCTCGACGCCGTACGGTCACCGTTGGGCAGGGCACCACGCCGGTCCCCGCCGCGGCACCGGACACCACAGATCGGATTCGAACACCATGCGTGACACGTACCACGAGCAGCTCGACGACATCCTCGCCGAGCTGGAGCGGATGACGCGGACGGTGTCCACCGCCGTACGCCGGTCGACGTCGGCCCTGCTCGAGGCGGACATCCGCAAGGCCGAGGAGGTCATCGCGGCCGACATCCAGCTCGACGCCGCCGGTGAGGGCGTCGAGGAGAAAGTCTTCGAACTGATGGCCCGGCAGTCCCCGGTCGCCAACGAGCTGCGGATGCTGGTCGCCGCGCTGCGGATGGTCGCCGACCTGGAGCGGATGGGCGACCTGGCCGCGCACGTGTCCAAGATCGCCCGGATGCGGTACCCGGCGCCCGCGATCCCGACCGAGTTGCACGACGTGATCGAGTCGATGGGCTCGGTGGCCGGCAAGATGGTCGACGCGGCCGGTGACGTGATCGCCACCCGCGACGTCGAGGCGGCCGGGCGGCTCGAGGCCAGCGACGACGAGATGGACAAGCTACGCTCCAACCAGTTCCGGCTGATGATGGACGAGCACTGGCCGCACGGCGTCGAGGTCGCCGTCGACATGGCACTGCTCAGCCGGTACTACGAGCGCATCTCCGACCACGCCGTCGCGATGGCCCGCCGCGTCGTCTATCTGGTCACCGGCGAACTCCCGGTCGCCGTCGGCGGCACCGCGGCCGGCTCCGGCGCCGGTGCATCGACCCCCAACCCGAACGGCAACTGAGGTCGCCGCCGGGCTGGTTATCCATAGAGAGCAGAACCCCTACCACCTGCCGGGTGGTGGGGGTTCTGTTGTCTGCCTCGGGTGTTTGCCGCCCGTGTTTACCTCGCGTGGACGGCGTAGGTCAGGTGCGTCGGTCCGTGCGGCGACGGCTCCGAACGGATCGGCTCCAGCGCGATCCTGGACGCGTCGACGCCCTCGAACAGGCGGATGCCGGCGCCGAACAGCACCGGCGAGAGCGTGATCGAGAACTCGTCGACCAGGCCGGCGTTCAGGTACTGCAGCACCGTCGTGCCGCCGCCGGCGATGCGGACGTCGCGGTCACCCGCGGCCTTGCGGGCCTGGTCGAGGGCGGATTCGATGCCGGTGGTGACGAAGTGGAACGTCGTACCGCCGGGCCGCTCCCACGGCTCCCGCTCGGTGTGCGTCACGACGAACACCGGCGTGTGGAACGGCGCCTCCTCCGGCCAGGACAGCTCGCCGAGGTCGAACATCCGCCTGCCCATGACACTGGCGCCCGTACGCTCGAACGTCTCCCGCGCGCGGTCGTTGTCGCGGCCCTCGTCGCCGCCCTCGCCGAGCTTCAGGTTCTCCCGGAAGAAGCGCAGCGGGAACGTCCCCTGGTGCAGCTCGCCCCACTGCGACCGCCAGTGCTGCACCTCCGCGTCGTCCTGGTACTTCTCGGGCACCTTGAAGCTGTCCATGGCACGAACTCCCGCGGCGTGGGAGTCGGGCGCGACGAATCCGTCCAGCGACATCGTCAGCGCGAAGTACACCGTGCCGGCCATCAGGCCTCCAGCTCGGCGACGTAGGCAGCCAGGTTGTCCAGGGTCTGCCGGCCGCCCTCGATCGCGTGGTACTTCTCGACCGCCTCGTCGCGCAGCTCCTTGGTCGGGAACACCGTGCGCATCACGATCCGGGTCCCCGCGCCGTCCGGGGTGAAGGTCAGGACCGACTCGAACGCGTTCGGATCATCGCGCGACTCACCGTGACTGAGCGCGATCCGCTCGGGCGGGACGATCTCGGTCCAGGTGATCCATTCCTGGTAGTCGGTCCCGTCCGGCCCGTGCAGCACGAAGTCCCAATGCCCGCCGACGCGGAACTCGAAGGCCCGAGTCGTGGTCGTGAACCCCTTCGGCCCCCACCACTGCGCCAGATGCCGAACCTCGGTGAACACCTCGAACACCAACTCCCGAGGCGCCCCGATCACCCGACCGATCACAATCTCCCGCTCTGCCACCGCACCAGTCACCACGTGTTCTGTCCCTGCCATCCCGGTCAGTCCTCCTGCCGTGTGTCCTTGAGGTCCCGCACGTACGTCTCCAGCCGGTCGAAGCTCTCGTTCCAGTACTGCTCGAACCCACCGACCCACTCGTGAATAGGCCGAAGCCCGCGCGCATCCAGCCCGTACAGCCGCTGCTTCCCGTCCTTCCGGTCCCGCACCAGCCCCACCTCCCGCAGCACCCGCAGATGCTTCGACGCCCGAGGCTGACTCATCCCCAGCTCCAGAGCCAGATCCCCGACCGGCCACTCCCGCCCCCGCAACAACCCCAAAATCTCCCGCCGCTGCGGCTCAGCCACAGCGTTGAACACATCCGAAGTAGTCGCAGCCCGCGCCATGCGACTCATCATATGCCCATATAGGCATACGTCAAGCAGATGGAATCCACTTGGACGGGCGGGAGCTGCTCACGCGAAAGGACACGCCTTCGGCGTGGCTGTCTTCTTGCCGGCTTCGCCGGGTTGCGTAGCGTGCGGCCGGGCTGGTGTCGCGGCGTACGGCTGTCCAGCGGACGAAAGCGGCGCCATCGGTGGTCGTAGCGGACATGCCTGCGGCGCGACTGTTCTGCTGCTGGCTTCGCCGAAGTGCATCGCACCCTGCGGACCGGCTCCCGGCAAGCGACTGGCATCGCACAGGAACAGCCACGCCTCCGTCCGCCGGCGGCTGTGAAATCCGGGGACGCCTCTTTGGTGGAGCCGCCAGGTAACCAAGCAGAATTGGCGGCTGACTACCCGGCTGTCTTCTTGGGCCTGATCTCGCGAGCCCCTGTCCTAGCCGCGATGCCAGTGTGAGGCTTCGTCAGGAATCCAGCCCACAACGGGCGCGTCAGTCGCGAGGGTCGTACGGGCGCTGATCGAGCCACTGAGGACGATCCTCGGTGCCGTCGTCGAGCCATTCGGCACCGACCTCATCGCGATGGAATCCGCGGTGATCCCCGAGGACACAGGGCCTCTCGGTCACCCGGTTGATGCCGTCACAGTCGAAATCCTGGGCAGCTCGAAGGACAGGCCAGGTGCCTCCGTCCTTCGGTTCGCCCTGCGTCATTTGGTTCATGTCCGAAGCATCGCCACTACGAATCGTGATTTCGATCATTCCCGTGTATCCCGCTGAGACAGGATGCAGGGATACAGATGATGGTTGACACTTGTCGCATGGCCTTCGGAGAGCGCCTCAGGGAGTACCGCGATCATCGCGGCTGGTCGCTGGCGGATCTGGCCCGTGCAACGAACTACAGCCGTAGCTACCTGAGCAATGTCGAGAACGGCAGGAAGACCGCTACCGAGGACCTTGCGAGAGCCGTGGACAAGGCGCTGAGGGCGAAAGGTCAGCTGATCACAGCCGCACGCCAGGCCGTGGCCGCGAAGCTCAACGACACGCCTTGGCAGACCGCTGAGTTGGTAGCTCGGATTCAGGCGTCGGACACGACCTCCAACACCATCGAGTCCCTTCAGTCGACGGTCGAAGAACTGTGCTGCCAGTACAACCGCAGAGATGCCCTGGAACTGCGCTCAGAGGCTCACGAATGGCTTCAGCATGTAGGAGGCCTCCTGAAGCGTCCTGTGGGCCTGAGGGCTCATCAGGATCTGCTGGTTGCCGGTGGATGGCTCGCCCTGCTGGCGGGCTGTGTCGAATACGACCTGGGCATGGGCACGGCTGCAGAATCAACGAGAGTCGCCGCAATGCAGCTCGGTCTGGAAGCAGGGCACCCCGAGATTGTCGGCTGGGGCCACGAGATGACCGCCTGGTTCGCGCTCACACAGGGCAGATTCAAGCAGGCCGTCGACGTCTCTCAGAGAGGGCAAGCCGCAGCTCCCAACACCTCGGTGCACGTGCAGTTGATTGCTCAGGAAGCGAAGGCGAAAGCACGCCTCGGTGAATCTGGCCTACACCATCTGCTGGAGACCGGCAGAGAGCTACTCACTCGCCGGCCCTACCCCGACCGGCCCGACAATCATTTCAAGGTCGACCCGGCCAAATGGGATTACTACGCCGCTGACGTGCACAGGGTGGCAGGCGACAATGAACAGGCGAGTGAGTACGCGAGAACCGTCATTCACGACAACATCGCACCCGACGGCACCGAGCTGAGCCCGATGCGGATCGCGGAGAGCCGACTCATTCTCGGATTCGTCGCAGGACGCGACGGCGACCTTGAGCAGGCTGTCGGACTTGGCAGTCAGGGCCTCCGAGACGGGCGACAATCGAAGGTACACCTCCGGATGGTCGCGGGTGAGCTTGACCACGAGCTGAGACGACGCTTCCCCGGTGAAGGCCTTGTCACCGACTTCGAGGACGCCCTCAGAGCCATCTGAAGGCGCGATCAATCAGGTGGACGCCACAGGTCTGGCTATCGGGAACGTAGCGGACATGGACGCGGGCCTGGATGCTCAGCGTCCGCTGACCTGCGGCCACCGCCACAAGGCGAGCTCGTTCCAGTTGGCAGGCGCTCCCAGCGAATCGGTGCCGATGAGATCGGACGGCGGGAAGCTCAGGATCAGCTCGGCTACTCGTCCGGACCAACCGCAACCCGGATCGATGACACCGATCAGATAATTCATCACCGCTAGGGCGTTGATGCCCGCCGTGCCCGTCAGTCAACGCAGGAGTCTCATGGTCAAAGCTAAGGCGTGAGGTCGATCCACCGAACTGTTCAAGTCCTTGCCTGCTACCCCTGAGGCGAGTCGTCGAATGGCGTTGAGCGTCGACTGGACTTGCGGCCGGTGACCGCTGCATCTGCGCCGGCGCCGCAGACCAGAGGCGCCTCGTCGTCCCGGCGGAGCCGGCAAGAACCAGCCGCGCCGAAGGCATGACCTTTTCCCCCCCCCCCACGGATCCCGTCGCTCGCCGGGCCCTCAGTCCAACACGAGTGGCGCCCCCGGCGCGGCCGGTGGAAGGCAGCCGCGTCGGGGGCGTGTTGTTTGGGTGCGTCGGGGGCGCAGTCGCTGCGCCGGACGCGGGGTGTTTGGTTAGCGGCCCTGGTTCTTGACTGCCTCGATGGCTGCTTGGGCGGCGGCCGGGTCGAGGTATTCGCCGCCGGTGGTGACGGGCTTGAAGTTGTCGTCGAGCTCGTAGTACAGCGGGATCCCGGTCGGGATGTTGAGGCCTACGACGGTCTTCTCGTCGAGGTTGTCGAGGTGCTTGACGAGGGCGCGGAGCGAGTTGCCGTGGGCGGTGACCAGGACGGTCCTGCCGGCCCGCAGGTCGGGCACGATCGCGTCGTACCAGTACGGCAGCATCCGCTCGACGACGTCCTTGAGGCACTCGGTCGCGGGCAGGATCTCCGGCGGGAGCCCGGCGTACCGCGGGTCACCGGCCTGGTCGTACTCGGAGCCGCGCTCGATCGCCGGCGGCGGGGTGTCGTACGACCGGCGGAACAGCATGAACTGCTCCTCGCCGAGCTCCTCCAGCGTCTGCTTCTTGTCCTTGCCCTGCAACCCGCCGTAGTGCCGCTCGTTGAGCCGCCAGGACCGCCGTACGTCGATCCACTGGCGCCCGGCCTCCTCCAGCGCGATGTTGGCGGTCCGGATGGCGCGCCGGAGCACCGACGTGTGCAGTACGTCGGGCAGCAGCCCGCGCTCGAGCAGCAGCTGACCGCCGCGGTGCGCCTCCTCGACGCCCTGCGCGTTCAGGTCGACGTCGACCCAGCCGGTGAACAGGTTCTTGGCGTTCCAGTCGCTGTGGCCGTGGCGGAGCAGGATCAGGCGATAGGTCATACCCGCATGTTATCGAGGCTCCAGCCAGCCCTTGAACGCGTCCAGGTTTCGGGTCGACTCGCCGCGCGCCACCCGCCATTCGTACTCGCGCCGGATCGAGGACGCGAAGCCGAGCTCGAGGATCGTGTTGAACGACGTGTCGGCGTATTCCAGCACCGCACCGAGCAGCCGGTCCACCTCGCTCGGGGTGATCGCGTGCAGCGGCACCCGCCCGTCGAGGTGGATGTCGCCGAGGTGGTCGACGGCGAACGCGACGCCGTACATCTTCAGGTTCCGCTCCAGCAGCCAGCGGTACACGGCCGCGTGGTTCTCGTCCGGGTGCCGCGCCACGAACGCGTGCACCTGGACGGCCTGCGGGCCGACGGTGAGCGTGACCGTGGTCTTCAGCTTCCGCTCCCCCGGCAGGTCCACGACGAACGCGCCGGGCTCACTCTCGGTGAACTCGAGCTCGTTCTCGGTCAGTACCTGGCGGATCACGTCCGCCGCAGAAACTCTCACCCGGCCACCTCCGCGGCGATCTCCGCCGCCATCGTCTGCGTGGCGGTCCGGTACGCCGCCAGCGTCTTGCGGGCGGTCAGCTCCCAGCCGAATCCCCGGGCGTGCTCGACCGCCGCGTGGCTCATGGTCTCGCGGGTGGCCGGATCCGTCGCGATCCGCGACAGCGCGTCGGCGAAGTCGTCCACGCCGTGCCCGCGGACCAGGAAGCCGGTCCGCCCGTGCAGCACCGCCGTACTCAGGCCGCCGACGGCCGCGGCGACCACCGGCGTACCGCAGGCCTGCGCCTCGAGCGCGACCAGCCCGAAGGACTCCGAGTACGACGGGACGCACACGACCGACGCGGCCCGGTACCACGAAGCCAGCCGCGCCCGCTCCATCGGCTTCACGAACCGGGTGACGTCGTCGATCCCGAGCGCCCGCGCCAGCTCGGCGTGCGACTCGGGGTGCTCCATGCCGTTGCCGGACGGCCCGCCGATGATCGCGACGACCAGCCTCGACCGCAGTGACGGGTCCCGCTCGAGCATCCGCGCGGCCGCCCGGATCAGCAGGTCGGGCGCCTTCAGCGGCTGGATCCGGCCGACGAACGCCAGGACGACGGCATCGGCCGGCAACCCGACCGCGCGCCGGGCGGCGGCCTGGTCCCCGGGGCTGAACAGCTCCAGATCCACGCCGGGATTGACCACACCGACCTTGGCCGGCGCGGCGCCGTACAGGTCGATCAGCTCGTGGGCCTCGTCGTCGGTGTTGGCCAGCAGCCGGTCCGCTGCCTCGACGACCTGCTCCTCACCGAGCAGCCGCGCCGGCGGCTCGGGTACGTCGTCGTCCGCGAGGCTGGCGTTCTTCACCTTGGCCATCGTGTGCATGGTGTGGACCAGTGGGACGGCCCAACGATCCCGGGCGAGCAGCCCGACCTGGCCGGACAGCCAGTAGTGCGAGTGGATCACGTCGTACCAGCCGGGCTCGTGGATCGCCTCGGCGCGCAGGACGGCGCGGGCGAAGGTGCAGAGCTGGGCCGGGAGCTCGTTCTTCGTCAGGCCCTCGTACGGGCCCGCGGCAACGTTGCGGACCATCACGCCGGGCAGCAGCTCGACGCGGGCCGGCAGCACCGATGCGGTCGCCCGGGTGAACACGTCGACCTCGATGCCCAGTCCGGCCAGCTGCTTGGACAGCTCGACGACGTACACGTTCATGCCGCCGGCGTCGCCGGTTCCCGGCTGGTCGAGCGGTGAGGTGTGGAGGCTGATCATCGCGACCCGCCGGAGTGGACGGTCGGCGGAGAAGTCGGTCACCTGGTCAGGGTAACTCCGGGGTCTGCGCGGGGAATCGGGACTTCTCCCTATCGGCGGCGGTCCAGCTCGCGAGCAGGCGGAGGTTCTGCTCGGAGGTGGAGCCCGGCTCGACGGTGTACGTGACCAGTAACTGGTCCGGTTCGCCCGGCGGCTGGAGCGTCTCGTACTGCACGGTGATGTCGCCGACCAGCGCGTGGTGCTGCGTCTTGGTCCCGAACGTCTTGTCCTTCACGTCGTGCCGGGCCCAGTGTTCGCGGAACTCCGGGCTGCGGATCGACAGCTCGCCGATCAGCTCGGTCAGCTCCGGATCGTCCGGGTAGCGGCCCGCATACATCCGCAGGTAGCCGACGGTCTCCTCCGCGACCGCGTCCCACTCCGGGTAGAAGTCGCGCGACGCCGGGTCGAGGAAAACCAGCCGGGGGATGTTGCGGTCCTTGCAGTCGAGGCTGTCGAAATCGGCGATCAGGGAGGCGGCCAGCCGGTTCCAGCCCAGGACGTCCATCCGGCGGCCGAGTACGAACGCAGGCACGTCGGGCATCGAGTCGAGCAGCCGCTGCATCCCCGGGCGCAGGCGTTGCGCCGCGCGGCGCCGCGGAGCACGGCGGACCGGTTTCGCCAGCAGCGCCAGGTGTTTGCGCTCGTCCTCGGTCAGCTTCAGGACGTCCGCGACCGCGTCCAGGATCTCCTGCGAGACGTTGTCGGTGCGGCCCTGTTCGAGGCGGACGTAGTAGTCGGCGCTGACGCCGGCGGCCTGGGCAAGCTCCTCGCGGCGCAGGCCCGGCACGCGGCGCCGCCCGCCGTACACCTTGACGCCGAGCTCCTCGGGCTGCACGCGCGCCCGGCGCGACTTGAGGAATTCGGTCAGCTCGGCACGACGATCCATACCTTCCAGTATCCAGACCAGGCGGATCCGCAACCTGGTCCTGCCAGAACCAGGCTCAGCAGACACCTGGGTAAGCCTCGGCGGCCGCCCCAGGATCGGTGCCATGACCAACTTGAGCATTCGCAACGCTGTAGTCACCGGCGCCGCCAGCGGTATCGGCGCCGCCGTCGCCACCCAACTGGCCGAGGCCGGCGCCTCGGTCGCGCTCGTCGCGCGGCGGCAGGACCGCCTAAACGACCTGGCCGGCAAGCTCGGGCCGCGTACCTTCGGTGTCGGCCTGGACGTCACGTCGCAGGAGTCCGTCGACGCCGGTGTCGCACGGATCCACGAGCGGCTGCAGACCGTCGACCTCGTGGTGAACGCGGCCGGCGTGATGCTGGCCGCGCCGATCGCCGACGGCCGGCTCGACGACTGGACCCGGATGATCGACACCAACGTCACCGGCGTACTGCGGCTGATCCAGGCCTTCACGCCCGACCTGATCAAGGCGGCGAGCGAGGGCCGCACCGCCGACCTGGTGAACATCTCGTCGATCGGCGCGCACGCGATCTTCCCCGGGTACGCCGTCTACGGCGCCACCAAGGCCGCGCTCACGCAGTTGTCCGCGGCGCTCCGGGCCGACCTCTCGCCGTACGACGTCCGCGTGACCAACCTCGAACCGGGCCTGACCGACACCGAACTCGCCACCCACCTCGACGACTCCGGACAGGATCTGATCGCGTCGATGAACGAGCAGATCGGCCCGCTGCACGCCGACGACATCGCCGACGTGGTGACGTTCGCGGTCAGCCGCCGGCGGGAGCTGAACCTGCGCCAGATCATCGCGCTGCCGACCCGCCAGGCCTGACCTGTGGTGGGGCTACGTCCACCCCCACTGGCGGACTCGCACCACTGCTTCCCGGGCGCCGCGCCGAAAGCATTGAGGACATGCGTACAGTCCTCCAAGAAGTCAGGTCCTGGCATCGCCCGTTGATGCTGATGGTGCTCGTCATGTCCGGTCTGGTCGCGGTGTCCGGGATCGGTCTGCTGGTCGACGGCCGGGAGATCCTCAACGAGTCCGTGTGGCTGAAGCCGTTCAAGTTCGGGATGTCGTTCGTGCTGTACGGCGCGACGCTCGCGTGGCTGCTCTCCAAGCTGCGCAAGGCGAAACGCTTCGGCTGGTGGACCGGGACGCTGTTCGCGGTCACCGGGATCGTCGACGTCGGGTTCATCGCCGTGCAGGCCGCGCGCGGCACGTTCAGCCACTTCAACGACAACTCCGACACGTTCAACCAGGTCGGCCAGAAGGTCTTCATGTCCGGTGTCCTGGGGCTGTTCGGCGCGAGCCTGGTCGTCGCGATCATGCTGCTGTTCCAGCGGATCGGCGACCGGCCGCTGAACCGGGCGATCCGGGTCGGCCTCGGGCTGGCCGTGGCCGGGATGGCGCTCGCGTTCTACCTGGTCGGTTCGCAGGGTCAGCGGCAGGAGGTCACGGACGCGTACGGGCACCCGGTCACGTTGGCCGGCAGCCACGGCATCGGCGTCGAGGCGGGCGGTCCGGGGATGCCGTTGACGAACTGGAGCACGGTCGGCGGCGACCTGCGGATCCCGCACTTCGTCGGACTGCACGCGATCCACTTCCTGCTGCTCGCGGTCCTGGCGCTGAGCCTGCTCGCCGCCCGCGTCGAGTGGCTGCGGCCCGAGCGGGTCCGCAACCGGCTGATCGGTGTCGCGGCTTTCGGGTACACCGGCGTGATGATCACCGTCACTGTCCAAGCGTTCCGCGGACAGGCGCTGATCCATCCGGACGGGCAGACGCTGGCCATGCTGGGCGGGTTCCTGGCGGTCAGTCTCGCGGCGCTCGCCGGTGTCGTCGCGTCCGCCCGGCGGCGTCCCGCCGTACCCGCGCAGGCGGCGCCGCGGCAGCCCGTCGGAGCCGGCCGGTCCTGAGACAGCCGGCTTCGCCGCCGGGCGGGTTTGAGAGACTCGGGCTATGACTTCCGAGCGTCCTCTGGCAGTGGTGACCGGTGCTAGCAGTGGGATCGGGGCCGCGTCGGCGCGCTACCTCGCCCGCGAGGGATTCGAGGTGATCTGCGTCGCGCGGCGCCTGGACCGGATCGAGGCGCTGGCCAAGGAGATCGACGGCCGCGCGGTGCAGTGCGACGTGACGTCCGCCGAGAACGTCGCCGCACTGACCGCGGCGGTCGGCGACGAGTTGCAGGTGCTGGTGAACAACGCCGGCGGCGCGTTCGGGTTCGAACCGGTGGCCGACGCCGATCTGGACGCCTGGCGGCGGATGTACGAGGTGAACGTGATCGCGGTCGCGGCCGTCACCAAGTCGTTGCTCCCGGCACTGATCGCCGGACGCGGCACGATCATCGTGATGGGCTCGACCGCCGGCCAGGTCGCCTACGAGGGCGGTGGCGGGTACGTCGCCGCCAAGCACGGCGCGAAGGCCG
This sequence comes from Kribbella sp. NPDC003557, assembly GCF_040610805.1. Classification (NCBI taxonomy): domain Bacteria; kingdom Bacillati; phylum Actinomycetota; class Actinomycetes; order Propionibacteriales; family Kribbellaceae; genus Kribbella; species Kribbella sp. NPDC003557. The sequence goes on from NZ_JBEXMY010000001.1 coordinate 1,160,589, forward strand.
TCGTCGACACGCTCCGCCTCGAGCTGTACGACCAGCCGGTGCGGGTCAGCGAGATCGCCCCCGGCATGGTCCGCAGCGAAGGCTTCGCGCTGACCCGCTTCGACGGCGACCAGTCCAAGGCCGACGCCGTGTACGCCGGTGTCCGCGAGCCGCTGACATCCGAGGACGTCGCCGACATCGTGGCCTGGATCGCCACCCGCCCCGCGCACGTGAACATCGACCGCATTACGGTCCGCCCGCGCGCCCAGGCCGCCCAGCACAAGGTCTTCCGGGAGCAGTAAGAAGCAGTAAACGGTTCACGTGAGCCGCCTCACGGGCCGGGTGCTTGCAATTGCAAGCACCCTGCTAGCACACTGGGGACATGGCCAAGTTGAGTGATCGGGCGGCTGGGGCGGTGGGCTCCCTCGGGGAGTACCTCGCCGAGCAGCGGCGGCACGCGCAGTTGTCGCTGCGGCAGTTGTCCGACCTGGCCGGAGTGTCGAACCCGTACCTCAGCCAGATCGAGCGCGGCCTGCGGAAACCGTCGGCCGACGTGCTGCAGCAACTCGCGAAGGCGCTGCGGATCTCCGCGGAGACCCTGTACGTACGGGCCGGCATCCTCGATCCGGACGAGAGCCAGGAGGGCAAGCAGTCCTCCGGTGTGGTCGACGCCGTCCTGCTCGACCCGGCGTTGAACGAGCGGCAGAAGCGTGTGCTGCTGGACGTCTACGCGTCGTTCGTCCGCGAGAACACTCCTACCGAGTGACCCCAAACCTGCTGAAAACACCCCGAGGAGAAGCCTGATGGCTACCCGTACGCCTGTTACCCCGTTCTACGCGATCGCCGGTGCCGGCGACCTCGCGGTCGAGAAGGTCCGCGCCGTCGGCGAGGACGTCACCGCCCGGTTCGCCAAGCTGGACCAGAAGGCCCTGCAGACCGAGCTCACCAAGGAGCTGACCAAGGCGCAGACCGAGCTGGCCAAGCGGTTCGAGGCGATCGTCGCCGACGCCCGCACCGCCCCGGCCAAGCTGCGCGACCTGCCGAAGACCGCGCAGGCCGGCTTCACCGTCGTCCTCGGCCAGGCCGAGGAGACCTACGAGGACCTGGCCGGCCGCGGCAAGGACCTGGTCGAGCGGATCCGCCACCAGAAGGCGACCGAGGACCTGGTCACCTCCGCCAAGACCACGGCGAGCAAGGCCAAGGCCACCCGGACCACCACCCGGAAGACCGCGCAGTCCGCGACCCGCACCGTGAAGGCGACCGCGACCAGCGCCCGCAAGACCGCGAAGGCCGCCACCAAGGCCGCCGGGGCCGCGGCCGACAAGATCGGCGACTGACCACCGGTCCGCATCACCACAGACAGTGATGATTCACCCACTCGGCGGTGAATCACGGGCCCGGGCGGTCCACAGCTGCCACTCGGCAGCGGTGGGCCGCCCGGTCTGTCGGTTAGGCTCGTAGCATGATCACCTTCCAGAGCCTGATCCCCGGGTTCGACGATCCGCTGTCGGTCATCTGGTGGGTGCTGCTTGCGATCAAGCTGGTCGCGCTCGCCGACGCCGTCTTCCGGCCCCGGGCGGTCTTCATCGCCGCCGACAAGCTCACCAAGCCCGGCTGGGTGCTGATCCTGTCGGTCTTCACCCTCAGCCAGGTGTTCCAGGGCTGGCTGAGCTTCTTCGGCCTGATCGGCATCGTCGCCTCCGCCGTCTACCTGGTGGACGCGCGTCCCGCCCTCCGGGCCGCCACCGGCCGTGGCCGCGGTGGCTGGGGCGTCCGGCGCCGCCGAGGGCCCCGCCCACTGTAAGTGGTTACGAGCGGTAGACGATGACCTTGTCGCCGACCTTGACCTCGTCGAAGAGGATCTTGATCTTGGCCAGGTCGCGGACGTTCACGCAGCCGTGCGAGGCGCCGTTGTAGCCGCGGGCCGCGAAGTCCGACGAGTAGTGCACCGCCTGGCCGCCGCTGAAGAACATCGCGAACGGCATCTTCGAGTCGTACAGCTTCGAGACGTGGTTGCGGCTCTTCCAGCCGACCGTGAAACTGCCTTCGCGGGTCGCGGTCTTCACGGCGCCGAACCGGACGTCCAGCTGCATCTTCACCACGCCGTCGACGACGTAGCGCAGCTTGCGGCTGGTCTTGTCGATGCAGAGCGCCACACCCGTCGCGCAGCGGGCGTCGAGCTTCTTGCCGTTCACCACCGGCACCGGCGGGTAGAGCTCGGTCTGGGTCGGCTCGTGGGTGACCTTGACGAGCTGGTCCCAGGTGTTCTGGTCGAGGTACCCGAGCTGGGGAATGCCCTTCGACTTCTGGAACTTCTTCACCGCGGACCGGGTCATGGTCCCGAACTCGTTGTCCAGGTAGCGCTTCTCGAGCAGCTTCAGCTGCACCAGCCGCGCTTCGACCTTGCGGACGTTCGTGCCGCTGGAGCCGTTCTTCCACAGCGCCTTCGGGTAGATCGGCAGCTCGCCGCTGACCTCGAACGGCACCGTCTTCAGGTCCTGCGGGGTCGCGGTCGCGGTCGTTCCGGAACTCAGGAGTGCAGCAAGCACGCCCCCGGCGACCAGCCCGCTCAGCACCTTGCGAATGATCAGCCCACGCATCGGAGAACCCCTCTGGTAGCCCCGTCCCTACACTTGTAGGACGTCCTCACCGGCCATCTGGTTGGCTCAGCGTACCTGAGGAGCCGCATATGGAGATCGTGCTGAGCACCGCCGACATCACCACGGTGCCCGCGGACGCGATCGTGAACGCCGCTCACCACGCCCTGCGCGGCGGCGGTGGCGTGGACGGCGCGATCCACCGGGCGGGCGGCCGCGAGATCCTCGACGAGCTCATCGAGCGGTATCCGGACGGCACTCCCACCGGTACGGCGGTCTGGACCACAGCCGGCGCGCTCCCGGCGTCGTACGTGATCCATGTCGTCGGGCCGAACTACACCGCCGGGCAGCGGGATCCCGCGCTGCTCGAGTCCTGCTACCGCAACGCGCTGCGGATCGCGGACGAGCTCGGGGTGCAGACGATGTCGCTGCCTGCGGTCTCGGCCGGGATCTACGGCTGGCCGGCCCGGTCGGCCGCGGACATCGCCGTACAGACGCTGCGCCGGACGCCCACGGGCGTGGTCAAGGCCACTTTCTGCCTGGTGGAGCCACGGCTCTACAAGGCGTTCGGAAACGCGACAGCGGCCGGGGAGTAGCTCCCCGGCCGCTGTGCTCGGTGTGCTCGGTGTGCTCAGCTCACTTGCTGTAGACGACGACGCGGTCGCCGACCTTCACCCGGGCGAAGATCCAGGCGATCTTCTTCTTGTCGCGGACGTTCGCGCAGCCGTGCGACGCGCCGTTGTAGCCGCGGGCCTTGAAGTCCGACGAGTAGTGCACCGCCTGGCCGCCGCTGAAGAACATCGCGTACGGCATCTTGGTGTGGTACAGCGACGAGACGTGGTTCTTCGACTTGCGGTAGACGCGGAAGACGCCGTTCCGCGTCGGGGTCCGGCTGGAGCCGAACCGGACGTCCAGCACCTGCACCGGCTTGCCGTTCACCATGTAGACCAGCTTGCGGGTCTTCTTGTTGATGCACAGCACCCGCCCCTTGGTGATGCAGCGGCTGTCGATGCGGTACTTCGCGATGAGCTTGCTGTTCGAGGTCGCCTTCGGCTTCGCCGCGGCGGCCTTCGGCGGCAGACCGACCGGAGCCGGAGCCGTCGTCGTTTTCTGCGCCGACGTCGCGACCTGAGGCGCGGCCTCAGCCGTGGTGGATGCCGACAGTGCGCCGACGCCCACGAACGCGGCAGCCGTCAGGGTTGCGCCGAGCTTACGCAGAATGCCCATGTTTCCCTTGTCCTTCCCCCAAAGAGTGCTTCCACAAGACAGACGTCGCTACTTCACGTCTGGTTGGTAACGAATCAAAACTTTCTTCCCCCGCCACTGACCGAGAAATGGTGTATCACACCGACGGAGCCGTGTGCGCGCTCCGTCGGCGACCGTTTCCAGTTCGTGTTCTAGGCGGCCAGCGCGCGCAGCCGGCGCAGGACCTCCGGGGCGCCCAGCGCCTGCGCGGTCGCGTGCAGGTCGGGGCTGCGGGTGGCGCCGGTGATCGCGACCCGGACGAGCTGCGAGGCCTCGCGGATCGAGCCCACGTACGCGTCCGGATCCTTCTTGTATTCCTTGGCGTTCGGCGCGAACCGGTGCTTGCCGGCGAGGGTGCGGATCTGGTCGAACCACTCCTGCGGGTCGTCCAGATGCTCGTAGCTCGCGACGAGGTCCGCGGCGAACGCGGTCACCACGTCCGGCGCGACACCGAGCGGGACCAGCCGCTCGTCGGACGGCCCGTCGACCGGGACGAACAGCTCGGGGAAGAAGAAGCCGTACGCCGGGCGGAAGTCCGACCACTTGCGCAGGTCCTTACGCGGGTTCTCGACACCGTCCCGCTCGACCGCCAGCGCCCGCAGCGCCAGCTCCTTCTCGTTGTCCAGCACGGGAACCAGCTCGGCGTCGTACTGCACCGCCCAGGCGCGAACCGCGTCGAGGATCTGCTGCCCGCTGAGCGTCGCGATGTGGTCGGCGCTGATGTCCTCCAGCTTCACCAGGTCGACCAGCGGCCCGGCGACACCGCACTGGCTCAGGTCGATCGGCGTCGACAACGCCTCGGCCAGCGGCAGCTCCGCGAGCCGGCCGTTGGCCAGGCCGCGCAGGTAGTACAGCACCGCGTCGGCCGGGAAGCCCGCGCCGATGTAGAAGTCCACACCGGCCTCGGGGTCCTTGCGCTTGGACAGCTTCCGCTTGCCGCCCGGGATCTGCTTCATCAGCGGCGCGATGTGCGCGTAGGTGATCGGCTCGAACTCCAGCGCCGCGAACAGCTGCTGGTGCAACGGCACCGAGGAGATCCACTCGTCGCCGCGGATCACCAGGTTCACCCGCATCAGGTGGTCGTCGACCGCGTGCGCGAAGTGGTACGTCGGCAGCCGCGGCGACTGGTCCGAGGCCTTCAGGATCACCGCGTCGTTGCGGTTCGCCTCGTGCCCGAGCCGGCCGCGGATCGCGTCCACGAAGCTGGTCCGCTGCCCGTCGGCGTCGTCGGGGGTCCGGAAGCGCACGACATACGGCGCCCCCTCGGCAAGCTTCGCGGCGACGTCGGACGGATCGGCGTCGCGCCAGATCGCCCACTGGCCGTAGTACCCGGTCGGGACCTTCGAGGCCTGCTGGCGGGCGGTGATGCCGGCGAGCTCGTCCTTGGTGGCGAAGCACAGGTACGCCTTGCCCTGGCGGAGCAGGTGCCGCACGTAGGTCAGGTAGATCTGCTCGCGCTGCGACTGCAGATACGGCCCGTACGCCCCGTGGTCGCGGTCCTCGTCGGAGCTGATGCCGAAGTACTCGAAGGCGCGCGCGAACTGCTCCAGCGCGCCCTCGACCTCACGGGACTGGTCGGTGTCCTCGACCCGGACCAGGTACACCCCGCCGGTGTTCGACGAGATGTCCCGGTCGATCATGCCGACGTAGACGCCGCCGATGTGGATGAACCCGGTCGGCGACGGGCCGAGGCGGGTGACCTTCGCGCCCTCCGGCAACTGCCGGAGGGGATAGCGGTCCTCCCAGTGCTGCGGCTCCGGAAGGTCGGTCGGGAACAGCCCGTCGATCACAGCACGATCCAGCATCTCTCAGCTCTTCGTCTTGCGACCGAGCTTCGCGCGCTCGATCTGGGTGAGGGCGACCTTGCGCATCCGGATCGCGTCCGGCGTGACCTCGACGCACTCGTCCTCGCGGCAGAACTCCAGCGACTGCTCGAGCGACAGCTTGCGCGCCGGGACGAGCTTCTCGAACTCGTCGGCGGTCGAGGACCGGACGTTGGTCATCTTCTTTTCCTTGGTGATGTTCACGTCCATGTCGTCGGCGCGCGAGTTCTCGCCGACGATCATCCCCTCGTACACCTCGGTGGTCGGCTCGACGAACAGCGTGCCGCGCTCCTGCAGGTTGATCATCGCGTACGACGTCGCGGCGCCGGCCCGGTCCGCGACCAGCGAACCGCTCGGCCGCGTCCGCAGCTCGCCGAACCACGGCTCGTACCCCTCGAACACGTGGTGCGCGATACCGGTACCGCGGGTGTCGGTGAGGAACTCGGTCCGGAAGCCGATCAGGCCGCGGGCCGGCACCAGGAACTCCATCCGGACCCAGCCGGTGCCGTGGTTGGTCATCTGCTCCATCCGGCCCTTGCGGACCGCGAGCAGCTGCGTCACGGTGCCGAGGTACTCCTCGGGGCAGTCGATCGTCAGCCGCTCGACCGGCTCGTGCCGCTTGCCGTCGATCTCGCGGGTGACCACCTGCGGCTTGCCGACGGTCAGCTCGTAGCCCTCGCGGCGCATCTGCTCGACCAGGATGGCCAGCGCCAGCTCACCACGGCCCTGCACCTCCCAGGCGTCCGGCCGCTCGGTCGGGAGCACCCGGATCGACACGTTGCCGACCAGCTCCTTGTCGAGCCGGTCCTTGACCAGGCGCGCGGTGACCTTGGTGCCCTTCTGGCGGCCGGCCAGCGGGGACGTGTTGGTGCCGATCGTCATCGAGATGGCCGGCTCGTCGACGGTGATCAGCGGCAGCGGCGTCGGGTTCTCCGGGTCGGCGAGGGTGTCGCCGATCATGATCTCCGGGATCCCCGCGATCGCGACGATGTCACCCGGGCCGGCCGAGTCGCCGGGCACCCGCTCGAGCGCCTCGGTGACCAGCAGCTCGGTGATCTTCACCCGCTCGATCGTCCCGTCGTGCTTGCACCAGGCGACCTGCGAGCCCTTCTTCAGCGTGCCCTCGTGCACCCGCACCAGCGCGAGCCGGCCGAGGAACGGCGAGGCGTCCAGGTTCGTCACGTGGGCCTGCAGCGGCGCGTCCTCGACGTACTCCGGGGCGGGCACGTTGGCGAGGATCGTCTCGAACAGCGGCTCGAGGTCCTCGGAGTCCGGCAGCCCGCCGTCCTCCGGCTGAGTCATCGAGGCCCGGCCGGCGCGCGCCGACGCGTACACCACCGGGAAGTCGAGGGCGCTCTGGTCGGCGTCGTGGTCGAGCAGGTCGAGGAACAGCTCGTAGGTCTCGTCGACGACCTCGGAGATCCGGGCGTCGGCGCGGTCGACCTTGTTCACCACCAGGATCACCGGCATCTTGCGCGCCAGCGCCTTGCGGAGCACGAACCGGGTCTGCGGCAGCGGGCCCTCGGAGGCGTCCACGAGCAGCACGATCGCGTCCACCATCGACAGCCCGCGCTCGACCTCGCCGCCGAAGTCGGCGTGGCCGGGGGTGTCGATGATGTTGATCGTCACCTGCTCGCCGTTGGCCATCTTGTGCCGGACGGCGGTGTTCTTGGCGAGGATCGTGATGCCCTTCTCACGCTCCAGGTCACCGGAGTCCATCGCCCGCTCGTCGACGTGCTGGTGGGCTCCGAAGGCACCGGACTGCCACAGCATCGCGTCGACGAGGGTGGTCTTCCCGTGGTCGACGTGGGCCACGATCGCGACGTTGCGCAGGTCGTTACGGACAGGCATGAAGGAGCGCTCCAAGTCATCGAAGGGTGTTAGGCGGTGGCTACGGCTGGTTTCACGTGCCACTCGACACAGGGCGCAGCCCGTCCATCCTACCCGTCACGGATCGTGTCCCACGAATCGGGCAAGGCCTTTACATTCGTTGACTGGACGTCCAGTCTATAGAAGGCGCCTGGGGAGGGGCCGAAACAACGGGGGGTCAGCCCGAGGCGCCGGGCACGAGGGTTTTGGGGGTTGCCCGGCGCTTCAGGCCTCGACCGGAAGAAGGAGTCGTGCCGCGATCGGCGACCGTCAACCAGGAGCTCCGGGAACGCTCCCGCGAACGGATCCTGGCCGCGGCCCTGGAGACCTTCGCCGCGAAGGGCTACGAGGCCGCGTCGATCTCCGATGTCACGGCCGCCGCGGGCGTCTCCCGCGGCCTGGTGTCGTACTACTTCGCCACCAAGGAGCAATTGGCCGCCGAGCTACTCGACCGCTGGCTGGACGGCATCGCCGGCTTGTTGAGCATCCAGGGAACACCTGACGAACGTTTGGGCGGCATCATCGACGGCGCGCTGATGGCGGCCGCGACCACGCTGCCGATCCAGCGACTCGCCATCACGCTGATGATGCAGCCCAGCACGCACGACGTCTTCGCCCGCGTCGAGCAGGCCAAGTCCGATCGCCTGTCCCTGGTCGAGGACGCCATCCGCGATGTGTTCGCGGCCCGCGGCGCCGCCGACCCGGCGATCGAGGAGATGTTGCTCAGAGCAACTTTGGAGGGCGTGACCGTGAAGCTCGCGATCTACCGCGAGACCTTCCCGCTCGAAGACATCCGCCGCCGCCTGTACGCCGGCTACGACCTACCCGCCCCCGCCGCACCGCTCCCGATCCCCTCACCCCCGGTCGACCGCCTCCGCGCCAAGTGAGCCGGGCGGCGTCAAGGGCTCAGGCGAAGGTCGGGGCGTGCGGGCGGACCGCGCCGACGACGGCGTCGCCGCCGGTCAGGTCGAAGTGCAGGTGGTTCTTGATCGTGTCGTTGGAGATCCCGAGCCGCTCGAGCGTTGCGGCCATGACGACCTTGCGAGCGCGCGGCGTACCGTCCTCGAGCTTCAGCGCGATGCCGGTGCCGTCCGCGAGGCCGACGGCGTACACGCCCTCGGCGCCGGCCTTGCAGAACAGGCCGTTGACGGCCCGCATCAGCTCGGCCTCGTCACGCGTACTCCCGCTGGCGTACTCCGGGTACGCCCGGAACGCGTCCGCGATCCGGCCCTCGGGCGTGTCCGCGGCCGCGCCGGCGAACGCCCCGAAGGACCGCGCCAGGCCGGCCAGCGTCAGCGCGAAGATCGGCGCACCGCAGCCGTCGACCGCGACGTGCGCGACCTTCTCGCCCGCGGTGTCCTCGATCGCGGTCCGGACCGCCTGCTGCAGCGGGTGGTCCGGCGAGCGGTAGTCCTCCAGCGACCAGCCGTTGAGTTTGCTGGTCAGCAGCATCGCGGCGTGCTTGCCGGAGCAGTTCATCACGATCCGCTCCTTGCCGTGACCGGCGCGGACCCAGGCGTCCCGGGTGTCGTCGTCCAGCGGGTACGCCACCGGCGTCCGCAGCGCCGACTCCTCGAGCCCGGCCTCCGCGAGGATCTTCCGGACGCCGTCCAGGTGGAACTGCTCACCGGAGTGCGACGCGCCCGCGAGCGCGAGCAGCTCGTCGGTCAGCGGCAGGCCGTGGCGAAGCATGGCGAGCGCCTGCATCGGCTTGTTCGACGAGCGCGGGAACATCGGCCGGTCCACGACACCGACGGACCAGTCGACCGTGCCGTCGGGGTTCGTCACCACGACGGAGCCGCGGTGATGGCCTTCGACGAAGTCGCTCCGGACGACGTCGGCCAGGATCACAGGTTCGGTCACGGCTGAACTGTACAGGTGCAAAACCCCGTGTTGTGAATGATTCCCCTCACAACCGGGAGCGGACGTGCAGGCCGACCTCGGGGTCGACCAGGAGTTCCTGGGTGGCGGTCACCGTGGGCTGGTCCTCGGCGACGATCTCGAGGACGGCGGCGGGGTCGACGTTGCGCTTGACCAGGGCCAGGGCGATCGGGCCGAGCTCGTGGTGGCGGGCCGCGGAGCCGACCGAACCGACCTGCTTGTCGCCGGCCTTGACGGCGTACCCGTGGGCCGGGAGGTGGTCGACCGAACCGTCCAGGTGCAGCAGCACGAGGCGGCGCGGCGGGCGACCGAGGTTGTGCACCCGCGCGACGGTCTCCTGGCCGCGGTAGCAGCCCTTGTCGAGATGCACGCCGACGCCGAGCCAGCCGAGCTCGTTCGGGATGGCGCGCTCGTCGGTGTCCAGCCCGAAGCGCGGGTGACCCGCCGCGATCCGCAGCGCCTCGTACGCCCAGACCCCGGCTGCCGGGCCCTCCAGGCCGGCCAGCTCCGCACGCGGCAGGAAGACCTCATGCCCGCCGAGCGAGTCCTCACCGCTCCGGCTCAGGTGCTCATCGCCCGCGGGCCCGGGCCGCCAGACGATCGCGTAGTCGTCCGTCACGTCGGCGATCTCGACGCGGGACATGAACACCATCTTCTGCAGCCACTCGACCAGTGCGGCCGCCGCACCCGGCTCGGTGTGCAGCCAGAACGTCTCGCCGTCGTCGACGCCGTACATCGCGTGCTCGACGTGCCCGGTCGGCGACAGCAGCAGCGCGGTCGTCGACGAACCGGGTTTCAGTCCCTCGAAGTACTGCGTGGTCAGCGCGTGCAGCCAGGTGAGCCGGTCCGGGCCGGTGATCGTGACCACGTCGCGGTGCGACAGGTCGACGAACGCCTCACCGGCGACCAAGGCTCGCTGCTCGCGCAGGTCGGAGCCGTAGTGCGCCGCGACACCGGCGTCGAGTCCGTCGGCCTCGACCGCGCCGGGCCGGTCCAGCAGGGGGCTGCGCTTGCGTGACATGTCACCAGAGTACGTCGCGCGGCGTACGGCGAACGCCTCCCACCGTGGGATGTGGACAGACCCCCTGCCCGGGGACGCTGTCAGTACTACAGGCGAAGGGAGCAAGGTGATGAGCGACAAGCGGTTCAGGTTCGGTGTCGTCGGCAGCCCGACGACCGGTGACGAGTGGACGGCCACGGTGCGCCGGGCGGCCGAGCTGGGGTACTCGACAGTGCTGATGCCTGACGGGCTGCAGTTGCCGTCGCCGTTCCCGTCGCTGGCGATGGCCGCCGCGGTCGCGGACATCCGGGTCGGCACGTTCGTCGCGGCCGCTCCGCTGCGGACGCCGCGCGCCGCCGCGTGGGAGGCGCACACGCTGACCGTGCTCACCGACGGCCGGTTCGAGTTCGGCATCGGCACCGGGCGACCGGTCGCCGAGCAGCAGACGGCCGAGCTCGGCCTGCCCTGGGGATCGGCCAAGGAGCGCCGCGATCAGGTGCGCCGGACGCTGGATCACCTGCAGCAGCTCGACGGAGACCGCCGTACGCCGATCATGCTGGCCGCCGGTGGACCGCGAGCACTCGCCCTGGCGGCTTCGCGCGCCGACATCGTCTCGCTCGCCAAGGACGCGATGACGCCGCGCGCCGAGGTCGCCCAGCTGGTCCGGGACCTGCGCGAGCTGGCCGGTGCGCGGGCGGACGACATCGAGCTGGCGATGAACCTGTTCGCCGCCGGGACCCGCGAGCTGCCGCCGTGGACGAAGCGCGCGGCCGGTGTCGAGCCCGAGGTGCTGGAGGCGAGCGACTCGCTGATGATGCTGCGCGGCACGCCGCAGGAGATGGCCGACGAGCTGCAGCGCCGCCGGGACGAGTTCGGCACGTCGTACATCAGCGTCAACGCCACGTACCTCGACGACCTGGGACCGGTCGTGGAGATGCTCAACGGCAAGTAGGTCTGCAGCTCGACAGTACGTATAGGTCCACTGCGCGTCGCGCCAAGCGGGGGCGCAGGCAGGGAGCGGCGGTAGTGGACGCATACGTACTGTCGAGCTGCTGACACAGCGCTGCCCGCCGGTCTGTGGCCCGGCGGGCAGCGCTTGGAGGGGTGGGAAGGTGGATCAGGTGTCGGTCGGGCGGGCCGCCGGTGCGGTTGCCGGTACCGCGGCGGGGAGGTCACCGGCGTGGGTGTCACCGGCGGCGAACGCGACCTCGTCGAACGGGTCCTCGCCGCCGAACACTTGGCGGGCCTGCTCCTTGTCGAACTCGCCGACCCAGTGACCGACCAGCACGGTCGCGACCGCGTTGCCGGCGAAGTTCGTCAGCGCCCGGGCCTCGGACATGAACCGGTCGATTCCGACGATCAGACCGACGCCGTCGACAAGCTCCGGCCGGTGCGACTGCAGACCGCCGGCCAGCGTCGCCAGGCCCGCGCCGGTGACCCCGGCAGCGCCCTTCGAGGCGACGATCATGAACAGCAGCAGCGAGATCTGCTGCCCCAGTGAGAACGGGGTGTCCATCGCCTCCGCGATGAACAGCGACGCCATCGTCAGGTAGATCGCCGTACCGTCGAGGTTGAACGAGTACCCGGTCGGGACGGTGATGCCGACCACGGACTTGTCGACGCCGAGATGCTCCATCTTGCCGATCAGCCGGGGCAGGGCGGTCTCCGACGACGAGCTGGACACGATCAGCAGGAACTCGCGGCCGAGATAACGCAGCAGCTGGAAGATCGACACGCCGGTGACCATCCGGAGAATGGTGCCCAGGACAACGATCACGAACAGCAGGCAGGTGATGTAGAAGGCCAGCATGATCTTGCCGAGACTCACCAGCGCGTCCCAGCCGGTCGCGCCGACCACCGCCGCGATCGCGCCGAACGCACCGATCGGGGCGGTCCACATGATCATCGACAGGATCTTGAACACCAGCCGCTGGATGTGACCGATGCCGGTCAGGATCGGCTGGCCCTTGGCGCCCATCGCCTGCAGCGCGAAGCCGACCAGCAGCGCGACCAGGACGGTCTGCAGGACCTCACCCTCGGTCAGCGACGAGAGCAGCGACTTCGGGATGATGCCGAGGATGAAGTCGGTCGTGGTCTCGTGCGCCCCGGCGGCCTGCTTCTGGCCGGCCTCCCGGAGCTTGTCGGTCAGGTTCAGGCCGGAGCCCGGCTGCACGATGTTGCCGACCACCAGGCCGATCGCGAGCGCGACTGTCGACATCACCAGGAAGTAGACGAGCGCGAGGCCGCCGACCTTGCCGACGCTGGCGGCCTGCCGGACCGAGCCGATGCCGAGCACCAGCGTGCAGAAGATGATCGGGCTGATCAGCATCTTGATCAGGTTCACGAACCCGGTGCCGAGCGGTTTCAGCTCGACCGCGAAGTCCGGGAACAGGAAACCGACACCGATGCCGAGCAGGACGGCGACGATGACGGCGATGTAGAGGAAATGGGTCCGGTCGTTGCGCACCGGAGTCGGGCGGGGTTCGGTCGGGCTCGACATGGTCGGGACTCCCTGTATCGGCCTGGCGGAGGGGTGTTCGAGTAACTGTGACGTGACGCACAGGAGAACCGCGCATTTCGTTCATATCGTTCGCCGCATCGTCCGCCCTGCGAAGTGGGGGCACACTGTTCGCCATGAAACGTCGGCCGTGGGAGTTGCGCCGCCAGGTTCTCTGGTTGCAGACCGTCACGGTCACTGTACTCATCGCGATGGTCTGGATCGTGATGGTCAGCCGCTCCCGCGCCCAGGCGCTGCGCGACCACGCCGCGAGCGGGATCCCGGTGCCGGGCTGGGGGGAGCTGGTCCGGCTCGACCTGCGCTCGATGCTCGGCATCGGCAGCCTGATGCTCGGCGTCGCGATCGCCGGCAACGCGCTCGTCGCCTGGAGGGTCCGGCGGGCAACCCGCGGTGTCGGCACGCAGTCGCTGGCGCGGATGCTCGACTTCTACGAAGGCGTGCTGCACGCGGCCCGCGAAGGGCTGATCCTGCTGGACCTGCACGGCCGGGTCCAGCTGGCGAACGACGAGGCGCTGACGCTGCTCGGGCTGCGCTCGGTTACTCCCGGTACGCCGTTGGAGGAGCTCCACCTCGGCGCCCCACTGGCCGAGCTGCTCGCGACCGGGCGGACGGCGTACGACGAGCTGCACCTCGGCGCGCAGGGCGTCGTGGTCGTGAACCAGCAGCCGTCCGGGCGCGGGCGGATCGTCACGCTGCGGGACCACACGCAGCTGCAGCGACTGCTCGGCGAGCTGGACGCCGTCCGAAGCCTGGCCGAATCGCTGCAGGCGCAGAACCACGAGGCCTCGAACCGGCTGCACACCGTCGTCAGCCTGATCGAGATCGGGAAGCCGGAGCGGGCGCGCGAGTTCGCGGTGTCGGAGCTGCAGTTCGCGCAGGCGATGACGGACCGCGTCGTCGGCACGGTCGGCGACCCGGTGCTCGCATCGCTGCTGCTGGCGAAACTGGCGCAGGCCCAGGAGCGCGGCGTCGTACTCAGCCTCGATCTCGGGCAGGAAGCGCTGAACACCCGGCTGCCCGCGCAGGACGTGGTGACGGTCGTCGGGAACCTGCTGGACAACGCGATCGAGGCCGCGCGGGGCGGTCCGGCGCCGCGGAAGGTCGAGTTCCGGGCCGCGACCACCGCCGACGCCGTCGACCTGATCGTGACGAACACCGGCGCCGAGCTGGGATCGGTGGAGCTGGCGCACATGTTCGAGCGCGGATGGACCACGAAGGCCGAGCCGGGACACGGGTTGGGGCTCGTGCTGGTGCGCAGCACGGTCGAGCGGTGGCAAGGTTCGCTCATGGTGGATCCGGATTCCGAGCTGGACGACGTACCGGCGTTGACCGTGCGGGTGCGGTTGCCGCGGGCAGTGGGCGCCAGTGCCTGACCTGCGCGTCCTCGTCGTCGAGGACGATCCCGTCGCCGCGGAGGCCCATCGCACGTACGTCGAACGCCTGACCGGGTTCACCTGCGTCGGCATCGCCGGTACGGCCGGGCGCGCGCTGCAGGTGCTGGCCCGCGGCGACGTCGACGTCGTCCTGCTCGACATGCACCTGCCGGACGGGCACGGGCTGGACATCGTTCGCCGGATGCGGGCCCTCGGCAATCAAACCGACGTGGTCGCGGTGACGTCGGCGCGCGAGGTCGCGGCGGTGCAGGCGGCGGCCCGGATCGGCGTCGTGCAGTACGTGCTGAAGCCGTTCGCGTTCGAGACGCTGCGGGACCGGCTGACGGCGTACGCCCGGCAACGGCGGGCCGCCGCGCTCGGCGAGGTCGTCGCGGATCAGGACGAGGTCGACCGGCTGTTGCATCCGGCAACCGTCTCGTCGGTGCCGAAGGGACTGGCCGGCGGGGTGCTCGACCGCGTCGTCCAGCTGCTCGCGAACCGTGAAGGCTGGACCGCCGAGGAAGTGGCGACGTCGCTCGGCACGTCCCGGATCACCGCGCGGCGGTACCTCGAACATCTGGCCGACCAGGGGCAGGCGCTGCGGACCCAGCGCTACGACGGGCGCAGCGGACGGCCGAAGGTCGAGTACTCCTGGGTGGCGGAGAGCTAGGAGCCTGGCTGGCTAAGCGTTAGGACCCTGGCTGGCTGAGCGTCAGGAGCGGACGAGTGTCGCCCACAGGTGGGGCTGCAGCGACTGGCCCTCGGCGGCCATGTCGTACGCCCACAGGAGCTCGCCGTTGACGAGACCGTACAGCCGGTGGCCGGCGGTGACTTCCTTCGCGGTCACGGTGCGGGCCACGACGTCGGTCTGCAGCTCGATCTTCGCGCCGTCGATATCGCCGTACCAGATCTCGGCGATACCGGTCGGGTGCGCCAGGATCACCTCGACCTTGTTGTCCGGCTGCGGCCGCCAGAACCCGGTCTCGACGGCGAGCGGACGCTCCTTGGTGCCGTCCTCGCCGACCACGAACGTCTGGCTGACGTAGTGCAGGTACGGCTTGCCGTTGTGGGTGAAGTCGATCTGCTGCCCGAACTCGAACTTCTCGATCGTCGGGTAGTCCCCGTGCCCACGGCCCTCCCAGCGACCGAGCAGCCACGCGAGCGGCATCAGGTCCGGGTGCAGGTCCTGCGGGATCTCGAACGGCATGCGATCACTCAGTTCGCACTGCGGCCGCGATACAGCCGGTAGACGACGAACGCCGAGAACCAGCCCATGAACACACAGACCAGGACCAGCAGCGTGGTGAAGACGACATGCAGCACGCTGGTCAGTCTAGAGGATGCGTACTGCGGTCCTCGCCCGGCTCCACGTGACATCCCGCACGCCACCTCGGCGCGCCCGGCGGCTACCGTGGCGGAATGCCCCGCACGCTGGTGATCAAACTGACCGCAGGCGCCGACGAACCCGAACGCGCCAACCAGGCCTTCACCGTCGCCGCCACCGCCGTAGCGTCCGGCGCCACGGTCTCCCTGTGGCTGACCGGCGAGGCAGTCTGGTTCGCCGTCCCCGGCCGAGCCGAATCCTTCGACCTCCCCCACGCCGCCCCTCTCGCCGACCTCCTCACCGCCGTCCTGGAAGGCGGCCAACTAACGGTCTGCACCCAGTGCGCCAAACGCCGGGCCCTCACCGAATCAGACCTCCGGGAAGGCACCCGAATCGCCGGCTCCCCCGCCTTCACCGAAGAAATCCTCACGGACAACACCCAAGCAATCGTCTACTAGCCACCCGACCAGGCCAGCAGACACCGCGGCCCAGGTACGCCGACACCTCGGGTGCTGCGGCGCCCGGTGCGGCGGCGCTCCAGGTACGTCGGCCCCAGTCCGGCGGCCCCAAGTACGGCGTTCCCCAGGTGCGCCGGTCGCGGGGTGCAGCGATCCCCCAGGTACGCCGGCCCAGGTACGGCGTTCCCCAGGTACGCCGGCCCAAGTACGGCGTTCCCCAGGTACGCCGGCCCAAGTACGGCGATCCCCAGGTACGCCGGCCGCAGGGTGTTCCGGTCGCCTGGGTGTGGGCGTCGCGAGGCGACCGGCGTACGCAGGCGGAGGGTGTAGGTAGGTGGTTAGCCGATGGCGACGCATGCGACACCCGGCAGCACCACAGGACGCAGCCAGCCAGCGGGTCGGCCGCCCGGCGTACCCAGCAGGTTGGCCGACGTACGACGGTAGACAGCCCGCGACCGGTGCACGCAGTCGCAGACGGCACCAGAACAGCCGACAACCAAGCCCTGCGGACGGTCGACGAGCAGGCGGGTACGAAGGGCAGCAGCACCCCGACCGATGTGCGGAGGTAGCCGGCTAGCGATGTACACGCCGACGCGGGCAACCGGCGAACACAGGCATCCGCCTGCTCGCCACTCGTACGAAGCCCCCACAGCACCTGCCACAAGTACTTGGCAACCGCCTCGTGTGAACAGCGAGCCACCGGCAACACACCAGGCAGGCAACAAGCGCCCGGCATAGCCAGTCGCGCCCAGCACGCGCAACCGACAGGCGGGCGGTTCGCACGCCCAGCGCACGCAGGCGATTCGTACAGCCAGCCCAGGCAGGCAATTCGTACAGCCAGCCCAGGCAGGCGATTCGTACGGCCGGCGGGTGCGGGTGGTTCGTGCGGCCGGCGGACGGTGGGCTCGTACAGCCGGCGGATGCGGGTGCTTCGTACGACCGGCGCACGGCGGCTCGTACGACCGGCGGGCGCGAGTGCTTCGTACGACCGGCGTGCGCGAGTGCTTCGTACGGCCCGCGTGCGCAGGCGGCTCGTACGGCCCGCGTGCGCAGGCGGCTCGTACGGCCCGCGTGCGCAGGCGGCTCGTACGGCCCGCGTGCGCAGGCGGCTCGTACGGCCGGCGGGCGCGGGTGGTTGGTACGGCCGCCGTGCGCAGACGGTTCGTACGAGCGGCACAGCGCAGGCGATTCGTACGGCCGGCGGGCGCGGGTGGTTTGTACAACCGAGGCACCCCGGCAGTGCGTGCGACCTGCGCACGCGGACGGTTCGTACGACCAGCGCCCGGCGCTCCCTGGGTTGGGGCGCCGGGCGGGGGATTGTGGTTAGCGGCTGCGGCCGCCGTCGTCGCCTCGGCCTCGGTCGCCGCGGGTGCGGTCTTGGTCGCGTTGGGCGGCGGGGGTGCCTGGACGTTCGGTGGTGGCTACGTTGCCGCCTTCGACCTTGACTGCGCTGAGAGGTGTCTGGTCTCCGCGGATGTGGTCGATCTGGGCTCGTTCGTCGGGCGGGAGTTGCTGGCCGGGGCCGCTCTTCGGCTTGCTCGCCTGGCCGGCTCGGGCTTCGGCGATCGCCGGGTCCTCCGGTGGGCGCCACTGTGTGCCCTGTGCCTCGCTGGCCTGACCGCCGGGGTTCTGGCCGTCCTGCCCGTCCTGGCCGAGGCCGGCGGTTTCGTCTACCGCGTTCTGGCTGGCGTTGGCGAGCTGCTGCGTGTTGGGGCCCTTCGCCTGCGGAGCCTGTTCGGCGCCCTGCTCACGGCCCTGCACCTGCTGGGTCTGGGTGTCGGCCTGCGGAGCTTCAGCCTCCGCCGTCTCCACCTGTCGCCCATCGGCCTGCGGTGAGTCGACCTGCGGGGCCTCAACCTGCTGCCCGTCGACCTGCTGTCCATCGACTTGCTGGCCGTCGACCTGCGGGGCCTCGACCTGTTGTCCGTTGAGCTGTTGCCCGTTGACCTGCTGTGAGTCCACGGTCTGCGGGTCGACCTGCTGACCGTCCTGCCCGAGGTCGGTGCCTTCTCGGTCCAGGTCGGTGCCGTCCTGCTGCAAGTCGTTGCCGTCGCGGCCGGTTTCCTCGGCGACGTACGGGTTCACACCGTCTTGTTCCGCGCTGAGGTCGGTGTCGGCGGCCTGCTCGGGGTCGGCCTGCTGGCCGTCTCGGTCGAGGGCGCCTTCCTCGGCGACGTACGGGTTGACGCCCTCCTGCTCCGCGGCAGTGTCAGTCTGGCGGACGTTATCCGCCTCGGTCGACGGGTCGTCCAGCTCCGGGTCGGCCTGTTGGCCGTCCCGGTCCAGGGCGCCTTCCTCGGCGACGTACGGGTTGACACCGTCCTGCTCCGCGGCGGTGTCGGTCTGGCGGACGTTGTCCGCCTCGGTCGACGGGTCGTCCAGCTCCGGGTCGGCCTGCTGACCGTCCCGGTCCAGGGCGCCTTCCTCGGCGACGTACGGGTTGACGCCGTCCTGCTCCGCAGCAGTGTCGGTCTGCCGGACGTTGTCCGCCTCGGTCGACGGGTCGTCCAGCTCCGGGCCGGTCTGCTGGCCGTCCTGGCCCGGCTCGGTCTCGGGGGCGCGGTCCTGCTCCAGGTCTTCGGCGCGCTGCTCGTCGAGCCGGTCGTCGATCTCGCCGGCTGCGATGGTTGCGCCGGCTGCCGCGCCGGCCGCGGCGGCGGGGTCGATGCCGTCTTCGCGGTCCTGCTGCTGGCGGTTCTCTTCGTCGCGCCTGCGGCGGTCCTCGTCCGTCCGTTCGCGCTCGTCCTCGCGCCGCTCGACGGCGTCGTCGACGCCGTCACCGTCGCGGTCGTTGGCGTTCTCGTTCTCCCGGTCGGTCTCGTCGCGGCGCTCGGTCGCGTCGTCGCGGTGGTCCCGATCGAGGTCGGTCCGGTTCTCGACACGGTCGTCGAGCCCGTTCCGGTCGCGGTCGTTGTTGAGCTCGGCGTCCCGCTGGCGCTCCCGCTCGAGATTGCCCTCCAGCTCGCGGTTGTCCTGCTCGAGATCCTGGACCTGCCGCTCGGCCCGCTCGGCCTCGCGCTCGAGCTCGGCGGTCCGCTCCCGGGCGTCGTCCCGCTCGCGGTCGGGACCCCAGCGGTCTTCGTTGAGCCCGCGCTCGATCGCGGTGCGGCGTCGCTGCTGCCGGTTCAGCAGCCGCCAGATCTGCTGTCCGCCGCGCCGAGCCACCCGGATGAGCTTCCGGAACTCGGCGACCATGGCCTTGAGCAGGTCTTCCGCATCGACGGCTTCCTCTGCCATCAGGCCACCTCGTTCGCATAGACGGAATACCCGAACCCGGCCGCGCTGTCGTCCGGCCCCGGTTGGGACGCATACAGGTGGAACTCGGCTCCCGGCCGCAGCCAGACCGCCAGGTGCCGGCGGCGGCCGCGCCATTCCGGCGGGATGCGCAGGTCGTCGCCCGGTCCGACATACACCGGCGGACCCCAGTTACGCCGGGCCAGCTCGAGCTGCCCCGGCCAGTGCGCGTCGAGACCTTCCTCGGCGAGCTCCACCTCCGAGGCACCGATCTCGTACGCCGACCAGCCGCTGCGCGGGCTCTCCGGCAGGACCGCGTCGGGCAGCACGAGCATCACCGTCTCGCGCTGGGTGACCAGACCCCAGGTGTACCGATCGGGGTCGATGTTGCCCGGCGCCCAGGGGCGCCAGCCGGTGGCGGTGGTGACGCGATTGACCAGGGCACGGATCGCGTCCATGCCCGTGGCCGGCGGTCCCCAGATCGGTCGCCAGTCGACGACCTCGGCCAGATCCGCCATCGCCCGCTCGTCATCGTCGGACGACCGCTCCTGCGTCTTCACGCCGCCACTCTCCTTCCGTCAAGTTCGCCCAGAGTATGCCCCGATCGGTGCCACCGGCCGACCTCCGGACGCAGACCTGTGGATAACTGGTTCCGGCGTCACCGTTCGCGAGCAGTAACCGAAGGACGGCGTCCACACGGCTCCGGCTGCGTTGTAGTGGAATCATGAAGCTCCCGGCACCACCGACGGAGAAGTCGTTCCCGTCGCCGCTGCACCATCCACGGGTGGCGACCGTCATCGGCCGCTGGCTCGGCACGGCCGTGGCGATCTGCTTCCTGACCGGGCTCTACAGCCACTTACTGCAGGACACCCCGAGCTGGCTGCCGATCCCCAGCCGCCCCGCGAACCTGTACCGCGTGACGCAGGGCCTGCACGTACTCAGCGGCATCGTTGCCGTCCCCCTGCTGCTGGCCAAGCTGTGGACGGTCTATCCGAAGCTGTTCGCGAAGTTCGACCCGAAGGCGATCCGCCCGGCGATCGAGCGACTGTCGATCCTGGTGCTGGTCTCCTCGATGGCACTTGAACTCTTCATCGGGTTCGTCAACACCCTGCAGTGGTACCCGTGGCCGTTCCCGTTCCGGCAGACGCACTACGCGCTCGCGTGGATCATCGTCGGCGCCCTCCTCGTCCACCTCGCCGTGAAGCTCCCGCTGATCCGCGCGAACTGGCGCCGCACGCCGGACCCCGCGCCCGAGTCGCTGCCCGCCGATACCACGGGCCTCACCCGCCGCGGACTGTTCCGCACGGTCGCCGGCGCCGCGACGCTCGTCGGCATCACCTCGGTCGGCCAGTCCGCACCGGCCCTCGGGCCTGTTGCCGTCCTCGCGCCACGCAAGCCCAACATCGGTCCGCAGGGCCTGCCGGTGAACCGTACGGCGGAAGCGGCCGGCGTGACCGGGATCGACGCGGACTGGCGGTTCACGATCATGGGCCCGCGGCAACTGTCCTACACGCTCGAGGAACTCCGCGCCCTTCCGCAGAACCGCTCCGACCTGCCGATCGCCTGCGTCGAGGGGTGGAGTCAGGGCGCGCGCTGGGAGGGTGTACGGATCCGGGACCTGCTGGAGCTGTGCGGCGCGCCGGCGGCGTCGCGGGTCCGGGTGGTGTCGATGGAGAAGGGCGGGTTCTACGGGACGAGCGAACTGCCTGCGGAGTTCGCGGCTGACTCGCTCACGCTCCTTGCGCTACGGCTCAACGGGAGCGAGCTGGCCATGGATCACGGGTTTCCGGCGCGGGTCATCGCGCCGAACCGGCCCGGGGTGCTGCAGACCAAATGGGTGCATTCGCTGGAGGTCATCGCATGAGGTTGCGCATCGGACTGCTGGTCGCAGGTGTGCTGGTTGGCCTGTGGGGTCTGTGGAAGCTGGTCCAGGCGGTCGACATCCCAGCTCTCGTGCGGTTGCCCTTGTGGTTGGGCGGCGCGGTTCTCGTCGACGACTTCTTTCTCGTGCCGTTGACCGTCGGCGTCGGCTGGCTGGTGACCCGCTGGTCGGCGCGGCCGGGGCACCACCGGACGGTCGGGGTGGTGCGGACGACGTTGTTGTACGTCGGGGTCACCACCCTGATCGCGGTGCCGCTGCTGCTGCGGCAAGGAACAGGACCCAACCCGACCGTGCTCCCCCGCGACTACACCCGCGACTGGCTATTGCTGGAGGCAACAATCGTGGCGATCGGCTACCTGTGCTTGATGTTCAGGAGGTCGCGGGCCTCGTCGGGTGACATCGGCGGGCGCTGAGCCAGGGTCGCCAGCGCGGCGACGCGTTCGACCAGCTCGGCGTTGTGCCTGACCGGGTGCCCCTTGGCCAGCGTCAGCGTGTCCTCCATGCCGACGCGGAGGTTGCCACCCTTCGACAGCGCGGCCAGCGCGACCGTCAGCGACGTACGGCCGATGCCGGTGGCCGACCAGGACGTGACCGCGTCGGGCAGCGCGTTGACGGCCGCCACCAGCGCGTCCGCCGTACCGGGCATGCCGCCGGGGACACCCATCACCAGGTCGCAGTGCACACGGCCGCCGTACGGCAGGCCGAACTTGTCCAGCAGCCGGTGCAGCGCGGCGACGTGCCCGAGGTCGAACAGCTCGAACTCCGGGACGACCTCGCGCTCCTGGGTGAGCTGGAAGAGCTGCGTGACGAACGGCCACGGGTTCATGAACACGTCGTCGCCGAAGTTGACTGTGCCCATCGTGAGCGAGCAAGAGTCCGGCGCGGCGTCGAGCACCCGCAGGCGGTTCTCGTACGGATCGGTGACCGCGCCGCCGGTGGACAGCTGGACGATCAGCGCGGTGTTCTCGCGGACGGCGGCGACCGTGTCGGTCAGCCGGCCGAGATCCAGCGTCGGCCGGTGCTCGTCGTCGCGGATGTGGATGTGGATCATCGCCGCTCCCGCGGCCTCGCAGCGCTTCGCGGTCCCGACCAGCTCGTCGAGCGTGGTCGGCAACGCCGGGCAGTCCGCCTTCGCGGTCTCGGCACCGGTGGGAGCAACAGTGATCAGAGTCGACGCCATGAACGAATCCTGCCAGATCGCGCTTCGAAAGGATATTTGCCGGTTGGAGGGTCCGATGACCGGACGATCTCCCGCAGGGGAAGATATCGCCATGCGAGCCGTCGTACAGCGAGTCAGCCGGGCGTCCGTCACCGTGGACGGCGGGGTGGTCGGGGCGATCGAGGGGCCCGGGCTGGTGGTCCTGCTCGGCGTCACCCACGACGACACCCCCGAGAAGGCCGCCGCGCTGGCCGCCAAGATCTGGACCCTCCGGATCCTCCACGACGAACGCTCCGCGGCCGACGAGCAGGCACCGATCCTCGCCATCAGCCAGTTCACGCTGTACGCCGACACGCGCAAGGGCCGCCGTCCCTCGTGGAGCGCCGCCGCCCCGGGCCCGGTCTCCGAGCCGCTCTACGACTCGTTCTGCGGCGCGCTGGAAGCCCTCGGCGCCAAGGTGGAGCGCGGCGTCTTCGGGGCGGACATGCAGGTCGCGCTGACCAACGACGGCCCGGTCACGCTCATCCTGGACGCATAACAGAGCCGGCCCCCGGATCCGTGCGGGATCCGGGGGCCGGGATTCTGGGTCGGTGAGGTTCGACTCAGACCGTGTCTGCTGAGATCAGCCGACGACACCGGCGGCCGAGTGGCCGACGACGACCTTGGTGTTGAGGCCCTGGACCTCGACGACCAGCGCGTTCACCGAGATGTAGCGCTTCTGCCGCATGACCTGGTTGAAGGTCAGCCGCGCGATGCCCGGGATCTCCAGCGTCTTGTTCTCGCCGGTCGGGACGGCGTAGCTCTTGCCGCCGACCTTGATCGAGGCGATCGTCGAGGACGAGCTCACGCCGGCCTTGCCGTCCTTGGTCTTCCACGCCGACGCCGAGGACTCGATGGCGCCGATGGACAGCGAACCGACCTTCACGCCCGCGACGTGCGAGGTGAAGTTGATGTACGACTTGCCCTCGCCGATGGCGCCGTTCTTGGTGGTGTAGACACCGCCGACGTAGGCGACCTTCGGGATGTTCAGCTCGCCGACCGCGACCCGGACCGTCTTGCCCTCAGTGCCCTGGCAGGTGGTCTGAAGCGACGTGGCGTCGGAGACGACCAGCTTGTCGGCCGTGGCCTTGGTGCCGTAGGCGTCACCGATGACCAGCGCGGTCGCCGGCTTCGAGATCTCCGCGCGGGTCTTCAGCACCGCGACGTCGACGCCCTGCGGGATGTACTGGTTCTTCACCGTCGCGTGCAGCACGACCGCCTGCGCGTACGAGTAGATGCCGGACGCGGTCTTCACGCCGCCGACACGGTTCAGAACGATGTAGCCCAGGCCCGGGACCGCGACCTTGGTGTTCGGCTTCGGGTTCAGCAGCGACGGCACCGAGATCGCGCCGATCTTCACGCCCGCGAAGGTGGTGCTGCCGGTGTAGGACAGCTGACCCTTCGAGTACTTCGACGTGGTGGTGGTCTTCACGCCGGTCAGCGTGAGCAGGCTGCCGACACGGATGTCGGCGGCCACCGCGTTGCTGGTGACGCCGGTACCGCTGGCGTTGTTGAAGCTGTGCGTGTCGGTCTTCACCGAGCGCGCGATCGCCTGCCCGTTCACGTTCGCTGCGGCGATGTCGTTCTTGTCAGCCTTGTTGGCGTCCGTGGTGCAACCGAACTTGCTGATCACCTGCGGGCCACTGTTCGCCAGCCCGGATTGAACATCGGTCCCGTACGAGTAGCCGCTGTAGCCGAAAACCGGCGAGGCGGACGCGGAACCCGACGTCAGCGCAATCGTAGAAGCCACGCCGACAACCGCCGCAACTCCGACGGCGGCGAGCTTCTTGTATCCGATGCGGGGTCGCATTGACCCCTCCTCCCTGAGTGATGACGTGACCCGAAGTGCGGGTCAGGACACAGACACAACTCAGCCGATTGCGGTAGGTGACGAGCCGACCTCGCTCCGAGACCAAACCGTGACCTTGCTGCTCGCTCCACGAGATTTCACGGCCACACCCGTAACTCGGCTGCGATGACCGCGATCCCTTGCCGCGTAAGCGATTCCGGACATGCCGAAGGGCCCGGACGCGCAAGGTCCGGGCCCCTCGGTGCTTACTTCAGGGTGGGCCACCTCGGGTGGTGGTGGCACCTTCAGTAACGAACGACTGCTCAGACGGTGACGGCCACTTCCGCGACCTCGCCGTACTGGGCGACCACCTGACGGTCGACCGGGTCGGCCTTCGGGGCCAGCGTGCGCAGTGTCCAGCTGCCCGGCGCCGCGAAGAACCGGAAGTGTCCGGTCGCCGAGGTCGGCACCTCGGCGGTGAACTCACCGGAGGAGTCCAGCAGCCGCACGTACGCGCCGCCGACCGGCTCCTCGCCGCGCAGCACCTGGCCCTGGATGACGGCCTCCTTGTCGACGTCGACGCCCTTGAGGTCGAGGCCGCCCTGCTTAGCTCCGCACATGTGTCACGCCTTTCCGGGCTCGTCGCCGAGGGCAACGGGTACGCCGACCAGCGAACCCCACTCGGTCCAGGATCCGTCGTAGTTCTTCACGTTCGCCTGGCCGAGGATCTCGTGCAGCACGAACCAGGTGTGCGCCGAGCGCTCGCCGATCCGGCAGTACGCGATGGTGTCCTTGCCGAAGTCGACGCCGGCGTCGGCGTACAGCTGCTTCAGCTCGTCGTCGGCGCGGAACGTGCCGTCGTCGTTGGCCGCCTTGCTCCACGGGATGCTGGCCGCGGTCGGGATGTGACCCGCACGCTGCGCCTGCTCCTGCGGCAGGTGGGCCGGGGCGAGCAGCCGGCCGGCGTACTCGTCGGGGCTGCGCACGTCGACCAGGTTCTTCACGCCGATGGCGTCCTTGACCTCGTCGCGGAAGGCGCGGATCTCCAGGTTCTGCGGCTGCGCGGTGTACTGGGTGGCCTCGCGCTTGACGACCTCGTCGGTCAGCTCGCGGCTGTCCAGCTCCCAGCGCTTGCGGCCGCCGTCGAGCAGCCGGACGTCACCGTGGCCGTAGAGCTTGAAGTACCAGTACGCGTACGCCGCGAACCAGTTGTTGTTGCCGCCGTACAGCACGACCGTGTCCTCGTTCTTGACACCACGGTCGGACAACAGCGCCTCGAACTGCTCCTTGCTGACGAAGTCGCGCCGGACCGGGTCCTGCAGGTCGTCCTGCCAGTCGATCTTGATCGCGCCGGCGATGTGGCCGGCGTCGTACGCCGAGACGTCTTCGTCGACCTCGATCAGGACAACGCCGTCGTCGTTCTTGTGCTCCTCGACCCAGTCGGCCGAGACGAGCGCGGATTCCCTGCTCATGAGTGCTGCCTCTTCTCAGTTGGTAGCGGTGGATGGCGTACGAATGCGGTGGATCAGCAGATAGGCCTCGCAACCGAGGCAGAGCCCGACGGCCGCGTTCACGAACGCGGCGACCAGGGCGAATCCGGTGGCGACCACTCCCAGCACCGTGGCGCCGGTCAGGTACCCGATCAGGCCGGCGACCGCGAAGACGAGGCCGACCAGCTGGGCGAACCGCGGCGGGGCCGCGTCCTCCAGCTCCTTCGGCGGTCCCAGCCGGGGCCGGACCAGCCGCTTGAACAGCAACCCGTACGGCGACGCGCCGACGCCGAGGACGACCGAGACGGCGAACACCACGGCCTGCACCGCGAGCGGCCAGGGGTTGTTCAGCACGAGCGTCAGCGCCAGCACGACGGTGGTCAGCCCCGCGGCGAACCGGAGCCCGCGCGGATCCACCTTGGCTGTCTTTTCGGACATGACGACTCCCGGAGGAGAGGGATGTCGAGCCGGAACCCGCCCGGGTCTGCGGGAGGCGACGTACGCGAAACCGTGCTCAGCGACCGGTTCCGCAGCGCTCGGGACGCCGCCTGGTCAGCGGCGACGACACAGCGACGAGCGCATGCGGCAGTTGTCCACCGCGCGCCGCTTCGTCAGCCAAGTCGTGTAAACCACGCCTCGAGAGTACGGAACCCGGGCAGACCCATCCGCCGTGGTCCCATGAGGTGAGACAACTGATCAAATCGTGGACGTCAGACGCGGACCACGTTGGTGCCGGCGACCTTGTCGTGCAGCGCCTGCTTCTTGTCGTCCCAGAGCGGCCAGAGGTAGTTGAGCAGCAGCGCCAGCGAGGCGAAGATGCCGAAGACCGGGATCGATCCGGCCAGGTACAGGGCCAGGTCGAAACCGCACCGCTTGGCCGCCGCGCCCTTCGGCGGAGGGCCGGGCACGTCGCGCAGCCGGACCGCGATCCCGGTCGCCATCTTGCCCGGCGTACGGCCCTTCGTGACCAGGAACAGGTACTCGTAGACGAAGAAGATCAGGTACCCGATCACCGAGGCCGGGATGGCGTACTTGTACACCTCGGCCGGCATCGCGACCGGCGACGTGCTGCCTGCCCGCGCCGCGTCCATCACGTCCTCCAGCCAGTTGGTCATCACCTGGCTGGACTGGTAGTAGAAGTAGCCGGTCAGCGGCAAGGCGATGAACCAGGCGATGATCGAGTCGAGGATGAGCGCGAAAGCCCGCCGCCACCAGCCCGACAGCGGCTGGCCGTCCGGGGTCGTGCCGGAGCCCTTGCCCTGGTACCCGAAGCCCGAGTCGGTCTGCGGGTACGCCGGGTAGCCGCCCTGCTGCGGGACCCGCTGGCCGTACTGCGGAGCCGGCTCGGCCTGCTGGCCGTACACCTGGCCGTGCTCCGCGCGCTGACCGTACTGCGGGGCGTCGGCGGTCCTCGACTGACCGAACTGGCCCTGGTACGGCGCTGGGCCCTCCTGCGGCCGGCGCTGATCCGTCCAGGCGCTGCCGTCCCAGTACCGCTCCTGGGTCGGGTCCTCGGGGTCGTTGTACCAGCCTGCTGATTGAGAGCTCACCGGGAGAGTCTTGCCTACGCGCAGGTCCATTGGCCATCCGGTGGCACGTACCGGACGCGGTCAGCTGGGCTGGCGGTCGATCGCGACGGCCAGCGCGGCGATCACGTCAGGCTTGCGGGGCGCCCCGCTGGCACGCTTCACGACCGCTCCGGTGCTGTCCAGCACGAGCGTGGTCGGGGTCCGCAGGATGTCGAGACGGCGTACCAACTCGAGGTGGGACTCGGCGTCCAGCTCGACGTGGCGCACACCGTCGACCATGCCCTCCACCTCGGCCAGTGTCCGGCGGGTGACCCGGCACGGCGCACAGAACGCCGACGAGAACTGCAGCAGCGTCGCCCGCTCGCCCAGCTCCGCACCCAACTCCGCGGCCGTCACCCGCTCCACGTCGTCCTCGCTCTTCCCACGAAACCGCCCGTCGACCCAAGCTTTGAGCACACTCAGCACCACGCCGGCTACGACCGCCGCGACGAGTACCCACAGGCCCAGGCTCACAGCTATCCACGGTACGACGCGCCGTTCACGATTCAACTGCCCGTTTCACGTGCTGAGAAGCACCTGCGGGTCCACGGCGAGGCGGTGGCTCGAACGACCCGTCGGCCACGGCAGGCAGTCGTCGCCGTCGCCCGGGTACCGCGGTACGACGTGCAGGTGGAGGTGGTCGACGCTGCGACCGGACCCGGGCCCGCTGGCGTTCAGCAGGCAGACCCCGGTCGCTCCGAGCCTGTCCACCATCCGCTGAGCGATCCGCTGGGCCAGGTCCATCACCTGGGTCAGATCACCCGGACGGGCGTCCAGCAGCCCCGCGCCGGTGTGACGGCGCGGCACGACCAGCGTGTGGCCCGGAGCGATCTCCTCGCTCTGCAGCGGAAGGAACGCGACCGCCACGTCCTCCTTGGCGATCCAGCGGGCCGAGTCGGCGGAGATCAGGCCGCAGAAGACGCAGGCATCCATTCGTCGATTCTCCTCCGGTCTAATAGGTCCTGTGGAGAGCGGAGTGACAGTGCGGTCGGGGTTGGTGATTCCCGAGGCCGAGCTGGCGTGGCGGTTCTCACGGTCGAGCGGGCCGGGCGGGCAGTCGGTGAACACCACGGACAGCCGGGTCGAGCTCAGCTTCGACGTCGCGGGGACGACGGTGCTGAGCGACGTACTGAAGGCCCGGGCGCTCGAGCGGCTGCAGTCGCGGCTGGTCGACGGCGTGCTCACGATCGCCGCGTCGGAGTACAAGTCGCAGTGGCGCAACCGGGAGGCGGCGCGGGAACGACTGGCCGTACTGGTGCGTGAGGCAATCGCTCCGCCGCCCCGGAAGCGGCGCCCGACGAAGCCGAGCAAGTCGTCCGTACGGCGCCGGCTGGACGACAAGAAGCGCCGCGGCGAGACCAAGCGCCTGCGCGGCCGCCCGGACGACTGATCGGCCCTTTCGCTGGATAGGCTTCCGCCCGTGCAGGAAACGGGGAGCGGGGGATCTGAACAGCAGCAGCCGGAAGAGCTTCCGGAGTTCCAGGACCTCAAGGTGCGGGGGCGGTCGCTCCGGACGTGGGGGCTCAGCGCCGGGGCCGTCCTGCTGGTGATCTCGGCGGCGTTCGGCGGGCTCAAGAAGGCCGGTGACGAAACTCCGCAGGTGGCAGCCGGTACGGCGATCGACGCCGGCCAGTTCGAGGTCACGGTCCAGCGGGTGGTCACCGTGAAGGACCTGAAACCGCTGTTCACACCGGACGACGGCGGTGCGCTCATCGCCGTGGTGACCAAGCTGAAGGTGACCGACGACACCGGCACGACGCCGCCGTCGGACCTGATCCGGCTGATCGGCGTACCCGGCGTGAAGGACACCGACCCGCCGGTCGGCACCACCAACCTGCGCGACGCCACGATGAACCCGGTGCTCACGCCGGACGCCGCCGAGGACGTCGCGTACGTCTGGAAGCTGCCCAAGGCGAGCGAACTGCCGACCGAGGTCAAGCTGACCGTGCAGGGCTACCAGCACGAGGACGAGTCGATCCTGGACCACCACGAGAAGTGGCGAGCGGACGCGATCGTCGCGGACAGCACCGTCGCGGTGAAGGACAACACCAAGTGAGCCGGCGGAAACTCCTGAACGCCGGCCTCACGCTCGCCGTGCTGGTCGCGATCGTGGGTCTGTACCGGCTCACGCCGACGCAGAAGGACATCCAGGAACCGACCGCGGTGAAGGGCGTCCCGGGCCGCGCGGTGCACACGCCGCGGTTCGACCTGACCGTCGACGACGTCCGGGTGGGCAAGAAGCTCCGGATCCCGCACTCGACGCCGGACCGCGACTCGCTGACCGCCTTCGTGGTCGTCGACGCCACGGTCACGGCCAACCGGGAGCCGATCCACATCTTCGACGTCCGGATCCGCTCCGCCGACGGCGTCACGTACCTCGGCGCCAACCGCAGTGGCCTGGACCAGGTCGACCTGACCGGGACCGAGTTCGCGCCGGACATCCCGGTCCGCGGCTCGTTCGTCGTCGAGATGCCGGCCGACAAGGTGCCCGGGGCAACGTTGCTGGTGATGGAGAAGTCGATCATGAACGACCTCGAGCCGCAGGTCACCGTGCCGCTCGGCGACGACGCCCCGGCGCTGGAAGACGTCGTGTCGCTGACCGCTGCGAGTGACACATGAGCGGCGCACGCCGGGCCCGGCGCGGCTGGTTCCGGGCGAACACGGTCGCGCTCGCGACCCTCGTGGTGGCGGTTCCGCTGGCCGGGTGGTGGACCACGCGCAGCGACTACAGGTCCTGGTACGACGCCGAGCCCCGCGACGCCGTCGAGGTGGCTGCGGGCGGTACGTCGTACAACGGCGCGACCTGGTACGCCGCGAGCGTCGAGGAGAACCCGCAGCCGTCCCGGGCCGGCTCCGCTCAGGACGCGCTGCCCGACGGGACGACGCGGATCCGGGTGTACTTCCGGCTGCAGGTCGACAACCTGTCCGCGCTCGACGGACTCGGTGGGTGCCGCGTGCATCTTCGCGCGCCGGACGGCCGGATCTGGGACGAGACCGCCGTCGCGGGCGATTACCAGGACCGTCCGACCGGCTGCAGCGGCGGCAGCGACGACAAGCCGTCGAGCTGGCGCGGCGCCGCGGCGCAGTACTACCTGAAGCCGGTGGCCGGGAAGCCGTTCGAGACGGTGGCGGTGTTCGTCGTACCGTCGGCGGTCGCCGGCAGCGTGCAGCCGACGATCACCTGGGCAACGAAGCTCCCTCAGTACTTGGCATTCCCGAGGTAGCGGCGCTGAGGTCGGTGACGCCGTGGTCACCGGCCGACTGCTCGTGGACCGCCCGGGTCCGCGGGGTGAGGTAGCCGGCCAGGCCGCCGATCATCCGGTCGTACGCCGCGGCGAGCAGGCTCACCTGCAGCATGATCTTCAGGCCGTCGGTGACCAGGTTCAGCGGCTCGTCGATGACCAGCCAGAACTGCAGCGTGTGCGGCCCGAGGACCCAGACCTTGAGGGCGATCCACACGGCGCTCGCGGCGAACGTCACGACCGCCCAGGCCAGGAAGTAGCCGAGCATCGGCCGCAGGCCCGAGCGGACCACCAGCCGGAACGCCTCCATGACCGGGGTCCAGCGGTCCTTCCAGTCGGACACGACCGAGTTCCCGGCGACGCGGACGATCCGCGGCGTCTGCTGCCAGCGGTGGGTGATGCGGTCGAAGCGCCAGCGGGGCTTGTCGAGCTTCCGGACGACGCGGCCGTAGATGACCGCGGTCATGGTGATCCACATCAGCGGGAGCACGGCGGCGTCCCAGAGGTCGGCGATGCCGGCGGTGACGAACCCGGTGACGGCGTCCCACACCTCACGGACCTGGCTGACGCCCAGCACGTGGTCGAGCACCCAGGAGTACCCGTCGTGCAGCCACTGCCAGACCTGACGCTCCTTCAGCCAGGCCTTCGGCGACGGGATGTAGGACGACGCCTGGTAGATGACCACGAAGATCCACAGCGCCTCCAGGTAGGTGACGAACAGCTTGCGGACCGCGCCTTCCTCTTCCTTCTTCCACCTCTTGAACGCCAACCGGAGCAGGTACGCCGTGACGCCGAGCCCGATGAACAACCAGGTGGACAGCGACTGCAGCCCCTCCGACCGCTCCGCGACCGTGCCGCCGGTCAGCACCGTCGCCGCGGTCTCGTTGACCTTGTGGACGGCCAGTTGGTACTCGTAGTCGAGCGCCTCGTTCTGCAGGAACTTGTACGCCGCATAGAAGGCGAGGAACGGCAGCAGCGCCGCGGCGATCGCGTCGAGCGGCCGGTGTTCACGGCCGGGCTCCACGCCGTCCGGGGCGAGCACACCCTCGGCGACCGCTCGGCGGTGGAACGGCAGCTCGCCTCGCAGGACCAGGAACATGGTCACGTACATCGCGAGCGAGACCACGACGAGCAGGGCCAGGACGGCGATGCCGGCCGCTTCCGCCTTGGCGCCCGCCTGGACCGCCACCCATTGCAGGCCCCGGTGCGCCAACTGCGCCACCAGGAACACCGCGAGCAGGCGCGGCCACGCCTTCCCGAACAGAACCCCCGCACGCCCCACCGTAGTGAGCAACGTCCCCGACTCCATCGCCACGGCGATGAATCTACCTCCCGGGGAGGCCTCGCCAGGTGGTCCGGTCAGCCACCGGCGAAGGGCGGCAGCGCATCGACCAGGGCGCCGTCGGACAGGGGTGTGCTCGGGTCGGCCCGCTCACCGTCGAGGAGGAACGTGCAGATCGACAGCACCCGCGCCAGCTCCGGCCGGTCGGTCGAAACGGTCGTCACCAGGTCCCGGATCGAGCCCGCCTCCGCGGTCGCCGTCGACTCACCGGCGGCCGAGCGGGCGGCAGCGAAGTACCTGATGGTCACTTCCGGCATCTGATCCGCGCCTCACTAATCGGTTAAGTCTCGGCTATTATGTCAGCTTGCTGTTAGACCCAGTGTGTCTCAGGCCCCCGGCAACGACGCCGCCGGGGCCTGACGTGCACGAGGACCGGATCGCTGGTTCTGGATCCGACGATCAGCACAAGGAGACGGCGTGAGCACGTTGCTTCTGCTGACGAACGCTCTGCAGGCCTCCACCGAGGTGCTGCCGTCGCTCGCCCTGCTCCCCCACCAGATCCGCATCCTGCCCGCCGAGGTCGCCGCGCTGGTCGACGCGCCGGACGCCGACGCCGTGCTGCTGGACGCCCGCCGCGACCTGGTCGCCGTGCGGAGCGCCTCCCGGCTGATCCGCACCACCGGCATCGACGTGCCGCTGATCCTGGTCGTCACCGAAGGCGGCCTGACCGCGGTCAACGCCGACTGGGGCGCGGACGATGTGCTGCTCGACACCGCGGGCCCGGCCGAGATCGAGGCCCGGCTGCGGCTCGTCATCGGCCGTCTCGCCGCGACCCGCAACGACGAGCCCGAGTCCACGCTGATCCGCAGCGGCGACGTCGTGATCGACGAGGCGTCGTACACGGCGAAGCTCAACGGGCGGGCGCTCGACCTCACGTACAAGGAGTTCGAGCTGTTCAAGTTCCTCGCGCAGCACCCGGGCCGGGTCTTCACGCGGGAACAGTTGCTCCAAGAGGTCTGGGGCTACGACTACTTCGGCGGCACGCGGACCGTCGACGTGCACGTCCGGCGGCTGCGCGCCAAGCTCGGCCCCGAGCACGAGGCGCTGATCGGCACCGTGCGGAACGTCGGCTACCGCTTCGTGGTCCCGCCGGCGCCCAGCACCCGCGAGCCCGCCGAGGCCAAGTCCTGACTGGCTCACGCTGACCGGGCTGACCGGGCTGACCGGCTGACCGCACTGACTGCCTCGCTGGCGGCCGGCGGTTTCTAGAGGAAGAACTTCAGCAGGGTGAACGCGAGCGCGGCCGCCGTGACGAGCGCCGCCTTCCCGGACCCGACGCCCTGCTTCACCCCGGCCACGAACACTCCGATGGTGATCGGCACCAGCATCACCAGCATCGTGACGCCGGCCGCGTGGACGCCGACGTGCGACTGCAGCGTGAGGAGCCACCCCACCACGAACGCGAACGCCAACCCGAGCCAGCTGGTGATCTGCACCGGCCCGTCCGCGCTGCGATGCCCGCGATGCGACGCCCTGGTGGCCCGCCGGTGCGAGGTCGGAGCAACGTGCGCCATCGCTCACCTTCCGTAAGTGCCTGAGTACGCAAGGTACCAGCAACTCTGACGAGAACGAAAAGCCGGTACGCCGCGGTCGGCGCGACGTACCGGCCCTCGTTTCAGTCGGCAGCTGCGATCAGGAACCGACGGAGATCCGGTCGGTCGCGACCGGCGTGTACGGGTCGTGCGCGGTCAGGTAGTTGGCGAACGCGTCGATGTCCAGCCCGCCGAAGAACTTGTTCGTCGCCGTGGTGAAGGCCGGGAACCCGTCGCCACCGTCGGAGAGGAAGTTGTTCGTGACGATGCGGTACGTCGTCGCGTCCACCAGCGGCTGCCCTGCGATCTTGATCGAGTCGGCCACCACCTTCGAGCCCGCCGGCGCGGCCGGGTTCCAGGTGTAGGTGATGCCCGCGACCTGGAGCACCTTGAACTTCGCCGCCTCCGGACCGTTGACCCCGGAGAACTGCTGCTCCAGCAGAGCCTTGATCTGCGTCCCGGTCATGTCCATCGACACCAGGAAGTTGTTGAACGGCTGCACAGTGAACGCCTTCCCGAAGGTGACCTCACCGTTGGTCGACACCAGATCGGCGCGGATGCCGCCCGGGTTCATGAACGCGACGACCGGGGTCTTCCCACCGGTCACGACGCTCGGGTCGGCGAGCTGCGCGTCGGCGATCAGGTTGCCCAGCGGCGACTCGAGCGAGTCGTCGTTCGTCCGCACCACCGACGCGGTAGTGAGGTGACCGATCACCTTGTTCTCGATCGGGGCGACGAGCTCCTTGTACTTCGCGATCAGGGTCGCGGTCTTCGGGTCCGGCACGACGTCCCGGGTGACGATCTGGTTGTTCGCCAGCGTGTTCAGCCGGTCGACGTCACCGGTCGCGTTGTCGATGCTCAGGCGGACCTCGGTGACCAGCCGGCCGAACGACGACGCGCTGGTGACCAGCCGCGGGTTCTTGTCCTTGTCCGGCAGCGAGCAGTTGTAGCCCTGGTGGGTGTGGCCGGAGATGATCGCGTCGATCTCCGGGTCCAGGCCCGCGTTGATGTCGACGATCGGGCCGGAGATCCCGGGGCAGCTGTCGTACGCCCTCGGGTCGGCCGGGAAGCCGCCTTCGTGCAGCAGCACGACGATCGACTCCACACCCTTCTTCTTGAGCTCCGGGACCAGCGCGTTCGCGGTCTCGACCTCGTCCTTGAAGGTCAGCCCCTCGACACCGGACTTGGTCACGATGTTCGGCGTGTTCTCCAGCGTCATGCCGATGAAGCCGACCTTCTTGCCGTCCTTGAAGGTCTTGATCGTGTACGGCGCGAACAGGGTCTTGCGGGTGTTCTCGAAGAACACGTTCGCCGACAGGTACTTGTACTTCGCGCCCTCGAACGGGTGCGCGGCGTCGGGGCAGGAGTTCTGGTTGTTCTGCCCGTCGCCGTCCGGCAGGCAGCCGCCGGTCTGCATCCGGAGCAGCTCGTGCCAGCCCTCGTCGAACTCGTGGTTGCCCACCGACGCAGCCGCGAGTCCCATCCCGTTCAGCGCTTCGACCGTCGGCTCGTCGTGGAACGCGGCCGACAGCAGCGGCGAGGCGCCGATCAGGTCACCCGCGGCGACCGTCACCGAGTCCTGCCCCTTCGCCGCGGCGGCCGCCCGGAGCTGCTTCAGGTGCGTCGCCAGATACACCGCGCCGCCGGCCGGGGTGCCGTTGATGTTGCCGCTCGAGCCGGTCGGCGGCTCCAGGTTGCCGTGGAAGTCGTTGATCGCGAGCAACTGGATCTGACTGTGCGTCGGCTTCGGCTTCTTGTCCTGCGCCTGCTGTTGCGCCGCGGCGTCCTGCGTCGCGGCCCCTGCCTGGCTCACGGTTCCCCCCGCGGCCAGGGCGAGCGCCGCGGCCGTCCCGGCGGCAAGCAGTCCGGCCGCCCGCCCCCACCGCGCTCTGCCTCGTCCTGTGATGGCCATTTCTTCTCCGTCGTCGTCTCGGTCACCGCTGTTTGCGGTGCCGCGAAATCCTCCGCGGTGCGGGGAAAGTTACCTGTGACGACGCGCCCTCGCCAGGACCTGGGCATGAACTGGACCGGACCTTTTACGGTATTCAGGTGACCCTCGAAGCCGTTCCCTCACCGTTGCCCTCGGCCACCGCCGCCGCCGTCACGGAACTCGCTCGCGCCGCAGCACACAGCGACGGCGTCAACCCGCTCTCCGAACGCACGCTGCTGCACCTCGACGGCGAACACCCCGACGACGTCCACGTCCTCGCCTACGAAGGCGATCCGGGCACCATCGAGGTCAGCGGCCTGCAGAGCGCCCGCAACCTCGTCGGGTACGGCGCGTTGTCCCCCGACGGCTCGGCCGAGCTCTTCGTCTCCCCGTCCGCGCGGCGGCAGGGGTACGGCACGGCGCTGCTGCGGATGCTGCTGGACCACGGCGGCGCGCGTACCCGCGTCTGGGCCCACGGTCGCTTGCCGGGCTCCGACGAGCTAGCCAACCGCCTCAACCTTGAGGTGGCGCGAGAGCTGTACTTCCTCCGCCGTACCAGGGCGGACCTCCCGGAACCCGTCTGGCCGGACGGCATCGACGTACGGACCTTTGTTCCCGGACAGGACGACGCCGCCTGGCTGAAGGTCAACGCGGCCGCCTTCGCCGACCACCCCGAACAGGGCAGCTGGACCGCCGCCGACCTGGCCGAACGCCTCCACCAGCCCTGGTTCGACCCGAACGGCTTCTTTCTCGCTGTCGACTCCAAGGGCGACGTCGCCGGCTTCCACTGGACCAAGGTCGAGGAGGGGGTAGGTGAGGTCTATGTAGTAGGCGTCTCCCCCACCCACCAGGGCCTAGGCCTGGGCAAAGCGCTCACCCTCCAGGGCCTCCACTATCTCCAGTCCACCCGCGACCTAGACGAGATCGTTCTCTACGTAGACGGCACCAACACCGCCGCCCGAGCCCTCTACAAATCCCTCGGCTTCACCACCGCCGCCCTGGACGTCCAGTACGCCCCTCACTCCCTGTGAACGACATCACAACCAGTTTCCGCGTCATGAACCCGCCCCACCCCCGTCCCACCAGCAACCAGGAGCCGTCCGAGCCTCTAACCCCCCAGCCGGGCGGCTCCTGGCCCCAAGTCCGGGTTTGTCCACAGCCTGCACCTTTTGACATCGAAGCCACCCCGCCCTCCGGTTACGATTCGTATCGACTACGGAGGGCTGACACTCGTGACACACCGCAACAGGCAAACCATCACTCTGCTGGCCTGCCTGAGCGCCACCGCATTCCTCGTCTCCTGCGGCGGAGGTAGCCCCGAGGCAGGCCGCCCCAACACGGCTCCTCCACCCCAGACGTCCACGGGGACGTCGATGCCGGCGGCAAGTGCGACGTCGACGACTGGCGGCCAGAGCAGCACCGCGAGCGTGCCGCCGGCGACTCCACCTGTGCGTCCGCCAGCCGCAGTGGGAGCAAGCCTGGCCGCAGGTGAGGCCTTCATCGGACACTACGTAGCCCTCCTGAACTATTCGTACGGAACGGGCGATTCGGGGCCGCTCCTCGCGGCCAGCGACAAAGGCTGCGTCGGCTGTCAGGCGATCGCGGACTACGTCAAGAAGACCAACGCCAGGAACGGCACCCTCGAAGGCGACTACAGCGACCATCTCCTCAACGTGAAGGAGATCTTTCGAGGCAGCTCAGGACGGCTCGGCGGTTCGGCGATCCTCAAGTCCGGGACATACACGGAACGGGACTCGCCGAGCGCGTCCCCGGTTCCGCAGGGAGGCGACACCGGGACGATGGAGTTCACGCTGTCGCCCAGCGGCGGGAACTGGGTTATGTACGAGATGGAAATCAAGGAATGAAGCCAGGTCACGCCCGCTGTGCGTGCGCTTCTCTCGCGACGTTCGCCCTGACAGCGAGCCTCGCTGCGGCCGTCCTGCTCACCGCTGATCCGAACGAGGCACATGCGAGTCCGGCCGCACCACTGGCTGAAGCATCCTCTCCGCCCATCCCGAAGGTAAAGGGAAAGACCAAGCGGTGGGGAGGCACCCTGGAGGGGTCCGCCAAGCAGCGCGGCCGCCAGGAGCGGCGGGACACAACGCCCACGAAGAAGCCGGCACAGAAGACCAGCACGGCCACCAGACCAACGCGCCCAACCCGCCCGGCGCAGCCGCGCAAGACGGAAAGCGACGACGACAGGCGGCGTGACATCCGGATGAACATCGGGATCTGTGGTCGGGTGCAACCGGACGGGTCGGTGCCCGGGCCGATGCGGTGTCAGCCTGGGGGTGATGAGCGGCGGGTTACGTTGCGGACTGTTCCGCCGGAGGTGGTGCGGCCTCGGCCTGAGGACGTCACGTGGGAGGAGGTGCGGTCGGAGACGAAGAACGTGGTGTTTCCGGGGCTTTCGGTGAAGGTGCAGCCTTCGGGGCGGACGTTGGTCAATCTGGAGACGATCGTTTACACCGCCGACAGCAAGGTCTCGACGACTACGGTGACGCTGCTCGGGTTCCCGGTGGTCGTGGAGGCGACGCCGGTCAGCTACACCTGGCATTTCGGGGACGGTTCGCCCGCGCTCACCACGAGCACGCCCGGCAGGCCGTACCCGTCGAAGGAGATCACCCACAAGTACATGAAGCGCGGCGGGGTCAGCGTCAGCCTGACCACCAACTACGCCGCCCGCTTCAACGTCGCCGACACCGGCTGGCAGTACATCGACGGCACCGTGCCCATCACCGGTCCGGCCACACCTCTACTGGTCCGCGAAGCCGTTCCGGTTCTCATTGACCCCGGCCGCTGATTCCTCGCTCGCTCAACGGGATTCGGTTGCGGGTGCCCTGGCCGAGTTGTGGACGATGGCTGGTGGCGCCAGTGGGTGATGGCTGCGACGCCAGGAAGCGAAGGCCGTCGAGGGTGTCTTGGCGGGCGGTGAGTGGTGCCGCTGGCCGGCGATCCGAGGTGGCGTCGGACGGCGCACCGCCGGGCAGAGCGGTCAGGCGGTAGTGGCGGCGGAGCTGGTCCACCTTGGCGTCCAGGTCGGAGCGGATCTCCCCGGCGACGAGTCGACCTGTGGCCACGGATACACCCGGCAGGGTTGGCCAGTGATCGTGGAGCATCGATCCGATGAGCTGGGCGCGGACGGCCTGCTGCGTTGTCCGGTCGCGATGCGTCAACTCGGGCAGACGGTTGGCCACGACCGCGTAGGCGAACTGGTCGAAATGCATGACGCCAGGCCCGCGGCACACGTCGTTGAGCATGGTGTTGCGCGAGTACGCGGGCCCGGTGAGGTGGCCGATGAGATCATGAGTCGCCGCGAACGCACCGGGGTATTGCGGATCGCCGAGCGCCAGACCGCCGTACCCTGCGCGATCCACGAACGCATCGAAGTCCGCGAAGGCACGGACCTCGGCGAAGCCTTCGGTCAGTCCGTACGAGTGCATGGTCCGGACTGCGTTCGGCTCGGCCGGTGCGTCGATTCGCATCCCGCCGTGGGTCGCCTCGTGCAACACGGTGCCAAGTGCCTGTGCCTGCCGGCGCCGGTCGGCCGGCAGGACCGAGCCGGTCAGATACGGCAGCACCCGGTCGGCAGACAGCTTGAGTGCACCCGTCTTCGGATGGAGGCCGCCCCAGGTGTCGGCCTGCGTCGCGTACAACGCGCCGGTCCAGCGGTCGATCGTCGTCGGCCGCAGTGATCGCGCGATCCGATACAGGCGTACTACCTCTCTGTAGACGAACGAATCCGGTGAGACCCGTTGGCCGAGGCTCATCGTCAGTCCTTCGGCCAGTCCTGCCGCAGCATCATCTCGATGTGCTCGAGAGGCCTCGTCATAGCCCGGATGTCGGCTTCCTCGTCATCGGAGGCGCGGTCGGCGATCGCCCAGATCTTGTGGCGGGCCTCCGCCAGGACGTCCGCCCACTCCTCGTCCGTGCCCTTGAACGCGAACGCCTCGGCGTGGATCGCGCCGGCCTCGTGGTACAGCGGGCCGAACTCACGCGGTGGCGGCGGAGGGTCGGCGAGTTTGTCGATCATCCGCAAGGCCCAGGCGCGGTCCTCGCCCTCCGGCTCGTCTGCGACGAGTTGACGGAGGGCGTGCTGGGCGGCCGCGAGGTCGAAGGCGGGATCGCTGTCTCGCTGGTCCCGTGCCTCGGCGAACGCCGAGTTGAAGCGCGCGACGTCCATGCCACTCCTTACAGAACTGTTCGTGTACTGATCGTCACGATAGTCGCGGGTGGCCGGGCGTCGCGGGAGTTATCCACAGAGAGTGGATCTCAGATGGTCGGCCAGTTGGGCGTGTTCGATGCCTTCGTCGCGGACGGGGTCGAAGCCGGCGGTGGTGAGGTAGATGGGCAGGAGGCCGGCGATTCTCGGTCGCCTGACGGGATTCGATCGTCATCAGTCACGAGCTGAAGCCGGCAAGTGGCCCCGGCCGCGGAGGTCGGAAGCGAAGCTGCGCGCGCCCTGGCCGAGTTGCGGACGCTGGCTGGTGGCGCCAGTGGGTGAGGGCTGCGAGGCCAAGAAGCGGAGGCCGTCGAGGGTGTCTTGGCGGGCGCCGGCGGATGACAACCTTCGTCGGTCAGTGCTGACGCCGGGCGGGTCGTCACCCATGCGGTGAGGGACGCTCAGGCGGTAGTGCCGGCGGAGCCCGTCGACCTTCGCGTCCAGGTTGGAGCGGATCTCGCGGGCGACGAGCTCACCAGTGGCCGCCGACGTGCTCGGCAGCGTCGGCCAGTGAGTGTGCAGCATGGAGCCGATCAGCTCGGCCCGGGCGGCTTGCTGGGTCGGCTGGTCACGGTGCGTCAGCTCATGCAGTTGGTTTACCACCACGGCGTGGGCGAACTGGTCGAAGTGCATGAGGCCTGGCCCCCGGCAGGCATCGTTGATCAGAGCACTCTCCGGGTAGGCCGGTCCGGTGACGTGGGACATGAGGTCTCGAGTTGCCGCGAAGGCCCCTGGGTATCGCGGATCGCCTAGGGTCAAGCCGCCGTACCCGGCACGCTTCGCGAAAAGCTCGAAGTCGGCGAAGGTGCGGACCTCGGCGAAGCCTTCCAAGATGCCCCGGGAGTGCTCGGTCCACACTGCGTTCGGCTCGCCGGGCGCCTTGATCTGCATCCCACCGTGCGTTGCCTCGTGCAGAACCGTGGCCAACGCCTCGGCCTGATCATCGGCCTGGCCGGGCATCACCGATCCTGTCAGATACTGCAACACCCGATGGCCGGACAATCGGAGGGTGCCGGTCTTCGGATCGAGGCCGCCCAGGGTGTCCAGGCTCGTCGCATACAGCTCGCGGTTCCAGCGATCGGCAGCCGCCGGGCGCAGCGAATGCGCGATCTTGTACAGACGCTCGACCTCTCGGTAATAGAACGAGTCCGGGGAGACCCGCTGGTCGAGGCCCACCGTTCAGTCCTCAGGCCAATGCCCACGCAGCATGGTCTCCAGATGATCCAGCGCCCTCGTCATCGCCCGGATATGCGGCGCCTCGTCGTCAGGTGCTCGGTCGGCGATCGCCCAGATCTTCCGCCGCGCCTCCGCAAGTGCGTCCGCCCTCTCCTCGTCCGTCCCCTCGGCGATCCACGCGGCCGCGTGGATGGCTCCGGCTTCGTGGTAGAGCGGGCCGTACTCACGTGGCGGGGGCGGCGGTTCGGCGAGGACCTCGATCATTTCGAGAGCGAAGGTGCGGTCCTCGCCGTCCGGTTCGTCCGCGATCAGGTCGTGCAGCTTCTGCTGGGCCCTCGCGAGGTCGAAGTTCGGGTCTGTTTTCTGCTCATGCCGCGCCTGCGCGAACTCGGAATTGAACCGCGCGATGTCGAACGCCATGTAGCCCTCCAGAGCCGTACGTCAGCTGATCGTCACGATAGTCGCGGGTGGCTGGGTGGTGCGGGAGTTATCCACAGAGGGTGGTGCGTAGGAAGTCGGTCAGGTGGGTGTGGGCGGCTCGGGTGGTGCCGGGGACTGTCAGGAGGCTGGCGTAGCCGTGGGCGAGGGTGGGGTGGTGGGCGTGGGTGAGGGGGTTGCCGGCTGCTTGGAGGGCTTGGGCGTATTCGATGCCTTCGTCGCGGAGGGGGTCGAAGCCGGCGGTGGTGAGGTAGGTGGGTGGGAGGCCGGTGAGGTCTTCGGCGCGGAGGGGGGAGACGATCGGGTCGGGGCGGAGGGTGGGGTCGGGGCTGTAGAGGTCGCGGTACCAGATGATGTCGTCCTCGGTCAGGATGAAGCCCTCGGCGAAGAGGTCTCGGCTGGGGCGGCGGGCGACGAGGTCGAGGGCCGGGTACAGGAGGACCTGCAGGGCCGGTTGCGGGAGGCCGCGGCGGACGGTCTGCTGGGCGACGACGGCGGCCAGGTTGCCGCCGGCGCTGTCGCCGCCGACCGCGATCAGCGCCGGGTCGGCGTTGAGGTCCTCGGCGTGGTCGACGGCCCAGGTGAACGCGGCGATGGCGTCCTCGGCGGCGGTCGGCGCGGGCGCCTCGGGGGCCCTGCGGTAGTCGACGGACAGGACGCGGATCCCGGCGTCGGCGGCGATCGCCCGGCAGAGCGCGTCGTGCGTGTCGAGGTCGCCGACCACCCAGCCGCCCCCGTGGAAGAACACCAGCAGACCGCGGGAGTCCACGGCCTGCGGCACGTACAGCCGGGCCCCGAGCTGCCCGTCGGCTCCGCGGACGGTCAGCTCGGTGACGCGCTGTACATCTACGGGCGTCCCGGGGATCAGCTTGCACAGGTTCTTGAACCGGACCCGCGCGGTCGCCGCGTCGGTC
Source organism: Kribbella sp. NPDC003557 (assembly GCF_040610805.1). NCBI lineage: Bacteria > Bacillati > Actinomycetota > Actinomycetes > Propionibacteriales > Kribbellaceae > Kribbella > Kribbella sp. NPDC003557. The sequence continues at coordinate 1,202,613 of NZ_JBEXMY010000001.1, forward strand.
TTGGTTGTACTCGGCAACAAGTTGTCGACCCGGACGAGCAGTTGCAGGTCCGGGTCCAGGGTGTTCCCGTCGATCTGGATCGGCGCCCCGGCCAGCCGTCGGCGTACGGCGGCGGGCAGCGCGTACAGCGGGGCCAGAGCGTTCGCTTGAATGGCGGTCACCGCGTCACGCACTACGGAATCCGGTCTGAGGTTCACAAGGTGTGACGCTAGCAACTAACGCGCTGACGGCTACCCGTTGTTCACCAAACGGTGGGATCCTGGTGAACGTGGCAGGAGACTTGCTGGCATCCCACAACCGGGAGTACGACGTCGAGCCGCCGTACGACATCAGTGCGGCCGGAGATCTCCCCGTGGACAGGTTCTCCGACCGGGAGCTGAGCTGGCTGGCGTTCAACCAGCGGGTCCTGGAGCTCGCCGAGAACGACCGGATCCCGCTGCTCGAGCGGGCCAAGTTCCTCGCCATCTTCGCCAGCAACCTGGACGAGTTCTACATGGTCCGGGTGGCCGGCCTGAAGCGCCGCATCGCGGCCGGGGTCGCGGTGAAGGCGGCCAGCGGCCTGCTTCCCCGCGAGGTCCTCGACCGCAGCCTGGCGCGCAGCCGGGAGCTGATGGACCGGCACGCGGAGACCTGGCGGAAGTCGGTGCAACCCGCGCTGACCCAACAGGGCATCGACATCCTGCGCTGGGACGAGCTGGAGCACGACGAGCGCGAGGACATGACCCGGTTCTTCCGGGAGCGGGTGTTCCCGGTGCTGACCCCGCTGGCGGTCGACCCGTCGCACCCGTTCCCGTACATCTCCGGCCTGAGCCTGAACCTCGCCGTCGTGGTCCGTAACCCCGACACCGGCGGTGAGCATTTCGCCCGGGTGAAGGTGCCGCCGCTGCTGCCGCGGTTCGTGAACGTCGCCGACGGCCGGTTCGTGCCGCTCGAGGACGTGATCGCGACTCACCTCGGCCAGCTGTTCCCGGGCATGGAGGTGATCCAGCACCACACCTTCCGGGTGACCCGCAACGAGGACCTCGAGGTCGAGGAGGACGACGCGGAGAACCTGCTGGCCGCGCTCGAGAAGGAGCTGCTGCGCCGCCGGTTCGGCCCGCCCGTCCGGCTGGAGGTCGAGGAGTCGATCGACCCGCAGGTGAAGGCGCTGCTGCTGACCGAGCTGGGCGTGACCGAGGCGGAGGTGTTCGAGCTCCCCGGCCCGCTGGACCTGCGCGGTCTGTTCACGATCGCCGGCCTGGACCGGGCCGAGCTGAAGTACCCGGCGTTCGTGCCGTCGACGCATCCGCACCTGGCCGAGGTGGAGACCTCCAACCCGGCGGACATGTTCCACGCGCTCAAGCAGCGCGACGTGCTCGTCCACCACCCGTACGACTCGTTCTCCACGTCGGTGCAGCGCTTCATCGAGCAGGCCGCCGCGGACCCGCACGTGCTGGCCATCAAGCAGACGCTGTACCGGACCAGCGGTGACTCCCCGATCGTCGATGCGCTGATCGACGCCGCCGAGGCCGGCAAGCAGGTGCTGGTGCTGGTGGAGATCCAGGCGCGCTTCGACGAGCAGGCGAACATCAAGTGGGCCCGGCAGCTGGAGCACGCGGGCTGCCACGTCGTGTACGGCGTGATCGGCCTGAAGACGCACTGCAAGCTGTCGATGGTCGTGCGTGACGAGCCGGACGGCCTGCGCCGCTACGCGCACATCGGCACCGGCAACTACCACCCGAAGACGGCCAGGCTCTACGAGGACCTGGGCCTGCTGACCAGCGACAAGGTGGTCACCGAGGACGTCGCACTGCTCTTCAACCACCTGTCCGGCTTCGGCCGCAGCGCCGGCTACCGGCGGATCCTGGTCGCGCCCCAGTCGGTACGGCGGGGGCTGGTCGAGCGGATCGACCGCGAGGTGAACCACCACCTGGCCGGCCGCCCGGCGCGGATCCGGATCAAGGTGAACAGCCTGGTCGACGAGGCCCTGTGTGACGCGCTGTACCGGGCGTCGCAGGCGGGTGTGCCGGTGGATCTGTGGATCCGGGGCATCTGCACGCTGCGCCCCGGCGTGCCGGGTCTGTCGGAGAACATCCAGGTCCGCAGCATCCTGGGCCGCTTCCTCGAGCACAGCCGCGTGTTCCTGTTCGAGAACGGCGGCGAGCCGGAGGTGTGGATCGGCTCGGCCGACCTGATGCACCGCAACCTGGACCGCCGCGTCGAGGTGCTGGTGCAGCTGAAGCAGCAGGACCACGTGTCGGAGCTGGGTGACCTGTTCGACCAGGCCCTGGACGACGGGACCGGCTCGTGGTGGCTGCAGGCCGACGACACCTGGCAGCCCCGGCTGAGCGGACCGGACGGTGAGCCGCTGCGGGACCTGCAGGAGCGTCTGATCGCGACCCGTGGCCGCCGCCGGACCTCCGACGGAATCAGTTAGTCGCGTCTTAGAGTGAAACCATGAGCAACCCGGCGACGGTCATCGCCGCGGGTGGTGTCGTGTGGCGGGAGCGCCGCGGCACCCGCCAGGTGCTGCTGGTGCACCGTCCCCGGTACGACGACTGGTCGCTGCCGAAGGGGAAGCTGAACGCCCACGAGCACGTGCTGCTCGGTGCGCGCCGGGAGATCGAGGAGGAGACCGGGCTGCAGGTCGTCCTCGGCCCCCCGCTCGGCGTCCAGCGGTACACGATCCGCAAGAACGGCGCCATCGCGCAGAAGCTCGTGCACTACTGGTCCGCCGAGCCGGTCAGCGACAGTGACTTCGAGCCGAACGACGAGGTGGACCAGATCAGCTGGCTGCCCGTGGACAAGGCCCGCGCCAAGCTCAGCTACCCGCGGGACGTGGACATCCTGGACCTGCTGGACCGCGTCGTGCCGGTCGTGGCCACCGTGGTGGTGGTGCGGCACGCGGAGGCTCTGAAGCGGAAGGACTGGGACGGCAAGGACACGCTCCGCCCGCTCACCGACTCCGGTACGGCGGTTGCGCACCGGCTGACCGGCGTCCTGGCCGCGCTGGGCGTCAACCGGATCATCAGCAGCGACGCGGAGCGGTGTGTCGCGACGGTCACGCCGTACGGCGCTCTCATCGACCGGCACATCCATCTGTGGCCGCAGATCTCCGAGCGTGGGTACAACACCGATCCGGACGGGATGCACGGTCTGTCCGAGCGGGTGTGGAAGCCGGGCAAGGTCACGGCCATCTGCTCGCACCGGCCGGTTCTGCCCGCGCTCACGCGGGAGCTGGGCCTGCGGGTGGGCAAGTTCTCCACCGGCGCGCTCCTGGTCGCACACCGGCTGGCGGACGGCACCGTGGTCCACGAACGCTTCCGCGCGCCGTAAGTCTCGCACCCTGGGGAGCACGCGTAGTGATACGGCGCGACACGGCTCGGTGACGATCCAGGCACAGCCGAAGGGCCGATCGGGTGACACTGGAGGTGACGGGTATGTTCCTACCCGAGGAACCGGCTCCCCACCGGGCGCCGGTCTGAGGAGAGGTTCGGGGCGCACCATGACGATGATGCGAGAACTGACACTGATCGGGATCCGGATGGAATCGCCCAACCGGGCCCCGGTGATGATGCTGCGCGAGACCGAGGGCTACCGCTACCTGCCGATCTCGATCGGCTCGGTCGAGGCGACGGCGATCGCGTACGAGGAGCAGGGCCTGCGTCCGTCGCGCCCGCTCACCCACGACCTGATGCGCGACCTGATCGAGGCGTTCGGCGTGCAGATCGACGCGGTCGAGATCGTCGAGCTGCGTGACGCCGTGTTCTACGCCGAGCTCGTGCTGGCCAACGGCGCCCGCGTCTCGGCCCGCCCGAGCGACTCGGTGGCGCTCGCGGTCCGGCTGGGCACGCCGATCCGCTGCACCGAGGCCGTGCTGCGCGAGGCCGGCGTCGCCACCCCCGAGGAGGAGCAGGCCGAGCTGGAGCGCTTCCGCCAGTTCCTGGACGGCGTCGCCCCGGAGGACTTCTCCAGCTGACATTCGTCCGCCCGGCCACTACCCCACGGCAGTCGTTCGTTCACCTTGCCGGTGCGCTGAGCGTTACCGAAATGTGAGCCGAACGCCGTTCACATCGACGCAGAGTGACGGCTCCTAACTCAGTTCACCTAATGGCTGCCTGTCGGCACGCCAGACGTCGCGCACGCTACCGGAACCGTTCACCGCTCGTTCACCAGTGACGGACCGGTCGGTCACCTGGTCTCCCTACCGTCTGTGGAAGTTCAGAAGTCTGATTCCCGCAGAAGGGCAACACTCTCGTGTCCGTCAATCGCCTGTTCCGCGTCGGCTCCGTCGCCGTGGCGTCCCTCGGCGTCCTCGCACTGAGCGCCTGTGGCAGTGACCCCGAGCCGTCGGGTTCCGCGAGCCCCGATTCCGCGTCGTCGTCGGCCGGTGCCGAATGCCCGAAGGGCACGCTGAACGCTGAGGGTTCCTCGGCGCAGAAGAACGCCATCGAGGAAGTCATCAGCAAGTACAACGAGAAGTGCGCCGACGTCACGGTGAACTACAACCCGACCGGCTCCGGTGCGGGCATCAAGCAGTTCAACGCGAACCAGGTCGACTTCGCCGGCTCCGACTCGGCCCTCAAGCCCGACGAGCAGACCGCGGCCACGAAGCGCTGCGCGAACAACGCGGCCGTCAACCTGCCGATGGTCATCGGCCCGGTCGCGATCGCCTACAACGTCGACGGCGTCACCAAGCTGGTGCTCGACGGCCCGACCGCCGCCAAGATCTTCCAGGGCACCATCAAGACCTGGAACGACCCGGCGATCGCCAAGCTGAACGCGGGCGTCACGTTGCCGTCGGCACCGATCTCGGTGTTCTTCCGCTCCGACGAGTCCGGCACCACGGAGAACTTCACCAAGTACCTGAAGGCGGCCGGTGGCGGCGCCTGGACCGGTGAGCCGGCCAAGAAGTGGACCGGCACCGGCGCCGGCAAGGAGAAGTCGGCCGGTGTCGCCGAGGGCGTGAAGAGCACCAAGAACGCGATCACGTACGTCGAGTGGTCGTACGCCGTCGACAACAAGCTCGGCGTCGCCCAGATCGAGACCGGCTCGGGCACCCCGGTCGAGCTGACCGCCGAGTCGGCCGGCAAGGCGCTGGCCGCGGCCAAGCCCGCCGACGCGAGCGGCAAGGACCTGGCCCTGAAGCTGGACTACGCGACCAAGGCCCCGGGTGCGTACCCGATCATCCTGGTCACCTACGAGATCGCGTGCACCAAGGGTCTCCCGGCCGAGAAGACCGCGCTGGTGAAGAGCTTCCTGAGCTACTTCGTCAGCAAGGACGGCCAGTCGTCGCTGACCGAGCTGAACTACGCGCCGCTGCCGGCCGAGATCCAGACCAAGGTCGACGCCGCCATCCAGGCGATCAGCTGATCGCGAAGCGGTACTGATGCGAGCCCCGGCCGGTCCGAGTCATCGGAGGACGGCCGGGGCTCGTACCCGTGCAGGCATCGTTTCGAACCAGACGTGACACATCACGACTCAGGCGCTTGGAGCACCATCGATGAGTAGTCCAGACGGCACGGCACCGCCCGACCGGCCGGACGGCACGGCCGACCAGGAAACACCCCGGATCGAGGATCTGGTCCACGAAGACGCCGGGCCGACCCCGCAGTTCGGCGGTCTGGCCTCCGAACACGCCGACCATGAGGCGGCCCAGCAGTCCACCGAGGTGATGACCGAGTCCGGCGTCGAGGCCCCCGCAGCGGCGACCACGGCGACCGCGGCGCAGCCGGACCGCAAGCTCGAGCTCGGCCCGGTCGGGCACCTCGGCGACCGGCTGTTCGGCGGGCTGGCCCGCGGGTCCGGCGGCCTGGTGGTCCTGATCGTCGCGTTCGTCGGCATCTTCCTGCTGGCGCTGGCGGTGCCGGCGCTGGCCGACGACAAGAGCAACTTCCTGTTCTCGCGGATCTGGGAGCCGGGCGGCGACGAGCCGCGGTTCGGGATCGCCGCGCTCTTCTACACCACCGTGGTCAGCTCGATCATCGCGATGATCATCGCGGTGCCGATCGCGATCGGCGTCGCGCTGTTCGTCACGTACTACGCCCCGAAGCGGCTGGCCGCCCCGGTCGCGCACGCGGTCGACCTGCTGGCCGCCGTACCGTCGATCGTCTACGGCCTGTGGGGCATCCTGTTCTTCGCCCCGATCCTGCGCCCGGTGATCGACGGCATCTCCACCGCGCTCGGCTGGATCCCGGTGTTCGAGAAGCCGCCGGGCGACAACGTCGGCGTGGTCTTCACCGCGTCGGTGGTGCTGGCGATCATGATCCTGCCGGTGGTCACCGCGATCAGCCGGGAGATCTTCGCGCAGACGCCGATCTCGCACCGGGAGGGCGCGCTCGCCCTCGGCGCGACGCGCTGGGAGATGATCCGGCTGTCGGTGCTGCCGTACGGGCGCTCCGGTGTGGTCAGCGCCTCGATGCTCGGCCTCGGGCGGGCGCTCGGTGAGACCGTCGCCGTCCTGATCATCTTGTCGGTGCCGAACGGCAACGACCCGTGGAACTCGTCGATCTTCGCCGGCGGCGAGACGTTCGCGTCGAAGATCGCCAACAACGCCGCCGAGTTCGACTCGCCGGAGAAGACCGGTGCGTACATCGCGGCCGGCCTGGTCCTGTTCGTGGTCACGTTCCTGGTCAACTCCGCGGCCCGGGTGATCGTCGACCGCAGCGCCCCCGGCGCCAAGCGCCCCCGCCGCAACCGCCGCGCGGGAGCGGCCGAAGGAGCATCGGCATGACCGCCATCGCAGAGAACAAACCGGCGTACGACGGGAAGGTCCTGGACCTGACCGGGAAGTCGGGCGTCCGGGCCTTCAAGAACACCCTGGCCACCGTGCTGATCGTGCTGGCCTTCGCGGTCGCGATGATCCCGCTGCTCTGGATCCTGATCACCGTGATCAGCAAGGGCTACCACCTGCTGCTGAGCGCGGACTGGTGGAGCCAGTCGCAGCGTGGCATCACCGTCCGCCGTGAGGGCGGCGGCGCGTACCACGCGATCATGGGCACGCTGATCATGGCCCTGATCACCGCGGCGATCGCGGTCCCGATCGCGATCCTCGGCGCGGTCTACCTGGTCGAGTACGGCAAGGGCACCCGGGCCGCCAAGGTGGTCAGCTTCATGATCGACATCCTCACCGGTGTCCCGTCGATCGTCGCGGCGCTGTTCGTCTACGCGGTCTGGATCACCGTGTTCGGCTTCAACCGCGTCGGTTTCGCGGTGTCGCTGTCGCTGGTGCTGCTGATGCTGCCGGTCGTCCTGCGGTCCACCGAGGAGATGCTGAAGCTGGTCCCGGACGAGCTGCGCGAGGCGTCGTACGCGCTCGGCGTCCCGAAGTGGAAGACGATCCTGAAGGTGGTCGTGCCGACCGCGTTCGGCGGCATCGTCACCGGCGTGATGCTCGGTCTGGCCCGGGTGATGGGTGAGACCGCGCCGCTGCTGATCCTGGTCGGCTACTCGAAGAACATCAACCTGAACCCGTTCGACGGGTTCATGGGCGCGCTGCCGACGATGATCAACCAGGACCGCACCGAGCTCGCCCTGCAGCCGGCCGCGGACCGCGTCTGGGCGGCCGCACTGACCCTGATCCTGCTGGTCCTGGTCCTCAATCTGCTGGCCCGGCTGGTCGCCCGGTTCAGCACCATCAAGTCGAAATAGTCACGAGAGGTTCTGAGTCGATATGGCGAAGCGCATCGAGGTCAGCGGCCTCAACGTCTACTACGGCGATTTCAAGGCCGTCGAGGACGTGTCGATGACGGTCGAGCCCCGCTCGGTCACCGCGTTCATCGGCCCGTCCGGCTGCGGCAAGTCCACGTTCCTGCGCACCTTGAACCGGATGCACGAGGTGATCCCCGGCGCCCGCGTCGAGGGCAAGGTGATGCTGGACCAGCAGGACCTGTACGGGTCCGGGGTCGACCCGGTCGCGGTCCGGCGGGTGGTCGGCATGGTGTTCCAGCGGCCGAACCCGTTCCCGACGATGTCGATCTTCGACAACGTCGCGTCCGGCCTGAAGCTGAACGGCGTCAAGGACAAGAAGAAGCTCACCGAGGTCGTCGAGCAGTCCTTGCAGGGTGCCAACCTGTGGAACGAGGTGAAGGACCGGCTGGACAAGCCCGGCGCGGGGCTGTCCGGTGGCCAGCAGCAACGACTCTGTATCGCCCGGGCGATCGCGGTCGAGCCCGAGGTGATCCTGATGGACGAGCCGTGCTCGGCCCTGGACCCGATCTCCACGCTGGCGATCGAGGACCTGATCGAGAAGCTCAAGGACCGTTTCACGGTCGTGATCGTCACGCACAACATGCAGCAGGCGGCCCGGGTCTCGGACCAGACGGCGTTCTTCAATCTGGCCGCGACCGGAAAACCCGGCCGGCTGATCGAGATGGCGCCGACCAAGCAGATCTTCTCGAATCCGGCCGAGAAGGCCACGGAAGACTACATCACCGGCCGTTTCGGCTAGGCCGTCAGCCGAGTTATCCACAGCTGCGGGCCGGCGATTCGCCGGCCCGCAGCTGTGTTTGGTGTCAATTGGTGCAACTGTCCACAGATCGGGCGTTTCGCGTCCGAAGTGCCCACCACTGTGGCCCTCCGACCGCTAGCCTTTGCCCAGTAAACGCGGGTGAACTGTGACGAAAGGACCATCGTGAGCGACCAGAACGTACCCCCGGGCACCGGACCGGAGGACGGCCGGAGCCAGGGACCGGGCGCGCCCGGTGGGCAGCCGTCCTATGGACAGGGCGCCCAAGGCCCAGGGCAGAACCCGTACGGCAACCCCGGTGCGACGCCTCCGGGCCAGCCGGGTCAGCCTGGTTACGGCGCTCCGGGGCAGTACGGTCAGCAGCCGGGCCAGGGCGGTCAACAGCCCGGGTACGGCCAGCAGCCAGGCCAGGGCGGGCAGGGCGGCCAGCCGGGTTACGGCCAGCCGCAGTATGCCCAGCAGCCGGGTCAGCCCGGCTACGGCCAGCCGCAGTACGGTCAGCAGCCCGGCTACGGCCAGCCCGGCGGCTACCCGCAGGGCCCTGACTACGGCCAGGTTGCCCAGGCCCAGAGCGGCCTCGTGCAGATCCCCGGCATGGGCACCGTCAAGGTGGCGACCATCGGATCGCGTGCGCTCGCGCGCATCATCGACTCCGTCATCCTGTATGCGATCGTCGGCATCCTGTACTTCGTCTTCATCGGCGGTACGGCGGCGGCGACCAACGACGGCACGGTGTCCGACGGCGAGACCGCCGGCATCCTCGGCGGCTTCTTCGCCTTCCTCGGGATCTCGGTCCTGATCACGGTGCTGTACGAACTGCTGCTCACCGCGTTCAAGGGCCAGACGGTCGGCAAGATGGTCATGGGCATCAAGGTCGTCCGCTCGGCCGACGGTCAGGTCCCCGGCTTCGGCCCGGCCTTCATGCGCTGGCTGCTGCCGATGATCGGCTCGTTCCTGTGCTACGTCGGCGCGCTGCTCGTCTACCTGTCGCCGCTGTTCGACAGCTCCGGGCGGGTGCAGGGCTGGCACGACAAGGCCGCGAACACGCTGGTGATCGGGCTTCGCTAGTCGGTAGAGCGTCCGGGGAGGGGTTGTGCTGAATCCGTTCGAGCAGGACTGGTGGGATGCGTGGAACCTGTGGAGCGCATTGGGCCAGGGTGTTCAGCTACAACCTCTCCCGCCGCCGGTGCCGCTGGAGCCCGGTGAGTACGCGTACGCCGTCGAACCGTGCGAGGTGCAACGGTTCGACGGCATCCGGCTGGCCTTCGGGAGCTCCCACGGCAACGCGACGGCCGCTCAGTGGCGCACCATCGACAACGGTACGGCGGTCCTCACGCCGCACCGCGTGCTGCTGCTGAACCGCATGGGCCAGCAGGTCTTCGGTCTGGCGGCCGTGACCCGGATGTGGACCGAGCACGACGGGACCGTGCTCGCCTACGGGGACACGCAGTACAAGCTGCGGGTGCCGCGGCCGGTCTGGTTCGACGTGATGCTGAACCAGGTCGCCTTCCACCGGCGGATCGACCTGGTCGTCCCGCCCTTCGTGCAGGCCGGCTGGCATCGCGCCGGCCTGATCTGACCGGCGTTCAGAAGTTCCGCAGGACGCCGAAGACCAGCAGGGCGCCCAGGGCAACCTTCGTCAGGATCGAGACTGCCCGCGGGCTGAGCCGCGGCCTCGGCAATCTGAGCCGACCGGCGCGGGCCAGTGACCACGCCAGGACTTCGTAGCCGATGGCAACACCGATGAGTGGGCCGAGGACGAGGACCGCGGCGTTGAAGTGCCAGGCGGCGTTCAGGTCGCCTTCGAGCAGGGCCGCGGCCATCCTGGTCGCGCCGCAGAACGGGCAGTCGAGTCCCGTCAGCGTGTGCAGCGGGCACGGAACGCCGAGACCGGTCAGCCGGTAGATCCCGGCGAGCGCGAAGCCGCCGATCCCCACCCCGGCCAGGCCCCAGACACGACGGTCGACAGGCTTCACCGGCCCAGGCGGGCGGAGCGTCGCGGCGGCGGTCACCCCCCAACGGTAACCCCACACAAGGCGGGCCGGGTCGGGAAGGTGCCGCGATACTGTGTCCCTCGATCGACCGAGGGACGGATCCGATGAGCACACCGACGCCGCCCGACGACAACCGGCCGCAGGACCAGCCGTACGGAACCCCGCCGCCGGGCTACGGGCAGCAGCCGGGCTACCCGCACCAGCACGCCCAGCAGCACGCCCAGCAGCACGCCCAGCAACAGCCGTACGGACAGCCCTACGGGCAGTCGCCGTACCCGCCGGGCTACGGCCAACCGCCGTATGGTGCCTACGGCTATGGGTACGGCGCTCCCACGCCGCCGCTGGCCGAGTGGGGCTCACGGGTCGCGGCGTCGCTCCTCGACAGTCTGATCTCGACGGTGCCGCCGCTGATCGGGTTCGGCGTGCTGATCGCGAACGTCGCCGCGCGGGACGGCAACCCGTACCCGGAGGACAATCCGCAGTGGTGGGCGATCATCCTGTTCTTCCTCGGCATTGTCGCGAGTATCGGGCTGAGCCTGTGGAACCGGGTCTTCCGTCAGGGCCGGACCGGCCAGAGCGTGGGCAAGAGCGCGCTGAACATCCGGCTGATCGACGCGACGACCGGGGAGTCGATCGGCGCCGGCCGGTCCTTCCTCCGCGACTTCCTCGCCGGCCTGTTCGACAACGCCTGCTTCTTGAACGTGCTGTGGCCGTTGTGGGACGACCAGCGGCAGACGTGGCACGACAAGGTCATCAACACCTACGTGATCAGGACGTCAGTGTGAGCGCAGCAGACCGGCACAGGTCACGGCCCACAGGACGCTGGAGAACGTGCCGATGATGAAGCGCTCCGCAACGGCTTGCGGGGTCACCGACGCGGGCTGATCAGGGCTGCGCAACTCCGGGTACCTGGCCAGTCCCTTGATCGCCAGCACCACGGCGATCCCTTCCGGCCAGCCGGACACCAGCGACGCGTAGATCGCCATTCGCTCGAGCGCGCCGATCAAGGCGCCACCACGCAGGACCTCACCGGCTTTCTGCGTCGACTGGGCCCGGGTGTTGCCTCGGTCGGCCAGCGCCATCACAGAGGTCGTGAGCGGCCCACCGCCGGTCACGGCCAGCGCTCCGGCCAGCAGGAGCAGCACGTTCCACCAACGCTCGGCCCAGCCCGCTACACCGTGCCCGGCGAGCAGCAGCACGCCGACCGCGGCCAGGCAGGCCAGCATGACTGCGCTGATGACGATCTCGGGATTGGAGCCGGACTTGGGGACCCACGCCAGGACAGCGAGCACCAGTGCGGCGGCGGTGAGCGACAGGATCAGCGCCGTCACGCAGCGGCCCCGCCCGCGAGGAGGTCCGCGGCCAGCACCCGTCCGCGCTGTTCCTCGGCGAATCCCGCAGCCTGGGCGCGTTGGGTCACCGCCGACTGGCTGATTCCGAGTTTCACGCCGATCTCCCGCCTTGTCAGTCCTTCGCCCAACAGGTCCGCCACTGCCCAGCCGCGGTCGCTGCGGCGCCGCAGGACGGACGCCATCAGCCACAGCACCGTCTCCACCTGCTCCGCCCGGCGCGGGTCCGCGCCGACCACGTTCAGGTGGTGCGGACTGGATTTCGCCCGGGTCACCGCCTCGCGCGCGAAGACGTATGCCTCACCGCTGCCGGCGCGGGTGCTGCGCGGCAGCGGTTCGGTGACCGCGCCGATGCCGAGTCCGACGTACCAGCTGTCCGCCCGGAGCAGCTCGACGATCACGTCGATGGTCGCGCGCGCCTCGGACAGCACGCCCTGCACCTCGTCGCCGGCGGTCCGCTCGAACTTCCGCAGCAGCCCGGTCCGCCGCGGCCGGCGGTTCAGGGAGTTCAGTAGCTCGGGTACGAGATCGCTCGTGCTTCGGCTGCCGCGCTGATCTACCGTGAGAACGAAGACCATCGCCCTGCACCTCCTTCCGAACGGGTTAAGGCTACAGTCTTATTCACGTAGAGTGAAGGGCAAAACCTGAATCGCTTCAGCCCGTCACTCACCGTATCCGGCCCGGAGTGCGGTGCACGCCGGGCCGGACGGCGTACCGACTCAGTCCGTGATCTGCAGGTAGACCTTCTGATCGCCCGCCTTGAAGGTTTCCGACATCTCCGCGAAGCCGGCCTCGATCGCCTCGGCCGACGTCAGGCCGCGTTCCTCGGCGTACGCGCGGATGTCGGCGGTGATCCGCATCGAGCAGAACTTCGGCCCGCACATCGAGCAGAAGTGCGCGGTCTTCGCGGGCTCGGCCGGCAGCGTCTCGTCATGGAACGACCGGGCCGTGTCCGGATCCAGCGAGAGGTTGAACTGGTCCTCCCAGCGGAACTCGAACCTTGCCTTGGACAACGTGTCGTCCCAGGCCTGCGCGCCCGGATGTCCCTTGGCCAGGTCGGCGGCGTGAGCAGCGATCTTGTACGTGATCACGCCGGTCTTCACGTCGTCGCGGTCCGGCAGCCCGAGGTGCTCCTTGGGCGTGACGTAGCAGAGCATCGCCGTCCCCAGCCAGCCGATCTGCGCCGCGCCGATCGCCGACGTGATGTGGTCGTACGCCGGTGCCACATCGGTTGCCAACGGCCCCAAGGTGTAGAACGGCGCCTCCCCGCAGAGCTCCTCCTCGAGCCGGACGTTCTCGGCGATCTTGTGCATCGGCACATGCCCCGGGCCCTCGATCATCACCTGGACGTCGTGCTCCCAGGCGACCTTGGTCAACTCGCCGAGCGTCCGGAGCTCGGCGAACTGCGCCTCGTCGTTGGCGTCCGCGATGGACCCCGGGCGCAGCCCGTCGCCGAGCGAGAACGTCACGTCGTACTCGCGGAGGATCTCGCACAGCTCCGCGAAATGCGTGTACAGGAAGGACTCCTGGTGGTGCGCCAGGCACCAGGCGGCCATGATCGACCCGCCGCGCGACACGATCCCGGTGATCCGCCGCGCGGTCAGCGGTACGTACCGCAGCAGGACGCCGGCGTGCACGGTCATGTAGTCCACGCCCTGCTCGCACTGCTCGATCACCGTGTCGCGGTACACCTCCCACGACAGCGCGGCCGGATCGCCCTTCACCTTCTCCAGCGCCTGGTACAGCGGCACCGTCCCGATCGGCACCGGTGAGTTCCGCAGGATCCACTCCCGGGTCTCGTGGATGTTCTTCCCGGTCGACAGGTCCATCACCGTGTCGGCGCCCCACCGGGTCGCCCAGACCAGCTTCTCGACCTCTTCCTCGATCGAACTGCTGACGGCGGAGTTGCCGATGTTCGCGTTCACCTTCACCAGGAACTTCTTCCCGATGATCATCGGCTCGCTCTCCGGGTGCCGCCGGTTCGCCGGGATCACCGCCCGGCCGCGCGCCACCTCCGCCCGGACGAACTCCGGGTCGAGTCCTTCCCGCAGTGCGACGTACCTCATCTCCTCGGTGATCACCCCGGCCCGCGCGTGCCCGAGCTGGGTCCGCGGCTCGCGGCCGGCGATCCACTCGCGCCGCAGCGCGGGCAGACCGGCCTGGACGTCGATCTCGGCCGACGCGTCGGTGTACGGACCGGACGTGTCGTAGAGGTCGAAGTGCTCGCCGTTGGTCAGATGCACGCGGCGCGCCGGTACCCCGAGCTCCCCGCGACGGATCTTCTCCGAGCCCGAGATCGGGCCCGTGGTGACGGCCGGTCGGATCGTGCTGACATTCGTCATGCTGCTGCTCCCTACGCCGGAATTACCCGGACAGGTTCGGCGGTCGGCGGCGCCGGCAGCAGAGTCTTGTCTCTGGCCAGCCGCCCTCTCAGCCCACTACGGTGCGAGCTCCCGCGATCTCCAGTTGTCACGGACCACCCTAGACGAACCCTGTAACGTCGAGGGATGCGCGACCTCGTCTATCCGCCCGTCATCGCCTTCGCGAAGACCGCGTTCACGGTGCTGGACCTCAAGATCCGCCGCACCGGGACCGAGCACGTCCCGCGCACCGGCGGGGCCCTGATCGCGATCAACCACATCAGCTACGTCGACTTCATCCTGGGCGGGTACGGCGCGCTGCCGGCCAGGCGGCTGGTGCGCTTCATGGCCAAGGAGGTGCTGTTCCGCAACCGGTACTCCGGCCCGCTGATGCGCGGCATGCACCACATCCCGGTGGACCGCGAGGCCGGCGCCGCGTCGTACCAGCAGGCGATCCGCTACCTGAACGACGGTGAGCTGGTCGGCGTCTTCCCGGAGGCGACGATCAGCCGCTCGTTCGAGCTCAAGGAGTTCAAGTCCGGCACGGTCCGGATGGCCGCGGAGGCCGGCGTACCGGTGCTGCCGATGATCCTGTGGGGCACGCAGCGGATGTTCACCAAGGACCACCCGCGGGACTTCACCCGGCACCGGCCGATCTCGATCAGCGTCGGCGCCCCGATGACGGTGACCCGCGACGACGACCCGGTCGAGGCGACCGCGCGGCTGCGCTCCACGATGGCCGGAATGCTCGACGAGACGATCCGCTCGTACCCCGAGCAGACACCCGGCGCCTGGTGGCTGCCGGCCGCGTACGGCGGCACTGCCCCGACCCCGGCCGAGGCCGCACGCCTCGACCAGGAGGAACTCGCACGGCGTGCGCTGAAGAAGAAGTAGGTCTCAGGTGACGCCTTTCGGCGTCGTGGAGGAGCCGAGCAGATTGCCGGCCCGCTCGAGCATGTCGGTGGCGAACCGCTCGCTGAAGCCGGCCGCGAACCCGCTCACGGCGAACACCGCGGTCGACTCGGGCCCGCCCGCACCTTGTGTCGCCGTCACCACGGTGAAGTAGGCCAGCGCACCGAACACGGCGCCGATCGCGGGGCGCAGGGCCCCCAGCATCACTCGCTGCCAGCGCGGCGCCGTGTCGTCGATGATCAGGTTGCCGGCCGCCATCCGCTGGATCACGCTGACCGTGGCGCCCAGGATCGCCATGCAGGTCGCCGCCACGATGGCCGACGGGGTCAGCGCCGACTGCCACCACTCCGCCGCGGCGAGACCCAGCAGTGCTACCAGGCCCAACGCGGGAACGGTGCCCAGCAGCACACCTTGGAAGTACTCCAGCCGCGCCTGCCGCTGCAGCAGCGCGTCGACCCGGGCCGTCATCGTGGCAACCTCGGTCTTGGCAGCAGCGATCGACGCGGCCTTCTGCTGGCCGGTCGCCTCGGGGTTCGCGACCGTATCCGCGGCGACCATGATCCGGGTCAGCCCGGAGTACGCGTGGTCGGTCGCTTCCTCGAGAATGTCAGCAAGGTCCTTGCCGGACAGGCCGTAGCGCGCCTTGCGGGCCGCGATCTTGCAGTTCACCTCCACCGCGACGAGTTCGGGCGGAGGTGCGTTGACGATCGAATGAACCGTCCGGTCCTTGGCCAGCAGGCAGCCCCCGACGACGATCCGGCAGAAGTACTGTTTCTCGATCCCGCCGTGGCCGAAGTGCGCGTTCAACGCCGGGATCAGCCAGTTGCCGGCCGCGGCGCGGCGCGGATCCGGCGAGCGCGCCAGGCTCTGCGCCTGGACGATCTGGCCGAACGACACCGGCCCGTGGACGGCGGCCTGGAACAGGTCGGGGAACCGCTGCGCGTAGGACTGGCCGTCGCCGATCTCCGAGACATCGTCCGAGCGGTAGTTCGGCTCAGGTGCGCTTTCGGCGGGCATCAGGTCATCTCCCGTTGCTGATCCGCCGGCACCTGGCGCGGTTCGTCCACCGCCTCGGCGGTCAGCGCGCGATCGATCGGGTCGAACAGGGTGCCGGGCACCAGGCGCAGGACGGGGTGCGGGCTGGGTGAGCCGCGGGTGAACGCGTCGGCCGGCGGCATCTGCCAGCTCGACGCCAGTGTCAGCAGCGCGTCGGTCCGGAGGTTCACGGCGGTTCGCTGGCCGCCGTTGATCGTGTACGACGGCAGCGCGGCGGTCGCGTGCGCCCCGGCCAGGTCGGCGTACGGCAGGGCGCCCGGCGACGGCTCGTCGTACCCGCGGCGGAAGCCGGTCAGCCAGGTGTCGAGGCCGGCCGTCGCGGTGCGGAACCGGATCCAGCGATGGTTGTCCCAGCCGTTGCCGAGGACGAACCGGGTGACGAGCTTCTGCGCGCCTGCCTGACCACGCTCGACCAGGTCGGTCACCACCTTGTCCTTCATCGTCAGGTTCAGGCCGCCTTCGTCGTGGTCGTGGTAGATCGTCACGATCCGGTCGCGGTAGCCGGGCATCACCAGCTGCGCCTCGTCGACCCAGCCGCGCGCGGTGTCCAGGATCGACCGGCCGAACATCGCGACCAGGCCGAGTCCTTGTCCGTTCCATCGGGTCCAGCGCCGGTTCAGCCCGCCCTGGTTGACCACCGGCAGCCGAGTGTTCTCGGCCTCGTCCTTCGTGTCCTTCGGTACGCCCGGCGGGAAGGGTGCCAGGTCGACCGCGAACGTCGGCCGGGCCGGCAGCGGCGAGTCGAAGAAGTGCACCGGCAGGTTGCTCGCGATGCCGCCGTCGGAGAACCAGTTGACCTCGAAGTCCGGCGCGGGGACCGCGTGCAGCGCCTGCTCCGGCCCGGCCTCCGGGTGGGCGTCACGCCACTCCGATACCGCCGCGCTCACCTTCCGGTACTTCGGGTGCGTGAAGTCGATCGCGTACAGCGGCACGGCGGAGATCAGGAGCGGGAAGCTGAGGCTCATCCGGGTCGCGACGATCACCGGGAGGTCGGCGGCGAGCGGGAACGGCCGCTTCGCCCCGGCCTGCAACCTGCGCAACTGGCCGGCCCATCGCCTGGCCGGTTGCGAGGACAGCGGCGGCGGGTGCTCGCACATCCAGTCCACGACCTCGGCCGGGAACAGCTTCTTGAACTCGCCCGGGTCGAAGAAGTACTCGTGCTCCGGCCACGGCATCCGCATCGGCTGGTGCCGGGTCAGGTTGGTGGTCATCATCCGCAGCTCGACACCACCCGCGGTCAGCTGCCCGAAGGTGATCGGTGCCGCGTTCTTCGGCCGCCCGGCGAAGTCCTGCAGCTTGGCGTACAACCAACGGGTCAACGGGTCGGCGTCCGGGTTTCTCCCTGCCATCCCGTTGCACAGTCCGAAGTTGTTGTCCGGCACGTCCTTCGCGAGACTCCGCAGCACGCCGATGACAACGGCCGTGACGGCGCCGACCACGAGCACGAGCGCTCCGGCGATCACCGCGGCCCACGACGCCACCCCCTGACCGAGGAGCCCGAGGACGAGGAGTACGAGGCCCGGCACGGCGCCGGCCAAGGCCCACACGGCGAAGGCGGACAGGGCGGCGACAGCGATGCGCGCGACCCGGCCGGGGCCCGACGTACCGAGACCGGCCGTGAAGACCTTGTACAAGGCCGCCGTACCAGCTTGAGGCTGGAAAAGCCGGAACAACAGCGAGGTGCCTCCGCGACCGCGCGCCATCAGATCGGCAGGCAGTCGTTCGAGCTTCTCGAACCCGTCGGCGGCCCGGCCGAGTTCCGCTGCCGCCGCGGCCGCCGCAGCGATGGCCCCGGCCGACGATCCGCCGACCGACGCGAGCTTGTACTGGCGGGCGAGTTCGCAGACCGCGCTCGGATAGATCACCCCGCTGGTGATCCCGCCCTTCATCAGCACGTCGCAACTGCGCTGCGGCGCGGGTGGATAGGTCGTCGTCATGTCATCCCCCGAACAGTCGTGCGAAGAAGGCCTTGATCACCTGGTGCGTCATCGCGACGTACTCGTCGTCGTCGGTGAACGTCTCCCGGACCGCGACCACCGCGTCCTCGAACGCCTTCCGCGCGTCGGGGTCGCCGGGCGCCTTCGCTGCCTCCGCCTTGCGCTGCGCCACGACTTCGAGAAGTGCGACGAGCTTGATCAGATGACGCCGGCGGTTCGCCACCAGTCCCAGCCGCTGGAGTGCGCAGACCTCGATCGTGGTCCGGCCACGGACACTCTCCCGGCCGCGGATCCGGCGGGGCCTGATCTGGCCGTCGTCGACCGTGCCCGTGTCCCAGACGAACTCGAGGTGCTCCTCGGGGTCGTCGAAGTACGGGTGCAGCAGCAGCGGGCGCTCGTTCTTCTCCTCGCCGTCGCGGTGGGCACGGCGCTTCTCGGTCGGCAGCGGGAACGCGTTCGCCTTACCGGCCGTCGCGGGCAGACCGGCCGGGAAGTCCTGCTTGCGTGGGCTGTTGCAGTCGGTGCAGGACGGCAGGAGGTTGTTCCAGTTGCTGGCCAGCCACCAGTACCCGGGCGGGGTCCGCTGGCCGGCGATCGTCACCTCACCCTTCGGCCGGAAGTGCTCGACGGCCGTCGGCTGCGTGGCGTCGTAGAACGTCTCGCAGTACGCGCACCGGCCGCCGAAGGCATCCTTCAGCGCCTGCCGCACCTGCTCGTGCTTGTAGGCGTTGAACGTGCCCGGGTACCGCGCAAACTCGTTCGCCGGGTCGGCGTAGAACGCGGCGATCCTGGTCCGTTCGCGCTGCGCGGCCGCGCTCGACAGGCTGGCCGGCGCTTGCGGGATCGGCATCCGGCGCATGCGATCACCCCCTGCTGTCCGGGGTCGGAAGGTGTGAGGCCCAGACCGCGGCGAGGTCCGCGTCGAGCGCCGCCGACCGTTCGTCGCGTTCCTCGGCCGGCGCCGGATCGCCCTCGGCCCGGCGCCGCGCGATGAACTTGTCGGCCGAGTCCAGCAGGAGCCGTTCGCGTTCGCTGCGGCCGAGCTGGTCCAGTTCGTCGAGCCTGCTGCGTACCTCGGCCAGCCGGGCGGACTGCTGACGGTTCGGTTTCCGGAGAGCCATCAGCCGGTAGTACTCGGACCAGAGGTCGGCGACGACCGGGTCGTCGGTGCTGCCGAGGCCGAAGTGCTCGGAGGTGAGCAGCTGATCGACCCGCATCCCCTGCACGGGCGGAAGATCGCTGATCGCGACGACGCGGTTCTGCGGATTGCGGCGGATCACCGTGACCTCGCCGTCGAGCACCCCGCGCAGGCACAGCGGATCGTGGGTGGTGACCACGAACTGGACCCGCGGCAGCAACTGCCGCAAGGCCGCGACGATGCGCATCCGCCAGCGGGGATGGAGATGGGCGCCGAGCTCGTCGATCAGCACGATGCCCTCGGCCAGGGACACGTGCTCCCACAGGCCGAGCACGGTACTCATCACGTCGCACGCCAGCACGAGCATCGACTGGTACCCGTCGCTGAGGTCGTCCAGCGAGCTGCGCTGCCGGCCCTCCCGGACCTGGACGACGTGGTGAGTCCGGTCGGCGACCAGCCGGGCGCCGGACGGCAGATCGAGCAGCCGGGTCAGGCCGTCGGCCACGACGGCGTACGTCGGTTCGGGCAGCGAGAGCAGCCATTCGGTGGGGTCCGCCATGGCGAGGAACGGGTTGAACAGGTTGTCCACACGGCTCATGCCGGTGCGCGGCGGCATCACGACCGCTTGTGGCCGGGGCAGCAGCCGGGTGGCGCCGTACCCGAGCAGCAGCACCCGCGCGGCTTCCGGCCCGATGAACTCGGTCGAGGTGCGATCGAAGGTGACCTGCAGCGGCACCGGGTCACCGGTCAGGTAGACCTCGATGCTGCCGTGCCGGCTGCCGTAGCGCAGCAGCTTCTGCGGTGCGATGCCGAGTTCACGCCGGTACCCGCCGCCGATCAGGGCCAAGGCGATCGCCTGCAGGATCGAGCTCTTCCCGGAGCCGTTCTCGCCGAGCAGCACCCGCCACGGACCTGTCTCGCTGACGGAGCGGGAGAAGTCCAGATCGATGTCCTCGATCGGGCGGAAGTTGCGGATCCGGACGCGCTCGATCCACCGCACGGTACTGAAGTAGTTGGACTTCTCGACCTCGCCCAGCGGCCCGAGGGACTCCAGGTCGTAGTGGTCACGAGCCAGCGGCGCCGCCGTCGGCTGCGCCCGTTTCGGCAGCGCGCCCAGTTGCCGCCGCAGGGCCTGGAACTCGTCCGCGGGTCCGGGCTTGCCGCGCTCCTTCGCCGCCGAGCGCCGGGCCGAGACCAGTGAGGAGCGGTTCAGCGCGAGCACCTCGACGGTGGTGGCTCCGCGGTGGGTGGCGCCGACGACCGTACCGTCCGGCTGGAAGATCAGGTGCGGCTCCGGATCGTCGGTGGTCGGGTCCAGCAGGTACGGGCGCTCGCGGTCCAGCGGCTCCCGCCGCGACGCGCGCTCCACCCGTTCGATCGGGAACCGGTTGCCCTTGGCCCGGATACAGTCCGCACAGGCGGGCAGCAGGTTCTCCCAGGTGTAGGCGAGCCACCAGTAGTGGTCCATGCTCACCGCGCCGGCGTGGTCCACCGCACCCCACGGCGGGCGGTAATGGGTCACCGACGCACCCAGACTGCGGCTGGCGTAGCCGTCGACGGCGATCCGCCGCTCGCAGAAGGCACAGCGTCCGCCGGTCATCGCGGTCAGCGCGTCGAAGACCTCGGCGCCGTAGAGGAACTGATCCAGCTCGGGCGGCGTCGCGGCCCGGGTCCGCCGCCGGTTCCACAGACCGAGTCGTGCTCCGGTCGTCCGGAGGACCTCCGGCACGGCTGGTCGTTCGAGTCTGATCACGACACATCACCCCCTGGGCCCGCGGGCCCACCCCACTGTTCATCATGCACCCGCGGGCACCGACAGCACAGGCGTCAAACGTTTGCGTGAGCAGGGCGTCGGCTATCGGACGAGAGCTTGACCCTCGGGGCGGAACGAGGGTACGAAGGGCTGTCGTTGACGGAACAGGAACCTGGGGGGTCCCTGTCCGACGGGTCCGCGCCGGTGGGTCCGTGGACACGAGCGGGCGGGGAAGGTTTTGTTCGAGACACCGGAAGAGCTGCATCTGTTCGACCCGGGGGCGCTGACGCCGGCACCGCACGTGGCCGAGCACATCCCGGACGCCGGGGCGTTCTTCGTCGACTGGGCGGTCCGGGGGCTGTCCGCCGAGCGTGCCCGGGAGATCGAGTCGGCGGTGAACGGCCGGCGCAACCAGAACGGCTGGTTCCCGCTCGAGACGCTGGACAGCATCGGGCGCAAGGGCTTCTGGCGCGGGCCGCTGACCTACCTGGCCCGGATGACGGCCGACGACCCGCGGATCGTGCAGCAGTGGGCGACCGACGGCCTCGGCGGCGAGCAGGCCGGCCGGATCGAGGCGACCGTCGACCACCTGCTCCACCAACAGGGCCACGCGGCCGCGGCCACCTGGGCCGTCGCCGTACGCCCACGCGTGGTCCTGGACGCCGAGGTGCTCGGCGACCGCCTCCTGGGCGCGTGGGAGTACAACCTCGGCTCCATCCGCTCCAAGGACGTGGCCAAGGCCGTACGACGCTGGAACCGGTAGGCGCGCAGCGACACCGCCCGGCTGCTCGGGACCCTACTCGAGGATCAGGTGGGCGAGACCGTAGACGCCCGCCGCGACGATGCCGGCCGCCGGGATGGTCAGGATCCAGGCGGTGACGATGCCCTTGGCGACGCCCCAGCGGACCGCGGACAGGCGCTTGGTGGCACCGGCGCCCATCACCGCGGAGGTGATCGTGTGGGTGGTGGAGACCGGCGCGTGCAGCCCGATCGCCATCACGTACAGGACCCCCGCGGCGACCGCCTCGGAGGCGAACCCGCGGGCCGGGTCCAGGTGGATGATCCGGCGGCCCAGGGTCCGCATGATCCGCCAGCCACCCGAGTAGGTGCCGAGCGAGATCGCGGTCGCCGCCGAGATCTTCACCCACAGCGGGATGCCGTCATTCTGCTGCACGTGCCCGGTGGTGAGCAGCGCCAGGAAGATCACGCCCATCGTCTTCTGCGCGTCCTGCAGACCGTGCCCGAGCGCCATCGCGGCCGCGGACAGCGACTGCGTCATCCGGAAACCGCGGGTGGTCTTGCCCGGGTTCCGGTGCCGGAACAGCCAGAGGATCGCGAGCATCAGCAGGAAGGCGCCGGTGAAGCCGATCGCCGGCGACAGCACCATCGGGATCACGACCTTGTCGACGATGCCGGACCACAGCACCGTGCTGGCCGAGGCCAGGCCGGCCCCGACCAGGCCGCCGATCAGCGCGTGCGACGAGGAGCTCGGCAGCCCGAAGTACCAGGTGATCAGGTTCCAGGTGATGGCGCCGACCAGGGCCGCGATCACGACCACCAGGCCGTGCTGCCCGGACGGCGCGCTGATGATGCCCTTGCCGACCGTCTCGGCCACCTCGGTGCCGGCCAGCGCGCCGAGGAAGTTGCAGGCGGCGGCCATCAGCAGCGCGACCCGCGGCGTCAGCGCCCGGGTGGACACCGAGGTCGCGATCGCGTTGGCGGCGTCATGGAAACCGTTGGTGTAGTCAAAGGACAGCGCGATGACGACGACGGCGATGACGAGCGCGAGCTCCACGCTCAGCTCTCCTTGACCGCGATCTGCTCGACCGTGTTGGCGACATGCTCGAAGGCGTCGATCGCGGCCTCCAGCAGGTCGACCACGGTCTTCAGCTTCATCACCGTCAGCGCCTCGTACTCACCGCTGAACAGCTTGGCGATCAGCCGCCGATGGACCGCGTCGCCGGTGTTCTCCAACCGGTTGATCTCGATCCAGTACTCGGCCAGGTCCTTCATGGTCCGCAGCCGCGGCATGGTCTCGGCGGTCAGCTGCGCGGCCCGCTGGAGCACCTCGATCTGCTCGGCGATCTCCTCGGGCAGCTTCTCCAGGTTGAAGAGGTGGATGGTGTCCACCGCCTCCTCCATGAAGTCCATGACGTCGTCGAGATCGGAGGCCAGCCGGTAGATGTCCTCCCGGTCGAACGGCGTGACGAAGGTCGAGTTCACCCGGCGAATGATCGAGTGGGTGGTCTCGTCGGCCGCGTGTTCGGCGTCCTTCATCTGGGCGGCGATCTGATGGCTCGCGGAGAGCCCGGTCCCCGCCGTACTGCCGAGCAGCTCGGCCAGGATCCTGGATCCTTCCACCAGGTGATTGGCGGACTCGGTGAAAAGGTCGTAGAACGTCGGGTCGTTCGGACGCAGACGTAACGGCACTTCAAGCTCCGGGTGAACGAGGGACAAACCGTGAACATGCTAGGGGGAACGGACCGCTGACGTGGCATCCGCCAGGTCAACGTACCGCGTCGGTATGAACTCGCCCGTGGGGCGATATACGATCGGTAACCGATCGGTTTCATCGTGTGACGACGGCGTAGAGGTCGAACAGGCCGACGACGAGCACCAGACCGGCCGCGACACGCAGGACGTTCTGGTGGCCGAGCGCGTGGACGGCGCCGCCCTCGGAGCGGCGGTAGACGGCGCTCACCGCGGTCCAGCAGCCCAGCGCCAGCACGAGGACGACGATTCCGAGACCCGTCCGGACCTCCGACGAACCGTGGCCGGAGGCAAGCAGCAGGACACCGTTGGCGATCAGGCCGAGCGCCGTGCGGCGCCACGCGAGCAGGGTCCGCTCGGGCTGCCGGCCGGGATCGGGTGTGCTCATCGCCACACTGAGAACAACAGGCCGATCAGTCCGACCACGGCGATCGTTGCTCCGAGCATCAGCGGCAGCCTGGTCACGGGGAGTGCGCCGCCGCGACGGATCGCGGTCAGATTGAGCTGCCAGCGGCGGAAGGCGCCCGCGGTCGTGACGATTCCGGCCAGCACCAGAACGATGCCGATGATCCGGGCCGGCCAGCGGTCCGGACCGAGATCGAGGAACTGCACGGCGGACAGCCCGCCCGCATAACAGGCCAGGGAGGTCCGCAGATAGGCCAGGTAGGTGCGCTCGTTCGCCAGGGTGAAGCGGTAGTCGGGCTCTTCTTCCGTCATCCGCAGGTCACCAGACCGTGGTCCTGTTTGAGAGTCAGCACACGCCGCACGCTACTCGTCAGCTGCGCGGCGAAGGACTCGTCCTCCTCGGCTTCGGCGACCAGCGCGCTCACCATCGTCGCGGTCAGCCCGGCCTTGGCGTTGATGACGATGTCGCCGCCGGCCGCGACGAACCGGGTCGCGCGCTCCCCTGCCGGGACCGACGCGACCTCCGCGGCGGCGCCGACGTCGTCCGTGATCACGACGCCGCGCCAGCCGAGATCACCGCGCACCATGCCCTGGATGACCGTCGGCGAGAACACCGCACGGTTCTTCGGATCGATCTTGGTGTACGTCACGGTCGAGATCATCACCATCGACGCACCGGCCTTGATCCCTTCCGCGAACGGCCGCAGGTCGGCATCGCCACGGACCGTCACGTCGTCGACGACACCGGCCGAGAAGTCGGTGTTGCCGCGGACACGTCCGAGGCCGGGGAAGTGCTTGACCGAGGTCGCGACGCCGGCGTTGCGCATGCCTTGGACGAAGGCGCGCACGCCTCGGCTCGCTTCCGCGGGCGTGTTGCCGTACTCACGGTCCAGCTGGCCGATCGGCGCGTTCCGGGACTTGAGCGAGGCAGGTACGACGTCGGCCACCGGCGCGAGGTCGACGTGGACGCCGGCCTGTTTCAGCTGACTGCCCCACTGCTGGGCCTCCGCGGTGAGCCTGGAGCTCGACCAGGTGCCTTGCACCGTGGCCGCCGGGATGCGGTCGAAACCGGGGCCCTTGAGGCGCTGGATCTGCCCGCCCTCCTGGTCGGCGGCGATCAGCGGGCGGATGCCCTTGATCGTCCCGGCCGACGTCACCGCGGCCATCGCAGTACGGGTGTGCGCGAGGCCGCCGCTGCTGCCGATCAGGAAGACGCTGCCGGACTTCTGCTGCTGGACGACGGCCTGCTGGGCGGACGTCATACCGGCGGCGTCGATGCCGGTCATGATCAGCTGCGCCGCCTGCTCGCGCAGCGTGAGGGATTTGAGCTTCTGGTCGATGCAGTTCGAGGCCGTCGGCTTCGCGGTCGGTGTCGGCGTCGGTGTGGGTGTCTCGCTCGGCGTCGGTGTGGGTGTGGTCGCACTCGGTTGGTCGCTCGTGGGGACCGAGGACGACGGCACGGTGCTCGGCCCCGCGGTCGGGGTCCCGCTGTCACCGCAGCCGGTCACGGCGAGGGCAGTCAGCGCGATCAGCGCGACCGGACGCCTCATCTCAGTTCCGCTCCCACGCCGCGCGGTCGACGGTGTCGCCGGAGTGCCGGGCCAGTGTCGCGCAGACGTCGTACAGGTGCTCGACCTGCTCGGGGGTGAGCGCGTCGAAGATCGCCCTGCGCACCTCCTCGACGTGGCCGGGCGCCGTGTCCACCAGCTTCTGCCGGCCGAGCTCGGTGAGGATCGCGACCTGGCCGCGGCGGTCGGACTCGATGCCCTCGCGCTTCACCCAGCCGTTCTGCTCGAGCCGGTTGACCGCGTGCGACAGCCGGCTGCGGGAGCCGAGCGTGGCGACCGCGAGCTCACTCATCCGCAACCGGTTGCCCGGCGCCTCGGACAGCCGGACGAGAATCTCGTAGTACGTGTGCGGAATTCCGGCGTCGCGTTGCAGCTGCTGCTCGATCCGGCTGCTCACCACGCGCTGCGCCGCGATGTACGCACGCCAGGCGTGACTCTCCTGCTGATCCAGCCACCGGGGTTCCACCATCCCCGCAGCGTACTTGCTGCCCGAGCCGGATCAGCAGTACGGCGGCGGCGCAGACCAGCATGCCCGCGACGGCGAGCCCGCCGATCGTCTCGTGGAACAGCAGGAACGCGAACACCATCGTGGTCGGCGGCACCAGGTACAGCAGCGAACTGATGCGCGTCGCGCCCGACAGCTTGAGGTTGACCAGGTACAGCCCCCAACCGCCGCCCGTTGCCAGCAGCACCAGCCAGAACACCGCACCGTAGAAGCCCGGGTCAGCCGGCACGGTCATCCGGCCGGTCGACACGGCCAGGACCGCGAAGAGCACCGCCGACACGAGGCTCTGGACGGCCAGGGCGTCGAGTGAGGTCGTGGCGGGCTTCCGACGCCTGTCGAGACACGTGCCTGCCACCAGTCCGAGAAGGCCGCCGACCGGGAGCAGGAAGAGCAGCAGTGAGCCATGGCCGGCATGGAGGTCGTCGGCCACGACCAGGGCGACACCGGCCAGGCCGAGCAGCAGCCCGACCCACTGGCGCCGGCTGACGCGTTCACCGAGCAGCGGTCCGGCGACGGTCGCGATCAGGATCGGCTGCAGCGAACCGATGAGCGCGGTCACACCGGCCGTGATGCCGTGGTCGATACCGGTGAAGATCAGCCCGAGGTACACGAACTGGGTGAGGAACGCCATCCACGCCTGGGTCGCGAAGTCGCGGCGGGAGATCCGTGGCCGCCGGATCGCCAGCACCGCGGCGGCGATCGCGCCCGCGACCAAGAACCGCCAGGCGAGCAGGTCGAACGCGTTCGTGTACTGCGTCCCCCAGCGCGCGCCGATGAAGCCGCAGCTCCAGAACACGACGAACCCGGTGCCGGCGGCCAGCGTGAGCCCCTTGTGCGTGGTCATGGAAGGACGGTAACCACACCGGTCGGTATACTGTCAGTATGCTCGACCAGCAGGTGAGACTGATCGTGGACCGCGAGGTCCCCGCGGCGCTCCGGCTGACGCCGGCCGGCGAGCGGATCCTCGCGGCCGCGTCGACGATGTTCTACGAGCAGGGCATCCGGACCGTCGGGGTCGACGCGATCGCCGCGGCGGCGGACGTCACGAAGAAGACGCTGTACGACCGGTTCGGATCGAAGGACCGGCTGATCGCGGCGTACCTCGAGCAGCGCGACCGGGCCTGGCACGAGTTCCTGGACGACCAACTGGCCGCGCGGAACCCGACCACGCCCGAGGCGGTGATCCTGACGCTGTTCGCCGCGCTGACGGACTGGCTGGCCGGATCACGCAACGGGTGCGGCTTCATCAACGCGAGTGTGGAGCTGGCCGCGCCGGACCATCCGGCGATGCCGGTGATCGTCGCGCAGAAGCGGTGGATGCGGTCCGAATTCGAGGCGCAGGCGCGCGCGGCGGGGTTCGCCGACACCGGCGAGCTGGCCGACCGGCTGCTGCTGCTCCACGAGGGCGCACTGGTCAGTTACCGGGTCGCCGCGATGACGTCGGCGCCGGAGGTCGCGGCCCGGGCGGCGGCCGATCTGCTGGCGGGCTGGCCGCGGAGCTAGGTGTCGCGCCGCTTGGTGATCGTGAGGCCGACGAGGCGGGACACGACCATCGCGACGTACCCGAGGCCGGCGAGCTGTTCGAGCATGACCACCGAGCGGGCCCACGACGTGATCGGGACGATGTCGCTCAGGCCGGTGCTGGACAGCGTGGTGAAGCTCAGGAAGAGCAGCTCCATCCAGGTGCGATCGTTGGCCGGGTCAACGGCCGCGGTGAAGCTGCCCGGTACGAGGACCTGGACGAACACGTACAGATAGGCGAAACCCCAGGCCACCAGGGTGAACGTCGCGCCGGTCGCGAAGAGCTCGTCGACGCTGACGTCGTGGTCGGACAGCATGTAGCGCAGCAGGCTGTACGCCGCGTAGAAGTAGAAGGCCGCGTGCAGCGCGCCGGAGATCGCGACGACCGGTTCGGTCGGGTTGAACGCGTCGAGCAGCGACAGTGCCACCGCCGGGATCCCCAGGCCGACACTGACCCAGGTGAGTCCAGGGGTCGCGCGGACCGAGAACACCGCGAGCACGAGGACCACGATGCCGAGGATCTCGAACGCGACCCGGCCGGAGCGTGACCCCTCCATCGCCGGATAGACCAGGACGCCGAGCAACTGCACCACCAGCAGCACGGCGGACGGGTTCCGCCGGGCCTGGCCGATGACACTCACGCGGATTCCTCGCGGGAGGCGATGATCGCGGCCCGGCGGGCGAGCCGGTGGCTGCGGCGGATCTCCGCCTCACGCAACCGCCGCCGGTCCTCGTCGGTCACCGGCACCACCTGCGGCACCTCGCGCGGCTTCCCGTCCGCGTCCACCGCCACGAACACCAGGTACGCCGACGCGACGTGCACCTGCGGCCCGACCGCGTCCCAGCGATCGGCGGTGATCCGGACGCCGACCTCCATCGAGCTCCGGCCGGTCCAGTTCACCTGCCCGCTGAAGTGCACGACGTCGCCGACGCGCACCGGGACCAGGAACACCATCTCGTCCATCGACGCCGTGACCGCCGCACCGCCCGAGTGCCGCGCGGCGACCACCCCGGCGACCGAGTCCACCAACGTCATGATCACACCACCGTGCACGGTGCCGAGCAGATTCGTCTCGTTCTGCGCGGTGATATGCGACAACGACAGCCGCGTCTCCGAGGTCGACCGCGACGACGGGCTGATGGCCATGCACACACTCCTTCTTCCGAACTACTTACTGACTGCCACCCAACCGGCAAGCACCCAACTGGCTAGCTAGCCCTCGGCCGGCTGCTCACCTGGCCTGCTGCTGGCTGACTGCTGCTGGCTGACTGCTGCTGGCTGACTGCTGCTGGCTGACTGCTGCTGGCTGACTGCTGCTGGCTGACTGCTGCTGGCTGACTGCTGCTGGCTG
>NZ_JBEXMY010000001.1:1231495-1235397 GCF_040610805.1 Kribbella sp. NPDC003557
CTCGCCGCAGGGTATCCCGCCGGCTTGTCCACAGGCGTGGATTCGCGTGCTCGGGCACGCCCCGATCCTCGTACTTTCTCTGCCGACTCCCTCGCCGACTCCCTGCCGACTCTCGCGGACCCCCTCGCCGACTCCCTGCCGACTCTCGCGGACCCCCTCGCCGACTCCCCCCGACCCCGCCGACTCCCGCCACCCCCCCGACGCCCGCCCCCGCCAACTCCAGGCCGACTCGCGCGGACTCTCCGCCAGCTCTCTCTGCCGCTCTCGCGGACTCTCCGCCGCCTCTCCCCCGACTCCCGACGACGCCTTGCCGACTCTCCGCAGACCAGGAGGCCCGACGATGACCACCGACACCACCGAACATGCCCACAGCAACGACTTCCCCGAGACAGGCTGCTCCGACCCGGTCCTGCCGCCGTTGTCCCGACGTCAGTCCAACCGACTCATCCACCTCGCCCTGCGGACCGCTGCCGACCTAGGCCTAGCCGTCGGCTACCAGGGCGGCGCCGCCCTCGTCCCGGCCGACCGCTCCACCGACAACCCGGTCCTAGGACTCAGCAATCTCGCCCGCATCCTGTCCCGCGTCGACGAGGACCGCTGGCCAGACGTGATCGAGGAACACTTCCACGAGATCCTGGCGCAACTCCGCCAGGGCCCACCGACGCCACCAACCGACCCCGAGCGCGACCTCATCCAACGACTGGTCCCCCGCGCAGCGCTGCCGCCCGACTGGACCGCCGACCGCCCCGACTTCCTGCCCGGCCTGATCTCCG
This sequence comes from Kribbella sp. NPDC003557, assembly GCF_040610805.1. Classification (NCBI taxonomy): domain Bacteria; kingdom Bacillati; phylum Actinomycetota; class Actinomycetes; order Propionibacteriales; family Kribbellaceae; genus Kribbella; species Kribbella sp. NPDC003557. The sequence continues at coordinate 1,232,269 of NZ_JBEXMY010000001.1, forward strand.
TCCCGTCCACCCAGACCGACGGCGTCGTGACCATGTACCTCGAGCCCACCGACCTGGGCCTCACCTGGTCGGACGCCGAACGCTTCGGCCTCGCCAACCTCCGCCGCGTCAAAGACGAAGTCGAATACGTCGAGCACGACGACCTCCGCCTGGCCTTCATCACCGGCACACCCTTCGCAGCCTCCCGCGCACTGGTCCTAGACACTGTCCTCCGCGACTCACTGAACCTGCAGCACGCACCCCACGGACTCCTAGCCGCCATACCTGCCCGGGACACCCTCCTGCTACACGTGATCGAGGACCTAACCGTCATCCCCGCCCTAGGCGTCCTGCTCAACGTCGCGGCCCGCTGCCACGCCCGCGACCCCGGCCCCCTGTCCCCCGAGGTCTACCTGGTCACCCCCAACCTCACCTGGCACCCCGCCACCACAGCCCTCCCCGACCACACCCCACTACGCCTCTCCCCCACCCTCGAAACCCTCACCAAACTCCTCGCCACCCAAGAACCACCGCCCACCCGCGACCTCTCCTGAGAAGGTTGCCAACCGCAAGCATCAGGTGCTGCACCAGTGGCTGTCCCTTGACGCGCCGCGCGCTACCGCGCTTGGCGTCGTGGTCCGTCGCTCTCCCGGCACGGCAACCGGAGCTCGAGATCAGCCGCGACTGTAGTCGGCCCCGCGGAGCCGCGGTGAGGTCGGCGACACCGGGTTCTTCGTCCAGGCAGGGCTTGCACCCAAATCGGCAAGTGATGCTCCCCGACCCCGCGCATCACCGCGAGCCCGCGCAAGAACCGGTGTCGACCTGGCGACGGTCACCCAGCAACCTCGCAGGAGGTGTCGGGCGTCGATCGGATCGCGGGCACCCACTCACGAGCTGGGCGGAGTACTAGCTTGCCGGGCTGTCTCCGTCCGGCTTCTTGAAATGGCCGGGCCAATCGGAGTACCGGATGCGGGAGATCGACCGGACTTCCCCGAGGGTCGTCCACTCGTCCTTGCCGAGGCGGGCGAGCGGACGGAGGCGACGGACGTCGGGGTGATCGCCGTCCAGCACCGCCTCGTCGATCGCGAGATGCCGGACCTGACCGATGACGAGGGTGCAGTCGCCGAGCTCGACGGTCGTGTGCAGCGTGCACTCGAGCGCCACCGGCGATTCGGCGACCCGGGGTACGGCGACCGTCCGCGACGGCTGGGCGGTCACCCCGATCGCCTCGAACTCGGAGACGTCCGGCGGGAAGTTGGTGCCGGACGCGTTCACCTGCTCGTAGAGCGGCTCCGCGGCGAAGTTCACCACGAACTCACGGGTCGCCTCGACGTTGTTCAGGCTGTCCTTGCGTCCGACCGAGGTGAACTGCACCATCGGCGGCTGCACGGACGACACGGTGAAGAACGAGTGCGGCGCCAGGTTCAGCACTCCGGCAGCCGACCGGCTCGACACCCACGCGATGGGCCGCGGGACGACCACCGAGTTCAGCAGCGCATAGAACTCCCGCCGCCCGACAGCCTCCGGATTCACATCGACACGCACACCCGCAGTACATCAAACTCGGTGAAACCACCGGCGCCCGCACGGTCCTGCCGGCGGTTTCGCGCGACCGACGGAGCTGGGGATTGGCTGACCAACAAGACTTCCTGGACGGACTAGCCGCCGTGGCCCGTCGCCACGGCGTAGGCCCCGCAGAAGTGAGAGAGGTCGCCGGCGGCGTAGCCAACCGCGCATTCGTACTCGGCCAGCACCTGTTCCTCCGGGTGTGCCGCCCCGGATACGAGCCCGACCTACTCAAGGAAACCCACGTAGTCCCCGCCGCCCGCGCCGTCGGCGTCCGAACCCCCGCGATCGTGCACTACGACGCCACCCACCGCCTGATCAACGCGCCCTACGCCGTCATGGAACGCATCCACGGCACCGAACCCACCGACATCCCCACCACCCTCGCCAAACAACTCGCCCACCTACACCAACTAACCCAACCCCCACACCCCACCCCACCCAGGCCGCCCGACCCGCCCGTGGCGCCCGGCGGGACCGCGCCGCCCGGCATACCCGACAAGCCCGCAGCACCAACCACGCCCCCGCCAACCGATGCACGCGACACCCCTGGCGAGCCAGACACACCCCAACCGTCCGACCTGCCCACCCTCCCCGACGGTCACGCCGCACCAGAAATGCCCGACGCACCCGGCGTACCTGGAATGCCCGGACTGCCCGGCGTACCTGAGGTAGCCACCGCGCCTGGAACATCCGCCGTGCCGGTTCCGCCACGGGCACCCGACATCCCCAGGACGCCGGTCGTGCCCGGAGCGCCGGGCGCACCTGAGATGCCCGGCGAATCTGCAGTCCCCGGCGTACCTGAGGCGCCCGAGACGCCTGGCGTACCTCAGGTACCCGGCGTGGCTGGGATGTCGAGCGCGCCGGTTCTGCCTGCAGTAGCCGGCGTACCCGGGATGCCTGGCGGATCCGCAGCCCCCAACGTGCCCGGCGTACCCGGCCTACCTGGGATGTCTGGCGTGCCTCCAGTGCCCGGCGTACCCGCGGTGCCCGACGACGCTCCTGAGATGTCCGCTGTACCCGGCACGCATGGCGCATCGGCAGCGCCCGACGTACCCGCGGAGTCTGGTGTAGCCGGAGCACCTGGCGTACCCGGTGTACCTGGCATGCGCGCCGTGGTTGGCGTACCCGGAGTGCCGGGCGTATCCGCAGCGGTCGGCGTACCAGGCGTACCCGCTGAACCTGGCGTAACCGGCGTGCCTGCCGTCCCCGAGGTCCCCCGCGTACCTCCTGTGCCCGGCGTACCCGCGGTGTCCGGCGTACCCGCGGTGTCCGGCGTGCCCGGCGTGCCTGGTGTACCCGGTGTGCTTGGCGTACCCGGCGTACCCGGCGTACCCGGCGTACCCGGCGTACCCGGCGTACCCGGCGTACCCGGTGCGCCCGGTGCGCCCGGTGCTCCTGTGATGTCTGGGGTATCCGGCGTGCCCGGGACGCATGGCGTGTCGGCGGTGCCCGGCGTGCCCGCGATGCGCCACGTAGCCGGGGAGCCTGAACCGTCCCGGGTTTGGTGCACCCTCGGTTATGTGTGGACGACCGGTCGGTCGTCTCGGGTTTGTGCATAGTAGTCGGCCTCGGCTTCGGCGG